>JAEACG010000019.1 GCA_016401345.1 Fictibacillus nanhaiensis | reverse complement strand
AGGGTTAAATTGTTAACGTTTTCAAAATAAAATTATATGAATATATTTACATTTCACAAAAAAGCCCCCTCATATTTATTTATATGAGAGGGAAACTTATAACTATTTATTTATAGAGATCATAACTCGATCACCTAGGGACTTATAGTCTACAGAACTTCCATTTAGGTAAACCGAGTTAATACCTTTAGCATCTAAATAAAGACTAAGTTGTTTTAATTGGTTATATTGAAGTACCTGTACATGTAATTGGTCCTTATTTACTGAAAAGAGTATAGATGAATCAATTCGATACGTAGCATTTTTTTCAGTAACTGCTTTAGCTGCTAGCAGATTTGAGTTTGTGTTCGCTTTACTATAATTTTGATAATAGTGATGATCTTCATTTTCTAGTTCAATGGTGACACTGTTCTTCGTTTGAAGTGTTCCCTTTATCTGACTGATCTTCCCATTTTCAGAAGGACGGATAATCGTAATAAAGTCAGCTTCCTTGCTAAACTTTCTTTGGATGATAACAGGTTGTGCATTCATAAGGTGTGAAGGGCCAGGTCCTGTCGATGTTATGACTTGAACGGGATTTGATGTCGGAACAGAATAAACCTGCATGCCTGCTGTCTGATTCTTAAATTCTCCGCTCCATCCTGTTAAAGCCGTTCCTGTCGATAAATTTTTGAGCTGTTCATATCCATTTTTTTGATTATGGAATAGTGATGCTGTATCCTTTATCGATTTCGATTTAACGGTTGTATTCAACGAGCCCATTCCATGTAGAAACCAATCATATTGATGCTCTTTGCTCGGATCTGAAACATGAAACCAATCAAGGAGATAGTCAGAATCCATCATGATAGACCGATTATACGTAATCCCCTTGTATGCGGAATTTGCTTCAGCATGCATATGCTTAAAGTCACCCTCATCGATAAAAGAAACCATCTTTCCTTTTGACTCTAACTGTGATTGCCCATCTACAACAACAGTATTATGACTTAGTGTCTGTTTATACCATGACCGATACAAAGGATGTGAATAGGCTGGAGTTCCAAAATCAGGTGCCAAATTCGTTCTTGCACCATAAATATCCAGGGCTAACTTATCTAAGTGACCGTGTGATCCTCCATGTGGACCATAATCCATTAATACATATAATTGGTCTTCGTTCTTGCGTGCATTAGACCTTAATATTCCATGTCCTACATCTTTAAAATTTGAACTTTTGACTGTTGATTCTCCGTTACCGATCACATCTTCTCCAAAAAATAAGGCAAAATCACCTCTCCTATACAATGATTTATATTTTTGGTTTAGCAACCAAGAATAAGTAGGATCTTTATACCGGGAATAGGCAGATTCATAATCATTGTATCCTTTAGATGAAAAAGTATTGATCAATGAAGCTCCAAACTTTCCACCATCGTTATTAACAGGCAAGGTTAAGTTAGGATAAGCATACGAGATAGGCGCATTAAACATTTGTTTAAGTGAAGCGTTTGAAAACAGGTCATAGTTCCATTTACTGACCGCTTCCCCCAAAATATTAAAAGCTGCCAATGTATACGTATGATAAGCCATAGATCCCTCCCACCAAAAGCCATCTGACATGACTCCATGCTGGATAAGATGATTGAATCCATCTGGCCCATTTACAGCACGTTCAATGTAAGAAGTATCACCTAATACTGTTCCCGCCACACCGATTGCTGCAATATGCCACGCCTGCCAGTTAGAGAGTCCTTTGGAGCTACTCGCTATTGTTTCAATGGACGGTCTAATAAGGTTGAGCTCGATATTCTTTTTACTAGCCTCGTTTAACCCTTTAAACGTATAAAGCAGGTCATATGATGTTAGGATATCGACCATTCCGACTGCCTCATCCAACGATTGCCAATACAATCTACCTCCACGATCTTGTAAGGCATAATTCGGGTATTTTTTTGCATACTCGTTTATAATTCTTACCGCTTCGTTTCCGTACTGTTCGTTTCCACTTAACGCATAAGCAAGTGACAATGTCTTTAATGCGGCAATAGCTTCATTGTGTTGAAAGAATCTGTATCCTGCATCATACCGGTTGCCATAATAGTACGTATTTTCTTTTTTACAGAAATGTCCGTTCTGGTTAGTAAGGGGGGACCCATCTTTACATGTATACCAGGAGGAATGTCCTGCTGATTCATCTGGCACTTTCACTTTTAATTTCAGTGCTTTTTGAGCTTCCCCTTCTAAATATCGCCAATAATTCTTAGCCCATTGCACATTATGTATTCTTTGCTTCGCTCGATTTAGCTCTTGTTCCCCTATAAAGGAGTTTGGATGCTTATGTTTCGAAAGTTGATAATTTGATATTTCATATGAAAGACGAACGTTAGATTTTTGCGATGAAGAAGAAATATTCACATACAACTCCTTTTTCTCAGATTTTGTTAAAGGTTGTTTAGACTGTATAACAAATTGACCAACAGCACCAGGCGAAAGAGTTAATTTTTGCTTATCTACTTTAAACTGATTGCTGTATTTAGCTGGAATAGCTAATGAGTATTCTTGCTTAGAATGAGTAGACTTGTTTTTTATTTTCACCTCAAACTGAGCATGTTCCCGGAGAGGAACTTTTAGATTTGTTGTTGCTTGATTTAAGACATCACTAGGCTTCAAATGTATTTTCTTGTTCTCCTTATTGTGATCCACATCCAAACCTGTTAGCTCTTCGATCGTAAATTCCGAAATCATAGCTGTTTTTCCGAACATCTGAGGTTTTTCAAGAACTTTAAACGACTTTCCACCAAGCTGAATACGATCTACATTCATCGTCAGAACGATCTTGCTTCCTTTGTAAGTTATCGTTGCTTGTTTCCTACCTTTGTCCCATCCCACTTTGGCACCTATCACTGAGAAAATATCGTCAATGGGAAGCCACAGCGTATCACCTTTCCATACAGGTTCATTTTTTATGGTCTTAACTGTATTATTCCAATAGATTTTCTTGTTAAAAGTTGCTTCTGCCTTTAAAGAAGACGATGAGATGAAGGGCAGAATTAATGTTACGATAATTATAAGTTTGGTATATGTAGACCTCATACCTTTTCCTCCCAATACCTTTTTCATACTTATCGACAAGTCTCGGTATTGTTAAATACTTTTAGGAAGAAAATAGAATAGAAAAAGCTTGCAGATTCTTTCTCTGCAAGCTCTAAATGGTTTATTTACTTCTACCTTCAAACGTATAAAGGTTTGGTGTTTGAATAGCTGAAGATACGTTGTGGACAAATAACACCATGTCCAGATCTTGTTTATCAAGATAGTCATACATGTTACCACCGTTTAAACGTAAGTCGACAACATGTACTTCTTTAAAATGAGCACTTAGAAGAGGAATCATCGGATTTGCATAGGAATCCTTTAATACCAGCACTTTAAGGTCATTGTCTGCTTTTTCATTCTTCACTACTATCTGCGATGCGTTTCCACCCATATATACATTATAACGATCCGCATACATCTCTTTATCCTCTTGTTTGCTCAGATCGTAGAAAGGTTTTCCGCATTCTCCTTTGATACAAACATCGTATCCATAGTAACCCTCTTTTGGTTCCATAATCTCGATTTGATCTGCTTTTTCTGCATATGCTTTGTTTGATAAGCGTGCGGCAGATCCATAAAACTCAGGTTCTTTATATGTTTTTACATTAAAATCAGAGAGTTTCTTAGGTTCTCCAACCTCTGGGTGTTTTTCGCTTAACTCTTTGATTACTTGTTCATATCCATAGAAAGCTGCTTTTTGTTTCCAATGGTGATCTGTATAAAAGTAAAGTTGCTCTTCTTGGTTCTTTTTCTCAATTTTTTTCTGAAGATTGATTTGCTCCGCTTTCGGACTTAAACCTTCCAAAAAGTTATTCATATTTTTTTGCGAGAAGTCTTCTGCAAAAGCAGGTAATTTGTCTTTGTTGGACATCACTTTTGTAGGTGCCATCGTGTAATATACATCAAGACCTTTTGAATCACCATATTCAATGAATTTATTGATCTGTTGGTGTTCATCCTTAAGGTTCTCGATTTTATCGACAGCTTGTAGAAGGTATCCATCCTCTCCTAGAAAGACACCATTCACTTCTTTTTCTTTCATGAACTCTTTTTTGAAGCTTGAATAAAGCTGCAGCCACTCTTCTCTTTTATAGACCTGATCGTTATAGTAGGTTTCGAATTTCCCAAAATACTCACCAGACAACAGATCATCGTCCTTTTCCACTAATGGAAATGATGCCATCTCTCTGTTTTCCAGCTCAGAAATTTTGGTATCTTCCGCTAGCACCATACCTACTCCCACCGTACTGATCAATCCTACAAAAGCAACGGCTAACACTTTTTCTCCAATGATTTTTCTCATATATAGCCCACCTTAGAATCTAAAATAAATGAAAGGATTGAAGGTTGAGTTCACCATGTACGCAATAGAAAGTAAAAGTACGGTCGCGTAATAGATCGGTGCACCAATTTCGTTTCCTAATACATAAACCTTGTTTGAAGCAGTAGCTTGTAATTTATCGATTAACCACTTGAACAAAGGAGTAGCACTAATAATCGCAAGACATAATAATACGGAATAATTCGTTAGGTAGAATGCTGCTCGTTCATCAAATAAAGGAGCATTTCCAAAACCAAACATTACTTTTAGATAGCTATACGCATAAGTGAACGTATCTGCTCTAAACAGAACCCAACCACTGATGATCAATATTAATGCATAGAGATGCTGAAGTGGTCTCCACATGCGGAAAATGAGTTTTTCTAAGAAAGCTTTTTCTAGTGCAATGATTATTCCGAAGTACAAGCCCCATGCGATAAACGTCCAGTTGGCTCCATGCCAGAAGCCTGTTACAAACCAAACAATGAAAAGATTACGATACGTCATCAACTTGCCGTTTTTACTTCCACCTAACGGGATGTACACATAATCCCTGAACCATGATCCTAATGATATATGCCAACGACGCCAAAATTCTGAAATGGTCCTTGAGATATAAGGGTATTTAAAATTCTCTAGAAAATCAAAACCAAACATCTTTCCTAAGCCGATCGCCATATCTGAGTACCCAGAGAAATCAAAATAGATTTGAAGGGAATAGGCGATGATACCAATCCATGCCATACCTACTGAAAGCTCGTTCGCTGGCGTCTTAAAGATTTCATCTGCAATGAAACCTACGTTGTTCGCGATAAGCATCTTTTTAGCCAAACCGATAATAAATCGTTTAACACCTTCAGCAAACTTACCGAATGTCTCTATCCGGTGTTTAATTTGATCCGCTACCGTTTGATAACGCACGATGGGTCCAGCAACAAGCTGAGGGAATAAAGCGATATACAGGGCCACGTTCAGTGGGTTTCTTTGCACTTCCCCATCTCTTCTGTAAACATCAATCACATAACTCATCGCTTGGAAGGTGTAGAACGAGATTCCTAACGGCAGCGGTATTGGGTCCACATGAATGGATAGATCAAATGCCGCGTTTATGTTTTCCACAAAGAAATTTGTATATTTAAAAATGAACAGAATCGCGATGTTAGAAAGCACCATCGCTGTCATGACCCAAGTTACAGCACGTTTTCGATTTCGCACTCGGTCAACGACAAGACCAAACAAATAGTTAAGCACGATAGAGCCTAACATGATCAAAACGAAAACAGGTTCTCCCCAAGCATAGAAGAACAGACTATAAGCCAACAGCAAAACATTTCTAAAGCTGCGTGGTACTAAAAAATACGTGAATAAAACGATGGGTAAGAATAAAAATAAAAAGACGGTTGAACTAAATAACATGGTGTTCCTCCTGAAGTTCAAACTAATAAATAAAAATAGCTCTATTTCTTGTTATAGCCGATTACTGTGAAAGCGTCTATAAAAATTTTCCAAAGAAAAGAAGCCCACAATAAGGCTTCAGCACAAAATATATATTCGCACCATTCTTCACATTCTTGGGTAACGATCTTATGTAAATTAATGGTTTTTGTTCTTGTATGTTTGTAAGCTATTCAAAAGAATAGCGTTAATTCCCTTTGTTATATCGGTTATATTTCGCTATTGTTCAGTGTTTTAGCTGAATTTTTATAAAAAACCGAAATTAGTATCGATCCCATCTTTGGTGAATATTCATTTAGCTTGTTTCCAATCCTTAATTAAGGTATCAAGATTTTTACCAAATGCTGTATAAATGGACTCATTATCATTCTCAGTAACTAATGTTAATGTTTTTTCTTTTCCATACGTTTTCATCAGATAGTCGACAAACGAAATACTATCGATATAGTCTTCCCAGTCGGAATTGTAGGACTGGAGAAATGCTTGATCGTTCCATAGTCGTTGAATGTCTAAATTCTTAGGTGCAGTTGCCACATCTTTAAAGGTTGCATAATATTGAAATTCCGAATCTAGCTCACTTTCGTACTTAACTGCATAATACTCAGATATCATATAATTCGGTGCAAAGCTATCCTTAGAATCGGTAACCTCTTTATAGTTAGAACGATATAAAGCACCTGCATTCACATCATAATATTCTTCCTCATCTACATAGATATCGATAAATCCAGCACCTGATTGTGTATGACCTTTACCCGGTTTAAATGAAACAAGCACTTCTGAACTCTTTTTTAATTGATTTCCAATTTCTGAATCCATGTAATTACTGTACATTTCAATTTCATCTAAGTAATATTCTTCTAGATCTTTATCTCTCTCATAACCTTTGAAGAATAACAATTTATATTCAATATCATTGATTACCTTTGTACCTTCTTCCTTTTTATCTTCTACCTTTTTACTAGCTGTAGCAGGCACTTCTTTTTTCTCATTGCATGCACTTAAAAGGATGATAAACGAAAGAGCGGCAGCGCTAATCCTCTTCATTACCTTCACACTACTCTCTATAATAGATGAAACAAGTTGAGATCACGTTCTACGATAAGCATACCGGAAAAGAGCATAATAGTAAGGTCTAATATGTAAATTCACTAATATATATATCATTGGTTCATTTTCTAAGAGATTTAAAGGAGTGATATTTTATTTAATTTCATATCCTTGCTCTTCAATAAGTGATAAATCCAACTTCCAATCAGTTATTTCATTTCTTCGAAGACCATCTAACCTAGCCTGTAATACTTCATTTTGCCAATCAACCATATCGCATTCGTTAACTTTCAAAAAATGGTCCCTGGCTTCTTTTTGTGTACCTATCATATTTGCTCTGCCATAATGAATAGTATTATGACATGCTTTGCAGATACCGATAATTTCTACAAGTTTTTGAATGTGGTTTTCTTCATCAAATTCCCATACTTCATGTGCATCAAGTGACTCATATTTTCCTTCGCATATGTGGCATTCCATATTAGCTTTTTCATAAATAGCTTTACGAATTTTATCCCAATCGCCTTTTTTTACTTTAGATCTTACATTCACACCCCAAGTAGATTTAGGTATTAATTGAATACGTAGTATCAATGGAATCTCAGGGTCCAATTCCTCAAAAAATTTCTCTGGATTATCTTTAAATCTCTTAATTTCTTCAGAGTAATATTCAAATTCTTCTCTTGTTCTAAAAGCGTTAAAATCAAATTCCTTTCCTTTAATAACTTGTATATAAAACTGCCTACTCATCTTATGACCCAATTCTCTCACTCCTTATTATTAATATTTGGGTATCCATTTCTCCATCCCTCTCTAAAACAACTTATAAAAAAAATACAAAAAAGCTTGTTAATATTTTTAATATGTTTGGGTTTTTTAATTATTTTGATTTTAGGGGCAAACTAGTTTTTTCATTTTCTTCATCAATTATTAGCTCAATTACTGATTTTAATAATTCATTTCTCCGTTTATCTCTTGAGAAATCAGAAATTATAAAAAAGATAAAGAGAACTATAATAAATAAAAATGTTGAGATATCCAATATTGTTTCTAAATATCTTAAAGAATTTAGTTTCCCACCTTCCTCCCAACTAAAAAAAATAAAAACCTTATCTACTACAGGAGGAGATGTCCCTATCTTAACCAAAGCAGTGGTACTTACCGTAATTAAGAAACCCCAGAAAATAGTGGAGAATTTTTCTGTGATATTATTTTTTTCATAGACATCAAAATATTTTTTCAGAAGCTGATAATCCCTTTTATCGTTACCAATTATCATAACAAAAATATCTTTAATTTCCCTTAAATTATCTAAAGCATTATCCTTTACTGGTTTATTTAAAAGCTTGTAAAAGAAATATTTCTCGATATCAGATTTACCTGTCCACTCATATAAGTTATTGGATCTTTGATATATTGATTTTTTTAAAAATATGACCTCTTGTTTCATTAACATCCTTGATGATAATTTAAGAGTAATTATTGTAAACCATAATATTAGGATAGTAGTGTATAGTTTTACAATTATTGCAGAGTAATCTTCAAGAATCAATAAAAGTAGAATCAGAGTTGTAACATATATTATTGCTACCATAAAAAATTTCTTGACCACATTCAGAAGTTTTTTAAACAATTAATAAATTCCCCCTCAATCTAAACCCTCAGCTTCCATTAAAATCTAATTCTCTTTTTTCAATATAACAGTTTTTCTGTTAATATTTTTCTGAACTTTTTATAGTGTCGGATTACATAGAATAAGAAAAAATTAATTCAAATGACCCTTTTATTTAAACAGATTTATATTCTTGCTGTATTTAGACTTATTTGTTTTCTTAATAGGTATGATGCCTGCTTCAAGAATACTTATAACTATAAAAAAGAACCACCATATGACAATTGTCACAAAGTGGTTCTTTCCCTATGGAAGGGGGTGCCAAATTAAGATCAAATGATCCTTAATTTAGCACGATTTTATCCAATAATTATTTTACAAGAGTAAGAGTTGTTTGAGCAGCAGCTGTACCGTCTGTTACTACATTGTAGTTAGTAGATTTATTACCTTGTGCATCTACTAACACCAAGCTTACGTTTACAGTACCTGCAGTTAAGCTACTTAAGTTAGCAGCACCAAAGCTGTAAGTGTATGCATCTTGGTTAGCATTCATTTCAATTGTACCGTTCACAACAACATCAGCAGTATTTACATCTGCATCAGAATATACTAATTTGATGCTTGTTGGAACTTCGCTAAGATCTGTTTTAGCAACTGCAAAAGCAGTAGTAGAAACAGCTGGAGCTGTTACCCCAATTACACCAGTTGCAGCATTGAATGTAGTATCTGCAAAAATGTCAGTTACAGTTAATACTGGAGCAACACCATCAACAATAACATTATTTGCAAATGGAGCAACTTCGTTTCCAGTAACGTCGTTATCTGTTCCTGCTTGGTCAACAAGTCCTACACCAGCTTCAAATGATACAGTGTATGATTTAGAAAGATCTACTGTCTTACCACCTGCAGAATCCAAAGTAATTGTAACTTCTTTACCACTTACAGAAGCTGTTGCACCTGTAGTAAGTCCAGTAACTACATTTCCTGCTTGTTTAATGATTACTTTAGAAGCATTGAAGTTAGTCACTGTAGAGATATCTTCGTTAAACTCTAAAACAAGCTTATCGTTAGCAGTTAATTTTGCACCCACTAATGTTGGAGCCTTCGTATCAAGGACTGCAAGGTTAATCTTTGAGTAGTTGTTAATTACGTTTCCAGCTTCATCAGAAATGTTAGCAATGTCTAGAATAGTATTAGCTTTATCAGCTGCAAAGTATCCTTTTGGTAATTCAATTTTAACCGTTTGCTTATTAGTATCGAAGTACAATACAGAGCTTGAAGGAATAACGTTTCCGTCAATTTTATAATTTCTATAGTCAACAGCAGAGTTAGTTACTGTTTCATTATAGTTTACAGTTAGAACATCACCTGATACAGATGGAGTTCCGCTTACTTCTGGTTTTACTTTATCTGCTGCACCAGTTGGGATAGTAGCAGTGAAGCTTTGCTTTGTTTCTGCATTTTTGTTTGCAGCTAAAGCTTTATCAGTAACTGAGTTTGCTCCGATAGTGATTTGGTATGCTGCTTCTTCAAGTGCTACACTTGTTGTTACTTCAACAGTATTTAATTTACCATTTGCATCAGCTTTAAGAACAGCTGAAGAAACTCCAAGTTTAACATTGTCTTTAAATAATGTTGGAGCAGTTACAGCATCACCAGCGTTTCCTGCTAGTTCTTCTGAGAAAGTGATAGAAATTTTGCTAGTTCCTTTTACACCTTCAACTTTAGTTACTGTAGGTGCAGCCGTATCTTTAACTACAGACACACTGTGAGATGATTTAGTCATAGCATTGCCAAGTACATCACTAACGCCAGATACTTCAACAGATAGGTTAGCACTTGATTCGTTTGTTCCGTAAACTAAAGGATCAATTCCTACTTCAACAGACTTACCATCCGCACTTAAAGTACCGATTGTACCTGTAACATTGATATTTCCTTTAAGAACTTTTACATTCCCAGCTGCAACAGCTTGAACTTTTTCATTAAATTTAACAACTACAGTTTTTTCATCTTTAACTTCAACAGAAGCTACTGGAGCTGTAGTATCAGAAGAAACTGAGAATTGTTGAGTAACATTTGTCTTGTTTCCAGACAAGTCAGCAACATCAACTAAACGAAGCTCGTGAGTTTTTCCAGTTTCAATATCAGCTGAAAGTGTAAGTGTTGCAACATTTCCTACAACGCTAACTGAGCTAGGAACAGTATTGTTAACTCTGAATTGTTCTTTCGCAGTTGCAGCATTTATTGTTTCAGAAAGAGTAACTTCTACAGTTGTTGTCTTACCATTTGATCCAGCTTTAGCAACTACATCCTTAACTGTAGCAGCTGAAGAATCTTCAAAAACAATTAGATTAGTAGCAGATGCAACTTCCGCTCCTGTTGTATCTTTTAAGTTAGAAACCTTAATAGAGTATGCAGTTCCAACTTCTAATTTAACTGATGAATCTAATTTGATTGTAGCTGTCTTACCATCTTCAGAAAGAGAAACTGAAGAAGTTGCTGAAGCATAAGTGCCTCCGTCTGTTAATGCATCGTTATTAATAAAGAAGTTACCAGCTACAACTGTATCTTTATCGATAGCCTTATTGAACTTAACTTCAACTGTTGTAGGGTTAATCGCACTTACAGATTCAACCTTAGCTACTTTAGCAGCTTCGATTTTCTTTCCAAGCTCAGTCCAGTCAGCAGCAATGATTTCTTTAATTGTTGCAAGACCTTTTACAGCTTTGAAAGAAGCTTCAGCGTTTTTGTATTGAACTTCTGCTTCTTCTACTTTACCAGCAGCGATAAGCTTTAGACCTTCAGCAACACGGTCAGCAGTGATTGCTGCATAGTGTCCATCTTTACGATCTGCTTCTAGTTCTGCAGTAAGGTACATTGTAGCAAAGCTAGTTTGCATTTCTTTACCGTAAACTTTAGGGAAAGTTTCTTTAGCTTGCTTGATTTTAGCAGCCAGAAGAACATTTCCTTCTTTAAGAGACTCAACGTCAGCAGCTTTAACTACTGCTTGGTGTGCAGCTGGAAGAATTTCAGTTCCAACGCGCACTGCGTTGTTGTATGCGTTAGCACGAGCAACTGTGTCGATCGTACCTTGGATACGTGAAGATAAGTAAGCTTTTTGTTTAGCATCAGATAGAGCAGCGATTTTTGCTTTCGCACGGTTAAGCTCGTCGTTTGCTTCTTTAATGTCTACTTTTGTTTTGTAGTCAGCGTTCTTTGTATACTCAGCGTGAAGGCCGTTTGCAGCTTCACGAGCTACGTTTACTTGCTTTTCTGCTTGCTCATAAGTTACTGAAGCAGCACTTGCCGGTACAGCTGCTACTAATGCACTTGCCGCAACTGCTGAAGCTGTTGCAACTTTAAATACTCTCTTGTTAGCCATGTTAAAAATGACCCCTTCCATATAGTAAATATTTTTTTACAAAATTAAACAGTACGAGATAAGTAGATTCGTAGTTTTTTAATTAACCCCGAAAAATCAGTACTATTCAATTTCAAAACCCATAAGTTATGTAGACCTACGACCTTATAACTACTATTATGAAACTATTTGGAAATAATAGTAGAATTTGTAATCTTTGGAATACATTTCATATGATATAACAAATTTTGATAAAT
>JAEACG010000018.1 GCA_016401345.1 Fictibacillus nanhaiensis | reverse complement strand
AAGCAACTTTAATATGATGTTATTACTTGGTGGTACGAGAGTGATATATCCAAGAGCTAATATAGTAGCAATAATTAAAAGGTGCACTTTTGAATTTATGTATAGTAACTTCTTATAAGCATTTGGATTCTTAAGCTTTTGTATCTCTTTCGAAAGATTATTTTTAACCCTAGAAGAAACGACCTTAACTCTGTTTTTACGCTTAATAATCCATTCAAATTGTTCTAACCTTAGAGACAAGGTGTAAAAGATAGAAACAATCGCATAAATACTTGAGACAATGATTAGTATCTTTTCCATGGAATTCCCCCCCCAATGTGTTATCGGCGTGTACATAATTAAGTAAAGAGACGATTACAAAGTAAAATCAATCAGTAATATAATATAAATTTGGAGCGTTCCATTAGTAATTTACGGGAATTGAAACAGAACGTTTGTTTGTGTATTTTGCAACTATCTGATATTCTATAAATAGAAATAAATGTAATTAAAAAAGGAGAGATAGAATGGCAGCGAGGTTCGAGATTAAAAGGAGTTTGAATTATCAATATTTTTTTGTTTTTAAGGCGGTTAACGGAGAAACTATCATTACAAGTGAAATGTATACGACAAAACAAAACTGTCTTAACGGAGTAGACAGTGTTAAACGGTATGCTGTTATTGGTGCATACGAGATAAAAACTAGCTCGAACTATCAATACTATTTTGTTTTAAAAGCAAGTAACGCCCAGATAATTGCTACGAGTGAAACTTATACGACTAAACAGAGTTGTGAAAATGGAATAAATGTAGTTAAGGTCCATGCACCTTCCGCACAGATAATAGATTTATCATAAATATAAAAAGAACGCCATTTCCAAGAAGATGGTGTTCTTTTGTTTTTGAAACGAAAGACTATTTTAGGGGTCCCACCAACATTTTGACGTAAAACCCACGTTGAGACATTTTTTGGTAGTAGAATGAGGTTTTTCCTTACTTTAAGCTGAGTTCCTCTAAGGTAAATAACCTTATAAAAAGACAATTATTTTTAGGGATGGATTAAGGGAACAGAAATAAGTAGTTTTTAACTATCAGATCGTTGTTATTCACAACTCCCTAAAACGACCATTTAAGGGAATGGTCTCTAATACCAAGGGTTCCAGCCTTAGCGTGGGAAATGTGTTAAAAAGTTGGAGTTATCCCTATATAAACACAAATCATTTCTATATAATGTATTTAGCAAAAAGTATATGCCGCATAAAGAGCCTTCATTATAAAAAAAGGCTCTTTATGCGGTATCAGCCTATGGGCCGACTATTGGTTTCAATCCAGGCTGTGATCTCTTCAAAAGAGTATACGTGGTTAACAACATCAACCGTGAAGTCTTCAGCTGCTTTTTGAGGAGCCGTTAAACGATAACCGTTGTATTTTAGAAACTGAACCATAGAAACAAACGCCGTTCGTTTATTCCCGTTATGAAAAGCGTGATTTTTAGCAAGTGAATCAAAGAGAGCTGCAGCTTTTTCAAACAAAGAGCCGTATCTGTCTTCTAAAAAGGCGGACTGTTGCGGTCTGTGAACAGCTGAATTTAGCAGAGAAGGAATTTTTACTCCTTCTTTTTCACTCGGACTGTATTTCTTAATGAGATATAAATTGATGGCTACAATCTCCGTTTCCGTTAAATATCGAACGACATTCATTATCTATCTTTTAATCCTTTAATGGTTTCATCGTACTCGTTCAAGGTGCTGTTAAGCACATCAAAGAAATCAGGGCTTAATCCTTCGGGAAGAGAAACCTTCTGCTGTCTCTTCGTAATCTTTATCACATCGCCATCTACTTCTACAGCTAACAAATCACCTTGTATAGCTCCAATTTTTCTAAGAGCTTCGGTCATGTTGATTCCTAAGCTATTTCCTACCTTCGTCACTTTACGTTCCATTTCCATCTCTTTCACCATACCCATTATTGGATTTCCTCCTTATATGTTATGTCCATAATGTAAAATGGTTAAACGGGTTATATTGTATATACGTATATACAATAATAACATAGAATATGTAAGAATGCATAACAAAACCAAGGATCTGTAGATCCTTGGTTTTGTTTGGTCTTATTTATAAAAAAGAGAGAAGTCTCTGTTAGCTTACGCTTTTTTTAGATGTTTGTCAGGAAAAACGTGTTGCTGATGGCGTTTATATGGACATTAGTATGGATTTAATGTGTCAGTGGTCTTTACTTTCCGAATAGACGTGAGAAAAAACCTGACTTTTCTTTTGGTTCTTCTTTCATGGCAGCTATCTCTTTTTTGGTTTCTTGTGTCTCTCGAAGAACCTTTAGTAATATTGCATCCCGGTCATTCTTCATAAGCTTCTCTACATCTTCTAACTTTTGTTTCAACTCATCAATCTTTTGATCCTTCTCTTGTAGTACTTCTTTCATGACAGACGGAAAACGGTCCAAAAAGACTTCTTCTATGTCCTGACGACTGGTAGAACTGATACCTTGAACCATACTTTTTAGTTGTGCGACTTCGCTAACTAGTGCCTGATTAATCTGTTCTTGTCTGTTTAAAGCTTGTTTTAGGGTTTGTTCTTCCTCTTTATACTTCTTCATTACAGACTCGAGTGCTTCCCCCATGTCTATTGGGGTTCTCGTAGATAAGTTCCATTCCTTTAACGCCTGTTCTTTGCCGTTTTTTTGACAAAGCTTATGTATATCTCTCAGTTGCTGTAGATCTTCAACTGTAAAATAGCGATAACCGTTGTTAGGGTTCTTTCTTACTTCCAAATGAAACTCTTTTATATAGTTGAGTACTGTTGTTTTACTGAGTCCGAGATCTTTAGCTATGTCGCCAGATGTGTATTGCACTTCTTCTTTCAAGTATAAAACTCCCTTCACTTCAAGCTAAAGTATAGAACTTTATAAAGCTTGTTAAACATGATTAATATATATATTTATAGTTTCAATGAAGTACTTTAGCTTTCCTCTTTTAGGGTACATTTTTTAGAAATTCAATACAACAAGTAGTCCAGGTCTATCTCTATAGTACAAGCGTATAGTATAAAAAGGATTGTGTTCGGAGGTAATCAAATGAAGGGAACGTGGAAAGTTATTATTTTTGTTGTTTTATTTGGCGTTCTTTCATTCCTTGTAATCACGTACTTCAGTACAACAGCAGGGACGGATAGAGAACCTATTATGAGCAAAGAAGAAAAACAAGAAACTCGGTTAACTAATCAGATCTTTGCTGTCGCAAACAAGATTTTAAAAGAGAATGGGTATAAAAGTAATTTTATGTCCATTGAAGTAGAGAATCCACCTGAGTCTCTTAAAATAGAGATCATCGAGGAACAGAAACTTTTTAAACAGATTAAACCGAGAATTACGAGAGCCGTCCGTCATGAAATAAAAGCAAAATTAGGAATAGACATGGATATTAATCTTACAAGAAAAAAGTGAGATGACCGTCAATTGAAAAATACTAGCATGAATTTATTTCACCAGAGTTAGTTATCCAAAGCCAATACATCTATTTTGAATGCACATATAAAAGGACAAGCATTAATATATCTAGATATACCAGTTCAATTTATTTACATAAGTAAGTGGGCTGTAAAAATTAATGGAAAGTGGTGCGTAGATTGAAGATTAAAAAGTTTGGTATTACGTTACTAGTATTAGTGGCTTTGTTAATGCCTTCAAACGCTTTTGCGGCTACTGGATGGCAGCTTAAAGGTACAGAGTATATTGCTATTCCGTCTAATGGGAATGTACTGACAGATGTTTATACAGCTACTGATGGTGGGAATTTCAAACTTGAAATAACAGGTGCTGCTGATTCAAACAGTGTTGGAGCTGCAATGTATGTTAATGGTGTATGGAGAGATACAAAAGCAACAGGGTTTAATTCCTCTGGTAAGGCTGTCATTGAATTTTCCGGCCTATCTTCGGGTAATAAAGTACAATTTGATCTAACTCTTATTGATCATGATGTTGTAACGGTAAAATTTTATGATTAAAAAATAAATTTTTAAATCCCGGATATATTTGGTATTCGGGATTTATTTTATTTGTTCCATATCTAAACTCATTTGTATGAGGTGTCAGATATAGTTTAAGTATTGCTGTTTCTTTTTATTAGAGAATGCGCATATTTTAACTCTAGGAGGGTTTTATATGCATTTTAAAAGAAGGCGAATTCCGACAAGAAAGGGTCCATTGCCGTTTAAATATGTTTTATTAATTTCTTTTATTCTTTTTAATCTATTTACTTTACAAGCTTTATGGTTAGTCGACAATAACATAAAACCTACATTAATGGACATAGCGAATACTGAGGCAAAAAAAATTGCTTCAGAAGCAATAAATAATGCTATTTCAGAAGAAATTGTTAAACCCTCTGAAATGGACGACCTTGTAGTTTTCCATCAAAAAAACACTGGTAAATCTTTAGTTAGTTTTAATCCTAAAATATATAGCAAAATATTAGCAACTACTACGGAGCGTATTCATAAGAATCTTGAGCAGGCTAGTCATCAAGCAGATGTTAATAGCGAAAATAAAAAAAATTATATCCCGGGTACGGTTTATTATATACCGTTAGGTCTTTCTACCAACAACTCACTTCTTGCGAACTTTGGACCTAAAATCCCTGTTAAAATGACGATCGTGGGCGATGTAACATCAAAGGTCGAGACGAAAATAAAAGAATCTGGAATAAATAATACGTATCTAGAGGTATTTTTGGATGTTGAAGTAAATACTCAAATTGTCATTCCATTTTCTTCTGAAGAAGCTAAAATCACCTCAACAATAAAATTAGGAGATCTTTTTGTTGAAGGGGATGTGCCAGAATTTTATGGTGTTCCACCAGCCATAACACCTAAAGAGAATAAGGAGGATTAGTATGGATTTTAATATAGAACTGGTAAAAGTATTAGCCGTTGTTGTTTTCATTCTTAATCTTTGGTGGTCCTTTCGCTGTATACAAAAACTTCAAGTCTGGAATCTTTTTATCAGTGCATTTATAAGTTTAGGTTTATCGTTTCTCTATGATTATTCAATTAGCTTGCTCTTTAATTTAATTTCTATATACCAATGTGTTAATGCTTTTTTAATTATAAAAAGACTTAAAATGGATGAACAGGATGTTTGATTATATGAAAAAGCCCCCAAGCTAATGGGGGCTTTTTCATATAGTTACAGCAGGGAAACTAAAAGTTTGATAGAATTAGTCCTAGAAACGAGAAAAATCCCTCTGACTTTGGCGGGTCCTGGGATTCTCTCGAAATACTAAGGTATCGTATACCTATATTTATGTTGTTATGTGGTTATTCTATCACAAAGTATGCGATTCCTTCCACTACTGGAGGGATTTTTATATGGAAAATTTAAACGCCTACGAACGCGCCAAATATCATGCATGGTTTCATCATCATGAAGCCGATGGCTACATAACCCTTGCGAAGAAAACAAAAAAAGGATTTCAGCAATTTCACGTGAAGCCGAAGAAACTGGCTCTCAAACTCTCAAAATGGCTCGGAGAGGACGTTTATTTCTCTCAGAATACCTTTTATAAGCCTCAGCGACAAATTGAACTCATACGCCAATTACGTTCGTTATACGTGGACTTAGATTGTTATCTCTTAAACTATGATCCGAAATGGATTATCGGAAAACTAGAATTAGAGTTTTTTAATCAAAGTATTCCAGAACCAAGTCTTATTATCTTCTCCGGCCGGGGAGTGGTTCTCGTCTGGCTGATTGATCCTGTCCCTTATCAGGCACTTCCCTTATGGCAAGCTGTGCAAAATCATTTTGTACAACAGTTGAAAGCAATGGGAGGAGACACACGAGCGACGGATGCTGCACGTGTATTCCGTCTTGATGGCAGCATTAATTCCAAAAATGGAGAGGCTGTCCAAGTTCAATACCGTCATGATTATAGATATGTACTTCGTGATATTCAAAACGAATACTTACCAGACCTTCAACCAAAGAAAAAGACACGAGGACGCCGTAAGACTGTTGAAAGGCTTTTTAATACATACTCTTTACACCATGCGCGTCTGCTTGATCTCGTGAAGCTTGTGGAACTACGAAATCATGATGTAAAAGGATACCGCGAGACGATTCTCTTTCTCTATCGATACTGGCAATGTTGCTATGTTGCAGATTCGGAAGAAGCTTTAAGGCAGACGTTAATCTTTAACTCACAGTTCACGGAACCATTGGCTGAAAAAGAAGTGATTCGTGCTACGAAGAGTGCGGAGAAGGCATGGAAAGCCAAAAATACCGAAGAGGCGAACGCGGTAGCCAAAGAAAAAGGCTATCCAGGAGCCGGCTACAACCTAAAGAACGCTAAGATCATCGAATGGCTCGATATTACGGAAGACGAACAGGTGCAGCTGCAGACAATTATTGGGCGCAATGAAAAGCGAAAACGCAACACCGAGGCTAAACGAGAGCAACGACGCAAAGAAGGAATGAAGCCTCGTAATGCTTATATTAAAGCTCAAAAGGAAAAGACAGAGGACAAGCTCTGGCTACTCCAGAAAGCTCTAGATAGGTATCCTAATGCAACTCAAAAGCAGCTAGGTATTAAATTAGGACTGAGCCAGCAACGAATTGCACAACTTTTAAAAGAGGTTAAAAATAGATGAAAAAGTTTACTAGTGGTCTGTCTCTTTATATTAAGGGGACGTAGTCCCTGCCCCTTTATGGGGCTCTTGTTTTTTTTCTTATTTCTTGTGTGGAGTGCTCCTATGGCCTTAACACTTCAGTCTTTATCCTCCTCTGTTTATAGTCTAGCAGTTAGGAGTGTATAAGACTTTCCTGGAAGCATACAAGGAAGCAGCTCCTTTAGCGTAGAAAGAAAATGAATTGCTAGTATTGTAAGCGTATTTTATAAGGGGCGGATTCTTTTGATTGAGGCTATTGTTTTAATCGGTTGTATCTTTATTTGTATAGCTTTAGATTATGGTGTGGAATATTGGAGAAGACATCGCTAATTGAGGGTTTAAAAAGTCTTTAATATCTGTTGAATAGATTAGTTTTTCATTTTAAGGGGATGCGAGTCTAGGTTTTCCTTCTATGACAGGCCCGGACCACCAGGTTTTTTCTTTGCTATAGCTCCGAAAATCAAATGACCCCACACAGGCAACATCATCCTATGTGGGGTCATTTGAACACCTGGTGATCCGGGCTGTTTTTTTAGTTAGAAGTGGCTGTTTTGGGTAATTTTATTTTATAGATTATAGCTATAAAACCATGGAGAAGAATCCATCTAAATGTGTTTATTTGGTGGAATTAATAACATGGAAGAAGATTTGATGAAAGTGAGTTTATGTATGTTTATATGCAGAGAAAAATAGTAATGGTATGCGTAAATGGATAGATAACACAAAGGATACTCAATTTATATGTTAGTTACGGTTCGATTTCGCTAATTTTCCTTATGGGTAAAGGCTTGCTGCTGATCTAGTGAATCTCGTAAACGCCAGAAGACCTCACACACCCAACGTACACGGGTATATGAGGTCTTCTGGCACTCGTTTTACAGTATGAAATATTGGTAAATTTATTTTAGTTACTATTTTTTTTAGGACCTAAAAATAGACGGATTTTTTTTCCGGATTCAAGTTTCACCCCAGGTTGAGGAGCTTGTTGAATGATATAGTCTCCTTTACCTGATGTTTCGATCTTTAAATCGTATAAAAGTTTTGAAATGTTTTTTGTCTTTTTTCCTATTAAGTTAGGGACCACTACTTCAGTAGGATCAGTCCATATTTTCTTCTTTTCTATTTGTTTTTTTTGTTTTGGAACCCCCATTGCAGGCAAACTATCTTTAATAATATTTTTTACTATAGGTGCGGATACAACTCCTCCAAACTGCAAAGTATCCTTTGGATTATCAATAGCAACGTAAACAACTATTTCAGGTTTATTGGCTGGAGCCATTCCAATGAAAGATACAATATGATTATTTTTTAAGTAAACGCCACCTTCTGCTTTTTGAGCAGTCCCTGTTTTACCCCCTACACGGTATCCATCTACAAAAGCTTTTGTACCCGTACCCTGGGCGACCACACTTTCAAGTGCATGTCGAACTTTTTTTGAAGTTTCACTTGAAATCACTTTTCTTTTTAACTTTGGTGTTTGTTTACTTATTACTTGTCCAGTTAATGGATTAACTAGCTCTTTAGCAATATAGGGTTCGTATAAGTAACCACCATTGATAGCTGCGGAAACAGCAGCAACTTGCTGAATTGGAGTAACGGATACCCCTTGTCCAAAGGCAGTAGTAGCTAGTTCTAGTGGTCCAACACGATCAAGTGAAAATAAGATTCCTTTAGCTTCGCCTGCAAGATCTACTCCTGTTTTTTCACCAAATCCGAAATCTTTAATATAAGAAAACAGTTTTTCTTTGCCCAATCGTTGTCCTAAGATAACAAAACCAGGGTTGCAAGAATTCTGTACCCCTTCTAAAAAGGTTTGACTACCATGCCCCCCAGCTTTCCAACATCTTAGTTTACGTCCAGCTACTTCAATTGAACCTGGATCATGAAAATGATCTTTTTCTAAATCTACTTTTCCTTCCTCAAGTGCTGCAGCCAGTGTAATAATCTTAAATGTAGAACCTGGTTCGTATTGCGCCCATACAGGTAGATTTCGATTATAAATCTCAGGTGAGACGCGCTTATATTCCTCAGGATTAAAGTCAGGTCTACTACTCATCCCTAAGATTTCTCCAGTATTTGGATTCATCGCTATAGCTATTGCCCCATCGGGATTGTAAGTTGCTTGAGCAATATCTAATTCTCTCTCTATAATCGTTTGAACTTTTGCTTCAATAGTTAAACGAAGGTCATATCCATCTTTGGGTTTTTCATATTTATCGGATAAGGATGGCATTCTTCTGCCACGAGCGTCTGAGAAAAAGGAGACATGCCCTGCTTTTCCGTTTAATTGTTTATCGTAATATAATTCAAGACCAGTCAATCCTTGGTTATCAATACCTGCAAATCCTAAGACATGGGAAAGATATGAGCCATATGGATAATGCCTCTTGCTATCTTCTGCTACGAAAATTCCTGGCAAATTTAAAGAACTGACTTCTTTTGCCTTTAAATTACTAATTTTTCTACCTCCCGGATAGATTCGTACTTTTGATTCATTCTTTGTAATTAGTTTATACACTTCATTCTTTGAAATATTTAAGGTAGCTGCTAGTTTTTCAGCTGTGTGGTTTGGATCACCAATCTGTTTAGGTACAGCAAAAACTGTAGGTGCACTTATATTTGTCGCTAAAGCTACACCATTACGATCTGTAATTTCTCCTCTTTTAGGTTCAAACGGAATATCCCTGCTCCAAGAGTTTAAAGCACGATTAGTTAAATTTTCACCTAGAACAAATTGAACATACCCAAGCCTTAAGGCAATGATAAAAAAGAAGGCCAGTCCAAAAATAAAAATAATAATTAATCGCTTACGTACCGTCACTCCGGAAACGCGCATAAAATTACCTCCTCAATACTCTTTCAAATATATGCTCGTCCTTAGTAAGTAGAACGATAGCCTAAAGTTTCAAATCATAAAAAATAGGAACATTAGCACTTTTCTTAAATGTATCAAATTATAAAAATGGATAATATATCCTAATTTTGAAATTATTTGAAATAAAGGGGAGGTATTTTGACGCTCGTATTTAATTAACTAGTATAGAAAATTGAAATTTCTAAATAGGAAGGAGTACTTTGATGGAAATGCTTTTATTCTTTCAATGCCTTTTATGTGTTTTATTTCTGTTTTCAGCAATAACAAAAATGTTTTCCTTGTCTAGTTTCAATAAAACTGTCCAGGAAATAGGAATACATAAAAATTGGTCCATGCAGTTATCGATACTTTTAGTTGTATTTGAGATATTGATTTCATTTTTAATTCTATTTGATAAAACAAAAACATATACAAGTTTTTCTATATGTGGCTTAATGTTAGTTTTTGCGACAATTTCTATCAGAACTATAAATATTAAGTCTGAAGTTAAATGTAGTTGCTTTGGATCTCTTTCTGAAGAGAAGCTAGGAATTAAAACTCTAGTTCGAATTTTAATAATAACTTTACTAAGTCTAGGGTTAATAGTAACTGATAGTAAATCAGGGGTGGAATATGCTGGTTTCTCCGAAGTTGCCAATCTGTTTTTATTTTCAGTTGGATTAATATTAATCCATCTATTACTTTCTGCGTATACAAATTTTGTGTCTAAGTTAAAGTAAGACGGAGGAAAATATGAATCTATCAATCATTATTTTATGGGTTTTAGTAGTGATCATTTCTATTATGGTTATAAAACTTTACAATCTGATAGCTCAGGCACAGAAAAGAAAGTCTTTTGGGGAGAGTGATGTTGGGTTTCCGACAGGGAGCACTTTCCCCTTAAAAGAAATCCTATCCTATAATGGGGAGCTTATTAATCTAAGTAACAAGGAATATGAGGGTACCATTGTGCTCTTTACAACATATGGTTGTAAAGCTTGTAAAATGTTATACCCTGTATTAAATAAATCTCCAAAAAAGCAATGAAAATACCGTATGAATACTTTGAAGATCCAGAATTTCATAATCAATATCATAGAGTAAAGAGTATAAGGGGGAGTACTATAATATCTCCTATTAAAAGTGTTTTAGACATAATGCAATATTCTATAAGTTTGTTGTCTTACTTATATTTTTTACTATATGTTCATTGGAGCTTAGTACTGGTGAGCTTAGTTGCTGCTATACCGATGTTTTTAGTACAAGCTAAATACGGAAATAAAAAGTTTTTCTTAATGCGTTTCCAAACACCAATTGCTAGAGAAGCGACTTATTTAAACTCTCTGATATGTAATAGAGAAAGTAATAAGGAGGTACGCCTTTTTGGTCTTGAAGATCATTTTCTAAAGAAATGGAGTTATTTATTTAAAGAAAATAATTCTAGAATGTTTAAATTAATTAAAAAGGAAAAAACAGCTAATATTTATTTAGATATGAGTACTTCATTACTTTACGGTGGGGCAGCTTTAATTGTTGTATGGCTATTAAAAAATAATAAACTAAGCATTGGAGACTTTGTAGCTACAGGACAAGCAGTACAAGGTGCACAAAGGAGTATAAATAGTATTTCTTCTAACCTTGCCAGAGTTTACGAACAAGGCCTCTATATTGAAGATCTATATCAATTTTTACAAATAGAAGAAAATGATTCTGGAAACAAAACAGCTGAATTGCAATTACCTTTAGAAAAAGGGATTCGCATCGAAAATTTATACTTTAACTATCCTAATAGTCATCAAGAAATTTTGAAGAAAGTTTCGTTAAATATTGCCCCTGGTGAAAGAGTTGCTATTGTGGGAGAGAATGGTTCTGGCAAAAGTACATTAGTTAAATGTTTAATTGGATTATATAGTAATTACAGGGGAAGTATACTTTACGATAATCAAGACATAAAAGAGTTTGACAGACAATCCTTATATAGAAATACGTCAGTAATTTTTCAGGATTTTGTTAAGTATGCATTTACTATTAAGGAGAACATAACTTTAGGAAAAATCGAAGAAGCGAATGATCAAGAAAAGTTGTTTTCAGTCGGTAAGAAGAGTGGATTAGAATATTTGTCAGAAAGGTTTAAGAATGGTTACGATACAAGATTAGGGAAAGCTTTCTCTGATAGTGAAGATATATCAGGCGGACAATGGCAAAAGGTTGCCTTAGCCAGAATACTATTTAAGGATGCAAGTATTATTGTTCTAGATGAACCGACTTCTTCTCTTGATCCTCAATCCGAGTTAGAGACTTTTAATAAATTCATTGAACTGACTCAAAATAAGACAACTATATTTATATCTCATAGAATGGCGGCTGCTAGAATGTCTGATAAAATTATTGTTATGAGTCAAGGAGAGATAGTAGAAACTGGAACACACAATGAACTTATGAATCATAAAAAAGAGTACTATAAAATGTATAACATGCAAGCAAAATGGTATGAAAAGGACAAAACGCTGAGTCTAGTGTAAGTTTTTTTTTACAACTGCTGATCACCTTTGAATGGTGGTTAAGTTGCAGTTGTTAAACCTTTATAGCAGAAAGTTCTTTAAACTCTCATCAATCTCATCTTGTGTGATACCGATATAACGCTTCGTGATGGAGGGAGCAGAATGATTGAAAATCTCCATAAGCGTCACGATGTCTTTTGTCTGTTTGTAGTAGTGGTAGCCAAATGTCTTCCGCATTGTATGTGTTCCAATATCATCCCGATTGATCATACTTGCTGCTTTTACGAGTGCCCGATAGGCCTGTGTGGTCGTGATCGGGCTGTTTCCTTTTCGGGACGGAAACAGATACTCTTGGAGCTTCATACTAGCTGTATAGCGAACAATCTCACTTTGCAGGGCCAGGATCGGGAACCGTTTCTTCTTGCCGGTTTTCTTCTCGATAATCAATACATGGGTCCGGTCCCGGACGTCTGAGACTCGTAACGGAAGGAGATCGGAGACTCGCAAGCCGGTATTGATGCCGAACACGAACAAAAAGAGGTCTCGGGGGCTACAGTAGCGTTCCAAACTCCATTTTAAGTCGTTGATTTCTTCTTGGGTCCTGAGGGGCTGCACGTTGTAAAGAGCTTTCTTTCTCATATCCTCACTTCTTTCACCTAAAAATCGTACGTTGAATGTATGATTTTAGTATACAACTTGGGATGTGAAGACAGAATCCTTTATTTTAAAGGATTCGAATGTAAGGTACTATCTATTTTCATACATTTGACGATGTAGGAGGACGTCTATGAAGTATCAAGTTTCTGAAGAAACTCTCGTTACACCTCAAGGGGAGAGAGAAGTCGAGTATAAAACGCACCAATAAAGAGAAGAAACCACCCAGGAGTTACGACTCTTGAGTGGTTTCTGTTTTTTCTTGTTCACGTATAATCAATTTAGACACAAGGTAAGAAATGAAAAATCCAACGAAGGCAGCATTAAAAATATAGCCAACGATAAACTCAATAAAAGGGACATAGGAAAGAGGCTGTTCAATGTTGATGGATGCCGGGAAAGCATAAAACGGACTTAACCCTTTATAAACCAAAAAGATTATCTGGCTGTCATCACCGTGATTCATTAACTGATCGTACTCTCTTTCATTGAAAAGTTGATATACTACATTGTTAGTAAGGTAATAGGATCCGAATAAAAGTCCCCAAAAAAACAAAACCATACCCAAAATAAAGATAAAGTTAAAAAGCTGAAAAAGAATAGACTTAAAATGATCCATTACACTCTTCATTAAAATAAATGAATAAATTAAGGGAAACAAAATACTAAAACCTAAAA
>JAEACG010000017.1 GCA_016401345.1 Fictibacillus nanhaiensis | reverse complement strand
AAAATCCATCTTCTTTTTTTGTGTTTTTTAAAAAGATAGAAAAGAAAAAAGGTGGCTTGGCGGTTGCCAAACTTCTGATTATGGAGGCTGGGGATGGAAGGCTCGAGCTCGGGGGTATAGCGCTTGGTTCTGGCTGAGAGCGGTTGTTGAGATTTAGCGAACCGCCTTTATTTTTGCTTTTAGACTTAATTGTGGTCTGTTCCGACTTAATTCGCTCTCATTTTGACTTAATTTTTCTTATTTAGACTTAATTAGGACCAGGAGATACCCATAGTGGTATTCGCGAGACGCACTCTTTAACGCTTCAAACCTCCTCACAACCCTCAAAATACGAAGAAGATGGCCAAAGCCATCTTCCACCTCCCGATATTCTTAAAACAAAAACTCCAAAATCCATCCCAAAAGCCCCTCAAGCAGCTCCGACAACCAACACCCAAGCCAAAAAGTCACTAAAACACCTCAGATGCCACACAAAAATCCCCTAATCAGCTCTCCCCATCAACTCCACCGCACATAATTTCACGGTAATCGTGATTTTATTCACGGTAATTCTCCATATATTCACGGATAAGCTTCATAATTTCACGGATAAAATTTTTATCGAATTTTCGACAACTACAGCCACTAGCTAATACTTAAAACTACGCCAGCAACTAACTAACACACATCACAAGCACTAACCAACATTTCTCTACACAATATCCCACCAATTTTATGCTAAACTAAAAGATAAAAAACAATGGGGAGGCCATATATCATGAAGAATGTTCATTTTGATACATCCAGCGTACATGCAAGTGGTCATAATAGTGTGAAGTCGGTAAGTAAGATCAATCCGATCTATCAGACATCAGCTTTTTCTTTTAACGATCTAGACGACCTAGAGGATTATTTTAGAGGAAAGAACGATTACTTATATACACGTATGAACAACCCCAACCAAAACGATTTTGCGAGTGGTGTCGCAAACCTCGAACAAGCTCCTGCCGGTGTTGTGACATCATCCGGTATGTCAGCCATTTTAGTTGGTATCTTAGCGGTCGCACAAGTTGGTGATCATATACTAGCATGTGATGATTTATATGGTGGAACCTACCAGCTTCTTTCTGATGACCTCAAAAGCTTTGGAATCGAAACCACGTTCGTTTCATTCAAGGACTTAGATGAGGTTAAACGAAACATCCGTAACAACACCAAACTCATTTATTCAGAATCCATAACGAATCCTTTATTGCGTGTAGAGAATCTAGAGGGACTTGTTGCTCTTGCAGAAGAACATAATCTTACTACGATGATTGATAATACATTCGCCACACCTTATGTACTTCAGCCGTATACGAAAGGTGTCGATCTTGTTGTTCATAGTGCGACGAAATATTTAAACGGACATAGCGACGTGACAGCAGGTGTAGTAGTAGGAAAAGAGGAGTTAATCGCAAAAGCTCAAGCGAAAATGATTCACCTTGGCTGTAATCTAGGACCGTTTGATGCGTGGTTAGCTTCCAGAGGATTAAAGACGTTAAGCGTGCGAATGGAGCGTCATATCTCGAACGCCTCAGAATTAGCAAACCAGCTTAAACAGACAGAGGGAATTAAAACCGTCTACTACCCAGAATACGTGAGTGAAAACGGAAATTCATCAATTGTTACGATCGAACTCGACGAGAAAAGCAACGTGCACACATTCTTTAAATCATTGGATTGGGTTCATATCGTTCCAACACTTGCTGGTGTAGAGACAACGGTCTCATATCCACTCGGAACTTCACACCGTTCATTACCAGCAGAAACATGCGAAAAATTGGGGATTAATAAAAATGTAATCCGAATTTCTGTTGGGATTGAAAATATTGAGGATATTTTAACTGTTTTTAAAGAAGCTGCCAAAAAAGCCCTGTAACAATAGGGCTTTAGGGCTTTTTATCGTAATGAAAACGAATTGTTTCTTTTTGTCGAAATGTGTTATGATACCTGAGTGAAAGCGCTTCATCATATACATCAAGGGAGGCATAAAAATGAAGCCAAAACAAGAATTACATCGTGGGCTCGAAGAACGACATATCACACTTATGTCACTCGGGGCCGCTATTGGAGTGGGCTTATTTTTAGGGTCAGCTTCAGCAATTGAAATGGCGGGGCCAGCAATTTTATTAGCATATGCATTAGGCGGATCTGTAATGTTCATCATTATGCGAGCGTTAGGTGAGATGGCGATTCACCAACCTGTTGCCGGATCTTTTAGCCGTTATGCTAAAAACTATATTGGTCCACTAGCCGGTTATTTAACAGGCTGGAACTATTGGTTCTTATGGATCGTAACATGTATGGCTGAGATCACAGCCGTAGGTATTTATATGAAGATGTGGTATCCAGATGTACCTGTTTGGATCTGGGCACTATCTGCACTCGTGATTATGGCGAGCATCAACTTGCTTGCGATCAAAGCGTATGGAGAGTTTGAATTCTGGTTTGCACTTATCAAGATCGTTGCCATCGTATTGATGATTATTACTGGTTTAGGCATGATACTATTTGGTTTTGGTAACGGTGGAGTTGCAACAGGAATCAGTAACCTTTGGGAAAATGGCGGTTTCGCACCAAACGGCATACAGGGAATTCTCATGTCTATGCAGATGGTTATGTTTGCATTCTTAGGAATCGAGATGATCGGTGTTACAGCAGGTGAAGTTAAAAATCCTGAAAAATCTTTAGCAAGAGCCGTAAACTCTGTATTCTGGCGTATCCTGATTTTCTACGTAGGGGCATTATTTGTTATCATGTCCATCTATCCGTGGGATCAGATCGGAACGCAAGGAAGTCCGTTCGTTCTTACTTTTGAAAAAATCGGTATCGGACAAGCTGCTGGTATCATTAACTTTGTCGTACTAACTGCCGCATTATCCAGCTGTAACAGTGGAATATTCAGCACAGGACGCATGCTTTTCAACCTGGCTGAACAAAAACAAGCACCAGCTAAACTTCATAAAGTAAGTAAAACGGGCGTGCCATCTGTAGCTGTATTAGTTTCAGCCGGAGCACTTCTGATTGGAGTCGTTTTAAACTATCTTGTTCCTGAAAAAGTATTCGTGTGGGTAACAAGTATCTCGACATTCGGAGCGATATGGACATGGTCGATTATACTTCTGTCACAGCTTAAGTTCCGCAGAAGCTTAAGTGAAGAAGAAAAGAAAACATTGAAATTTAAAGTTCCGTTCTTCCCATATGGTTCATATATCGCATTAGCTATTCTAATCTTTGTTGTAGGACTCATGGCATACTTCCCAGATACACGTATCGCCTTGATTGTAGGCCCTTGTTGGTTGATTTTATTAACAGCGATCTACTATTTAAAAGGGTTCAACAAACGCCCTGAAAATAACGATAAAGTAGCATAAAATAGAGGGCACAGGAAAAAAATAAAATTTCTTGTGCCTAATATTTTTAAAACACTTGCATCATACTAATAAACGTGATATATTAATAAATGTCCGAAACAAGTTGTTATCTAAACCAGAGAAAACAACAATTTATAACGTCGCGGGGTGGAGCAGTCTGGTAGCTCGTCGGGCTCATAACCCGAAGGTCGCAGGTTCAAATCCTGTCCCCGCAACCAATTTTTATCTAAACAATAACTACATCAATTACATACAAGCTGGACCCGTGGTGTAGTGGTTAACATGCCTGCCTGTCACGCAGGAGATCGCCGGTTCGACCCCGGTCGGGTCCGCCACTTTTAAAAACGAAACAAGGTTTCGTGTTTTTTTATGTCTAAAAGTAAGTTAAACTAATATACAACTGTCACCTTAGGAGTTTTTATTATAATCCTAAGGCTTTTTTATAAATTTTTATTTGGCTATGGCTATATGACTTGTGTTTTACTATTTTTCTTCATTGATTTGTTGATTTGAGTGAAAGGTGCGAGACTCCTGCGGGACGAGTGGGACAGGTGAGACCCTTAAAGGCGCAAAGCGGCAAGGGGCTCACCGCCCGCCCCGCGGAAAGCGAAGCACCTGTAACGGATATCAACCACTTCCAAACAACAAAGTTAAGACCAGAGAGGAGCACATCCATGATTAGAGATGAATTTGAATGGATCAACAGCATCACGCCTCGGCACTTTTTTCAAAAAGAGGTGGTTCAAGGTATCGGTGATGACGCTGCTCTTTGGTCGGTGAATGAAGAGATGGATCAAATCGTTTGTGTGGATACCATGGTAGAAGGTGTTCATTTTACGAAGAATACGTTATCACCTTTCCAAACGGGCTATAAAGCACTGGCTGTGAACGTCAGTGATATTGCGGCTATGGGCGGTATTCCGCAATTCTATCTCGTCTCGATTGCGATTCCACCTGAATGGTCGGAGGGTGAGCTGCAAGAGATCTATCGAGGGATGGGCGAACTCTCAACGAAATACAAAATGGATCTTATGGGCGGCGATACCGTTTCTACAAAAGGGCCGTTAGTATTATCGGTGACGGTTATTGGAAAAGTAGAAAAAGGTAGATCTTTATTAAGAAGTAACGCGAAACCAGGAGACATTGCATTTTTAACAGGAACAACGGGAGAATCAGCTGCTGGGCTATCTGTTTTGCTAGAAAAAACACGACACGCTGATCTAACGACAAACGAAAAAATATGGACAAAAGAGCATCAGATGCCCATTCCTCATATTGAACAAGGAAGAATTCTCGCAGGAAGCGGTTTTCGCATTTCCTTAAACGATGTTAGTGACGGAGTGGCGAGCGAATTGAATGAGATTGCTGAAGCGAGTAACGTCTCCATTCATATAGAAAGAAACAGCTTACCCGTTAGTGAGTCCTTAAGAGATTTACCAGAGGCAGACGTTCTGAACCACCAGTTGTTTGGTGGGGAAGACTATGTGCTGGTTGGGACGGCGTCAGAAGAAGATTTTAAGGTGCTGTCAGATACTTTCAAACAACATTCACTGCCGTTTTATGAAATCGGTAAAGTTGGAGAAGCTGGTAAGGCAGAAGTCTATCTTCATAAACAGGACGCCAAGCCGGAACTTCTTACGAAAAAAGGATTTAATCATTTTAGGGAAAGGTAAGGGGAAGTCATGAGTACTTATCAATACGAAACAAAGTCAGCGGAAGAAACGATGTCTTTTGCCGAAAAGCTGGGCTCACTTCTTCAAAAAGGAGATGTACTCACACTGGCTGGAGATCTTGGAGCGGGAAAGACGACTTTTACAAAAGGGCTCGCAAAAGGGCTCGGAGTGACCCGTACAGTGAACTCTCCTACTTTTACCATCATTAAAGAATACAGCGGTCGACTGCCGCTATATCATATGGACGTGTACCGATTAGAAGACTCGGACGAAGATCTAGGATTTGACGAGTACTTTTCGGGAGAAGGCGTTTGTGTGGTCGAGTGGGCCGTATTTATAGAAGACTATTTACCAGAGGAAAGACTTGAACTCGTTATCTCACATAAAGGTGACGATAAGCGTGAGATTCAATTAAAGCCTATCGGAAGCAGATACGAAGAACGCGTTAAGGAGATTATGTAATGAAAGTTCTTGCAATAGATACATCCAATCTTGTGATGGGGATCTCAGTATTGGATGAAGGAAAAGTGCTCGGTGAGTATATTACAAATTTAAAAAAGAATCATTCGATACGAGTGATGCCCGCGATTGAGGAAGTGTTAAAAGAGACTGGTGTAAAGCCTGCAGAACTCGATCGCATAGTGGTGGCGAAAGGGCCAGGATCTTATACAGGTGTCAGAATCGGTGTAACGATCGCAAAGACACTTGCGTGGACGCTTAAAAAAGAACTCGTTGGGATCTCGAGCTTAGAAGTACTTGCTCAGAGCGGAAAATACTTTGATGGCTATACTGTTCCTTTATTTGATGCGCGCCGCACGCAGCTCTTTACGGGCCTCTACGGAAGAAATGATTCAGGAGAGTTTCAAAATCTTTGGGAAGACGGGATCATCTTATTAAAAGATTGGTTGGACAAGCTTCAAGAGCTAGATAAAAAGATATTATTCGTCGGGAACGATTTACCTCTGCACCAAGAGACGATTCAGAACGTGTTGGGCGATCAAGCTGTTTTTGGACAAGTATCTGATCACAATCCGCGTCCAAGCGAACTCGGACGTATCGGTATGACGAGCGAACCGGTTGATATCCATTCGTTTACTCCAAGCTATCTTCAGTTGGCAGAAGCAGAAGTGAACTGGCTGAAGTCACAGGGGAAGTAGGGTGGATTTGATGGGAGAGCCTTATACATTTAGACTGGCAAAAGTAAGCGACATAGATGATATCCTTGGAATCGAGCAAGCATCGTTTGCTGTTCCATGGTCACGAGAAGCTTTTTACAGAGAAATTGTTGAGAACCAGTTCGCTCATTACCTCGTCATCGAAGACTCCTTTCAGCCGGTCGGTTATTGCGGCATATGGCTTGTTATGGACGAGGCGCATGTTACGAACATCGCGATTCTTCCTTCATATAGAGGGAGAAAGCTAGGGGAGATGCTCATGAGAGAAGCGATTAAGCTCGCGAAGATGCATGGCGCTGTATCGATGACGCTAGAGGCACGCGTGAGTAATCATGTTGCACAGAATTTATATAAAAAACTAGGATTTGAAGCAGGCGGTATCCGGAAAAACTATTATAGCGATAATGGTGAAGATGCTTTAGTGATGTGGGTGGAATTATGATAAAAGATGAATTGATATTAGCGATAGAAACAAGCTGTGACGAGACGGCAGTAGCGATTGTGAAGAACGGTACAGAACTGTTGGCAAACGTTGTCGCGTCACAGATTGAGAGTCATAAACGTTTTGGCGGCGTTGTGCCTGAAGTGGCGTCACGCCATCATGTTGAAGAGATTACAGTCGTGATTGAAGAAGCGTTGAAGCAAGCGGGGTTAAAACCAGGAGATCTCACGGCTGTTGCCGTAACAGAAGGACCAGGACTCGTAGGTGCTCTTTTGATCGGTGTTAACGCAGCGAAAGCGTTCGCCTTCGCACATGGTCTGCCACTCGTTCCTGTGCATCATATCGCGGGGCACATCTACGCGAACAGACTCGTAAAAGAAATGACGTTTCCACTGTTGTCTCTTATCGTCTCAGGCGGACATACAGAGCTCGTTCTGATGGAGGAGCACGGAACGTTCAAAGTAATCGGTGAAACAAGAGACGACGCAGCAGGTGAAGCGTATGATAAAGTGGCGCGAACGCTTAACATGCCATATCCAGGCGGACCTCATATCGATAAACTGGCACAAGAGGGAGAAGCAAATATTGACCTGCCTCGCGCATGGCTAGAGCCGAACTCACTTGATTTTAGCTTCAGCGGCTTGAAGTCAGCCGTAATCAACACGGTTCATAATGCAACACAGCGCGGAGAAGTGATCAAGCCAGAAGATCTAGCAGCGAGTTTCCAAGCAAGTGTTGTGGATGTACTTGTGGAAAAAACATACCGTGCCGCAGAGCAGTATAACGTAAAACAAGTCCTCTTGGCCGGTGGAGTAGCGGCGAACAAAGGACTTCGTCATATGTTAGAAAACCGTTTTAATGGAACAAAGTATGACCTCGTTATTCCTCCTCTCCACTTATGCACAGATAATGCAGCCATGATTGGAGCTGCAGGGAGTGTAGCGTACCAAAAAGGAACACGTGGAGATATGGCGTTAAACGGTGTACCGGGGTTAGATTTAGAAGCGCAATAAGAAAAAAGCTCTTTTCCTTTAATGAGGAGAAGAGCTTTTTTAGTTATCGACAGAAATCGACACAAAAACCTTTCTTTTTTGTGGAAAAGTTATTCACAGCTTTGTGGATAATGTGGACAATGGTTTTGAAACATTTGAAACCAAGGGTTTGTGTTATACACAATTCACATCATGTATACACATGTTTGTGTGGATAAAGTGGATAAGTCGTCAAAAAATGCAAAATCCACAGGTCGAACTGTGGATAAGATTTTATAGTAGTAACGTATTTAAGAGGTTTTGGGGCTTTTGCTTCGTGAAATTGTTTTTAAAATGTGTAGAAGCAATGTCGAAATGTGCGAAGACCAACTTGAAGATGAATAAAAAAGCTGACATCCCACTATATAAGGATATCAGCTTTCAATTTAAGCATTCTGAAGTTCTTCCCATTCTTCCATCAACGTTTCCATCTCTTCGTTCAAAGCATCTAGCTGAGACTGAAATTCTTGCGTTTTTTCATAATCCTGAAAGACTTCAGGTTTACAAAGCTCAGCTTCGGCCGACGTGATTTTCGTTTCGAGTCCTTCTAGCAGCCCCTCAATCTCCTCGATACGGCGCTGCCTTTTACGATCGAGCTTCTTCGCTTCTTTATCGATCGAGTTCTTTGCACCGTTCCCTTGGTTGGAAGAAGGAGTATTAGCCGCGTTCTCAGCTTTCTGGCGAGCGGCAATTTCTTCACGTGCTTTCATCTCGTTTTTCTTTTCGGTGTAATAGTCGTAGTCACCTAGATACTCGGTCACCCCAGTTGGTGCGAGTTCAACGACTTTCGTGGCGATACGGTTGATGAAATAACGGTCATGCGATACGAAAAGAATCGTACCAGGATAATGGATCAGAGCTTGTTCAAGGATCTCTTTGCTGTCGAGATCCAAATGGTTCGTCGGCTCGTCCAGCAGAAGAAGGTTTCCTTTCTCCATCATAAGTTTCGCTAGAGCAAGTCGAGCCTTCTGACCACCGCTCAGCTCTGTTACAAGCTTCAACACATCGTCACCGCTAAACAGGAACTGTCCGAGAATCGAACGAATCTCTTTTTCCGTTTTTTCCGGATAGTCATCCCATAGCTCGTTCAACAAGGTCTTGCGTGAATGCAGATCTGCTTGTTCCTGATCATAGTGAGAGATCATAAGTCCGCTGCCGTAACGTATATCGCCCGATATGAGCGGCAGTTGCTTACGTATCACTTTTAATAACGTCGATTTCCCGATTCCGTTCGGTCCGACGATTGCCACGCTATCTTGGCGGTTAACCGCTACCGATACATTCTTAAATAACGGTTCACCGTCTTCATACCCCGTGCTCACGTTTTCAAGTTTCAGCACATCGTTCCCACTTTGTCTCTCAATCTCAAAAGAAAAACTAGCAGACTTTTCTGCGCCAGCCGGACGCTCTTTCAATTCCATCTTCTCTAACTGTTTGCGACGACTCTGTGCACGTTTCGTGGTCGAAGCACGCACGATGTTGCGTTGAATAAAATCTTCTAACTTTGCAACCTGTTCTTGCTGTTTCTCAAACTCTTTCATCTCTTGAGCGAAACGCTCCGCTTTTTGCTCGAGATAGTTAGAATAGTTACCAGTGAAACGGTAAGATCGTTTTCTCGAAACTTCATAAACGGTCGTTACGATCTTATCGAGGAAATACCGGTCATGGGAAACGATTAAGATGCCGCCGGGATAACTCTGTAAATATTGCTCGAGCCATGTTAGTGTTTTGATGTCTAAATGGTTTGTCGGCTCATCGAGAATGAGTAGATCGGGTTTTGTTAAAAGAAGCTTCGCGAGTGCGAGTCTCGTTTTTTGTCCACCACTTAATGTGTTGATCTTCGTATCGCGATCAAAATCGGCAAACTGAAAGCCGTGAAGCACCGTACGAATCTCCGCTTCATACTGATAGCCGCCTCCGTCTTTAAACGTAACCTGCAGCGCATCATAGTCTTTCAGAAGACGTTCATACTCCGCTTCATTCGCAATCACTTCTGGATCGCCCATACGCGCTTCCATCTCACGCAGTCTTTTCTCTTTTTTACGAAGGTCTTCAAACACAGAGAGCATCTCGTTCCAGATCGACTCATCCGAATCCAGCCCCGCATCTTGTGCAAGATAACCAGTCTTCACGTCTTTCGGAATCATGACATGACCAGAATCATAGGAATACTCACCAGTAATCACGCGAAGCAGCGTAGATTTACCCGCACCGTTCCTCCCAACAAGCGCGATCCGCTCACCTTTTTGAACCTCTAGTTTTATATTCGATAAAATAACGTCCGCGCCAAAAGACTTCGTAACGTCCTGAACTTGTAAAATAATCATTATAATTTCACCTCTATGAAAAACGGGTGGTTTTATTTATTTAATTGACTTGTTTCAAAAGTGTGTTGCTTTTGAACAATGCTGAAAAAATGCTTCATTGATAAGTTGGTTGGAGCGTAAGACACGAGACTCCTGTGGGACAAGCGGTCAGGTGAGACCCTTAATGGCGCAAAGCGGCAAGGGGCTCACCGCCTGCCCCACGGAAAGCGAAGTGCCTGGAGCGGAGAACAACTACTTCCATAAGCATGCTTTTATACAATCAGCCCTTAAATAAACATTTAAACCCTGTCTAACTAGTAGTTTAGCGTAGTTTGGAGATTCGCGCCAACAAAGGGAATGTTCAACATTTTGCAATAATTACAAGTAAAATCTTAACGACAATAAAAGCGGTTTCGTGTATATTCATCATGAGGAGGGGTTTTATGACAGAGTTTACCCATTTTAACGAAGAAGGCCGTGCGCGCATGGTTGATATTTCGGAAAAAGAAACATCTCACCGAACAGCCGTAGCGGTAAGCGGGGTAACGGTTTCTGAAGAAGTCTTCCTTAAGATCAAAGAAAACGGATTTAAAAAAGGGGACGTTCTAGCCGTCGCGCAGATCGCTGGAATCATGGCTGCCAAAAAGACCTCTGACTGGATTCCGATGTGTCACCCGTTATCACTAACTGGCGTTGATCTGTCTTTTTCATGGGATGAATTGGCGGACAATATGTATAAATTAAACATTCAAGTCGAAGTGAAAACGAAAGGCAGCACCGGCGTTGAGATGGAGGCGTTAACAGCGGCTTCTGCAGCAGCGTTAACCGTCTATGATATGTGTAAAGCAGCGGATAAGGGAATGGTGATCGGGCCTACATACCTTTTATCGAAAACAGGAGGCAAGAATGGGGACTTTCTACGTTCTTCAAGCCCTGACAAAATATGATACAATAGGATTAGATAAGCTTTCTACACTTGGAGGGCTCCAAATATGAACCAAGATCAGTTAAAAATACCACACGCAACAGCAAAACGGCTGCCCTTGTATTATCGTTTTTTGAAAAACTTATCATCTTCCGGTAAACAAAGGGTGTCTTCTGCTGAATTAAGCGAAGCTGTTAAAGTAGATTCTGCGACGATCCGCAGAGATTTTTCTTATTTCGGCGCATTAGGCAAAAAGGGTTATGGCTACAATGTTAATTATCTGCTGTCGTTCTTCGCGAAAACGTTGAACCAGGATGAAACGACTACCGTAGCATTAATCGGAGTAGGTAACTTAGGTACTGCCTTTTTACATTACAATTTCACCAAAAATAACAATACCAAAATAGAAGTCGCATTCGATGTAGACAAAGCTAAAATCGGCAGCGAAATTGCTGGAGTTCCGATCTATCACACAGAAGACATCGAGCAAGAGCTGAAGAACCGAGGTATTGATGTTGCGATCTTGACTGTTCCAGTCGGAGCGGCTCAACCGATCGCAGATCAGTTAGAGCGCGCAGGTGTAACTGGCATCTTAAACTTCACACCCGCACGATTGACCGTCTCACCAGAGATTCGTGTTCATCACATCGATTTAGCTGTTGAATTGCAATCGCTTGTTTATTTTATGAAAAACTATTCTTAAACCAAGGAGGTAATCGTTATGTTAGGACCAGGAAGTATCGCGGTAATCGGACTTGCAGCTCTTGTTATGTTTGGACCGAAAAAGCTGCCTGAGCTTGGAAAAGCAGCAGGTAAAACGCTTCGCGAGTTCAAGAATGCAACAAAAGGCATGATGGACGAAGAAGATGACAGCAAAAAGGAACGCGAACAACTGAAGAAGTAAGGATGTTTGTCTATGACCTCTGAAAAAAATATGTCGCTATACGGTCACATTGGCGAATTACGAAAGCGCATCATGTGGGCGATCCTAGCTTTCTTCGTATTCTTGATCGCTGGATTTTTCTTAGCCAAGCCCGTGATCGTATATCTGCAAAGTGATCCAATCGCAAAGAACATTCAGATGAACGCTTTTCATCTAACCGATCCACTGAACGTGTATATGACGTTTGCCTTTTTTATCGGGCTCGTCCTATCCGCACCAGTGGTGTTGTACCAACTCTGGGCATTCATCAGCCCGGGGCTTTATGAGAACGAACGAAAAGTAACGCTCATGTACATCCCGATCGCATTCATGCTCTTCTTAACGGGACTCGCATTTTCGTACTTTATTCTTTTTCCTTTCGTTGTCAGCTTTATGGGAAATGTCGCCGTGGCACTTAGTGTAGAAGGTGAATACGGAATTCAGGAATACTTCTCATTCCTATTCAACATCACACTGCCGTTCGGACTGTTGTTCCAGTTCCCAGTCTTGATTATGTTTCTGACTCGACTAGGAATCGTAACACCTGATCTCCTCAAGAGCATACGAAAAGTAGCCTACTTTGGAATTTTAGTAGTAGCTGGATTGATTACACCGCCAGAGCTGCTGTCTCACTTAATGGTTACGTTCCCGCTGATCTTGTTATACGAAATTAGCATCATCATTTCGAAGGCAGCTTATAAAAAACGAATGAAAGCGGAAGTCGAAGCACTCGTAAAAGAACGAGAAGCCCAGGCAGAAGCTATGTATCATGATTAAAAAGAGGATGACTCCACGCGGGGAATCCTCTTTTTTGTGTGGTTGGAGGGGTAGCTGCGGTATGGGATAGTGAGAGTGGACAGTAAAAATGGGGAAGTGGACAGTATTTCTTCGAAAGTGGACAGTAAAACTCAAGAAGTGGACAGTATTTTCTTAAAAGTCGACAGTAAGCATCGTTTGAGGTGGCTGGCGGGCTATTTAGGTGCCAGCTAAAGTACTGAAACGGCCTTCGTTTAAGTGCTGATGATGATAATCTGTCGGATTTGGAGCTTAATCTGTCCGATTGGCCGTATAATCTGTCCAATCTCCAACTTAATCTATCCAATCTCCCGCATAATCTGTCCATTTCACCCAATAATCTGTCCGATCCCAAATCCACCATTGGCCAGCCCTACAATGCACCACCCCAAATCTAACGCAAACAAAAAACTGCCTCCATCAAGAAGCAGTTCCCCATATATTATTTCTTCTTTTTTCTTTTTAAGTGGCTATTTAATGCGAAATAGCGGATGGCATTCGCGTAGTCGAAGGTTGCTACGACCATCGTGATGATCGTCCAGAAGCTTGTCATGCCGTACTCGCTTGCGTAATGAACGGCTAAGTACGTAAAGACGACTCCGATCCCTAGATATAAAAATGCCATAAACAGTGGTGATGTCTTCATAATAGTCCTCCAATAATCAATTGCGCTGTTTCTAGCTGTTGTTCCATTTCTTTGATTTTATCGGCAAATAAAACTTGAATGATCAAAACGAGCGTGTTCATTGCAACGTGTGCCGCGATCGGAACGATAAGACGTTGGGTCCGAACATAAAGAAAAGCGAACGTGAAGCCCATTGCCGTGTAGATTAATAAGTGTGTGAAATCCGCATGAACAGCAGCAAAGATTAACGAACTGATCAAAGCAGAGATAAAGAAATTAAAGCGTTTATGAAGAGAGCCAAAAATAATCTTTCGGAAGATAATCTCTTCTAGTATTGGCCCAACGATGGCCGTTACAATCATAAAATATTTAACGTTTTTAACGATTTCAACAAGTTGCTTCGTGTTCTCGGATCCAGGCTGAATACCAAACAGGTTCATCTCGATCATGCTCGCGATAATTTGAGCTGCGTACGCCATGAAAATACCGATGATCGACCATAGAACGGCAGATCCTTTTGAGACGCGCTTAGTATTTCGGTGGCGTTCTCTCATTTCAGGGATTAGCATGTAAAGGATAATAACAAGAGCCGCGATAAAGCTGAACGTTCCCCACATTCCAAAAAGTTGATTTCTAGGAACACCAAGTTCATTTAACAGTGGAATCCCAATGTAACCTGAGAATTGCATCACGATATATATGAAGATGATCCACCAATATTTTTTCTTCAAATTACCTTCTCCTTTACGTACAGCCCTAAAAATAATTACGTTTTATACCTCTTTATATGATTACCCATTTTAACATAGAATAGGCAGGGCTCGCGAGGATATCGAATTTGCGGGTAATTCGATTTATATTTATATTTCTCACTTGCAAATTTTTTTAGTTTTATTTATTATTAGAAATGGAGTTAGCACTCACTAACAAAGAGTGCTAATAAGAAATCTTTTAACTATTTAAGGAGGGTGTTTCACTTGTTAAAGCCACTAGGTGACCGTATTATTATTGAGCTTGTAGAAGGTGAAGAAAAAACTGCAAGCGGCATTGTATTGCCAGATTCAGCAAAAGAAAAGCCTCAAGAAGGAAAAGTTGTTGCTGTAGGTACGGGCCGTGTAACGGATAACGGCGAGCGTATCTCTTTAGAAGTTTCTGAAGGCAACACGATTATTTTCTCAAAATACGCTGGTACAGAAGTTAAGTACCAAGGTAAAGAATTCTTGATTCTTCGTGAGTCTGACGTTTTAGCGATCGTAGGCTAATCGTTAGGTAACTGGGAAGCTTCAAAATTTTGAAGCTACATAAATCAAACATAAAGCATATGTAAGTCACTAACTTTTAAAATTAATGGGAGGGTTTTTACATGGCTAAAGATATTAAATTTAGTGAAGACGCACGCCGCTCAATGCTTCGTGGTGTTGATGCACTAGCAAACGCTGTAAAAGTAACACTTGGACCAAAAGGACGTAACGTTGTGCTTGAGAAGAAATTCGGTTCTCCTCTAATCACAAACGACGGTGTTACAATCGCAAAAGAAATTGAGCTTGAAGATGCATTCGAAAACATGGGTGCTAAGCTTGTAGCTGAAGTTGCGAGCAAAACGAACGACGTAGCAGGGGACGGAACAACAACTGCAACGGTACTTGCTCAAGCGATGATCCGTGAAGGATTAAAGAACGTAACTAGTGGCGCAAACCCAATGGTACTTCGTAAAGGGATCGAAAAAGCAACGGCTGCTGCTGTTCAAGAATTAAAAGCGATCTCTAAACCAATCGAAGGCAAAGAGTCTATCGCACAAGTTGCGGCAATCTCTGCAGCTGACGAAGAAGTAGGACAATTGATTGCTGAAGCGATGGAGCGCGTTGGAAACGACGGCGTTATCACGATCGAAGAATCAAAAGGATTCACTACAGAGCTAGAAGTGGTTGAAGGTATGCAGTTCGACCGTGGATACGCATCTCCATACATGGTAACAAACTCTGACAAGATGGAAGCAGAGCTTGAGAACCCGTACATCCTTATCACAGATAAGAAGATTACGAACATCCAAGAAATCCTTCCAGTTCTTGAGCAAGTAGTTCAACAAGGGAAATCTCTATTGTTGATCGCTGAAGACGTTGAAGGTGAAGCACTTGCTACATTAGTAGTTAACAAGCTTCGCGGAACATTCAATGCAGTAGCTGTAAAAGCTCCTGGATTCGGTGACCGCCGTAAAGCAATGCTAGAAGACATCGCCGTACTAACTGGCGGTGAAGTGATCACAGAAGAGCTAGGTCTTGACCTTAAGACTGCGAACATCACGCAGCTTGGAACAGCTTCTAAAGTTGTGGTTACAAAAGAAAACACAACAATCGTTGAAGGTGCTGGAGATTCTTCTAAGATTGCAGCTCGTGTTAACCAAATCAAAGCACAACTCGAAGAAACAACTTCTGAGTTTGATAAAGAAAAATTACAAGAGCGCTTAGCGAAATTAGCTGGTGGAGTAGCAGTAATCAAAGTTGGTGCAGCTACAGAAACTGAGCTAAAAGAGCGTAAACTTCGTATTGAAGACGCACTAAACTCTACGCGTGCAGCGGTTGAAGAGGGTATCGTATCCGGTGGTGGTACAGCTCTAGTTAACGTGCTAAAAGCGATCGCTCAAGTAGAAGCGACTGGCGACGAGTTAACAGGTGTAAAACTAGTACTTCGTGCACTAGAAGAGCCAGTTCGTCAAATCGCACACAACGCAGGTCTTGAAGGATCTGTAGTGGTTGAGCGTCTGAAGAACGAAGAAATCGGAATCGGCTTCAACGCAGCAACGGGCGAGTGGGTAAACATGTTCGAATCCGGAATCGTTGACCCAACAAAAGTTACACGTTCAGCTCTACAAAACGCAGCATCCGTATCTGCAATGTTCCTAACAACAGAAGCAGTAATCGCGGATAAGCCAGAAGAAAACGCTGGCGGCGGAATGCCTGACATGTCCGGCATGGGCATGGGTGGAATGGGCGGCATGATGTAAGCTGCCGTTTTTCTAAACGGAAATAAAACATATTGGAATAGCAAAAACCACTCCCTAACAATTAGGGAGTGGTTTTTTTATGATGCTTAAGTAAAAAAGATCAATTTTATCAATTAAAGGATATTAGATTAAGAGGCTATAAGTTTTTATAAATTTTATGAAAAAATTCTTGATAATAACTATATACCTGTAGGATTTTCACTAATTTTTTTTATAAAATGTAAAATTCAATAATTTATGTT
>JAEACG010000016.1 GCA_016401345.1 Fictibacillus nanhaiensis | reverse complement strand
TATTCGCGGGACGCACTCTTTAACGCTTCAAACGATCTCAAAACCCTCAAAATACGAAGAAGATGGCCAAGAGCCATCTTCCACCTCGCGATATTCTTCAGCAAAAGCTCCAAAATCCATCCTAAAATCCCCTCAAGCAGACCTCACAACCATCACCCAAGCCAAAAACCAACATAAACACCTCAGATGCCACACACAAAACCCCTAATCAGCTCTTCCTATCAACTCCACCGCACACAATTACGAGGTAAACTGCTTTTTATACGAGGTAATTCTGAATATATCCGTAAAACTCCGTCATAATTCCGTAGATAAACATTTTTATCCGATTTACGACATTGTCATCCGATCGCAAAACGATACTACAACCAACTCAAAATCATACTCAATTCTTCATCTGCAGCATAACCCCGAAAAGGTATGGGATCTTTTGTGCTGTAATGTTTAAGAACTGTTGGATATAGGGTAATTCTTCTGAAGTATACGTATGAAAAAGTTCGCTCCACCATTCGGTATCGTATCTGCTCAACATACTTAAGTTGTAGAGGATTACATAGTGCACCATAAACTCGTTAAGCTCAGGAGATTGCAGCAGATCACGGTTAACAGGTAGGTAGTACGTGTTATCTTGAAGTTGATACGATAACGGAAAGCAATCAAACGGTCGTAACGATTCATTCGCCTCAAAAACAAGCTGCATCTTATCGTCCCTACCACTCAAAACAAAAGAAAACTTCGACGGAAACAAGCCGTTCATGTATTCATTAAATCTTTCTAATGACATATGTAGATGATCGTTAACATGCTTCGGAAGATAAAATGTTGTATCATTTTTCTTATCCATTTTAACGAGTTGAACATCTCCATTCATTTGTTTAAATAAAGGACATAATTCTGGCACTGTTTGAAGAAGAGAGATCATCGTGAATTTTTCTCCTTCAATATGTTTCATGTGAAACACTTTTTCACAAAAATGATTAAACAGACCCGTCTTTTGTACTTTTACCTCATCATAAAGAAATTCATAACTTCTTTTCTTTCTTTTTCTTGTAGAGAGTCCGTGTGCAAGAACTGCACTTGAATCCGGGTAATCAGGATCGCTACACAATATGCATGCCTTCATAAGCTGAGTCATGCCGTAAAAGAGGAGAACAGGCTTTAGCTCCATAGGTGCTTGATCGGCAAGTTTATAATATTTCTTTCCGTGCTCGATATAGTAAATAAACCCATATGTATTATCAAAGCTTTTACCGTTGCTGTCTTCAAGATTTAGCTGGTCGTATTGTTTACTTAAGAATTGCTGTGATTTTTGAGAGGAAAAGAACATATCGAATAAAGCCCAAGGGTCTTGTTGCGTCATCATTTCTTCGTCAATCCTCTCTTCGTAAATTATTTGAAAAATCGAACATATTTTGTATTCCTTGACACTAGTGTACCCAGTTGATAATCTACAAATAATATTTTTCAGGAAGATAAATTTGAAGGGGTGGTTAAGGTATGTGGCAAGATAAGTTTGCAAAAGAAGGTTTGACCTTTGATGATGTGTTATTAATTCCAGCAAAATCGTCAGTTTTGCCTGGTGATGTTTCGATTAAAACGAGGTTATCTGATACGGTTCAATTGAACATTCCGATTATCAGTGCTGGTATGGACACAGTAACAGAAGCAAACATGGCGATCGCTATGGCACGACAAGGCGGTTTAGGAATTGTACACAAGAACATGTCTATTGAAGAACAAGCAGAACAGATCGACCGTGTTAAACGTTCTGAAAGCGGCGTAATTACAGACCCGTTCTACCTGACACCTGAACATCAAGTATTTGACGCTGAGCATCTGATGGGCAAGTATCGTATCAGCGGTGTGCCAATCGTTGATGCAGATAAAAAATTAGTAGGTATCTTGACGAACCGTGATTTGCGCTTTGTTCAAGATTACTCCATTAAGATCTCAGACGTGATGACAAAAGAAAATTTAGTGACTGCTCCTGTAGGCACTACGTTAAAAGAAGCTGAAAAGACACTTCAGCAATATAAGATTGAAAAGCTTCCACTCGTGGACGATGAAGGTACGCTTCAAGGCTTGATTACCATTAAAGATATTGAAAAAGTAATCGAGTTCCCGAACTCTGCAAAAGACTCACAAGGTCGTCTATTAGTAGGCGCTGCAGTAGGTGTTACGAAGGACGCACTACTTCGCGTTGAGAAGTTAGTTGATGCGGGTGTGGATGTAATCGTGATCGACACGGCTCATGGTCATTCAGAAGGCGTTCTGCAAAAAGTTCGTGAAGTTAGAGAGGCTTATCCAAAATTAACGATCATTGCAGGTAACGTTGCTACAGCAGAAGCGACTCGTGATTTAATTGAAGCAGGAGCAAGCGTTGTGAAAGTAGGAATCGGACCTGGATCGATCTGTACGACTCGTGTTGTTGCAGGTGTAGGTGTTCCACAAGTAACTGCCGTTTATGATTGTGCTACCGAAGCGAAGAAGTATGGAGTACCGATCATTGCAGATGGTGGTATCAAATACTCTGGAGATATCGTTAAAGCGATCGCAGCAGGCGGACATGCTGTAATGCTGGGCAGTATGCTTGCAGGTGTATCTGAGAGTCCAGGAGAGCGTGAAATCTTCCAAGGACGCCAATTTAAAGTGTATCGCGGCATGGGTTCTGTCGGAGCGATGGAGCGAGGAAGCAGCGACCGCTATTTCCAGGAAAATAATAAGAAGCTTGTTCCGGAAGGTATCGAAGGACGCTTACCTTATAAGGGACCACTAGCTGATACGATTTATCAGTTGATCGGTGGTATCCGTTCAGGTATGGGTTATTGTGGAACAGCTACAATCGATGAGCTTCAAAATGATTCCCGTTTTGTAAAAATCACGGGTGCTGGTCTTCGTGAGAGTCATCCGCATCAAGTTCAAATTACTAAAGAAGCACCAAATTATTCAGTCTAAAGACACATTTTTAGGACAGAGGTATAACCTCTGTCTATTTTTTTGAAAATGTGTATGGTACAATAACTTTTGTGTGTAAATGGGTTTGGAGGTGCAGTTTTTTGAACAGCAAGATAAAACAACTTTTAGTGGTGACACTGATTTTTTCATTTTTTACGACGAGTTTATTAGGATTTTCAAAGTCAGCAAGTGCGGCACCGTCTTTAGATGTAGCGGCTGAAGGGGCTATACTTGTGGATGCAGAAACGGGGAAAATATTATATCAGAAAAATGCTGATAAGTTACTCGCTCCTGCAAGTATGAGTAAGATGATGACCGAATACCTATTACTAGAAGCCATTGACAAGAAAAAGATATCTTGGGATCAGAAAACGAGTATTTCTGAATATGCCCATAAGATTTCTCAAAATCGAACGTTATCGAACGTACCTTTACGTGTAGATGAAAAATATACAGTTCGTGAGTTATACCAAGCGATGGCGATCTATTCGGCTAATGGAGCAACGATCGCATTATCTGAACTAATCGCGGGCTCAGAAGGTGAGTTCGTTAAAAAGATGAATGCCAAGGCGAAAGAACTAGGCATGAAAGATTTTAACTTTGTTAACTCTACAGGCCTTAATAATAAAGACCTGTTTGGCAACCATAATTCAGGCAGTGAAACAGACGAGAACATGATGAGTCCTCGTGCTACTGCTATTCTAGCTTACAACTTACTTAAAGATCATCCAGAAGTATTAGAAACAGCGAGTGTTCCACGTTTGAAATTCCGCGAGGGCACCGATGATGAAATTCAGATGGAGAACTGGAACTGGATGCTTCCTGAGCTCAATAGTGGCTATGAGGGAGTAGACGGATTAAAAACAGGATCAACGGATCTTGCTGGTAACTGTTTTACAGGTACAGTGAAAAAGGGAGATACTCGCCTCATTTCAGTGGTTATGAAAACAGATACTCGTTTAGATCGATTCAAAGAAACGAAAAAATTATTTGATTTTGGATTTGCAAACTTTGAAAAAGAGCAGATTCTACCAGATAACTATCAAGTAAAGAGCAACAAAACAGTTCCTGTCGTAAAAGGTAAGGAAAAAGAAGTTAAAGTTGCTACAAAAGAACCTCTTTCCATGGTGATTAAAAGAGGAGAAAAAGAAAACTATAAGCCTAAATTTGTTATGGATAAGAAGAAGATGACAAAAGAAGGCGAACTGACTGCACCTGTTAAAAAAGGTGAGGTTGTCGGTCATATCAATGTTGAGTATACAGGCAGTGGAGAAGACTATGGCTACCTGCTCGATGGAGAAACAAAAGGCAAAACTGAAGTAGTAACCACACAATCCGTTGAAAAAGCAAACTGGTTCGTCCTCGCTTTACGTGGTGTTGGCGGATTCTTCGGGGGACTTTGGTCCGGTGCCGTTGATATGGTTAAAGGCTGGTTTTAATTTTATAGGAATTCATGAAGTTCTTTAGCACATGCTGAAGAACTTCTTTTTTTCAGAAAATAGAGAGAGCTTGCGATTTTTTTGATTTGCGATAAAATAGATGAGAATACTAGTTTTATCTTAAAACAACCGAAAATTGTTGTTATAACACATATAATTCAGGGGGTAGTAAGCATGTTAAAAACAGGTACTGAACGTGTTAAAAGAGGAATGGCAGAAATGCAAAAAGGCGGCGTCATCATGGACGTTGTAAACGCAGAGCAAGCTCGTATTGCTGAAGCTGCAGGAGCGGTAGCAGTAATGGCACTTGAGCGTGTTCCGTCAGATATTCGTGCTGCAGGCGGAGTAGCGCGTATGGCAGATCCTACAATCACAGAAGAAGTTCTGAATGCTGTTTCTATTCCCGTAATGGCGAAAGCCCGTATCGGACACATCGTTGAAGCGCGTGTTCTTGAAGCGATGGGTGTTGATTATATCGATGAGAGTGAAGTACTAACTCCAGCAGATGAAGTTTTCCACTTATTGAAGAGCGATTACACAGTACCATTCGTATGCGGAGCACGTGATCTTGGCGAAGCGTCACGCCGTATCGCTGAAGGTGCATCTATGCTTCGAACGAAAGGTGAGCCTGGAACTGGTAACATCGTTGAAGCGGTACGCCACATGAGAATGATCCAAGGACAGATCCGTAAAGTGGTTGCTATGAGTGAAGACGAGTTGATGACAGAAGCTAAGAACTTAGGCGCTCCATTCGAAGTTCTTCTTCAAATTAAAAAAGCAGGCAAGCTTCCTGTCGTTAACTTTGCAGCAGGCGGTATCGCAACACCAGCTGATGCAGCACTCATGATGGAACTTGGCGCTGACGGCGTATTCGTTGGATCAGGTATCTTCAAGTCTGAGAATCCTGAAAAGTTTGCTCGTGCCATCGTAGAAGCTACAACTCATTACCAAGATTACAAACTAATCGCTGAACTATCTAAGGATCTTGGAACGGCAATGAAAGGCATCGATATCTCTACACTAGCTCACGGTGAGCGCATGCAGGAGCGAGGCTGGTAATTACATGCTAAAAATCGGAGTATTAGCCTTACAAGGTGCGGTACGCGAACATGTAGCAGCGATTGAAGCAAGTGGAGCAGAAGCCGTAGCGGTAAAGCGTGTAGATCAACTAACAGACCTTGATGGATTAGTGATGCCAGGCGGCGAAAGTACAGCGATGAGACGATTGATCGATAAATATCACTTTCTAGAATCGTTAAAGAAGTTTGCTCAGAACAAACCAGTCTTCGGCACATGTGCAGGATTGATCTTGATGGCTAAACGCATTCAAGGACAAGATACAGCACATCTTGAACTGATCGATATGACGGTTGAGCGCAATGCGTTCGGGCGCCAGGTGGACAGTTTTGAAGCGGAGCTGATGATACATGGCGTTGGTGAAGATTATACGGGAGTATTTATTCGAGCACCGTTCATCGTAGAAGTCGGACCGGAAGTGGAAATTCTTTCGAAGCATAACGATCGAATCGTAGCGGCTAAACAAGGACATTTCCTTTGTGCAGCGTTCCATCCAGAGCTGACGGACGACTATCGACTTCATCAATATTTTGTAAAAATGGTACAAACCGCTAAAGAAGTAGTTGCATAAAATACAAAAATGCTGTACATTACTATAAAATCATTATAAAAAATCAATGACAGGAACTAGTAGCAAAAATTACTTTGTTTAGAGAGTCGGTGGCTGGTGAAAACCGATCAAGGTGTTTTGTGAATCCATCCTCGAGTGAAGAGCTGAAACGCAAGTAAGCTTTTCCGGTGAAGAACCGTTACATGTAATTGAGCCGGCAATAGAATTATCTATTGCAATTAGGGTGGCAACGCGGGTTAACTCTCGTCCCTATTTCTAATTTTTTATTAGAGATAGCGGGCGGGAGTTTTTTGTTTTCTAGGAGGCTCACCGCACATCCCGCGGAAAGCGAGCGACCTAAAAACGGAGTCAACTACTCTCAATAGCTGCAAAGCAAAAGAAAACCGTGATTTTTTATAAACTAAAGGAGGATATAAACATGTTAGATTTAAAATTTGTTCGTGCCAATTTTGAAGAAGTAAAAGAAAAGTTATCTGCACGTGGTGAAGACTTATCTGGATTAGATCAGTTCGAAGCATTAGATCAGCGCCGCCGTGAGTTAATTGGTGAAACGGAAGCTTTGAAATCTAAGCGTAACGAAGTATCTAAGCAAGTAGCAGAATTTAAGCGTGAGAAAAAAGACGCGGACCACCTGATCACAGAGATGCGCGAAGTAGGTGAAAAGGTCAAAACGATGGATGAAGAGCTTCGTCAAGTAGAAGAAGATCTTCACGGCATCATGCTAACATTGCCTAACATTCCGCATGAAAGTGTTCCTGTTGGTGATACAGAAGACGATAACGTACCTGTACGTCACTGGGGAGATGTTCCTGAGTTTGCTTTTGAAGCAAAACCTCACTGGGATATCGCAACTGAACTAAACATCGTTGATTTTGAACGTGGAGCAAAAGTGACAGGCAGCCGTTTCGCTTTTTATAAAGGATTAGGAGCTCGCTTAGAGCGTGCACTTATCAACTTCATGATGGATCTTCACGAAGATGAGCATGGCTACACAGAGGTGCTGCCTCCGTACATGGTTAACCGTCAGAGCATGACGGGAACAGGTCAACTTCCAAAGTTTGAAGAAGACGCGTTCAAAATTCGTGAAGAAGATTATTTCTTGATTCCAACTTCTGAGGTTCCTGTAACGAACATGCACCGAGAAGAGATTCTAACAGCTGACGAACTTCCGATCACATATGCGGCGTACAGCGCTTGTTTCCGTTCTGAAGCGGGATCTGCAGGACGCGACACGCGCGGTTTGATCCGTCAGCATCAGTTTAACAAAGTAGAGCTTGTTCGCTTCGTAAAACCTGAGGATTCTTATGAAGAGCTCGAGAAGCTTACAGGACACGCTGAAAAAGTACTTCAGCTGCTCAACCTTCCATACCGCGTACTCAGCATGTGTACAGCTGACCTAGGCTTTACAGCAGCTAAGAAGTACGATATCGAAGTATACCTTCCGAGCTATGGTGAGTACCGCGAGATTTCTTCTTGCTCTAACTTTGAAGATTTCCAAGCGCGCCGTGCTCAAATTCGTTTCCGTCGCGATGCAAAAGGGAAGCCAGAATTCGTTCACACGCTAAACGGATCTGGACTTGCGATTGGTCGAACAGTAGCTGCTATCTTAGAGAACTACCAACAAGAAGAGGGCACTGTAGTCATTCCAGAAGTTCTCCGTCCTTATATGGGCAACAAAGAAGTAATTAAGTAAACAGTGAAAGAAGCTGACTCTTAAAAGGTATCCAAAGGGACTTTTAGAGTCAGCTTTTATCTATTAATGGGTGTAAAAGCTTCATTATCGGTGGTCCGAACAAGTTTTCAGGTGGTGGGAAGAGTTCTAGCGGTGAAAATTCATGATTCATAGGTGAAAGTCAATGGATCACAGGTGGACAGCACTGTTTTATCGGTGAACGTGTAATAAATATAAGAACACGTACCGTAAAAACATACCTACAAAAGAAACAAATAAAAAATCAAAAAAAGTTTTTGAAAACCGTTGACACTATATTTATCAGCATGTTATTATAGTTCTTGTCAGTCACACGGAGGTATACCCAAGTCCGGCTGAAGGGATCGGTCTTGAAAACCGACAGGGGTTTAACGACCCGCGGGGGTTCGAATCCCTCTACCTCCTCCATATACATATTCAACCTCATCTGAGTTTCTCGGATGAGGTTTTTTGTTGTGTTTTTTCTTTTTAAGAATCGCATTCAAACACCGACAGAAAATCCTAAAATATTTTAACCATTCATCCCAACGTATGTAAGCGCTAACACTTTAAAGTGATAAAATTTAGTATTGACAGAACTTTTAGACAGAGCGTATGATGACAACTATAACTTAATTCCATAATGCAATACTTATTCAGAGAGACCGAGGGATCAGGCCCTATGACGTCCGGCAACCTCCATTAGGAACGGTGCTACTTCCTGCAGAATGATGATTCATTCTGGAAGATAAGTCGATGTTTACTTATTCGCCCTCTTCCATGAAATGAAGAGGGCTTTTTTATATTGTAAGGGGGATGACATATGATCGAGATCAAGGACGTTACGAAATTATATAAAGTAAAAGGCAAAGAAATCGTCGGAGTGAAGAATGTGTCACTGACGATCGACAAAGGTGAGATCTTTGGCATTGTAGGATTTAGCGGTGCTGGGAAGAGTTCGTTGCTGCGCTGTCTTAATTTATTGGAAAAACCAACATCAGGAGAAATCAAGATCGATGGCATCTCGATTACGAAGCTCGGGAAAAAGGAGTTACGCGAGGAGCGTCTTAAGATCGGTATGATCTTTCAGCACTTTTATTTGATTAGTGCGAAGACCGTTTTTGAGAACATCGCTTTCGCTTTAAAAGCAGCTGGGAAAACGAAAGAGGAGATCACCAGTAAGACCAACGAGCTTTTAAAGATGGTGGGATTAGAGAAACAAAAAGATCAGTACCCTTCTCAGCTGAGTGGGGGGCAGAAACAGCGAGTAGGTATCGCAAGAGCACTTGCCAATGATCCGAAGGTTTTGCTATGTGATGAAGCTACTTCAGCTCTTGATCCGAACACGACGAAATCGATCCTTTCCTTACTGAAATCCATCAATAAAAAGTTAGGCATTACGATCGTGTTGATCACGCACGAGATGGAAGTGGTAAAAGAGATCTGCCACCGAATGGCGATCATGCAGGATGGAGAAATCATAGAGTCAGGTGACGTGTACAACATTTTTGCTAATCCAGAAAAAGAGCTCACAAAAACGTTCATCAGCTCTGTAATTCAAATGGATCTGCCAGAACCTCTTCTGAAAAATAGAAAAGGAACTGTGATTAAGATCCAGTTCAAAGGAGCAATTGCAGAAGAGGCTGTTGTTTCTGAGCTTTTCCAAAACTTTAGCGTAAAAGGGAATATCCTTCACGGAAAAATCGAATATATTCAGGAAACACCGCTTGGTATCTTCATCATGGAACTAGTCGGTGAAGAGGCAGAAGTGAAGCGAGCGATCTCATATATTGAAGGTCGCATAGAAAATCTTGAGGTGGTGAAAAAAGTTGCTTGATTCTATTTTGAATATCCTTCCAGATCTGAATAAAGCATTCTTTGAAACGTTATATATGGTCGCTATATCACTTGGTGTTTCATTAATTGTAGGATTACCCCTAGGAATTATACTGTTTGTTACCGACAAAGGATTGTTATTTGAAAATGTGTGGATCAAGCAGATAGCGGGCATTCTTGTGAACTTGATCCGCTCTGTACCATTCATCATTTTATTAGTCGCATTGTTACCATTAACACAGCTCATTACCGGAACAACGATCGGACCCACTGCAGCTTCAGTTTCTCTATCCGTTGCAGCCATCCCATTCTTTGCGCGGCTCGTAGAAACATCACTACGAGAGATCGATAAAGGCGTGATAGAAGCGGCCGTTGCAGTAGGCGCTACGCCATGGATGATTATCCGTGAAGTTCTTCTACCAGAAGCAAAGCCAGGAATCGTTCAGGCGATAACAGTAACAGCAATCAGCTTGCTAGGCTATTCAGCCATGGCAGGTATCGTCGGCGGCGGAGGAATCGGAGACTTCGCAATTCGCTTCGGCTACTACCGATACGACAATACAATCATGCTCACAACCGTAATCCTACTAATCGTAATCGTCCAGCTCATGCAAGTCATCGGAGACGGTGCAGCGAAGGCTGTGAATAAACGATAAATTTATTTACTAAAGGTAAGACGAAGATAAATTTATCTTTAAAGGTTTAGGTTTAAAAGACTTCTCGGCAAGTTGATTGGAGTGCAAGATGCGAGACTCCTGGGGGATCAGCGTGCCTTCTACATGAATTAACATCTCGCAAGGCATGCGACGAGGAAGCTCACTTCGGTAGTAATTCTTGTAGACGCAGGAGCAAATCTTAAAATGCATAAGATGGCTCACCGCACGCCCCCCGGAAAGGGAGCATCTGGAACGGAAATCAACCGCTAAAAAAAAACATCATGTAATAGCAAAAACAATTTTTAAAGGGGATCAACATGAAAAAAATCATACTTACACTACTAACAGCACTGCTAGCTTTCGGTTTAGCAGGATGCTCATCTTCATCAGATGCATCAAAAGATAAAGAAGTAACCTTAGGCGCAACAGCAGGACCTTACACAGACATGGTCAACAAAGCCATCAAGCCTTCACTTGAGAAAAAAGGATATATAGTAAAAGTCATTGAATTCAGCGACTATATTCAACCAAACATGGCATTATCAAAAGGCGATCTAGACGCGAACCTTTTTCAGCACAAAGTGTACATGGAGAATTTCGCAAAAGAAAAGAACTTAAAGCTTTCAGAAGTTATCATCGTTCCAACAGCACCGATGGGTCTCTATTCTGAGAAATTCAAATCCGTTAAGGACATAAAAGAAGGCAGTACGGTCGCAATACCGAATGATCCTGTTAACTTAGCACGTACGTTGCTCATGCTTGAAGATGCAAAACTGATCACCATCAAGGAAGGAATCAACGAACTAACAGCTTCCGAAAAAGATGTTAAAGATAACCCTAAGAAGCTCGTGTTCAAACCACTAGAAGCCGCACAGCTTCCGCGTGCTGTTCAAAGTGCAGATGTTGCAGCTGTGCCTGGTAACTTTGCACTCGCAGCTAAGATGGATTTATTAGATGCGATCCAATTAGAGAACATGCCCGACACGTACCGTAACCGTGTTGTGGTGAACACGAAAGATGTTGATTCTGCTTTTGCAAAAGATATTAAAAAGGTAGTGGAATCGAAGGAGTTTGAAGAAGTGATCGATAAGGAGTTCGAAGGCTTCGGAAAACCAGAATGGATGAAGAAATAAAATCAAACAAAACCCCGGGCTCATAAGAATGAGAACCGGGGTTTTTATGTTTATAAGCGAACTTCTCGTTTCGCTTCAATTTTTTGTGCGATCTTTTCTACGATGTGATCGATGGATTCTGGATTGTCTCGAAGATCATAGTCGTTAATATTCACACGGAGCACAGGACAAGAATTAAAAGAAGCGATCCACTTTTCATAGCGGTCGTACATCTCTTCCCAGTAGGAAACCGGTGTTTCTTGCTCCATCTTACGTCCACGTTTTTGAATACGAGCTAAGATATCATCAAGAGAGCCTTCTAAGTATATCAAGCAATCAGGCTGCGGGAAGTATGGCGTCATGACCATCGCTTCAAACAGATGTGTATACGTCTCGTAATCCACATCAGACATGTTGCCTTTATCAAAGTGCATACGAGCGAATATACCCGTGTCTTCATAAATGGAACGGTCTTGAACAAATCCTCCGCCATAATCGAACATTCTTTTTTGCTCTTTAAAGCGTTCTGCTAAAAAGAAGATCTGCAGGTGGAAGCTCCAGCGCTTAAAATCATGATAAAAGTTTTCTAAGTATGGGTTGTTATCCACTTTCTCCATGGATGTACGAAACTTTAATTTTTCAGCAAGTGCATTTGTAAATGTAGATTTACCCGCACCTACCATACCTGCCACTGTAATGACAGCATCATTTGGGATTCCGTATTGTATGAGTTTACTCATCGCGCAACTTCTCCTTTTTTCAGAGTTGCATCGATTAAGGAAAAGATCTTCTCTTTATCCGCTTCATACGCAACAAAATCTAAATCATCTCCGTTAAACGAGAGTACAGGAATCTCCGGGTGCTGCTTTTTAAAGGCAGTCATGAACGTCTCGTAATCTTCAGCTAGCTGTTCTAAGTACGCCGGCTCCATATTTTGCTCGATAAAACGTCCACGCTTACGTACGCGGTCCAGCAACGTATCAAGACTAGCGTTTAAATAGATGATCACGTTCGGTACAGGCATATCCTCAGTAAGGATATCAAAGCACTGCATGTATTTATGAAGATTTCCGTCTTTTAGCGTTCGACCGGCAAAAATACGGTTCTTAAAGATATGATAATCAGAAACGACAGGAATCTGTTTAGATAGATACTGCCCTTGAATCTCTTCAAGCTGTTTATACCTGTTGCAAAGAAAGAACATCTCGGTTTGAAAACTCCACTCATCGATGTTGTCGTAAAATTTTCCGAGAAAAGGATTCTCCTCTACAATCTCTTTCAATAATTGAAAGTTATAGTGCTCAGCAATAGCTTTTGCGAGCGATGTTTTCCCTACGCCAATCGGCCCTTCAACTGCGATAAAGGGGGTTGAACTCATCTTCCTTTTCCTCCCTTATAAATGACAAACGAAAAATTACAGACAAAGAATATTGTAGCATACGTTTGGAAAAGGTGGTGAGAATATCGGTAAAAATTTAATGGTAAATATGCTATTTAGTACATCATTTTATGTTTGTTTTCTTTTGCCTGATCGATGATCGCTCGTAAATTTAAATCGTTGCTCATGCTTATATCAGCATTTAATGTCTTTTCCATCAATATTAAAGCTCTTTCGTTATCTTCTTCTATATTAGAAGCCGAACAATCAGATGGTGCAAAAAGAGTAAAACCTCTCATATATGCGTCGTTCGCTGTAAAGAGGACACAGATGTTACCTGCTACTCCGCATAGGATTAAAGTTTGTATCCCAAGCTCGTTTAATAAAGTCGATAAAGGTGTAGAGAAGAATCCAGAATGCTTTGGTTTGACGACAAAGAAATCGTCATCGTCAGGCTGTAACTTTTTTACGAATTCACCACCGGATTGTGTGGTGCAATAATCGACGAGCTTGTGCTTATCTGATTGCCATTGTCCAAAGTTATCGTTCACATATATAATCGGAATGTTTTCTTTTTTAGCTCGGTTTTTCAATTCAAGAATTTTATCGGCAATTGGTGCAGAAGTTTTTAACAAGAGCGGCGCCTCAGGAAAATTAAAGTCATTGATCACGTCAATAATAAGCATAGCGACAGGAACTTTATTGTCCTCGTGTTGATGTGGTTTTTCCATAACGATCTCTCTCTTTCATTTTAGCTTTAATAAAAAAATCCTAGTTTCATCTATAATAAAGGAAGTGAATTTTAATCTATACAACCATTCCTTTCTTTATTATTAGCAAAACCTCTTGTATAATCTCTTACAACTAAAACTTTGGAGCGAAAATGATGGAGACCTTAGAAAAAGACGAATATTACATGGAGCTTGCACTAGAAGAAGCCCAAAAAGCAGCAGATATTGGTGAAGTTCCTATTGGTGCCATTTTAGTAATGGACGACCGTATAGTGGCGAAGGCTCATAACCTGCGTGAAGCCGAACAAAGAGCGATCGCTCATGCGGAGCTCTTAGCCATTGACGAGGCATGTAGAGAACTGGATGCTTGGCGGTTGGAAGGAGCAACGCTATATGTGACGCTTGAACCGTGTGCGATGTGTTCTGGTGCGATTGTCCTCTCGAGAGTAAGCCGTGTTGTGTACGGTGCGGTTGATCCTAAAGGAGGCTGTGCGGGAACCTTAATGAACCTTTTACAAGAAGCTCGCTTCAACCACCAATGTGAGGTTGTGGCCGGTGTAAAAGGTGAAGCATGTGGTCAGATTCTTTCCCGTTTTTTTAGAAACCTTCGCGATCGTAAAAGGAAGGAAAAGGAAGAGCGTAGGAAGGAGCTTTAGTGCTCCTGCGGTTGATTTTTTTAAAAGGACATAGTATACTAAATCTTGCACATTTAGTTGTGCATCTAACAATGTTATACACTTTGTCGCGCTAGATGGGGAGGTAGCGGTGCCCTGTACTCGCAATCCGCTGTAGCGAGGTTGAATTCCTCTCCTCGGCTAGTTCAACGTATGGTCTGACGGACGTAAGTGGTGTTGATGTCCGGGTCCTGCGCAACGGAGACCCATGAACCCTGTCAGGTCCGGAAGGAAGCAGCAGTAAGTGGACCACTTCGTGTGCCGTGGGGCAACCTGGACTGAGCTAACTGCGTTTGTACGCATAGGTTGACTATTCCAAAGAGAGGTGCGCGGCATTCTAATATATAAACAATAACTCACCCTTGTTTCAGGGGTGAGTTTTTTGTAATGTTTCAGTATAATATAGAAAGAATGCAAGTGATTTAAAGGAGGCAAAGGGATGAGTTATCAAGCGCTCTACCGCGTATGGAGGCCACAGAGCTTTGAAGATATGGTCGGGCAGGAACACATTACAAAAACGATCCAAAATGCCTTGATGCAGGACAAGCTTTCCCATGCCTACCTGTTTTCAGGACCACGAGGAACGGGTAAAACAAGTGCGGCGAAGATTATTGCCAAAGCTGTTAACTGTGAACGGGCTCCGGTTTCTGAGCCATGTAATGAATGTGACGCTTGTAGAGGGATCACGAACGGCTCGATATCTGATGTTTTAGAGATCGATGCTGCGTCTAATACAGGTGTAGATGATATAAGGGATATTCGGGACAAAGTAAAATTTGCGCCGTCCTCTGTTACGTACAAAGTCTATATCATAGATGAAGTACATATGCTTTCAACTGGTGCATTTAACGCGTTGTTAAAAACGTTAGAAGAACCGCCGAGCCATGTTATTTTTATTCTGGCAACAACAGAGCCGCATAAAATTCCGGCAACGATCGTTTCTAGATGTCAGCGATTTGATTTTAAACGGATATCTTCACAGTCTATCATCGGACGAATGAGGCAGATCGTCGACGCTAACGGTACCGAAGTGGATGAAGAAGCTCTTCAACTGCTTGCAAGAGCAGCAGAAGGTGGAATGCGTGACGCATTGAGTCTCCTCGACCAAGCGATCTCCTACAGTGATGATAAGGTAAGAGTAGAAGATGTTTTGTCGGTAACTGGCTCAGCCTCACAAAAACATCTTTCTGAGATGGCAGAAGCCTTTTTAGAAAAAGATGTATCGAAAGCTCTTACGTTATCGACAGAACTTTTACATGAAGGAAAAGATCCTGTTCGCTTTTTAGGAGACCTTATCTACTATTATAGAGATATGCTTCTATATAAAACGGCACCTCAATTAGAAGAGCTGTTAGAGCGGGTCTCAACGGATGAAGACTTTGCACGATTAGCAGAGGCTACAGCTGCAGAAGACATCTATTCGATAATCGGTCAGTTGAATGCCGCACAGCAAGAGATGAAATGGACGAACCATCCTAAGATTTTCTTAGAGACGACGTTCATCAAGATTTGTTATCAAAAACAAGAAGGGATCTCGTCACAAGCGGGGAATCCTTCTGTTGAACCGTTAATGCAAAGAATCGATCAATTAGAACATGAACTAAAAAAGATGAAAGAAGGCGGCTGGTCTTCTAATGGTTCGTCTGCACAAACCGAAGCAGAAGCTCCAAGAGAGAAAAGAGTGATCAGAGGACAAGGCGGAGCATCACAAACGCAAGTGAAAGAGATGCTCAAAAAAGCAAAGAAACCAAATCTTGTTCAGCTTAAAGGGATGTGGGGCGAGATCTTAGATAAGATACGTTCTGAAAAAGTAAGTGCTTATGCTCTTCTTTCAGGGGCAGAGCCTGTAGCTTGTTCAGATCAGATCTTTTTGCTTGCGTTCCAGCATGAAATTCACCGTCAGATGGCATCTCAAGAGAACAACAGAAGCTATGTAGAAAGCGCAGTTTATAGTACAATAGGAAAGAACCTGTCCATGCTATCCATTTTGGATCCGGAATGGCAGAAACTAAAAGCTGATTTCATTAAAGAACAACAGCAAGGCCAGCCATCTTCTGAAGAAAAAGAAAAAACAGAAGACCCTCTCATCGCAGAGGCGATCAAATTGGTTGGCGATGATTTAATTGAGATAAAAGAAGAGGAAGAATAAGAAGGAGGAATTGTACGATGATGAAAGGCAACATGAACAATATGATGAAGCAAATGCAAAAAATGCAGCGTGACATGGCAAAAGCTCAAGAGGAATTAAAAGATAAAGTGATCGAAGGTACAGCTGGAGGCGGCGTGGTTACTGTTAAAGCGAACGGTCACAAAGAAATCATCGACATTATCATTAAAGAGGAAGTTGTAGATCCAGATGATATCGACATGCTTCAAGACCTTGTGTTAGCGGCTACGAACGATGCACTTAAGAAAGTAGACGAACTCGTATCACAAGACATGGGCAAATTCACAAAAGGACTAAACATTCCTGGAATGTTCTAGGAATAGACTATGCATTATCCTGAACCGATCTCAAAGCTGATTGAAAGCTTTATGAAATTGCCGGGCATCGGACCGAAAACGGCGGTTCGCCTGGCATTTTTCGTATTGGAAATGAAAGAAGATGACGTGCTGGATTTTGGACGAGCACTCGTTAACGCGAAACGTCAGCTTATCTATTGTTCCAACTGCTTTCATATTACTGACCGTGATCCTTGTATGATCTGCGACGATTCAAGCAGAGACCGAACGACAATCTGTGTCGTACACGATTCCAAGGATGTTATTGCGATGGAAAAAATGAAAGAATACCGCGGACTTTACCATGTTCTCCACGGCGCCATCTCACCGATGGACGGAGTAGGACCTGAGGACATTAAAGTCGCAGAACTGTTGAAGCGTCTAACAGATGAAGGCATTCAAGAAATTATCATGGCTACTGATCCGAACATTGAAGGAGAAGCCACTGCCATGTATATCGCAAGACTTCTAAAACCAACGGGTATCAAGATTACTCGTATTGCCCACGGTCTGCCTGTAGGTGGAGACTTGGAGTATGCAGATGAAGTAACGCTTTCCAAAGCACTTGAAGGAAGAAGAGAAATCTAACTAAAGGGGTTGCTTGCATGTTTTTTTCCCGAAAAGGGCGATTGAAGCGATCCGGAGATGAAGAGCTGCTTCAAAGTCTTGATGAGCTAAAGATAGACTGGATGCACCAAAAAGAAATGGTCGAACGCAGTGTCGAGCCATCTGAAGAGGTTATCTTCAAGCTTCAACTAGCAGAATCAAAATACTTCTTCTTATTAAAAGAAGCGAAAAAAAGAAACGTGACGACCAGCAAGTTAAAATAACTGCTGGTCTTTTTTTTGGACAACTCCCATACAATGTCTAGTAAATAACTTGGATGTTGTATAGGAGGGATTAGGAATGGAGCCAATAACTGTAATTGCTATTCTTGGAACGATCATCTTTGTTCTGCTGCTTGTAGGTGCTCCAATGCGGCCAATACGCTGGATCGGATTCGGCATTACGCGTTTTTGTATTGGTGCACTGTTGTTATTCTTATTAAACGCGATAGGAAACTCATATGATATTCATATTCCGATCAATGCTTTTACGGCGCTGATCTCAGGAATTGCTGGACTACCTGGCATAGCTTCATTAGTAGCCATTGAATTCTTTATCTTGAACTAGAGCATTCATATGTATTCTTAAACTGAGGTTTAGAGAGCGATAATAAGCTCTCTAAACCTTTTTTCATTTATTTAAAGTAATTTCAAAATAACTATTGACCTCAAATCACAATACGTGATATATTAGTTCTTGTCGCCGCAACACATGAAACATTGTTGCAGGCGGGAAACAAATTTTAAAAAGAGGTTGACTTCTTATTATAAAGATGTTATCCTAATAAAGTCGCTAAAACGAGCGGCTTACAAAAAGTTCTTTGAAAACTGAACAAAAGAAATAGGTAAGGAATTAAGAATTAATTCCGTCAGTTTTAAAACTAGAGCAAGACAAACACTTTTATGGAGAGTTTGATCCTGGCTCAGGATGAACGCTGGCGGCGTGCCTAATACATGCAAGTCGAGCGAATGATGAGGAGCTTGCTCCTCTGATTTAGCGGCGGACGGGTG
>JAEACG010000015.1 GCA_016401345.1 Fictibacillus nanhaiensis | reverse complement strand
CACTGAAGATTATATCAACTAACTATAGAGATAAAATAATCGAAGAATTACAAAATGCCATTGCACAAAACAATTTAAAACAAACGACTCTTTTGACGGAGACTTTGGGTACCGAATTAATAAATTCTGGTTGGTCTGCAAGAAGTCTTCATAGATTGGCTAAAATAATCTTTATAAATACCAAAAACCCTTTCCATGAAAAATGGTATGAATTTATTAGAATTATTACTTCTAGTGAACAGCTCTTTCATTGTTATTTCAAGCTTGAAAATCCCTCTGAGATTTTATTAGATTCTATTAAGAGTTCTGGAATTCAAGTGATTAAAGGTAGTGAAGTCCTATCTTCATTTGTAAATATAAATACTTCTCATATTAGTGGAGAAGCACATTATATTGTAGAGCAAACTAAAGCATTTAATGAAGATATCCATACTGCTATTGAGAGGTGTAAGCACGAGTTATCATTAAAACAATCGGTTCTAACTTATCATGGAATAGAATTGAATAAATTTAGTAGTATTCTTTTAGTTTTTCCAGATGAAAAAAGAGTTGTTAACTATCAAATAAAAGAAGAGGCTCTTTCCTTAATAACAAGTTATAGTGATGACGTTATAAAAATCACGAATATATTGAAAAATAATTTAATAGAATATGAAACTAGGCAGCGTTTAATAAATTTTTTTAGACAATACAATCTATCTATTGAAACTATGTCTATTGAGATTACATATACAAATTTATGGTCCGCTTTAGAGTCCTTATTAGTAACTGGACATCACGAATCAAACATTGAACATATTAAAAAAATAGTTCCTTCTGTTTTATGTAGTGGCTATGTTGAACGATTAATTCTTAATTTTTTATATGACTGTAATAGAGCGGGTGTAAACCTTGAAATTAACGGCAAAAAAATATCTACTACTGAACCACTAGTTAGAGATGTTAATAATATGTATGAATTGATTCTCGATGAAACTCTTCATGAAGAGTTTATTGAAAGTTTATCCGATTACACTTTATCGAAAGAAAGATTTATAGAGTTAAATGCTTATTTGAAAAATAGCAAAACATTTATGCAACTAATGACTAATCATTTTAATAATATTACTTGGCATATACAAAGGATTTACAGGATAAGGAATAACTTTGTTCATGCTGCTGTAGTTGAAAAGGATATTAATCTTTTAATTGATGATTTGCATTTTTATTTGAGATCAACTATTACTGAACTTGTTAACAAATTTAGTTTGTACGATTTCAAAAAGTTAGGCGAACTTTTTATGGTTATTGAGGACAATTATTTCTCTTTAGTAGCAATTCTAGAAGAGAATATAAAAAATTCAAGTAGAGGTAACTTTTTACCCTACGATACTGAACTAGCATTTAAAGGTCCTCTATTCATATGATTTAACTAGATTGATTACGATAATCTGTTTAAGTCTAAAGTTAATTGAGAATTAATTTCTCAATTAAAAAGGTATGTAAATTGAAAGTGGAAATTTTTTAGTTTAATAGGATTTATAGAAAAAAACTTCTCTTATCGTAATAACTATGAGAAGTTTTTTCGAATTTTTTTTGCACGACGAGACTAAGGCATGAAAATAAAGTTCAGGTTATCTATGCACAGAAAACAAAACACTTTAGAAAACTATTACTATTTCTCAACCTTCTCCCCAAAAGCCTCCGGAATCATCGTAAAGCCTTCAATCACCGTATCTTCCTCAACTTCAATCATCAGGTAACGCTTACCGCTAAGCTGTACTTGTTTCACGTACCTTAAATCTTGCGGGCTAATCGAAATTTTAGCCACCTTCGTATCAATTTTAATAGACTGCGAGTTGTATTTCGGAACAACACTGCTAGCTTTTATTTCATATTTGTCATCATCAATCACTTTTTGGAAAGCGGATTCTACCTTTTCCACACTAATATCTTCAACACCGCTCGCTTTCAAAACACGTTCAACGTCCTTAGAGTCTAAGCGTGGGTGTTCTTCCTCTTCGTTCTCTTCAATCATTCGGTTGATTTCTTCGTACACATTGGAGAGGGTGGATGTGTTTAATTGATCTTGTGTTACGTCTTTAATGATTTCTTCAAACACGATTTTATCATCTTTTGCCGTCATGATTTCTTCGCCATTTAAAACGTCCACGATGAATTCATAATCAGGCTCATGAACTTTACCTGCTGAATACAGGATGTGGTTCACATCTGCTGCATTATCACTGAAACAAGGGAAGAGAAATCCTCCGATCGGTGCGTTCAGGTTGATGATCGGATCGACCACGAAATTGTACTTGAACTCTTTTTCCACATAATCAAAGAGCAGTTCTTTCTTCGGTTCTTGTGTATTGTTTATGCTGCACAAAATAAAGGGGAAGGAGTAAACGGCATCTCGTTCACTAATCTCCGCCTCATCATTTTTGCGTTTCGTCGGCTTATAGTATTCTCCCTTAATAAAGGTAATCACAATATCCTTTTCGTACTGTCGGTTTAAGAGCATTTTTCCCACCATTTGAAGCATGCGTTCTTTCCAGTCTTCTGTATCGCTGGCAAGTAACCCCTGATGCAGAATAAGCTGGCTATTGTTTTCAGCATTTCTATTAAACTTTAATTCAAAAAGTTTCTCATCGAGATTTCCGCCAAGCAATTTTTTAAAGTTATTAAAGAAGAGCTCTTGTTGTTCAGTATCTAGCATTTCAAAAGGCTGACTTACGTGATGATAAATCTCGCTGGATTCTTTCGTAATATACACATTAAAGATGCTGGAAATTTTCAGTAGATCGTTCTCTTTCTTGAACTGTTTTCGTATTTGAGCAATATCTTTTTTGTTCATGCTTGTATACACTCCTAAGTTGTTGCGATTTTAAAGTCGACACTCTCTATATGTCTAACAGGGAAGTATTCTTTATTTTAACATTCAGAAGGAGTGAAGTGTGAAGGTGAAGTTTTTGTTGGTTCGTAGATTGGTTACATTAGAAGTTTAACAGCTTTTTTAATTTAACTACGTCAACTCGTTGCAGGGTATAACCTGTACTTGTATCGTCGGCATACATAATCATTCCACTATCACTGTCTTTTCGTAACCAAAGTAAATAGTTCTCCTTATTTCCATTCGAATCAACAAGAGTCATCTCTAAATTTTTTTTTGAAACATTTAAAATTCCAGGTATTCTTTCAGCAGACTGTATCGCATCTCTAGCAATTCTAACGGCCATGTTATTTTTAAAAGTCTTATTCACATCGCCTGTAATAATAAGCGCTTCTTTTTTATCCTGTTTAATGAGGTTTGGAGCGGTCTCTTTACTTTCAGAATAAACGCTACACCCAGCTAACAAGATACTCAATGTAATAAAAAACAATTTAAGAAATGATTTCTTCATCTTCACACCTCTTGATATCCGTTTTAAGGTAAGTCGCTTTGTATTCTTAAAAGGTTTAAGGGCATCGGTAAACAATAAAAAACCCCATATCGCATAGCGATTAAGCCGATACGATACAGGGTCTCTGTAACTAAAGAATTCTCTTCTTAATACGTGCAACGAGTGGAACCACAACAAGTCCAGCAAATCCAACTTGCAGAACGTTTCCTGGAATGGATCCAAACGGTACGATCCAGTTGCTGTAAAGCACAACTTCTGCAAAATAATAGCCTACCACTTTAATCAGCATAGCTACCACAACTGCCATTGAGTAGACGAGGACACGTTTACCTGGTACTTTTTCTGCTATAACGCCCGCTACATAGCCCATTGCACCAACGATGATGAACGTGAACGGAGCCCAGATCGTCCAACCAGATAGAAGATCAAATAAGCCCATTCCGAAAGCACCTGCAATCGCACCTGTTCTTCTGCCGAAAACAAAAGCTGCTACGAATAGAGGAATGTTACCTAAGTGGATAAGTCCACCGTTTCCTGCGATCGGAAGCTTAATATTGATGAACATCGTTGCAACAAGAGTCAGTGCCACGAATAGTGCACTGATGACTAACATTCTTGTTTTCGTCGATTCTATCGATGAATAAGTAGTATTCATAACATAACCTCTTTCATAAAAAAATGAATGTAAAAAATAATTGCACTTATTCATTATATATGTCCCTATTCTTTTAGAAAACAGCTATTTTCTGGGTGGGGTGAAGAAATAAAAAAATATCTCGTGAAATGATCAACTTCCTCAAAAGAAAGAAGGGGAGATCGACACATTTGCCGAAATCTAATTTGTAGAAGATAGACGTATCGATACAGTTCATTGCGAATGCCTATAGTAGAGGAATTAAACGATATGTATCGCATGGCGATATAAGGAATAGATGAAGAGAAATGAAGGAGGCCCGATATGCGACGTGATATACAACCGAATGAACGAGCTTTCTCCTCCAAGGAAGTTGCAGAAGAAGTAGGAATTGCAACACCTACTGTTCGAAAGTATGGACAAATTTTAGAACGAAATGGATACGAGTTTTTAAAGGATGGAGATCGCCGTATCTTTGTTCAATCTGATATCGAATCGCTCATAGCGCTACGCGATACAGACAAGCCTTTAGACGATACAGCTAAAGATATTGTGCTTCAACAAAAAGAAAGACTGAAAGAAACAGTTCAAACGGACGTAGCGCTACCCGATACATATGAGAACCTTCCACAAGACCCGAACCAATTACGAGAAGTATTAATGATGCTAGCGAATGAATTAGCAGCGACACGCGAGATGAATGCTCAGCTGACAAACGATATGTCAGAGCTTAAAGTAACCGTATCAAGACTTCAGCAAGATCATCATGCAATCAGTGCGAATGTCGGAAACGCAGCTCAGAAAACGAACGCTAAGATTGAGAAGCTGACTAATCAACAGAAAGAACAATACGAAGCATTGCTAGAACAGGAAAAAGAGAAAAGTGAACTTCTGCAGCAAGAAATTCAAAAGTTAAGAGAAGATAATGTAAAAGAATGGCGCCTACAGAACGATTTTAATAGACGATTAGAAATCGTGGTTCAAAGCCGACCGAAAAGCAAATGGGAAGCGATTCTATCTCTATTTAGAAAGTAAGTTTTGTGTATCGGGGGGCGATACGGTCAAGCGTTATGAAGCTCTTTTTACATAGATATATCGTGACCCGATATGGACTTTACAACGATACAAGATACATTCTTCAACATTCAATCGTCATATTTCTACAATTTCCCGAGAAATATCTACAAAAACAGCATACTTATTAAGCTTGGGAAATTAGAGTTTAATATCTCAAAACAATATTTATAAAGAGCGATTACGGTGTACTGTTTAAGGTGCATCTTTTTTATTTGTTCACTGATATCGAATCTGCTCTTTTTTTGTAAAAAAACAAGGAATATCGTCTGTCTGATGAGAATATTTAAAGGAAAGAAAAAATTAAATAATGTAGAGACAGAAATGTTAGAGGGGAGTCTATCATGAGCGCTAGAAATGAAAAGACATTTGAATATCATCCTCATCTTAGAGAGGTCATCGCAAACGTAGAAAAAGTTATGGTAGGTAAAAAAAAGGTTACAGAGTTAACGCTTGTTTCGTTATTAGCAGGGGGACATGTTTTACTTGAAGACGTACCAGGAGTAGGGAAGACGATGATGGTGCGTTCCATCGCTAAATCTCTAGGCCTAACTTTTAACCGCATCCAGTTCACACCTGATTTATTGCCTTCTGATATGACAGGGGTATCGATATATAACCAAAAAGATATGAGTTTTGAATTCAGACCAGGTCCTCTCGTTGGAAACATCATTCTCGCCGATGAGATCAACCGTACGTCACCGAAGACGCAATCGGCACTTCTTGAATCGATGGAAGAAATGAGCATGACGGTTGATGGACAGACGCACATACTGCCCGATCCTTTCTTAGTTATGGCCACACAAAATCCGATCGAATACGAGGGAACTTATCCGCTTCCAGAAGCACAGCTTGACCGATTCTTAATGAAGCTTACGATGGGGTATCCAACTCCAGAGGAAGAATTTAATGTATTGAACGTGATTGGAAACGAACACCCGATCCATCTCCTTAAACCAGCCATCTCGCCTGAAGAAATCTCAGAATTGAAAACAGCTGTGAAGAACATCTATGTATCAGATTCGATCAAGCGATATATCGTTGATCTGATCAATCGTACACGGAATCATAAATCCATTGCGCTCGGTGTTAGTCCGCGTGGATCGCTCGCGTTATTAAAAGCAGCACAGGCTTTTGCCCTTCTCATGAACCGTGATTTTGTTATCCCTGATGATGTGAAATACTTAGCACCGTATGTTCTTGTTCATCGTGTGCTATTAAAACCTGAAGCCCGCTTTGAAGGGGTCTCAGCAGAAGAAGTAATCAATGAGCTTTTGGCACGTGTGCCTGCACCTATTCATAAGGAACAGCATGCATAATGAAGGCGTTTCTTCATAAATTTCGGGAGCGGTATAAAACACCGATCGGGTTTTCAGGGATCATCTTTTTACTACTTGTTACATTCTCTTTTGCCATGTTTCAAGGTGGATTCGTAAGCTGGTTTCTATTTTACAGTGTACTTCCGCTTGTTCTTTATTCTATAACGATGGCTTTCTATCCGATACAGAGATTGAAAGTCGATCGATATATCTCTAAAAACAAATTGATGGCAGGCGAAGAAATAGAAGTGACAATTGTCATCAAACGACGCAGCAACTTTCCGCTCTTCTACGTGGTAGTTGAGGACGTGTTGCCAGAGGTGCTGCTTCGTGAAACGCGATACGAGGGCAATACGCATCAGATTCAGTCTCGTATTCTGCTGTTTCCGTTGTTCCGCAAAAACCTAGAATATTCGTATACGATCAATCCTGCACCGCGTGGGTTATTTAAATTCGATCAGATACAAATCAGTACAGGCGACATCTTTGGCTTTGTTTTGAAAAGCACGAGTGTCTCCGTTCAAGACCAGATCTTTGTGTACCCGCAGTACCAGGATATTGAGCGGTGGGAAGCAGGGAAGATGCTGCAATCTGGTATGAAAAAGGTCGGGAAGCGTTCGTTTACTGACTATACATCGACAGTCAGTGTGCGTGATTATGTCGCTGGCGACCGAATGAACTGGCTGCACTGGAAAGCGAGTGCGAGGTCGAACAAACTGCTGACGAAAGTGTTCGAACAGCAACGGAACGATGATTTTGTAATTGTGCTCGATCATTGTGAAAAGAGCTACGGCACGCATGATTGGCTGTTTGAACGCGGCGTATCGCTTGCGGCATCCATCGTTCACTATGCGATCTCAAAGGGTGGTTCGATCGGCTATCATCCGCTATCTGGAAAAGAAATCCCGATGAATATTGGGGTTGAACAAGAGTGGCGGATTCTTCACGAACTGGCAAAAGTGAAGTCAGACGTGAAACTGCCGTTTGAAGAGCGGTTGAAGCAGGAATACATGGCAGGTTATATGGAAGGAAAGACGGCACTTATCATATCGCCGAACCTTTCTGAATACACGATGAAAACGCTCGAACTTATCGCATCCAGACAGCAAACGAACGTGATTTTCTTTTACTTAGCGCTTGATTCCAAATTGAAGAGTCAAGAACTTACTTATATCTCTCGAATCAGACAGTTCGGTGTGCCTGTAACACCGATTATTGGTTCTGACTTTAACGAAGCGCTGAAGGCAGGTGGCACGTATGCCTCAATCTAATCAGCAACAAGCGTCAACACTACACGTCTTAGTTCTGTACGGCTTAGGCTTTCTTCTTTTATGGGAGTGGTTAAGACCATTAAAAGAGCTTACGACGACGAACGATATCCAAATTTTTGTGATGTATACGCTCTTTTTGTTTATCGTAACGTATTTTCAGCTTCCGTTTTGGATTTCCTTTCCGGTGAAATTAGGAGCGATGTTATATGCGCTTCATTCTCTATACTTCTTTGATGTCTTCTTGTCGTTTAAATGGGTTCCGTTTCTGATTGAAGATATCAAATATAATCTAGGGCTTTTTTCAGACCAGAACTGGAACGAGATGACGTCTCTTTCCAGGAGTCTTCTGTTCTTTATTTTACTCTGGCTCGTCAGTTATTTGATGCATTATTGGCTCGTCCAGACACGCAGAATCTTCCTGTTCTTCTTGATCACGGTTATCTATATTTCGATACTCGATACATTTACGGTGTATGATGGCAAGTTTGCGATCATCCGTACCGTTTTCATCGGACTGATCTTGGTTGGTATCTTACGAATGATGAAGATTATTGAAACGCAAGGGTTTTCTCTTTTAAAAGGAAAGTTCCCTGTTCTTTGGGTGGCACCACTTTCTGGCGTCATTGCATTGTCGTCAGCTCTAGGGTATGTGGCACCAAAAGCATCTCCAATCTGGCCAGATCCTGTTCCGTTTCTTCAGAATATGTCAGGAAAAGATGGAGAAGAAGGACTAGGAAAAGGCGCTGGAATCGCAAAGATTGGTTATGGTGAAAACGACAGCCAGCTTGGTGGGCCGTTTGAGTTCGACTATACGCCGATCTTCACCGCTTATGATAACGGCAGGCATTATTGGCGGATAGAAACGAAAGAATTTTACACCGGTAAAGGCTGGGAAAATAAGATTCCGACTCAAGCGATCGCTTTAGAAGCAGATAATCCTTCAGCCGATACGAATTACACGAGAGTCTGGGAAGATGGATTAGAAATGAAAGACCATAAAGCACGTATCGAAGCGGAAAAACGGAAAGAATATTCATTTTTAATGATTCCAGGAAAGTTAACCAACATTAAAGCAGAATCGGATATCAACTATCAGTTAGATGGTGTAAACGGGAAGATTTCTACCTTTCAAGGTGGAAGTGAAGAGAAACTTTCTGAATACGAGATGGACTACCAGTTACCAGTAATAAAAGAAGAACAATTAAAAGCTTCCAACAATCAATACCCCGTTTATATAACAGAAAATTACCTGCAGCTGCCTGAAACGTTGCCGCAGCGGGTTAAAGATCTTGCGCAAGACGTTACTGCCGACCAACCAACGCTCTACGATAAAGTCAAAACGGTCGAAGGCTATTTTGCTAAAAACGCCTATGGCTATAACACGATCGAAGTTGCGGTTCCAAAAGGCGATGAAGATTACGTTGATCAATTTTTGTTTGAAACGAAAATAGGGTATTGCGATAACTTCTCAACGTCGATGGTCGTGATGCTGCGTTCTGTTGGCATACCTGCTCGTTGGGTGAAAGGCTTCACTCCGGGAACCTTTGAGGCACTTGGTGATGATGGTCTTCGTGAATATACCGTTACAAACGCAAACGCCCACTCTTGGGTAGAAGTGTATTTTTCAGGAATCGGATGGGTTCCTTTCGAGCCGACGCGCGGATTTGATAATCCGTTCGAGCCAGAGAGTGAAGAAAAGGATTCCACACCAGCTGCGCCTGTTCCGACTCAGCCAGACAAGCCTGAAAAAGACGTTACGAAGGATGATAGTTCTGCTTCAGGAGAAAAAACAGGTTCAGATTCAATCCTGAAATCTGTTGGGACGCTAGCTGTAGTTCTTTTAATCGGTCTTGTTGTAATCGCGGGGCTGGCTTATCTGTTCCGCAGAAAATGGCTTCGTCAGTACACGATTTGGCGCTACAAACACAAAAAAGGCGCTGATAGCTTTGAACAAGCCTTCGAACGCTTGATGTGGCTATTAAAAGTATATGGCATAAAAAGAAGACCTGCCTTTACGTTGAGAGAGTACGCTCTGTATGTTGACAGAGAGCTTGATACAAAGGACATGAGAATCCTCGCGAAAGCTTATGAAGGCGTTCAATTCAGTCCGAAAAAGCAGTCGGATCTGTGGAATGATTTTCATAAAGAATTGTGGGAAAATTTAATTAAAAGAATCCGCCCTTGACCGCTATAACAGGCATTGTTAGAATGTCTTTAAGATTATAGTGTCAGATATTATTCTCCTTCGTATATCCTCGATAATAAGGTTCGAGAGTCTCTACCGGGTTGCCGAAAATGACCTGACTATGAAGGCAGGATTCTTTATAGCTACATTTTAAGGAATTCTGCCTTTGTTTTTGTATGTGGAAAACAAGGGTAGAATTCTTTTTGTTTTATAAAGAAAGTGTAAAGATAGACAAGCTGACGGATACTATAGCTGATAATAATAGATGGGGTGAGTACATGAGCGTAACGAATGATTTGCACGTAATGAGTGAAATGATCGTTGTGTTAGATTTCGGTGGACAATATAATCAGTTGATTGCACGTCGTATCCGTGACTTAGGAGTATACAGTGAATTACATCCGCACACGACAACGGCGGAAGATATAAAGAAAATGAACCCAAAAGGAATCATCTTCTCTGGTGGACCTAACTCTGTATATGCAGATGGAGCACCAGCTTGTGATCCAGCTATTTTTGATCTGGATATCCCAGTGCTTGGTATCTGTTATGGTATGCAGTTGATGAGCTATCACTTCGGCGGTAAAGTAGAGCGCGCGAGCCACCGTGAATACGGTAAAGCAGAAATCACTGTAACAAACACGAACAAGCTCTATGAAAAACTTCCAGAACAACAAGTGGTATGGATGAGCCATAGCGACTTGGTTGTTGCGCCACCAGAAGGTTTCGTAACAGACGCTACAAGTCTTTCTTGTCCTGTAGCTGCGATGAGTGATGTATCTCGTAAACTTTACGGTGTACAATTCCACCCAGAAGTTCGTCATTCAGAGTACGGTATCGAGTTTCTGGATAACTTCGTAAAATCTGTTTGTGAATGTGAAGGAAACTGGACGATGGAAAACTGGATCGAAGACGAAATTCAAAAGATCCGTGACGTTGTTGGCGACAAAAAAGTAATCTGCGCAATGTCAGGTGGCGTTGACTCATCTGTTGTTGCCGTACTTGTTCACAAAGCAATCGGTGACCAGTTAACATGTATCTTCGTTGACCATGGTCTACTTCGTAAAGATGAAGCAGATCAAGTTATGAAAACGTTCAGCGAAGGATTCAACATCAACATCATTAAGGTCGATGCGAAAGAGCGTTTCTTAAGCAAGCTTGAAGGTGTATCTGATCCTGAGAAGAAACGTAAGATTATCGGTAACGAGTTCATCTACGTATTTGATGAAGAAGCGTCAAACCTACAAGGCATCGAGTTTCTTGCACAAGGCACGCTTTACACAGATATCGTAGAGAGCGGTACAGCTACTGCACAAACGATCAAGTCTCACCATAACGTTGGCGGACTTCCTGAAGACATGCAGTTCAAATTGATCGAACCTCTTAACACACTCTTTAAAGATGAAGTGCGTAAAGTAGGTACAGAGCTTGGTATTCCTGAGCACATCGTTTGGCGTCAGCCGTTCCCAGGCCCAGGCCTAGGAATTCGTGTACTTGGTGCGATTACAGAAGAGAAGTTAGAAATCGTTCGTGAGTCTGATTTCATTCTTCGTGAAGAGATCGCAAAAGCTGGTTTAGAGCGTGAAGTGTGGCAATATTTCACGGTCCTACCTGACATCCGTAGTGTCGGTGTTATGGGTGACGCTCGTACGTACGATTACACGATTGGTATTCGTGCTGTAACGTCGATCGACGGAATGACTTCTGACTGGGCACGTATCCCTTGGGACGTACTAGAAAAGATCTCTACACGTATCGTAAACGAAGTGGATCACATCAACCGCGTGGTGTACGATATTACGTCTAAGCCACCAGCAACGATCGAGTGGGAATAGGTTTGAAAGCGAAAACACGAACGATTATTGCAAAATAACATAAAATCATTCGTAAAAACGCTTGACGTACGACAAAGTTCGACCTATACTCAAGTAGTAATTAAAAATTAAATGTATTTCCTACGTATAAATTCGGGGATATGGCCCGAAAGTTTCTACCAGACTGCCGTAAATGGTCTGACTACGAAGGATTTTTGAAACATGGCGCACATGCTCTCTTTGCATAGGCCTCGTTTCATTAACTCTTACGTATTCAGACCCAAGGGCTTGTCCCTTGGGTCTTTTTGTTAGTTATTTTCTATAGATTGCTGCTAGTCGCTGAATTTCATCTTTGAAAGTTGATTGTAGTGTAGGGTGCGAGACTCCTGCGGGACAGGCGTGCAGGTGAGACACTTATACGTGAAACGTACGAATGTGGCTCACCGCTTGCCCCGCGGAAAGCGAGCACCTGAAACGGAAATCAACCTCATCCAAAAGCGACTTGAAATAGCTTTCGTTTTTATACGTAGACAGGGTATAGGGGGATATATAGATGGAAAAGTATTTTGGATTCAAGGAGTTCAACACTTCTTACAAAAAAGAAGCAACAGCGGGATTAACAACGTTCCTTGCGATGGCTTACATTTTATTCGTTAACCCATCCGTATTAGGTGATGCTGGCATGGATAAAGGTGCCGTGTTCACGGCAACTGCACTTGCAGCGGCCCTTGGAACACTTTTCATGGGAATCGTAGCAAAATATCCGATCGCACTTGCGCCAGGTATGGGACTTAACGCATTCTTCGCCTATTCAGTAGTCTTAGTCATGGATATTCCGTGGCAAACAGCACTTGCTGGCGTATTGATGTCTGGAATTATCTTTATTTTTATTACATTATTTAAAATTCGTGAAACCATCATAAACGCGATCCCGGAAGATCTAAAGTTTGCTGCAGCGTCTGGTATCGGGCTGTTCATTGCATTCATCGGACTGAAAAATGCAGGAATCGTCGCTCCAAGCGAAGCTACACTTGTTTCTCTTGGCGACTTAACACAAGGGCCAACACTTCTTGCCATCTTTGGTTTTATCATTACGATTTTAATGATGATTCGAAACGTTCGTGGAGGAATCTTCTACGGCATGGTGATCACAGCTGTAGTTGGTATCTTTGCGGGCTTGATCAATAAGCCTGATCAAATCGTAGGAGCGATTCCAAGCCTAGCGCCAACATTCGGACAAGCGTTCTCTCACTTTGATCAAATTTTCACAGTAGACATGATGATCGTTGTTCTAACGTTCTTTATCGTTGATTTCTTTGATACAGCAGGAACATTGATGGCAGTTGCTTCACAAGCCGGAATCATGAAAGACAACAAGCTGCCTCGTGCAGGTAAAGCGTTGCTTGCCGATTCATCAGCGATCGCAGTTGGTGCGATCCTTGGAACATCGTCAACAACAGCTTACATCGAATCAGCTTCAGGTGTAGCAGCGGGTGGACGTACAGGGTTCACGTCCGTTGTAACGGGTGGATTGTTCTTATTAGCTCTTTTCTTCTCACCATTATTAGTAGTCGTAACACCATCTGTAACAGCACCAGCACTGATCATCGTCGGTGTATTGATGGTATCGGTACTAAGCAAGATCAAGTGGGACCGTTTAGAAATCGCAGTACCAGCATTCTTAACGCTGATCGCCATGCCGCTCACATACAGCATCGCAACAGGAATCGCACTAGGATTTGTTATGTACCCACTAACAATGACAGTAAAAGGACGTTTCAAAGAAGTTCACCCGATCATGTGGGTTCTCTTCATCGTCTTCATCAGCTATTTCGTTTTCTTAGTCGAATAGAGAAAAATATTCGTTGGAATGTCCGTTTTCGGGCATTCCTTTTTTGTATGGGCAGGAAAACAAATAAAAAAGATAGCCGATAACTTTAAGGAAGAGAGATGCAAAAAATAAGTTTCTTCATTATAATAGTGTGCAGAAAGAAGATTAAGGGAGAAGTGGGAAATGGAAGCAATGTGGAGCGTTTGGTTTTTTGTAGTAGGAGCCGTATTAGCCTCGTTCGGCGGAGTAATCGGCTATCGTCTGCCAAAGGGGATGAAAATCGTAGGTGTAGAACGCTCACAATGTGACCATTGCGAAAGACAGCTAAAATGGTATGAGCTGTTTCCCATCGTTTCGTATCTCACTGCGGGCGCAAAGTGTAAATCATGTAAGAAAGGGATCCCCCTTTTATATACGATGGTGGAGCTCGCAACTGGCGCTCTTTATAGTTTTTCATACATAAAATACGGCTTCTCTATTGAATTGTTGTTAGCCTGTTCACTCGTTTTATTATGCGCCATCATTACTGTTTCTGATTTGTTGTACTTTATTATCTCAGACAAAGTGCTGATCGTCTTTTTCGTGTGGTTCCTAGCGTTACAAGTAATCTTTGAACCTAGAGGCTGGGTAGACGCTGCCGTCGGAAGTCTTCTCGGATTCTTATTTTTGTTATTGTTAGCCATTCTCTCAAAAGGCGGAATCGGCGGTGGAGATATTAAGCTGATGGGCGTATTAGGACTCGTACTCGGGTTCCAAGGAGCTTATCTGACATTAATGGTCGCGTCCATCGTCGGCGTTTTAGTCGCAATCATAGGATTAGTAACGAAGAAATATAACCGTAAGACCGCGATCCCGTTCGGACCATATTTAGCGGTAGGCGCGTTAGTGACATTTTATTATAGTGAAGAGTTGTTGGGGTTGATCTTTTGACCTCAACTTTTTTTATGTCGAAACTTTGATTTGGATTGAGCGTAAGTAGGGTATGAAAATTAGAGTAGTTTGAAGGTAGAAGAGGTTTAAGTTAGGAGGTTTTGTTGGAAATGTGGTTAATTATTTTTACGAATATACTAGCGTTCATCTTAGCATTAATATTTGGAATAGGTTATTACAAAAAGAAGAAGAAAGAAAAAGTTAGTCAAATTCGAGCTGAACTCTGGGGAACAGCTGCCTTTATTGGAGTTATGGTTTTTTTTAATGGGGTAATTCTATACGTGAACTATTCAGACGAGCAAAGAGTAAAAACTGCATATACAGAAATGGAAAAAAACAATGAAGAAAGAGGAAACGAAGGAGAATCTTTTGCTAACCTGGAGTTATCACTTAAAACTGATAGAAACAAGGGCCCAGATACTCATTATATTTTTGTAGCTAATTTTAATAAAAAGGTATCATTTCATGGAAAGGTTTATATAAAAACCATCATCAATAAGAAAATAGTTGACGGGGAATACATAACTAAAAAAATTATTATAAAACCAGGAGAAAAGAAACAAATAGATCATTTTGATGGGAGAAGTCTGTACGATTCATATTCTTGGGAGTGGAAAGGTGAACTTAATTAAATTGAAGTTTTAAAAAGGTGAGGACAAAAATGGATAATGACTATTTAAGTGGTGTGTTCTGGTTTAACATAGGAGCTTTTGCATTTGGACTTATTCTAGCCATTTGTTCATTCGTTCACTATAAAAAGTTAGGGAGAACGAGAACTGGTGTTTATTGGGCGATTGGGTGTATAGCAACATGCTTATTATTAATAAATGGCATTATAAGAATTGTTGATACCATGGATAATCATATGAAGAATCAAGCTTTTGAAACACTGGAGGAAACATATCAGGAAAGAGGAGATCATAAAAATGAATCCTTTAAGAACTTAGAGGTTGTTGTCATTCCTGAAAAGGGCAGAGGTTCTGCAGATTATAATATATATGCAGCAAATTTCAACAAGCAATATACATATAACGGGAAAATCGAGATTACGGTTAAGAACAGACAAGACAAAAAGGTTTTCACACATGTTACGGAAACCGTTACTTTAAAACCTGGAGAGAAAAAAGAGCTTAAAAATACGCTGTATGAGACCACGCACTATGGTTATTCGTGGAGATGGCTAGGCAATTTTGAAAAATAATGAATAGAATTTTGATAGCACCTAAATTGATTAGGTGCTTTTTTGTGATTTAATTCTTTTTACCTACGTGAATTCATCTGTTTCAAATGAGTTAAAAGCACATATCTAGTGGACTAGAGGTTTATATTTGAAATATTAGAGGTAAAAACAATTGTAAAAATGGATATTTATGTATATTAGTAATGTAGAAATTACTAGTATTGTTTTCAAGGAGGGGTGTCGTAAAAAGTCGAAGATTGCGAAAGGTAGTAATAAGGTTGTGGATAAGTGTGATAAACCTTTATATAGCACGGTTTTAGAAGGTTGACTTATCTGGAAATTCTGTGATAGTTTTGGCATAGAAAAAAATTAGACAAGACGAGAAATAAATACGTAATTATAAATTGTGGCCGGGGGAATCTGTATGTCAAAAAAGAAATGGCGCCGTTTCTATATGATGATGTACATCTTTACTTATGGTATTTATGTTCCTTATAATCTCTTCATGTGGTTAGGTGGAAATGAAGGGTTTCCGTATGCGATGTTGGGTATAGCTTTAGGTCTGCCTATGATGAAGAAAAATCATATAAACAGTATTCGAGAAAAAGAACAAAATGTATAGTTGATCAAATAATGATTTTACTGGGAACTTTTTCAAAATAAGTCCGTAATAATTTTTAAAATATAATAATGTCGTGTGAGATGGAAGCTCCATCTCTTTTCTTTTGAAAATAAACAAAGGAGATTATTCAATGAGAAATAAAATAACTAATTTTCTTCTGATATTCATGCTTCTGGCACTAACCGCCTGCACCACAGACCAATCCCCTTCTGCTACACCTGAACAAGAAGCGAAAAAAGATAAGTATACAACTCTCGCTGAAGAAGCAAATAAAAAGGACTCATTAGAGAAGCTAGAACTTCTTCCATACGCAGAAGAAGTGGAAGCGACGTTATCTAGTCCTAAGTATAAAGAGTTTACGGCGAACTCAACAGTACATATTAAAGGTAAAGCGAAAAAGTATAACAGTTTTAAGTCGGACCATGTATGGATCAAAGTAAGAAGTGATGAAGAAGGGCCGAACGGTCGTGACTTTAGCTATTACGCTCCTTTAAAGGAAGGAAAGTTTGAACAAAAGATTCAGCTGTTTAATGGGAAGGGAAATTATTCTGTCAAAGTGAGCGTACCAAGCGATAAGGCAGAAGATTACTATTACGATATTGCCTCATTTGATGTAGAGAACGTAAACCCTAAGATTAAGAGGGATATTGCTTATACAAAGAACGCATTTCAATACGACTTAAAGTTAAAAAATCCCATAAATGGGTATATGGAAAGTGATGGTTCTTTCGAGCTTACGGGTGACGTTGCTGATTCCAGTGTGGAGCAACTTATGGTTGAGCTTAAGAAAGAAAGTGAATCTACTAAAATTATGGTTCCGGTTGAGGATGGAAAGTTCGCACAAAAAATCCCTCTTTATTATGGTGCTGGTGTACATGAGGTACAGATTATGACGCCTAAAGAAGGATCGACCGACTTTTTTACGGATGCGGCTCACTTATATGTAAAGAATTTATCCAATGAATCCTTTGAACCTGTGAAGTATTCCTCTGCTTATGAGGAAAAAGGCTTCAAACTTGAGTCCCCAGAAGTGGGCGGTGAAAAAGCGGATCTGACATACAACATTAAAGGAAGAATTGACCCAAAAGGGAAAGATGCGAACAAGACGAATGTCGTTTTTGTTCAGACAGAGAAAGACGACCTAAAAGCGATGTACGCGATCCCTGTTAAGAACAATAAGTTTGAGGGAGAGTTTTTTCTCCGTTTTGGACCTGGGAGGTACGAAGTGTCTTTAATGGCACCAGATTTTACAATGACAAACGGCTACATGCAGTATTTTGAAGGGGTAGCCTCATTCACGATTGAGAATACAAACACGAGTGATCAACGATTTACCTTGCCATCTAGAGGTATTCAGTCGGATGCAACTGAGATTACGAATCTAGCTCAGCAACTGACAAAAAATAAGAAGACTGATAAAGAAAAAGCACTAGCAGTTTACGAGTATGTCGCAAAAAACGTGAGCTATGACGTAGACAAGCTAAACAATCGAACGTTTGAGTTTGATGACAGTGCGTTAAAAACGTTGGACGAGAAAGAAGGCGTTTGTCAGGACTTTGCATATTTAGCGATTGCTCTATTGCGTGCAAGTGGAATGGAAGCGCAAATGGTAACAGGGTTTGCTGGGCAAAATCATGCGTGGGTGGAGACGAAGGTGGACGGACGCTGGTTAACGATGGACCCAACATGGGGATCAGGTTACCTGCAGGATAACAAGTTCGTTCCAAAGTTTACGATGGAATACTTTGACCCGAAGCCAGCAGATTTTCAGAAAACACATACGAAAAAAGAGATAGAGTTTTAATTTAAGAAAATGAGGTGCGATATGTCTAAGAAAGAAAAGCGATGGAGACGAGTCTATTTCCTTCTATATCTATTAATCTACGGGCTTGTCGCGCCGTTAAGTTTGATTCTCTTTGTTATAGGAGAAGAATCATTTCCGTTCTTTATTATTCCGGTGGTCCTGGCACTGCCAGCTATGAAGAATAACCATATACAGAAGATAAGAGAAAAAGAAGGGCTGAGTAAATCGTGATTAAGGAAAAGGAGAGAAAAATGAATCGTTCATTTAGTGTAAGGTTGTCTCTAATTCTATTATTTGTTCTTCTATTAACCGCATGCTCAACCGAAAAAACAGCATCTGATACTGATGAAAAGAAAAAAGAAACGAAAAAAGAGACGGTTGAAAAAGCGCCTACTGATCCTGAAGAGATGGTGAAACAGGGTGCGGGTAAGAATAACGAGAAGGTAAAAGATCTTGAAGGTGATGCTCTAGATCAAGAGATTAACAAAATCACAAAGAACTATCCCAAAGGTATGAAGGCTGAGGAAGCCTATAACCGAATTGTTGCTGGGTTCGCTGCCAATCATCAGCCTGGGTTTCAGGAGTTAGAGGACTTTGACATTACGTTTGAAGAAGTAGAGGCGTATGAGAAGTATCAAGAAGAAAGTGAAGACGGAGAGGAAAAGAAGGAAGGTCCTCTTAATGTTGCCATTCTTTTAGATGCAAGCGGTAGTATGGCAGGTAAGGTTTCGGGAACGGATAAGATGACGGCGGCGAAAGAAGCGTTGAAGAAGTTTGCAGGTGGATTGCCGGAGGACGCGAACGTCATGCTGCGCGTATATGGACATAAAGGAAGTAACGCTGATAAAGACAAGAAGGTTTCATGTGAAAGTACGGAAGTTATGTACCCTTTAGGCGCATATAATGAAGGGAATTTCCAAGATTCTCTCTCTAAATTCAAGCCAACCGGCTGGACACCGCTCGCAGCTTCCATTGAAGCGGCTGAAAAGGATCTACAAAGAAAAGAAGGAAATAACGTCATTTATATCGTGAGTGATGGAATTGAGACATGTGATGGAAATCCTGTAGAAGCGGCGAAAAAGTTACACGAGTCGAACATCAAGGCAGAAGTAAACATCATCGGATTTGATGTAGATAACGAAGGTCAGCAACAGCTTAAAGCAGTAGCAGAAGCGGGTGGAGGCGAGTTTCAATCTGTTTCTTCTCAAAAAGAATTGTTTGATGAAGTCGATTCTAACTGGTCGAAGGCGATGCATGATGCCAGTATCAACTGGAGTTCATCGATGGATTCATCAAGCGTAAATTGGAGTAGTTCGGGTAAGGGTCATTCTATGAGAAAAGTGTATTCAAAGATTTTGGATAGCCTTATAGATGAATTTGGGTTGCTACGAAGCGTGAAAATGGAATTATATAAAAAAGAAAAGTTGTCAAAAGAGGAATTGGAGAAGTTAGACGATCTCATTTCAGAAAGAAATAAAACTCTTAAAGAATATGCCTCTCAAAAACATGATGCTAGACAAGAAGAATTGAATCAAGAAACAGACAGAGTACTAAAACTCATTGATGAATACGCGAAAGATGCCAGAGCAGAATAGGGGATTGAATCTTGAGTAAATTAAAGCTTTTATTAATAACTACAAGCATTGCCTTAATGGTTTCGGGGTGTAGTAGTAACGAATCAACAAGCGGTAATAAAGAAAATCAAGAACAAGAGAGTAAAAGTGAAAAAGAATCCGTTAAGGTCACAGATAAAAAAGTAAAAGCGCCTAAAGACCAAGGTGATTACGAAGTTTGGTTTGAGGGAGAGGCAGATCGTAAAGGGAAGTTAGTTACTCTTAAGGGACGAACAAACCTTTTGCCTGAGTCTGGCCTAGTTATCTGGCTAGATAGTGTAGAGGGTACGATTATTGGTGGACGTGGTGACACTCAGGTTAATGAGGATGGGACATTCAAGACTGAAATGAAAATCCCTAAAAACTCTGACGGGTTACTAAAAGTGCAAGTTAAATTTGAACCTAGTACCGACAATCAACCAATCAAAGATCACTATGGAGAAAATGGTGAAAAATTGAAAGGTCCGTTTGTCAGGTTACAAGAAGAATTAGATATGCAACAGAACATCACACTTTTAACCCTTGAAATTCCTCAAGATGAGTCAAATGCTTCTGCTAAAATAAAGGAGCCTGAGTGGGACAAGCCTGAAGATTACGGCGCTCCCGCAGTTCGATTAGATGAACCCGACATTCAAAAAGATGATAAGTATCTTTATATAGAAGGAAAGTCAAATCTATTAGAGGGTACAAGATTGAAAGGGAGCTTGGATATTCCGAATTATATTGTCTCAGGATTATCGGATGTGACTAATGTTAATCCCGACGGATCATACAAATTAATCATTGAAAAACCTTCAAGCATGAACAAATTGAAGGATGTTAAGGAATACGAAGTAGTTCTGAGTGTTAGTCCAGCGGATAATCAGTGGAAATCAAACTTAGAAGTATACGGCGTAAATGGCGAGAAATTTATGGGTGATTACGTTGTCGATCAAAATGGAGTAAAAGAGATTGAAAAGCGTCTTTCCATCTCAGAATAAGTAGTAGCCCGATGATCTTCTAGGTTATCGGGCTTTTTACTATGTTTAACAACCACACAAATAGAGAAAAATGTAGAGAGAGAAAGGCGGGACTCATACATGAGCTATGAAGATTTAGCATTACATACAGATAAGTACCAGATTAATATGATGTACGCCCATTGGAAAAACGGCACACATAACAATATTCGCGTATTTGAAGCCTTCTTCCGAAAGAACCCTTTCAAAAGCGGCTATGCTGTATTTGCAGGACTCGAGCGAATCATTCATTATTTGGAGCATCTTCATTTTACAGAGGAAGATATCGACTATTTAAGAACACAAGAAGAGCATTATGAAGAATCTTTCTTAGAGGAGTTAAAGAACTTCAACTTTTCGGGAGAACTATTTTCGGTAAAAGAAGGAACGGTCGTGTTTCCGAATGAGCCGCTAATTCGCATAAAGTGCCGTGTGTTTGAAGCACACTTGTTAGAGACAGCACTTCTAAATTTCATGAACTATCAAACCTTGATAGCAACGAAAGCAGCCCGCATTCGCTATGTCACTCCTGATGATCAATTGATGGAGTTTGGAACACGTCGTGCCCAAGAAGCTGATGCCGCAATATGGGGTGCACGCGCCGCATACATTGCTGGCTTTGATGCAACATCAAATATGCGTGCCGGAAAACTATTCGGTATCCCCACAAAAGGAACACATGCACACGCGTGGGTTCAGGATCATGATTCAGAAGAAGAAGCGTTTGAACGGTTTGCGGAAGCTCTGCCTAATCAAAGCGTTTTACTGGTTGATACGTACAATACGTTAAAAAGCGGAGTACCCAACGCGATAAAAGTTGGATTAAAGATGAAGGAAGCGGGGAAATCACTCAAAGGTATCCGGTTGGATAGTGGCGATTTAGCATACCTATCCATTCAGGCTCGGAAAATGTTAGATAAAGCAGGCTTAACAGATGTGGGGATCGTGGCAAGTAATGACTTGGACGACGATGTGATTTCAGATTTAAAAGCACAAGGTGCAACAATCACTTCTTGGGGAATTGGTACGCAGCTGATAACCGCATCAGATCAGCCTGCACTTGGAGGCGTTTATAAGGTTGTAGCTAAATATGAGAACGGAGAATTCGTACCCACGATCAAAATTTCGTCTAATGTAGAGAAAATCACAACACCTGGATATAAAAAGGTCTACCGGATCATCAACTCAAACGGAAAAGCAGAAGCGGATTACATTGCGATGGATGATGAAGTGCTCCCAGAAAAAGATATTAAACTATTTGATCCGGTGCACACATACAAAAGCAAAGTGGTTTCTTCTTTTACTGCCGAAGAACTGCTACAGCCCGTTTATATAGAAGGAAAGCTTGTGTATGACCTTCCGAACCTCGAAGAAATTCGGCGCTATCATCAGGAACAGCTTGGTTTATTCTGGCCTCAGCACTTACGAAGATTGAATCCACAAGAGTATTTTGTCGACCTTTCCGTTCAAGTATGGAAGACGAAAAACGATCTTTTAGAGAAGTATTCTTTATAGAAAGCAAACCTCTTTTCGACACGAAAAGAGGTTTTTTAATAAAATCTTTAAAAAAGCGTTGACGGGCGTCCGTATCGCTGATATAGTAATAAACGTTGTTGCTTTTCTTACATAACGTTCGACAAAAACAAACATAAACTTTTAAAAAAGTTGTTGCTTCGAAAGAAGATATGTGGTAAGATAGTTTTTGTCGCTGCTTTAAGAGAGTGACGCGGTAAAAGAAAAAAGTTCTTTGAAAACTGAACAAAAGAAATAGGTAAGGAATTAAGAATTAATTCCGTCAGTAATAAAATCGAGCAAGACAAACACTTTTATGGAGAGTTTGATCCTGGCTCAGGATGAACGCTGGCGGCGTGCCTAATACATGCAAGTCGAGCGAATGATGAGGAGCTTGCTCCTCTGATTTAGCGGCGGACGGGTG
>JAEACG010000014.1 GCA_016401345.1 Fictibacillus nanhaiensis | reverse complement strand
TCTTTGATATAAATATAATAGAATGCGTTAAAAGAGTAATAATAGAATTTATTAATCTTTGATAGTTCAATATGGTAAGCTGTTATTTTTGAAAGAATTTCTTCTGCTTCGAAAATCTTACTATTTACTAAAAAATAGCGAGCTTTAAATAATTCGTATTTAACTAATAATTCTGGTTCAAATACAAGGTTCATTTTCCCCTCTAGTACAGAAAAAAAACTATCGGCATCCTTAAACTTCCTGTGAACCATCATCATATTCCACTCGTTCAACATCTCAAGTATTTCATTGTTATCGACTTCCTCCGGCGAAATACCTAGACGTTCGCAAAGCAGATTAATTACTTCTTCGCTTGATTTGGCGTCCCCTTTCTCAATTTTACTCAAGTATGAGACAGAGCAAATTCCCTGTGCCAGCTCTTCCTGGGTTAGGCCTTTGGTTTTTCTATAATATCTTATTCGTTGACCGACCATAAAATCCCCCTTTCAGAACTTGGGAAAATTGTCATGCAGAACCCTCACTAAACAAGTATCTATCCTACCATTTTTCCCAATACAGAATAAATGGAATGTCTGATAAGATAAATATAACAGAAAATACAAAGTTTTTGCTAGAAATTGATAATTTTGAAAAGAACGATTTACATAAATCCTATGTCAGCACCGAGCCGGCGTCAAATTTGAAGGGAGAGAGTACTATGGCTAAAATGTATCAATTATCATCACGAACTGCAGAGAAGAATCAATCGCTGTATGTCTCACGTGATCCTGAAGTGGCCGGAAGTATAGTAAGAAATGAGGAAGGCGCTTTTGCCTACTCCGAAGTATTCATGGACAAACAGAAGAATTACTGGTTCTCCAAGAAGATAGATGATCAGTCAAGGGACCACAAGCTCTTCATCTTTGACCATAAAAACGGCTGCTTGAAATCTCAAGTTATTAAAGGACAACCCAACTTTTATGAATTCGAAACAAGTGTTGTAGTCGCTTGTGAAGGTGATGGTTCAAAAGGCTCAGTCTTAATTTTTTCTAAAGATGGCCCTGAGTTAGTAAAAGAGTGGAAAGTGAATGGCTTCCTGTGGGAAGTAGAGATGAACCAGGATGTTCTCTACATTTCTTCCTATATTGTTGAAGAAGATCAAGCGGTTCTTTACATCATCCGCAACGGGAAGAAAAAGCGTATAAATCTAGGAAGTAACATGGCACCTACTGATATTTTATGTCATGAAGATCTTGTATACGTTTCAGGTGCTCCAGTTCTAAACGGGGACCCAAAGAAGATCATGGTGTTGAATGACAAAGATAAAGTGGTTACAGAATACAAGCTATCCATTTCCCCACGTGCCCTATATCAAGTAGATGATCAACTTTTAGTCTACGAATTGGATCTTGCAACGGGAAAGAGCGAGCGAATCGTATACATCGATATGAAGACTGGTGAACAAAAAGAGCATGATATTCCACATTCGAAGATCGTTGAATGTACGGATGATTCTCTGTCTTTGTTAGAACAAAACAGCAAGACGCTATACACGTGGGATCATTGCAAATGTTGCATTGTGAACACTCAAAAAGTAGCTGAACAAACTAAAGTCATATAGTTTAGTAATTTAACGTCATATAATTGTAGAAAAGTCCTGGATTCAAGCGCAGGACTTTTTTTTCATGTCCAGAAAATAGCTGTATAAGGGGGAATGGCTATGAAGTGGGAAGGTGCAAGTTGTGTTTGTGTGAACGATGGAAAGTTATTGATGGTTTTACAAGGAGCAGCAGATGAGGAGAAGACGTGGAGTGTTCCTTCTGGAGGTAGAGAAGGCAACGAGAGTCTCGAGGAATGCGGCATTCGTGAAGTGTGGGAAGAAACGGGTTATGTCGTAAAAGTTGTTAGAAAGCTACATATTAAAGAAGGAATCTCTCAAAACATCCATTTTAACGTTCACTATTTTTTAACAGATCTAGTGAGTGGTTCTTCGGTCATTCAAGATCCGGATGGTTTAATACACGATATAAGCTGGGTATCCTTGAAAGAGTTAGAGACGCTTACCTTATCCTTTCCAGAAGACCGAGAACTTTTACAAAGCTATCTGGCACCAACTAAAGAAATAATATAGTGTTTGTTCACATTTTTATAAGGGAACTCTAATGGAGGAGGATGACAGTGAAACCGATATTCGCAGAAAAGGAAGACCTTAACCGTTTGTTGGAATGGTGTAGTGACGCTCCAGAATATCAGAAGAAACTTTCTCAATATTTAGAGGATCGTGATGATACAAGCGTTGTGATAGTAGAAGAACATGAAATATTAGCCATTGCATTGTTAAAGGTACAGGAAACCGAAAAGAAAGGTTATATCTGGATTTATTCAAAGAATAAAGATGTGCAGAATCATCCTGATATCATGCAATTCTCACTAAACTGGTTAAGAAGAAAAGGTGCAAAAGAATATAACGTTATCTAAAAGCGATCATTATATAAAGGATGGATCATTCTATGGAAGAAACAAGTGTTTATAGTTGGAAGTGGCATCGTCATGTGTGTCATGAAGAAACAATTCATGACTTGATCGCAGATACGAAAGGCTGTAAAAATTGGCTGCGTAACATTAAAGAAGATAGAGTCAACTATCTAAGAATTGAAAGAGACAGTGACGGTGATCAAATTGTTCGTGGGTCACTTACGTATAAACAAGATCCGGAGAATCAATCTGATTTTAAAGTTTTTCATTTTTATATACGTCCCAAATCCTTAATAACAGTAGGCTTAGACCTTTCAAGTATCCAAGGGGATCACCGTGATTCTTGTGATCATATGATTCTGGAAGAAAAGACACCTGTGGAAGGTTTTTTAATATTACTGGGTGAATTAATTAATCACTTTTTGGACGGTATTGACGCTCTGGAAATCAAGCTCAAGGAGCTGCAGCGTGATGTTCAAAGAAACAATCATACCAACCTATTGAACAGCATCTATGATCGACGAATCGAGCTTATTAACTGGAGTGACTTAACACTTCCGGTTCATGAAACGCAGATGGCCATTAAGGAAGCATTTCTCGATGATATTACAGAAACACGAGCGTATAAGCGAATTGAAACTAGGATCGATCGAACAACTTCGCTTCTTTCTCATTACAGACAGGACATCGATACTTTGTTAAACCTTGAAGAAGTTCTTTCTTCTCATCGAGGAAATGAAATAATGAAAACATTAACTGTTTTTACCGTTATTTTCACTCCTGGAATGGTTCTAGGGGCAGTCTGGGGTATGAACTTTAAGAATATGCCAGAGCTTGATTGGAAATTTGGTTACCTTTACGCTATGATTTCAATCGTTGTCTCCACATTAGGCATATATATTTGGCTTAGAATGAAGGGTTGGACAGGAGATTTATTAAAAGGAAAGAAAAGTAGAAAACATTTTGACTAAATAAACTAAAAATATGAACGATATATAAAAGGAAACAGGCGGATTTTGTCGAACGGTATCAATTGATAAAACGCCTGTTTTTTTATGGCGAATATTACTAGATTTCATTTTGATTTCAACCATAAAAGAAACGAAACAAACAACGAAGAGATATGAAGATTAAATGACTAACGGGAGCGGAAATAAATGAAAAAACTTAGCCTAATTCTTGTTTTTTCACTGGTTATGCTTGTAAATACGCAGTTTGTACAAGCAACGGGGGAGAACACACCAGAAATTAAAAGCGAAAGTGCTGTAATGATCGATGCGAAAACAGGGGACATTTTATATCAAAAAAATAGCTCAGAACAAATGTATCCAGCAAGTATTACGAAAATCATTACAGGGATTCTGGCTATAGAATCAGGCAAGTTGGATGATTCTGTTGTCGTGAGCAGTGATGCTGTGAGAGCTGAGGGGACGCGTGTCTATTTGATGGAAGACGAGCAAGTACCTTTGAGAAAGCTTGTTCAAGGCCTTCTGATCAACTCGGGTAATGATGCAGCTGTTGCGATTGCAGAATACTTGGCAGGGGATGTCGATTCATTCGCTGACCAAATGAACGCGTTTGCGAAAAAAGTGGGAGCAGAAAACACCCATTTTGTTAATCCAAACGGACTATTTGATGAAGAACATTATACAACAGCCGAAGATATGGCGAAGATTACGCAATACGCAATGAAGAATGAAGAATTCCGAGAGATCGTATCAACAAAAGAATTGCCTTGGGTCGGAGAAGGCTGGGAAACCACGTTAAGGAATCACCATCAGCTTTTATGGGATTATCCGGGTACGATTGGTGTTAAGAACGGCTATGTTGATGAATCCAAGCACACTTTAGTTACAGCTGTTTCACGCGATAACCTAGACGTTATCATCGTTACACTAAAAGCTCCTACAAGTCGGGCGGCTTATTGGGATACGATGGCGCTTGGTGATTATGGATTTGCAAACTTCGAAAGACAAACTCTGACTAGTGGTACAAAGATTGAAGCGTTAAACGGAGAAACGTATCCGTTAAAAGAGGACCTGTCCGTTACATTGCCAAAAGGAGAAGAACCGGTTCAGGATGTGAGTTCAGATGGAGAGCTTCAACTAAAAGATTCTAATGGAAATGTTCTACTTACGCATACCTTGTTTAAAGAGAAGGAAAAAGAAGCTACGGCGACGATCGATAACAAATCTGTCGAGGAAGTAGATTCAACGTTTATGCAATCTGTTGTAAAGACCGGAATTTTCTTATACAGCGGATTACTGCTATTACTCGCATTTCTAGTTATATTAAGAATGAGAAGCCAAAAACATAAACATAAAAAAATGAGACAAGTTGCTCGCAGTTACGTAAAATAAAACCGTCGTTTGGCGGTTTTTTTGCTTGCATAAAAATAGACATGATGAAGCAAACATGTTTTAAATACGAACAAACTATAGGATAAAGAGCTTTTATAGTATATAATTACATTAAATTACAAAATTCGACAATTGGAGTTTCATTCATGATACGTAATATTAAGCTAGCACAGCTATTTATTGTGGGGAGTGCCTTCATTCAGGCTCTCCATCATTTTTTTATAGAACCAATCGATAATTTCTATCCATTTCTATTCTTATTTTTAATCGGGTTTCTTCCTGCTTGGGGAGTCAACCGCATACAAGAACCATACACAAAATTGGCTTTTATTTTGTGCAGTATATATGTCGTTTCGATTTCCTACTTTTTCGTTACATATCCGATCGTGCAGGCCGCATACTTCTTTTTGCCTGTATCTGCGCTACTTTTAAATGATAAGAGGCTATATTATGTTTCAAGTATAGGTGGATTGAGTTCATACCTCTTGTTATCGCACGAACAACTGAAAGACTATCTGGCGTTTATTTCGATCTATGTAATTTTCTGTTCACTTCTGTTCATGGCTCAACGAATCGTTTATCAGTCCGTTGCAGAAAAAGAAGCGATACAGCAAGGTGTAAAAGCATTCTCGTTAGCTGTTGAAGCGAAAGATGTTTATACTCAAGGTCATTCAAAGAGAGTAGCGCTTTATGCCATGATTCTTGCCAAACATGGTCAATTTAAAAATGTAGAATGGCAAGAGCTTGAGTTGACAGCTCTCATTCATGATATCGGAAAGATTTCAACGCCAGATGCTGTGCTTTTGAAGAAAGGAAAATTAACACAAGAAGAGTACGAAATTATGAAAAAGCACCCTGTTGATGGGATGATGCTAGCAAAATCTTTTGGATACTCGGACCGTGTTTTAACAGGAATTCTTCATCATCATGAAAGATACGATGGTCTAGGCTATCCACACCGTTTAAAAGGGAAGGATATACCGATCTATTCTCGTATCTTAGCCGTTGCTGATTCTTTTGACGCGATGACGAGTAACCGTGCGTATCGTCAAGGTATGACGCCTTGGGAAGCAAAGAAAGAGATCGAGAATCAATCAGGAAAAATGTACGATCCATTTATCGTGGAAGTCTTTATGCGAGCTTATTACGATATGCTTTTGATCTGTGAAGACCACTCTGAGAATATTTTGATGAGCAGCTCCGCACATAATGAGATAGCTTCTGGATTAAACGGAGGAAAAGACGCTTGAGACGAAGAAGATAATACGAGTAGTTATTATACATAGCAGGAGGAAAGAAGATATGAATGCAACGGCTTCCTTAACAGAAACATTACTCGAAGAATTGTATGTTGTGGTTCGAACGACCAATCAATTATTAAAAAAAGCAGATCCTTCTGTTTACAATTTTCGCCCTGTTGATAACATGCGCTCTTTTTTAGAATTAGCTAATCATTTGGTTCAGATTCCTCATATCGATTTAGCGATTTTACAGGAAAAATCAGAGCAAGACATTCGGCAGCTTGAAAAGAAGTTATCTGCAGAAAATGTTACTGAATTAACTCATGTATTAGAAGAAGGTTATCATCTGGCGAAGTCATATTTCCTATCTCTTTCCGAAGACGATTTTTTGAAGAAAGAAACAAAGGCCTTTTATGCTGAGAAGGGTGCTACTCAGGCAAAATGGCTGGTGGAAATTGTCACTCATAGCTATCATCATCGTGGTCAGTTGTTTACTTATTTAAAACAGACCGATCACGATGTGAATATGTTTGATCTTTACTAAAGTAAAAAACCAAAGGATAGAACCAACTCACGATCGTGAGGGTTCTATCCTTTTTTCTATGTTCAAAAGTTTGAAAAAAAATTACTGTTTTAGGGCCTAATTCTCCTGTTGCATTTTTACTTAAATTCGACTTCTGTGCATATTTCCTGTAATATGAGTGGTTCAAATTTAAAAGGTGTTCCTAGTTAAAATAGCTAGCAGGAAAAATATAGTCTTTATTGAATCTTTTATGAGATAAACATTTTGTGTCGTTTAAATACATCCAAGAGGTGATGTTTCCATGTATACCGTTTTCTCTACGTTTGATGTTCCAAACGAAAAAGCAGACGAAGTAATAAATATATATAAGAACCGTTCTAGATCAGTAGATAACGCCGATGGCTTTGTTGACTTCTTGTTGCTTCAGAACGATAAGCGCGCAGGTGAGCTGACCGTTCAACTCATATTTACGTCAAAGGAAGCTTACTTAAAATGGGTAAGAAGTGAGGAGTTTAAGAAGATTCATGATTTAGAAAAGAAGTATCCCGATCAAGAATTAGCAGCTGTCATTCCCACTGTTAAGCAATATAAGGTGGTTGCCAAATGACGGAATTTAACATAAATGATATGGTAGAAAGAATAACAGAAAAAATTTACCAAAAAGATCCTTCACTTGTCAAAAGATATGGTGACAAGGGGAGAGTGAAGTGCATCGAAGATAATCACCATCACTTTAAGCACTTAGAAACGGCATACGAACTTGATAATAGTTCATTCTTTACGGATTATGCGATCTGGCTAGATGGTATTCTGCAAAAGTTTGGAATGAGCACACAGCTTTTAATGGACAATTTTGATTTAATTATAGAGGTTCTTTTAGAAGAGAAGGAAAAGCAAAGAATAGAAAATACCCGTGTCGGTATTTATATCGGATATTTGAAACAAGCAAACGATATTTTGCGTAGTAAAGTTGAATCACACTAAATTAAAGGAGAGGTCCCATCCATGGCTATTTCAGAAGCTGAAAAACTGGCTCGTCTGTTTTTAGAAGGTAATCATGTTGAGGCATTACGTTTTATTAAACAGCAGCCTGACCAAAATCGAATGGTTTTGTTTCGAGACCTATTTACTCCTGCAATGTATATGATTGGAGACCTCTGGGAAAACAATGAGATTTCAGTCGCTGATGAACATTTAGCGACGGGAGTCTGTGATTTTGTTCTTTCCAGATTATTTCAAGTATCAGCAGATGAAACACCAGGTAAAAAGAAAGCCATGTTTTTGTGCTTGCAAGGTGAACAGCATTATCTTGGAATTAAAATGATCAACAGTATTTTTGAAGAAAAAGGCTGGGAAACGAAATACTATGGAGCAAGCTTGCCGCTGGAATATGCTTTGAAATCTGCACTGCAATGGAAGCCAGAAGTTATCGGCTTATCCGTTTCCATCGTATACAACCTTCCTGTGTTAAAGAATTATGTTCGGTCGTTAGCCGCGCTGCCGAATAAACCTGATATCTTAGTAGGCGGACGACTAACAGAAAAATACGATTTAGAACCATATGTAAATAATCAGGGAATCATTATAAAGAACCTTAAACAGGCAGAAAAATGGCTGGATGAATATACCCAAGAGAGGATCAATGCCTACAAATGAGCAGTGTCTTACCTGTACCGTACGTAAAGATAGATAAGCATGGAGTTATTCACGATCGATCCTCAAAAGCCATTGAAATGTTGGACTTGCAGGCTGAAACAATTCGGGATTGTTTTGATGAAGAAAGTCATAACAAACTAATGAAGTTTATGATGCCGTTTGAAGGCGAAAAGACATTTGAAGCAAACATAAAAGCGAGAAATCAACCGTTCTTGCTGTGCGACATCTCTATTTGTTGGGAAGGCGAATTCGCGCACATTGTTTTTATTCCAATCGGGAAACACGTCCAAGGGCTTGAAGAAAAACTTTTAGAACTTAGACTCAGGTTATCTTCTACAGATTTTGAGTTATTCGAAAAGAAAGAAGCGTTAGAAGATGCAATGAAACGTCTTGATGAATTGTCTGGACCGTTCATTCCGATCTCAGAAAAGATGGCGTTTGTTCCCTTGTTTGGTGATGTGAATGAGAGCAAGATGATCACCGTAACAGGTAATGCTTTGAAAGCCGCGTACGAAGGTCAATTTGAAGAGATTTTCTTCGATCTATCGGCAACAGGAGAAATTGATGAGGGTGGCGTGCAAAAATTAAGCGAGCTTTTCCGCATGCTTCAATACATGAATGGGAAACCAGTAAAAATCATTGGAGTAAAGCCTAAACATGCTAGGCAGTTGAACGCTTTGGATGTGGATTGGCCTGTCTATTTTGAAACTTCATTAAAAGATGTGTTGATCGAGCATCTTCAAATAGGAAAAGCACCTCAAACGTGATGAGGTGCTTTTTGTGTTACCATCGTTTTTTCTTGCGATGAAGGGAAGCGAAAATGATTGGAGCGAGAGCAGCCCCACCGATTAAACCGAACAGGTGACCCATCACGTTGATCCGTGCATTCATAAACGTGGTGACTAAGCTAATTCCCAATACAACGAGAAGAATCTGTGTGTTGGCTTGATCAATATATTGACGGTGGTTATATAGCATATATACGTAAATACCGAACAAACCGAAAATAGCTCCAGATGCACCGATATGAGCGTAAGAAAGTGGGAGCAGCAGTAAAGTGGCAATATTTGCAATTAATCCAGCACCTACATACCCGATAATAAATCGTGCTTTTCCAAGGATTCCTTCAAGTGCAGGACCGAACAAAACAAGTGAGAACGAGTTGAAAATCAGATGACCAGCAGCTTCGTGTGTAACAATAGGGGTAAATAAACGCCAATACTCCCCAGCAGTAATGTAATAGTTAGATCCGACCATAAAATGATACAAAGAGGTAGAAAAAGGGGTAAAATTAATAAGAAGAAACACGATTATATGTGCAGCAACTAAAAAAGTAACAATTGGATAGCGCCTGATAAAGGTCTGAAAGCTTTCATCTCTTATAAACATGGAAATAGTATCACCCTTTTTATATAAAATGTAGGCTGTTTTTTCGTTGAGTGGAGTTAAAGCCTGCCCCGCAGGAAGAACGCGAAGCACATGAAACGAAATCATCTTCATGCAAGAAAAACAAACTTTTTAAAAACAGCCCGAATTTAAACATATTTATTCATCTTCCTTAAGTTTACCATGTGATGGTAGATAGGGCGAAAGATATAGCTGTAAAGGAGCTTTTATTTAATGATTGTAGGAACAGGCATCGATATTATCGAACTAAAACGAATCAAACAGGTGGTTTCCCATCAACCTCGTTTTCCGGAGCGTGTGTTAACGCCGTTCGAACAAAAAAGGTTTCAGTCTTTAAATGGGAACAGAAGATTTGAATATCTTGCGGGACGATTTGCAGCAAAAGAAGCAATGGCTAAAGCGCTCGGTGTTGGAATCGGCGCTGAACTTTCGTGGCAGGACATGGAAATTAAATCAGATGAAAAAGGTAAGCCATTTCTTACATCCCCTTACCCATATTTATGCCATCTCTCTATCTCTCATACGAAAGAATACGCGATTGCACAAGTGGTTTTAGAAAGCTCGTCAAGCTAGTCTGCATATTGTCCAGGGTTGTCTCATATATTGTAATGCGGTAGAAGGGGTAGTCCTTTGCAAGTTGCAGAGAGTTGGTCCCCCTTCAATGTCGAAATTACTTTGGGACAAAGGGGATGGCAAAAAATGAAGAAAACACTGTCAATGATGTTGACGGCGTTCATGATCGTATTGGTTCTGTCGGCATGTGGTGCACAAAGCCAGAACGATGTTTTAGATTCCTTAGAAGAAAGAATGGAATCCATGACAGGCTACAAAGCTGAAGCCAAGATGACATTGAGCACAGGAGAGAAACCACTGACTTACGATTTAGAAATTTGGCATAAGAAGCCCGATTTTTATCGAGTCAGCTTAAAAAATGCTGAAAAAGATCAAAGTCAGATGATACTGCGTAACAAAGATGGAGTTTTCGTTCTTACGCCAGCTCTTAATAAAAGTTTCCGATTCCAAAGTGACTGGCCAGAAAACAACAGCCAAGTTTATTTGTTCCAATCACTTATTTCAGACATCTTGAACGATACGGACAGAGGATTTAAATCAAAAGAGAAAAGCTATGTTTTCCATACAAAAACTAATTACCAAAACAAAAATCTATATCAGCAGGAGATTACACTAAATAAAGATCTTGATCCTCAACAAGTGCGAATTATGGATCAAGACCAAAAAGAGCTTGTAAGACTGGATTTCTCAAAAGTTAAGTTTAACGCAAAATTTGATAAGAACGCTTTTGATATGGAATCAAACATGAGCAGTGCTCAATTTGAAGTACCTACATTCTCTGGTGCTGGAGAAGAGTTCGAGGTGCTATATCCGACTTATACAGCTAACTTGAACATCGTAAATGAAAGAGAAGTCGCAGAAGGCGAAGATGATTCCAAAGTGGTATTAAACTATGCTGATGAAGATAAATCTTTTACATTAATGCAGCAGAAAAACACAGCTGTTGAAACAGCTTCCCGTCTCACAATGTCTAGTGGTGAACCTGTTGATCTAGGTTTTACTGTTGGCGCGATGACAGATCAATCAATTACATGGAATTTTAACGGTGTGGATTACTTGCTTGTCTCTAATAACCTCGGTGAAGAAGAGTTGATGGCGATTGCCCGCTCAGTGAGCGGAGAAGCGATTAAATAATTTCTACATTATATATACTAATAGGAAAACAGGCTGGCGATGATGCTAGCCTGTTTTTATTTGATTGTAAGGTATTAGAGGTAGCGGCGAGTGTTTACTTTGTCGAGGATTGTAGATTCGTGGATAAAGTGGCAAAACTTTTGGACTGAGAACAAAAACTCGTTGATAAACTCTCAAAACTTTTTGATTGTACATACATATTTGTGGATTGAAGCGTTAGGATGCTTACATAAATCACACTAAGAGGGTAAAATAGAAGGCAGCAATCTAAACAGGGAGGCAAACATCATGGATAAACATCATTATTATCGAGACACGTGGGCGGAAATTGACTTAGACAAGATCAGTCAAAATGTAGAATCATTTAAGAAACATCTCCCTGATCAAAAAATTATGGCTGTAGTAAAAGCAAATGGTTATGGCCATGGCGCTTTTCAAATTGCAGAAGAAGCTTTGAAGTCAGGAGCAGAGTGGCTTGCTGTAGCGATGCTCGATGAAGGATTAGCTTTACGTAAACAAGGAATCTCAGCACCGATTTTAGTTATGAACCGGGTAAGACCCGAATATGCTAATCTTGCGGCAGAAAATGAATTAAGCCTTACCGTCTTTCAAAAAGAATGGCTGATTGATGCGGAACCACATGTTAAAGACACAAATCACCGTGTGAAAGTTCATCTGAAGATCGACACAGGTATGGGGCGAGTAGGGTTTAGAGAAGAAAGTGAGTTGCGAGAAGTAGCGAACTTCATCAAACAATCATCTACGTTTGAAGCAGAAGGTGTCTTTACCCATTTTGCAACAGCAGACGAATGGGAATCAGAACTTTTTGAGAAACAGAGAAAGAGCTTTATTAAATATATAGACTTGCTTAACACATGTGGATTGAATCCAGCTCTCATTCACAGTGCCAATAGCGCTGCGGCTCTTAGAAAAGTAGAAGGGCCTTTCAATCTGGTTCGACTCGGAATTAGTATGTACGGATTGGCACCATCTAACGAATTAAAACAAGACTTGCCTTTTCCGCTAGAAGAGGCGTTCAGTCTGCACTCTCAGCTCATTCATGTTAAAAAACTGATGCCTGGGGATACTGTAAGCTATGGAGCTACTTATACAGCAACAAAAGAGGAGTGGGTAGGTACACTTCCAATCGGCTATGCGGACGGCTGGCAAAGAAGATTTTCCCCAGGAGCTTCGGTACTCATTAAAGGGGAACGAATGCCGATCATCGGCAGAATCTGTATGGATCAATGTATGGTTAGGCTGCCAAAGAGACTAGATGTTGGTGAAGTTGCTACTTTAATAGGAAATCAGCAGTCAGAGAGAATAGAAATGGATGAGATCGCGCGTATCGCAAATACGATAAATTATGAAATTCCGTGCCTCATTTCCGCTCGAGTGCCGAGAGTTTATACGAAAAAGGGTCGAATTTTAGAAAATATGAATGTAATTCTAAATTTTTAGCAGAATATTAGAAGGACTATTAAAAATTTTGTAGAATAAATACTTTGAAATCGCTTTGCAAATGGATTATTGAAGTGATAAGATTAAATGTGGTTAAAAGGAATTTGATCGTAGTATAGCTTTGCGTTGGAGGTGTATGTTGTGTCCGAATTGAACACAAAACGAATAGTGATTAGTCTTCCTCAGAAATTACTAAGTGAGGTAGATCGCGTCATAAAAAAAGAAAATTTGGACCGCAGCGAATTTATCCATCAAGCTACTGAGATGTTTCTTCGTGAGCGGAAGAATAAGCGTCAGTTTCGTGATGAGATGAAACAAGGTTACATGGAAATGGCTAAGATCAATCTAACGATTGCTTCAGAAGCATTTATGTTAGAGGAGGAAGCCGATCATACCTTGGACCGCTTAGTTAGCGGGGTGTAGTCCTTGATAGTCAAACGCGGAGACGTTTACTTTGCAGATCTTTCACCGGTAGTTGGATCAGAACAAGGCGGAATTCGTCCTGTACTGATTATACAGAATGATATCGGGAACCGTTTTAGCCCTACTGTTATCGTTGCAGCAATCACAGCTCAAATTCAGAAAGCTAAACTTCCAACACACGTTGAAATAGATTCAAAAAAATACGGCTTTGAACGGGATTCAGTTATTTTGCTTGAACAGATCAGGACGATTGACAAGCAAAGATTAACAGATAAAATAACACAACTGGATGAAGACATGATGCGCAGGGTAGACGACGCATTGCAGATCAGTACTGGTCTGGTTGATTTTTAATTTTATAACATCATTTAGGAAACTGTCTGACGGGGATGTCTGGCGGTTTTTTATTTTTTTACTGAAGTTAAAAGGATAGTTGGAACACTAGGTACAATTTTCCTATTATGCACAAATAGTTCATAAGGTGTTTAGAGCGTTATCAGGTATTTTAATGAAAGAAGATAAACTTTAAGTTTTAAGGTTCATATTACTCATTCTCTGACTCCAGCAAGGAATGAACCCCTTTTAATGGGAACAAGTATACGAATACTATTTAAATATTTTTGTAAAAAAATACATGTTTAGCTTTTTGAATCTTGGGTTATATATCCAAAGCTAGTAAAAGAGTAAACATTGCACAATATATTCAGAAGTGAAATAATAGAATTGAGACTACATGTAGTGGGGGTGCAAGAAAAATTGGACAACTTGATTGTACAGATGATCAATGAAAATCAAGAAACCCTAAAAAATAATTGGCTTAAAGAAGTTAAGCTTTTTAAAGAAAAAGAACTGGTTGGAACAACTTTGAAATTTAGTGAAGAAACGGACCAACAGTTTTTTGCTATGTTGATTAAGCACATAAATTTTCACGATATTTCTAAAGACGGAACACTTGATGATTTTTTTGATCAAGTTCTTCATACAGGTTTACCATTAAGTTATTTAACACAAGGACTTCAAGCGGCACGCCGTGTCGTTTTAAATCTTTTAGTTGAAACGGAAAACGACAAAGAGAAGGTGTCGGCTGTATACCGTGAGATCGATCGCTGGTTAGATCCGATTCTAAATCGCGTTGTTGAAAACTCCTCTCAGATTTGGGAGAGAACCGTATCCGTTCAAAAAACGGCATTATTAGAGCTTTCTGCTCCATTAATCCCAGTCTTCAAAAATATCAGTGTTATGCCTCTTATCGGATCGATTGATACAGAGCGTGCAAAGCTGATCATGGAAAACCTTTTAAACGGAGTGATCAAGTATCGCTCGGAAGTGGTGTTGATCGATATTACGGGAGTACCGGTCGTTGATACGATGGTTGCTCATCATATTATTCAAGCAGCAGATGCTGTGCGTTTATTAGGTTCTACGTGTATCCTGGTAGGAATACGTCCTGAAATTGCACAAACGATTGTAAGCTTAGGAATTGATCTAAGTCTGTTCCCGACGAAAAGTACGCTTCAAAAGGGTATGGAAAACGCTCTGGAAATCACAAATCAGCAGTTAATTAGCAATAAATAGGGAGTGAGAGTAAAAAAATGAGAATTCCTATTTTAAAATTGCACGAATATTTATTGATCACCATTCAAGTAGAGATGGATGATCAGACAGCTCTTCAATTTCAAGAAGACTTACTAAATAAAATTCACGATACAGGTGCGAAAGGAGTTGTTATTGACCTAACGTCAGTAGACATGATCGACTCCTTTATAGCTAAGGTTCTTGGAGATGTAGTGAGGATGTCAAAATTAATGGGAGCTCAAGTTGTATTAACAGGAATACAACCGGCAGTTGCTATTACTTTAATTGACCTTGGAATTTCAATGAGGGAAGTTTCGACAGCACTTGACTTAGAACAGGGGCTTGATAAATTGCGTCTGGAACTGGAGGGATGACTATGGACATCCAATCCTGTGTGGAAGTACGCAACGAGTGGGACATCGTAAGTGCCCGTCAACTTGGAAGAAACATGGCGAAAGAGTTAGGTTTCGGAAACGTTGATCAAGCAAGAATAACAACAGCGATATCTGAACTCGCCCGTAATATCTACTTATATGCGGGACGAGGTAAGATTTGCATTGAACCAATCGATCAAATAGGAAGAAAAGGACTGCGAATCGTAGCCTTAGATAATGGTCCTGGAATTCGAGAGATCCGAAAAGTTATGGAAGATGGATATACCACTTCTGGCGGATTAGGAGCTGGGTTACCAGGCGTGAAGCGTTTAATGGATGAATTCTCAATCGAATCCACAGTTGATGTGGGAACGGAGATATCAGCTACTAAATGGCTTCGTTAGGAGGAGAGCTCTTGACTGCAAAAGACGCACTAACGGAACGTTACCAAGATTTATTATCGGTCTATCTAAAAGCTAAAACAGAGACGACCCTCTATAAAGGGCAACAATTCAGCAGGAAGTTATTAGAACAGCAGATATCACCAGAAGATCTTGTCAGTTTACACATTCAAGTGATGGATCAGCTGTTTCCGGATATGTCTGAAGAAATGAGAGATTCTTTTGACTTTCTGCTCGAAGCGATGATCGGCTACGGATTTGCTTATCGCGAGCATCAAAGCTTACGTGATAAGCAGCAACAGCTTGAATCAGAGATTGAAGTTGCCGCAAGTATGCAGCAAACGTTACTGCTCAGTGATGTCCCAGGGTTTGACCAGTTGGACATAGGGGTTGTCAGTGTTCCAGCGAAAAAAATGAACGGTGATTATTATAATTTTGTTAAGAGCGGCAACAGTTTAAGTGTCGCGGTAGCAGACATCATCGGTAAAGGCATACCCGCTGCACTGTGTATGTCTATGATTAAATACGCGATGGATAGTTTGCCTGAAGAACAGATGAAGCCTCATCTGCTTTTAGAAAACTTAAATCGTGTTGTGGAACAAAACGTTCATAGCAACATGTTCATCACCATGTTTCATGGGGTATATGAACCAGAGAGTCATAAGTTTTACTATGCGGGTGCTGGTCATGAACCAGGCTTTTTCTATCACGCTAAGGAAGACGAGTTTCAGGACTTGATCGCAAAAGGTCTTGTACTCGGTGTATCCAGAACAACCACCTACCATCCTTACGAAAAGATGATAGAAGTGGGAGACATGGTGATCCTTCTGTCAGACGGAGTGACTGAGTGCAGAACGAGCAAAGGATTCATCGAAAGAGAAGAAGTTGTTTCTCTTATTCGTAAATATATGGATCTGCCCTCTCAAAAGATTGTTGAGAATGTATTTCAGGAGCTTGATCGCCTTCAAGGCTTTGAGCTCAGAGATGATTTTACTTTAATTATTTTAAAACGACTGGTTTAATCAGTATTTGATTAGGGTAAAGGTACCTTATATGGTTCCATACAAAGCTTGGGGGGAAATAAAATGAATTTGCAAATAAATCAAGATCAAATAAATGAAACATACGAATTAAAGCTAACAGGAGAAGTCGATGCTTATACGGCTCCTAAGTTAAAAGAAGTGATGCTTCCGTTAACAGAGACAAAAGGAAACATCGTAATTGTAGATCTTTCTGGTATTGAATATATGGACAGCACAGGGCTAGGTATTTTCGTGGGAGCTTTAAAATCTTCCAAAGCAAATAGCAGCTCTTTAAAATTAAGAGGCATGACAGAACGCGTTAAGCGCATTTTTGAAATTACTGGATTAACAGAAGTAATGGATATTGAAAGTGGAGTAAAGGGGGAGGCGCTATGAGAACAGCGTCCGACTATATAGAAATGAAGGTCCCTGCAAAACCGGATTATGTGGGCGTCGTCAGGCTAACGATTTCAGGCTTGGCAAACCGCATGGGTTTTGCGTTTGACGAAATTGAAGATATCAAGATTGCAGTATCAGAAGCTGTGACTAACGTTGTAAATCATGCCTATACTGATACTGATGAAGACAAAGGCCAAGTTCGTATTGGCTGTAATATATATGATGACCGCATGGAAATTACGGTTGTCGACCAAGGAAAAAGCTTTGACGTCGAATCTATCTCAAAAAATCTTGGCCCCGTAGATGGTAAATCAGTTGATCAACTGCATGAGGGAGGTTTAGGCCTCTTTCTGATAGACACATTAATGGACAAGGTAGAAATAAGCAGTGAAGCCGGTGTCGTTGTAATGATGACGAAGTATCTTCACAGAGATGAGGTGGAGGAACATGTCGACAGAATCTCACCAGCGCCTTCACAGTAAAGAACAAGTCTATGCTTGGATTGATGAACTGCAGCAAGACCCGAAGAATGAAGAGATTCAGACTAACCTTGTGTTGCAGTATCAAGACTTAGTTCATTCACTAGCTCGGAAGTTTTCTAAAGGCAAAAGTATCCATGACGATTTAGTACAAGTCGGTATGATCGGATTGCTTGCCGCTTTTAGAAGGTACGACAAAACGTTCGGAAGATCATTTGAATCATTTGCTGTTCCAACAATCGTTGGGGAGATCAAACGTTTTATCCGTGATAAAACATGGAGTGTCCACGTACCTCGTCGAATTAAGGAACTAGGACCAAGAATCAAGAAAGCCGTGGAAGAACTAACTACGCGTTTACAGAGATCACCGAAAATCTTTGAAATTGCAGAGTATCTAGAAGTTTCTGAAGAAGAAGTTCTAGAGACGATGGAGATGGGCAAAAGTTATCAAGCTCTATCCGTGGATAGTTCTATTGAAGCGGATCAAGAAGGAAGTACGGTTACATTACTCGATCTAGTTGGTTCCAATGATGTTGGTTTTGATCAGATTGATAAAAGAATGCTTTTGGAGAAAGCTTTTGCTGTTCTTTCTGAACGCGAACGCGAAATCCTTCAATGTACGTATTTCGAGAATTTAAGCCAAAAGGAAACGGGAGAACGTTTAGATATCTCTCAAATGCATGTGTCACGACTTCAACGACGAGCACTTGAAAAGCTAAAAGAAGCGTTGCGTGTATCACCTTCGGAGGCTCTTAGATGATCGAACACTATCAGTTTAGCAAGGCATCTGTTTCCTCTTATCAAAAACCGAAAAAGGGAAATGATCTTTGCGGAGATAGTTTTTATGTGAAAGAAACGGAAGATTATTTGATATGTGCAGTAGCAGATGGTCTAGGAAGCGGCAAGATGGCTAAAGAAGCTTCTGGGGCCGCTACTGAAATTATCGATCGAAATCATCATGAAACTGTCGAGGGGTTAATGCATCTTTGTAATGAAGGGCTAAGACATACTCGTGGGGCAGTGATTGCCATCGTTAAAGTCGATTATCATAATCACACAGCTACTTATTCAGGAGTTGGTAACATCCGTTTTATGATCTCTGCTGAAAGACAAAGGGCGATACACCCTTTACCGAAAGTCGGATTTCTTGCAGGAAAGCCTGAAAAGTTTAAAGTACAAGACTTTAAATTCGAGAAAGAGTTAACTCTGATGCTTTATTCCGATGGTATGGATATTCATACACAAAGCCGTTCGTTGTTAACGAAAATGATATCACCAAAAGAGTCTATCCTCTATATTAGTGGATTACCTCAAGACATTAATGACGATGCAACTTGTCTCGTCGGACAAATAAATTTGATTTAGTAAACATCACCTTCATTAGTTTGTAGGGTGGTGTTTTTTGTTTTGAATTTCTAAAAGATTATTTCGTTTAATTCCTGGTCTACTTTGACAGTTGATTGGAATGGAAGGTGCGTGCCAGCCACATGAGATACTTCTTGCAAGGCATGCGACGAGGAAGCTTACTAAGGAGAATTAACTTTTAGACGCAGGAGCAAGGAACTTCTAAAGGTTGGCCGCCCTTAAAGTGGAAGTGGCTCGTCCAGCCCCGACAAGCAAAAGGTGAATGGGCTAGGAAGGCGCATTTTGCCTTATTGACCGTTCACCTTTTGACCTTGAGGGGCTAGCCACTGCAATTAGCCAGGTGAGACACTTAAGAGTGAAACGTACGAATGTGGCTCACCGCCTGCCCCGCGGAAAGCGAGCAACCTGAAATGGAAATCAACGACTTACAAGAAAACGGTCTACAAACTCAGAAATAACCAATGCAATTTTTACGCCAACACTTCCTTGGTTTATAATAGTACTAATTGATTGAAAAAGGAGTGTTCTTATTGGGACAACCTATTAGTGAACAAGCGTTGAAAACAATGGAAACAGAATTGAACGTAAAAGGAAAACAAATCAACCAGGTTATTGCTCTTTTAGAAGAAGGAAACACGGTCCCGTTTATTGCGCGTTATCGAAAAGAATTAACGGGTGGTTTAGATGAAGTACAGATCAAAGACATTATGGACCGATGGACATATCTGCAAAACTTAGCTGCACGTAAAGAAGAAATCCTTCGTTTAATAGAAGAACAAGGAAAATTGACTGAAGAATTAACAGCAGCAATTGCAAAAGCCCAAAAGCTTCAAGATCTAGAAGATATCTATCGTCCATATAAACAAAAGAGAAGAACGAAAGCGACTGTAGCGAAAGAAAAAGGTCTCGAACCGCTAGCTTTATGGCTGTTAGAGCAAAGAAATGATGACCCACTAACAGAAGCCGCGGCATACATAAATGAAGAAAAAGAAGTGCATTCTGCTGAAGATGCATTGACAGGTGCAAAAGATATCATCGCTGAAATGCTGTCTGACGATGCTGATATGCGAAAATGGATCCGGGAAGACACATTTTCAAAAGGCGAGATCAAAACAGATGGTAAGAACACGGAATTGGATGAGAAGAAAGTGTTCGAAATGTACTACGAATATCAAGAACCCATCCGTAAGATTGTTCCCCATCGTGTTTTGGCCGCTAATCGTGGGGAGAAAGAAAATATTTTAAGAGTAGGTATCGCTGCTCCTTCCGAACTGATCGTTTCAAAGATGGAGAGAAAAGTAGTGAAACGCTCGAGCTCACCAGCTGCACTTTTTATTATAGAAGCGATTGAAGATGCGTATAAACGATTGATTGCACCTTCCATCGAACGAGAAATTCGCGCGGCATTAACCGAACAAGCGGAAGAGCGTGCGATTCATATTTTTTCTGAAAATGTAAGAAGTCTTCTATTACAAGCACCACTAAAAGGAAAAGTTGTTTTAGGAGTTGACCCTGCGTATAGAACGGGTTGCAAACTAGGTGTAGTAGATGAAACCGGGAAAGTGCTTCATATTCAGACGATCTATCCGACACCGCCTCGATCAGAGGTAGAAAAATCAGCAGCAATCGTGAAGAAACTAATCGATCAATATGATATCGAGATCGCTGCAATCGGAAACGGTACGGCATCACGCGAAACAGAACAGTTTATCGCAGAGACGTTAAAGGACTTAGAGAGATCGGTAGCATATGTGATCGTTAACGAAGCGGGAGCGAGTGTATATTCCGCATCCACGGTCGCTCGAGAGGAATTCCCTGACCTTCAAGTTGAAGAAAGAAGCGCGGTATCCATTGCGCGAAGACTTCAAGACCCATTGGCCGAGCTCGTAAAAATCGATCCGAAATCTATTGGAGTTGGCCAGTATCAGCATGATGTTTCTCAAAAAAGACTAGGTGAAGAAATTTCCTTTGTTGTTGAAACCGCGGTTAACCGAGTTGGTGTTAATGTAAATACGGCGTCATCATCTCTTCTACAATACGTATCAGGGTTATCCAAAACCGTTGCGCAAAATATTATCGTCAAACGAAACGAGGTAGGAAAGTTCAAAAACCGAACAGAACTTAAGAAAATTCCTCGTCTTGGTGCAAAAACGTATGAGCAATGTATCGGGTTTTTACGTGTAGTAGATGGAGATCAACCACTTGATCAGACGGGTATTCACCCAGAGAGCTATCCGGCAACGAAAGCTTTATTGAAGGAACTTGGATTCAAGCCAGCTGATATCGGCTCTGATGCTCTTGCGGAAAAGTTAAAATCACTTTCACTTGAAGCGACATCAGAAAAATTAGATATCGGCGTCCCAACATTAAAGGATATAATCGAAGGGCTCATGAAACCTGGTCGAGATCCTCGTGATGCTTTCTCTGGGCCAGTCCTAAAAACAGATGTTCTTAAGATGGAGGACTTGTCACAAGGAATGGAGCTGCAAGGGACCGTTCGAAACGTTGTAGATTTTGGTGCATTTGTAGATATAGGCGTCAAACAGGACGGGCTTGTTCACATTTCTAAACTTACCGATCGGTTTGTGAAAAATCCGATGGACGTAGTAAGTGTAGGGCAAGTCGTAACGGTATGGGTAGATTCTGTAGATGTAGCGAAACAGCGAATCGCTCTAACGATGATCGCACCTAAATAAAGGATACAACTCAAGATGAAGCACTTCTCCAGTGGATTACTCTTCACTGGAGGAGTGTTTTTTGTTATAAAAGAACCAGCATTGATTAAGTAAGCGGATTTGGTAACGGTCTTTTTGATAATAAGCACGACGGAGCTGTCTTTTAAACCATGTTGGCATATAGAGAACCTCCTTGAACTTCTTCCCAATCCGTTATTTGTGTATTAGTCTATGTATAGGAGCTTGTTGATGTGAACTTGAAATGTAAGGAGCTTGACCATGACGAATGAAGAATTGCAGAAGCTAACTGAGGAAATCTCTATTCAGTTCTTCAAAAAAACATTTCGCCACCAAGCGAGATTTAATAGAAGGCTGCGCACCACAGGAGGACGTTATCTTTTACGGTCCCATGATATAGAGATGAATCCTCATCTATATGAGGCATTCGGTATGGAAGAATTGATTGGGGTCATTAAGCATGAGCTGGTGCACTATCATATGCACATTGAAGGTAGAGGGTATAAACACGGTGATGATGACTTCAAATTTTGGCTTAATAAAGTAGGTGGCTCTCGATTCTGCCAATCCATCCCGGAAAAAAGAAGAACAGAGAGTTATAAATACGCTTATATGTGCACAAACTGTATGCAGTCATATAAGAGGAAAAGGCAAATTGATACGAAAAGATATGTGTGTGGAAAGTGTAGGGGGAAATTAAAACAGGTTTCTTTAAAATAGGGTGTTGACTTCGATATTAAGTATGTGGTAATTTAATAAAGTCGCTGTTAGACATACCTATTACATAGCATTTAAAAGCAGGTATACTAAAGCGAAAGCGGCTCAGAAAAAACTTCTAAAACTAGTTGACATCTGAGGCGAAAACGATTATGATATTAATTGTCCTTAAAAGACATTCCACAGTAGCTCAGTGGTAGAGCTATCGGCTGTTAACCGATCGGTCGTAGGTTCGAGTCCTACCTGTGGAGCCATACAGAGAAGTACCCAAGTGGCTCAAGGGGCGCCCCTGCTAAGGGTGTAGATCGCTAACGCGGTGCGAGGGTTCGAATCCCTTCTTCTCTGCCATGTGGCCCGTTGGTCAAGCGGTTAAGACACCGCCCTTTCACGGCGGTAACACGGGTTCGAATCCCGTACGGGTCACCATATACTTTCATAAAAGTAATACCTATAGATTGATGGACTCGTGGTGTAGTGGTTAACATGCCTGCCTGTCACGCAGGAGATCGCCGGTTCGACCCCGGTCGGGTCCGCCATTATTTCTAAGGTGTTGGGCTATAGCCAAGCGGTAAGGCATCGCACTTTGACTGCGACATGCGTTGGTTCGAATCCAGCTAGCCCAGCCATTTTTTCTTTTTAAGATAAGTGTTTAAAAACACTTCGAGTGAGAGCCATTAGCTCAGTTGGTAGAGCATCTGACTTTTAATCAGAGGGTCGAAGGTTCGAATCCTTCATGGCTCACCATTTTCAAATTAATATGCGGGTGTGGCGGAATTGGCAGACGCGCTAGACTTAGGATCTAGTGTCTTTGACGTGGGGGTTCGAGTCCCTTCACCCGCACCATATTAATTTTTTCTCAATAAGTTGCAGTGCTCATGCGCTGGCATCTAGCCGCGCGGTCGTGGCGGAATGGCAGACGCGCTAGCTTGAGGGGCTAGTGGGGGTATCCCCGTGGAGGTTCGAGTCCTCTCGACCGCACCAACTTTAATTCATAACATAGAATACATTTTAAATATGCGCCCTTAGCTCAGCTGGATAGAGTGTTTGACTACGAATCAAAAGGTCGGGAGTTCGAATCTCTCAGGGCGCGCCATATTTACTTACGGGAAGTGGCTCAGCTTGGTAGAGCACCTGGTTTGGGACCAGGGGGTCGCAGGTTCAAATCCTGTCTTCCCGACCATTCTTATGCGGGTGTAGTTTAGTGGTAAAACAAGAGCCTTCCAAGCTCTGGTCGTGAGTTCGATTCTCATCACCCGCTCCATTATTTTTTACGGGCCTATAGCTCAGCTGGTTAGAGCGCACGCCTGATAAGCGTGAGGTCGATGGTTCGAGTCCATTTAGGCCCACCATATGATCGTAAAAATGATCAAAAAAGAATTTCAAAAAAGTGCTTGACTTTATAACTTCCATTCGGTAAGATAATAAAGCTGTCTCGGAAAAAGACAAGCCAAACAAACAGTTCTTTGAAAACTGAACAAAAGAAATAGGTAAGGAATTAAGAATTAATTCCGTCAGTAATAAAATCGAGCAAGACAAACACTTTTATGGAGAGTTTGATCCTGGCTCAGGATGAACGCTGGCGGCGTGCCTAATACATGCAAGTCGAGCGAATGATGAGGAGCTTGCTCCTCTGATTTAGCGGCGGACGGGTG
>JAEACG010000013.1 GCA_016401345.1 Fictibacillus nanhaiensis | reverse complement strand
TTTAATATTAATGACTATCCAAATTCAAAAAAATATTTAGATCAGGGAATTAGCTTAATAAATCAAAAAGATGAGTATTATTTCCACTTTAAGATGCTCGACTATTTAATAACTGATACAGATATTAAAGACATTGAATTATTCCTATCAAAGGATGTTATCCCATATTTTGAAAAACAAAATATTTGGGAGTACTTATCAAGCTATTCCGAAAGACTCGCAGATATTTACTTCGACCAGTCTTTGTATAAAAAAGCTAGCATTTATTACAGAAAAGCAAATAATGCTAGGAAAAAAATCTTTTAGGAGGTTCTACTATGAACAAGAAATTACTTATTTCCATAACTACAGTATTATTTTTAACTGTATTGACATTTAGTTTTCCAAATTTGAAATCAGCTTTTGATCACACTCCGGACCCTAAAGCCGCTTCTTTTAAGTTAGCTTTCGATCATACTCCGGACCCTAAAGCCAAATCAATTAAATTAGTTTTTGATCACACTCCGGATCCTAAAGCCGCTTCTTTTAAGTCAGCTTTTGACCACACTCCAGATCCTAAAGCCAAATCAATTAAATTAGCTTTCGATCACACTCCGGATCCTAAAGCCGCTTCTTTTAAGTCAGCTTTTGACCACACTCCAGATCCTAAAGCCAAATCAATTAAATTAGCTTTCGATCACACTCCGGATCCTAAAGCCATGATGAAAGCATAAAAAACCCTTTAAGAAGGGTTTTTTTTATGCCCTTATAACCACCTTCGTCCCAATAGGTACGATCTGTGATAATTCCAAAACATGATTATTATGCATCCGCACACATCCTTTGGATACGTTTTTGCCGATGGATGATGGTGTATCTGTGCCGTGTATGCCGTAGTGAGGACGTGAGAGTCCCATCCACATGACTCCGAACGGTCCACCTGGATTTGGCGCTTTATTAATTATGGTATAGGTTCCGGTCGGTGTAGGTGTTAGCATTTTTCCTACGCCGATCGGGTAGCGTTTGATTACTTTCCCATCTTTTACGAGGGCAAGTCTTTTTCTTGTTGTTGAAATATAGATCTCATAAGGCATCATCATACCTCCCGCTTTAGCTTATGCAGGACAACTATGAAATGACTCTATTTGGTTACCATGAAGCATTGCTCACTATGGGAGGCTTGTATCCTCCCTGTAGCTTCTAAAAAGCTTTCTGCCGTTGTTAAGCCAACGTGCTTAAAGGTTTTTCTCAACACTTTTTGTTTTTCTGCTGTTTCATGTGGCAATTGTTTTAAAAACTCTTCAAAACTGCCAAACTCATTTATTAATGCATGAACTCTCTTCGCGTTTTCAATCGTCGCTTCAATTTTTTTTCTATGCCTGACGATCCCAGCATCATCTAGTAAAACTTCAATCTCTTTTTCCCCAAACTGCATGACCTTTTCTACCTCAAACTGCGCAAAGGCTTGCCTGAAGTTCTCTCTTTTGTGAAGAATGGTCTTCCAGCTTAAGCCAGATTGAAACAGCTCTAGTGTTAAGCATTCGAATAAGGCATTGTCTCCAACCACATACTGACCCCATTCGTTATCATGATACTGTTGCAGCATCTCGCTTTCTTCACTCCACTTGCATCGGTTCATCTCACATACTCCTTTTATAAAAATAAAAAGCGCAGCCTGGCTGCACTTTTGTTATTGGGTTGCACGCATTTCTGAAAAAGGGTAGATGACGACTTCAGAACGACCTTCGATTGCTTTCGTTTCGATCAAACCTAGCCCGTTTCGTGAATCCATACTATTAAGACGGTTGTCGCCCATTACGAAAACTTTCCCTTTTGGGACTTTCAGTGGACCAAAATCCTCCGTTAGGTACACCCCTAAGCTTTTCGCTTCAGATTTATTTTCTTGAAGATAAGACTCTTTCACTTTTTTATTATTTACATAAAGGCTGTCACTCTTCATTTGAATAACGTCACCTTCTAAACCTATCACTCGTTTTACGTACCGCTTATCGTCACCTTTGATGATAACAATATCGCCTTTTTGGGGCTCAGAAAACGCATAAACAATTTTATTAACATACAGCTTTTCTTGATCGTGAAGAGTAGGTGACATAGATGCACCTTCTACCATATATGGAGCAAAGAAATAGGCTTTTGTGATAAATACAAAGACTAAAGCAAATCCAATCGCCTTTAACCAGCTAACCCATTCACTTTTTTGCTTTGTTTCTTTTTCTTGTTCTATCATATCTTCATTCACCTCGGCGCAACGATTTCAATTTTTAATCGATCTGGATCTTCAAAGAATAAAGCATAATGATTTTCTCCACCTGCAAAAGGAAACTTGTCCTCATATAAAAAGGAAATATTTTTCTTCTTCAATTGTACACGAAGGTGCTCTATTTGCGCACGTGATTTAGCCCAAAAGGCCAGGTGATTAAGTCCTGAACGCTTTCGGTGAAAAGGGATGTCCATATACATTTCTTCTGTTTGTACAAAAACAAGATAAGACGATTCTATTTTGAAGCTAAAACCATTTTCCCATTCCTGATATAGAGAAAAACCTAACTCTGGCATCAGCCATTTATAAAATTCACTCGTTTTCCTCAGATTCTTCACATTAATTTCGATATGATGGAAGCCTTGTAGTGTTGTCATCGTTTCTCCTATTTCTTCCTGTACTTAAAAAAAGGTCCTCTATCACTTTTAATCTTTCGAGAAATAGCCTACAATGGTAAAGATTTCCGTTTCACTACAGGAGGGTTATACTTATGAATCCTAAAACAAAACACGCAGCAATCTTCCTGGCTATTTCTTTGCTTTGGTTGAAAACCTATATTGTTTATAGAGTTTCATTTACGCTGCCTATCGATCATTTCCTGCAAGAAATTTTATTATTTTTAAATCCGCTCAGTTTTCTCGTACTCTATTTTTGTTTAGCTAACCTTGCTTCACCTGGTAAAAGAAGTCGAATCATTCTATGGCTGTCCTTCATTTATAGTTTTATCTTGTATGCGAACGTCGTCTATTATCGATTCTTTACGGACTTCCTTACGATCCCGGTATTGTTTCAAACCAAGAATGTTGGAGATATCGGAAACAGTGTTTATGAACTGGTCTATGTAACAGACATCTTCTTTTTTGTTGATTTGTTTCTATTAGCATATCTATTAAAGCAGACAAGATGGAAGGCTGATCATCTATTAAAACCTGTAGATCGCAGAAAAATATTTTTATGTGGTGTGGCTGTATTTGCCGTTCATTTGATTCTTGCAGAAATAAACCGACCACAGCTTTTAACCCGTACATTTGACAGAGAAATACTTGTGAAAAGCTTAGGAACGTTCAATTATCATCTGTACGACATCATGCTTCAATCGAAGTCTTCTATGCAGAAAGCACTAGCGAGCAACATGGATGCAGAGAAGATTCTCTCAAATGTAAAAAAAGAAACAGCTAACAACCCCGAGCTCTATGGAATTGCAAAAGGGAAAAACTTAATCATGGTATCCCTAGAATCCACCCAAAATTTTGTACTGAATTACAAAATAAACGGTGAAGAAGTCACTCCCTTTTTAAATGAACTTGCTGAATCTAGCTATTATTTTAATAACTTCTATCATCAAACAGGGCAGGGAAAGACATCTGATTCTGAGTTTTTAATCGATAATTCCCTATATCCACTGCCGAGAGGTGCTGTTTTTCAAACACACCCATTGAATGAATACAACGCTATGCCTGAGATTTTAAAATCAAGTGGCTATTATTCTGCTGTTTTTCACGGCAATAATAAAAGCTTTTGGAACCGAGACGTTATCTATAAAACGATGGGCTATGACAAGTTTTATAGTGAAGAATATTATCATGTAACGGACGATAACTCGATTAACTATGGACTTAAAGATATACCTTTCTTTAAACAATCCATACCATACTTAAAGAAGCTGCCTCAGCCCTTTTATGCCCGATTTATTACCCTAACCAATCATCATCCATATCTAATTCATGAAAAAGAACAGTGGATTGAGCCTTATCCTGTAGATGATGGAACGGTTAGCCGCTATTTTACAACCGTTCGCTACGCGGACGAAGCACTGCGCCAGTTTTTTGAAGAACTGAAGAGCTCTGGATTATATGAGAATTCAGTCGTTGTTGTATATGGGGACCATTATGGCATATCAGAACGGCATCAAGAAGCGATGGCAGATGTATTGAGCAAAGCAACGCTTACCGCTTACAATCAAGTAGAGCTGCAGCAAGTACCCTTATTCATTCACGTTCCAGGAAAAAAAGGCAAGAAGTTAGATACAGTTGGCGGACAGATCGATCTCAAACCTACTCTATTACACTTGCTTGGAATTGAGTCGAAGGATGACGTTCATTTTGGGACCGATCTTTTTTCAATAGATCATTATGAACTAACCGTGCTCCGTAACGGCTCGTTCATTACAGACAACTATATTTATACAAATGAGACTTGTTATGTAAAACCATTTGGAGCACCAGTAGAAGAAGATAAGTGCAAGTCATACATTGAGCAGGCAAAAGAGGAACTTGATCAGTCGGATCGAATCATATATGGTGATCTGTTACGATTTTTAAAATAAATATAGCCCCCTTGTGAGGGGCTATATTTTTTGGTGTCTATCAAGATTCATTTAAAACCTTCTTTTACTTCTTTTGATATGCTAATTATGGAGTTAAGACCTAGGATTAAACACGAAATAAAAAATATGTTACTCCACTCACCTATGAAGATTAAGTAAAAGATGCTTAACAGAGCAGCTAAAATAATAATACAATCTAAAATAAAGGCAAACTTCACTCTCATTTTCTTAACCTCCTAAGTCTTTTTATAAGGTCGTTTTCGAAAACTTTGTTGCTTTTGGAAGTGTTGATTTCCGTTCCAGGTTGCTCGCTTTCCACGGGGCAGACGCTGAGCCACATTCGTACGTTTCACTCTTAAGTGTCTCAGCTGTCCGCCTGTCCCGTAGGAGTCTCGCACCTTCCACTCCAATCAAATGTCAAAGGTGGAAATGAGTTAAAAGCAACAAACTATTAATAAAGTGCTTTTTGCAAGAAGCAGCTTAAACTAGTATAAAAAATTGGTGAGGGCAATATTTTTTCTTTCATACAAATCCTATTTATCTACGTCTTAAATATTTTTAAATAACCTCAAAGCAGAACCAACAGCTACGATTAGGAATGTTAAGAAATAAATACTCTTCCACTCATCTATGTAGATAAAGTACAACATACTTAATAGGGCAATAAGAAATAAGACTAATTCAAAAATAAAACCTAACTTCTTTCTCAATTCCTTAACCTCCTGGTCTTTTTGCAAGAATAAGCTTATTTCATTATAAAAGATAATTTGTTGAAGGTGGAAATATGTTGAAACCTCTTTTTGCTTATTTTACAGATATTCACGGTAATTTTGATGCTCTTCAAGCTGTTATTGATGACGCTACACGTATGGGAATCTCTCGTTTTATTAGCGGTGGTGACATGATCGGAATAGGTCCGTTTACAAACGAGGTGCTTGAACGGTTATGTAACTTGCCATCTATTAAGATGGTTACGGGAAATCATGATGAATCGATTTTGGCGTTAAAATATGGTCTGCCTCACCCTAAGAGTCACTGGCATGCGAAGCAACATCATCAATGGGTTGCCAACCAGCTAACGGATACTTATGCTCATATTTTAAGCACTCTTCCCCGAGAGCGAATATTTGAGGAAGAAGGTTTTCGTTTTCTCATCACACACTACCCCTTCAAGAAAGGAAAAAAGGAATCTCCAATATCTGAAGATCCCTTTATGCCGATTATAAGTAAACCTGATCCTTTAGCGATGAAAGAGCTCTTTAAAGGCTTATTTACCTATGATTTTTTAGGATTTGGTCATCATCATAACCTTCACGACTTTAGGATAAATCAAACGCTTTTAGTGAATCCTGGTGCACTAGGATGTAATAAAGTTGCCGAAGCGCGCTATGCCATCATCTATATCACTGATGAAAAGGATCTTAAAATTGAATTTAAATCTGTAGCGTACGACCAAACAAATCTGTTTAAGACTTACAGAGAACTTGAAGTTCCAGATGGTCCGTTTTTAATGAGAGCTTTTCATGGTTAGGAGGTAGCACTTTTTTTGCGACTCATTTATTACTGTGCTTCTTTGTAGTTGAAATCATATATTTGGTTAGGTTCCATTCATCTAATGTCATCATATTAAATTCTTCTTCGACATCCAGTCTTAAAGGAGCCATTAATTCGATGCTATTTCCATCTGGATCTTTAAAATAAATGGCTGCGTGAGCTTGTGGGTTATTAGGTAATACTAAAGGTTGTTTTTCATGTGAAAATCCAAAATTAGTAGAGACTTCTATAGCCCTTTCTTCTAACCAACTCTTTATATTTAACATATCCTCTCTATCTATTTGAAAAGCGATATGTCTTAACGATGGGTGATAGGGTGTTTTAACCTTGTCTGTTTCCCATAACCCTAACCAACTTCTTCCTTTCTCAATCCAGAAAAAAACTAAATTTTCTTGTTGATAAGCGATCTCTAAATCTAGTTTCTTATAAAAGTCTATGGACGTTTTAAGATTACTTACCGGTAAATGTGCTTCGTAAAGTCCTTTAATCATTTGATTACTCCTATTAACTTATTCTATATATTATTTTCTAATTTTCTTTAGGATGAAGTACTAGAGGGTTGGTAGTTTGTATAAATTCAATCTCTTCTCCGTCTGGACCTTCATAAAAAACAGTTCTCCAACCGTTTGGAAGGTCAAAAGGTCCTTCTGTTAGAAAGATCTCCTTAAGAGATAGTTCCTTTATTTTTTCCGTTACAGAAGTCACGCTGAATGCGATATGGCCGGATGCCGTATGACTCCCTGAATTAGGCATCAATTCAAGCTGAAATCCTTCCCCTATTAAAAAACTTAGCTCTGTATCGTTCCACATGAAACTTTCTTTTTCTTTAATAGAAAGAATCTTTTCATAGAATTCACTAGACCTCTTCATATCACTTACGTAGAGACCGATATGATGCAGCATCTTATTCTCCTAAAATTAGATTCATATCGCCAAACTCGTGCCAGAGATAGCGCTTTTGAATCGCATCCTTGTACGCTTTATATAACTTGGATCGGTCTACGAATGCAGAAAGCAGTTGCAGATGACTGGCCTCCGGTTCATGCATCCCAGTAATTAATCCATCACATACGGCCAGTTTCGTATTTTCAGTAATATATAGATTCGTCCAGCCACTAGCTGCCTGGACCCTTCCGTTTTGTTCCGCGACTGTCTCAAGCGTTCTTACAACTGTTGTACCAACCGCGATGACGCGACCTCCATTGTTTTTCGTTTCAGAAATAAGGTCTGCCGTTTCATTCGGGATATGATAGTTTTCGAAGTTTTTATCCGGTCCTTTATGCCACTTATCATCCAGCAAATAACTTAATCCCGTATGAAGCGTAATATAAGCGATCTTAACGCCTTTTTTCTGAAGACGAAACAGAAGCTCCCAACTGAACGCCCTTCCTGCAGAAGGCATCTCTACAGACCCAGGAATGGTCGCGAAAACCGTTTGATAGTAATCTAGATTCCAAGGCTTCTGGATGTATTCGTACCTGACGGGTTCTCCTAAATCATAGATTTGGTTGAACAGCGAAGAGCAACATAGATTAAAGGCTAATGATACAAAAGGTGTGTCTTCTGACTGTTTCATAATAGTAGCCGTTAATGTCGGAGAAAAACGGATGATATCACCCTCTTTTACAGTTCCACTAACGGGAAGTGCTTCCCATATTGATTCATTCTTCCTGTGAGCCAGTCGGATCTCTACCTCAGAGCCATCAGCTTCTTTTCGACTCTTTAAAACGGCTGGAACTGTTCGGCTCGCGTTAAGTACGAGCAGATCACCTTTTTTCAAATAACGGTCCAGTTGGTAGAATTGTGTATGATCTGTCTTTCCTGTGTTTTTGTCGAGCACCATCATTTTTACATAATCTCTGCGTAATCCTCTTCGTTCTGGTGGTTCTATTGCATTTAGTTCATCTGGAACCTCAAATTTCAACGCTGTTTCCATTAAAACTCACTCCCCTCAAGCTGAAACATCTGTGCTTCAAATCGCTTGCCGGTAATGAGGGAAGAGACATCTGATGCCAAGTATCCAAAAACAGCCGTCAAATCTTCAGGCTTTGCAAGCTCATAATCACAATCTGGTACAGCTTGTTCATGCATGTCTGTATCCATCTCACCAGGATCAACCATGTTCACACGTACACCAGATTCACTAACTTCGTCTGCCCATGTTTCGGTTAACCCTTCAAGTGCAAATTTTGAGATGCCATATGCCCCCCAACCTGCATAACCAGTTGCTCCCGCTTCTGATGTAATATTAATGATGCTTCCCTGTTGTTTTTGCAGCATGATCGGCAACACTCTTCTTGTTACTAAAAATGGTCCGATCGTATTTACGCGAAGAACTTCTTCAAAATCCTGTTCTGGATAATCAAGTAAATAAGGAATTGGGCTAGGACCTATGATGGATGCATTGTTAATTAAAACATCTATTACTCCAAAGTGCTCTTCTGTCAAAGCTACGAATCGTTCTACATCTTTTGACTTCGACATATCTGCTTCTATCGCTAGAACGTCTGCTCCAAGCTGAATCGCTTCACTCTTCACACTTTGAAGGGCATCTTTGTTTCTTGCGCATATCGCCAAGTTATAACCTTCCCGGGCAAAATATAGAGAAAGCGCTTTACCTAAACCTTTTGAAGCTCCTGTTATCATGATTACTTTTTTCATTTCGTGTTCCTCCTAAATTTATATTTTATACTTTTTATACATTTATGTTTACTAAGTATTTTTATTATAGTGACACTTCTTTTCATTCGTCAACGATTTAATTTACAAATTTTTCGACAAATTTCCCGGAAAATAAAAAAACCTCTGCCGTAGCAAAGGTTTTACTTTAGCCGAAACGATGCTCCATCTATGATTTCAACATCGTTTCTTTCTTTTATTTCCCTCATAAGCTGAAAAAGGGCTAAATCTTTTTTCTTGGATTCAATCATACAGTCTATTTCTTCCACACTACCTTTTACTTCTTTTAAAAAATCAAAAAACATATTCACATCCACAAAGTCAGCATGATTCCTAAATTGCTTCTCGCTTTTTGGACTCGAGATATGCATCTTCAATGGCAATGGAGATGTTTTCCATGACTCTATCACTCGTGGCCAATGCTGTATCCAGTTCTTGTCATGATGGTATGCAAGGTGATGGTGATAATCGAACACGAGGGGAATCTGCAATTTTTCACATAGGTATAGTGCATCCGCCATTGTAAAAGATGTATCGTCGTTCTCAAGCATGATCATTCTTTGAATCGATAACGGAACGCTTCCCCAATTCTGCACGAAGCGCTCAAGTGCTACATCGGTTTCTTTATAGTTTCCACCTACATGCATCACACAACGATGCTCTGTATCGATTCCCATGCTTTTTAGTATTTTGTAGTGCAGCTGTAGCGTCTTTAGAGAATTTTTAAGAATCTCTTTTTTCGGAGAATTGATCAGTACAAAATGGTCCGGGTGAAAGTCTAACCTCATATTATATTGTTTTGCATATTGTCCCATCTCATGGAGCGCATCACGTAAAGGACTGATATAATCCCAGTCTAAGAGCTCACTATGATTGGCTAGCGGAATGATCCTAGATGTCATTCGATAAAACCGTACATCGTTAGCCACGGCATGCTTTAACACTCGTAGCGTATTGGTTATATTGGCTAGCGATATGCGCTCAAGTTTCCTCAACCCTGCTTCTCTATTCTGCAGCTGGCTGAATTGTTTATAGGTCATCGTTTTGGACGGAGAAGCATTTTTTAACTCCATGCTCATCGCCACAAAACCAAGCTTAATTATAGTCATCTGTCACACCTCTTTTTCATCACTACCAGTATGACCCTATTGCTTTTGTTTTTATCCAATATGATGAATTGAACAAGAATGCAAATAAAAAAACTGCCCTCAACATCAAGGACAGTTCACATGTCTACTCAGGTAAATATCTTTTAGAACCTACATAGGTTCCCTTCCAGTACTTAGCATCGAGTGACTGTATCCGTACACCTTTTGAAGTAGCTGCGATAAACTCTTTATTCCCCATATAGATGCCTACAAATGAGACGCTTTTACCATTTGTTTTGAAAAATACGAGGTCACCTAATTTTTCTTTTCCTTTTGCAACGGGTGTGCCGCCTTTATACTGATCAGCGGCCGTTCTTGGCAAACTTTTGTTCACTACTGTTGTTTTGAATATATATGTGGTAAACCCTGATGCATCAAATCCTTTTGGTGTTGTGCCACCCCATTTAAATGGAGCTCCTTTGTAGAGTTTAGCCGTTTCTGTCACTTCTTGATCATAAGATGGAGATGCTTTTGCTGCAGATTCACCACCTAAGATCAACAGAGCTGCGAGTCCTAATGAAACTACTGCGACGAGTAAACGTTTCATGAATAACATCCTCTCTTTAATGAACTCTTTCACTCTATTAGTCGACGGCCACAGAATTTAAGTTACTTTCTTTTCATAGAATAAAGACTGCAAATTGCAGCCTTTTTCGACATACTTATTTATATTAGGTTCTTTTCTAAAAGATTGTTGCATTCCCTTTTTAAATTACGTCTATGACAGTTGATTGGAGTGGAAGGTGTGAGACACTTATACGTGAAACGTACGAATGTAGCTCACTGACTGCCGCGCGGAAAGCGAAGCACCTGGAGCGGAAATCAACTTCTTTCGGGAAGCAACAGAGTATATCATTGATAGAAGTTTGCACCGGTCACTCCTTCAATCTCTTCATCAAGCTGATAAGGGCCGATTGAATCGAGTTTCGTGTTATTAAACTTCACAGACTCAAAACCGTAGCTCTCAGCTGTTAATAGAATAGCATCAATCATCATCAGGTCTTCCGTATCATCTGCTGATAATTTTATAGAATCAGGAAATGTAACCTCTACATCATCCTTGTTAATTATTTTCACACCTAATATTGTATCTTTTGGTAACAATGGCTTAAGTCCACGCTTTTGCTCATCATCCATCATCTCGAGCGCATCTGTAAACTCTTTTGGCATTGAATCAGCGTCTATCCCCGTTGAAAACAGACTTACGATAAACGAATCTGTTGATGGTGCGTCATAACGGAAATGCGGAGCACCTGGAACCTGAAGATCCCATTCTGAAACTGTACCATATCGCGGAAATTCATACCCATTTTCACCGTTCATGCGAAATTCAACCTTTGCCTTCTGCCCTTCATTGGCAAAAGTCATTGAAATGAGTGCTTGTAGCAATGGTTCTTCTGCTTCGTTAATCGTATCCTTCGGGAAATCAACAATGACCGTCTCTTCTTCTTCGGTTATTGTAGCCTTTTCTAACGGACTATTTGTTAACCCAACATCGCTTGGGTTGAATGCTTTAAGTTCTTTATTTACTTTATTGACGTAATAATCTTCATCTGTTAAAAAACTTACAGGTATGACAAGCTGTGCTTGTTCATCCAAGTAACCTACAGTCACCCAGTCTTTGTTCATTGCTTTTATATTTTTGTCCAAATAAGGTCCGTGATAAGCAACGGAAGGTTCAGTTTTCATGATTCCAACTGAGTTTTGATCCTTATCCGCTGAGTCATCTAAAGACTTTCCTTCCATCTTATCGTTTTCAGCGACCTTGGAGTTTTCCATCTGCACACCGTTCTTGATCAGATCTGGGGCAAAAACACCAAATATGACGAGCGCACAAGCTGTAGCTAGGGCTGGTAGACTCCATGAAGGAAGCCGCTTCCCCTTATTGTCCTTATAATTAATATTTGCTTGAACCTTTAAGAAGAGCTCCTGCTTGGATCGGCGGTCTCTTATCGGGGGCAAATGCTTAAGATGCTGTTCAATTTTTTCTTCGTTCCACTTAATTGGTTCCATCTTTCAATTCCTCCTCCAGGCCCGGTTGCTGATCCAGCCATTTGCGCAATTCTTTTATAGCCCGGTGCTGGGTGGTCTTCACTTTACTTTCGGTCCAACTTAGTATTTGCGCAGTTTCTGAGATCGATAATGACTGAATGTACCGAAGTACAAGCACTTGCTGCTGATCGAGTGAACAACGTTTCATCATTGTATATAAATCTCCGTAAGACTCTTTTTTTGCAACTAACTCTTCTGGAAGGGGATCCTGATCACGCAATAAACTCTCACTTTCTTTTATATCAAAAAATAGGAACCGTTTGTTGCGTCTTGATTGTTTTCTAAGCCAGTCAATGGCCACGTGCCTGGCAATGGAATACAACCATGTTTTCTCTGAACTTTTGCCCTCGAAACTTTCGTAAGCGTTTAACACTCGGATATAAACCTCTTGCACAAGATCTTCTGCCGATTCACGATTTCGTACCATATAGAAGATAAATTGAAATAATGCCGTATGGTACTCATCATACAGTCGGTCGAACGTTTCTTTCACTTCGGGTGGCCCCCTATCTCTATGTATTTATGTAGTCGAATATTCTTATAAAAAGTTACATTACAAATATGTTACTTCTAAGTCTACTCTTTTTTATATCATCTCGATAGGACCATTTGGTCGATAAATCCCAACAAAAGGGGAACTCCTTAGACAAAACTAGCCAGTAAATATGCCTCCAGCAATATTGGTGGTATTTTGGGGAGAGCATCGATACGTAGCGGGGTATTTTGAATGTTACTCAAGAAATATTTATGAAGAACCATAGAGTTTTGAATTTAATCCCGCGAGTTTTTCATATATCCACGAGTCTATGTATTAGGACCCTCACTACTGAAGCATCTCTTAACACATATAAAAAAGACACCAAAAAATATGGTGCCTTCTCTTTATTTCGTTTTCACATAGCTTAAAAACATCTCTTCAATCGTATCCCAAGCAATTCGATACTGTTCTTCTTCTCCTAAAAATGAATAATGAAGTACATTACCGTCACGAACAGCCCAAAAAATTCGTGATACATTTTGCGGATCCAGCTCTTTTTTGATTTCTCCCGATTCCTGACCCTCTACTATGATTTTTACAATATAATCGATAAACCGATTGTATCGCGCTGCAAGAATAGACCGTAGATCTTCTTGTCTTGATCCATAAAGCCAGAATTCAATATATACACGCATCGTCTGCTGATCATCTTCTTTTAACTCTTGCTTTTTCCAACGTTTGAATAGATTTTCAAGCTTTCTGCTAGCACTTTTAAGAGAGGCGTTCTCTTGTTCCATATCTTCAAAAAATTCATCTGTACGCTTTTTTAACAGCTGCAGATAGATCTCTTCTTTGCTCGCAAAATAGTTATAGATCGCACCTTTACTAATGTTTGAATCTTTCACTATATCGTCAATAATCGTAGCTTGATATCCCTTTTCACTGAAGCATTTTAAGGCGCTCTCAAGAATGTGGTTGCGTTTCTCTTCTTTATACTCAGCTGAAACTTTAGGCATGATGCTTCCTCCATTTATGACACGTCTTCCTTGATAAGTATAACAGAGTTTTCAGTCTATTTCGGAAAAAGTTTTCACCGCTCGATAGTCGTTCGTTTGTCTGATTCTACGTTCCATGTGTACTTGTTCAACATACGTCGAAAACCCTGTTTTACGCAGCAGTTGGTTTACGTGATCCTCTTTTTTAGGAATATTAATCGTCATCCTTTTTACTGACCCTTCAGCGGGTGCGAATACCGATTTTACTAGTTCTCTAACTGTGGCTTCTTGTAAAGCATGCTCATCAATTACACATTGATAGAGTAGGATAGCAGAAAGCTCTCCCGTTTCTTTATAGATTCTTTTATAAACGGCGTATCCGAGTGGTACTTCTTCATTTACCCCAATCACACAGATAAAATCTTTTAAACTTTGAAATTGCGTCTGCCATGCGGTGGTAGATTTAAAAAAAGGCAGTTGTTGTATATCATGCATGGATACTTCCTTGACCTTTACATCTGAACATGTATCGTTCCAAGTGGTAATGACTCCTTCATGCTGAAGATATGTCAGCTCTTCGAACGTCACATAACCCATACTTTCATATAGTTTAATAGCAGCTTCATTTTCTTTAATGGCTTCGAGCCTTGCAATTTCAACTTTCTCTTCTTCGTATATCTTTAGGCAGACCGATATAAGCTTCTTACCTACACCCATCCCTCTAAAAGCTGGAGCAATCGCGGTTCCACCGTTCCATACGTATCGTTTGCCGTTGATCGTTCGAAAGCTGTTCAGCACAAACCCTGCTAACTTGCCATCGTAAACAGCCACGACTGACTTTTCTAAAGAAATCCCTTCACCAGCAATCTTTAGTATGAATCGATTAAGGTCCATGGTCATATCTGAGAAATAATGCTTCCACGATTCGTTCCATAACAAAATCGCTTCATTAAAAGTTAACTCACTAAATCGTTTAATGACTAACACCACAATCACTCCTCTATCCTCTTTTAAAACGACTGGTCGTTTTATTAAATTTTATAAAATAAAGGATGCAATGGCCAACATAATCGTTCGACAAAAACAGTATTGTTTCTTAAGGCTTAGTAAAATCAATAAAAAAGCTGATATCAAGTGGTTCATTCAAGATATCAGCTTCTTATACTTTTATGATTTTTCTTCAAACAGCATCTTAAAGTGATCATAATACTCTTCTACCTTTTGATCTTCTTGCTTCAAATAATCGTCTAGTTGTTGTTCTGAAGATAACTGAAGAGCCTTCTCTCCAAATTCACTCATATCATCTAACACACCAGATGTTTTTTCTCCGATCTCAACATCTTCTTTTAAAAGTTGAGCGACTTCCGTTAGCTTATTGAGTTGTTCTTCATTTATGTTCTTTTTTTGATGAATTTCTTCCAACATGGAGTAAATGATCTGAGCTCTTTCTTTTGTCTGTGTTTTCATAGAACCACTCCTCTATTTAACTTTTCCCCCATCGTGTGCCTTAATAAACTGTTTTATATTTACAAGTATTGGGTAAATCAGGAGTAGTAACTTAGAGAAAGGAAGAGTGCTGTGGCGAAAAGGTCTGTACTTCGTAAAAAAAGAAAACGTTCAGTCTGGATTCGGCGAACAGCTATTGTTACATTGATTCTTTTCTTATCCAGCGTGACATTTGGAGGCGCTTTAATCTATGCATACGTGAACGGCACTCCAAATCTAACAGCGGATGACTTAAAAGATCCTCAATCATCGATGATCTATGACATGAACGATGAGTTCATCACATATGTAACAGGCTCTGAACGACGAGAATATGTCAAGATCGCTAACATTCCAGAACTCATACAACAAGCATTTATTTCGACAGAAGACGTTCGCTTTAAAGATCACATGGGAATTGATGTGAAGCGAATTGCCGGAGCTGCCGTTGCAAATGTACAAAACGGATTCGGTGCTGAAGGGGCAAGCACGATCACACAGCAAGTTGTTAAAAACTCTGTCCTGTCATCAGAAAAAACTCTTGAACGAAAAGTGCAAGAGGCCTACCTTGCTATTCAGTTAGAACAAAAATACTCTAAGGATCAAATCTTAGAGATGTACCTCAATAAGATTTACTTTGGAAGCGGTGCTTATGGAGTAGCAACAGCTTCAAAGACATATTTTAATAAACCGCTGAAAGAGCTATCACCTGCTGAAGCCGCTCTTTTAGCTGGTCTGCCTCAAAGACCGAGCAGTTATGACCCATTTCTTCACCCTAAAGTGGCAGAAGAAAGACGAAATACCGTATTGCAGCTCATGTATAAAAATGGCGCAATCACAAAAGAACAAAAAGAAGAAGCTGTTAACACACCCGTAACAGACTCCCTCTCAAAGGAAAAAGCAAAGCGATTAAAATACGATGCCTTTATTCAACAAGTAATTAAAGAATTAAAAGAAAAAGGGGTATCTGAACGTTCTATATATGAAGGCGGATTAAAGATTTATACAACACTTGATCCAAAAGCTCAAGCTCACACCGAAAAAGTGTTATCGACTGAAGAATATGTGAACTATCCAAATGACAAATTTAAGGCCGGTGTCGCACTGCTCGATACAAAGACAGGTGTGATTCGGGCACTAGGCGGGAACCGAACAAGCGGTGACCAAAACATTGAAAAAGGCTTTAACTACGCCACTGATATTACACGCCAGCCGGGCTCGACCATTAAGCCAATCTTGGATTATGGTCCAGCTATAGAAAAGTTTAAATGGTCTACCTATAAACAGATTAAAGATGAGGAGCTAGAGATTGACGGTTGGGAAGCTGGAAACTGGGATGATGAATTTCATGGAGATGTTTCTATGAGAGAAGCACTCGTTCATTCCTACAACATTCCTGCGATCAAAACCTTTATGGAAGTTGGCTCAGAAGATGCTGTAAGCTTTGCCAAACAGCTAGGCATTCCGATTAAAACGGCTCATCCCGCCTATGCGATTGGCGGATTTGGCAAAGGACCCTCACCTTTAGAACTAGCAGGCGCTTATACAGCATTCGGAAACCAAGGCGTCTATCATAAACCGACCACTCTTCGTAGTGTGAAGTATCCGGATGGTTATGAAACGAAGTACGAATCTAAGCCTGTTGCAGCCATGCATGATTACACGGCATATATGATTACCGATATGCTAAAAGATGTTGTTAACCGAGGAACAGGAACGCTTGCCGCTATCCCTGGGTTAGAGGTTGCAGGAAAGACGGGAACGACGAATATGCCTGATGGTCTTGATCACATTGAGAAGGGCTCTAGTGACTCCTGGTTCGCAGGTTATACAACTAACTATACTGCAGCCGTATGGACGGGATATGACAAAACAACAGCTCAGAGCTACCTAACACCTGAAGACCAAAAGATCGCCAAATACATCTTTAAATCCATTGTCTCAGAAGTTTCAAAGGATAAAAAGACTGCAGGATTTTCTAAGCCAAAGTCGGTTGAGGAAGTCTATATTAATAAAGATACCGGCTATGTAACGAAAAGTAATAGTGGTTCTAACGTCACAAAAGAATTGATCGTAAAAGGTACATCACTAAAAGAGATGACTGCTCCGGTTAAGACCAAAAAAGCAGGTAAGAAAGAACGAGCGAAGAGTAACAAGAATGATGAAGATAAAAATAAAGACGAAAAGAAAGATTCAGACAAGGTTAAGGAAGAAGAGAAAAAGAAAGAAGACGAAAAACAAACAGAGCCTCCTCCAACAAAACCAGAAGATGAGGCCGATCCGCCACCACCACAAGATGACAACCCGGATGATCCTGGAACAGATCCTGAACCTGAGGATCCACCGACAGTGCCAGACCCACCTCCAACGGAACCGCCTCCTACAACAGACCCGCCACCAACCGATCCACCACCAGCGGACGATGGTGAAGGTACGGGAACAGGTACGGGAACAGGAACAGGAGCTGGTGCTGGTGGTGGTACAACCGGCACAACAACTACACAGTAGTAAAAAAAGTAACCCGCTACTTTTAGCGGGTTACTTTTCTATAAATTCATACAAAAAGGATTCTCCGTTACGATAAAAACGAGGATCATAGATTCCGAGTTTTTCCTCTTCTTCAACCACGACAACGAATGGAGACCAATCATAAAGTGTTTTTGCTCGTGGATTCTCTTCAAACAGCGGCTCTAGATCCGCTTCATCGCTGGAAACCAATCGATGCTCTATCTCAGGCTCAATAAAAATGCTATCTTTTATAATTTCTACTTCACTATCTTTTTTCCCGATCACTTGAAACTGAGTAGGAACAAAGCCAGCAGCTAATGCTACCTCATCATACTTTTCTTTTGCTTCGTTATAGACCACATAGCCTTGGAGAGATTGGATCGCAACATGTGCAACCATCAAAATCCATACCACGCGAAAAACTTTGAAACGAACTGATGGCTCTTTTTTTCTTGAAACGATAAAACCAGCAAGCATCAAGAACCAATATACAAAATCAACGATTGGAATCGTACCAAATGTGACTCGATAGCTAGAAAAAGGCTCTAGATATCCTGTTCCCCACGTGTTAAAGAGATCACTCGTATTATGAATAAACACGGCCAAAAGCGCCCAGTAGAAAAGCCTTCGATCCTTCACCTTAAATAAAAGCCTGCTAAGAAGATAGATGATAAAGCCCCAAACAGGAACGAGGAAAAAAGAGTGTGTTAATCCTCTATGCCACATTTGCTGCATGATGCGGCCCGTTTCTGTAAGGTTTACGACCACATCTATATCAGGAATCTGACTGCCGACCACTGTCGTAAACAACAAAGCCCTCTTGTGTGACTTGTCCATATTCATTTTATTCGCAGCGCCATACAACGTTAAACCAAACAATGTGTGAGTTACTGTATCCATAGGTCCTCTTTAATTCGTTTTTCTTTTATGTTAACGAAAAAAAGAACTTCTGTCTTGAAAGAAGCTCGTTTAAAGTTTACCATTATTTCCTAAGATAATTTCCGGGGAAATTCGACTTTATTTCCTACTTGTTTACACTTCTTGTTTGGATAGTTCAATCCCTTTGTTCAAAAGGAATTTTTCAATCTGCTGTTTGTGATGATTGTCGTGTTCAACCAATCCCTTGATATATTCACATAATGAAACCCATGAATGACTCATTTGGATTTTCTCTTCCCATATAGCATTCGGCACTTCTTGAAGTTTCCTAGCTAAAACGAGTCGGCATTCAATCACTTCATCAATTAAAGCATTCTTAGAGATACCCGATTTTGCTTCATGGGCAGCATTTAGGTTTATTTCTTCTACATCCCCTTTTTTTGGCGGAGTGTTCGATTTCTTTAAAAAATAAGAAAGTCTTTCATCCCAAACAAAGACATCCCACGCTTTTAGATGGGCGATGATTTCACCTGTAGACCACTTACCTTCATGAATAGGCTCTAACCAATATTCTTCAGGCATTCTTCTAAGTTCCTCGAGCCAATTCACTAAACTGCTATACTGCTTAATCACTTCACTCATTAGCATGTCCTCCTAGCATTTCATTAAACTTTTTCATTTTAATAGGATTTTGTCCATGTCACTCCTTCTTCTGGGACATACACTAAGATGAAAGCATAAGGCACAAGAAAGAAGGAGGACTTACAGCATGTTTGGAAAAAGACAAAAACAACAACGTAACTGGGGCTATCCAGGTTACGGATATGGTTCCTGCACTCCATGTGGTTATGGCTACGGTGGTTACGGCGGCGGAAGCGGAGTTTTCGCTTTAATTGTCGTGCTATTTATCCTTCTCATCATCATCGGTGCGACGTTGAGATAGTAGTTCGTTAAAAAGGCAAGAGTCTATGCTCTTTGCCTTTTTAATTTGGAATCATGTGCTGGTTCAACCTGTCTTCTTTCGTGATAAAAATACAAATGAATTTTTTTCTACCAAGCTAATGTTTGGCTTTCGTTCACCCTTGCTTTTCACCTTTTTGGGGATAGGCAGCTTGTTCACTGACCGTTTGATGCCCTCTCCCATAAAATTAAATGCTAATATGACAGCGGCAAAACTGAACACTGGAAAGAACACGAGCCATGGTGCTAAACGAAGCTGATAATAATACCCTCCTATCAGCCCTGACCATTCATTGGAGTCTGATACTGGTATTTCATATTCCGTTGTAAACTCCCTCATCGTTGTTCCTCCAAAGAATACGCCTAATATTCCTAGGTGAGCTAACAAAAGGAGGACAGCAATCACTTGTTGTACATAGATCAATAACAGCTTTGGCCATAGATGGGGCAGTATGTGTTTTGATAGAATTCTTACTCTTGAACCTCCCATTAATTTAGCGCTTGTAATAAACTCTTCTTTTTCGATCAGGTTAATCTCTTCTTTTATTAGAATAGACGTGTTCGGAACAGCGATAGCTATAATTAACAGCATCTCAAAAAATGCTTTCTCCCAAAATGTGTAGTTTTCTAATTGTATTATCGGTCCTACAATAAAAAAGATTAACAACGCTGACGGAATGTAATAGAACGATTGAGATAATCCTTTTATAAACGGCATCACTCTTCCCGCTCTCCACAAAAGAAACGATCCGATGAATGATAGACCGACCCTAAGCAAGCTGACGACTAGCGCGATACCAATCGTGTATTTGGCTCCAGATATAATCTGAGAGAACAGATCAGCTCCCATCCGGTCACTGCCAAACCAGTAAAGACTGGACGGTTCAAAAGGCGCCTTTTCTTTGGGCATTCCCTCTTCATCGTGTATATACTGTTCTTCATAAATTTCATTATCCAGCACGATTTCATGATAGAAACTAGCGATCAAAAGGCCAAACACAAACAAGAATCCTACAATAAAGAAAGGATCTTTCCATATATTTTTAATCATTTTTCACCAACCCACTTAAACGTGATCACTCGTAACAATGTGAAAAAAAGAAACATCGGAACAAATAGCAGCAGCATGGAGATCGTAAAGACTGCCGGATTTCCACTAGTCCTAATCAGTGATGTAATGCCATAAATATTAAACAGAAATTCGATCATCAGCAGGTTGGATAGCATAAACCATAATATATTTCGTGACTGGTGAAATACACTTAGCAACGTATTTGGAAGAACATGGCGCCATAAGATTCGAAAGCGGCCCATTCCTTTACTTCTTGCCGTATCTACGTAAAGCTTTCCGTACTCTTCTTCTATGTTTAATAATAGAATCCGCAAAATAAGAAAGGTCGGCAAAATGGTTAAGCATAAAATTGGAACAAAATACGTCTTCTGATCGTACAGAGATACAATCTGAAATAATAAGATGTTCGTTTTCTTAAAGAACCATACGATAAAGAACTGTATACCGATCGCGATTAATACATCTGGAATCGATTCAAAAACAAATGAAAATACTCTTATTCTATTCTTTAAGCTCGATGGAAGCATGAATATGAATAGAGCAAACAATAATGCTACGATAATCGCTATAAAGAATGCAGCAAACAGAATGGTAACCGAGTATCCATAGATTCCCCACATGCTTGGAAAGAGCGGATAAGGACCACTTTCTGCAAAGTACATGATCTCTTCAGGGTTCAGCATGACTCTAAACATTTCAGTTATTCCATCCAAATAACCGCTAGTGTTGAATGTCATCCCACTGAACATATAGGGAACAGATCCTAATAGAATAATTCCAACGACAGAAAGAACCATTGATAGAAAACTATCTTTTAAAATATACGGCATGATAAACCCCTATTCCTGACTTTTATAGTCCGCTTTTGCTAGATTAAAATCTCTTGGACTAAATAGGGCGACTAATAGTGTAGAAACTTCTGTTGTACATCCATCTACCATCAAGTTTTGAGGGGAATCCAAAATATAGCTACATTCAATCTCACCAGTTGGCATACCGAATGTCTTGTTGTTGTTCCTGAAAATCGTTTTATCTTTATTCACATAGTGCAATTCACTCGTTGTCGATTCACCTTTTTTAGAAAAGACCGTTATCTGCAGCTTGCTTTCTTTGTCTGCTTTTACATCATCTAAAAAGGTGAACATTGGAACAAGATGCTCGGTTTTAGTCGCGCCTGTCATCAGTTCAGTTTCCTTTTCGGAAAGATTTTGAATGACCACATGATCTTTTTTGATCGCATCTTTAATCGTGGTCTTCGATTCCTTTTCAGCTTCTTTTTCAGAGCACCCCGTAAGAAGAACACCTGCAATAAATAAAGCCCCCCATTTTTTCAAACTAATCCCCCTTTTTATTACAAATGTCTTTCTTTAAGAATTTAGACGTACAAAGGCCCCTCTTTTATTCAAAAGAGAGGCCTTTATTTTTATAATTCTAATGTTTGTGGTTCGTGTTCACCGTCATTCATAAGTCGGATCAAGCTTGGTTTGATTTCAAGCAAGATATAGTTAGGATCATTCGAACCTTCAAAATAATGTTTCATTTGATCGTTCCAAAACTTTTCCTTTAACCCTTGATCATCTCGAATTGTAGCTGTTCCTTCGATTTCAAGGTAAGGATCGTTGTATCCTTCTCCATCATAGCCGACTAGTACGTGAACATTTGGATTATCTTGAATTTCGTCCGCTTTATGTGTCTCGATACTTGTTGGCGTGTAAAATGTGAGTTCGTCGTGGAAGAAGGTCATATAGCGAGAATGTGGCTTGTTTTTCTTTACCGTTGCCAGCACACCTGTCTGTTTTTTGTCTACTACTTCAAATACTTTATTTTTCATCTGTTCTTTATCCATGTCATCCACTCCTTAAAGTTTGGCTCTATTATATCTACCTTTTAGGATGGAAAATAAAACATCATGTTATACATAGATGGATCAGAGAGTTTTTACACTGTCGCATTTGTTAGGCTTTCTCTTTCAACGGTCTCCATAAAATCATGAACGACTTTATTGTTGTTTTTGTCTCCAGCAATTTTTAACATCACTTTCCCTAAAAAGTTGATGCCTTTATTTGAACCTTCATAAACAAACTGAGTCGTATTTTCATCCATTTTAAGAAGAGTGAACGCTGTTTGAATCTCAAATGCTTTTGCCAAGCTAAAACCGATTTCCAGATGCTTACGATTAACAGTATCTTCGTATGCCAACGTTTCTACGATATACGTTTCTACCCTGCGTCCTTCTTTATAGGACTGCTTGTACGTAGAACCCACCACACCCTCTTTCTTCTCAATTGGTGTATGCTCTACAACGTTCGGCATGATCCTTTGAATATTCTCATCAGAAAAAAGCACCCAAACTCTTTCAATGTTTACTGGTATCGTTCTCTCTTCTTTCCACGTTAGCATTTTTCATCCTCTTCCTTTCCCCATAATAAAAATTGATCGATCTCATCTATCGTGCCGTATAGTTCATCTATCTTTTGTTGAATATTTCTCTTTTTTTCGTTTAATATGTGCTCTAGATTCTCGAAGGATTCATCTTCAATAACAGAAAGCATCTCTTGGATGGTGAAGTTAAAGGTTCTCAAACGAGCTAGGATCATTGCAATTAAGTAAGATCCGTTATCGTAGTATCGATACTTATTCTTAGGATCGACATAGACAGGCTCTAATAACTTCACTTCTGCATAATATCTAAGGGTCTCTTTGCTCAATCCCGTCATTTCTGAAAACTCACTTACTCGATACATGTATCATTCACCGCCTGCTATTTCATCATAAACCGTGTTGTGCACCACATGGTCAATTCTTTTTTATATATTCCTTTATTCTTCCTCAAGCATCTCTTTTATTCCTTTTATAGGAGTAGTACTTTCTTATCGTATATAAAAAGCCCCCTTCTCTATGTGAAAAGGGGACTCGTATGAATGGAGTAATCAACTCATCCAAATTGCGCTGCATGTAATCGGCTATAGATTCCTTTTGATGCTAACAGATCGTGGTGATTGCCTTGTTCCGCAATTCCCTCATTCGTCACGACCATGATTCGATCCGCATTTTTTATCGTTGCAAGTCTATGTGCAATAACGAGTGTCGTTCTTCCTTCTGTTAATTCTTCTAAGGCTTTTTGAATCGCAACCTCTGTTTCCGTATCTAATGCAGATGTGGCTTCGTCCAAGATCAAGATCGGCGGATTTTTCAAGAACATACGAGCAATGGCTAGTCTCTGTTTTTGGCCGCCCGAAAGCTTGACTCCTCTTTCGCCGATCACTGCCTGGAGTCCTTCTGGCTGATCTTTAATAAAATCATCCAATCGAGCTCTCTTCGCCGCATCCATAATTTCAGCATCGGTCGCGTTTAGGTCACCGTAAGCAATATTTTCTTTGATCGTACCTGAAAAGAGAAAAACATCTTGCTGCACGATACCGATTTGCTTTCGTAACGATTGTAGCTTCATCTCTTGGATGTTGATCCCGTCTATTGTAATCGATCCATTTTGCACATCATAAAAACGAGGCAGCAAACTGCATAGCGTTGTCTTCCCTGCGCCAGATGGTCCGACAAACGCGACAGTCTCACCAGAGCGAATGGATAGATCGATGTTATTCAAAACTGATCTGTGACCTTCATAACCAAATGTCACACCCTGATAACGGATTGCCCCTTTTAAATCGACTTCTATAGCGTCTTCTGAATCTGCTATATCTGGGTCTGTATCCATGATTTCAACGAACCGCTTAAAACCGGCAATTCCTTTAGGATAGCTTTCAATCACAGCGTTTATTTTTTGAATCGGTCCGATCAAAATGTTCGATAACAAAATAAAAGCAACAAACTGTCCATACGTTAATTCACCTGAAATGACAAAGTATGTTCCAAACAATAAGGTGAAAAGGGTAACTAACCTCATTAAAACATAGTTGGACATAACGTTCTGAGCCATGATCTTATAGGATTGAAGCTTTGTAAGACGGTACTTCTTATTGTTTTCTCTAAACTTTTCCTGTTCATATTTTTCGTTCGCAAAAGCCTGAACAACACGTATTCCACCGATGCTGTCCTCTACTCTTGCATTGATCTCCGCTACATCTTGAAACATCTTTCTAAACGTGATCGTCATTTTTTTATTAAAGTAAATCGCTAGAATGATCAATAAAGGGATAACGATAAAAGACAAAACAGCGAGCTTCCAATTGATCGTTAACATGAGGCCGAACGATCCAATCAATGTCATAACCGCCACAAACACATCTTCTGGCCCGTGGTGAGCAACTTCTCCGATCTCTTCCAAGTCTTTCGTAAGACGAGAAATACTATGACCGGTCTTATTGTTATCATAATAGCCGAACGAGAGTTTCTGCATATGAGTGAACAGCTGCTGACGCATATCTGTTTCAATATTGATCCCAAGCTTGTGCCCCCAGTACGTGACAACAAAATGAAGAAACGTATTTAAAAGGTAAACAAGCAACAAACCAAGACAAGCTAAAGAGATAATCTCCCAGTTTCCATCAGGAAGAAGCTTATCGATCACTTGGTTTACAGCTAACGGAAAGGCCAATTCCAAAATTCCAACAAGAATGGCACATGAAAAATCAAGTATGAACAACCACTTATAGGGTCTATAATAAGCAAAAAAGCGAGTTAACACGTATAGACCTCCTTTACTGTTTTAATTGAAATACAACTAATTGAAATCCATTCTCAATTATACAGAATAAAGGGTTTTCTTACAATTTAAAATGACTGAACCGTTGTATGATCTTTGAAAGTGGTTGCTTTCCGCTCCAGGTTGCTCGCTTTCCATGGGGCGACCGGTGAGCCTCCTGCCGCTTTGCGCCCTTAGGAGTCTCCACCTGACCGCTCGTCCCATAGGAGTCGGCAACCTTCCGCTCCAATCAACTTGCATCAGAAGTAAAAAGAAATCAGTTTTTTATAAAAGATTTTTTTAAGCATGAAAAAACCTCCCGTATCGCTACAGGAGGTTTTTGTGCTATTAAATGATCTATTCTACTGTTACTGACTTCGCAAGGTTACGCGGCTTATCTACATCACAGTCGCGGTGAAGCGCTGCGTAGTAAGAGATCAGCTGCATCGGAAGTACAGATACTAACGGCGTCAAGTATGGGTGAATCTTCGGAAGAACAACACGGTCGCCTTCTTCTTGCAGACCATCCATAGAGATCACGCATGTGTAAGCTCCACGTGCCGCTACTTCTTTCACGTTACCACGGATGCTTAAGTTAACATGCTCTTGAGTTGCAAGAGCGATAACTGGTGTTCCGTCTTCGATCAATGCGATCGTACCATGCTTTAATTCTCCTCCAGCAAAACCTTCTGCTTGGATGTAAGAGATTTCTTTTAATTTTAGTGCAGCTTCTAAACATACGTAGAAGTCAGCAGCACGCCCGATGAAGAATGCGTTACGAGTTACAGCTAAGAACTCGCGTGCGATCTTCTCCATCTCTTCTTTTTGGTCACAAAGAACTTCCATCGCGTTTGCAACGATCGCAAGCTCTTGCAGCGGATTGAAGTCTAACTCGATGCCTTTTGCACGAGCTGAGTCAACAGCTAGTATTGCCAGTACTGCGATTTGAGCTGTGTATGCTTTCGTTGATGCTACTGCGATCTCAGGACCAGCATACAAGTTAAGCGTGTAGTTTGCTTCACGAGAAAGTGTAGAACCTGGAACGTTCGTGATTGTTAATGCTTTGTGTCCAAGTCTCTTCACTTCAACTAACACGGCACGGCTATCTGCAGTCTCACCGGATTGTGAGATGAAGATGAACAACGGCTTTTGTGATAAAAGCGGCATGTTGTAAACAAACTCACTCGCGATGTGTGCTTCAACAGGGATGTTAGCAATGTTTTCGATCAGCTGTTTTCCAACAAGACCAGCGTGGTAGCTCGTTCCGCAAGCGATGATATATACACGGTCCGCGTCTTTCATCGCAGCACGGATATCGTCATCTAACTTAAGATCGCCATTTTCATTTTGGTATTGATTGATGATGTTACGCATTACGAAAGGCTGCTCATCGATTTCTTTTAACATGAAATGAGGATACGTGCCTTTTTCGATGTCGCTTGCATCTAGTTCCGCTGTATAAGGTGCGCGCTCAACAACTGTACCGTCAAGAGTTTTGATCGTATAGCTGTCACTTTTCACGATTACGATTTCTTTATCCATTAATTCAACGTATTGATCAGTTTGAGAAAGCATTGCCATTGCGTCACTTGCAATAACGTTAAAGCCTTCACCTTTACCTACCAATAACGGGCTCTTGTTCTTACCAACATAGATGGTTTCAGGGTTTTGGTTGTCGATTAGTCCGATCGCATAAGAACCTTTTAATTCAGACAATGTACGGCGGAATGCTTCTTCCACTTCCATGCCTTCATTCACAAAGTATTCTACTAGCTGAACGATAACTTCTGTATCTGTTTCAGACAACAATTCAACACCTGAGATGTATTGTTTCTTCACCTGTTCATAGTTCTCGATTACACCGTTGTGTACAAGTGTAAAACGCTCTGTTGAACTTTGGTGTGGATGAGAGTTAACTCGGCTTGGAACTCCGTGTGTAGCCCAGCGTGTATGTCCGATTCCAACGGATGCATCTACCCCAAGATCTACGTTTTCACGCAGATTTGCAATACGTCCTTTTTCCTTAAACACATGAACTCCGTCTTCATTAAGTACAGCGATACCAGCTGAGTCATATCCGCGGTATTCTAATTTTTCTAATCCGCGTAAAAGAATTTCCTTCGCGTCATTATTCCCAATATATCCAACGATTCCACACATAAATAAACGTCCTCCTTAAAGCCATCACACTCTGCTGACGGCTTTCATAAGGGGGGCCGTGAGCGGGGCTCACAACCCCACCTATGTTCTCTATTTTTATTTTTTTCACTTGCTTTCGTCTTTGTACAGGAAGTCACCTTACCTGGTTTGAACAAAAGCTTACGGAAGTGATGTTCCGAGAGGCATCCGCCGAAATATCGATGAACCTCTTCCTCGTCAACTGCTCTTTTCCCGGTCAGCAGTTCAGGCGCTTTGGTTGGATGAATGATTACGTGTAAACTCCTTCCTTTTATTTGAAGTAAACAAAAATAATCATACACGGGTTTTTCAAAACCGTCAATTATTATTCTTTCCCAAACTGAGAAAAAATTGAAACATAATGTTCCATAATAATAAAAATATGCATACACAGCTCTTTCTGTGAGCCGCATATGCATATGTTTCGTGCCCTTTTTTATTTTATGAGGGACAGTTTCTTTTTAATTTAAACGAGCTCAGCCTTTACTACTTCTACGATTTTATCTGCATGCTCTTGGCAGAGTTCTTCTGTTGGAGCTTCAACCATTACACGCACGAGTGGCTCCGTTCCAGAAGGGCGAACAAGCACTCGGCCGTTTCCTTCAAGCTCTGTTTCTACGTTATCGATCGCAGCCTTGATCGCATCGTTTCCGTTCAACTTAGACTTATCCGCTACTTTTACATTGATAAGAAGCTGCGGGAATTTTGCCATCTCACCTGCAAGCTCGGATAGTGGCTTTCCAGTTGCTTTTAAGATCGAAGCAAGCTGTATGCCAGATAGAAGCCCGTCTCCTGTTGTCGTGTAGTCTAAGAAGATGATATGACCAGACTGTTCTCCACCAAGGTTAAAGTCGTTCTTACGCATCTCTTCCATTACATAACGGTCACCTACAGCTGTTTGTGCAGATTTCATCTCGTTTGCTTCTACAGCTTTATAGAAACCTAAGTTACTCATTACTGTTGAAACGACTGTATCCTGCTTCAAACGTCCTTGCTCTTTTAGATGCTTTGCACAGATGAACATGATTTGGTCTCCATCGACGATGTTTCCTTTTTCATCGATCGCGATCAAACGGTCTCCGTCACCATCAAATGCTAGCCCCATGTCGCAGCCTTTTTCTTTAACAAGTTCAGCAAGCTTTTCAGGATGTGTACTTCCTACACCTTCATTGATGTTTAGGCCGTTTGGACTTGTGCCCATCGTTGAGATGTCTGCTTCAAGATCAGCAAACAGATGTGGTGCATGTGATGATGTAGCTCCGTGCGCGCAATCTAAAGCGATATGAAGACCAGAAAAATCTCCAGGAACCGTTTGTTTCAGATAATGCATATACTTTTGGCCGCCTTCAAAATAATCGCTGACTGAACCTAAGTCGCCGCCTACAGGACGAGGAAGTTCATCCGTTTCATTATCCAAAAGGGCTTCGATTTCTGCTTCTTGCTCATCTAACAGCTTGAAGCCATCTGCTCCAAAGAATTTAATGCCGTTATCTGCTACTGGGTTATGCGACGCTGAAATCATAACACCTGCTTGTGCGCCTAAAGCTTTTGTTAAGAAAGCAACTCCCGGAGTAGAGATTACGCCTAAACGCATTACTTCCGCACCGATGGATAGAAGTCCCGCTACAAGAGCACCCTCTAGCATCTGTCCCGAAATACGCGTATCACGCCCGATTAAGATTTTAGGTCTTTCTGTATTTTTTGTAAGAACATATCCTCCAAAGCGCCCTAATTTAAATGCTAGTTCAGGCGTAAGCTCTGTATTTGCAACTCCTCTAACTCCGTCGGTACCAAAATATTTTCCCATTATTGCTCTCTCCTTCAACTATTGACTGCTAGTTTCTGTTTGAATTTCCACACTGGCTTCCTGAACTGTACCTGTCAGTTCAACATCCCCTGGATTTTTCCAATCTATCTTCACTTTATGCGTTCCTTGATCAAGTGAGCTCACATCTACGATTCCCTGCAGATCTGACTTTTTAAGGGAATTAAGCACACTTTTTTTCCCTCTTACTGTTACATCTACAACACCATCTGCCGGATCTAGTATCGTTGCTTGTTTGTCGGCGTCCCTTCCAAGCAGCGTTAATGGAACATCACTGAACGTTTTTGTCGTCTCTTGATCGGTTTCTTGTTCTGCTTCTGTTTCTGTACCTGCTTCTGTTTCGGTTTCAGCCTCATTACCCGTTTCTTCAACGTTTACATCTACTGTCACTTCTTTTATTGAAACGTCGTCAATTCCGTCTGGTACGGGAACATCAACGGTCAGCGTCGTGTCTTTTTTGATGTCACTTAAATCTATCGTTATTCCTTTAAATGAATCGATTTTATCTAAAGAAGTTGTTGTACCTGTCAATGTGATCTCGCTCGGATCAGATGTGATCGATTGAAGGGTAAGCCCCTCCTCTAGTTCGCCTTTCGTTTCGATAGATATCGGTACCGTTTTCTTAGGCTTCTTGATCGGTACAGACACCTCCGCTACTCCAGGGTTGATCTGAACATCAATTATATCTCCTTGCTGATTGTACGCACGCAGAGGAACTTTGGTTTGGATCGTTTCATCTGCATCACTTACGTCCACAAATCCTGTGATGAATGAGATCTGTTCGATCATCCCCTCAGCACCTGTCACATTGACCGTTCTCGGCGAAAACTCAACCTCACCTGCTGTATATCCCTCAGGCAGTTTTCTCTTATTCTTCAAGTCCACGTTCACGTTCATTTCTTTTGTTACTTTTTTATGCAGGATGACATCCACATAGTCTGGATTAATCTTAGCCTTTACCCCTTCAGGGAGACCTTGAACTTGAACTTTTACCCGCTTGTTGCCAGGTTTCATATTGGTTAGATCAATATAGACTTCGAATTCTTTATCCACTTTTGTCGCTTTTGTAATCAAACGGCTAGAACCCGTTAGAGTAAGATCAACCGATGATGGCATATCAGTAAGAACATATTGATCATCATCAAAGTATGGTTTGATCTGTACGTTCTCGATCGTTTCACTCTCAGTGTACATTTTTGAGAATATCGAATTGTTTGCTGCTTCTTCCTGTGTCTCCATCGTTACGATCGTATACATCATGAGGGCAAGAAGGAAAGCAATAATTTTTACAAACCATGAACTACTAAGGAGTTTGTCCATTTTTCTTTCCCCTCCAATTCCAGCGAGTTGAGGAAGTGGACTTGTTGGCAATAATCAATTCTGCGTTTAACAAATTTCTTAATGACTCTTCGTCCAGGTTACGATAGATCTCTCCATTTTTCGTAAGTGAAATCGTACCTGTTTCCTCAGAAACAATAACCGTTACAGCATCTGTAACTTCACTAATTCCTAGTGCGGCTCTATGTCTTGTCCCAAGCTCTTTTGAAACAAACGGACTTTCCGTTAAAGGTAAGTAACAACCTGCCGCGTAGATCTGACTTTGTTTAATGATGACCGCTCCATCATGTAATGGAGTATTCGGTACAAAGATATTCGTCAGCAGTTCTGATGATAGATGCGCTTTAATCGGGATGCCAGTTTCCACATACTCACTCAATCCCGTTTCGCGCTCGATCGACATGATCGCACCTATACGTCGCTTAGACATATAGTTCGTTGACTTACAGATCGCGGCAATGGCTTTTTCCGTTTCTTCCTCTTCAGGTAATCCTGTACGAGAAAAGAACTTCCCACGACCAAGCTGTTCTAACGCCCGTCTTAACTCTGGCTGGAAAATGATAATGATAGCAAGAAGACCATATGTAATCACTTTATCCATCAGCCATGACATCGTTCTAAGATCGAACGAACTACTCAGGAACCATACTACAATGATTACGGTGATCCCTTTTAACAATTGAACAGCTTTTGTTCCTCTGATCAGCATGATCAGCTTATAGATCACATACGTCACTAATAAAATATCTATGATCTGTGTAATGTAATTAAATATATTAAAATCAGCGATTGGTAACATAAATTCCCTCCCAACCCAGTTTGTCTTCCAAGTTGAAGTATTTAGTGGTGCGAAACAGGTTATTGCTATGCGTAAACTTATGGAATACCATTTCTTCAAACACTACCAAGAAAAAATTTTTAACCCATTTATTATAGCATACCTCAATGTAAAGAAAACTTGGCATGACATTCACATGTTTTACTCATGATGGTTGGATGATGATTGCCATTTATACGATTTGCACATGAAAAAAAGCCGTATGAGAACGGCTTTCTATATGAGGATCATTCATTGCTTCATCATTTGTACTAACTAAAGATTTCAACTTATACCATACCCATTCGACCACTTGGCCGATTTCCTGACTGTGACCTGTTACTTCCCCTGCAGATGCAAGATATTGATCACCTTTTATGACCGTAACGTCACCTTCTACTCTGCCTTCTATTCGAACATCAGCATTCTCTACAACTAGATCGCCTTTAATTGTTTCTCCAGCAGGAACGACTACTACGCGTTCAGACTTTTTTATCTGCAGGTTTCCTTCACCTTTTACAACTGCTAAATCTTGCTGATTGTAACTCGTAAACACGGATGCAGCCATAAAAAACATAAAGATCGCCGCAGCTGTTAGAGCAGGATGACTCTTCATCCAGCGCATCCATTTTACCTGTTGCCTCTCTTTAGGCAATTTAGCCATCACAGCCTCTGTAAAGCCTTCTGGTGCCTTCATATGAGATTGCAGCTGCAAATCCTTCAATGTCGCAGTCAGCAGCTCAAACTCTTCCCTACACGTCTCACAATCCTTAAGATGATTGTGAAAGTCTAATTCCTCTTCTTTTGTTGCATCACCATCAAGCACTTTATTCATTAATTCATCATATACGGAAACTTCACAATGCATTATTATCACCTCGTTTTTACAACCATTTGAAATACTTTCTTCAATGCTTCCCGTCCTCGATGTATACGAGTTTTTACTGTTGGAACAGGTATGTCCATAATCTTGCTGATCTCTTCTAACGATAGATCCTCAACGTATTTTAAAAGAATTGCGGTCCTGTATTTTTCAGGAAGCTTCATGATTTCTGACTGAAGTTCATTCCACTCTTCATTCTCTGTAACTACTTCTTCAGGTAAAGGCTCTTCACTCGAAAGCTGGCTATACATCGTAGCGCCGTCTGTTCCAGGCACCTCTGCATCCAGATAATAATCCGGTTTCTTTTTCCTTAACCTGTCGATACAAAGGTTTGTAGCAATACGAAAAATCCAGGTTGAAAATTTGTATTCACTATTGTATTTACTTATATTACGGTAAGCGCGTAAAAAAGTTTCTTGTGCTAAATCTTCTGCTTCATGTCCATTGCCGACCATCCGGAAACAATGCCGGTATATTTTATCTTTAAAAAGGTCAACAATGCCTTCAAACGCTTCTTGGTCCCCTTTTTTAACTTGGGTCACCATATTCGCTATTAAGGCGTCCATTATTTTATCACCACTCGGATTTTATTTACGTACCAGCATTTCATAAGTTTCAAATCTTTTCATATTATTTTATTTTATCATGTTGCAGAATTTGACGAAATAAAAAGGTATTTTTTTCTAAATGATGTGTTTTAAATAAATCAGACCTGGGAATATTAATCATATAAAATATTATGCTGAGGCAGAAAGGGGTAGTTTGTATGCATAGAGATTTATTAATCGAACAGATCGAACACTCCAGACAGCAAATGAATGAACTTTCAAAACATCTTCCACTAATCGCACAAGAAGTAGTTGAACTCTCACAAGAGATTGATCACCTGCTTAACCAATACCAACGCATAAATGAAAAAGAACAGTTGCATCTATAAAGAGGCAACTGTTTTTATTTTGTCTTCGTCTATTATAGTAGCTTTTCTCCAAATAAAGAACCCATTAAAGCTACAGCTACCGTCGCTGTTTTGTTCTTTTCGTCTAAAATTGGATTAACCTCTACAAATTCCGCAGATGTTATAACTTCCGCTTCAGCTAACATCTCCATTGCCAAGTGGCTCTCTCGGTAGCTGATCCCTCCAAGTACAGGCGTTCCAACACCAGGTGCATCATGAGGATCAAGACCATCTAAATCGAGACTCAAGTGTACACCATCTGTGTGAGCTAAGTATTCAATCGTCTCTTCCATAACCTTCGCCATCCCTAGACGATCTACTTCATGCATCGTATATACTTTGATTCCTCTTTCTTTTATCAGCTCACGTTCACCTTCATCTAAGGACCGCGCGCCAATGATTACAATATTTTCAGGTTTGATCTTTGGTGTATAGTCACTAATGTTTGTAAGTCTCTCATGACCGATACCAATGCTTACCGCAAGTGGCATCCCATGAATGTTTCCACTCGGTGAAGTATCGGCAGTATTCAGATCTCCATGCGCATCGTACCAAATAACACCTAAATTCTCGTAGTGCTTAGAAACCCCAGCTAATGTACCAATCGCAATACTATGGTCTCCTCCAAGCACGAGTGGAAACTTCTTGTTGGAGATTACATTTGATACAGTTTGTGACAGCTTTTCACTCGCATCAATAACACCTTGTAAATTTTTCAGGTTACCTTCGTTTTCAATACTTTGTTTTTCTGGACGAGCAATATTTATATCACCAAAATCTTCAACACGATAATCCAGGTTTTCAAGGCGTTCAACAACACCCGCATATCGAATCGCACTCGGTCCCATATCTACACCACGGCGCATTTGTCCTAAATCCATCGGTACTCCGATTACTGTAATATCTTTCAACATTTTTCTTCCTCCCTTATGAAAAACACATAAAACATGAAAATCTATCTCTATTGTAGCTGTAAGGGATTTCATGGTTCAACTGGACAAAATGTTGCATAGATATACCAAAAAGAAAGCGCTTTCGACCTTAAGTTACATATTTATAAGGTTTCGGATAAGAAAGGACAAAAAAGAAGATGGCTTCGAGCCATCTTCTTTCCGTTTTTCTTAACTCTGTTTAACTTATCAGTACTGAAATGGGGTATCTTTAGAAGTCCCGTTTCATGAGTAGAAAAATAGACCGCTAAAACAAATACCACTCGGGGTATTTGCGATGCTAATTCTAGAAATATCAGCAATAATTCTAGATATTTCGCAAATAATACGGCGAATTTGGGCTATAATACGGCGAGTTTTGTTCCTATATCGGCGAATCGTCATAGTTCAACAATAAATATGAAGCACATACCCTTAACCCTATTCCATAACTGACACATGTATCCGTGATCACACTATACACTAGCAGCCAAAAAGTTAATATCTCTATCAAACGAGAAGTATTTTAAAGTATTTTAAAGTCTTCTAAACAACAAAAAAAACTTCAGGCATCGCCTGAAGTGAAATGATTATGTATATGGTGGAGCTTAGCGGGATCGAACCGCTGACCTCCTGCGTGCAAGGCAGGCGCTCTCCCAGCTGAGCTAAAGCCCCGAAGAAATAATATGGAGCGGGTGATGAGAATCGAACTCACGACCAGAGCTTGGAAGGCTCTTGTTTTACCACTAAACTACACCCGCATATTCTATTAGTATCGTCTAACTTTTGTATCGTTAAACATAAGATGGTGGAGGGGGACGGATTCGAACCGCCGAACCCGGAGGGAGCGGATTTACAGTCCGCCGCGTTTAGCCACTTCGCTACCCCTCCACATAAAAAAAGAGAGTTACTCTTCAAGCACTTCGTTGTGCTCTGTGTCTACTATCAATGAAAGTAAACATGGTGCCGGCTAGAGGACTTGAACCCCCAACCTACTGATTACAAGTCAGTTGCTCTACCAATTGAGCTAAACCGGCAAGCAAAAAAATGGTGGAGGATGACGGGTTCGAACCGCCGACCCCCTGCTTGTAAGGCAGGTGCTCTCCCAGCTGAGCTAATCCTCCAAATATTTATAAAAAATGGTGACCCGTACGGGATTCGAACCCGTGTTACCGCCGTGAAAGGGCGGTGTCTTAACCGCTTGACCAACGGGCCATAACTGTATGTTTTAAAAGTAAGTATGATATGGAGCTTCCAACCGGGCTCGAACCGGTGACCTCTTCCTTACCATGGAAGCACTCTACCTGCTGAGCTATGGAAGCAAGTAAAAATGGCTCCACAGGCAGGACTCGAACCTGCGACCGATCGGTTAACAGCCGATAGCTCTACCACTGAGCTACTGTGGAATAATGTAATGAAAATCCACAACTAAGTTGGAATTTTGAGATTTTAGCCCAGCGACGTCCTACTCTAACAGGGGGAAACCCCCAACTACCATCGGCGCTAAAGAGCTTAACTTCCGTGTTCGGTATGGGAACGGGTGTGACCTCTTTGCCATCATCACTGGACCTAGTTACTTATGTAACACTCTCAAAATCATTTATCCTGTTGGGACAAGATAAATTTTATTATATTTTAAAGCTTTTTGCAAGAGAATTTTTAATGATTTTCATCATTTTTTTATGTTCTCTCAAAACTAGATACGACGTTTCCAAACGTTATGCTTTTTAAGGATAAGCCCTCGACCGATTAGTATCTGTCAGCTCCACGTGTCACCACGCTTCCACACCAGACCTATCAACCTCATCA
>JAEACG010000012.1 GCA_016401345.1 Fictibacillus nanhaiensis | reverse complement strand
TGTGTACTTAACTCGAATTCCTTTTCAATCCGAGATGCTCCTTTTACAGTTGGAGTGGAAACAAGTATTTTCTTTCTGTTGTAAAAGTTGTTTGTTCGTTTCTCAGCAAGTGATAAAGGATCTCCCTCTGTACCCGCACTAACTGGGAAGCGATCGACTTCATCGGCCAATAAAATTCGAATCGGTCTAGAAGCGAGCCCGGATGGTGCGTTTGCTCCAACTAAAGCGATATATCCACCGGCAAATGATTTTTGTAAAGTGGTGTTTCCGCCGTCTCTACTTTTAACATCAGCAACTTTATTCCGTAAGCTTGGTGAATCACGAACCATCGGAGCAAGACGTTCTTTGGAAAAGTTTTTTGCTAGATCAAGTGTCGGCTGCATGATCATAATTGGAGCCGGGTCATAATCAATGTGGTAACCACAACCATTTAGGATGATCTCTGTCTTACCTACTTGAGCACTTGCCATAATAACGATCTTTTCATAATCAGGATCGGTTATCGTATCTAAGATTTCTCTTTGATAAGGTGCTCTATCTGTTCGCCATTGTCCGGGTTCTGCAGATGATTCACTAGAAAGTTTTCTGTAAGCGTCTGCCCATTCAGATACAGTTAAGTCTGGTGGAGGAGAGAGGGTGCTTTTCGCAAGCGTTCGAAAAAGCGAAATAGTATCATTCTTTTTTCTTTTTACGACCATAGCGCATCGGAACCACCTTATCGATCTCCTCTATTTCCTCCTCATCGTCTTCATCGAGAATTAGATCATCTTTACTTTGTTCATAAAACACTTGAGGATCATAATCTGATAACTCTTCCATCACTTCGTAAATACCTTGCTTCAGAGCCTCTTTTATTGCTTGTATTTCTGTTTTCCCAAGTAGCTGTGGTGCTGTCTTAGATGGGAAACCCAACAAACGTGCTCTAAAATTTCCTAACATGTCATTCATCACACGTTCGACATCAATAGACCGATGAAGTTCACCTTTCATAATTTGCAGCTCAAGTTCAGTTTTCTGTCTTTTTGCTCTGGTCCACAATGCTTCTTCATCAGATTTTATTAACTTGTCTCCAGACGATTTTTCTTTCTCAACGATGAAACTGATATAGCTCAAAATGGATGCTGGAAGGTCAAATTTGCCATGAGCGACTTTTACAAGCGCGTTTTCGGCTGCTAATTGCCGAATTCTTCGGTCACTAAGACTAAGGATTTCCGAAATTTCTGCTGTACTTACTATGTAGTTGTTTTCTCTTAATCCCTTATCTGACAAGGGTTTCACCCCACTTTTGAAATTATTTCCCAGAGGCAGACCCACTGGAAACGGAAATTACCTATTTCGGACTGACACTAGACGGATTTCGGGGCTCGAATGACCCGCAGGGGAAAAAATATCCCCAAAGTACCTAAACGTTAAAAAACCCTTATGTATCAAGGGTTTACGTTTCTTTTTATCAAATTATGAATGAGTGTTCATTTTCATCATTTTGTCTTGATTTCTTATGAGTTCACTCTTTTTGTTCAGTTATCCATATCTTATAGGGAGTTAACCTCGTGCACCCCTCACAAACATTGTTATATCAAGCTTTACATGTGTTTTCCTTATTCAGTTCCATTGTTTGTATTTTATGTTTAACTGATGGTTTTTTTAAAATTTATAGTAAGAATTTTATATCTTGAATCTCATCATTGCCTTGTCCATTTCATCCTGGTTTGCACCTATATATCTTAGTGTTGTTTTCTCTGTTGAATGATTGAATAGGTCCATTAATAGTGCGATGTTCTTAGTTTGTTTATAAAAGTGATACCCGTATGTTTTTCTTAAAGAGTGGCATCCGATATCAATCTGGTTATAATCTTTACCAATTTGCCTTAAAATCTTATACGCCATGTTTCTAGTGATTGGTCTGTTAACACCCTGTCTGCTTTTTACTAGATACTCATCATCATCTTTATCTTTTAAGTACCAGGATAACTCTCTCTTAAGATCGGGAGTTATTTTAAATAACTTCTGTTTATTCGTTTTCTTCTCTCGTAAGCTGATATATCCACCTTTGAGGTCACCTACTTTGAGTTTAAGAATGTCATAGATTCGTAGACCTGTATTAATCCCTAACACAAACAAAATGTAGTTTCTTTCGTTAGTTCTTCTTAAATCTTCTTTAATCATTTCAATCACTTCTGGATCTCTAATTGGCTGAACAATATTCATCGGATTTCTTCACCTCCTCTTATTTCTTTCTTAACCAGTAACCACATCGGCTGCAGTTATTAGATCCTTTCACAAATAGGTGATCTAGATTTGATAAGCAATTGCTTCTGGGTTTTGTTAGCCACTTAAAAAATCTCATGAGCTTTCCTTCCTATTCATCTAATTTTTGTTTTAAAGCTTTAAGAAAACACTCTAAGCAATAGTGTGATTGTGGTCGATTAATGATAATATCGTTGCAGCTAATACATCGTCTTTTCATTTCATCACCCTTTTCTTTAAAAAGCTTTATGTAAGAATCATGAATGTCTTTAAGTGAATTAAAAAAGAAGCCGGCTCTTATACCGACTTCTTCCTCTTTGCTCTAATCAATGTACTTTTAGATATGCCTGTCATTTCTTCAACCTGTTTATAGGAATACTCCACTAACATGCTTAATGCATGTTCAATTTGTTTCTTCCCATATTTAGCTGGTCTTCCTTCTCGATAATCTTCTCTTAATCTTGCAATTGCTCTTCCTTCTTGTGTTCTCTCAACAATCAAATCTCTTTCAAACTCTGCGAAGCCTGACATGATGGTGAAGATTAATCTTCCTGTTGGTGTGTTTTCAATAAGGCCCATGTTCAACACATGTACTTTTACGCCTTTTTCAAACAACTCCTTAACTATCGTAAGTGCTTCTGATGTTGATCTAGCAAACCGATCTAGTTTAGTAACCATTAATGTATCACCAGATGTTAGTTGAGATAAGAGTGTTTGGAATTCTGGACGATCGACTTTAGTTCCGGTAAATTTCTCTGAAAATATTAAGTCGCATCCTTCTTTCCTTAACGTATCGAGTTGAGCTTGTAGATCCTGTCCCATAGTTGAGACACGAGCATATCCATACTTCATAAAACCACCCTTTTTCATCGTTATTTATGACACTAAATTATGACACTATCCAATGCCTTTATTTTAACGGATTAGGGTATCGGTATCAAAACTTTTAAATTATGACACTTTCAACTTGCTCTAAACTAGATACCAACTTAAAAGTTGTTTTCTAAGGTACAACCCAAACCTCCACGATCTATCTCTTATTCGCTGTGGTCACGAAGCATGAAAGGAGTGAGTGGCATCATGGCAAATGCCAACTTCAAAATCAGAAATAGAGTTAATCGGCTGATATCTAGTTTGGAACAAATTAAAAAATCCGAAACGATCTCCCAAGAGGTTAGCAAGATTGTTTCGGATTTTCATCAGTAATCCCAAACAACAAACGTTTTTGCAAAGTGTTTCATCTTTGCACTCCCGTAACAGACACTTGAAACTCAGGTTACCCCTCTTGGTAGTTAATAACCTTCACAGTCTCGCCATTCCATCCGAGTACGTCCCGTGATATGGGATTAGACGCTATCTCCCAGCAAGCACTCAACAAATAAGTTGAACTCGCTATAAATAGCGTACGAAATTCCGCAAAAAAAATAGGCCCCCAAAATGGTACCCAAATTGGTGCCTATTTTGGTGCCTATTTTGGTGCCCGAATTGGTCCCTTTTTTGGTAAGAATTAAATACTTCATTAAATAATCCCTAGAGCTTCGGCCATTTTGTTTATAGCCGTTTTTCTTATGGAATAGTAAACCTGTTTCTTCAACAAAAGATTTGTATAAATGGTGGCATCACTAATGTTTTCTGGATTATATATGTATTTTTGCTGAATTACTTTTAGTTGAATTGAATTCAATATCTTAAAAGCTCTTTCAAGTTGTGTTACTGTAAGCTCTTCTTCTTCAAATTTCGCTCTATCTCTATAGGATGCGAACGGATTGAGTCCTTTGCTTTCTTGTTCTTGAACATTTTCTACTTTTACTTTTAAAAGAGGATAATTCTTAAGCTTTTTTACCACTTCATCTTCTACCAACTTAATATCATTTAATAAGACAGTCATAAACGCACCCCTATTTTTATATATTGTATACATTTATCCACAACCATCTGTGTATAAGGTGGATAAATGTATACACCATGCAACAATTTTATTTAAATAAAAAAGCCTTTATAGTAATGGCCGCCACGCATTGATCCATGCCAACGCATCCTTAAAATCCCTTTGTTTAATCACTCTATAGGAAGGAGCTGCGAACGCTCTTCGAAGATGAGTGTGGATCTGCGAGTAAATTTTTTGTTTTGTCATTTGCTGTACATAATCACCGGCTATACTTTCGACTCTCTTCTTAATGGAGTGATTTAAAGTTTGTTGCTCTCCATGATCTAATGTAATTTTGTTGTTTACCTGTTCCTTTAACTGTGCGACTTCTGTTTTTACAGCTGTAATCTCCTCAGAGTTCTCTAAAGTCAGTTTCATTGACGCAATCAGCTGCTCGCGGTTATTTAACACTTTAGGAGAAGATTTTAATGATTCTTCCATTCTTTCAAATTCGTTAATATAAGCTTCTTTAAACTTCATAGCCTCGGCACCGGTATATCCCATTGCCAGTAGAGTAAATCCCTTTTTGTTCATAAGATACATAGGCATTTCTTTATTTTGTGAGTTAATGTACTTGCTCTCTGCATAATTGTGGAGTCTGAATTCTAAGCTGCAGCCTAAATTTCGTATATCTCGTAAAACCTGATCATGACGTTTATTAAAAGCTTCGGCAACTCTCAAACTGTCCGTTAACACTTTCTCATTTTTAACAAATACTAAATTCTCCATATTACCACCCAAAAGCTTTGTCGAAGGTTTTTTCTAGGTCAATCACTTCTGAAATAAATGAACCTCTTTTTCGAATATGAGAGATGTTGATCTTTCCTTTCTCTAAATCCTTTAGCGATTGTTTAATATCTTCATTATCGTTCATGTTATAAGGATTGAATGTCCTGTCGTTAGGTCCACAAATGCCGCCGATTGTATCGATAATGGAATATTGAGACCCGTCACTTTCCTTTGTAACAATTAGGTGCCGTAATGATTTTGTTCTGATAATGAACTTAGTTCCATCTTTAAAGTAGATCGGCTCTCCAGTTGGCAACATAATCAATCTTCTCTCTTTTGCCTGGAGAGGATTAAAGTCTATTTCAATAGATGAATCGTGAGTATCCATAGGGTACTCTTCTCTGTTCACTCCGTTCTGATGATCCTCATACACTTGATGCAGCACATCTTCAACAGAACTTTCTTTTATCAACATCAGTGGGTGTTCAAGTGACTTATCCGCAATGAGTTTTAATACTTGATGATATCCCACCACTTCTTTTCCATAACCAAATAACTGTCCAATATTTGTTTGAGAAAATTTTAATTTTTGACTTAATCTCTTCAGATATTCGTTACCCTTCTTTATAGCTTCGCTTCGTGAGGCACCATACAGTAGTCCAGGTCCGATAGTTGCATTCTTATCAATGACAAGAAGCATTTCTTTAGATGTTGTTTCGACAGTGGTATAAAATGCACAATGTGTAGTCTTCTCATCCTCATTTATCAAAAAACACATGTGTTTTGTTCCTACTTTACCGGTAAAATCCACTTTACTCATGCTTTATATCCCCTTTTCTGTTCAAGACGTTTTTTTATTTCTTTTCCCATTCTTACAGAACGAGATTTGCATTCATCGCAATAATCTTTGTTTGCAGTCCTTTTTTCACAAATTCCGCAATGTCGTGTAGTTGTTTTTTCTTTACTCATTTTCCTATTCTCGGGTTTCCAGCTGGGCCTTCATTCTTACTTATTGCATCTAAAACAATATAGGATGATTGTTGCAATGCTTCAGCAGCACCCAAATGTTCAATAATTGCTAAGTTATTTCTTACAACCAACTGTGCTTGTGGTGAAGAATCATTAACGATTTTATTTATCTTTTGTGATACTTCTTGTTTAACCTGAGCCAATAGTTCTTCCAACTTCCATCCGTTATGATTCTCACTGCCCATTAATACTGTTTTCTTTTCCATTACTATTACCGCCTATCATATTAATTTTTAAAATGAAAAACATATCATTCAATTATTCATGATCTTCTAATGTCATTAACATAATGTAGTAGTTGCTATAAAAGGTGTACCTTCCCAATAATTGTTAACAATTTCTTGAACTGAGATTGAGCCTTCCTCATCTTCGCCTCTTCTGACTTTCTTATCCATTGGAACAATTTCTATATCATCATTACTATATAGTTCATCTTCGCTTATTCCGTATTCATTCATGTACCATGATTTTGCTTCTTCCAAGGAATAAGCTGCTACAGATTCATCATCACTGATCTGAAATACCAGCACATCTTGTAATCCTTTTTCTTCGGCAACTTCTAATTGATTCATATTATTTTCCTCCTTTAGGAAACAATCTCCGCAAATAGCCACTCCGTTTTTATAGGAAGCGATATCAAGATCAATATTTAAACCACACTCTGGGCAATGTCCTGTATTTTGGTTAGGTTTAAACAATTTAGCGAACGCTTCGGTTTCTTTTTCCATCCAATTTTTGTTCATTTCGTCCTTCCTTTCTTATTGCAGATAATGTTTCTGAATCGTTATCCTACTGGGTATAGACAACCTAGTTGTCCGAATTCAAATGAATCTCCGTCTTCTACTGGTCCCACAACTGACTCTGCTTCATCACGACAAATCGGGCATGTCATTTTGGACTCTGTCTCAAGGGTTTGATTTTTCATAACAAATTCTGTTTCGCAATCTAGATCTTTGCAAGCATATTTGGTTAAAGGCTCGTAAACCATCTAATTCAAAACCTCACTTTCTTCATCAAAAAGCCAAGTAGAGTCGTAATCTATAATTGGAGGCATTTCTCCAAGAAGTTCAAATGATAATGCTTTCATCTTTTCAAGTGTTAATTCGAAATTGTCTTGTCTATTAATAATGCTCTTGATAGACTCGCCAATCTTTTGAAACAAAAGCATTGCTCCCTCTTTTGTTTCTGTATCTAACATCATTTCTAAGGTCATGGGAACGTCCAATATTTTTGAACCCGTTGTAACTTCTGAAACATTTATATATCCTGGTACAGGAATTGCACAAAACCGAAACTTGCCTATTCTGATTTCATGCCCTACTACCGACTTCCATGTATCACAGGCTAAATAGAAGGTTTGTGTTTGTTCATTTACTGATATTTTCATATTCTCACCTCAATTATTTGTATTTATTGATTCTTAACAACGACAGCAAAAAACACACCAATATTTTCGTCTCCCTTGAACTTGTAACCGTGTTTTGCAGTATGTTGAAACACTTTGCGATTTTCGCTTTTCTCTGTAATGGGCGTGTGTAAGGTGTATCCTGCAGCTAACTTTTCATTTACTCGCTTCTGTAAAGATTTCTTGCTTACATCCTGCATCGGCACTTTAAATGGTGTGATCATAATGCTGTCCTACTGATTACTTTAAGTGTTGTAATTAATGCATCGCGTTCATGACAAGCTACTTCATAATCAGATTCAACTTCTATCCGACTTTGTTGCAACTGTTTCTCTTGAACCTGCAAATCTTCTCGTAATTGTTTAACTCTTCCGAACAAAAGATCGTTCCTCTCAGTTAAGGCATTACACTTTAGTTCTAATTCCTGAATCTGATCATTCAGATTAGAAAGAAGTTTATCTTTCTTTTCTAATTTTTCTTCTAAATCCACAAACTTTTCTGCTTCTCCAGAAAGGATTTTCATTAATCTTAAATTCTCTTTTTCTAGGTTTTCGTTTTGATTCTTCAATTCATTTAGCTCAATAACACTTTCATTATTAGGTGCTTCAACTGGAGTTTCTTTGTTAACCTTCTCTTCTTTGGTAAGTTCTTTATTTTTTGAAGGAGGACGACTGAACGCTCCAATAAGTCCCCACTCTTTTTTTAACTTCTGCATTTTGTTATGATCGATTCCCCATAACTTTTGAATTACGCCGTCAGTTTTTCCTTCATCCTTAAGTGCTAAGTATTCCTTCTTCTCGAATTTAACCAATTTACTCCCACCCTTTTCTCCGTTTTGGTACTGTCTCAATTCTTCTTCTGATAGCTTGTATTCCGTTACTTTTGTATAATCATAGTCATCTGATTTTGTGCCGTACCGCGGTGATCCACCTCTTCTGTTAGAAGTCTTATAGGATGAAACATGCATCATTTCTCACCTTTTAACCTTTCTCTATTTTTCCGTTCCAAGGCTCAGAATGGCTGTATTCAAAGTGTTCAGATTTACAAAACGGACAGTTGTTTACCTCTACACCAACAGGATCATTTTCTACTGCGAATCCTTTTCCGCAATCATTGTTGCCACATGTATAGATGTCCCAAAAGTTAGATGCGCTTGGGGTTTTTCTCTCTAATAAGAGCTCTTGGTTGGTTTTTGTTGTGTTCATGAGTGGATGCTCTACTCTCTCATGACCTAACTTTTCACGAACATCATTGATGCTGATTTTTCTTTCTTTCAACTGCTGATAAAGTTCCTCTTTTGACATTTTTGTTCTTCCTCTCTTTATGCAGTTCTTAAAAGACTCTTAAAACCGAGCCATTTGAACGCTTTTTCTTTTCCGGCTTGATCTAGACTTAGTTTAAATTCGTTAAGGTCTAGATTGTTCAATTCAGGAATGTCTCGAATGATTGTAACGAGCTCTTTGCTTAGAGTGGCCATTTCTTTATTGCTCTCGAATTTTGATATGTATTTTTGAAACGGCTTTTCAAAATTTTCTAGATTCTCATATATTCCATCTAGTGAGCCAAATTGCTGAATTAATGGGTATACAGCCTTTTCTCCAACACCTTTAACACCTGGAATGTTATCGCTCGTTTTCCCGGTCTCACCAAGAATGGCTTTTGCGTCTATCCATTGTGACGGTGAAATTTCATACTTAGCTTTGAATAATGAAGCGTTAAATGATTTATCCTCTTTGTTTTCATAGATGATTTGCGTTACTTGATTCTCTTCATCTAGCAGCTGATGAAGATCTTTGTCATTTGAATAGATAAAGACTCTTCCTTTGTTTCTTTTTCTCCACTTCTCTGCAACCGTTCCGATAATGTCGTCAGCTTCGTATCCTGGTACTTTTAATTGAGAAATGTTCATCATTGTTAGCATTTCTTCTGTGGTTCCATATTGTTGTTTCAGTTCAAATGGCGTTTCACCTCGTAGCCCTTTATAATCGGGATACAATTTTCTTCTGAATGTCGAGTCACGACTTACATCCCACGCTACTAAAACATGAGAAGCACGCGTTTTTTGGATGAGTATTCTAAGTTTTTTAACGAAACCAAGTACACCATTTGTATAAAGGCCCTCATCGTTTTGTAGAAGATCTCCTTTAAAGCTTGTTGCAAAAAAGCCTCGAGACAATAAATTAGAGCCATCAATCAGAAGTAGTGTTTCGTTTGTGTCTATTGGTTCAGTTTTAGCTTCAAACTCTTCATTTTTTCCGAAAGTAAATGTAATGTTTCCGGCAGATAGATCCACAGATTTAATAGCGTTATGGCCTTTCCTATTACACAAAACTTGTCCTACGTTCTTATGAATTAATTTAAAGGCATGAATAGCGTCACTTTGGTTTAGTCGAATGAGGCCAAAGCACTGAACTGTATCTTTAATTGATTCTATTCTGATCTCTTTGTCTTCGAAGGTTTCTTCTGTAAGATGAATGATCAGCTCGTTATAACGTGGGTTAAATTCGATACTGTCTAAGGACTTATTGGCCGTTTCCATTCTGTTAATGATTGTCTGCAGCTCACAACATAAGGTTTTCGCTGTTGGCAGATGACTCGCCATTTTAACTGAAAAATATTCCATGATCGGATCTCCTAAAAGAATGCTAGTTGCCCGGTATCGGTTTCTCGATGATTAACTACTTCTTCTGCAATCTGGAACAGCCGGGAAGGCAGCATTGCGAAATGTGATTTTTTATTACTGTTCGAACGGTAGCAATAAACATGAGTTTTCTTCGGATCAGTGATGTAGCAGTGGTCTCCAACTTCTAAGTTGATAGTTCCTCCATCATCGATGCAGGTAGCTTTATATCTCCTATCCATCTTTAAATCTCCTTGCTGATATAAGATTTTATCTTGTGTTTCATGCACGATTTCCATTTTCCTTGATGTGGGGTTTCGGTCTCTGTTGTTAATTGGCATGAGGGAATGTGGTTTCGTTTTTTGAAATGGCAGCATGATCTGCACGTCTTATTAGAAGGACCAGGTCCAAACGCCCTTCTCATTGGGTTGAGGTTGCTAACTCCCCAATCGCGTGAAGTTAATGCTGCTGTTTTCTGAATCATGACAACAGCTTATGTAATGCTTTTCTATTGTAAGGTGGATTCATTTGGACCCGATTAACCGCGATGTCGGCTGGTTCTTCAAAGAATGCGATATATCCAATCAGCTCATTTACAAAGAAGTGCTTTTTCTTCAGCTGCTCTTTTGTTTTAGACTTCTTAGCGATTTGAGATGCTACAACTAATCTAGATCGTACTCGTTTTAATTCATTAAGCTTGTCCATCAATAACCATCCTCCTGTCTTTGGAAGTTCACTTTGTTCTTCTCGTAGTAAGCGTTTTCGATTTGTTCCCACGTGAAACCGAGTGATTTCCCTAATGCTAAATAGTTATTAAACAGGTCTTCATAATGAAATTTTTTCCAATTTCTCCCCCCAGGTATGGCTAAGTCTGAAATGCATTTATAAACCTCTCTGAACATTCTTCCTGTATCATGAACAATAACCATTGATGGCTTATACGTTTGATCGAAACACCACTGCAAACCTTGTTCTAAAACGAAATGTAATCCATCGACATATTCCTCAAGGAGTGGATTTCTGATTCCGTCTCTACTAGGGTTCTTTGAGCTTTTATGATACGTTCTGGGTTCTTTATCTTTACTCCACTGTTTGAATCCTCGCCATTCATTGGCGCACTCTCCAACTTCAACGTACAGTGCAAGGATTAAATTATTGTTGAATTCTTCACTCAGTACATTCAAGTTATGCTCTTCTACGATTCTTTTTCGCAATTTCCGTTGAGTTTCAAACATTGCCTTTAAGTTCATTTCATTTTCTCCTTCATTCTTTTTATTTTCTTAGCCATATCAACTCTTTGTTTTTCGCATCCATCAATATCAATGGCTGCAAGTATTCTGTTTAACCTGGTGATACTTACTGTTTTTTGTTTTGATATCTTTTCCAACTCTTGTCTAGCTTCTTTACGATTCATATGCTCAGCCCCTAAAATGGCAAATCATCATCATTTATGTCTAAAGGAGTACCATCATTAGCGAAAGGATCATCATCATATCCCCTTAAACGCCTTGTGTTATTTCGTGTCGGAGATGGTTCAGAATTGTATTGATAATCATTGGAATACCCGTTGCTTTGTTGCTGCTGATTCTCTTGTGTATGCCCTTTGCCTTTTGGCTCTAAAAACTGTACAGATTCAGCCATAACTTCAGTTACATAAACACGTTGACCTTGATTGTTTTCATAGCTACGTGTTTGAAGTCTTCCATCAACACCAGCCAATGAGCCTTTCTTTAAAAACTTAGCTGCGTTCTCTGCTGGCTTTCTCCAGATAACACAAGTTATAAAATCTGCTTCTCGTTCGCCCTGTTGATTGGAGAACGGTCGATTTACTGCAAGTGTTATCGTACAAACAGGAATTTGATTAGGGGTGTATTTTAATTCCGGGTCTTTTGTTAAGCGTCCGACCAATACTGTTCTGTTTAACATAAGCATTTTCACCTACTTTAGGGATTTCGAAATCTCTATCTTTATGTCTTGAAAATTCAGTTTCCAATTCTGAAAGATTCATATCGCGGAGCAATTTTTCTCCGTTAATACATGTTTCTATACCTCTTATAGTCAATTGTTGCAGTAAATGTTGCCTTCTTAGCTCCATGAGTTGATCTCCTGATATTTTTATATGTATACATGGTGTAAAAAAAATTTACAAAAAAATAACCATTGATAATAAAGAACAATTTTATTACATTAATTTACATTATTATTTCTGAAAATTTGTTTCATAATGAATACAATTAAAAATTCCATTGATCCTTATTAAACTTTAAAAATTTAGCTATTTTACCAGCTACTTCCGATGAAGGATTTCTGGTACCGTTTTCAATCAAAGTGTAATGAATTCTTGAAATTGTTGCTTTGAAAGCAACATCTCCCTGTGTTAAGTTTTTTTGTTTTCGTAATTCTTTTAACCAAATCCTCTTCATGATTCCTCCTTAAACAATTTATTGAAACATTATTTTCTCCTTAATTATATATACAAGATGTATACAAAACAAGTATTTTTCATAATATTCATGCGGTTTTTGGAGAAATTCTTTTTATGATAAGTGTTGCAATGAGTAACAAAATTAAGGATAATAGGTACGAGGTCTTATAATGTTGCATCGGTGATTAATTTACCATTACCTTGCAACAGTTGATTATAAATTTCGGAGGTGTAACTCTTCATGGGAACTGCTAACAAAGTTGAATCTTTAATTGTTGGATCAAGATTAGTAGAACTGAGGAAAAAAAGAGGACTTAAAATATCTACTATACTTGCCCATGTGGGTTGTGCTAGATCGACATATACACATTATGAACTAGGATACAGAACACCTACTCTTTCTAAGTTGCAGAAATTAGCCGAGATCTTAGAAACATCCACAGAATACTTACAAGGGCTAACAGACAATGAGTTATCAAATTCATCCGATGAAAAAACCAATTTAAAAAGGTTTCTAATAGAAAATGCTGATAAACTTAACTATGAAGGTATGTATTTAAGTGAAGAGAATAAAGAAAAGCAGATAGAACTTTTAGATTCCTTTCTGGAAGTGTTCTTTAAAAACAATAAGAATACAAATTAAAAAACAAGCCTATGATACATAGGCTTGTTTTTTTGCTGTTACAAAGAGGCTTTTAATTTGTTGATCCAATATTTGAAGGTTCTCGTTTTTTTCGATTTCATCTAATGCCATCTTCAAATCTAAAGGTTCACCAGCAGCTTTCATCCTTACCAGCTTATTTAATACAGTTTCCTTATCCAAAAATGTTACCCCCGTTTTTTCACTTTAGTTGTTTTTGTTTAAATGCATATTATCACGCAAAAATGTAGAGTGTTGCATGGTATTAGTTTTAAAGGATACCTTGCAACACTTCCTTAAAAGTACGAAAGACGCTACCTGTTAAGGTTAGCGTCTTAAGGATATTTTAATGTTACCCGCAACAAGGGTCCCAACCTGCTTTTATAGTAGGTTGAACAGTACTCTTAGTTGTTGATGCATCAACCGGTAATGCAACTAGTGCCAAAATCGTTAACGTTAACAAAAAAGTTTTTTTCAAGTTTCTCTACCTCCTGGAAGTTACGCGCCATCAACTTAATAGCAACATAAACCTTATGTGGTTCTTCGCCTTTCCTAATCAACTCAAAGCATGGGAGCAAAGCCATCCATAAGTCTCCTTCTTCTATAAATTTACTTATGGATTCCCAGATCAGCTTATCGTCTCCTGTAGCAACACCTGCAACAAACTGTGTCATTGCATTTGTGCAAAGAGTTTCGCTGTTGTTATTTAATAGTTCTAAAGCTCTAACTCTTTGTCCCATTTTCGCGTGATAATATGCATTTAATACCGGGTCTGAAGACTCAAAATCATTAAATTTATTATACAATAGATTCGCTAAAGAAATACCATAATTTTTTACATTTTTTGAATATTGAGGATTGTCGTAAATGTCATATATTTCTGTTGACTTAGTAAATTCATGAATACATTTCTTATAATCTTCAAACAGATAAGACAAGCCCAAGTTGTAATGTGCACTCGCTGCACGTAGCTCATTTACATAAGGATCGTTAATGATGTTGTTGCTATGTATCCTTGATGCTTGGAAATCTGCATATACTTTTAAATTAGTGTAAGCTAAAGGCTCGCTTAATCTTGTAAGAAATGAACTCTTAGAATAATTACAAGTCAGTTTATTTAATTCTATTTCTGTTTCATTGGCATGTTCTATAACTTCCATGTACCGGTTCTTCTTATATAAGGTATATATTCCAATGATTCTCTGGAAAACATTCATTGCGTCATTCTCTAGCTTCCTTGTTCGTACTTTCTTTAACATTTCCTCGTCAGAAATTTTTCCTGTTTGTCTATCATAGTTGTCCATGTACACCACAACATACTCGTCATCTGCACCATTTATAACCTTGCGATCTTCTAATAGTTTTAAATGAGTAGAAGTTCTATTATTTACAGAAGTATATTCTAAGGCCATGAGGATATTTTCTGTCAAAGCAATTTTTGAAGCATATTCTTCAATGACTGTATGTCTTTCCCTAGGAGTTAACAATAACTTTCCTCCTAGAACAACTTTGTTAAATGCTAATTCTTGACCATGTTTATAAAATCGCGAGATTGTTGAACGATCCACTCCTAATGCCGTTGCAAAAGTGGAGTTATTATAACCATGTTTCTCCATTGCTTTCTTGAAAATATCACGAACCATCATGAACCTCCTTTGACTACATTTCTCTACAAACGTATATTCTATCAAGGGGCGTGTGTTTTTATCAACGAACATATATTCGTTGTTATTTTACAACACCTGACATTGTTTAACAAGGTACTTTCCTACAATTTTTGTTACATTATGTAAATAATTGTATCTCATATCACTTACTTTTGTTTACAAATTTATTATAAACTGTTTCTACATGTAACAACTTGGGAAAATTGACTATAAATATAGGTGTTTATTCACGGTTCTTTATCTCTATTTTCCCAAGTTTATTTAAAAATAAAGAGGCAACCCCTTAGGATTGCCTCTTTTGTATGTATTTTTATTGATCTACGATTTCATAAATGTCTGTTAGTTTGCAATCTAACACTTCTAGGACCATGATTAAGTACGGAACTTGAGGAGTTGCTAATGCTACACCGTTCACATCGTTCGTGCACCATTTTGATACTTGGCTTCGATCTGCATTAATTTTATCAGCTAACCAAGTCTTTGTTATTCCTCTCTCCTCTAGATAATCTCCTAGTTTACTCCTTGCTCTATATTTCACTGGATGAATCCTCCAAAACGTCCATTATAGTGCTCTTTTACTAATGATAACACAGTGAAAGATTCAAACAGATAAACAAATACCTACATTTTCGTGGGTCTTTCTCCACGGTAAAGTGCGCAATGAAAATAAAAAAGACCAAAATCAAAATCGATTTGGTCTTTTTATATACAATTTTCTGTTGCACGATGTATATATTATCATCTATACTGATAAATAAGAATTATGGATAATTCGCAATCGAATTATGTCACTTTACTTACATAACTTTTAAAATAAAATAACCAATAAAAAGACAACACCCGATGGCGGGAACCATCGGGTACTAGAAAAAACGATTTCGCAGTCGTTTGAAATTTGTCTTAATTATACACTACTCTTTTATTTCTAATCAAGAGTTTTAGTGTATTTTTGATAATGTAAAATTTTCTAGGTAATGTTGTCTTTCTGGTAAATCAGGAGGACTATTTTTTATGTCTAATTACGCTGCTGTTGCTGGCGAGCATTTTTCTGCTGCTGTGCAAACTTCCACTCAAATTGTTCCATTCAATCCAAAGAAAATTGACAAGCTTTTCATGCCAGATAAAGCTCGTATGTTAGAACCGTCTGAAACTACTAGCATGGAAAAGCTCCCATCTTTCCTATCTCGTTTTAAAGACCCTAAAGTTAAAGAAAAACAAAAACAAGCTATAATTATGGACTTGTTAGACGCTATGAAGAAGGTAATTGGTGATGGTGTTTGGAGATCTATGAAAAAGGATACTAAACAGGCTTTACGTGCATTGGCTCTTTTATGTACTGACAGAGGCTTCACTAAAGCTACTGATCAATGGTTTGCCAATCAAACAAAGTTCAAAGTAAGTGAAAGAACTATACAAAAATATGTGAAGATTTTTAAGGATTCTGGGCTGATTTACGTTGCTAATTTCAAAGCGAAAGGAAGAAACGGAAAAGAAGGCCGCGCTATATTTTTTATGAACCATCCTTATTTTTCAAAGTGGGCACGTTTTTTAAAGTTAACCTTTAAATGCGAAACGGAGTGCGAAACGGACCATGAAGAAATCCCTTGCGGCTCTAAGAATGAAGATGATAAAACAGACTCTAACATAGGTTTACCTCACTTTAAGAAAAAACAAAATACATATGTACCTAATACAGACGTTCCATCATCACAAGAAAAGGTTGTCGTTTCTTTTGAAGAAATGAGATACGAGATTATCGCTTCACAACTCAATTTGAATTTAGACTTTGTGAAAACGTTTAAGATTCTTCATCTTGAATTCAAAGAACTAAAAAAATATGTTAACTCTATCCTCCGTACAATGAAAAAGTATTCCTGGAGCATAAAGGAATATCAAGATGTAATTAAGGAGTCGTTATTTGCATTCTTGCCAACCTACAAGAAACATATAACTGGTGAAGAGAAATTAACTGAGGTAGAACCTGTTGGATACTTATGTGGAATTATCAAGAAGAAAATTGAATCAGTTATCAAAGAAGCTGAGGATCTAGAATATTCCGAGTCTATGGATGCAATAGCTGAAGAACTAAATTGGGAGAATACAAGAACTATAGATCGTCGGGTAGCTGTACTGGAGAACCACAGAAAACGCCAAGAACAAGAAAAACAAATGAAGATAAACTATGAGTGCTTCAAACGGGATACGTGTGCTTATGAGGCTTATTTAGACACATGCAGATCTATGAGTTTTTACGATATGACTTTCTCACAAGCGAAAAATATGTTCGTAAGCTTATATGGACAAGTCCCTACTGCTTCAGAGGACTACTATCCAGGTTGTTAATTGTGTCATAAATCCGGTTTTCTGGAATTACGTCACGCTGCGTGTAGCTTAAATTCATTTTTCCTGTATTGAGCTACACATGCGACACCTCTCCCCCACTTCTATTAAGCTGGCGTTATGTCTTTGTGTCTTTCTGTCGCTAAGATATTGCTAGAAATAGCTTAAGAGAGAGGAAAGGGAGAGGTATATCAGGAGCATGTCAGTGATTCAATATGGCGTTCTTCCTATTGAAAAAAGAAAGGTGTACTTTTTGGTGTACTTTTATCTTGCAAAAGGTGTACTTTTTGGTGTACTATTAATTCAAGGTAAATAAAACCAATTCTAAGGAGAGTGTTTTCATGATTAGAACGGCTGCTATTGATGCTGGTAATGATTCTTTAAAAGCGATATTTGGTGATATTAAGGCTAAACCACTCATAATTCCGAATGTTGTATCGAAATTGGATGAGAGAAAGACAGTAGATGATACTAATGATCCTTTAGATGAACTTCACGTAAAGATCACCTCAAGTGCTTTAAAGACTTCTGGAACCTATGCAGTAGGCAATCTTGCTGCTAAAAGAACAGACAATGATCATATCCGTTCTAATGCATTTAAAAGTGAAAACGATCAAACGATTATATTAATTCTCACCGCTCTTGCACTTGATGCTGCAAAGAATAATTTAAATGACAAAATTATAAATGTTAAATACATTCTAAGTACAGGATTGCCAGTTGATGAAGCTAAAATTGAAGGACAGAGAAAAGCGTTTAGAGAAAAATTAATCAACGCTACTCATGAGGTGGTTTTTCAAAAGACTCCTAAATATGGTGGTCGAATGGTTAAAATAGAATTTGAAGAAGTCTTTGTAAATGTTGAAGGATATGCAGCTATGATCAACATGACAATGGATGATCAGTTTAAGCCGGTTAATTTAGATATGATGAAGAAAACAATTCTTATAAATGATATGGGTGGTAATACAACTGACAAAGCAGTAATAAAGAATGGAAAAATTGATAATGATTATTCCAATGGCTCCTTGCTGGGTGTAGGGAATTATTTAGATGACATTATTGAAGATGTAAATCGAGAATTTCGTACAAAAGCTTTTAAATCAAGAAGAGAATTAGTTGAATGTATTACTAACGAGGATGAGAAGGAACAATATCATATTTGGTCCACAGGCAATGCTCAATCCATTAAAGAAATTGTAGAAAGCCATTTTAAGATTCTCGCCAAGGAACAATATGATGAAATCGAAAGAACCTGGAATCGTGTAGGTAGACTGCATGCTGTATACAACGTTGGTGGAACGGCTATTCTTATTCAAGACTTTCTTAAAAAGGAAAATGAAGCTCGTAACAAATATGAAATGCATTTTCTTGATAGCGATGAGAGTATTTGCAGTATTGTAAAAGCTTACTATAAGCTGCTGATCTTGCAAGCTAAGAAAAAAGGTTTAAAAATTGAGGAAGAAATTCCAACAGCATAAGGGGTGGAACTTGTGCCAAAATCAGTTAAAAAATTAGCTGCAGGTGACAACATAACCATAAAGTTACCTGTAGATATAACTAATGAGGTTCTCGTGTTTATTAATCAAGAACGCGAGGTCTCCAGGAATAAGTTCCTTGCTAGTGCGTTAATTGGTGGTTTGAAGCATAAGATGCACGAAGAACTTAATCAGGTGACAGTAACTCTTCCTATAGAAGTTACTGAGGATCAGCGTAAGCAATTAAATAATCCGAATGTTGAACGAGCTCTTGCTGCATTCGCTCAAACAATTATCGGCACAGGTAATATGCCTCTTATACATTCAATTCCTAAGAATGAAAGTGAACTCAAAGCACCAGCTGAGAAAGTCGTAGACGATTCAGAAGAGGATTTAGATTACTCAATATACGATGATTTATTACCTCCAGATGATGAATAGAAACAAAATCGAAGGAGAAGAATTGTTGATTCAAAAAGGTGACGAAGTAATTCATCGTAAATACGGAAAGTGCATTTTGTTAGAAGAACCTAATAATGAAGGAGAATGTCTTGTAGGTTTCGATAGACCAGTTGTCTCCAATGTTACAGAGCTGATAACGCATGAATCAATGTTGAACAAAAGTTAATATTTAAAGACCTTTTAGCCCCATGTGTGTTGGGATTAAGAGGTCTTTTTAATGTCTTTTTATTTATCATAGATAACTTGTAATTCTTTATCAACTAGATCAAGTTCAGCAATTTCAAACCCGTCATACCAGTTTCCAGTATTAATAATACGTTTTATAGTGTCTATGTAAAACTCTTTTGAAAAGCTAGGAGTGTACATTTCTTCTAAGTATTCATCTTCGTGTGCTTTCTTGTACTCTCTAAGATACTCTTCAGCAAATTCTGGTCTATCCGACCAATAATTCTGTATGTTTTTCTGGATGTGGTGTTCTACATATTCTTCCCGTTTATCTTTAGGCATTTTTAAGATTCTACTTGGATATTCACCAGTATAATCATCAAAAAAGCTACCTTTTTCATCACAATAAAATTTACTTAAAAGACTACCGTTAATAATAAAATTGTTAATCTCTTCGCTAAGGAATTCATCGTCAATTCGACTTTCAGCAAATAAATTATAAGCTTGATCTTTGTTGTTAGCTTTTACTGCAATGACTGTTTCTGGACCAGCGTAAACAATGAATGTTTTCATTTAATTTCCCCCAGGACTCATTCTATATTTAATATAGCTAAGGGAAGTAGGTATTTCAACATTTTGTAAATGGACATGTTCATTTTATATTATTAATACGGTACGTGAAATTATATCATTTCTTCTTTTTTGAAATCGTAACCCCTAGAATTTTCCCTGACCCCTTTTTCGATTGCTTCACAAATCCTGCTAAATCCTTTTTAGTTAGTCCGGCTTCTTTTAAGAGGTTTCTTCTGGCCATGTGTTTCGCCATCCCTTCAATCTATAGTTTAGTAGCATTATGTACTAAGTTGAGCAAATTTATACGTTCTAGGTTAGCTTATGTCGCAATAGATTAATAACTAAATGATGTTATATCGCTGAGATAAAACTGATGTTGTTGAAAGGACGATGTTCATGGAGTACTTTAACCCTATGCTTAATGATAAAGGTAAGGATAACGTTAAATTGAACGATAAACCACGTAAGACCAGGAGTGATAAGAAGTATCCTGTGAAGATTCCCCTTACTCTTGATCAGCGTATTCAACTAAAAAGAATGGCCCATGCTCGTAATACATGGCCGACCCCCCTTACTGGTGAACTAATTAAGAGGTATTTAATCCGATCGTATGATTATCCTGCAGTAACTTATAAGACCAGTGCTAAGCATGCTGAAGCAAAATTAGAGAAAGAATATTATGATCTATTAATCCAGTATTCTATTGAATGGGATACGAGTATACGGCAGGCTGCGCATCGTATTTTTACCGAAATACTCCACAGAGAAAGCGAGTGATCTTATTGCGCTCCTACAGTAATCTCAACCTAATTGGAGAAGAGCTAAGTCTGTTAAAACCAATGAGTGAAGCAAAGGGATTCTTTAATAAAATGCTTGATGGTTGGCTGTACTCTCCAACTTCACGAGTCACACTAAAGATCCCTGTACCTGGTCATATGTATATACGTGCTCGTTGCTTTTGTGATGATGTAAGTGAAGTGCAAGGTGAACGTTTTCGGCATGTGCAGCTGATTGATATTCTATATCATGACTTTCTATACTTTATTCGAAAGAACAATGATCCTCAAAGCATTTATAACATGTTACGACTCAAGGATGGGACGATCGTTATATCAGAGCATGAAGATGAACGTATCATTGATACACTGGATGATGAATCTGATTACATCGCTGAATTCTCTTATAGCATGGCTAGAAAGGATGCTCTTAGAGGTGAATATATTTTAAGTGACTTATCAAAGGTCTATCCCGATCACGACTACACTTTAGAACGTGTTATACAGATACTCTATTGCGATTTTATAGACGAATACAGCAAAGGTAAGATGCAGAATGTTGTTGAGAGGATTATAAATTACAACCAAAAGAACAATTAAAAAAACAGCCGTAATGGCTGCTTTTTACTTTCCAAATAACTTGGCCAGGAATCCTTTCTTTGTTTCCTTCTCTTCTTGAGCTGCAGCTAATTGTAAAACCTCTTCGTTGGCAGCTTGATTTAAACGAATAACTTCCAAGAGTTTTTGATCACGTTCTTCTAATCGAGTATCAAAAAATTTTTGTTGCTCGTCCATCTTATGAATCAATGTCTTAATTAACTCTGTTTGTTTTGATAATAAATCATTCTGATTATCGATTTGTTCCTGTAGCTCTTTTATATCGTTGTTATAACGTGTATTATCCTTTCGTTTATCCATGTCACGGGGTGACATATCAGACTGTTTAAACCATGTCATTACAGCATTTGCAGACTGTTCTAGTGTCATGTCACGGTTATTTTTAACTTCAATAAATCTTTTTAAGACTATAACATCTTCGTTTCGATACCATCTTTGTCCTTTATTTTCATCAAAATGGTAACCTGCGTTTTTTAAAATACCAACATATTTCCTCAGTGTTGATTCCTTTATATCAAGTAATGTACTGACATCTGAAGGATTCATGATGATTTGTTTATCGTTTGTATCGTCTGACATAACACTTCCTCCTATCGTTATATCACTGATATTTATATTAAAGTATTTTGGACTTTTTTTATTAATCCTGCAACTAATTTATAATAAGTTTGTAATCTAATGGAATGGAGAAAAAACGGCTTCTGAAATTGCTCTGTATTCAACGATAGAAAGGAGTTGAAGGGTATAGTAACCCCTGAAAAATGAATGAAATTAAGGTTATTCGTGAAAAAGGCTATTATTGTTCCTTTTGTATGGAAGAAGTGGGAAAGGGTATTGATCGGGTGGCTGCTGTTTATGATTGGGATGTGCCAGATAAGATAGTTGGATACTATTGCCCTTATCATTGGCAGCAAGTTTACGACTTTGAAAAGAACCAGGAACAGGCCTATAAAAAAATGTCTGATAAATATAAGAAGGGTAAATAGGGGGTCCCAACACAACATTTTGACGTAAGTGATTAGTAAAAGAAGGTAGGAATTCCCTTTTGTCGAACTTGATAAGATAAGGGGGTGAAAAAATGGAGAAAGACGTAAAAGTTTATAGCGTAGATAGAAAGATGGTTACCTATGACGAGAAGACTATATTCTTAGTAGATGTGATTTACACCGGTAACGGGAAATACATGTGCAAAGGTGTGGATATTGATAGAAATATCACTACTGATTGGCATGTGATAGAAGATCCTAATCCTGCACATAAATTCGGAGAAATCCTGAAGCAAATGGATGAATTAGGCATTAAGTAAAACAACAGCACCCTGCGGGGTGTTTTTTAATTAGCCCCCGAACTTAACCTTGGGGCATTAACTTCGGGGATAGGCCCCAAAGATGACCTAAATAACCGTAAGACTTCACAAAGCTTTTTGAGTACGTACTTCATGTGTTTATCCGAGCTCCGAAATCAGCGAAAGCGAGTCATTTAACACTTCCTAATTCTGTTACTTCAACTTCATGGGGTAGCCCCAAATAAAGGCGGTGCCAATTATAGTGAAAATATGGAGTATATAACATTGCTTAGCCGTTGCAACCCCTAGGTTATATCTATCTTTTCTCTTCCTCTAATGGGAAAGGTATAAGAGGAAAGGTAAAATATAATTTAAGTTATCTTCTCTATGTTATAAAATGGAAAAAAAGGGGATGAGATAATGAAGTTAACAGGATGGGTAGTTACAGCACTACTGGCTATGTCTTTATTACAAGGTTGTAGTGAGGAGAAAGCAAAAGATGAGGCAAAAGAAACTAAACCGGTTGTTGAGAAAAAAGAGAGCGATAAGATTGTAGAACAAGAAGTACCAGTTGTTGAAGAAGTTGTTCAAGAGAGTGATCCGGAGGAAGAAGTAGAAGGGGTAAATACAGATGCATTTATTTATGCAACGAATGTAGATGTAACAGATGCTAGAGATATTTCAAAACACCTTGATTTAGTCGTACATATGAGTTCAGAACTTACTCCTGCGCTCGCTACACAACACGTTATCCTACAATCCTATGAATTTTTGCAACAGGAGGATATTAAAGGTGCTGATAGCATTACAATAGGGGTTATGAACGGGGATTTCAGAGTCGCCCAATATACAGTTGATATGAATAAGTTTGAGCCAAATGGAAATCTTGTTGAGTCGGTATTGCAGGCTTCTACAATTGATAAAAAAGATCCCAAGGTAGATGAGTATGGAAAGGCACTTGAATGGTGGTAAAAATAACAGCCCTCTCTTTATGAGTGGGCTGTTTCTTTGTGTATATTAATGTCCCTTAGATTTTAAAACTGCTTGTAGTTGTCTTCTGGTGTTTGGACCTAAAATGCGGTCTACTTCATAAGGTGTATAAACCTCTTGGAATCGTTTTAAAGCATCTTCAGTTTTAGGGCCCCAGATTCCATCCTCGACACCGCATTTATAATTGATAGCATTTAATGCCTTTTGTAGCTTCAGAACCTCTTGTTTAGGATTTTTTTTACCTTTTCCAATAGTAACTAATGGAAGAGGGTACTTATATTCATTCTGAGGCTTTTTAGGCGTCTCATAAGGGCGAGTGTATACGTTTTTAGATTTCCCTAGTTTGATAGTTTGTCCAATCTTTAGGTTCTGAGGATTCACTCCTGGATTAGCAGCAATGAGATCTTGTACTGTAATATCTTTTAACTCATTAGCAAGCGACCAGAAAGTATCTCCTTCCTGGATATCATAGGTTCCTGGAAGTGGAGTGGGTTTTGATACGTTTACAGGCTTATTAAAAAAGAATGCAGCCTTATAGTCAAATACACAACAAGGCTTCCAGGAGTATCCTGGCATTTGATTATGTGCTTTGTCATCTTTTCCAATTTTGTCTCTAACTAATGCGGCATGAAATTCAGATACTGTTAGTAATGTTGCGTCATTTAACTTTTCTGAACGATAGTCACCAGCAACACAAATACCAACCGAAAACTTGTTGCTATTTCCTACGTGAAAAGATTTCACTCCTGGATTGTGACACCAAATAATTCTAGCTCTCATTCTTCCATCTGGACCTTTTATAAGGTTGTGGGGTTCAATTACAAAATGATAACCAACTCCTGGCCATCCGTTTGTATTTACATGAAAACGACCGAATGCTTCAGCAGTAGATCCGGCTAAGTTTGATTTTGTTAAACTATGATGCCACACCCTTACAGTCTTTGAATTTACACCAAGATCAACGTACTCACCTTTGCGTGGTAGTTTTCCACGCATATCAATTAACTGTGGTAATTTCTCAAATGAATAACCCATAGTGTTTCATCTCCCATTTTTAATTGTTAAAAGAAAAAGACATCCTGGAGTGCAGGATGCCTTAATGATTAAACTGTTTTCTTTTCGTCCTTACCTCTTAAAACAACAATTGCATTTCTTACAGGTTCAGGAATTGGAACGCCCATTCTTCCAACGTTCTCAGTGATGCTGAGAAGCTCATTTAGGAAATAGAAGAGGATCGCCGCGTTCATGATCATAGCCTTTGATTCCATACCAAAATGAATTAAGTACACATCCAGGAAGTGAGCTACAACAATTACTGCGTATATAGCAATTTTTCTCCCAATGCCTTTAAATCCGACTTTACTTTTAAGTTGACCTTCGTATGCTGCAGCTGCCATGCCTGTTGCATAATCCATACAAGAAGTTACAAAAAGCAATAACAGTGTTGGTGGCGGTGGCCACTCCCCAAATAAATATTGACCAATGATTGCCAGCGTAGGAACGCCAACTTGAAAAAGTTTTTCGTACATAATTCACCGTTCTTCCCATAGTTTTTTAGCATAAAAAAATACACCTTTTAAAAGGTGTAAGTGTCACATCATGATCCTGATCTGCATGACTAAATATCAATTTAAAGTAAAAACACTCCCAAATGGGAGTGCACATGCTTAATCTCTTGGTCTTTTGAGTAAATAAATTACTTCGTCTGTTTGTTCAGTTCCAGTGTCACCACAACGAAACTTTAAAGCAGTTGAATTGACGACTTCCCAACCGAGATTACCTAATTCATTTAATTCAGTAACTAGATCTTTTTCTTTATCCCAAATTGCTGCTGAATTCCATGAATAAGTTTTATATTCCCATTTCATACCAAAGACCTCCTTTCCGAATAATCAAATTCGACAAAAAAGGAGGTTTTACCTGCATAAAAAATACGCCTCATCGGCGTTATTGTGCTAATTCTCCAAGCTCGAGAGCTTCAAGTTCAGCTTTTACTTGCGGTTGCAATGTTGAAGGTACTTGGCTATAAGTTTTATACCCACGTACGATAAGCGTTACGTATACAGTTACCATATCAATGTCCACCTCCTTCCAAAGAAGGTATACGATGATCTTAATTAGCTGCAGTAGTTTCATTGTCTAATAACTCCTGAACCTCTGCTCTGTGGATCTCTGGCACCTGTTCAATGGTCTTTGCGCCGGCTTTAATGAGCCTATAATAAATATTTACAATTACCATTAGGTGGTACCTCCTAGAATCAGTTCATATAGTTCTGTGATTGCTAACATGTTTGAAACGTTGTCCTCTTTTGAAACTAAAAGTTCCCTTTCCAATTCGGAAATTCTGTCTACTTCAGAAGGTGGGGCATCCTCATATTCATAAAACAATTCTTCCGTGTCACTGTTATATTTCAAAACCGGAATTTTCCTTGGAATCATTTCAGGAACTGGAATGGAATCGACAAAGTGACCTGATTCCTCCAATTTTTCCTTCGTTTGTCCTAACCCATCTATAGGATGGAACGGTTTGTAATGTTCATAATAGACCCTGCCGTCAGCAAAATACCGTATATATATCATCGTTTATTCCTCCTTTATTTTAGAAAATGTACTGGTGATCCATAGTTCGCCATACTAAACATCCAATCATGGTAGTTATTCATATCTGTTAAGGACGTTGACGGTTGTAAACCATAGGTCTCCTGTGAAGGCTCAGCATGTATTATATTTAGTGAAGAGTCAAATACAAAGGCAATATAATCCTCTGGATCATAAGTAACAGAAGTATTTAAAAATATTGATTGAAATCCAAAATAGTTTCCGTTCGGTAGTCTCTTAACAAAAGGTATAGGATTTTGAGTTACATTCAATAATAAATTAGGAAAAAAAGCTGATACTTCTGTGCGCACGGCTGTTGCAGATTTGCTAGCAACAAGCGTATTTGTATTTAAATCGATTTTACTTATGCCATTACTATTCACATAGTAAACTTTAGAATAATCTGTTCTGTCTATTGCTAACAAAACGTTACCTAGACCAGCAATTAAAGTTGGGTTTGCATATGTTGCAATAACAGAACCATCTATTAAACTATACCTACGATTTACATACCCTCCAGATACGGTATGAAGTATTCTCACTGCGTTGTTATTGGGTTCAAAAGCTGTATAGGTAAAACTAATTGCATCTGCTGTTGATAGAAGAGTAAGGTTGTAAATAACTGTAGGTGCTGAAATTGTTGTGACGTTAATTGCCATTAAACTTCTGGAATTACCATTTGCATAAAACAGATATAGTCTCTTGGCTGCGTGGTCATAGTAGTAATTTCGTATGTCTGATATGGCGTTCGGCCAAAGATTAGCGTTAAATGCATAAGTTAAATCTGCATTTAAAATATACGCTGTATTTGTTGCTGCTGTCACTACAACAACTTTATCTTGTTCGTATAAAGGTACTAGCATTAATGGAGTATAAGCAATTTGCATATTTACATGGTCAACGTCGGTAAGATTAGACTTGTTCACTCTAATGATGTGTTCATCATCATCGTTATACCAGTACCATAAATAGTTTGCGGTTTCCGTCATGAGTCTAGTTTGTGTCGAACCGTTACCACTTCTAGTAAAAGGCGCTCTCACAATTTGCTTAACCACTTTCGCGTTAAAAATAGGTTTGCGACCTCCCCCTCCAAAACTGCCACCGTGTTCTCTTATATCAATCATAGCTTACACCTCACTAATCAAAACACCATCAGCATCATAAGTCAGTGTACGAATGGTTGTTTTTTCGACTGTAGTTCCATTTAAGCCGTAATAAGTGATGGTTCGTGTGGTGTAATTTGGAGAAGTACCACCACTCAAAACGGATTTTATTGCAAGAGTGTCGTCCTGGCGTTTGTACTCAACTGTTGTAAAAATGCCGTTAGAGTCTTTTCCCGACTTATACACCTTGAAATTGGTCTGTTCAACTTTCTTCCTTGCCCCATCAGGAGTTTCTTTTGCGTTCCAGTCTGTTCGTTCCTGTGCGGTAATATGTGACACACCATCCGCCTTATGCGAAGTAACTTCTTCGTCTAAAGTTATGAAAATTTGATCAGCATGTGCTTTCGCAGTTGACTCTGCTGAATCGGCTTTCTGTTGTGCGCCTTCTGGTGTTTCAAAAACCAAAGAATTATTAATTACTGCACTGACATTTGACGCATTCCCCGTTAAGGCGATGAGGTCTATTGTCTTCTCTATAAGATCTGGGCTACCAGCAGAACCGGCAGGTATATACTCGCCATTGTTACCAGCATTTCCGTAACAATAAAGAATTTCACCTAATTGAGGATCTTGAGCAAAGAGTCCAATTTCCCTAAAATAAAAACCTGAAGTGACAGTTTGGTTCGATAATATCGTTCCAACAATAGCCTGTCCTCCAGGTAAAACTTTAAGCTTATTAATCTCCAATGATAAACGCTCATTTTTTAATGTGTTTAACTCTGAAATAGACGATCCATTAAGAAGTCCATCTCCAATTGCATAGCGAGTAAATGCCAAAGCAACCCCTGTTTGAGCTTTGGCCTGTAAATTCCTACCTTTGTTAGTAAGAACTAATCCTCCAAATGCAGTCATATTACACCACCTGCCTAATTGTAATTTTATCTCCTGTATGAAGTACTCCAGCAAAATAAAGATTCATACCTTCTACTTGAGTAATTTCTACCTTTTCAAGTCTTGATCGTAGATTTTTAACAGAGTTAAGAGCTTTAATAAATAATTCAGCTTTTTCTTGAGTGACTGAACGATTGTTTGTTACTACCTTAAATGTGTAAGGGGCTCCCCCATACTCAAACCATTCAACCACTTTACCTTCGCCAAAAATAGTAGCAATTAAGTCCTCAACAGCTGCAGGAGTTCCTTTATGTTGGTGAAAGTAAGTAGATTTTTCAATAAGTTCTCTTTTTTGTTCTGCTGGGAGAGAGTTATCATAAAAATCTACATGTTCCTCCCATGCAATAATGTCTAACACGTTGTCATCTACTGGTCGTTTAGGATTTAAGATATTGATTTTCTTACTTACCTGCTGAAATGTTTCTGTGACTGCTTGTGCTAGGTATAGAACCTCTTTATCTCTTTTCAGACTATCAGGCAATAAATCTTCAATTTTCAAAGATTCAATATCAATCATTTACAACCCCTCCAAAGGTCACGTTCACCAATCTGTCTCTTGCTACTTGGTAGGATTCAATTGGAGTGTATGAAGCCGGTAGAGTAACAGCAACTCTTTTAGCCCCTGCGTTCTTCACCTTTGAGATCAACTCACTAGCATCAATTCCTCGACCCAGTTTTGATTTTTGCCATAAGGTATACTCGTTAACTGCAGATTGAACGGTACTCTGGATGCTAGTAAGGATGCTTTCATTTTCTTTAGATACGAAGTATGTTACATCGATATCATACTCGATTACTTCTGGAGCCAACACATTTACCTTATCTGTTAATGGTCGTACATTCCGATTATCGACTATGTTTAAAACTTGTCCTAACACGTCTGCAGAAGGTATATCGCCTCCCTTAAGTAACGGTCGAATCTCAATAACTCCGTCTGAAGGGGAATGTACAAATACATCTACTATTAATTGATTTGCTGATTTCGCAAAGAACTCATAAGCTCCCGTAGGACCTGCGGTCGAGAATCTTTCATTAGATTGTCTAATCCTTTCTGCGTAAGAATCGTCGTCTTCCCAATCCGAACCTTCAACTGTTAAAACTGTATTGTAGGCCTTCGATACCCATGGTAACGGATCTACTAGATTATTAATCTGCCCAGGTAGGTAACCATTTCCTTTTGTTCCTGCTTCAGTGCATACAGCAGCAACGTCTACAAACTGCATTCCTGGTTCCACTGTTGCCACAGATGTTGTCTCAAAGAAAATTTCATTTATGGATATTCTTGTTCCAGCAGGTATAACAGACGTTTCTACAGGGTTAACTTCAAACCTAATGACTGTGATTGAAGATTTAGGTTCTATTCTTGAAACGGATTTATTCTCTCCAAAATGATCTAGAAAATCATCTACTGCATAAGCTAATCTGTTCTGTTTTGCTGTAAAGTCAATGTTGTTTAACTGGAGTGTAAATCCATAAACGAGCGATTGAATAAACTTTCTTCGAGGGTCCGCCTCACTTAATTTAATTCCAGATAGTTCTTCGAAGCGTCCCACAATTGAAGTTTCGATTTCAACGGCATCAACAGGGACAAACTCAATTTCTGGAAGGTTAAATCTCGCCATCTTCTATCACCACTTTCACTTGAGGTATAAGTATCCCATTCGGAGCATCATCGGTGAATGTTACTTCCTCTACTCTTATACCTTCTTCATTACTTTCAATGGCTTCAATAATTTGAGCAGCCATTTGCGATTTTGCTAACTCTAGTGGTAAATCAATCGGAGGTTCCCACCCGAAACCACGATCCATGGGGCATGTATTTTTGTAAGTAGAAAGGATGAATGCTACATTTTGCAATTTAGCTTCAGTTCCTGTTGCTCCGAAGTTAATTGACTTTAAGGGACTTACATTATGCATTCATTATCATCCTTTCTTGTAAGACACATATTTCGAGTTTGCAGAGCAATATTTACCACCGCCTAAGTCATACCAAAGGATATCTCCCTTTTTAGTTCCGTAGACAATGTGAACCTGTCCTTTTCTTAACACTTTAACAATTTTCCCCTTCAGTGAAGGACTTGATCTACAATTCAGCATTCCTGCTTTTATTGTAATTTTTCCCGTACTTGTTCTTTTACTAGTATTACTACTCTTGGTTGTTGGTTTGGGCCTGGACTTACTCCTCGGAACAAAAACCTTTGGATATTCCTTCAGAGTGAGATCTGCTTCAGCAGTAATAATTAGTCCCTTACCGTTAACCGTAGTTATAGCTTCGCCTAATTTTTCAATGTACCAATGACTGCTGGATACACTCCTTCCACCAAGAACAAACGGGGCAACCTTTCCAGCATTCTTGAATGCTCTTAACTTGTCTAATTCGAGTATCGGATTTACTTTCTGATACGCTGATAAACGTATAGTAAAGTTCAACTCATCTTGACCTGGTCCGATGAACTCAGGAACAGGCTTAACAAGTAAGTTTTCATGAATTGCCCAGCGCGCGTCACCGTTTCTTGTGAGGTTATCAAACGTTTTAATTCTTTTAGATGAAACTTCAAATGAAATACTTCCAAATGTCCCTATAATGGCCATGTTTCACCTACTCTCTAATAAATTCGCAGTTGCGCAAGATAAACTTAGATCCGGACACTCCGTTGAATACCAACTCATGGCTTCCTGAATCATATTCGAATGAGGCCCCGTCATTAAATCGAATATGATGCTTGTTTTTATTATTAACAGGGGGTTTATCCTCTTGGTTATAAAAAGCCCCTATAATAAACCCCATACTTTTAGAGTTTGGCATCATAATACATGCGACGGTATCGCCGACCTCTGGAAGCCAATATACTCCATGGTGAAGGATAGGGAGCTCTCCTGACACCATGTTGTCGCGATCGGTAATAACAATGCGAGCAGTATGGTTTTCAGGGTTTACGGAAGAGATTCTACCATGTTCTATTAACTTCACTGTTAATACCCCTCCAAACATTTACGAAGAGACAAAATACTTTCTGTTCTCCCTCCCCATGAAACATGGGCTTGTGTAATGATGTATTTTCCATTAAACATTCCGAACCCTGATAATTTTAATGTCATACCTGCATAGAAAAAATCAGCACCTGTAAAAGTTAACGTCATAGTTTCTGCGTTTTTATTCTCATTTCGCAATCTATTCTTAGCCAACTTTTTCGCTTGATCATGGGATTTAACTTCCTCATTTACAATTAGTGTTCGTCCCACTTTTGGCGCTTTTGGAGGAACGAAAGTATAACTAATTGTCTTTTTTGTTTTGGGGTCCTCGTAAATGACTTTGCACGCTCTGTATATCCCATTCAAAGTAGAGCGTCCGCTATAGTGCTGGATTCTCTTATCTGATTTTAAAATCGTAACTTTTGCTTCATTTGCCTCATAATCAGCTTCATCAAGTATAACGATATGGCTGTTTGATACTTTAAGAGCTGCCCCGGCTTCTTCACAAAGTCTCATCAAGAACTTAACATCTGACTCCCCAGCCTGCTCTACTCGATCATAATGAGGATTCTCACTGAGTTCAAAGTGGAGTTTCAGTTTGTTCCTCTTCGCTATATCCTGACCAACTTTTTTTAAGGTTGCTTTCTCCCACGCTGTATTTTTACCTTCACCCCGAATAGAGGAGGAACTAGGGATAGATATAGCTTTTATAGTAGCTTCTGAAGGCATAGATACTACTTCTATCTCATCGATTTCAAAAGTTCCTAAACTACGCTTTGTACTTTTGTTTTCTCCCCAATTTGCCAAAATCAATGCAGCTGAGAGTGTTGAACCTTTTCTAGGAGCCCATTTCCCTGTCCAATACTGTTCCCTGTCTTCAATAACAAGTGATATCTCATCAGCTTGACCGCTGAGGTTATCTGTATAAGTTCCTGTTTTAATATGAGGACTAATCGAGATTCTGTTGTATAGGATATCAACCGATGATCGTCGGCCAAGAGTTGTCGTCATCTGAAGTATCCTCCTCTATTTCTTCTCCAATCAACCAAGAAGGAATATCACTTATCTCTTCATAATCAATCGTCGGGATATCAATCTCAATTCCAGATTCAAATTGTACAACAAGCCTATGTTTATAGTTTTTTTGCAATAAAAGAGGGAGCATATACTCGCTCCCTAATTGTTCTAATGCTATTTGGTCCCAGGTGTCACCATGCTTTGTTGTATACTTTTTCATTAGAATGCCACCCTTTTTACTTTGTGTTTATAGTTGTTCATCTGTACTTCGAAATCTTGTCTATCACGTTGTAAGACAGGCTCAATTTCTTTAGGATCTACCCCACTGATATTTGGAGCATATTGGAAGGTGAAATTTGTACTGTTGGCTGGGGCGATACCTTGTGCCTTTGACAAAAGAGAATCACCTGTGGCCATTGATCGCAAAACATCTGCTTCTGCTTTTGGTAAAACAGTTTCTCCTTTATGGAGTATAGCCCTATAACCATCGAATGGTACATCTGATATACCTTTCGCGTGTGATCCGTTAACAAAAGAAACAAACCCTTTATATCCGCCTTTTGCAGCACTAACACCAGAATCTAAAATGGATTTTCCTTTAGAAGCTACTTTACCTGCAGCACTTTTAGCTGAAGCAAACGCATCAGATATAGCCTTTCCCATTTTAGCACCGTAACCTGCGAACTTTTTGGTCAGAACATCTATCTCTCCGCTAACTTTACCACCGATTTTTGATACTACCCCCGAAACCCCAGAAGGAAGACCAGAAATTCCTTTTACCCCACTGTCCTTTACTGTTTTGAACCATCCTGAAAATTTACCAGCTAATGGGCCAAGGTGAGTAACTGACGCTCCTGGTAGTTTGGATAATAAGCCTGAAACTCCTCCAACAATAGGAGATAGACCGCTTAATCCTTTCGCTTTTGCAGAACTCATCCAATTTGAGAACTTACCTCCTAAAGGAGCCAAAAAGGAAGACGCCTTTTGGGGTATCTGAGAGAGCATTCCTGCAGCTCCTCCAACTAATGGAGATAAACTACTTAACCCTTTACCCTTTGCAGAACTCATCCACCCAGAAACCTTGCCTCCTAAAGGGCTTAAAAAGTTTGATGCTTTTTCCGAAACCGATCTGAATGTATCTCCTGCACTTTTTTTGAAGGATGAAAGCTTAGATGCCACTCCGCTAAAATTTATCTTTTTACTGATATCAACGGCTTTTCCGCCTAAAAAATTTCCTACTGAACTTCCTGCAGCTCCTCCGGCTATTGTCCCTGCAGGACCTAAGAAGGTTCCTAGTGCTCCGCCTGCCAATCCGCCAATAGCACTTCCTGCAGCTTTGCCTTTCCCTTTTGCGCCTTTTGCTGAAGCGAAGTCTAGTGCAGAAAGACCAGCTCCTAAGAATGGAACGCGTTTAAGTCCGCCTTTAGCAGATTTTAATCCTTTACCAAAAAGACCTGGAGACTTACTTTTCTTCTTTTTTCTCGACTCTCTTGTTTCTTTTGGTTGTGATTTACCTGCAGCTTCTTTCGCGTTTCCACCAGAAGAGTCGTTATCATTATCTTTATTGCTTTTCTTGGTTTTGGGTTTCTTAATTTTTCCTAGTGCTTTGCCACCGGCCCATTTAGCTCCACCGGCGACTTTACCGCCTGCCCACATTGCACCTCCAGCAAGTAGACCGCCAGTCATCATGTTGGCCATGACTCCTAATCCTGCTGCAGAGGCGAAGTTTCCTTCTAAAGCTTGACTTGTTGCAGATTGAATCGTGTTCGTAAGAGTTTGAGACCATGCTTTAATAGCTATCTCAGCTAATTTAGAGAAGATACGGTTCATAGCATCTCCGCCTGGACCGTTTACCCACGCCTCCATCTTTGTAGCTGCCTCGTCTAAAGACTCGGTGACCTTATCACCGAAATCCATTTTGGAGTACTTTTGATACTCGGCCATTTGTTTGCGGTATTCTTCCACATAAGCAGGATCTACCTTAGCCCTATTAACATCAAAATCTGGTTTCACAGTACCAAACGGAGCTAAAATATCCTCTAATCCGCCAGCCATGGCTTTACCCCAAGCTTCAATTTTAGGAGAGTTTTCTTCAAAGCCTTCTGCAATATTTTGGGCTACGTGCTTTATTATTGGAAGAGTTGCTTCAGCTCCAACGATTTGTAAGGTTTCCCACGCTCCAGCTAACTGTTCAACAGCACCTGCTGCGTTATTCATCTTGGTTTTAGCTACATCCAAAGCTGTAACTTTGGACATTTCAGAATACATTTTTTCTATTCCTTGTGCGCCCTCTTTGTACAAGATGTTTGCTGCCCTTACGGCATCAGAGCCGAACAAATCGAAGAACATTGCTGAACGTTGTTGATCAGTCAGATGCTTAAATTTAGTTCTGAGGATTTCAGCGACTTCTGCCATGTCTTTCAACTGACCATTAGCAAAGAATATGTTGCTTCCATCCTTTAGGGTAAGACCAAACTCTCTAAAAAGTTCATTAGCACGCTCAGTATCAGGCTGAACGTTTGAAAGGAATGTTTTTAGTGATGTTCCTGCGTCACTGCCCTTTAAGGCGTTGTTTGAAAAAGCTGCTAGTGTCGCGTTCACTTCTTTAAACGAGACTCCAATACCATCAGCTACAGGTCCTACTGCAGAAAGACCAAATTTTATTTGCTGAACTCCGGTTGAGGATGCATTAGCAGCGCCTGCAAGGATATTAGCAACATCTGCCGCCTTCATCCCGTCTTTCCTAAAACCGTTTAAACCATCAGACATAATTTCAGCTGCTTCAGCCAATTCTAAGCCGCCAGCTGTCGCTAGATCTAATGCCGATTGTAGACCACCAGCCATAACTGTTGCTGGACTAATGCCTGCTTTTAATAATTCCTCAATACCCTGCGCAGCTTCAAGAGCTGAATATTTTGTAGCTGCACCTACTTGCAAACTCAGTGCTCTCATCTTTTCCATCTCTGAATCTGCTAATCCTGTAACGGCTCTAATAGATGATAGCTGAGCTTCAAAGTTCATTGCTTTTTTTACAGAATTAAATGCTCCTGCAGCTGTTGCTCCTGCAGCAACAGCGGTCGGAAGAACGGCTGCTGTTGCGGTCACGGCTGCTCGTGATTTTTCACCAAGTACAGCTGCCATCTGTGCTTGTTGCTGTTGAACTGCAAGGTACCTTTTCTGTTGTTGAATATTACGGTCTAATTGGCTTGCTAACTTTTGCTGGGATGCCCTATATTGATCAGTACCAATTCTCCCTTTTTTAAACTGTGAATCAAGTTCTCTCAATTCTGTTTTTAAACGCTTGGCATTATCTTTTAAACGGTCTACTTTTGTAGATGCAGAAGTAAATGCTTGAGAGAATGTATTGGACAACTTACCTCCAATATTAAAACTTACCTCAAATGCTTTTCGTGACATAGTTTAACCCTCCCTTCGTTGTCAGATTGAAAGAAAGGAGGGTTTATTTTTCTGGCAAGAGTAGTTGTTCGCCGTATTTGGATAATCCTAAATTACCACTAAGATATAAATCCATAATTCCTAAAAGTTCTAATGAATCATTGAGACTTAAATTAATCAGATCGTCTAAATCGATTCCAGAGGCTTTTGAAGCAAGATACATTAGAGCAATAGGTGTTTTAATGTTTAAATAATTACCTCCACCAGCATGACGGACTGCTTCAATCATATCTTGTCCCTTTAATTCATCGAGGTTAAGTTTTAGGATCTCTATTTCGTTCTCTTTAATTGTTACAGGGTTCTGTAAATCCATCGTTACTATATTTTTCATTGCTATCCTCCTTGATATATAAAAGGGTAAAGGAAGTTATCCTTTACCCTCTTCTTTCTTTGGTGCGCTTTCTATCCATTCCCATAGATCTGGTATAGAGCAACTCAACCAAAAATCAACCGGTGTTAAAAATGCTTGTGCCATTTGAAGCGCAAGTGGTCTTAGTTCTCCTGGTTTACCGAGCCCATATTTAGCAAAAAAATGGCTGCTTGTCCTGCCAATTCTAAAAAGTCAGGACCACTAAACTTCTCAAAATCCTCAGGTTTCATAGATGCCGCTTTAGCTGCAACTGCAATTTGAGCCTCTAAGCTATAAACACTAAAATTTGAACCTCTTGATTTTAAGTTCCTGTCAATCTCAAGAAGAGAGTACCCATTAACCTTTTCAAAATCTAGAGTAACTACTTTTACTTCTTGATCATCAATGTTAATTGGCTTTATTAACTCTATTGTTTTTGATTCCATCTTTACCCCTCCTCTTACAAACCTAGAGCTTTTCGCTCATCAGCAAGATAGTCAGTGCCATCTACAACAAATTTGTAGTTCAATTTGTCAAGTTCGATAATGCTTTTTCCGTCGATTTCAACCTTAATGTACGTTACTTCCATCTCTGTACTAGCGTCATAAGGAGAGCCTTTCTCCATTTTTCCTAATTCCGATTTGTTAACAATTCCACGGCATAGCACCCTAACTGGGATTCTTTGATAAGTCCCTGAACTTTTATCAAGTACCTGGTTAATGCCACGGCAATCAAACATTCTTACTTTTGGAGCAATGTTAGAAAGCATATCACCGTTTACCGTTACCCAATTGACCCCCAATTTCATAGATTGGAAGTGTCCGATATTTGGAGACTCATACTCTCCTGCCAATCCTGCGCCTTTTACTGTTTCTGTCGTCTGCTCAAAGCTGGGTAGCTGTATATCTGCTACCCCTGCTTGAGCATTTCCATCAGTGTAAATGATAAAGTTACTAAGTCTTTCTGGAACTGTTGTAATTGACATTCTATTTCCCTCCTATTATGCAAACACTGAATTTAAATAACTGATGTCAAACTCTAGATCTACTTCAATATCTTCTGCCGGTGTAGGAGAAGCGATGAATACTCTGAATTTGACGCGTCCATCAATTAAGTTTTGAGATGGATTATCCTGCGCTCTAAACTCAATTCGTCCGCCTACCAAAGCTCCAATACTTACTAAGCTGTTTAACCAAATATTGAAACCGTCTGTAAATGTGTCAACCAGACGTTTAGTAGCTGGGTTGTCTACTTGATCCCAAAAATCAATGATTAACTTATTGGAAATGTAATTGAACATACGTCTTGTTGGAATAAATGTATCCTTGATATCTTTGCTACCTGGATATGCACTTGTGCGGTTCCCCCACAGTCTAAATCCATTTAGGTTTAATGCTGTAACAATACCGTTTCCATTCAAATAGTTAGCGTGGTCTAAAGCAAGTGGGATTTCTTTTCCGTTAACCACTAAGGCATCAGCAATCAGTTTCTTATTAGATGGACTAACGTATGGTAGATTATCATTTTCGGCGTCTGTCTTTGCGATAACAGCTGCAGCATGAGTTGAATAATGATAAACTTTGCCTTTGTATTTTGGAGAACCCCATAAAGTCAGTAGCATTGGATGAGTAAGGCCATTATCTTCTTTTTCTGATGGAGCTTTTGTATAAGTATCTGCTTGCGTTTGATCTAAGTCTGCAATACCTACTGCTTTAAATAGATTGTTTACATTGTCAGCTTTTGCTCGCAGGATAGATGCTACTTCAGGTGATTCGCTGTACTTAGGAGCAATAATGACGCCTGGTAATACTCCATAAAGAGGGAAAACAGCGTTCACTAACTCTAAACCACTAGAATTACCTGTTACACTGTCGTATCCACCAATAATGTCAGCGTTAGTTACTTTTGAAGGATCTAAGAAGTCATACTCCACAAAAAGATTTGTAGCACTAAGTGGAACTGATCCGCCTTCTACAATACCTATAGCTGGCTTTCCAACTTCATTAAATGAGATAACATAATCTGTTCCTTTAACAAGAAGAGCTCCTGCAGCTGTAGCCTTAACCTTAACTGAGTCAAGTAATATGCCATCTTTGTTAATAACTGCAACTCCATTTGATAAAGAAGTGGAAGTCTCAGGCTGACTTGTCTTATGTTTAGTTGGATCTAGAACATTAATAAAAACAACAGGTCCTACCTTATAAAGTTCAAAATGTGTGTTGATCACTTCAGAGATTGTGAACTTATCGAAGTCCTCAGAATAACCAAATACATTAATGGCTTCTTCACGCGTTGAAGTGAAATAAGGTTTATTAACAGCAATTTGACCGAGTCCCATATTGACCGGTGCAGTCCCAATCGCGACCGTTAACGCTGATGTCTCGGGGGATGGTACGGTTGGGTTGGTTTCATTAATTGTAATTCCGTGTCTGTATGACATGATTACACCGCCTTCTTAATATAGTTTTCAACTGCATTAAAAAACGTCTGTTCAGCACTTCCAGAATGCTGCAGACGTTGTTCAAATTGATTGAATTTAGAAACAGGTACAAATAACCTTTCTAACTCAGGACATTTCTCTTGATCGAAATGAGGTAAGACATGGTTTGGTATTCCTTTTGAGAAAACAGTGTGCTTAGCTAGTGACACAAGACTAAAGTTGGGGCCGCAATAAATAATTGGTTCAACTTTCTTCAACTTTCGGTCTTTCGTCGACCTTTCTTTTTCTAGAGATTGTTCTACCTTTGCAGATGTTTCGACTGTTTGTTCTGCTTTTTTCAATACAATTCTCTCCCTTCTATACTTGGGTGCGGAATCTCAAACTTAACAGTGGATAATGCGACCCACTGAGGGACTACTTGGTCTTCAAATAATTCTGTAGTATAACTACTTTCCACTAAACTAAACGAGGCCAATGTTCCTTCTTTAATTAACTCCTGCTTTATACGAGTCAAAATGTTGAGGGGATCTCGCCATCCTTTTGTTGAATCTGGTTCGTATGTGCCTGCGATTATATGAACCAATGCTGTATTATGTTTTTCCTCAATGAATCGAATAATGACATGAGGATAATCTGGTTCTGGTGTCGTTTCCTGATCTCGTTTCTTGTCTGGCAAATAATGAGTAGAAACTTGTGGCACTTTAGTGCCTCCATCATTAGTTCCTTCAGCTTTGAACTTCAAATCAAAGTTTTTAATAATTTCTTTGATTTTATCTTCTAATGCGTCAACCAGACCTATAGGTGTCATCGCGTATTTCATTATTAATCCTCCAACGCTCTAGAAATTTCATGATCAAGTCTTTGTTCCAACCTCTCTTGAGCCTTTTCTTCCACCCATTTGGATACATCGTCATTTCCAATTGCTTGTGGAATAGCCGGGCCATAAAGCTGAACAATCGGGTATCTAGCTTTCCCCGATCTGACAAAAACACCCGTATATCCATTACTCTTTGCACGAGCAACAAAAGCGCTTTTGATTGGACCGCCCCCACCTTTTTTAACAGAAGCCCGAATAGATACTTTTCTATTCGGGCTAGGAGCTTTAGGTGTAACTTTGTATTTATACAATGGCGTTACATTCCCTGAAGAAACCACGGTACCAGTTAAATTCCCAGGACTTGCTTGAGAAATTTTAATTGTTTTCAATACGTCACCGTGTTTAATGCGATAGGTTTGGCGCACTTTTCTTGCTGCTTCTGTTCTCGCAGTTTGTGTGGCTCTATTAATAGCACGAGAAACAGCCAATGGAATTTTTTTGGGTGTATCCTTAAGGACAATCTCCATTGTATCCATTTGCTCTATATTCAAATCGATCAAGAAAGCACCTCCTACGAGACATATGCAATAAGCTGTATTTTCAGCATACCGTCAATCTCTGATACAGCTTCAGCATTATATTCCGTTCTGTCTAGCTCTACAATTTGCCCTACTTCAGGACGCTCGTAATCAACAGAACGCACAAATATTGTTGTTGAAACGGTGTATACACCATTTGCATTATTATAAAGGTCAGCTGGTTGCTTTGGTCGACCATTATACATATCATCTTCAACGATCATTGCTAATTCTTGACCATCGAGAGTGTGTACCTCACCAAATTCATCGAGGTTAAGAAAGGTTTTTAAATCACCTTCTAGGTAATCACGAAACTTTGCCATGATTATTCTGCGTCATCTTCCAAAAATTCGTTTACCATATCTTTTTCAATGATGAGATTGATAAGATTTTTCTTACTGATGTTACCTGGAAATTCTAGGCCATCTACTTCTAATGCAGCATTTTTTAACTCGATGTACGACTCGTACGCTTCATCAATAGCTTTGAATGCTTCGTTGTCTTCATCAGAAGAGTTTTGTGGATTTCCACCATTATTAAGTAGATATTCCGTCCCATCAGCTACACCAATGTCTGAAATCACTGTTTCTTTCCCAATAAAAAAAGCGTCCTGTAACTTAACCAGTCGCTTTGCTTCAATATCAGAGATATCTGTAATTGGATCTCCGGACTTATAATGCTTTCCGTTATGACGAATGTTAGTTGTAGCTTGTACTTTCATATATTTAACCTCCTTACAGAACTTTCGCTACATACCAGCTGTCCACTTCATGAGGAACTGGTAAAGGGCGACTGTTAATTTGCAAAAAGCGTGCTGCAGGATTCTTTTGAATCCACGAATCTGGAACACGAGATCCTTCCACAGTTAAAAAGTTGCTTGTATTTGCATCAGCAAGTGTAACTGCGCCGTATAACATTGAAGAGCGTGCACGAGTAGAAGCAATCATAATATGACCAGTTGGCACCATTGGCTTTTCAGTCTTTGCTTCCTCGTCATAGAACCACTCATCGTAGCTATAAATATCCAATCCTAACGAAGAAATCGAACCAATAAAAGTAACACCGTTTGGAAGTGTACGTGGTTCGATTTTCCCCAGGATTATGCGATTATTATCCATTACTTTTTGAACAGCAGGATGACTAGTAAAAGCATCTACAACATCAGAGGACATAACTACCATATCCGGTGTTACACCCGATTTTTGGATGACAGTCAAACGGTATTGCTTTAGATCAGCGATTGGATCGCTGTTAGTCTTGTCTGACCATAGATCGGTACCACTGAGAGTTTGCTTATTGGTGAAATCAAAATCTAACGTTTGATCTACACCCTCACCTAACATGTGGACTTGTCCTGTAAATAAAACTTGAGAGACCATCCACTCTTCACGTCGAGTGATTTCTTCATCAAGATCCTGAATATCTTGAGCCAACAATTCTGCAGCTCTTACATCAGGACTTTTTGCAGAATAAATGTTTTCACCAAACGATCTTTTGTTGATATCGTCGCCAGTGATCGCACGTAACGGCTTAATGACAGCTGGTTTAAAAGATTTAGTTTCGAATCCTTTTCGATCACTTACTTTACCTGCAAGACGAGGTGAAACGAACGGAGCCATTTTACGACGACCTTTGTAATAATCAACATCCACATGTTCTGTTAAGAATGTATTTTCTTTTGGAAAGAACGTGCTTTTTAAAAAAGTATTAGCTGGCATCATCGCTTTAACTGCTGCTAGCATTGTACGAGTGTCATAGATATTAATGTTTCCCATGGATAAATCCCCCTTATGCCTTTGTATTTGTCTTTAAAAAGATTCCAATATTCCGAAGTGCTCTTTTATGAGTGGCAGCATTATCTGTTCCACCAAACACCAATGCGTCTTCGTTAAATTCACCAGTGAGATATGCTACTGCAGGTTTTGATTCACCTGTAGAGTCAACGTCGTCTGCTAAAATTCCGTAAGGAGTTTGAGAACCGTCAGACGCAGCAGAATTAACGATTGTTGCTTCTCCTGTTGCCGTAACTTTACCCAGAACCGTTCCTCTAACATAAGAAGCCCCTGATTTTAATTTAACTGGCTCCGTTACAACCTGCATAGTTCCGCCGGCTACAAGATCATCATACTCATACGTGCCGATTGTGTTGGCTAATTGATCTGACATTATTTTGTACCTCCACGAGTTTTATTGATGAATGCTGCAATTTCTAGGCCTTTCTCTTCCGCTTTAACATCATCGTTCTTTGAATTGTTTTCCGGTGCTGCTTCTCCAGGAACGTCTTTTAGATCTTCTGCATCTTCTTTACGATTAGATAAGAAATTTTGCCCGCGGTTCTTCTCAGCTTTAATAATTTCAACGGCTAAGGCTTCGGCAGACATGTTTGTTTCAAACTTCGCTTTATTAACTAAATCTTCGTTACCTGGTAACTGAAGGTCTTCAATGTTTTTAATTCGTGTGTTTTCAGCCTTAACCCCTTCATCATGACCCTCTTTTTTGATCAGATTATATAGCTCAGGATGACTATTTTTAAGTTCTTCTATTGTCATTTTTTCTTCTCCCTTCTTACTGGAAACGCTATTTGTAACAGCTGCAGGTGTAATTAACTGATTTTTTGGTTCTAATGGCTTTAATTCATTCCGCATTTTCTCAATTACTTCTGGAGGCAACATGTCTCCATTGGTACTGGCCACAATTTTTGTACTGCTCTCTTCGAACATAACCTCATCGATGAGGTTTAATTCCTTTGCTTGTTGAGGCGTCATCCACGTTTCTGCATCCATCAGCTCCAGTAACTCATCATACGGCCTCCCGCATTTCAAGTTATAAGCATTTGCAATTGTCTGATTTGTATTCTTTAAGATATCCGAGGTATGATCCATGTCTCTGTAATCTCCTCTGGCAATAACTGAAGCATTATGAATCATCATTTGTGCTGTTGGAGCCATCATTAAATGATCAGCAGCCATGGCTATTATCGATGCAGAACTCGCTGCTAATCCAACAATTCTTCCAGTGACCTTACCTGCATGAGACTTTAAAGCTGTGTAAATCTCTGAAGCGTCAAATACTGAACCGCCTCCACTATTGATATCAACCTCAATCTCTTCATTCTGACTCGCTTTACTAAGCAGTTCATTTACTTTTTTAGGGCTTGTCGCAGGAATATCGAACCAATCGTAAATCCATTGGTCACCATCAGAGATAATTGGACCTTTAATAGCTATTTTCATTCTTCTTCCTCCTCTCTTTGTTTTGACGTGGAATCTTTACCGACAGTCTTATCAATAGTTAATCCATCTTCTTTACGCATATTTTCTTCTTTCACACGTAATCGATGATTCTTAAACCAATCTCCGCCTGTCAGTTCAACCGTTTCCCTCGCTCTTGTGCTAAATCCATTCTCTACTCTTTTCTCGGCTGCGTTCACCTCCTTTAATGGGTCGATTTGCCCTTGAGAAGGTCCGTTCCATTCAGCTCCACAGTAGGCTTTTCTTACAAGTGGATCAGATAGGAATCCTGGCGCATATATTCTGCCTTTTGCGATAGCTTCAGCCAGAAACTCTTCATAGATCGGCTGGCAAAAGTCTCGGGCCATCCAATCTCTACGCATTCGAAACATTTTCCACGCTTCTAATAATGCGCCTCGTGAAGCAGAATATGATGCAGTAAAGTGTTTTAACAAAATTTCATAGGGTATCTCCAATGCAGCACCCATCTGCCTACATATAGACGTTACAAATCCATCGAAAGCAACATTTGGACGACCAGGATTAGAATCATGCACTTTCTCGTTTTCCTCGAGGAAATTCACTACTCCATTCCCTAACTCTATTGTGCTATCGTCGTCTTCATCAATTTGATCTTCTATGTTCAATGTATTTGCAAGTTGATTGGCCAATTGCGGTGATTCTGTAGTAATAAATACGGTGTACATCCCTGATATAACAGCAGCCATTAATTCTGCGTCTGTATATCTGGACAACTGTTTCATGCTTTCCATTACTGGAGCAAGTATTGGTACACCTCTTCGTTGTTCAGGTCTTTCGGCTTCCATTAAGTGAATAACGTTTGTTCTCCCGGTTTTATCGCCGTACTTCGCAACTCTATTCCACTCGTTCTTTTTCAATAGAGTGGAATGGGGATGATGATTTGCAATATGATAAGCAATTACTTCTCCTTGCTTATTGATCTCTACACCATTAACAATTTTGTTGTCAAAATTCAATGTCTGATCAGGATTACAAACGCGATCTGCTTCAATAAGTTGGACGCGAAGGTCATATGGCATACCTTCTCTCGGAATTACTGGTAACAGTCCAAAGCAATCACCACTCATTAGAAATGACAAAAATGCTAACTTCTGTAGCTCATAAAAATTGTTCATTCTTTGTGCGTCACAATGGTTTGAGTCTGCCCAAAGTGCGAATTCACGTTCAACTTTTGTTTCCCATTGATCTGCTTCTTCTTCACTTAAGCCCAAGTACTCATAGTCAATTTGAGCATTTAATCTTAATCCAGAACCTATAACGTTTGTACGCATGGTTTTCAATGCGCCTGTCGCTAATGGGGCACCCATATACAAATCCCTAGAACGTTCTCCAAGCTTTTGAACATTATTTTCTATGTCCTCTTTCACAGATCCGGCTCTAGTTTGCCATCCCATTAAGCTTTTTTTCTGGGTGCTAGCTCCGTGATTCCCGTACCCTTGGTTTAATATATTTAATGTGTTTCTAGCACGGGTTCTTTTAAGGGCAGTTTGAGGTGAAATAGCTGCAAATACCTTGTCTATTAAATTCATAAGTTATCACCTCCTTTACAAGTCACGAGGTATAATTCTCCTGGCTTTTCGGGTGTTGTTATTGCCTGATTTATACACCTCATTCCTCCAGAAGTTAATTTGCTTACGTATTTCTGAAAGATTTGCTCTGGTTAGTGATCGTGTTCCAATGCTGTAACTTTGTCCAGTAGAAACGGCAAGTTCTGCATCTAACCATGCTTCTAAATGCTGTTTAGCTCGTTCTGACGATATTCCACTCATTATTGAACCCCTTTCGATGATTTTCTTCTCACTTTTTTCTTCTTTTTAGTAGAGATAACATATTCTTTTTCGAGATTTGGATTTAGAATCTCAAGTGCTGCTGTATTATAGACTCGAAGATCGAGTGGCTCATTTCGTTCTCTTGTTTTCTTCCAAACATTATAAGGAACACCTTGACGATAAAGAGTCTGTAGCTTCTCAGCTGTAAGACCTTCAAAATATTTTTGATTGTAAGTGTCCGTTTTAGGAAAATGGCAGTAATTCGGTCCAGGCTTATCAATTTTTAAATTGGACATAACTCTTGCCTTTCCATCATTAACACCTATATGGATTAACAAAGCTTTATTCGACTTAGTCCTCACATGGTTTATGATCAAAGGTACATACTCACCGTTCTGCTCTCCTCGCCCTTTAATTGCGTAAATTCTTCTTGTCTCTCGAGGTCCTGTGAATCTATAAACTTCTTGAGTGAAATGTCCACCAGAATCGATAAGTGTGCACGCTATACCGAATTTTTTACCATCAGCCTTGCTCCAAGTTCTAGTTAAGAATTCATCCAACTGATTCCAAATGTCTTTTTGTTTGAGATCTCCAAACATTTGATGATAAACGATACTCCAAGACTCTTTTTCTGCTCCCCATCCAACAACCTCAATTTCAAAGCGATCGTTTTGCACGTCAACAGCAGCAGTTAAGACTTTTACACCTTCAGGAACTTCGGCATGATACTCTTCACGACGATTAAACAACTCGTTTTCATCAAGTTGTTCACCTTCTTCTTCCCATGTTTCACCCAGTGAGGTATTAACCCACACCTTCATTGCTTCGTTTCCTTTTCGCTTAGCGTCTTTGAAATCTCTAATAATTTCGCGCCATTTTCTCCAAGGACTGAGCAATTCGTTTAGATGAAAACCTCTGCTTTCTGCACCTGGGTTCTCAGCAACCCACTTCCCTTTTCCTTCTTTCCATTCGTACTCGTTATGAACAACCGCGCATTCTTTACAAGCATGTCCTTCGCTTTCGAACGAAATTTGAGCCCATCTTAACGGCTGGTATTCTTCGCATGAAGGACATGGTAAGTGCCAATGTTCTTGTGTACTTAACTCGAATTCCTTTTCAATCCGAGATGCTCCTTTTACAGTTGGAGTGGAAACAAGTATTTTCTTTCTGTTGTAAAAGTTGTTTGTTCGTTTCTCAGCAAGTGATAAAGGATCTCCCT
>JAEACG010000011.1 GCA_016401345.1 Fictibacillus nanhaiensis | reverse complement strand
CACCCGTCCGCCGCTAAATCAGAGGAGCAAGCTCCTCATCATTCGCTCGACTTGCATGTATTAGGCACGCCGCCAGCGTTCATCCTGAGCCAGGATCAAACTCTCCATAAAAGTGTTTGTCTTGCTCTAGTTTTAAAACTGACGGAATTAATTCTTAATTCCTTACCTATTTCTTTTGTTCAGTTTTCAAAGAACTGTGTGTTTCGTTTTTGTTAGCCGCTCGTTTTGGCGACTTTATTAGGTTAACATGTCGCAACCCTCGTTGTCAACAGCTTTTTTCAAAAACTTTTAATCGTTTATGTGAAGCTCATCAACATGTCAGTATTCCTTGCGACGAAGAATAATATACCATCATTTTCGCTCTTGTACAATAGTTTTACCGAAAAAAAGATAACTTTTATTTAGCTGTTTTTCAAGAGTTTACAGCATGTACAAGATACAGCGCTCAAATCACTTTTTAATACAAGATATAGTAAGATGATAACCCTTGAATCACACCTTAATTATGATACTCGTTTTCCGAATTCCTATTCTTACTTCCTCATAAAATCAAAAAGCCAGCACAGTGCTGGCTTTTTGATCTTAACTATTTCTCAGAATGACGCATTTGCGGGAATAATAGTACGTCACGAATGGATGGTGAGTTTGTTAACAGCATCACTAGACGATCGATTCCGATTCCTAGTCCACCTGTAGGAGGCATACCGTATTCAAGTGCTTCTACAAAGTCTTCATCCATCATATGCGCTTCATCATTACCTTCAGCGCGTTCTTTTAATTGTTCTTCAAAACGCTCACGTTGATCAATCGGGTCGTTTAGCTCAGAGAATGCATTCGCATGCTCACGGCCAACGATAAATAGTTCAAATCGATCAGTAAAGCGAGGATCTTCAGGATTCTTCTTCGCTAAAGGTGAGATTGCAACTGGGTGACCGTACACGAATGTAGGTTGAATCAGTTTTTCTTCTACAAAGTGCTCAAAGAATTCATTTACAACATGACCGTAAGACATGTTCTCCTTTACAGGTACATTATGTTCTTTAGCTAGAGCGCGTGCTTCTTCATCTGTCATTTCTGGCCAGAAGTCTACGCCAGCTGCTTCTTTAATCGCATCGACCATGTGTACTCTTTTCCAACGCGGCTTAAGATCTACTTCATAATCTCCGTAAGTTACAGTTGTTGTGCCTAAGACATCTTCTGCGATGTGTGCGACTAAATTCTCCGTTAATTCCATGATATCAAGGTAATCTGCATATGCTTCATACAGCTCGATCATCGTAAATTCAGGATTATGACGAGTTGACACTCCTTCATTACGGAATACACGGCCGATTTCATACACTTTCTCTAGTCCACCCACGATAAGGCGCTTAAGGTGAAGCTCGATTGCGATTCGCATGTAAAGCTCCATATCAAGTGCATTATGATGCGTAATGAATGGTCGTGCTGAAGCTCCTCCAGGGATTGAATGCATAGTTGGTGTTTCTACTTCTAGATAACCATTGTCGTCTAAATAACGGCGCATTGAACGAATGATTTTAGAACGAGAAATAAACGTATCTTTTACTTCCGGGTTCATAATCAGATCTACATAACGTTGACGGTAGCGCTGTTCAACATCTTTTAGTCCATGAAACTTATCAGGCAGTGGACGCAGGGATTTTGTTAGTAACTGAAAGTCCTTCGCTTTAATAGAAAGTTCTCCTACTTTCGTTTTAAAGACAAGTCCTGTTACGCCTACCCAGTCACCAATATCGATCGTATTGAATAGTTCGTATTGCTCATCACCAACAGCATCTAATCTTACATAGATCTGAATCTTTCCAGACAAGTCTTGAATGTGAGCAAATCCAGCTTTCCCTTTTCCGCGTTTTGTCATGATACGACCCGCAAGAGTTACTGAGATCTCTTCATTATCAAGTTCTTCTTTTTCTTTTTCTCCGTATTCAGAAACAAGATCCGCTGCAGTATGTGTACGGTCGAACTTTGTACCGAAAGGATCTACTCCTTTTTCAGTTAATGCAGCTAATTTTTCTCTTCTAACACGAAGCAAGTCATTTAATTCTAATTCTTGGCTCATGGGAACACTCCTAGCTTTTAGCAGTTTTGAATATCAAGTATGGTATAAGATAAATCTTCGCCGAAAGGAACAGTAACAGTAAATGTCGCGTGTACAGTTTTTCCAATCGCAGCTTTTGCAATGAGAGACTGAACAGAAATCATATTTTCACGGGGGTCAGCTTCAAAAGGATGTACGATCGTATACGTGTACCGTTCTTTGTAAACTGTATCTTCTATAGTAATGGTTGAGCCGGGTTCTACATGGTAACCCGGTTCCCTAACCATTGGCCATGTGACAGATTGAGCTAAAATATCTTTTATCTCAGACACCCGCTTATGAATGAATTCTTTTTCTGACGTGTTTCGGCATTCCTTTTTACGTTTTGATAGGTATTGTAGTTCTTTTTCTAGATTCCTAGTGCCTTCTTGGGTGAGTTTGAGCATAGCCATAAGCTATTCCTCCTCCATTATAATAAAAAACACCGTATGCTGAATCTGTTGTATTTAAGCAAACAACAGCCAGTCATCTGATGATCTGGCTGTATGTTGCTAGTGTTAGCTGATTTTTTGTATTTCTTCTAATTGATCTACATAACCAAACAATAGTTTACTCATTTCTTCACGAGTAGTCATCTGGTTGATCTCATTTCGAACAGAACCCGTTTGAGGCAAGCCTTTAAGATACCAAGCGGCATGCTTTCTCATCTCTCTCGCAGCAACATCTTCACCTTTAAGGTCGATTAAACGATCCATATGAAGCATGCAGATGTTCATCTTTTCACGAGCAGTAGGTTCAGGTGCGATGATTCCGTTCTCTAAATATTGAACGGTGCGATAAAGCATCCACGGGTTACCAAGTGCAGCTCTTCCGATCATAACTCCGTCTACTCCATATTGATCCATGCGGTCTTTCGCTTCTTGAGGGGAAGAGATATCACCATTACCGATAACCGGAATAGATACATTCTTCTTCACTTCACCGATGATGTCCCAATCCGCTACTCCTTCATACATCTGAACACGCGTACGGCCATGTACAGCAACAGCGGCTCCTCCGGCACGTTCAACTGCTTGAGCATTTTTAACAGCATAGATATGATCTTCATCCCAACCGATACGCATTTTAACAGTTACCGGTTTTTGAACAGCATCAACCGTAGCCGCTACCATCTCATAAATCTTGTCTGGGTCCAGCAGCCACTTTGCTCCCGCATCACATTTTGTGATTTTCGGAACCGGGCATCCCATATTGATATCTATAATGTCTGCGTTCGTATTTTTATCTACGTATTTAGCCGCAGCAACTAAAGATTCACGTTCTCCTCCAAAGATCTGCAGGCTAAGTGGTTTTTCACGTTCATCTACATAAAGCATCTTTAAAGATCTTTCGTTCTCATGGAGAATCCCTTTGTCACTTACCATTTCTGCGCAAACGAGCCCGGCACCGAACTCTTTTGCGATCAAACGGAAAGCAGGATTACACACACCAGCCATCGGTGCTAAAACTACTGGATTCTTCAAAGTAATATCTCCGATTTTCAAGTTAACGATCACCTCGTTCCTTTTACTGTCTTTATATATCGATTACTTATTGTAATTCTTCTACGTTAATGCTGAATTGATCTGCTATTCTTTTAAGCAGATCTCCTTTAGGCTTTCGGCTGCCCCTTTCCACCTCACCAAGAACCGAAACTGAGATTCCGATGTCTTTAGCAAGCTGTTCTTGGGTATAACCTTTTAACTTTCTGAACGCACGGATGCGTCTTCCCAGTCGGTCTTCTTCCATATGCGTACACCTTCTTTATCTCTTTGTTCGCAAAGGACTTGATGTAACGAAATTGAATTCTCCGGGTAAATATCATCTGGAGCAATTTCACTTAGAGGTATGAGAACAAACGCCCTTTCAAGCATACGTGGATGCGGAATGGTTAACTCTTCCGTCTGTATACTTACACTATTATACAATAAAATGTCAAGGTCTATTGTTCGCGGTCCCCATTTTTGAACCCTTTTCCGGTCTAGTTTCGTCTCTACGTCTTGCAGTTTACTCAAAAGCGCCTGTGGAGAAAGGGAGGTTTTGAGTTTTAATGCTAAATTTAAGAATAATGGCTGATCAGTCACACCTACTGGATCTGTCTCGTAGATCGAAGAAACAGATTCAATACTTATGTCGGCAAGCTCTTCTAATAGAGAAATGGCTTGTTTCAGCAACCCTTCTCTATCTCCCATATTGGAACCGACAGATAGATAAGCAATGTTGTTACCGACCATCTATACACGTCCCCTTGTGATCTCAACGGCTACCGATTCATAATGCCCAGGGATCGGAGGATCTGGTTTGATCACTCTGACCATCACTTCGTCAACCATAGTAAACTTTCCAAGTATAGAAGCAGAGATCGCTTCAGCCAATGTTTCTAAAAGCTTGACCGGCTCACCTTCTACCATTTCTTTAACAGCTTCGTACACTTCTCCATAGTTGACTGTATTGTCTAGTTCATCGGACAGTCCCGCTTGGGAAAGGTCCATTGATAATACTACGTCCACATTAAAACGCTGTCCAAGCTTTTGCTCTTCCTTAAACACACCGTGATAGCCATAAAACTTCATACCGTTCACATACATTTTATCCATGAGACACCGCTCCTTTTTTGAGCATGATGTCCATCATCTTTGTCATTCTGCTCATTTCTTTTACATCATGAACACGAACGATCGAACAACCGCGTTCAATACCGAGGCAAACTGTCGCACCTGTTCCTTCCACGCGCTCTTCCACTGGCAGATCAAGGGCCTTGCCGATCATCGATTTACGTGAAGTTCCTAATAAAACAGGATAGCCCATCTGAACAATTTCATTCAGTCTTCTGATCGTTTCAAGGTTTTGTTCGAACGTTTTCACAAAACCAACACCTGGATCTAGGATGATATTGTCAGGATTAACGCCTGCCTTAACCGTAATCGCAATACTATGCTCTAAATCTGCAATTACATCCGGCATGAATTCTTGGTAGTTCGTATCAAAACGATTATGCATGAGGATGACTGGAACATTCGTCTCGGCCATCACACCTGGCATATCCGGATCAAATTTGGCTCCCCACACATCGTTGATGATATGAGCACCTGCTTTTATCGCTTGATAGGCAGTTTCTGCTTTATACGTATCAATCGACAACGGAACGTTCACTTCTTTTCTTAATGCTTCTATCACAGGAATCACACGTTCCAACTCTTGTTCGAGCGGAACTTTATCTGCACCCGGCCGAGTAGATTCTCCACCGATATCAATCATATCAGCGCCGTCTTTCACCATCTGCTTCGCGTGCTGGATTGCCTGTTCGATTCGGTTGTGATGCCCGCCATCTGAAAACGAATCCGGAGTTACATTAAGAATACCCATCACATATGTTTTTTTTGAAAAATCAAGTACGTACTCACCGCAGTTCAGTTTTTGCTGCTTTAGCATCATTTCGTGCATGGAGGATCTATCCTTTCAAAAAACATCAAATACTTCTATATTGTTTCTTCGTATGTTTCATGTAGAGTTCCCTAAACTTCTGATACATTTCACCTTCAGCTCCAGAGAACGTTGTATCTTGAAAATGACTGACCGGAACGAGCTCTTGTATCGAGTTCGTCAGGAATACTTCATCAGCTTCCGTTAAGGTCTCTATATTATAATTCCCCGTTTCTAGAGGAATGTTCAACAGTTTAGATGCGTGCATGACCCATTTTCTTGTAATCCCCTCTAAAATCCCATTGGACGCGTGAGGAGTAAAGAGCATGTTATCTTTGTACCAAAAAAGGTTCGAAACTGTCCCTTCACTGATATAGCCTTCTCGAGTCAGGAAAATGCCTTCTTGATTCATGTTAGAAAGCTCTCTTTTGCCCAAGATACTGTTTAAATAATGATGAGACTTCAGCCGCTTTTCACCTTCTGGCGTATTCCGTTTCGTCTTGAGTTGAACCAACTCTTTTTCGGCTACTGCACTAGTTTTCATGAGAGGCTTTGTATATAGAATAACAACAGGTTTCATATATGGCTCCGTCTGCAATCCGATATCACCGACGCCCGCTGATACGTTCAGTCTAAAATAAGCGTCATCCATCTTATTTTTAGCTAGAAGCGTACTCACCATCTCAATAACAGTGTCTGAATCTATAACAAGATCAATATTTAATTCGTTCAACGCTTCACGCAGCCGGTTCAAGTGTTCGTCGATTAAAAAAGGAAAACCATCATAGGTTCTGAATGTTTCAAACGCCCCTAAGCCATACATGAAGCCATGATCATACGGTGAGATCATAGCATCATCTTTGGAAACCACTACTCCGTTTAAATAGATGTACATGAAACTTCCTTGCCTTTATAGTAATCAATAAAATTTCTAAGCAATTTCTTTCCGTCTTCCGTTAGGATGGACTCCGGATGATATTGAACGCCTTCGATTGGAAGCTCTTTATGGCGAATCCCCATGATTTCTCCTTCACTTGTCCAAGAAGAAATCTCAAAGCAATCAGGAAGTGTTTCTCTTTTTACGATCAATGAATGATAGCGTGTTGCTGGGAACTCTTGCGCGAGTCCGTTATATACCGTCTTCCCGTCATGAAGGACAGGGGACACCTTACCGTGCATTAATCGCTCTGCACGCACCACATCTCCGCCGAATACTTGCGCGATCGACTGATGACCTAAGCAAACTCCGAAAATGGGAATCTTCCCTGCAAAATGGGAGATCGCTTCTAGGGAGATACCTGCTTCATTCGGAGAACATGGTCCCGGAGAAATCATTAAGAAATCCGGATTCAATTGCTCGATCTCCTGAATTGTTATCTCATCGTTACGTTTTACGACTAATTCCTCACCCATCTCACCTAAATACTGAACGAGGTTGTACGTAAAAGAATCGTAGTTATCAATCATTAAAATCATCTCGTCTCATCTCCTCTCATGTGCTGTCTTATACCAAAATTGACCCGAGCTCACTCTGCTCTTTGGCACGCCACAGCGCCTCTGCTTTTTTTAGACTTTCCTTGTACTCACTTTCAGGTATGGAGTCAATAACGATACCCGCACCCGCTTGAACGTGTGCAGTTTCATTTTGACATACCATCGTCCGAATTGCGATATTCATTTCCGTATCGCCGTTAAAACCAATCCATCCGATACTTCCAGTGTATACACCTCTTCGCACGGGTTCTAACTCTTCGATGATCTCCATCGTTCTCACTTTTGGAGCGCCCGTGATCGTACCACCTGGGAATGTCGCTTTGATGCAATCAAACGCATCAAATTCTGGCCGTAATGTGCCCACTACATTCGAGACAATATGCATCACGTGTGAATACCTTTCGATCACCATGAACTCATCTACATTCACACTTCCATATACCGAAACTTTACCAAGATCGTTTCGTTCAAGATCGACGAGCATCACATGTTCAGCTCGTTCTTTTTCATTTTGGATCAGCGTATTTGCAAGCTCGATATCCTCTTCTTCTGTTCTACCGCGTGGTCGTGTTCCGGCGATCGGACGGGTGCTGATGTGATCACCTTTTTTCTTTACTAAAAGTTCAGGTGAAGCACTAACAAGCTGAAAATCTGGTGTTTCTAAGTAACTCATATATGGAGAAGGATTGATTCTTCTCAATTCTTCATAAATGTTTATAGGCGTTGTTCGTAGCGCCTTTGACTGACGAACAGAAAGGTTCACTTGGAACACATCGCCATCAGAAATATATCTTTGAATCTTTTTAACCGCATCTACAAAAACATCTTCTGTCATTGAAACGTGTTTAAAATCTTCAATTGAATAGTTCTGAATGTCTTCATTTCTGTCTGAAGCTGCAGATAACGGGGTTTCCCACATTTCTCTATATGCACGAAGCTTGTCTATGCTGTAAGAATCATCCTTGTTCTCAGTTAAAGTTACAATCCATAACATACTCGATTCATGTTCATAAACGAACACATCTCTAAACAGCAGGAAGTATAAATCCGGAAGACCTAGATCATCTTCTGATGTAACGGGCAGTTTTTCAAACTCGCGCGTCAGGTCATAACTTAAGTAACCGATTGCTCCTCCAGTAAAGTCGGGCAACCCTTCAACTCGCTCCACATCAAAATCTTTGAACCAGTTCTGAAACTGCTCATATATAGGGCCTTGTAAAACAGTCGAGCCTACATCTGTTTTTATTGTTAATACTTCTTGTTTTCCAGTGACTTCGGCAAACGGAGAAAGTCCGATGATGCTATACTTTCCTGTTCTCCCGCTCTCCAGCAAAACGTGGCGAGGTTCAGTTGCCGCTAATGATTTATATTTGTAAAACCACTCTTCTTTAGATAGAGGTATACATGAATGCATGACATGCCATTTTTTGTTCATCCCCATACGGTCACTCTCCCAAAAATCTTCTGCTTACATTGTACATGAGGTGTTTCACTTTGGCACACCTTTCTCCCAATTTCCTGCATTTACATGGGTATTATCTCCACTTCGAATGTCTTTAAGAATGATGACCATGTATAGTAAGGAAAAAAATGTGAATTGTTTTAGAAAAAAGGTCTATTAATGAGTGAAAGATATCAAAAGTATGAGTTTGCGGACTGATAACACAAAATTAATGTGCTTTTTGAAAGATATGATTGTTTCAAGTCTATACAGGTCGGGGTATACTAGCCGCTAATTCAAAAAATCTTAGCCACAATTCAAGAAATTTTGGTGTTAATTCAGCGAGTTTCCCCATTAATCCGGCGAGTTTTGAACATATATCGGCGAGTTGACAATATTCGACTACCTTCAACCACTCATATACCCCACACATAATAAAAAAGCCCCCCAAAAAGGGAGGCTCACTTAAAGAATTAGTCTTCAAATTGGTATAGCGGCGTACTTAAATAACGTTCTCCGTTACTTGGGATGATGGCTAATACCTTTTTGCCTTTACCAAGCTTTTTCGCAACTTTTAACGCTGCCGATATGGCTGCACCTGAAGAGATGCCACCCAAAAGCCCTTCTTCACGAGCTGCTTTTCTCGCCCATTCGAAGGCTTCATCGTTTGAGATGGTTAACACTTCATCATAGATGTCTGTTTTTAAGATATCCGGCACAAAACCTGCACCGATTCCTTGAATCTTGTGCGGACCTGGCTTTCCGCCAGACAACACGGGAGAATCCGTCGGTTCAACCGCATAGATCTTGATGTCTGGGTATTTCTCTTTTAAAACCTGACCTGCACCTGTGATTGTTCCACCCGTGCCGATTCCAGAAACGAACGCATCAAGTCCATCTGGGAATTGTGAGACGATCTCTTGACCTGTCGTGTTTCGATGAATAGCAGGGTTCGCTTCATTCTTAAACTGCTGTGGCATGAAGTAGCCTTTTTCTTTCGCTAATTCTTCTGCTTTTCTAATCGCTCCACCCATACCCTCAGGTCCCGGTGTTAGGACAAGCTCTGCACCATAAGCTCTCAAAAGGTTTCTTCTTTCTAAACTCATCGTTTCAGGCATGACAAGAACTGTTTTGTATCCTTTTGCTGCAGCAACCATCGCTAAACCAATTCCTGTGTTACCGCTAGTAGGTTCAACGATCGTATCTTCTGCTTTTAAATTTCCGCTTTTCTCTGCCTCATCAATCATTGCTAATGCGATACGGTCTTTTACGCTGCTTCCCGGGTTCATGAACTCTAACTTCAAATAAACATCTGCCATATCCTCTGATGTGATGCGATTCAATTTCACTACAGGTGTTTGACCGATCAAATCTGTAATCGATTGTGCCACTCTTGCCATTTGCCATCACTCCTAAAACCGAGTATTTTTATTGGATTAATTGTAGCAACCCTGGAAATACTCTGTCAATTTTATTGCATACGTAGATCGTCTATTACCATGGTACGCAGATATTTTTATTTCATGTATAAAACAAAACCCGGAGAAAAGTCCGGGTTTACGCTTTTGCTTGATCCAGCAAGGTTTGAAGTTCTTCTTTTGTAAAGATATATGTGGCGTTACAGAATTGACAGTTCGTTTCTGCTTGGCCATCTTCTTCTATAATATCTGAGATTTCTTGTTCACCCAGACTTACAATCGCCTGTCCAAAGCGCTCATGTGAGCACGTGCACTGAAAACGTACCGGAGATTTCTCAAGGATTTGGACTTGATCTTCTCCTAAAAGCTCAAATAAGATTTCTTCTGGTGTCATTCCTTTTTCAATCAATCGAGAAATAGGAGGAATCGCGTTGATTCTTTCTTCTAGCAAGTCAACGATTGCATCCGAAGCGTTCGGCATCACTTGTACGATAAAACCACCAGATGCTTTTATCGAATTATCGGGATTCACGAGAACACCAACACCTACTGCAGAAGGTACTTGTTCTGAAGAAGCAAAGTAATACGTGAAGTCCTCTCCTAGTTCACCTGAAACCATCGGCACTTGTCCTGTGAACTTTTCGCGCATTCCGATATCTTTTAGAACTGATAAGTATCCGTCTTTTCCTACCGCTCTTGCTACATCCAGCTTTCCTTTGCTGTTCAGTTCAAAGTGAGTATGCGGATTCGTAACATAACCACGTGTCTCACCTTTTGTATTGCTGTCTACGATGATTACTCCGATTGGGCCGCCGCCTTCAACCTTCACCGTTATGCTGTTGTTCTCACCCTTTAACATCATACCCATCATGGTCGATGCAGTCATCGCTCTTCCTAAAGCAGCCGAAGCTGTCGGCCATGTGTCATGTCTTCTCTGTCCTTCACTTACCATCTCAGTAGAAGAGATCGCATAAGCGCGGATCTGCCCATCATACGCAAGGGCCTTTATTAAATAATCATTCATTAAAACTCACCCTTTAACCATTCTTATTTTTATCGTATATCATTAATAGACCTTTTAATGTTAAAAATGAATCAACGTGATCAATCACATTGCTTTCCGCTGCAATTAAATTTGCAAGTCCTCCGGTCGCAATTACTTTCGGTTCAACCTCAGACTGTTCTTTCATTCTTTTTACAATACCCTCTACTTGTCCTACATATCCATATAGAATACCTGCTTGCATAGCGTTAACCGTGTTCTTCCCGATTACACCTTCAGGCTTAGCGATCTCAATACGCGGCAACTTTGCAGCTTTCGTATAAAGAGCTTCTGTAGAGATATTTATTCCAGGCGCGATCGCTCCACCCATATACTGTTTGTTTTCATTGATATAACAATACGTAGTAGCTGTCCCGAAATCAACGATGATCAGTGGTGAATCATATTCATGAATAGCAGCAACTGCGTTAACGATCCGATCGGCTCCAACTTCTCTTGGGTTTTCATACTTAATATTAAGACCCGTTTTAATTCCAGGTCCCACCACTAATGGACGCTGGTTAAAATATTTCACACACATGCGTTCTAAGGCAAACATGATTGGTGGTACGACTGAAGATATGATGATTCCTTCAATCTGTTCTTTATGGATATTAACGTGACGGAACAGATCGAGTATAAGCATGCCATACTCATCCTCTGTTTTTTCACGTGATGTATGAATTCTCCAATGATGCTTTAATTCATCATTCTCGTAGAGTCCTAAAACAATATTCGTATTTCCGACATCAAACACAAAAATCATGGAATTTGTCCCCGCTTCTTATCTTAAGTTTCTATAATAGTTATAACACAAAACGTATAGGAGTAAAGCAAGGTGGCTTATTGGGAATTTTTCGCTTATTCAAGGGGGCGTTGAAAGTGGTTGATTTACGTTACAGGTACTCGCTTTCCGCGGGGCAGACGGTGAGCCACATTCGTACGTTTCACGTATAAGTGTCTCACCTGCCCGCCTGTCCCGCAGGAGTCTCGCACCCTACACTCCAATCAACCTGTCAGTGGAGGAAAAGAACAAAATAATTCAAAATACCCGCTGCCTCTCTAGTAGTATCAAATCTTTCACTCCTATTAGCTTATCCTTGCAGATAAAGGACAAAAGTACGAAATCATAAGAGTTAAACTTTCTTTTAAAAAGATGTTTTCTAAAGGGTTGTTGCTTATGGATGTTTTCACATTATCTTCATTGACAAGTTGATTGTAGCGTAAGGTTGCCGACTCCTATGGGACGAGCGGTCAGGTGAGACCCTTAAGGGCGCAAAGCGGCAAGGGGCTCACCGGTCGCCCCATGGAAAGCGTGCAACCTGGAGCGGAAATCAACTACTATCAAGAGCACAAGTAATACAAAAAAGGACACCTCATCACTGAGGCGTCCTTTTAGAAATTAATCTTGTTTTGGCTCTTCATCTTTTTTGTTAAGTGTTACTTTAACATCATCAGATGGGTTAGAAATCGTTTTTCTGTCAGGTAGTTTACCTGTTTTAACGAGTTCTTTGATTTGTTCTTCATCAAGCGTTTCTACAGTTAGCAATGTTTGAGCGATGATTTCTAACTTAGAATTGTGCTCAGTAAGGATCTGACGGCAGCGCTCGTAAGATTCTTTAATGATACGCTGAACTTCTAAATCAATTTCATGCGCGATTGCATCACTATAGTTTTGCTCGTTATTGAAGTCTCTTCCTAAGAAGACTTGACCGCCTTGTGATGAACCGAACTGCATCGGCCCTAGGCGTTCACTCATACCAAACTCTGTTACCATGCGGCGAGCGATTCCAGTCGCACGCTGGAAGTCATTATGAGCTCCTGTACTAACTTCCTTGAACGTGATCTCTTCAGCCACACGGCCTCCAAGAAGTCCAACGATCTTATCTTCTAATTCAGGTTTTGTCATAAAGTAACGATCTTCTTTCGGAAGCATTACTGTGTAACCACCTGCTTGACCACGAGGGACAACGGTAACTTTATGAACAGTGTCAGCTCCTTCAAGAACTAAACCGATAACAGTGTGACCTGCTTCATGATAAGCAACAATGTTCTTTTCTTTTTCAGAAATCACACGGCTCTTTTTCGCAGGTCCTGCAATAACACGGTCGATCGCTTCATCAACGTCATCCATATCGATCTTCTTCTTATTCGTACGAGCGGCTACTAACGCAGCTTCATTCAATAAGTTTTCTAGATCCGCACCAGAGAAACCTGGAGTGCGCATCGCGATCGTTTTCAAATTAACATCTTCTGCAAGCGGCTTGTTGCGCGCATGCACTTGAAGTACTTCTTCACGTCCTTTTACATCTGGGCGGTTAACCGGAATCTGACGGTCAAAACGTCCCGGACGAAGAAGGGCTGGATCTAGAATATCAGCACGGTTGGTAGCTGCGATAATGATAATTCCTTCATTAGCACCGAAACCATCCATTTCAACTAGCAATTGGTTAAGTGTCTGCTCACGCTCGTCATGACCTCCGCCAAGACCAGCTCCACGCTGACGACCTACCGCATCAATCTCATCGATGAAGATGATACAAGGTGCGTTTTTCTTAGCATTTTCAAACAAGTCACGAACACGTGATGCACCGACACCGACGAACATCTCAACGAAATCAGAACCTGAGATCGAGAAGAACGGAACGCCAGCTTCTCCAGCTACTGCACGTGCAAGAAGTGTTTTACCAGTACCCGGAGGTCCTACTAAAAGAACACCTTTTGGAATACGTGCACCTAGCGCAGAGAATTTACGCGGATCTTTTAAGAATTCTACAACTTCAACTAGCTCTTGTTTTTCTTCATCTGCACCAGCTACGTCTTTAAACGTAACCTTTTTCTTTTCTTCGTTGTAAAGTTTTGCTTTACTCTTACCAAAGTTCATTACTCGGCTTCCGCCGCCTTGTGCTTGGTTAAGCAAGAAGAAGAATAAGATAAAGATAATGACAAACGGAATTATTGAGGTGAAAAACGTCACCCAGCCACTCGTCTGTTCTTGCTGTTTAAATTCTACGTTTGATGAATCAGCAAGCTTTTCAATCTCAGCCAGTGTGTTGCCAGTCAGCGGAGCATTCGTTTGGAATACTTCTCCTTCTTTAGCTCCTTCAAGCTGGCCGCGGACAACATATACGCCACCCTCAGGCTGGTAAACGATGCTTTCCACTTTGCCTGATTCGATGTACTTAGTCAGCTGATCATAACGAATTTCTTTGACTTCGTTGTTGTTGCCGTTAAAAAAGCTGACAACCCCAACCACAACTAAAAAGATTAATAAATAAAATATAGTATTACGGAAGATGCGATTCATTCCTTACCTCCTTAGGCGAACAATCAAATCTTATGCGGTTTTTTAGTCTTTCTTTTCGTAGATCTCTGGCTTTAAAACGCCAATGTAAGGCAAGTTACGGTATCTCTCGATGTAGTCCAACCCATAACCAACAACAAAAGCATCAGGAACGATGAAGCCAGCAAGATCTGGAGCGATATCAACCTTACGTCCTGTAGGCTTATCCAGTAAAGTTACGATCTTAACCGATTTTGCTTTACGCGCCTTAAACAGTTGAACGAGATAACTGAGCGTTAAACCACTGTCAATAATATCTTCTACAATGATAACGTCTCGACCTTCTAAGGAAGTATCTAAATCTTTAACAATTTTAACTTGACCAGAAGAAACGGTAGATGCACCATAGCTGGACACTGCCATTAAATCGATCTCAAGATGGATATCCATACGTTTGATCAAGTCTGCCATAAAAGGTAGAGCACCCTTTAAAACTCCGACCACCAATGGAAAGCGTTCCTTATATTCCACAGAAAGCTCTTTTCCAAGTTCTTTAATCTTGTTTTGAATAGCTTCTTCGGAAATAAGTGTTTCTAAAATTTCATCATGCATGTTCAACAAGCCTCCTAGACGTCATGGCGATTTTTTATGAAAGCGTAGGATAACCCAAAGTTCTGATGGATTTATTTGATGACGTGTAATGTGTTTTAGCTCCGGAAGCCAAATGATCTTACCGTTTGCATCAACAACAACCGGCCAAACGTTTCTTTCTTCCTGCGGCACTTTAGCATCAATAAATATATCTTTTAATTTCCGAGAACCGACGCCGGCAATCGCCATCCGGTCACCTGGTTTTCGGGTGCGAACACGTAACGGGAGATCTACCTCTTTCATTGAAAACACAAAAACATCTTTTCCTCTTTGTAGAGCGGGTTCACAATCTGTTATTTCAGCAGTTATACGTCCATTCGGCAGTTCTACATAACCGGGCAGCTCTAGTGAAAAGTCATATGACTCTTCCTCATTTTTGACGACGATATGCTCAAAACTTAACAAACATCTGTCATAAGTTCGGCTGACAACTAAACCTGACGGAAAATGCAACATTCCGGATGGATGCTCACTTCCGAGCAAACTAAGAAAGTTTTCCTTATGTACAGAGGAAAGAGATGAAGGATTAATTTTATACAGATAGTTCAATATTAGTGTAATCCCTCTTTTTTGTAAAGGAATAGGCATCTTGTTAAAAGCGGATACAGATAACTCTATTTTCCCCTCTGTTTGCCTGATTAAAACCTTTTCTAACTCTATTTCAGCCAGTTTCAATATATACGCTTCATCTTCTGAAATAGTTTCACTTAAATACTGAAATCTTTCATGCACGTTAGGGTTTTCTTGTTTTAAAAAAGGCAGAATTTTTTTTCTGAAACGATTTCGAACATATTTGTCACTTTCATTGCTCGAATCATAAACAGGAAACAGGTTTTCTACTTTACAATAATGCTCGATTTGGTCTTTTGTTATTCCTAAAAAAGGACGAATTATTTTACCGGTAGCAAACGGCCGTTTCACAGGAATCCCTGCTGCACTAAAACCTTCGCTGCCCCTCGTCATTCTCATGAGCATCGTTTCCACTTGGTCATCACCATGGTGCGCCAATGCAAGCGCTTCTGCATGATGTTCTGTCATCACTTTTTCAAAAAAGTTGTACCGACAGATTCTAGCGGCGGTTTGTAAGGACAGGCTATGTTCTTTTTGAAACCTTGCAACATCCGCACTGTCACTTTCAAAAATAATATCTCGTTCGTCACAAAAACTTTTAACAAATGCAACTTCTGATGCCGACTCGTCGCCCCTTAAGCGATGATCGAACGAAGCTGCAACGATCTTGATTTTGTAATACGAAGACCTTCTCCATAAAAAATGAAGCAATGCCAAAGAATCTGGTCCTCCGGAAACACCGATCACAACAGTTTGGGCGGCTGAAAGAAGCTGGTGTCTTTTAATAAAATTCTCCACTTCCTGCAACGTAAACCGCTCCTTCATTTTCCGTATTTTAATAAGGCCTGTTTCGTTGACTTGTTAATCCAAAAGACTAGGCTGAATATAAATATTCTTCTCTGTTAGATCGTTCATTTGGTCTCTTTAATAACAAGTTGATTGAAGTGAAAGGTGCGAGACTCTTGGGGAATCAGCGGGACAGGTGAGACTCTTAACAGCGCATAGCGCTAAGAGGCTCACCGCACGCCCCCCGGAAAGCGAGCAACCTGTAACGGAAAGCAACCACTACCAAGAGCAACGAAGTTCTACGAAAATGCCTTTTAAAATCATAACAAAGAATTGCAGGAACGAACACTATTTACATCGTTTGACCGAGCATGTAAAAAAAGTACACAACAAAAACAAACGTGAATACTAAAAATGTTTCTACGATAAAGCTGCTTTTCTTTTTCTTTTGCGCTTGTCTTGATGCAGGTTTTTGCGTCGAATTCCTATGCGCTTGAGGAGTTTTCGCTTTATCGTTAGCATTCAACAAAAGAACAAGCTCGTTTCTCATCTCTTCTGCATATCGGTATTTTCCGTTCCATGCTTTTTGTAAGATAGGTGCATACGGTTTAAGCATTGGATTGCCTGCAATTTTGGCTTGAAACTGTTTATCAGCATCTCCATTTTTCGTAAATCGGGAAGGATAACCTAAATTCACCATCACCATGCCTGCTGAAAATAAATCATACGATGGCTCGGCTTTTCTCGTTCCTTTCCCCCAATATCCTCGATCATAGAATTCGGTATATTCTTTGATCGATCTGTCCATCACCGTTGTTCCTCCGACATCGATCCAGCGAATTCGGTAAGGAGGGCCAGTCACAAGAAGGTTATCTGGCTTTAAGTCACCGAACGCCCATCCCGCTTGATGAAGGGTATGCAGATCCGTAAGCAGCTGTACGAGAAGGATTCCAGCCCATTCTGGAGATTTTGTCTTCATAAAGTCAAAGAGCGTCTCTCCTTTTAAATACTCCATCGCATAAAAAGGGTATGTGGTACTTTGCTTTACCCAGTCATCCACATCGATTAAAGAAGGTCCAAGGACTTTCCCCTGGACCTTAGAAAAACGCTTCAGTACATTTACTTCAGATGTGATCGACATCTGATCATGCCCGATCTTAAGAGCAACCACTCCTCGATCTGAATCAGCTAAATAGACGGCACCTGTTGCTCCATAACCTAAACGGCGCCGAATCCGATATCTGGAGTGATTCCACTTACCGCGTATTTCTTCACCAGCAACTAAGTTACATACCGGACTCGTTCGAATATCCTGGGGCATCATCGGACAAGAATCTCCTTTTTGACGATCGTTTACGACCAAAAGCCGCTATAGCTTCTTTTATAGCTGGACCTGTCGGTGTGATCCCGCCAAGTGATATCTTTGAAAATGTTTTACCGATCGATTCTAGTTTAGAAGACCAGCTTAAAAGTTCTTCTGCCTCTGTTCTCTTGCCCGGAAAAACATAGAGTGCAAACTCGTTATCTCCAATTCTCGAGTTCAACGAGATAGACAGATCAAGCAGAGACTCTTGAACCGTTAGCATCTTGTCTTCCATCGATCCTGAAGCATCAATCAAAACTAAGATCTCAAGGTTCATGGTCTCTCCCATCTCATCGACAACTTCAATAACTTCTCCTCGTTTGTCTGGAGGGAGGTCTTCCATCGAAGACTGACTTCCAAGTATCTGTTGCAGCTCTGCATTTACAACACCTTTTATCGTTTGAGCCATCGCTTTTTGAGTCACCATCTTAACCGTATGTGCGAGTTGCTTCGTATAAACAACCTGACTTATGCCACCGCCAGCCATCGCGATCTCTTCTACTTCTTTTAGACCTTGTCTATGATACTCAGGTGCATTCTCATTCAGTACGCCAATCACATTTACAGCTATTCCTTGTTCGTTAGCAAGTGCCGCCATTGCGATCGGATCTTCACCTTGGTTCGAGCACCCATCTGTAATAAGCAAAATTTGACGCAGCGTTCCTTTGTTTCGCATAACGCTAACCCCTCTCAAGTACGAATTTTAACTATTACCATCTTCGTCAAGAAAGCGGTGGTTTATACGCAGAAAACCCCGCGAAACATAATCACTAAAGGAAGTCGGATTGTGAATACTGTCTACTTTTACATAAATACTGTCCAGTCTTCCCCATTTACTGTCCACTTATTGAATTTTACTGTCCACTTTTGCCAAAATACTGTCCACTTACAACAGCGAGGGACTACAAACAAAAAAGACCGCTCTTTTTTCACATAAAAGAACGGCCTCTTATTCTCATAAACTATTGAGCTTTCTTCCGGTTGATCGCGACTTTCGGATATTGAGGAACAGTTGCCCACTTTGGAATGTTCTTTTCAATCTTCGTCACAGCGACCGTCATGTCATCCTCGATCCCGTTATTCCCTGAACGAATCACTTCTTCCATGATGATATCTGCTATCTCTTGCGGGTCTTCGGTGTCGATCTCTCTGATCTTACGCTTTAGCCAAGCATCGATATTCTCGATATGACGGGGAGCTTCGTAGATTCCGTCACTCATCATAATGAGTATATCTCCCGCTTTTAGCTGTTCATCGACAACGTCTACATCAAAATCCCGAATGATGCCCATCGGAAGGTTGCTTGCTTCGACTGTCTTGATCTGGTCTCCTCGTTTAATAAAACTTGGTGTCGAACCGATCTTTAAGAACTTAGCAGATGCATCTTGCAGATCGATCATCGCAAGGTCTAGTGTTGAGAAGATTTCATCTGTTGTACGTAAGGAGAGTACAGAGTTAACTGACTTAATAGCAACTTCCTCTTCAATTCCGGATTGAAGAATCTTTTGAAGAAGCTGCAGCGTTTCATTGCTTTCGATGAATGCTCGTTCTCCGTTACCCATTCCATCTGCAATGGCAACAGCAAACTTTCCAGCACCAATCTCTATCGTCGAATGGCTATCCCCCGAAAGCCATGCCCCGCCTTTAGCTGCTGAAGCAATTCCTGTCTCAACCACATATTCTCGCGCTGAATGAAAGGATAGATGACAGAAGCCAGTCGGATAGTTCGCGCAATCTTCATGCGTCACAAGAATCGTCTCTTCCAAAATGTCAGATAAGATCGGTGCGATCAGCTTCTCAGCGATTCCGGAACCATTGCAAGAAGGAATCGTCATTTCAATATCGACGTTAGATGTTTCAAGACTGTAAATATCCACGTGACCTATATCAATTCCAGCTTGAGCAAGAGAGTCTTTGATCTGCTCTTCTTGAATTTGATGGTTTGCTTGTTCACGTTGGATCTCTTTTGCAAAATCACCCATCACTTGTGAAACACCCATCAGCTGATCTGCGACTAACCGGCGGCTTTCTTGAACTTGTATCTTCAATTTTTGAGAAGCTCGATATTGCGTTAGTTCTTTTTTCATTAAGTCGGTTATCTTTTCTGGCTTGATACAATGCTTTTCCCATTCTCGCTTTAATTTTCGATCCTTAATGTCACTATAATCTTCTTGTTCCACCATGAGCCTTGTCATAAGGTCGTAAGTCGTTGTGAAATTCTGCGCCCAGCATTGTTCCTTCTTAAAACAAGTCTGGCACGTTTTCTCTGTAATATTACTTAAGAAAAGATCCACCTCACGCGTACTATCCTCCTCATTTAAAGAAGAACCGACAGATTGGAACGAATGTGAGAGCGCTTGGAAGAGGCTTGAGAACCGTTCAACGCGACTCGCGGTAACATCACGAATCTTCTTCAAATATTGCTGTTGGTGCATGGAATGTTCTCTTGTACCTGGTACATATTTTGAAATATTGCTGATGGCCGTCTTCGGTGTTAACAAGAAGAGCAGAACAGCAAATCCTGATTCCATCAATGTGGATGTAATCTCAGATCTTCCTTCACCATACAAACCGATCATGACGGTTCCGATGATAAGACCGAGACTTACACCGAATCGTTTCCCCTCTTTCAAAAGTCCGCCAAGAAGACCAGAAAATGCTAATAAACTCATCTGAGACAAGCTTGCTACTTGCGCGAGGCTCAGGATAAGACCTGTCACGACACCAACAGTAGAACCGATCGCTGCTCCTCCTACAAAGGCGAACAGCAACACTAAGTAACGAGAAACTACATGCTCTACGGCAACGTCATTGATCTGCCAGCCGATCGTCCCGGTCATGACAGAAGCAAGAAGGATCATCAAGCAGACAATCTCTTCGTTTTTTAATGATTGTGGAATCTTTTTATTCGTTAATAGCGGTATGCTTTGAAGAAAGATTAACGTAAGGACTAAGCTTAAGCCTCCTTCAACTAACGCAAGCATCGTATCGACCCGCTCTAATCCTCCTTCACCAAACATGGAGAACACGGTTCGCGTGATTAAGGAAGAACCGAAAACCAATAGAGGAAGACTTTGCATCCGATTCTTTATGAATAAATCTGCTCCTTTTTGAAGACTTGCATAGACGAGTAATGCACTAATAAAAAACAAAGCGTTCATCGGTTGGTGTGACATCGCCCCTGCCAAAATGGCAAAGACAGCAATGCCTGTCCGCTCTTTTCTCAAAACGAATACACTAGCTGCAAAAGGTAAAGCAAATGGAGACATCTCAGCTAGAATCATAGCTCGTCCTAACAAAAAACCAATTCCAAACAACAGCATTCTCCAGTTAAAAATGCTCTGGTTCAAAATCTGAAGCCATCTCTTACTCGTCTTCGTTACCGCCTGCTGGCTCTTTTCTACCCATACCATTCCTCTAATCGGTTCGAGTACTTCTTGTTCCACCTTTTGCCACATCCCATACACCACCCGTTTCCAATTTGTGTAACCATTATAAACAGGTTTAGAACAAAGATTTTGTCAAAAGAGCAGTTAAGGTTTTAAAAACTTATCGACGGACTTCTCCACTATTTCACGAAAGAAGAGCAAAAGCGGACAACATTTTTACAAAAAGAGAAAAGGAAGTTTCATTTTTGAAGTTATTAAGGAGAATTATGAAGAAAAAAATAAAAGGATAGATGTTTAAAAAATTATTGAAGGGAAGCAAATAAACAAAATAAAAAAGAGCACCCGCTAGCGGATGCTCTTGTACGTTTGTATGTAGATGTCAAAATTAAAAATGGTAGCGGCGGAGGGAGTCGAACCCACGACCTCACGGGTATGAACCGTACGCTCTAGCCAGCTGAGCTACACCGCCATTTGTAAAAGACACAAGTAGTATATTACATCTATCCGGATACTCTGTCAACGGTTCTTTGAAAATTTGTCGAAAAAGTTTTTTGACGCGTTTTTTCAAGACTGTTTTAGTACGCTTTGTTGCTCTTGAAAGTAGTTGATTTCCGCTCCAGGTTGCTCGCTTTCCACGGGGCGTGCGGTGAGCCTCCTGCCGCTTTGCGCCATTAGGAGTCTCCACCTGACCGCTCGTCCCGTAGGAGTCTCGCACCTTGCGCTCCAACCAACTTGTCAAAGAAGAGATTTTTAAACATTCGTAAGCAAAAATCTTTGAGAAAAACTGGCTTCGTAAACTTTGTTACTTCTAGAAGCAGAGGTTTTCGTCCCAGGCTACTCTCTTTCCGCAGACAGAATCTTCGCACCTTCCACTACAATTAAACTGTCAAAGGAGACAAAGATTTGAAAACTACAAACTGTTAGAAAAGAGATTTTGTTATTGATCATTGAAAATTGATGGCATCCTGACATAAAGATTAACGACTAACTACCGCAAACAAAAAAGCACTCTATTCTTGAAGAATAGAGTGCTAGCCATATATATAGATGAATGAGCATTAAAAATGCAACAATTATCCTCTTCGGCCGCCGCGGCCACCTCTTTTTGATTCAGTACTACGCTTTAAAGTAGTGAGTCGATCTTCACTATCTTTAAGGAATTTGTTCATCTTATCCTCAAAAGACAATGCCGTTGAATGGTTGTTACCGCCTCGGTTAGGACCTTTGCGAGATTTGTTAAATCCGCCTCTTGCAGGAGCTGGTCTACTAGCAGATGCAACATTTTCTTTTGCTTTCTTGATAGATAAACCGATCTTCCCGTCCTTTTCGACGCTCATAACCTTAACTTCGACTTGATCACCAACTTTAAGAAATTCGTTGATGTCCTTTACGTAATTATCCGCAACTTCGCTAATATGCACGAGTCCTGTTGTACCCCCTGGCAGCTCTACAAACGCTCCAAAATGAGTAATCCCAGTAACTTTACCTTGCAACTTGCTGCCTACTTCAATTGACATGCAAAAAATGCTCCTCCTTAAAAAATCTCCTAAGATATCATTACTTATTATACAATCGAAAAAATCTGCGTGTCAATCTACGCTTAATGCTTTATTCTGGAAGTTTAAAGATTGTTTCACCAGGTTTTGACATAAAAAAGTCGCGTCTGGCGATTTCTCCAATGTATTCTTCGTCTTTTAGTTTATTCACTTCATCTTTAAGTTGTGACTTTTCTTCCAAAAGAGCTTTGTATTCGTCACTTAACTCTTGTTGTTCCATCTGTTTTTCATTTAAAAGGGAGAGCTGTTCTGCAATACCCGTAATAATTAAAAAAGCAAAAAAGGAAAATACGATAAAAGCCCCCGTTAAGCGCCTGTATAAACCACGCTTACGCTTAGCGATCACTTGCTCATGACGCTCTTTATTCTGGATGTATTGTGAGTGAATCTCTGTTATTTTTTTCTGGCGCATTTGTTCGCTGTTCCCCTCCTTTACTTCTTTTTTCCCTTCCAATTGCTGACTTTATTCTTCGCAGAAATTAAAAACCCTGCAAATTTTAAATATTTCTCTTTTAAATTATACCATTTTTGCTTTGGTATGAAACGCCATATGAGTCTTCCAACCCACTTAAAAGGAGAAAAAAGAATCATGAATAGTACCATAATAATTTTTCGCAAGATGTTAAGTACATATAAAAGAATTGCGGATATGAGCATAATTAACCATTTTATCGGCATAACGATTAAAGAGTTAAGCAAACGGTATAAAAAACGAAAAAGTGACGCAACCGCTGAGACCATCCACTCAAGTATCTTTTTATAGATTCGTTCAAAGAGCGCTCGGTACGCCGCATATCCACAAATAAGAGCAATAAAAATATAAAATCGAATCTCCGCGTGGTTCACGTGCAGAAGAACGTAAAAGACCAGCAAAGCCTGTACCAGCCAAAACATCAGATCGTTAAAAAAATGAAGCCAATGCCACTTTCGTTTTTCATGGATGAATCGGCTGTACGTATCGACAGACATCCCGATCCAGATTCCCATGAAAACCATAGAAAGCATAGTTTCAAACTGTACAGTTAAGGTCATTTGAACAGTTTGCCGAAGAAGCCTTTAGTCTTTTCGCCTGTCTGCTGGTCCAGGTAAACGAGGTCGAATACTTTGCCTTCAATATTTACAACACCTGACTCCACATCAAGATTCTTCATCTTCAAGTTTGTCCCGCGGATCGCTAAAAAGCCCATCGTTGTTTCAAGCAAAAACTCTTCATTATCAAAGCTTTCAACTTGCTTAACACCCGTGATCTCTAAATTCTTTCTTCCTATCATTCTTACATCGTGGTTTGGTGTGCTCACTTTTTGATTATATCCATTCAGATCATATCGTTGGTCCATACATTCCCCTCCTCTATTCCATACAAATGTATGAAACATTAGAGGAGAATAGAACAAGCTGTGTGAATTGCTGAATGTTTTGGAGCAACCCAAGGTGTTTTTCTAAAAGGTTGTTACCTTTGGGTCTTGTTTCATTCACCTCATTGCAAGTTGATTGGAGTGTAAGGTGCGAGACTCTCGGCTAGGACTGGCCGGCAGATTGAAAAGTGGAAGTGGCTCGTTCAGCCCCGACAAGCAAAAGTTAAATGGGCTAGGAAGGCGCACTTTGCCTTCTTGACCGTTTTAATTTTGACCTCGAGGGGCTAGCCATTGCAACTAGATAGGTGAGACACTTATACGTAAAATGTACGAATGTGGCTCACCGTCTGCCCCGCGGAAAGCGAGCACCATGAAACGGAAATCAACCACCTACAGGAGCGACAAAGATTGCGAAAACAGCAAAAAGAAAAGAACCTGAAAAAATCAGGTTCTTCACTCAGTCGTTTCGATGCGGTTTTCTTCAAGGACGGTATACATGTTATCCGCGTCCTCTTTTTTTGTCGTATCTTTGAGCTCGTTGATCTTAACTTTTACAAGCTTTTGACCAAAACGGATCGCAAGCTCGTCCCCTACTTTTACATCAGAGGAAGCCTTCGCCTGCAAACCGTTAATGGAGATACGACCTTGATCTGAAATCTCTTTCGCCACGGTTCTCCGTTTGATCAGGCGCGAGACTTTCAGAAATTTATCTAAGCGCATGCTTACTTAACAGCTTCTTTCAGCTTGTTTCCTGCTTTAAATGCCGGAACAGTCGCTGCTGGAATTTGAATTTCTTTACCTGTTTGAGGGTTGCGGCCAGTACGGCTAGAACGCTCACGAGTTTCGAAAGTTCCAAATCCAACAAACTGTACTTTGTCTCCGTCTTTTAGAGCAGAAGTAATTTCATCGATTACGCCATTAACGACTGTTTCTACGTCTTTCTTAGTAAGTCCTGACTTTTCTGAGATATTTGTTACCAATTCATTTTTGTTCATTTTAATTACCTCCTAAGGTTTCTATCAAAGATTTCGCTAGAAACCCCTTATAGTTAAGGGTTTCATGATATTTCTCGAGAAAATATTCTCTATTTTTCACTATAATCCTTCTTTGTTGAAAAAAAAATTATTTTGCCTCGTTCCAAAAACGGTCCATTTCCTCTAAAGTGACGTCCTCAAACGAAAGATCCCGCTCCTTAAGTGCCTGCTCGATGTAGTTAAAGCGCTTCTTAAACTTACGATTCGTTTCATTTAGAGCTTCTTCAGGATCAATCTTGTAAAAACGCGCCAAGTTTACGACCGAAAACAACAGATCACCTAATTCTTTTTGTTGTTCGTCACCTTCCGCTTCTTGAAACTCTTTTAATTCTTCTAAGATCTTATCGACTACCGGCTCTACCTCTTTCCAGTCAAAACCGACTTTCGCTGCCTTTTTTTGAAAAAGAAACGCTTTTTGAATAGCTGGAATGCCCATTGGCACACCATCTAGTAAGGACTCACGATCTTCTTTCCCTGCTTCTTGTGATTTTATAGCATCCCAATTGGCAACAACTTCGTCTGCATCTTCAAGAGAAACATCGCTGAATACATGCGGATGGCGACGAATCATCTTCTCGGTTAACGTCTCAATCACATCTCCTAAAGCAAAGAAGCCTTCATCCTCACCAATTTGTGCGTGAAGTAGAACTTGAAGCAACACATCGCCTAACTCTTCAGCAAGAGCATCATCGTCTTCTTCGTCAATCGCCTCTAATACTTCATAAGCTTCTTCGATCAAATACTTCTTTAACGTAACATGTGTTTGCTTTTGATCCCACGGACAGCCTCCAGGGCCGCGCAGTCGAGCTATGACACTTTTTAAAAAAGCAAAGTCTCTGTACAGCAGTTCATCTTCTTTTACTGGAGGAACATAGACAGCAGTTAAGTTATTTAGTGTTACAGATTGATCTAGCTCGTATAGAGGGACGCGTTTGATAGACTCCTCTGCACTGCCTGCTCCGGTGACGACAGTTACTTCATAATCATCTGGATACTTATCCATCAGTGTGAGCTTCACTTCAGAAGCGATAAAGTTATCGTATACTTGCACGATAACAAGATGATGTCTAATCTGAACCTCATCTTTTCTTAAAGAGGTTCCATCAAGAATCTGGCACCCCTCGATCGGGTCGATCTTAAGCGCCGTATACATTTCGTCAAGGAAACTCTTTCCGCCTGCTACCGAAACCTCGATCCCTTTACTTTCACTTTGATGAAGCAGAATTTGAACAGCTTGCTCTGCAACTAACGGGTGACCCGGCACAGCATAAAGGACATGTCCCTCTTCTTCTGCCTTATGGAATAAAGTTTCAGCAATTTCTTCATACACCGGTTCGAACTGATCGTGTTTTTCGTAGATTTCATCAAACGCTACAAAGTGTTTTCCTTGTTTCTTTAATTCTTCAACTGCAGGGTGATGAATGGTACGTACATAAACTTTTTCAGCTGATTCTAACATGCGATAGATGCCAAGTGTCATCTGGTCTAGATCTCCTGCACCTAAACCGATAATCGTAATCTTCTTCGTCATCATGGTCTCCTTTTTTTAAGACGTTTAAACACTTTTTGAATAAAACCAATAGAATGAAAGACTGAATTCCATTCACTTTGAGAAAATAGTTTGAACAGAAAGATACATAGGATGTAAATTACTGCACCAATAAATGAAGCACTAGTACTTATCAGCATCGCTTGAAACCGAGTGTCAGCCAAGAATAAATAGTTCTCAGCCATATACATCCATGTCCATACACCTGCACCCATCAAGCTTAAAGATATCAATAGTTTGAGTGGTGTTGTTATTCTGCTTCCGTTTAAAAACTTCGTAACGAACTGAAGCTTCAACAGTTGGGCAATCGCTGCAACCATTGTAGCAGATACAGTAGATACTGCCGCCCCCTCCATGCCGAAAGAAGGAATAAGAAGCAAGTTACCCGCAATCTTTATCAATACTGCTATAAGAACGGTGTAGGCCGCAAATCTTCCTTGACCGATCCCTTGTAAAAGTCCTGTTGTCGTATAGATGATCGATACAAAAATAATTGATATACAAAGGATAGCTAGAGCTAGTGATCCATTATCATTTTTAAACAGCATAACATTGAGGGGTTTCATAATACAGATCAGCCCTACTGCAGCCGCTCCACCAAAAACGACTGAAATTTTTACAGCGAGTTTTGCAAGAGATCGAATCTCTTTTTGCTTCTTTTCTGAAACGAGAGATGCCATCTCCGGTACGACAGCAAGTGCTACAGATGCCGCTGCTACTGTTCCTAATTGAAGAAGAGGTTGTCCACGATCAAAAACTCCTTTTAGAAGTTTCGCGTCATAAGCATCCATACCGCTTTCTATCCAGACATTAATGAAAAGAAAGGCATCAACAAGCTGCATTAACGCTAAGATCAGCGCGCTTAATGACAAATAGATGCTCGTCTTCAACAGCTCTGCGGCATATAGGAATCTGAATCTTGCTTCAGTACTAAAAGTACCCGCAGCCCTTTTTTTCCAAAAGTATAAAAGAAACAACCCTGACGCGAGTGCGCCAATGACTGATCCTGAGAGAGCTGCTGCTCCTGTTTCGTAACTCGAATACTCTTTTAAAACGAAATAATAAGATAAAAGTAAAATGCCTGAAACTCTAATGGTCTGTTCGATCAACTGCGAAACAGCAGTCAGTTGCATATCGCCAAGCCCTTGATATGCCCCCCTAAAAAATGCGGAAAGTGGAATGAACAGAAATAGAACGGAGATTACCTTGATCGGCAGCTCAAGATGCCGATCTCCCATCCATTCTGCCATAAACGGTGCCGCGAAAAACAAGAATACGAACGACAATAAACCTAACATCACAGAAGTCCATGCTGCTGTTTTGATTAAATGATCATCGTTGTTCTTCTCTGAAATGATCATTTTTGATAAAGCCATTGGAAATCCTGTAAACGCAATAGCAACCGCAATCGCATAAAACGGATAAGCTTGCTGAAACACATAAAAACCAAAATCACCGGTCATGTTCTGATAAGGTATCCGATAAATGACGCTAAGTAATTTTACGATAATGGCAGCTGCAGTAAGCAGCAAAGCCCCTTCCCATACGGAATATTTCTTTGATTTCATGAAGCACCTCAAAATTTATAGCATTTATATTTCCCGGGACGACAATTGTCGACACATTCTGTTTTGGTGAACATAATTTCAAAGTATTATACCATAGTCCGTGTATATCGCCTTGCGATATGAGATTCACCACAGGAACGTAAAGAGGGCACATCATTAGGAATATAACTCGTTCCAACAGCGCAAAAAAAGAAAGAGCAGAATCGCTCTTTCTTATTGCTCCATCTGTCTTGCTAAAAATCCAGCTGCAGTTTCAGCAAGTTTTTGCTCTAGTTCTGTAAGCTTCTTGCCTTCTTTTCCAATCATAACGACTGCTCCGATCGGGTCTCCACCTGCGATGATCGGTGCGATAACATGGGATGTGTTTTCTTTGATCCCATCGATTAGTTCAGCATCAGCTCCGTTGGATTCAACCAAAGTTTTTCTGTCACTCATGGATGCTTCCACTACTTTACCGATGCTTTTATTATGATAATCTTTCTTGGATCCGCCAGCTACCGCAATGTATGTATCACGGTCAGCAATTAACACGACATGACCTGTACTGTCTGCAAGGCTCTCTGCATATTCTTTTGCAAAATCACCAAGCTCATTGATTGGAGAATATTTTTTTAAGATAACCTCTCCATCTCTGTCTACAAAAATCTCAAGCGGGTCTCCCTCACGAATCCGAAGTGTTCTGCGGATTTCCTTTGGGATAACAACGCGCCCGAGGTCATCAATACGTCGAACGATACCAGTTGCTTTCATATAAATAAATGCCCTCTCTTTCGGAAGATGATGAATCATTGATGCAACAACAAAATGGTTCCTTCACTGAAAGAATGTTCCATTTTCTAGGTTTATTATTTGTTACATCTCCTGTTCTATTCACGAATGAGAGGGTTATTATTTTTTAAGGTGTATTTGTTGTCTTTTCTTTCCTTGCATGCTTCATTTCTTTTAGGAAAAGATCAATCTGCTTCAACAGATCCAAGTCCTTCACCCGTTTGCGGTTAATGATAACTTTCATCAGGTTACCCTGCATCCCGAGATTTACATGTCGCCCTATCTTATTGGCGATCTCGAACATCTTTCCTCCATCAACCAATGAAGTCGTCTTTTCATTAAGAATCATGTTCACTGTATCCTGCTTCTGTTCGATCGACTTGATGCCTTCTCGTTTAGCACGGAGTTTAATGCCCGCCACTAAGAGCAGACATTCTACTTCTACAGGATAATCGCCGAAACGGTCGATAAATTCCTCTTGCAAGTCGGAAATATCTTTTAAAGCTTTCGCAGCACGTACGTGTTTGTACATCTCGATCTTTTGCTTTTCGTCACCGATATAATTAGTTGGAATATAAGCATCCACCTCAATATTGAGATCAACATCTTCTTCCACTTCTTTCGGCTTGTTGCCTTTTCTTTCTTGAATCGCTTCTTCAAGCATCTGGGAGTACAGATCGAAACCTACCGAATCGATGAATCCATGTTGCTGTGCACCTAGAAGATTACCAGCACCACGAATAGAAAGATCTCGCATCGCGATTTTAAAACCTGATCCTAACTCGGTAAATTCTTTGATCGCCTGCAGACGTTTTTCAGCGACTTCTGTTAACACTTTATCCCGTTGATAGGTAAAGTACGCATAAGCAACACGATTAGAACGCCCTACACGTCCTCTTAACTGATAGAGCTGTGAGAGACCCATCTTATCTGCATCGTACACAATTAATGTATTTACGTTAGGAATGTCTACACCCGTTTCAATGATCGTTGTAGATACTAACACATCATAGTTTCCTTCTAGGAACTCTAACATGACACTCTCCAGCTCATTCTCAGACATCTGACCGTGAGCATAAGCAACACGGCAATCAGGAACAAGCATAGAGATTTGCTCTGCCATTCGTTCGATTGAATCTACACGGTTGTATAAGAAATACACTTGACCACCGCGACCCATCTCTCGCTCGATCGCTTCTCTAACAAGAGAACCATTATAGTCCATCACATACGTCTGAACCGGGAAACGATTCTCAGGCGGTGTTTCAATGACAGATAGATCCCGAACACCTAGCATCGACATGTGGAGTGTACGCGGTATAGGTGTTGCCGTTAACGTTAGCACATCCACGTTGGATTTTAGCGTTTTGATCTTTTCTTTATGTGTAACACCAAAACGCTGCTCCTCGTCAATGATGAGCAAGCCTAGATCTTTATATTGAACGTCTTTAGAAAGCAGGCGGTGTGTTCCGATCGCTATATCGACCGTGCCTGCTTTTAATCCTTTAAGCACTTCATTCTGCTCTTTTTTGGATCGAAAACGGCTTAAACTGCCAATGGTGATCGGAAACTCGGAAAAACGCTCACGAAACGTTTCAAAGTGCTGCTGAGCTAAAATCGTAGTAGGAACAAGGAACGCCACTTGCTTGCCGTCCATGATGGCTTTAAACGCAGCACGGATGGCCACTTCCGTTTTTCCGTAACCTACATCTCCACAAAGCAGCCGATCCATCGGACGGATGCTTTCCATGTCTTTTTTGATCTCTTCGATAGCACGAAGCTGATCGTCCGTTTCTTGATAAGGAAAGCTTCCCTCAAACTCACTCTGTTCTGCACCATCTTCAGCAAAAGCATATCCTCTACTTGCTTCACGCTCTGCATAAAGCTTGATCAGATCATCTGCAATATCTTGAACAGAAGACTTAACCCTGCTCTTAACTTTCTTCCAATCACTACCGCCTAGAGAATAGATCTTAGGTTCTTTGCCTTCAGATCCTACATATTTTTGAACTTGATCGATCTGCTCAACCGGTACATAAAGGTTATCGTTGCCGGAATATTTAATATGCAGGTAATCTTTATGAACCCCTTTGATCTCAAGCGTTTCAATCCCTAAATACTTACCGATCCCGTGATTCACGTGAACGACGTAATCGCCTACTTTTAATTCTGAGTAGCTCTTGATCCGCTCTGCGTTCGTCATCTTCTGTTTTCTTGCAGGACGCTTCGCCTTTTTAGTAAATACTTCTTCTTCTGTGATAACAACAAGCTTTTGCTTTACAGATTCAAATCCACTTCCAAGATCTCCAAGTAAGATCTGACTCGTCTTCGGCTGAATGTTTTGATCTGGCCCCATGATACCTGCATCCATCTCATAGTCCGCAAGTACTCGTTCAAGCCGGTTCGCCCGCTCTTTGTTCATCGCTATAAAAACGATCGCAAATCCGAGTTTCTTCCACCGGTCCATCTCACCTTTTAAAACATTCATCTGACCGTGGAAATTCTGCATGCTCTTACATTCTACGTTCAAAATATTTTGAGGCTGTGTATGAGGCACATGTCTTAAGAACAGCGATAGATAAATAATAGGAAATGCTTTTTTATCACCTAGCAATCCATTCGTATCTGGCGAGATCGTAAGGTCCTGAACAAGCTCCCCATGCTCAAGAAGTGCCGTCTGCCATTCTGCTTCTTCTTTATCCAACTGCTGACTTGTTTCTTGTATTCGGCCGATCTCATCCATAACCACTAAACTATCAGGGGATATGTATTGCAAGAGGCTCGCAGGTTCATCGTAAAAGAGCGATGCGTATTTATACATGCTTTGAAACTGCTGCTTCTCACGCAATCTTCCTGTTTCATAGCTAATATTTTCAACGAGTGTTTCTTTAAGTGCATCATCTTTAATATTTTTTAAAGTAGATGCCAGCTTCGCATCAATGCGGTCTGCAGCATTATTATAATGTTCATCAAAAAGAATAAGTTCTTCAGCTGGTGCAATAGAAATTGTTTTTACCTTATCCTGCGAACGCTGTGTTTCTGCTTCAAAATATCGAATAGAATCGATCTCTGTATCAAAGAGCTCGATCCGAACAGGATTTTTTTCTGTAAGCGGGTAAATATCGATGATCCCCCCGCGAACGCTAAACTCACCAGGTGTTTGGACCATCGATGACCGTTCATAACCCATCGCAACTAGTTTCTTTAATATTTCATCCGAATCGATATCTTCCCCTATCTGAAAAGAAAGACCTGCTTTTTCCCATACCTCAACTGGTGGCAAGTATCTCCTTAACCCTGCAACAGGTGTAATGATGACACCTTTAAAAGATCGACTCAGTTGATTTAAAGCCTCGATTCTTTGGCTTTTTAATTCAGGACTCGATATGGCCATCTCAGATGAGATCAGATCATTTACAGGATATAAATAAACTTCATCTTCAGATAAAAGAGAAGTTAGATCTTCATATAGTTTTTGGGCTTGAAACAGATTATGGGTCACGATGAGTTGAGGTTTTCCTGTATTTTCGTGAAGACTGCTGATGAGCATCGTCCTGGCAGAGCCCGAAAGACCAGCGACGAGTTGCTCTTTCAGCCCCCCATTAATGCCATCCATTATCGATTTCAAGTCTTCTCCCTGACTAAAATATTTCTTCAATCCAAGCATTTCTTACTCCCCCTCTCACAAGAGCTAGTCATTGGTTCTATTGCTTTGAAAGTGATTGATCTCCGTTCCAGGATGCTCGCTTTCCGGGGGGCGTACGGTGAGCCTCTTAGCGCTATGCGCTATTAAGTGTCTCCCTGTCACGCTGATCCCCCAGGAGTCTCGCACCTTGCACTCCAATCAACTTTGCTATGATGAAGCACAATCTAAAGCATAGAATCTATTTTGTATCAGCATTTTAAACAGAAAAAGGCTTTGGCCCGCTTAGATAGGCTGTGGCCAAAGCATTACTTATTGAATAAAGGATTTCAGCGTATGATACTCCGGATTACGTTCTAGCGTATCCTGACAATCCTCACATGTCGTTGTTACTTCTATATCTCCATTCTCTTTATAGGAGAGTAATTCCTGCCGTTCTTCGTTACTTAATGTTTCAAATCCAAGCTGTGCCGCATTAACAGTATGATGGTCTATTGAGCCAACATGTGTTTTACAATGCCTGCACCGGTAATGAATAGCCATGCACAGTCCCCTTTCGGTTAGCATTATACTAACCATTATGAGCGGAACATGTGTAATCTATTCTTTAGCCGTTAAACTTATTCATAACTTTATCAAACGATGTGTCTAAAAAAGCTTCACAAGCTTTCACAGATCGGTCGATACCTTGTTCGATATCTACGAGTTCCTCTTTAGAAAAACGGTTTAATACAAAATCTGGAACTGGCTGTTGATTCGTCGGGCGTCCGATACCAAATCGGATCCTTTTGAATTCTTGCGTGCCAAGGTGAGCGATCATAGATTTAATACCGTTATGCCCACCCGCACTTCCCTTTGTACGAAGTCTTAATTTTCCTGGTACAGTATCAAGATCATCGTACACGACGATCATGTTTTCTAAAGGGATCTGAAAATAATCCATGAAAGGCCCTATACATTCTCCAGATAAATTCATATACGTTAGTGGTTTTAACAAGAATACTTTTTCTCCTCCAACCACACCGGTTCCGTAAATTCCTTTGAATTTGGTTTGCTGCATGGGGATATTTAAGGAGTCTGATAATGTATCGATCACTTCAAAACCTATATTATGCCGGGTGCCATCAAAACGAGAGCCAGGGTTCCCGAGCCCAATAAACAATTTCACTCTATGTTCACCTTACCTTCAATTGTCTTATAAACATTATACACAATTGGGATAACAGAATAAAAACGCAGCGGCCGCTGCGTTTTTATATTCATTTATTCTATTCGACTTACTTTTCTTCTTCTTGACTGTCATCAGCAACAGATTCAGAGGATTCTGGAGCATCTCCTTCAGCATCCGCTTCTTCTGTTTCTTCATCCGTTTCTTCGTCCTGAAGTTTTGGAGGTGTTACACTCGCAATCACTTCGTCTTCTTCATGAAGAATTTCATAATTCTTACCTGAAGGCAAATCCTTAACAGATAAGGAATCACCAATATTTAAATCGTCTACAGAAGCTTCCAATTGTTCTGGGAAATCAGCAGGTAGAGCTTTAACATTTACAGTTGCAAGCACACGCTGAAGAACTCCGCCTTCTTTAACACCAACAGATTCACCTGTTAGTACAACCGGCACCTCTGCTTCTGTTTCTTTATTTAAGTCAATTGCTAGGAAGTCTACGTGCGTAACAGAATTTTTCAAAGGATGAACTTGCATATCCTGTACCATGACAGAATAATTCTTTCCATCTACTTTTAATTTAAGTACGCCATTCTTACCAACTTCTCTGTAAGCTTTAATAAATTCTGGCTCATCAACAGATAGAGCTACAGCTTTAGTCCCATAACCATATAAGTTTGCTGGGAAATGCCCTTTACTTCTTAATTCCGTTAAAATCGAACGTTTGTCTGTATTTCTTTTTTCGACTGTTAGATTCGTTGCCATAATGAGATCCACCTTTCCTATTTCGAGTCTCTTTAAAGCATTACCCGAACTGAAAGATTTTAAAACGTGAAGTTAGAAATCGATTAAGCAAGCACTTCTTAAGCGAAAGTTGATTAGTGTTTTACTGGTTGCTCTTGAAAGTCGTTGATTTCCGTTTCAGGATGCTCGCTTTCCGGGGGGCGTGCGGTGAGCCTCTTAGCGCTATGCGCTGTTAAGAGTCTCACCTGTCCCGCTGATCCCCCAGGAGTCTCGCACCTTCCACTTCAATCAACTTTTCAAAGATGAGAGTGAAAAAATCTCAAATGCAACGATTTCTATAGAAGAGCTTTATAAGATCTTAATCAAACAATTTAGATACAGATAGTTGCTCGTGAACGCGAATAATCGCTTCTCCTAATAAAGGAGCTACAGAAAGCTGTGTTACTTTATCGATCTTCTTCTCTTCAGGAAGTACGATCGTGTTTGTTACAACAAGCTCTTTAATAGAAGAGTTCTGGATACGATCCATTGCAGGTCCTGAAAGTACAGGGTGCGTACAGCATGCATAAACTTCTTTCGCACCGTTTTCTACAAGTGCATTAGCTGCTAGAGTGATCGTACCAGCCGTATCGATAATATCATCGATTAAGATCGCTGTTTTTCCTTCAATGTTACCAACGATGTTCATAACTTCAGATACGTTCGGGCGAGGGCGACGCTTATCAATGATAGCGATTGGTGCTTTTAACCGATCTGCCATCTTACGTGCTCTTGTTACTCCACCATGATCCGGTGAAACGATTACGATATCATCTAATTCTTTGTTTGCAAAATAATTTGCTAAGATCGGCACACCAAGTAATTGATCAACCGGGATGTCGAAGAAGCCTTGAATTTGAGTCGCATGAAGATCGATTGCAATAACACGAGTTGCACCAGCCGTTTCAAGCAGGTTGGCTACAAGTTTAGCTGTGATCGGCTCACGGGCGCGAGCTTTACGGTCTTGACGTGCATAGCCATAGTAAGGCATTACTACGTTAATCGTTTTTGCAGAAGCACGCTTTAAAGCATCAATCATGATTAACAGTTCCATCAAGTGTTGGTTAACCGGGTCACTCGTTGATTGAATAACGTAAACTTCACAACCACGAATACTTTCCTCAATGTTAATCTGAATTTCCCCGTCACTAAACTTGGTTACTGAACTTTCTCCAAGCTCAATTCCAATGTGCTGAGCAATCTCCTTTGATAATTCCTTGTTAGAATTTAACGTAAAAACTTTCAATGTAGGATCTACATACGTACTCATTGATGGCTCCATCCTTCCCCACTCTTAAAATTATTGGTTTTGCTTTTCGTTTAACTTTTGAACGTAGTTTTCTTTTACAGTTTGACGCGATCTTGCAATGGATAATGACTCTGCAGGAACATCGTTTGTGATTGTTGAGCCTGCTGCAACATAAGCATTTTTGCCAACGGTAACCGGAGCAACTAAGTTAGAGTTACAACCAATAAACGCCCCATCTTCTACTTTTGTTAAGAACTTATTCTTACCATCGTAATTCACTGTGATAGATCCGCAGCCTAAGTTTACATCTTTTCCGATCTCAGCATCACCGATATAGCTAAGATGAGACGCTTTACTTCCTGTACTCATCACAGATTTTTTTATTTCTACAAAGTTTCCGATCTTTACTTTGTTCTCAAGTACGGACTTCGGACGGATGTGAGCAAATGGACCGATAGCTGTCAGATCTCCAACTTCACTATCGTGAATAACAGATTGACGAATCGTGTTTCCATTTCCAATAACACTATCTTTGATCTCTGATTGAGGACCGATAATGTTTTCTTCGCCTATTTTCGTTTGTCCTAAGATTACAGTCCCAGGATAGATGACCGTATCACTACCGATTACCACGTCATCTGAAATATAGGTTTGATCAGGGTCGATCAACGTAACACCATTTCTCATGTGGCGTTCGTTGATTCGTTTCTTCATATAACGTTCAGCTTGCGATAATGCCACTCGATCATTTACACCAAGTGTTTCATTGAAATCTGATGTTTGATAAGCAGCTACTACTTCGCCTGCATTTTTTAAGATCTCTATAACATCTGGCAAATAATATTCACCTTGTACGTTTTCGTTGTTCACTTGTTTAAGCGCATCAAATAACGCTTTATTATCAAAGCAGTAAGTTCCTGTATTGATCTCAGTTACTTTACGCTCTTCTTCTGAAGCATCTTTGTGCTCGACATTGCGTTCTACCGTTCCTTCGCTGTTACGGATAATACGTCCGTATCCAGTAGGGTCTTCCGCCTTAGCTGTTAGAATCGTTGCTTTTGCACCAAGAGACTCATGTTCAGCAATCAGCTTTTCCATTGTTTCCGATGTAATAAGAGGTGTATCACCACAAACAACAAGTGTGATTCCTTCTTTGTTTGCTAGGGCGTCTTCCGCCTGCATAACAGCATGTGCTGTACCAAGCTGCTCTTCTTGAAGCACGTACTGAACGTCAGAGCCTAGTTGATCCTGAACTTTTTCAGCACCATGTCCGACAACAGCCACCAACTGTTTCATTTGAAGAGAGTTGATCTGATCAACAACATGTTGAACCATCGGTTTCCCACAAACAGGATGTAACACTTTATATAACTTGGATTTCATCCTTGTTCCTTGACCCGCAGCAAGAATGACCGCATAGCGATTTGTCATTGTGAACCTCCATCCATTTTCCTATATCTTTAATAATTCTTAACATACCATTACGAATATATCTTAAACCCGTATTCATTTCAAGAAGTGACGCGGGATTGTCAATGGTTTGATAAATTTTATTTAAAAAAGAGGTGATTTTTATGAATTTAAGGGGTATATATAGGAAGGTTCTTTCTTATGAGGAAAAAAAGAGCAAATAAAAAGAACCCAATCATTCTGACCAGGCTCTAAATTCTTATTGAGATATTAAGAAGCTCCTGCTTCTTCTAAAGCAGACTCCATCTCTCCCATACGGTGATATTCTGTTAACACCGCGTTTTGGATCTTCTCACGTGTACTAGACGTGATCGGATGCGCGATATCACGGAACTCTCCATCTGGTGTTCGTTTGCTTGGCATAGCTACGAACATTCCATTATTGCCATCAATTACCCTAATATCATGAATAACAAATTCATGATCGATTGTAATGGAGGCAATCGCTTTCATACGGCCTTCTGTATTTACACGGCGTAATCTTACGTCAGTCACTTCCACTTACAAACACCACCTTTTTCCAAAATAAGAACGTAATACTACAATTCTGCAGCTTTTTACAAAATCCTTCTTGGAATAATAAAAATTTTTAAAAAATTTGTGATGCCCCATCTAGTCTAGTGTTTTGAAGTTCATATAGAGTATTTTATTACCTTTTAAATGACGTTAATTAGGTTACAGCGAAAATGGCTTGTAGAAATAAACAAGCTAGATCCTTTTTTGCTCAATGATCACCAATTTAAGGTTCAATATTATTTTTTGAATGAAAAGAACCCATTCCAAGAGTAAATGGGCAGGAAAAAAAATTAAGAGAAAAAATAGGTGAATTTCAGCTATTTTAAATTATTCAAAATCGGCACTACCTATATCTAATAGGGTATTTAGCAAGGTGATTCAAGAAATATTAAACTTAATTCTAGAAATTTTGAAGATAATACAGCGAAATTTTCATATATTCCGGCGAGTTTACAGATTTCGACAACTAAAAGGCATTCCTATACCCTCAAGCCATTAAAGAGCCGCGGTCTTCCAGTTGCTACATAAGGGACCTATTAAAAAAAGGTAAAAAAATAAGCCCCATAGGGACTTATTTTGTAAGTGCGATTACTTCGATTTCTACTTTTGCATCTTTAGGGAGACGCGCAACTTCTACGCAAGATCGTGCTGGCTTATGCTCGCTAAAGTATTGACCATATACTTCATTAATATCTGCAAACTCGTTCATGTCGCTTATAAAAACCGTTGCTTTCACGACTTGATGAAGTGAAGATCCCGCTTCTTTCAAGACCGCTTGCAGGTTATGAAACACTTGATGCGTCTGTTTCTTCACATCTCCATCAATCATGACTCCTTCTATCGTAAGAGGAATCTGACCTGAACTGAAAAACAACTGGTCGATTACAATTCCTTGAGAATATGGGCCGATTGCTGCAGGTGCTTCTTCTGTATGAATTTTTTTCATCACGCTTGACCTCCGTTTAGAAAATAATTACCTTTTTCTACTTCGATGCGATTTTCCTTTTCGTTCACTTGTGCAAGTCGTGCAATGGAAACATAATCATCTACAAGTCGTTCTGAAACCTCTTGCGCCTCAACCAGTACACCGATTCCTTCAATATGCGCCTGAAACTCTTCGATCAAGCTGATCATTCCCTTGATCGTTCCGCCCGCTTTCATAAAGTCATCGATGATGAGTACACGTGAGCCCTGTTTGATACTTCTTCTTGCAAGAGCCATCGTCTGGATACGTTTTGTTGAACCCGAAACATAGTTGATACTCACGGTAGATCCTTCTGTTACCCTGCTGTTGCTTCGAACAACGACTACGGGAACGTTCAAATGTGTCGCTACTGCGTAAGCAAGTGGAATCCCTTTAGTCGCAATCGTCATGACGACATCTATTTTTCGTGAAGAGAATGCAGATGCGAACAGCCTGCCGATCTGGTTCACCAATCTTGGGTTTCCGATGATATCTGTTACGTACAAATATCCTCCAGGTAAGATACGGCTCGGATCTTCGAGCAACTCAACGAGTTCTTTCACTGTTTCTTCAGCTTCTGCTTGGTCTATGCCTGGAATATATTTAACACCGCCGGCCGCACCCGGGACCGTTTGAACATGTCCTAAACCGTGTTGCTCAAAGTGTTCTTTAATAATAGCAAGATCTTCACTTATAGATGATTTAGCCGATTCGTACCGTTCTACGAAATAAGACAAAGGGATGAGTTGGTGGGGATGGTGAAGAAGGTAACCTGTTAAATCTACCATTCTTCCGCTTCTTTTTAATTTCATATTATCCTCCAAAACCGAATGTTTGAAGATAATATACCATTTTTATACGGATTTTATCAATCATTCCCCTAATAAACGAACAGCATAAACTTCATGACAGAAACCTCTTAAACCGTTGTACACTCTTTGGAGGCGAGATTCGTGCTGAAACAGCCCAAATACAGTCGGTCCGCTTCCACTCATAAGAACAGCGTCTGCCCCGAGTCGCATCATTTGTTCTTTAATATGTTTAACTTCCGGATACATCTTGAGCGTAACCGATTCTAGAACATTTCCTAAAAGGCTGCAGATCTTATCATAATCTTTCTCTTCAATGGCTTTAACCATCCCTTCCACATCAGGATGCTTGATTCCTTGAAGTTTTAAGTTACGATACACTTCACCTGTTGAGACTCCGATTGGCGGCTTAGCTAAAAGCACCCAACATGGCGGTGGCGAGGAGATGTGATGAATCTTTTCACCTCTGCCCGTCGCTAGTGCAGTTCCTCCGTACACGCAAAAAGAAACATCTGAACCTATCTTCGCACCAAGCTCAGCCATTTCATCTAGTGACAGACCTAGTCCCCAAAGTTCATTGAGCCCTTTTAAAGTAGCCGCTGCATCACTGCTTCCACCAGCTAAGCCAGCTGCAACAGGGATGTGCTTTGATATATGTATATAGACACCTTTTGAAATGTTAAATGTTTTCTTTAAAAGCAATGCTGCCTGAAACGCAAGATTGCGTTCATCGAGTGGAACAAACCCACCTGAACTTTCAATTTTAATTTCATCTGCCTCTAATAAAGTGAGTTCGATCCGGTCAGCTAGATCTACCGTTGTCATTACCATAGCCACTTCATGAAAACCGTCTTCTCTTTTACGCAAAGCATCAAGAGAGAGATTAATTTTTGCTGGAGCTTTAATGGATACTTTATTAATTGTCATCATTATCCCTGCCTACCATCTTGCACAATTTTGATATTTTTAATAGTAACACAGTATGTGGAATGAAATATAGAAAAAATCAAACCATCTCTGTAGAGGAAAACCGGAGACACAATGGCCTCCGGTTATAACTACCGCATATTTATCTGTTTTCGTTGTTATAGCGTTGTTCAGCAATCTCTAAAGCGCGTTTAACCATGTTTCCTGCGTCTTTAGAGCGGATTCCGCCCCAGCCTTCGCGCTGGACCGTATCGTAAAAACCAAGTTCTTTTGCGATTTCTGTCTTTAATCCTTCAGACATCATTCCGTTTTTTCTTCGTCCCATAAGAAAACCCCTTTCATATGCGATACATCATAGTATCTCCAAAAGGGGTTTTATCTTACGTGATGATGCTGATTATATGTATTTATTATGCCGATCACAACCAGCAAGTAAAAAAAATAGCAGTAAAGATTCTTACTGCCCGATTGCTGCTTGTGTATCTTCTAAGAATGTAAGTTCTACTGTCTCTGTGAGTACATCCGCGTAACTATAAGAAACACGTTCAAAAGCGTTGGTGTCCTGATCTAATTTGATAATAAAAACTGCCGGGTATGTTTCTTCCAGTGTTCCAAGTCGTTCGATTGTTTTGCGTCGACCGCCGTTCGCACGTAAAGAAAGTCTTCTACCCACGTTGGACTCTAAAGAGCGTCTAATGTCCACTATTGTTTTACCCATTTTAGGCTCCACCTCACTTAGACAAATTATAACACAAATCGTGTTTTTTTGTCAAATTAAAATTTTTATTATAGCAAGCAAAGCATTTTCATGTCAATGACCAAATATCCTTTTTTTGCTTTTTTTAGTATGCCAAATTTCCTGTACATTATGTATAAAATGAGTATTTCTTACAAATAATTGTTTAATTCGGGCACTTTTGATATAAATTTCTTTTATTTATCTTTTCAAAAAAACGACAGAAAGCGCGTTGCAGCCAAGCAACTTTCACGTTAGCTTCAGTTGGATTTTCACGCAAAAAAACTCCGAAATTTTTCGGAGTTTGACGGTTCATGGCTTTCCTTTTATCGGCATCCCTGTTCTAAGGAACCCCTTTGTTTCGACACCGCCTAATCCTTCTTTGCCTGTTAAGGTGTTCCGGAGGACATCCATGACGTTTACACGGTCCATAAAAGAAGTCAAACTGATCTTAGAGACAATATAGACTGGATCGAGCGCATGGATATTAATACGAGCGGGTGAGCTGGCAAAATTAGAGCCTACCTTTATTAAGGATTCAAAATGAGACTGACAAGCACCTGCAAAGATCATTAAATGGTCTAGGTGCGTATATTTTCTTCTCACTTCACGAACGGTTCTAACGAAATATTTCGTATGACGATAGGCATTTACATCAGATACATCGCCTTTTGACTTCATATACGCATCATGCCCCGTAATGACCAGGATGTCAGGCCTTACCTCATCTACGAGCGCAGGGACTTTCTCAGGCATCTCTGATTCCTTCATATGAATGCCATACACAGGCACCCCAAGCTTTTTATAAAGCTCCAAGCATTTATTTAAGTATAAAGGGTCTCCGTCAATATGAAGTACTCTACCAGGAAGCTCAAAGTAGGATTGATCATATTGATATCCGTTCGTCGATAAATACTCTCTCTTTTGCCTTAATAAATAGTAGTCCTGTCTGAATAGTTTTAATGAAGACTCTTCTTTTTCTTTTTCAACTTGCCTATGTTCAGACATATGCTTGTCATCAACGACAAATAAGTCATCGACAGGAGCATCTGCCCATAGTCTGAGCTCTTCTCCAGCGAGTTCAGCAATCGTTCGATCCTCACTGAATCCTACAACTCGAAATAGTAAATCTCGTTTGTAAGAGTTTCGGCTTACAATTGATCCAATCTCTAGTTTCATTTTACTCCCCCTATTCGGAGTAACAAGCTCCATAGCTCCCTCTGTTCCTTTTATAAGGTTATGTGAGAGACGGGGGAAAAATGAGGTTTATTTTACAAGAGGTAAAAGAGCATCTGCCAATTTTCCAAATTCCTCAATAGAAAGGGTTTCTCCTCTACGCTTCGGATCAATATCGATCGATTCTAGGATCGTTTGCAGCTCTTCTTTCTTATCTTTTGGAACGAGCTGGCTTGTCAGGTTGTTCCAAAGCGTCTTTCTTCTTTGTGCAAAAGATGATCTTACGACATGAAAGAAGAAATCTTCATCCTTTACGGAAACTGCTGGTTCTTTTCGAAGCGTCAGCTTAATGACAGAAGAATCAACATTTGGAGCTGGTACAAAAACGGTCTTAGGTACCTTGATCATCGTCTCAGCTGTTGCGTAATATTGGATGGCGATAGATAACGAGTTATAATCTTTCGTCCCTGGTGAAGCTGCAAGACGGTCTGCAACCTCTTTTTGGATCATACAAACGATTCCTCGAATCGGAAGTTTGTCTTGAAGAAGCTTCATAATGATCGGTGTTGTAACGTAATAAGGCAAGTTCGCGACAACCATCAAATCTTGTCCTTCTTCAAAGTGTTCATTAATGACAGCATGTATATCCGCTTTTAAGACATCTGAATGGATGACATCTACATGTGGATAGGGCGCTAATGTTTCTTCTAATATAGGTAGAAGGCGTTGATCAATTTCAAATGCTACCGCTTTTTTTGATGATCTCGCAATAAACTCCGTTAATGCTCCGATTCCAGGACCGATTTCAATGACCCCTGAATCCTCTGTTAAGTCTGCCGCATTTACGATATTGTTTAAGATATTACGATCGATCAGGAAATTTTGACCTAGACTCTTTTTAAACGTAAAGCCATGCTTCTCCAATATGGCTTTCGTCGATTGCGGAGTCGATATATCTTTTCTCATATGTTTTTATTCCTCCTCATTGCTATAAAGCGCCTTTAACGCCTGCTCAAATTCCTCTGGTGTGACTCTGAACATATTAAGACGTTTATGTAATTGTTTTGCATTCATATAACCCAACCGCAGCTCTCTTCCGATCACTTCACGTCTATGTTTGGAATCAGGACCGCCCGTTAATCCTGCAGCCATCAGATCTTCCCATGAGATCATCTCATCTTCCACTTCTAAGAGTTCTTCTCTAACATGTTCGAGCGCTTCCACTATGGCTTCTCGTGATGCATGCTCCACACCGACACCTTTGTCGCCCTTAGCAATCGCGTCAGCCTTTTCTAAGTAAGCGTGTTTACATCCCGGCACATACTCCGAAATGATTTCACGAATTCTCTTACCTGGAAAATCCGGATCGGTAAAAACAATGATTCCTCGAGTTTCATGTGCTCTTTTGATGCGATTCAATGTATCTATGCTAATTTCTGAACCATTTGTTTCTATTGTATCTGCTAATACAGATCGTTTTATGGCAAGCGTATCGCTTTTTCCTTCGACTACAATAATTTCTTTAATCTTTTTCATGATTTCCTCCAAAACGGTGAAACCTTTTTAGGTATTGCAACGTCTAATGTATTGAACGACAAAACATCTTTTACTAGTATACCCCAGGCGTCAAGAAAGTCTAGGTCTCTACAGTATTGAGGGTGTTTGTTTTCTAGTTGTCCCGCGCACAAAAAAAGCACAGGGATTTTTTCCCCATGCTCTTAATATTAATTAATGATGCGAATTTTAACTGATTTTCTTCCCCAAGACTCTGCTCGTGACTGTGAAGAAAAGAATACGTCAATCTTATTACCCTTAATCGCTCCCCCAGTATCTGAAGCAATGGCATATCCATATCCTTCAACATACACTTTTGAGCCAAGCGGAATCACACTAGGATCGACTGCGATAACTTTCGCATTTGGATTAGATTTTAAATTAAATCCAGTAGCCGTAATTCCTGAGCAACCAGCACAATTAGCTGTATAAGCTGTACTTGTTACCGTTATTTCTCGCCCGCCAGAACTGCTTGATGCGGATGCGGATTGGCTACGAGATACAACAGGCTGTGGCTTTGGCTGTGCCTTCGTCCCAACAGCAACAATTTTATCCGAGCTATCTGATAACGTTTTTTCGCTGATCAGTTTTCTGGAAATCTCTTTGCCATTTTCCATAACAACTTCAAAGCGCTTTTCACGTTTTCCTTTTTTTCCATCTTGCACGACACGCTCTTTACCTTTCGTTAACCCGCTATCTTTACGGTTAACAACAGCAAACGGTGTTTCTTCTTCCACTACATCGGTGACCTTTTCTACTCGGATGACTTCAACCTGCGTTTTGCCAGTAATTTCATCTGATTTTGCAGGTGTTACTCGATCAATTTCACCTAAAGATACCTTTTGTTGCTTCAAAAGGTCAGCGACGGTAGTCGAAGTGGTCCAAACTTGCTGAGCTTTTCCGCCTACAACAAGCTTAACCGGGAATGCTGATTCAATTTGGATCGTTCCTTGATCCTTAATATCAGCAGTCAGATTTGGCTTAATAGAATCATGCTCTTTTAACGTTAGCTGCTGTTCTTGAACGAATTGTTCAACAGTCTTCGCTGTCGTCCATATCGTTTTTTCCTTGCCGTTCACGGTAAGGTTGATCTCTTTTGCTTGTAAATAATCAATCTTCATGTTGTCAGTCACCTTGGCATCAAGACCCGGCTTAACTGAATCATGTTGAGTTATGTTTATGTTTTGTTCGCTTAATAGTTCTCTAACTGTGTTAGCATGCGTCTTCACTTCTGTTTTCTTTCCGTCTTGGATTAGCGTTACGTCAGCTTTCGTAGTTTCATAACCTACGAAGCCACAAGTTACGGCTAAGACGAAAAGAGCAACGATCGAAAGATATACTTTCTTGTTCGTGAAACGTGAGAACAAAGCTGTAATATTCCTATTCATTCATTTTCCTCCCCTACAAGGACTGCATTATAAATATCTTTTTTCTCTCTGTCAAATCACCCTCCTTTTCGCCATGAATTGACCCAAGGCCATTATGAGCGGAAAAGAAGAAAAAAATAAAGGAAAACCGTTTGACAAATTTCCTTTACCTTTTGTCAATTCTTGAAAGATTAACGCGATATTTCTTATGCTTTGATAGTTTCCGACAACATCCCCTATCGGTTCATGTTAAAAATTCGGAACGCGTTGTCGGATGTTTTCTCTATGATGTCTTCAAGTGGAAGATCTTTTAACTCAGAAAGTGTTTCTGCAACATACTTTACATAAGATGGTTCATTTCTTTTCCCTCTTAACGGATGAGGGCTTAAATAAGGACAATCTGTTTCAATCAAGAGCCGGTCCATCGGAATTTCAACAGCGACTTCCTTAACCTTTTTTGCATTCTTGAACGTTACTGGTCCACCAAAGCTTATGTAAAAATTCATATCCATGCATTGACGTGCAACCTCTATGCTACCGCTGTAGCAGTGCATGATACCGCCAACCTCATGGGCTTCTTCCTCTTTCAATATGTCTACAACATCTTGCGTTGCTTCACGGTTATGAATAACAATCGGAAGCTTCACTTTTTTAGCAAGTCGAATCTGGCGTCGGAATACCTCTTTTTGAACATCTGCAGGCGACTTGTCCCAATGGTAATCCAATCCCATTTCGCCAAGGGCGACAACTTTTGGGTGTGCTGCTAGTTCTTCAATCCAATCCAGATCTTCATCCGTCATGTCGATCGCATCTACTGGATGCCAACCTACACAAGCATAGATAAAGTCGTATTGCTCTGCCAGTTGCATCGCACCTTCAATGGTTTCACGATCAAAACCGACAACAACAATATGTGTTACACCTTCATCTAACGCTCGCTGAATTACTGCTTCGCGATCTTCTTCAAACTGTGTAGCATTTAAATGTGCGTGTGTGTCAAACATAGTGTACATCCTTTCAACTTTACAAATCTTATCACATTTTCCATTCATTCGGGTAACAGTAGCATTACAAGTTAGTTACAACGTAGGTTAAAAGTCCTATCTTTGACAGTAAAATTACAGGAAATGACTGCCAAATGGACTAAAAATGACAAAAAAGCGGGGAAATGCTCCCCGCTTTTTGTGTTTATTTTACTTTTGAACCGTTTGGAAGTAACGGGTCAACAGTAGCTAGTGTTAACTGACCATCAGAAGATCCCGCCAGGATCATTCCTTGAGAAAGTTCGCCACGTAATTTAACTGGTTTCAGGTTTGTTACGCAGATCACTTTTTGTCCAACAAGGTCTTCTGGCTTGTAGTGCTGCGCAATGCCAGACACTACTTGACGCTTCTCATAGCCTAGATCTAATTGAAGCTTTAATAATTTATCTGCTTTCTTTACAGGTTCTGCTTCAATTACAGTTGCTACACGTAGATCCACTTTCATAAAATCATCGATTGAGATTTCTGGTTTCTCGTCAGCAACCGGAACTTCTTCTTTCTTCGGTTCTTCTGTTACAGGAGCAGAAGAGCCCCCCATAGAATTTTTAATAAATTCTACCTCTACCTCTGTCTCTAAACGAGGAAAGATCGGATCACCCTTCTCAACATTCGTTTTCGCAGGGATTGCACCGAACTCTTTTAGAGAATCCCATTCTGTAAGACTCTTGTCAGTAAGACCTAACTGACTCCAGATCTTCGCTGGCGTTTCTGTCATGAATGGCTGGATCAACACAGAAACAATACGGATAGACTCTGCTAAATGATACATAACACTTCCGAGTTCAGCTTTTTTAGCTTCATCTTTCGCTAATACCCATGGTTGAGTCTCATCAATATATTTGTTCGTACGGCTGACTAGCTGCCAAATCGTTGAAAGCGCGATGGAGAACTCGAGTTTTTCCATTGCTTCTTCTGTTTTTCTAACTGTTTCTAACGCAAACTCTTGAAGTGTTCCGTCAAACTCAGTTACTTTTCCTTCATATGAAGGGATCTCTCCATCAAAGTATTTACCGATCATCGCAATCGTACGGTTTAGCAAGTTGCCTAGATCGTTTGCAAGATCAGCATTTACTCGATCTACGAAGCTCTCTGGAGTAAACACCCCATCTGAACCAAATGGAACTTCACGAAGCAAGTAGTAGCGAAGTGGATCTAATCCGTATCGGTCGATCAGAACATTAGGGTCCACTACATTTCCTTTGGACTTAGACATCTTGCCATCTTTCATAAGTAGCCATCCGTGTGCAATAACTTGCTTTGGTAAAGGCAGATCTAACGCCATCAGCATGATTGGCCAATAGATCGTGTGGAAACGAACGATTTCTTTACTCATCAAGTGAACATCAGCCGGCCAATACTGTTTGAATTTCTCTTCGTTATCACTGCCATATCCTAGTGCCGTAATATAGTTAGACAGCGCATCGATCCACACATAGATCACATGCTTCGGATTTCCTGGAACTTTTACTCCCCAATCAAAAGAAGTACGTGATACAGCCAGATCTTCTAACCCAGGCTTGATAAAGTTGTTGATCATCTCACGCTTACGGGACTCTGGGAAAATAAATGAAGGATTTTCTTCATAATAAGCTAATAAGCGATCTGCATATTTACTCATGCGGAAGAAGTAACTTTCTTCTTTGACTTTCTTCACTTCACGGCCGCAATCTGGACATTTTCCATCTTCAAGCTGACGCTCTGTAAAGAAGGATTCACAATCCGTACAATACCATCCTTCATATTCACTTAAATAGATATCATCTTGATCAAGAAGCTGCTGAAAAATCTTTTCGACAGATTTCTTATGTCTGTCCTCTGTTGTACGGATGTAATCATCATATGAGATGTCCATCTTTTTCCAAAGCGCTTTAATATCATCTACAATACCGTCTACGTATTTTAGAGGATGAAGGCCTTGTTCGTTTGCTTTCTTTTGAATCTTTTCACCATGCTCATCCGTTCCTGTTAGATACATAACGTCAAAACCTTTAAGACGCTTGTATCGAGCCATCGCATCTCCAGCTGTTGTTGTGTATGCATGACCAATATGAAGTTTGCCACTTGGATAATAAATAGGTGTAGTAATATAGAATGTTGGTTTCGCCATTCTCGCCGCCTCCTCAAAATAATAACCTTATAGTAAAGAAAACTTGGCTGACGCCAAATCTTTCGCGTCAGCCTTAGTTACGCTTGTACTATTTAAACTTGTGCACCGTCTAAAAACATCGTGCTAACAAGTTACACTTTCTGATAGTGGAAAAAAAGTCCCTCCATTTATAGGGACTGCTTGTTCTTTAATTTAGGAAAAATCTAACTGCAACGGGAAATGTATCTTTTTACAATATTATAAGAAACTGTTTGCATTAGGACATAAAAGTAAAAAAGTAAGCGAAAGATTTCTATGTAAATACTTTCATTATTCTCTTTTCTTCCTTCAAAATATACCTAATGCATGGAAAGCGTGTCAAGGCATACTAGCTGATGGACGAAAAGGAAAATTGGATAGTATTTTTTCGTTGTTAGTTTTGTCGAAATTTGACGTATTATTTTAGCGATATTTCCAGTTAAATTTTTTCATCTTTTACACATTCTTGAATTTTTTATGACAATATATGAATATATCTTCCAATTCAGGGTTTTGGAAGTATGATAATATGGGTATAGTCTAGTAAATTCAATGGTAAAAGATAATAAAATGTTTAAGTCAAAACTATTGACGACAATTGGAAATCTTGGTAAGATGTTCTCGTAGGATTTTGTCGAATTCTGACGATTTAAATAGATAGGGAAATCTTTTATATATTTGAGAGGAGAGATTTTATTATGAAATCTACAGGAATTGTACGTAAGGTGGACGAACTAGGACGTGTCGTTATTCCAATCGAATTACGCCGTACTTTAGGAATTGCAGAGAAGGACGCTTTAGAAATTTATGTTGATGACGACCGCATCATCCTTAAGAAATACAAGCCAAACATGACTTGCGCAGTAACTGGTGAAGTTTCAGATGATAACTACACAGTTGCAGGCGGAAAGATCATCCTTAGCCGTGAAGGTGCTAAAGAAGTAATGGACGAGCTTCAAAAGCAACTTCAAACATCAAAATAAGCTTAAAAAACAAGAGCCTTCGCTTTAGAAGGCTCTTTTCCTTTTTTTAAGTTATTCTTCGGTGCTTTTGGAAGTGGTTGATTTCCGTTTCAGGTGCTTCGCTTTCCGGGGGGCGTGCGGTGAGCCCCTCGCCGCTACGCGCCATTGAGTGTCTCACCTTGCCCACTCGTCCCCCAGGAGTCTCTCACCTTTCACTTCAATCAACTATTCAATGAAGAAAGAATTCTTAAAAAGTTAAGGGCTTTAAGGTGTGATTGATATTGTAAGCTGCGCACTTTTAAGATCTTTTGTCAGAGAGCATATAGCCTACAACCCGTGATATTCTTGGTAGACTTCGCGCTTTGGTACGTTTCTGTCTACTGCAGCTAATTTTATGGCTTCTTTTGGTTTTTCGCCTTTTTCTACGTAATGTTCTACGTGATCTTTTACGGATAACGGTTCCCACCATTGTTCTTCGTCTTCTGCTTCGAACTCTTTATTGCCGCTGCCTTCTACTACTAAACAGAACTCTCCCCGGATTTCTGTGTCTCCTTGGCTAAAGAACTCTGATACTTCTTGTAAGGTTCCACGAGTGATTTCTTCGTATTTTTTTGTAAGTTCACGAACGACAGCGATGTTTCGATTTTCTAGTACGCCGCTCATGGCTTGAAGTGTTTCTTTTAGACGGTGTGGTGCTTCATAGAAAAGAAGGGTAGATGGAAATCGTTTCAGATTTTCAAGCTCTAGCTTTTTTTCTTTTTTTCCACGTGGTAGAAAACCGTAGAACGTAAATAATTCAGTATTTAGTCCTGATGCCACAAGGGCAGGCAGTGCTGCATTTGCTCCTGGCAACGGGATAACGGGTATGCGCTCTTCTACGCACTGAACGACTAGTTCATAACCAGGGTCTGAAACTCCAGGCATTCCTGCATCTGTAACAAGCGCGATCTGTTTTCCTTTCTTTAATTCTTCTAACAACTTCTTCCCGCTCTGCTGTTTATTATGATCATGATAGCTTGTTAGAGGTGTGCTGATTTCAAAATGGTTGCATAGCTTTTTTGTTTGTCTTGTATCCTCTGCTGCGATCACATCAGATTCTTTTAATATTCGAATCGCGCGATATGTCATGTCTTCTAGGTTGCCGATCGGTGTTGGAACTAAGTACAGCATGCCGCTATCTGTATCATTACTGTAGCTCTTTTGCTGCCACATACGAAACACTTCCCTCTTTTATCAATCGTTCTTTTTGAGCACGGCTAAGCTTCTTTACAGCAAACTCCATGCGCATCGCTTCTTGTTTAGTAGAAAAGACCGCTTGAAAGACGAGCTTTAAAGGCCCTCTTCCTCTTGTATACTTTGCGCCTTTTCCTTCTTCATGTTTTTTGAGACGCTTTTCTATATCATTTGTATAGCCTGTGTAATAGCTTCCGTCTTTACATTCCAGAATATATATATAATGCTTGTTATTTTCCATCTTCGCCATAGAACATCTTTTTTAATTGCTCGGTGTATTGGCCGTCTTCCCCATAGACCGTTACAGGAGGCAGAATGTGCAGATCGGGTTTACCGTTCTTCATTCCTTCTATTAAAAGCATATTAGCTTCACTACCTGCTTTCGGATAGATGAGCTGCAGCTTCTTTGGTTCAAGTTTATATTGTCTCATATAAGCTAAAATTTCCATGAGCCTGTTCGGCCGGTGAACCATAGCAACTTTTCCGCCTTGTTTCACGAGTTGGCTGCTTACCCGGATAACATCTTCTAGCGAACAATGTATTTCGTGACGCGCGATTGCTAGGTGTTCATTCTGATTAAAATCTTCTTCATGTGCAGATGCAAAGTACGGTGGATTGCAAGTGAGGGCATCGAACGAACCATAACCATATCTAGCTGGAGCGTCTTTAATATCTGCCAAGTCCATCTGAACCTGTTCCTCCAAATGGTTTAACGCTACACTTCTCGTGGCCATACTGTGTAATCTTTCCTGAATTTCTACTCCAGTAATCTGTGCTTTTGACCGCTTGCTTAACAAAAGAGCAACTGCACCGTTACCACTACACAGATCAATGATCTTACCCTTTTGAATTGGAACCCATGCGAAACGACTTAATAAAACGGCATCTAGTGAAAAAGAAAAAACAGAGGGACTTTGTATGATTTTTAAGTCTTCATGTACTAAAAAATCAATCCGTTCATCTTGTATTAGATCACTCACAGTCTTCCCTCTCTTTCTTCTATATAATAGGTAGAGTTTTTAATGTTTTTTGATTTACAGCTGTGGAAACTGAACCTGAAACTGGTCATGTATGTATACTTAGGTGGGTATTTTGCTCGTCCAATCCAGAAGTTTTTGGCTCCAATCCAGAAGTTTCGGCCGTTTATCCACGAGTTTTGGCTCTCAATCCAAAAGTTTTTATCGTTTATCCGCGATTCTACAATCGTCGACAAATTCCGCAAGCTACTTCCTCTCGTATACCCCGATATGAATAATGTTCACCTTTCAGGAGTTCGCTGCCTGCCGCACAATTACAGCCAGACTAAGTTACGCACAAACACTGCCATATAAAAAGAAGCCTTCCCATTTGGAAAGGCGTTTATTTCTTATTTAAAAATGAAAGACAAAACAAACAATCTCCCTCTGAGCGTACACTGCCATAATGAAGGTTGCAAATGTGGAATCCTTCTTGGTAGAGCCGCGCCAGGTTATCATAACCTTCACCTATATCAGTAGGTTCCTTTTTGGCTTTAGAGGCTACAGACTTTTTAACAGAACTCCGTTTATGATCGGCATTCAGCTTGTTTCGCAGATTTTCATTTTCCATCACGAGATGGTGGTTTTCTTCAATTAGTGCAGCCAAATGAGTCTTGAAATCTTCCAGTTGCTTTGACAGCACCGTGATTTGCTCTTCCATCTGTACTACGCGGGAAAATATTGTTTTCTTTTCCACGAATTCCACCTCTTTTTACTCTGTGGCCTGACTGAATAATTCCTCTCTCTTACCAGCGAGCTCGTCCAAAGTGAACTCTGTCGTTCTTTCCATAGCTGGAATGTTCACTTGGATGACCTTCTCTAGCAAGTTCAAGCCGACAACGCGACCAACACCATGAGGGGTCATAATCTCTTCACCAACATCAGGCATTTCTTCTTTAGCTTCTTCATAATAGTCGTTCTCATACTTCAAACAACACATCAAACGGCCGCAAAGCCCTGAAATTTTAGCAGGGTTCAAAGAAAGGTTCTGATCTTTTGCCATTTTAATCGATACTGGTTCAAAATCTCCAAGGAACGTTGAACAGCAAAGCATTCGGCCACACGGACCTATTCCGCCAAGCATCTTCGCCTCGTCCCTAACACCGATCTGCCTGAGTTCGATTCTAGTACGGAAGATAGAAGCCAGGTCTTTAACCAACTCCCGGAAATCGATTCTTCCGTCAGCTGTGAAATAAAAGATAATCTTGTTACGATCAAACGTATATTCAACATCGACAAGCTTCATATCTAGCTTATGCTCGATGATTTTTTCCTCACAACTTTGAAACGCTTCCTTAGCGGCTGCTTTATTTTCTTCTACAGACAATATGTCCTTCTGTGTCGCGAGCCGAACGACTTTTTTTAAAGGAAGAACAACATCATTCTCCCCGACTAGTTTCTTATCGATAACTACCTTGCCATATTCTATTCCACGCGCTGTTTCCACAATGACAAACGCGTCTTTTTTCACTTCAAGGTCGCCGGGGTCGAAATAATATACTTTACCCGCTTTTTTAAAGCGGATTCCCACTACCTCATACAAGGTTTTATCCCTCCCGTAATCGTAAAACCAACTGCTCCATCACCATCAAGGGGCTGACGTTGCTCCTGAGTCTAGCTTGAGCAGTCAGTATCGCTTGCAGGGCTTCACCCGTCTTTTTTTGCGAAGTGTGAAGAGCCTGCTGCTCTAATGCTTGAAGCTGATCGAAAAACACAACGTTTTCCGAGTTTGATAAATGTATAGATAAAAGATCTCGATACCAGATCAAAAGTAGGTTTAAAGCTAAACGTAGCTGATCTTTTTCTTTAAAAAAACTTAAATACTGATCTTGCAGTACAACAAGACAGTAATCAGGCCGGAGCCTCAAGTCCTCCGTTAATTGTATCACTTTGGCTCTTGCTTGTGCAAACCACTCTTCCCTACAAATTTCGAGTGCTTCCGCATAATCCGAAGTCAGAGAGGACGCTAACATGGCTACCGGTTTTGGAATATCGTCTTGTAGTAATTTTTCTAAAATCCCTTGTGGGGGAAGGGGTGAAAAGGTTAATGTCTGTGCTCGCGAACGGATCGTATCAAGCAGACGATGGACCTGTTCTGTTAAAAGAAGTGCGATCGTATCGTTTCCTGGCTCTTCTAAAAACTTTAAGAGGCTGTTCGCCGCCTGAACGGTCATCTTATCAGCATGCTCAATAATGTAAACCTTTTTCGAAGACTCCATCCCACTGTATGCAAACTCTTTTTGAAGTCCTCTTATCTGGTCGATCTTAATGTTTTGGCCATCTGGTGCGATGATATGCACATCAGGGTGGTTGCCAGATGTGATCCTCTTGCAGTTCGGACAGCTTTCACAAGGGTTTCCATCCTCACTATTTCTGCAAAGAAACGTTTTAGCAAGAACCGTTGCAGTCGCCATCTTTCCTGTCCCATGAGCCCCTTCAAAAATATATGCATGAGCAAGGCGCTGTTTTCGTATACTGTTTTTTAATAATTTCACAACTCGAGGCTGTGTTTTGCTGCACTCTTCCCAGCTCACCATATCGTACTCACCTACTACGTATATAAATTAACTAGCAAACCTTTTATTTCTCCGATTCGATCAAGCAGAGTGATCGAATCCTTCTCTTGACTGAGAACGGCTTCTGTTAGCTGAATCAAATGTTCATCTACTTCTTTTACAAGTTTAAGGGTGCGTGATCTGCCTTGTTCGTTCCAGCTTTTGTTCTGCTTAAGCTGCATACCGAAATCAACGGCTTCTTTTACGAAGCGTTGAACCAAGTTTTTATATAGCTGCAGATCTCGTACCGTTTGTGATTGAAGCAGTCTCTTGCCTTGATTTTCTATATCACCTAACAGTCTTGTTAACTGTTCAGAATGTAATTTCTCACTTTGTTTGGATACCGCTTCACCAAATGAAAGAGACGGCTTTTTCCCGATCTTTCCATCGTTTTGTTTCGTATCCAGAATGGGTCTTATATCTTGGCCAATTTTCATAATAACCCCTCAATATATTTAAAATTGCTGAAAGCTTTCAACGGGTAGAACAAATACAGTCGCCCCGCCTACTTCAACTTCGACCGGGTATGGAACATACGCATCTGCATTGCCGCCCATCGGTGAAACAGGTGCCACCATCTGATTACGGCTCTTGCAGTTTTCCCGGATAATCTCCATAACATCATCGATTTGAGCATCTTCCACACCAATCATAAACGTTGTGTTCCCTGCTTTCAAAAATCCTCCTGTAGTTGCGAGTTTTGTAGCACGGTAGTTTTTATCAACAAGCGCATCTTGCAGTCGGTTGCTGTCTTTATCTTGAACAACGGCTATAATCATTTTCATGGCGAATGCCCCTCTCTACTTTTTCTTATGATTCGATAAAAGTTGATCTAAATCCTTTACGATTTCTTCAAACACTGCATCAGGACTCTGTTCACCATTAATTCGAACGATTCGATCAGCTTGTCTTGAAAAGATTTCAGCAAATCCTTCTCTCACTCGCTCATGATAAGAAAGATCTTTTTGCTCGATTCTGTCTAAGTTCTCTGTTCCATAGCGAGCTTTCATTCGCTCTTTTCCAACTTGCGGTGATACATCTACAAAATAACTGCGGTTGGGAACAAGTCCACTCGTTGCAATGTTATTAACTTGAAGCACACGTTCTTCACCCACACCAAGACCAAACCCTTGGTAGGCAAGCGACGCATCAACAAATCGATCACACAGTACGATTTTTCCTTCCTCTAATGCAGGAATGATTTTTTCATGTACATGCTGTGCACGCGAAGCCGCATAAAGCAGAACCTCTGTTAGATCATGCATTTCTTTATGCTCTGGATCTAAGACAAGTGCTCGTATTTTATCGCTGATACTTGTACCGCCTGGTTCACGCGTTTGGATAAAATCCACCTGATGCTTTCGTAAATACTCAGCAACCTTCTCGATCTGTGTTGTTTTTCCTGACCCGTCCGGCCCTTCTAAAGTTATAAATAAACCTTTCACAATTACTGCCCCTTACCTATGATCAAAAACATATATCATTTGGTCCTCGGTAATTCCTTGGAACCGAGCACCCTTCTTTTTTAATGAAGAATACGCTTCTATATGTTTCGAAGTAATTTGTTCTCCTTTTGCAACAAGTGGAATTCCTGGGGGATAGGGAATAACAGCTTCTGCTGCAACCTTTCCTTCTGAATCCTTTATCGACTGAGGTCTTGCTTGTAACCCTCTCATTTCTCTATAAGAAAGTGATAATCTGCTCACTGGCGACAACCCTTTTAGAAATTGATCCGTTCGTTGTCTCTTATCATAAAGAGCGAGCTGATCTGATATCTTTTTAATTACCTTTTGCAAGTCCTTCGTATCATTTAGCGGACCTAGCGGCATTACAAATAAGACATTTCTGTCATCTGCCAACTCTGTATACAATCCTTCTTTTTCAAATAATTCCTGAAGCTCATATCCTGATATTTCCCTATCTGACTGAACGGTAATCTTTAATGGATCAAGCTGATAGCGACCTGGAGCTTTCATAACCTTAAGATGAGGAAGAGACTCGATATACATTCTTAGTTCTTCAGATTGAGACAAAATACGTTTGATCTCAACGCTGCTCAAATTTTCAAGGTATAGTCGGCTAAGATCGAGTGAAGCCATGATCAGATAGGATGGAGAGCTAGACTGCACCAACTGCAGTGCATGTTTTAATCGGTGAATATCCACTCGTTCGCTGTTTACATGTAAATAAGCGCCCATTGTCAGTGCAGGGAGAGTCTTATGCGCAGATTGCACAACCATATCTGCCCCTTTATGTATCGAGCTGATCGGCATATCCTTTAATCCGAAATGTGCTCCATGAGCTTCATCGACTAATACAACACCACCCAAACTATGTATAAAATCAGCAATTTCTTGAATGTCTTGCTGCATTCCATAATAAGTAGGGTTAGTTAGAATGATACCTTTCACATGTGGATAATTCTCAACCGCTTGTTTGACCGTTTGAAGATCCACACCTAAAGGATATCCTCCCTCTTCATCCAATTCGGTATGAAGAAAAACTGGAGTAACACCAGCCAGCTCTAATCCATTCAGCACAGACTTATGACAGTTCCGTTGTACAAGTACGATATCATCATCATTAAATGAAGAAAGGATCATCGCATGATTGCCACAAGTGCTTCCATTTACTAAAAAAAAGCTTTGCTTCACTTTGTAGTAGGAAGCTAACAGCTCTTGTGCCTCTAAGATCACACCTTCAGGGTGATGCAGGTCATCAAGTCCTAAAAGCTCAGTAACATCAAACGGTAAAACAGATTGAAAGTGGGCTCTAGCCTTCTCTTCAAAAATGTGTCCGTTCTTATGTCCTGGTACGTGAAAAGACCATTTATTTGTACGACCATGATTAATTAATGCTTCGTAAAGCGGTGCATATTTCATCACATAATTCCTTTATTTTTCAAACATTTTTTGCTTTGATTGCTATCTTTATTCTATCACAGTTTCCCTTCCTACGAATTTACAGCAACAAAAAAACAGGCTGACGAACAGCCTGTTTTCTTATGAAGACGCATTTACTAACTTTAATTTTCTTAGTTGTGATAAGTAATGTTTATAATATTCGTCATTGGTTTTCGCGGTCAGAATTTTATGCTCACATTCTTGGCAAATAAACTGATGAAGAATGTGTAATCCTCGATCTTTCTTCTCTTCACATACCATACAAATTTCCCCGTACTGTCGTGTCGCTTTCATTCTTCCACCTCCATAATTGCCATTGTAGCCAGAATTATTTATTCATATACGTCTATTCAGATTATTTTGGATACTCTATAAAATGTATGAGACTCTGGGCTTTGTTGTGTCTGTCTTCATTCAATTCATGAAAATAAACCAAGTTCGCGCCTTCATGGTCCATTAATCCCCCCTGTGACGCGGTTTAAAACTATTTGATGTGCTGGATAAGCAAATAATTTGCTTTTCGGGAGGTTTTGAGGGTTTGGCGGGTTTTGGGCAGATTATAGCGTGTGGTAGCTTGTAGCCGTCCTAACTAGTGGTAAAGTTTGTTTGTTGAAAATCGGATAATAAGGTTTATCTACGGAATTATGATGAAGTTTTAAGGATATTTTCAGAATTAACTCGTATAAAAAGCAGTTTACCTCGTAATTGTGTGCGGTTGGGGTGATGGGGAGAGCTGATTAGGGGATTTGCTGAGGTGTTTAAGTGGGTTTTTGGCTTGGATGATGGTTGTCGGAGCTGCTTGAGGGGCTTTTAGGATGGATTTTGGAGCTTTTGCTGAAGAATATCGCGAGGTGGAAGATGGCTCTTGGCCATCTTCTTCGTATTTTGAGGGTTTTGAGATCGTTTGAAGCGTTAAAGAGTGCGTCCCGCGAATACCACTATGGGTATCTCCTGCTCTAATTAAGTCTAAATTAGAAAAATTAAGTCAAAATGAGAGCGAATTAAGTCGGAACGGACCTCTATTAAGTCTAAAAGCAAAAATATAGGTCGTTCGCTAAATCTCGACAACCGCTCTCAGCCTGATCCAAGCGCTATACCCCCGAGCTCGAGCCTTCCATCCCCAGCCTCCATAATCAGAAGTTTGGCAACCGCCAAGCCACCTTTTTTCTTTTCTATCTTTTTAAAAAACACAAAAAAAGAAGATGGATTTTCATCCATCTTCCTCATTGCCTAGCGACGTCCTACTCTAACAGGGGGAAACCCCCAACTACCATCGGCGCTAAAGAGCTTAACTTCCGTGTTCGGTATGGGAACGGGTGTGACCTCTTTGCCATCATCACTAGACCTATCATG
>JAEACG010000010.1 GCA_016401345.1 Fictibacillus nanhaiensis | reverse complement strand
CACCCGTCCGCCGCTAAATCAGAGGAGCAAGCTCCTCATCATTCGCTCGACTTGCATGTATTAGGCACGCCGCCAGCGTTCATCCTGAGCCAGGATCAAACTCTCCATAAAAGTGTTTGTCTTGCTCGATTTTATTACTGACGGAATTAATTCTTAATTCCTTACCTATTTCTTTTGTTCAGTTTTCAAAGAACTGTGTGTTTCAGTGTGTCGCTCGTTTTGGCGACTTTTATAAGATACCACCGTTGGCTAGTTGATGTCAACTGCTTTTTTTAGTGATTCTTAATTTGTTTGTTTCGTTTGTTTCAGCCGCTGTAAAAGCGACAAGAAGTAATATACCACCTTCTTGATAATATGGTCAATAGTTTTTTCGAAAAAAGTTAATTTCTTTGTTTCCGCCTTAAATATCTTCTGCAATCAGAAGGCTTAGCGAATCTGCAGAACAAACGATAAATGATCTGATACCGCTCTTCTAATACAGTTTTTACGATAGCGTCAATCTTATTGTCTTCAAGATCGACCCTTAGTTCTTCCATTTCCTTTTTTAACACATATTCAAACTCAGAAAGCTCTTGATGATTTAACAGCATCCCTACCAAAGACAATAGACGACACCCCTCTTATTTTTTCTTTTACCATTATGGCCATGAAAAGTCAGAGTTAATATTTTATAGGAATGTCTAAATTTTCGGTATATCTTGTCCCTTTCATCATAGATATTTTGTAAGGAAGATGGACAGGGGGTAGATGGTTTTATGAAATTTTTCTTTGTTATTAACGGCAAGAAAATGAAACAATACATGGTTGTTGTGTTTGCAGCTTTCTTTGCTGCCTCACTTGCATTTGTAGGACAGCAGCAACTATCTGTGTTTTCATCTAAAGATGGACCCCGTGCGATTTATAAGGGAGAAGACCAAGGAAACAAAGTATCTCTCACGTTTGATATCAGCTGGGGCGACAAACGGGTCACACCGATCTTAGACGTTTTAAAGGAAAAGGGCGTAAAAAACTGTACCTTTTTCCTATCAGCCGCTTGGGCTGAACGTCATCCTGAAATCGTCGAACGTATTGTAAAAGATGGTCATGAAGTAGCTAGTCTCGGTTATCAATACAAAAGCTATACAGATTGGGAAGATAAACAGATCAAGCGGGATATCCTTTTAGCTCAGGAGAAAATTAAAAAAGTATCCGGGAAAATGACTTCTCTCATACGACCGCCAAATGGGAATTTTGATGAGCGTGTCTTAAACATCTCAGAAGATCTCAACCACACGGTAGTTCATTGGAGCATCGACACGAAAGATTGGAAAAACCCTGGAGTAGATCGTATTGTTACAACTGCCACTGATGAGACGAAAGCAGGAGACATCATCTTGCTTCATGCATCCGATTCCGTTAAACAAACACATAAAGCACTTCCAACTATTATTGATAAACTCCGCGACGATGGCTTTAAATTTGTGAGTGTAAGTGAGATGATCGCGAATACCGAGGCCAACAGTAAAGAAGTTAACTGATGAATGAAAAAACGCCCCTGCCTTATAAGGCAGTGGGCTTTGTTTGTTTAGATGATTTAGATTGATTTGACTGCAACAGTCGATGCAGCATTAAAATTTGATACGTGTTACAAAGCATGATCGGAACAAAGCCCATCCATAGTGAAAGGGTATTGTTTTCTTTTAACACCGGCACCCATTCTAAGATGGTTACGACTGTAATAAAGAAAAGCGTTGGGATGAACGCTACACTCGATGTTTGTTTTACTTTTACATATGCAATGACCAATCCGTAAGCTAAAATCGCAAGCGGAATAAGAATGTAGTTAACGAGGCTGTCGCCTTCCTTGTGAAAAGATGTATATCGTAAATAGAACAGATCGAAAAGTACGACCGCAATCAATACAAGTTGTACTCCGTTCCAAAGGCGATGACTTTTAAAAATACCAAGGCCAAAGCGATGAACCGTTAAATATGCAAAAAAGCCCATCTGACTAAATACACTGAACAACGCGCCAAAACCGATCAGTCCAAAAATATATAGAAGTACTTCTAAAGCGCTGCTGTCCTCAGGAAACTTTAATATAAGACCAACTGTGATTGCACTGACAATCCCAATTAATAATGTGGTAAAGAATAAAAAGATCCAACTTCTAATTTTCACGCGTGTTTTCCCCCTCTAACATGCTCCGTAACGATTGTACCAATGTCTATTTTAAATTGCCAGTTTTCCTTTAAATAACCAGTATAAATACGTGCTAAAAATCAATCCTATAAGTATCGAGCTCAACTTGAAAGGAGGAGGAATTCAAATGAAAAAAATATACATTTTCCTCTTTTGTATCTCTTTTGCTGTTCTTTCGGGCTGTGCTCAAGAAGCCCAAGGCAGTTCACAGGTCGATTACGAAGCAACGAAAAAGATGCTTGTCGATCTATTGAAGACAGATGAAGGAAAAAAAGCCATTAAAGAAGTTTTATCAGATAAAGAAATTCAACAAGATATACTCATTGATCAAGAAGTCATCAAACAGACGATTGAAAAGCAGCTTCTTTCAGAAAAGGGCCAAAAGTTTTGGCAGACCCTTTTTAAAGATCCGAAGTTCTCAGTAGCTTTTGCGAAAAGCATGCGAAAAGAACATGAGAAATTGATGAAGGATTTAATTAAAGATCCTCAGTATCAAGCAGAAGTGATGAAGATCATGCAGAACCCGCAAATGGCAGAAAAATTATTATCGCTCGTTGATACACAGCCAGTTAGAAAAGAAATGAAAAAAGTGATGCTTGAAACGTTTGAGAGTCCAATCGTACAAGCTCAAATTCAAGAGATGTTAAAGAAAGTGGCTCATGAAGAAATTGATCAGTCCATCTCGAAAAAAGGAAAAGAAGCTTCATCATCTAGCAGCGGACAAGAGCAACAAGAAGAGTCCACAAGCCCGCAATAAAAGCCTCCCGACAACCGGAAGGCTTTTTCTTTAATTTGTTTTATCAATGATTTTCTTTGCCATCTGAATGTAGTGTTCACCGATTGGATGTGTTTGGTCATATACACTTGGCGCAAAATCATCTTCTTTTATTTCAGGCTGACCAAGCGGTATTTGGCCAAGCAACGGTACATTTAACTCTTCTGCTAAACGCTTTCCGCCGTCTTTACCAAATACATATTCTTTCTCACCTGTTGATCCGCTTTGGAAATAAGACATGTTCTCAACGATACCAAGCACTTCATGGTTTGTCTTGATCGCCATCGTTCCCGCTCTAGCTGCTACGAATGCTGCTGTAGCATGAGGTGTTGTTACGATTACTTCTTTACACTTCGGAAGCATCTTATGAACATCCAGCGCCACATCACCTGTACCTGGCGGCAAGTCTAGAAGAACATAGTCTAGATCTCCCCATTCTACTTCGCTGAAGAAATTCATGAGCATCTTCCCGAGCATCGGTCCACGCCAGATAACAGGTGCGTTATCTTCTACGAAAAATGCCATAGAGATTACTTTTACATCAAAACGCTCAACCGGAAAGATGCGGTCGCCCTTTACTTTCGGACGCTCTGTAATTCCCATCATATCTGGAACACTGAATCCGTAAATATCTGCATCGATCAATCCGACCTTTTTCCCAAGTCTCGCAAGAGCAACAGCTAAGTTGACTGAAACCGTTGATTTCCCTACGCCGCCTTTACCACTAGCAATCGCGATAAATTGAGTCTTGCTGTTTTCGGAAAGAAGAGTAGTTGGTGCAGTCTGGTTCGCTGCTTCACTTGGGTTTACAGCCGTAATATCGTCTCTTTTTTCGAAACGAAGTCCGACAGATTCCGCTCCAGCGTTTTTCAAAACTTGAACGATTTGCTGCTGCAGCTGCATTTGTTCCGGTGTTCCTGTATGTGCTAAGCCAATTTTCAGCCCCACATATCCTTCTTTTATCTTCAACTCACGGATACTCCCTGAGTCGACCATGCTTTTATGTAAATAAGGGTCTTGAATAGGACCTAACAGCTCGATGACTTTTTCTTCTGTAAGCACATAGACACATCCTTTACCTGTAAAATTCCTTTTCAGTATATCACAACCCCTACCGACAATCATGTAAGCGGTTTTTTTAGATGTGTGAATTTCACTCAAACGAGGAAGCTCGCTAAAGGAGGTATGAGCACTTACTGTCGACTTTTATGAAAATACTGTCCACTTATTGAAATTTACTGTCCACTTTCAAAGAAATACTGTCCACTTTTACATATTTACTGTCCACTTCGGTATTTTTACTGTCCACTCCAAATTACTCGCCCAAAAAGCGAGCACATGAAAATAGAGAAACACCCCCTCTAATCAAGAGGAGATGTTGGTGGTGTTTCATTTGTATAAAATCGTAGCATACCTTGGTAGATCGATGCCGCTATACTTTTTTGGTACGATTCTGTTTTTAACAGCTCGCGTTCTGATGGATTGGATAAGAAACCGACTTCGACTAGCGCTCCTGGCACTTCTGCAGTCCGCAGCAAGTATAAACCTTCTATGGATTTTGCAAACCGATCCGTATTATTTAGATTTCTTTTGATTTCGTCTTGTATAAATTTAGATACGGCTTCTCCGTCTTCTTTTCCGGGATGATAAAAGACTTGAGCGCCTCTCCACCTGGATGAAGGCAAAGAATTTAAGTGAATCGAAATAAATAAGTCCGCATGATTTTCGTTAATAATTTTTTTTCGCTCTTTTAAATCTTCCCATTTGCGATGTCGCAGTTTTTTTGTACCTTCGTCCGCGAGGTCCGTGTCTGTTTCACGTGTCATGATGACAAGTGCTCCCGCTTCTTGTAAATAATCTCGAAGCAACATGGAAATGTTTAATGCGATCTCTTTTTCAAGAACTTCTCCATCACCAACAGCACCACCGTCAGCACCGCCATGGCCTGGGTCGATTACGATAATCTTTCCAGAGAGCGGCATGTTCCACGAGCGCCACGAATCATCATCTAAAAAATGATAGGTGAAAATAAAGATAAGGACAGCGCATCCAAGTGCAAATGCGGCTCCCTTCACCCACTTCTTCATGTTTTGTCCCCCTATACAAGCCATATATCACTATGTATATGGGACAAGAAGAAATTTATAACTGTTTAGCGATTATTGCAACTTCATTCGGTAGCGTTTTTCACCGTTTTTGTAGCCTTCCATCCACCAAATATGAACGAATGCCTCACAGCAAAGATGAAGGGATTCCATCATCATTTCTGTTCCCCAGCACCAGAACTGCCAATATTCAAAAAGGCCATCTGCGATTGCCTGTTGTTTTGCATATGCTCTTTCCTTAATCTTTTCTAATGTTTCTCCATGATACGCAAATCGGCTGTAGCCTGCACCTAAGAGATAAGAATCGATCGCCATATCGATGCACGCATCTTCAATGTCATTTTGATAAAGAAGCGAGTATTGAAAAAATGGTTGAAACAAACGCTGAAATTCTTTTTTTATGGTAGCAAGAGATAAGTCCCGAAGTACTTTTCGCTCGAACGTTTCTTTTTTGAAGCGTTGCTTTTCTTTAAAGTTGTTTAATACGATTGCCATTAATACCTCCCCTTTCATCATGTTGTGTTTTCCATATCTATATTTTCTCCAGAGATGGCTTCACGACACTTCATAAAAGATGGGAATAACTCTTTATGGCATTATGGAGGGGAAAAAGGCAGGGCACGATAAGATCTGCGTTAGACTTAATTTTTTCGTTTTTGACTTAATTTTTCGTTTTTGACTTAATTATTTTAAATTAGACTTAATTATTTGGATTAAGACTTAATTTTTCACGATTAAAGGCTTAATGGTTCGGAATTAGACTCAATCTTCTCGAACTAGACGCAATTCACAAATAAAAAAACCCCGCTCTCTAAAAAAGAGAACAGGGTTTTGAAAAACGTAATAGAAATTAACGTTTTGAGAACTGAGGTGCACGACGAGCGCCTTTAAGTCCGTACTTCTTACGCTCTTTCATACGAGCGTCACGAGTAAGGAATCCAGCTGCTTTAAGAGAACCGCGGTACTCAGGATCTGCTTCAAGAAGCGCACGAGAGATACCGTGACGGATAGCTCCTGCTTGTCCAGTGTATCCACCGCCATGAACAGTAACTAATACGTCATACTTGTCAGTTGTTTCAGTTGTGTTAAGTGGTTGCTTAACGATAAGCTTTAATGTTTCTAATCCGAAAAATTCGTCAATGTCACGTCCGTTGATTACGATACGGCCTTCACCAGGAACTAATCGTACACGCGCTACGGAGTGCTTACGACGTCCAGTGCCATAATATTGTACTTGTGCCACGTAAATACCCTCCTTTTTATCCGCGTAACTCGTAGTTTTCAGGTTTTTGTGCTTGGTTGTTGTGCTCAGCTCCAGCGTAAACGTGAAGCTTTTTGAACATTTGGCGACCAAGGCTGTTCTTTGGAAGCATACCTTTGATTGCTAGCTCAAGCATTTGAACTGGACGAGTTGTACGCATTTCTAATGCAGTTCTCGTACGCAGTCCACCTGGGTGACCAGTGTGGCGGTAGTAAATTTTGTCTGTTAATTTCTTACCTGTTAATTCAATCTTCTCAGCGTTGATGATGATTACGTGATCACCAGTGTCAACGTGTGGTGTATAAATAGGCTTATGCTTACCGCGAAGGATAGATGCAACTTCACTGGATAGACGTCCAAGTGTTTTGCCTTCAGCGTCGATCACAAACCATTTACGTTCTACTTCAGAAGCTTTCGCCATGAAAGTCGTACGCATGTGTTTTCCCTCCTGTATCTTCAATCAAATTTCATTATATTCATGTGAACATTTCCCGAGATATCTACACGGGGCATGTGGACGATATCTGTAGAAATACCAAATAATATCTTATAATATATAAACAACGATGTCAAGCGTATCCTAAATATTATTCCGTTTTATCTTCATATTCTACATGAAAGAGATAGAGTCCGTTTGCCGGAGCTGTTTTTCCAGCGAGCGCACGGTCTTTGCTTTTAATAATCGCTGAGATCTCCTCAGTTTTTCGCTTTCCTTGACCAACTTCTAAAAGTGTACCAACAAGAATGCGAACCATGTTATATAAAAAACCACTGCCTCTTACCTTCAGCGTTAGGACGTTGCCTTCTTCCTCAACATCTAAAGCAAAGATCGTACGAATTTTATCTTCCACTTCCGACTTTGCTGATGAAAATGAGGTAAAGTCATGTGTACCTAAAAATAACGATGCAGCTTGCTTCATATCCTCTACGTTTAAGGAGTAGGGAAAATGAAACATATGATTTCTTTGAAAAACATCTGGTTGCTTACTTCTTAAAATTTTATAGTGATACTCTTTACCTGTTGCAGAGAAACGAGAATGAAAAGAATCACTGACCATCTCTACGTCTTTTATTAGAATATCATTCGGAAGCATCGCATTCAATGCCTTCCCCCAAGCTTCAGAAGGAATCTCCATGGGTGTATCAAAATGAAACACTTGACCGATGGCATGAACACCCGCATCCGTGCGTCCTGAGGCATAGATTCCTACAGGTTCCCCTTTGTGCATCTTTTGCAGGACGGCCTGAATCGTTCCTTGCACCGTTCTGCCGCTAGGCTGTATTTGGTATCCGGCAAACCCAGTACCATCATAGGCTACGGTTACTTTCATACGAGCCATGTTCAATCTCCTTTTAATTGCGTAATAAGAATAGCGCAAGAGTCAGCAATGCTAATAAAAGCAGTGCAAACGTATCACGTTGATGCCACTCTAGCGCTCGAAGTCGCGTTCTGCCTTCACCACCACGATAACCTCTCGCCTCCATCGCAAGAGCGAGTTCTTCAGCCCGCTTAAACGAAGAGACGAATAACGGAACTAACAGCGGTACAAAAGCCTTTGCTCGTTCTTTGATCGGTCCGCTCGTGAAATCAGCACCACGTGCCATCTGCGCTTTCATGATTTTTTCCGTCTCTTGTAAGAGTGTTGGAATAAACCTGAGTGAGATCGACATCATCAATGCGAACTCATGAACAGGAAGTTTCCACTTTTTCAAAGGTCCTAACAAGTGTTCCAAACCATCTGTAATATCGATCGGTGTTGTTGTTAAGGTTAAGAGCGACGTCATCATAACAAGTAATAAAAGCCTTAGGGCAATGAAAATCCCTTGAATCACTCCGCCTTCGTAAATTTCAAGAAAGCCCGCTTTATAAAGCAGGTCGCCTTCTTTTGTTAAGAAGATATGCAAAAGCATCGTAAACACGACGAGTAAAAGAATCGGCTTTAATCCTTTATATAAAAAACGAAGTGGAACTTTTGACAAACTGATCGTTACAAACGTAAAAGCGATTAGTAGTCCATAAGTAAGCCAGTTGTTCGCCAAAAAGACGATAAACAAATAAAAGAAGGCAGCAATGAGCTTCGAGCGGGAATCCATTCGATGAAGTGGAGAGGAAGCTGGGTAATACTGCCCGATAATAACATTCTGCAGCATATTAGTTCCCCCTCTTCTTCAGACTCTGACTAACTTGTTTAGCCAGCTCGTCCACTGTAAACTTCGATAATGCCAGATTCAAACCAGACTTCTCATTCCACTTTTGTAAAAATTGAACGGTCTCTGGCACATCTAATCCGGCTTTTTGGAGAGCTTCTCGCTCACTAAAGATGTCAGTCGGCTTACCATGTAGATACAGTTCACCTTTATGCATCACAGCAATCTCATCTGCGTATCTCGAAGCGTCTTCCATACTGTGAGTAACAAGTATCGTAGTGAGATTATTTCTCTCATGCAGGGAATAGAACAGCTCCATAATCTCAACACGCCCAGCTGGATCAAGTCCTGCTGTAGGCTCGTCCAAGATCAGCACTTCGGGATTCATGGCAAGGACACCTGCAATCGCCACACGACGCATCTGGCCACCGCTTAAGTCAAAGGGAGACTTCTGCAGAACACTCTCGGGAAGCCCAACCATCTCGATCACTTTAGCAGCTGTGAGTCGAGCTGTTTCCTCAGACACACCAAAATTCCGTGGACCAAACATGATATCTTTTTCAACCGTTTCTTCAAAAAGCTGATGCTCAGGATACTGAAAAACAATGCCGGCTTTTTTTCGAAGTGATTTTAAATCTTGTTTCTTACCGCCAGCCTTAAGTTCAGTACTGCCCATCTTTATTGAGCCTGCTGAAGGCTTTAATAGCCCGTTAAGATGTTGAATAAGTGTAGACTTTCCAGAGCCAGTGTGTCCGATCAAAGCAAGGAAAGTACCATCCGCGATGTCGAGGTTAATATCGTGCAGGGCACGCCTCTCGAACGGAGTTCCCTCCATGTATCTATGCTCTAGACGGTTTATGCTAATTTCCATAATGCATTCACCAGCTCTTCCTGCGTTAAATAGCTTTTATCAAGCTCCACACCTTGTTGGCGAAGAGCCTCACTTAACTTTAGTGAAAACGGTAAATCCAGACCGGCCGATTTCAAAAGTTCACGCTGCTGAAAAATGTCTTCAGGTACGCCTTCAGCTGCCTTCTCTCCCATTTTCATGACGACAACTCTGTCTGCACTTAGCGCTTCCTCTAAATCATGAGTGATAGAAATGACAGTGATGCCCTCTTTTTCATTCAGTTCGCGCACAGTCTCGATCACTTCAATTCGACCGATTGGATCGAGCATCGATGTCGCCTCATCCAAAACGATAACAGAAGGTTTCTGTGCCAATATACCGGCTATTGCCACTCGTTGCTTCTGCCCACCGGATAATTGATGAGGTTCCTGGTTTAAGAAAGCTTCCATTCCCACTCTCTCTATACTTTCATTGATACGCTTTACCATCTCGTCTCGCGGAACACCGAAATTCTCCAGGCCAAACGCGATGTCATCTTGTACGCTCGTTCCCACAAACTGGTTATCTGGATTTTGAAAGACCATCCCGACAAGTCTTCTTATTTCCCAGATGTCGTCTGGAAGGCCTGTCGTGTACTGTGAGACATATACAGCCCCCTCATTAGGCAACAACAGCCCGTTGAGCATTTTTGCCAACGTGGACTTCCCAGAGCCGTTATGGCCCACGATCGATAGCCATTCCCCTTTGTGTACATCTAACGTTACACCTTTAAGCGTAGGTGTCTCTTCTCCCGGATAATAAAAGGTCACATCTTTAACGGTAATGATGTTTTCCATGTGACATCCTCCTCTTAACTGCTGCTCATTCTAAGCTGCTCTCTGCTCAATTCTAAATTTAAAGCTTTGTTACTTTTAGTGAGGTCAAATTCCCTATCCACTCACGAATTCCTGATACAACTTATAGGTTCAGGATAAAATAAAAAAGGGCAAGATTGTCATTGAAGACTTGATCCCGCCCTTTCATACGTTTTATTAAACTAATTCAATGATAACCATTGGTGCACCATCACCACGGCGAGGGCCGATTTTTGCGATGCGAGTGTAACCACCGTTACGCTCTGCATAGCGAGGTGCAAGATCACTGAAAAGCTTTTGTAGAGATCTTTGTCCAGACTCAGCGTCTGCTACTTCGTTACGAAGGAACGATGCAGCTTGACGGCGAGCATGAAGGTCTCCACGCTTACCAAGCGTAATCATTTTCTCAGCAAATTTACGAACTTCTTTTGCACGTGCTTCTGTAGTTTCAATACGCTCGTTGATGATTAAATCAGTAGCTAAATCACGAAGCATTGCTTTACGAACCGCAGATACACGACCTAACTTTTGGTATCCCATGCTTGTATTCCCTCCTCTGCGCGTTTCTCTCTCGTCTTGAAAAAGCGCGTATTACGAATTAATCGTCAGCGCGTAATGAAAGACCTAGCTCTTCAAGTTTCTCTTGAACTTCTTCAAGAGATTTCTTTCCAAGGTTGCGTACTTTCATCATGTCTTCTTCAGACTTATTCGCAAGTTCTTGAACTGTATTAATGCCAGCACGCTTTAGGCAGTTATAAGAACGAACAGAAAGATCAAGTTCTTCGATCGTCATCTCAAGTACTTTTTCTTTTTGGTCTTCTTCTTTTTCTACCATAATCTCAGCGTTCTGAGCTTGATCTGTTAAGCCAACAAAAATGTTTAAATGTTCGCTAATGATCTTCGCACCAAGAGAAACTGCTTCCTCTGGACGAATGCTCCCATCTGTCCATACATCAAGCGTTAGCTTATCATAGTTTGTTACTTGTCCTACACGAGTGTTTTCCACTTGATAGTTCACACGCGAAATTGGCGTGTAAATTGAATCAACAGGAATTACCCCGATCGGCAGGTCTTCGCGTTTATTGCCTTCTGCCTGTACATAACCACGACCACGTTTAGCATGAAGCTTCATTTGGAAATGAGCTCCTTTTGCTAGTGTTGCGATATGAAGATCCGGATTAAGGACTTCAACATCGCTGTCATGAGTAATGTCGCCAGCTGTTACAACACCGTCACCTTGTACATCGATTTCAAGTGTCTTCTCTTCATCAGAGTAAATCTTCATTGCAAGTTTCTTTAAGTTTAAGATGATGGTTGTAACATCTTCAACTACACCTTCAACTGTAGAGAACTCATGCAATACGCCATTGATCTGAATAGATGTAACTGCTGCACCAGGTAGTGAGGACAACAAGATACGACGCAAGGAGTTGCCTAGTGTAGTCCCGTATCCACGTTCAAGTGGTTCAACAACAAACTTTCCGTATGTGGCATCGTCGCTGATTTCAACCGTCTCAATTCTTGGCTTTTCGATTTCGATCATTCAACTGAACCCTCCTTCAAACGTCGAATCTCGGCTGGAGGTTTCCAGCCGAAATTCCCCATAGGCATTCCGACTTATCATTTACCAAAACTTTCACTATAACCATTATAGACAAGTTATAGAAATATATACCGTGTATATTGTTACACGCGACGGCGTTTTGGCGGGCGGCAACCGTTGTGAGGTACAGGAGTAACGTCACGAATAGCTGTTACTTCTAAGCCTACCGCTTGAAGGGCACGGATTGCTGCTTCACGTCCAGCACCAGGTCCTTTAACGGATACTTCCAACGTTTTCATACCATGTTCCATTGCAGTTTTACCAGCTGTTTCAGCTGCCATTTGTGCTGCGAACGGAGTAGACTTACGAGAACCTTTAAATCCTAGGTGACCAGCAGTCGCCCAAGAGATTGCGTTCCCGTGCGTGTCAGTGATCGTAATGATCGTGTTGTTGAATGTAGAACGGATATGTGCTACGCCGACTTCAACATTCTTTTTGACACGACGTTTACGTGTATTAGTCTTACGTGCTTTTGCCATTTAGAGTTTACCTCCTTTACTTACTTTTTCTTATTCGCTACTGTACGACGAGGTCCTTTACGAGTACGGGAGTTGTTCTTCGTGTTTTGACCACGTACTGGTAATCCACGACGATGACGAACACCACGATATGCTCCGATCTCGATTAGACGCTTGATGTTTAGTGATACTTCACGACGAAGGTCACCTTCCACTTTGTGTCCATCGATGACTTCGCGGATTTTATTTAATTCATCTTCAGTAAGATCACGAACGCGTGTATCTTCAGAAACTCCAGCTCCAGCAAGAATTTGCTGTGCTTTTGTTTTACCGATACCGAAGATGTATGTTAAAGAGATTACTACTCGCTTATCACGAGGAATATCTACACCTGCAACACGTGCCATAATTTTTGCACCTCCTGTATATTAACCTTGTTTTTGTTTATGTTTCGGATTTTCACAGATCACCATTACAGTGCCTCTGCGGCGAATCACTTTACATTTTTCACATATTGGCTTGACTGATGGTCTTACCTTCATTGTTTATAACCTCCTTATGTCACGGAGTACATTGATTATTTAAAACGATACGTTATACGACCACGTGATAAGTCATACGGAGACAATTCTACGGTTACTTTATCCCCTGGAAGAATTCGAATGTAGTGCATACGAATCTTTCCAGAAACGTGCGCTAGAACTTTGTGTCCGTTTTCTAGTTCAACACGAAACATGGCGTTCGGAAGAGGTTCAATTACTGTACCTTCGACCTCAATAACATCATCTTTAGCCATCGACTTGATCTCCCTTCTTCAGAGCAATGACTTTCTCGTCGGAAAACTTCGCTACTGCATAACGCAATTTGCCATTGGTTACACGACCTGTTTCAAGAATGCTTTTAACAACTTCCGGAGAAGTAAAATCCAGCAGCTCTAAGTGGTTTAGGTTCTTACGCTTGGCTCGATCAAACTTTCTCTTGTCACCATCTGCTACGAGGACGAAACGTCCATCGAGAATACCGACAATCACACCTAACCGATCTGCGTCTCTTCCTTTTAGTATCCGAACCAGTTGACCTATGTTCGGTACCGAATCAGATTCGCTTACCATTTCATCACCTTCACTTAGATCTTTGTTAAGATTTCAAAGCCTTCTTCCGTAATGACAACCGTGTGTTCGAAATGAGCACACCATTTGCCATCCGTTGTGACAACCGTCCAGTTATCGGATAATGTTCGAACATAGCGAGTTCCCGCATTAATCATAGGCTCTATTGCTAGAACCATGCCCTTTTTCAGCACCGGCCCTTTACCAGGCGGTCCATAATGAGGAATTTGCGGGTCCTCATGTAAGTCCTGGCCTATTCCGTGTCCGACATATTCGCGAACAACAGAAAACCCTTCACCCTCAGCATACTTTTGTATCTCATGAGAAATGTCAGTTAACCGGGCACCGGCTTTTGCTTTTTCGAGTCCTTTATACAAAGACTCTTCCGTTACATCCAGAAGTTTTTGAGCTTCATCTGAAATCTCGCCAACTCCATACGTCCAAGCGGAGTCACCGTGGTATCCTTTGTACTTCGCCCCAATATCTATAGAGATAATGTCGCCATGGTTGAGTACGCGTTTACCTGGAATTCCGTGCACAAGTTCTTCATTTACAGAAGCACAGATACTTCCACTAAAACCATTATAGTTTTTAAATGAAGGAATTGCACCTTGGCTGCGGATAAACGTATCAGCAATTTTATCCAGTTCCTTAGTAGTTATGCCAGGCTTAATGTGTTTTTTTAACTCTTGATGAGTTAAGGCAACAATGCGACCTGCCTCCCGCATGATTTCAATCTCTCGCGGTGTTTTGCAGATTATCATTTCGCCAATCCCCCAATAAGTTGGTCAATGTCTTGAAAGACTTTGTCGATATCCTGATCACCATTCATGTTTTTCAGGTAACCTTTTTCACCATAAAAATCAAGCAGTGGTTTAGCCTGCTTCATGTTTACATTTAAACGGTTTCGAACGGTCTCTTCATTATCATCTTGACGTTGGATAAGCGTACCGCCGTCTTTATCACATACTCCTTCAACCTTTGGCGGGTTGAATATTACATGATACGTGCTTCCGCATGTTTGGCAAATCCGACGACCTGTTAATCGCTGCATAAGCTGATCAGAATCTACTGAAATGTTTAACACATAATCAATCGTTCTTCCAAGCTCTGTTGTGATTTCTTCCAGTGCTTCCGCTTGGGCAACTGTCCGAGGGAATCCATCTAGTAAAAATCCTTTTTCGCAGTCCTTTTTAGAAAGTCGGTCACGTACGATACCGATTGTAACTTCGTCAGGAACGAGGTTACCCGCATCCATGTACGATTTTGCCTCAAGTCCAAGAGGAGTCTCCTCTTTAATTGCTGCTCGGAACATATCTCCAGTAGAGATATGAGGTATTCCGTATTTCTCAACAATTCTTTCTGCTTGAGTACCCTTACCTGCTCCGGGCAATCCCATTAAGACTAGATACATCTAATCCCTCCATAAATCACAATCGTCTTTTATCAAGAGCATATGGGAAGATGAATCTTCCCGTGCTCTTATTTAATGAAGCCTTTGTAGTGTCGCTTGATCAGCTGACTCTCAATCTGCTTCATGGTGTCAAGTGCCACACCTACAACAATCAGCAAGCTTGTTCCACCAATTTGAATGGCTGGCGGAAGGTTCAAACCTGGAATTGCTGTAAAGACAACTGGCAGGACTGCAACTGCAGCCAGGAAAAGAGATCCAACAAATGTTAATCGATACAGAATTCTTGTTATATAAGTTTGAGTGTTAGCTCCTGGACGAATGCCAGGAATGTATCCACCCTGCTTCTTTAAGTTTTCCGCCATTTGCTCCGGATTTACTTGGATAAACGTATAGAAATACGAGAATCCGATAATAAGGAGCGCATATATAATCATTCCGACTGGTTTCGTGTAGTCAAACGTGTTGATAATCCAAGTCGTAACATCATTCTGTCCGAAGAAGCCGGCAACAGTTCTTGGCGTGATGATCAAGGAAATCGCGAAGATAACCGGGATAACACCTGCTGCGTTTACTTTAATCGGAAGATGAGTTGACTGGCCGCCAACAGGCTTTGTTCCAACGACTCGCTTTGCATACTGAATCGGGATTTTCCGAACACCTTGTTGAATAAAGATAACACCCATAATAATGAGTACAATCGCAAGAGCAAGCAGTACAATCGTTACAATATGCATGAATAACTGATCGTTACCACCTTCAAATTGCGTTGTGAAAAGCTGGTTAACTGCTGTAGGAATAGCTGCGGCAATCCCCGCAAAAATCAGAACTGAAATTCCGTTTCCAATCCCCTTAAGGGTAATCTGCTCACCTAACCACATTAAGAATGCAGTACCTGCAGTTAAAACTAACGCGATAAAAAGATACGTAGACATACTAGGGTTTTGAATAAGTCCTGGGAAAAGATTGTTAAAACCGATAGACATACCGATTGCCTGGATAAAACCAAGAACAATAGTTCCATAGCGAGTGAACTGAGCTAATTTCTTACGCCCAACTTCACCTTGCTTACTCCACTCCGTAAATTTAGGAACAACGTCCATCTGCAGAAGCTGCACGATGATCGATGCTGTAATATACGGCATGATACCCATAGCGAAAATGGAGAAGTTCTGTAAAGCTCCACCGCCAAACGTATTCAAAAAACCAAAAATGTTAGCACTGTCGCCCGTACTGAATTTCAGTACATCACGATTTACGCCTGGTACTGGGATAAATGTTCCTAGACGGAACACTACCAGCATAGCAAGTGTAAACAATATCTTGTTTCTCAGATCACCCACACGCATAATGTTGGAGATTGTCTGGAACATTAGATCACCTCAGTAGTTCCGCCCGCTGCTTCAATTGCTTCTTTAGCAGAAACAGAGAATTTGTGCGCCTTAACTGTAAGCTTAGCTTCTAACTTGCCATTTCCAAGAACTTTAATTCCGTTTTTAAGACTGCTAACTACTCCTGTTTCGATAAGAAGTTCCGGAGTAACTACTGTGCCCTCTTCAAAACGAACTAGCTTCTCAAGATTTACAACTGCATACTCTTTACGAGTAGGGTTTGTGAATCCGCGTTTCGGTAAACGACGTGCTAGTGGATTTTGTCCACCTTCGAATCCAGGTCTAACACCACCGCCTGAACGAGAGTTTTGACCTTTATGACCACGACCACTTGTTTTACCATTGCCTGATCCGATACCGCGACCTAAACGGTTGCGAACTTTACGGGATCCTTCTGATGGCTTCAACTCATGAAGTTTCATCTGAGCACCTCCTCATGATTTATTTATCTTATTAAGCTTCTAATTCTTTCACTGTTAAAAGGTGAGACACCTTGTTAACCATACCGCGGATAGCCGCGTTATCTTCGTGTACAACCGTCTGGTGCATTTTGCGCAAACCAAGTGTCTTAACAACGATACGTTGGTTTTCAGGACGGCCGATAACACTACGAGTGAGGGTGATTTCTAATTTCTTAGCCATCTAAAGTTCCCTCCTTAACCTAAAAGCTCTTGTACTGATTTACCGCGAAGTTTCGCAACGTCTTCAGCACGCTTTAAATTTTTCAAACCTTCGATAGTTGCACGAACCATGTTGATTGGGTTGTTAGATCCAAGTGACTTAGAAAGGATGTCACCTACACCAGCAAGCTCCAATACTGCACGTACAGGTCCACCAGCAATTACCCCAGTACCTTCAGATGCAGGTTTAAGAAGTACGTTACCTGCTCCAAAGCGTCCAATTACTTGGTGAGGAATTGTTGTTTTTACGATCGGTACAGTTACTAAGTTCTTCTTAGCATCTTCAATCGCCTTACGGATCGCTTCTGGTACCTCTTGGGCTTTACCAGTACCGAATCCAACGTGACCGTTTTTGTCACCAACTACAACTACTGCAGCAAAGCGGAAACGACGTCCACCTTTTACTACCTTAGCTACACGGTTAACGGTAACGACGCGTTCTTCAAGTTCAAGTTTGTTAGGGTCGATACGCATCAGGTTCCCTCCTTCGATTAAAATTCTAACCCAGCTTCACGAGCTGCGTCTGCTAATGCTTTAATACGTCCGTGATATAAATATCCGCCTCGGTCAAATACTACCGATTTGATTCCTTTTTCAACTGCGCGCTTAGCGATTTCTTGACCAATCGCTTTAGCAGCATCTACGTTTCCACCGTTTTCTACACTTACACCTTTATCAAGGGAAGATGCAGATACAATTGTTACACCTGCTTGATCATCGATCAATTGAGCATAGATGTGCTTTGTAGAACGGAATACGTTCAAACGAGGACGTTGTGCTGTTCCGCTTACAACGCGGCGAACACGAGCATGTCTTTTCTTACGAGCGACATTCTTATCTGCTTTCGTGATCATCCTTTGCACTCCTTTCCGCTACCTAACGGCTTTATTTACCAGTTTTACCTTCTTTACGGCGAACGAATTCACCTTCGTAACGAATACCTTTACCTTTGTAAGGCTCAGGTGAACGAACTGAACGGATGTTTGCAGCAACTTCACCTACACGTTGCTTGTCAATACCCTTAACGATTACCTTCGTGTTAGAAGGTACTTCGATGTCGATCCCTTGCTCAGGAACGATTTCAACAGGATGAGAGTAACCTACGTTAAGTACAAGCTTGTTACCAGCTTTGGAAGCACGATATCCAACCCCGATAATTTCTAGAGCTCTTTCATAACCGTTAGTTACACCGATAACCATGTTGTTTAGTACGCTACGAGTTGTACCATGCAATGCACGGTGCTCTTTGTGGTCGCTCGGGCGTTCCACAGTAATTTCGTTATCTTGAACATTAATCTTAATGTCAGCATTGAATTTGCGAGAAAGTTCACCTTTAGGGCCTTTTACAGAAACCGTGTTGTCAGTTGCAACATCGATTGTAACGCCACCTGGAACTTCAATCGGTTTGTTACCTACGCGAGACATGTTGACACCTCCATTCGCTATTTATTACCAAACGTACGCTAGTACTTCGCCACCCATTTGTGATTGGCGAGCTTCTTTATCAGTCATAATGCCTTTAGAAGTAGATACGATCGCAATACCAAGTCCTCCAAGTACTCGTGGAAGATCAGTTGATTTTGCATAAACACGTAGTCCAGGCTTAGAGATACGCTTAAGACCTGAGATTACACGCTCATTGTTAGAACCGTACTTAAGGAAGATACGAATCATTCCTTGTTTGCTATCCTCTACATATTCCACATCGCGAACAAAACCTTCACGCTTTAGGATTTCTGCGATTTCTTTTTTCATATTAGAAGCAGGAAGCTCCAATTTATCGTGACGAACAGTGTTTGCGTTGCGGATACGAGTAAGCATATCTGCAATTGGATCTGTCATAACCATTACTAGTTACCTCCTTCCCTTTTTTCAGGGTATTACCAGCTGGCTTTTTTAACGCCAGGAATTTGACCTTTGTAAGCAAGTTCTCTGAAACAAATACGGCACAGTTTGAACTTGCGGATTACTGAATGAGGACGCCCGCAACGTTCACAGCGCGTATATTCTTGCACTCCGAACTTTTGCTTGCGTTGTTGCTTAGCAATCATGGATTTCTTTGCCACGGGTAAACCTCCTTTGGCTAAAGGTTATTTTTGGAACGGCATTCCGACTTGTGTAAGAAGCTCACGTGCTTCTTCGTCAGTGTTCGCAGTCGTTACGATAACGATGTCCATTCCGCGAACTTTGTTTACTTTATCATAGTCGATCTCCGGGAAGATCAATTGCTCTTTAACTCCAAGCGTGTAGTTACCGCGGCCGTCGAAAGACTTCTTGGAAACCCCGCGGAAGTCACGTACACGTGGAAGGGAAACGCTGATTAACTTATCAAGGAAGTCATACATGCGCTCTCCGCGAAGTGTAACTTTTGATCCGATCGGCATACCTTCACGAAGTTTGAATCCAGCGATAGATTTCTTAGCACGCGTGATCACAGGCTTTTGACCAGCGATTGCTGTAAGTTCCTCTACTGCTGTATCTAACACTTTAGAGTTGGATACTGCTTCACCAACACCCATGTTGATAACGATTTTTTCGATCTTTGGTGCTTGCATTACTGAAGTGTAATTAAACTTTTCCATTAGAGATGGTAAGATCTCTGCTTTATATCGCTCTTGTAGACGGTTCATTATGTGTCCTCCTTTCACTCTGAGACTTATTTATCTAGGGTTTCACCAGATTTTTTGGCCACACGAACTTTTTTCCCATCAACTACATTGTAGCCTACACGAGTAGGAGCACCAGTTTTAGGGTCAAGAGGCATTACGTTAGAAGCATGAATTGGTGCTTCTTGGCTAAGGATTCCACCTTGTGGATTAGCTTGAGAAGGTTTTGCGTGTTTCTTAACAACGTTCACACCTTCAACAAGCACTCTATTTAGCTTCGGATAAGCTTCAAGGATCACACCTTGTTTACCTTTATCCTTGCCGGAAATAACTTGTACTTTATCGCCTTTTTTCACATGCAATGGCATTGTGATGTTGCACCTCCTTACAAGACAATAAACGCCTTGCTAGTAAATATATTAAAGAACTTCTGGAGCAAGAGATACGATTTTCATAAATTGCTTGTCACGAAGTTCACGTGCTACTGGTCCGAAGATACGAGTTCCTCGAGGACCTTTATCATCCTTAACGATTACAGCCGCGTTCTCATCAAAGCGGATGTAAGATCCGTCGTTACGGCGCATACCACGCTTAGAACGTACCACTACCGCTTTAACAACGTCACCTTTCTTAACAACGCCACCTGGTGTTGCGGACTTAACCGAACAAACGATAATGTCACCAACGTTAGCGTACTTACGACCAGAACCACCAAGAACTTTAATGCAAAGTAACTCTTTCGCACCGGAGTTATCAGCTACTCTTAAACGGGATTCTTGTTGAATCATGCGAATGGACCTCCTTTCGGATATGAGTATAATCCGAACAATTTATTAAATAATTACTGCTTCTTGTACTACTTCAACTAGACGGAATCGCTTGTCTTTAGAAAGCGGACGCGTTTCCATAACCTTTACGATATCGCCAATTTTAGCAGTGTTGTTTTCATCATGCGCTTTTAACTTTTTAGAGTATTTAACGCGCTTGTTATATAAAGTGTGAGTCTTGTAAGTTTCTACAAGCACTGTAATCGTTTTGTCCATCTTGTCAGAAACAACACGACCAGTGTACACCTTGCGCTGGTTACGTTCACTCATTGTGCGAACCTCCTCTCAAGATTTAACCGTTAGTAATCCCAAGCTCTCTTTCACGTAAAACCGTTTTTGCACGGGCAATTGCTTTACGAACTTCACGAATGCGGGCCGGGTTTTCAAGTTGACCTGTCGCTAGTTGGAAACGAAGGTTAAAAAGCTCTTCTTTAAGTGCTTTTGCTTTTTGTTCAACTTCTGCAGTGGTCAGGTTACGAATATCATTAGCCTTCATTTGTGTCACCACCCACTTCTTCGCGTTTAACAAACTTACATTTTACAGGAAGTTTGTGTGCTGCAAGACGCAACGCTTCGCGTGCCACTTCTTCAGAGACACCTGCGATTTCAAACATAACTTTTCCTGGCTTAACTACTGCTACCCATCCTTCAGGAGCACCTTTACCAGATCCCATTCGGACTTCTAGAGGCTTTGCAGTGTAAGGCTTAGACGGGAAAATTTTAATCCATACTTTACCGCCACGCTTCATATAACGAGTCATCGCAATACGAGCTGCTTCGATCTGACGGTTAGTAATCCAGCTAGCTTCAAGAGCTTGCAAACCGAATTCTCCGAAATGAACTTCAGTACCGCCTTTTGCGTTCCCACGCATTTTACCGCGGTGTTCACGACGATATTTAACACGTTTTGGCAATAACATAATTATTTGCCTCCTTCCTCTTTTTTCGTTCCTCTTGTTGGAAGGACCTCACCACGATAAATCCAGATTTTAACTCCAAGCTTACCGTAAGTTGTGTCTGCTTCAGCAGTACCGTAATCGATGTCTGCACGAAGTGTGTGAAGAGGAACTGTACCTTCACTATAATGTTCAGCACGAGCGATATCAGCTCCGCCAAGACGGCCTGACACTTGTGTTTTGATACCTTTCGCACCCATACGCATTGCACGTTGGATCGCCTGCTTCATAGCACGACGGAAAGATACACGGTTTTCAAGTTGACGAGCGATGTTTTCAGCTACTAGCTTAGCATCAACGTCAGCTTGTTTGATTTCAAAGATGTTTACGTGAACTCTTTTACCAGTGATGTCGTTAAGGGCTTTACGAAGTGCTTCAACTTCAGATCCACCTTTACCGATAACCATTCCTGGTTTAGCAGTTTTGATTGTGATATTCACACGGTTAGCTGCACGTTCGATTTCAACACCTGATACAGCAGCGTCTTTTAAACGCTTTTCAATATAAGAACGGATCTTAAGGTCTTCATGTAAAAGATTAGCGTAATCCTTTTCAGCGTACCATTTTGAATCCCAGTCACGGATGACGCCAATACGTAGACCTATTGGATTTACTTTTTGACCCACGTCTTAACCCTCCTTCTTTTCAGAAACAACGATTGTGATGTGGCTAGTACGTTTGTTGATACGGCTTGCGCGACCCATCGCACGAGGACGGAAACGCTTAAGAGTAATACCTTCATCAACGAACGCTTGCTTAATCACCAAGTTGTTCGGTTCCATTTCATAGTTGTGTTCTGCGTTTGCGATAGCAGACTTAAGCACCTTTTCAATTACAGGAGAAGCTGCTTTAGGCGTCAAACGTAGAATCGCAAGTGCCTCACCTACTTGCTTGCCTCGAATCAAGTCGATTACGATGCGAGCTTTACGAGGAGCAATACGCACTTGTTTAGCAATTGCTTTTGCTTCCATTTTGTGTACCTCCCCTCAATTAACGTCTTGTTTTCTTATCATCAGCTGCATGGCCTTTGTAAGTACGAGTAGGTGCAAACTCACCTAACTTGTGACCGACCATATCTTCTGTACAATAAACCGGCACGTGCTTACGACCATCATAAACAGCGATTGTGTGACCGATGAAGTCAGGGAAAATCGTAGAACGACGAGACCAAGTTTTAACTACTTTCTTGTCGTTAGATTCATTAAGTGCCTCGACCTTTTTCATCAAGTGGTCATCTACAAAAGGCCCTTTTTTCAAACTGCGACCCATTTGAGAACCTCCCTTTGTGTTTGCGCTACGGCTCGATTGAACCGTAGTACAATCACATTATTTTTTGCGACGACGTACAATGTACTTGTCAGTTTGGCTATTTTTCTTACGAGTTTTATATCCAAGAGTTGGTTTACCCCATGGAGACATTGGTGATTTACGTCCGATTGGAGCGCGTCCTTCACCACCACCGTGTGGGTGATCGTTAGGGTTCATTACAGAACCACGAACTGTTGGGCGGATACCCTTCCAACGAGAACGACCTGCTTTACCAACGTTCACAAGTTCATGCTCTAAGTTTCCAACTTGACCGATAGTTGCACGGCAAGTAAGAAGGATCATACGAACTTCACCAGAACCTAGACGAACTAGCGCATACTTTTCTTCTTTACCAAGAAGTTGAGCTTCAGCACCAGCTGAACGAGCTAATTGTCCACCTTTACCAGGCTTAAGTTCGATGTTGTGAATTGTAGAACCTACAGGAATGTTAGCTAATGGAAGTGAGTTACCTACTTTAATATCAGCTTCAGTACCGGACATGATTTCTTGCCCTACTTTAATTCCTTTTGGAGCTAAGATATAACGCTTCTCACCATCTGCATAGTGGATTAGCGCGATGTTAGCCGTACGGTTTGGATCGTATTCGATTGTAGCAACGCGACCTGGTATTCCGTCTTTGTTACGTTTGAAATCGATGATACGATACTTACGCTTGTGTCCTCCACCTTGGTGACGAACAGTTAGTTTACCTTGGTTGTTACGCCCAGCTTTTTTGCTAAGAGGAGCAAGCAAGGATTTTTCTGGTTGGTCAGTTGTAATTTCAGCAAAGTCAAGCTGAGACATGTTACGACGACCGTTAGTTGTCGGTTTAAACTTTTTGATACCCATTGTAATTTCCCTCCTTTACGAGTTCTTTTTAAACTCCTTCAAAAAAGTCGAGTTCTTTGCTTTCTGGAGTTAATGTAACTACTGCTTTTTTACGTTTAGAAGTGTAACCAGTATGACGGCCTACACGCTTGAACTTACCTTTGTAGGTAGCAGTGTTTACAGATTGAATTTTTACGCCAAAGATTTCTTCTAGTGCGCCTTTGATTTGAGTCTTAGTAGCACGAGGATTAACTTCGAACGTGTATTTTTTGTCAGCCATTATTTCAGTAGAACGCTCTGTAATAACGGGGCGCTTAATCACATCACGAGCTTCCATTATGCGAGCACCTCCCCTACTTTTTCCACAGCGTCTTTAGTCATAAGAAGCTTGTCGTGGTTTAACACGTCAAGAACACTAACGCCGTTAGCCGTAACAACTGTTACGCCAGGGATGTTACGTGCAGACAATGCAACAGCGTCATTGTAATCAGCAGTTACAACTAATGCTTTACGATCTGCGGATAGATTTGCAAGAACTTGCATCATTTCCTTTGTTTTAGGAGCTTCGAATGCAAGACCTTCTAAAACGATTAAGTCGTTATCTAGAACCTTAGAAGATAGCGCTGATTTAATAGCTAAGCGACGAACCTTCTTTGGTAATTTGTAAGAATAGCTTCTTGGTGTTGGTCCGAAAACCACTCCACCGCCAACCCATTGTGGAGAACGGATAGATCCTTGACGAGCACGTCCAGTACCTTTCTGTTTCCAAGGCTTGCGTCCACCACCAGCAACTTCAGAACGGTTCTTTACATCGTGCGTTCCTTGGCGCTGTGATGCTTGCTGCATAATAACAGCGTCAAAAAGCACGCTTTTATTTGGTTCAATACCGAAAACGGAATCGTTTAATTCGATATCGCCAGCTTGAGTACCATCTTGTTTAAATAATGCTACTTTTGGCATCAGATTGTCCTCCTTCCTTATTTAGCATCCTTTGCTTTAACAGCAGAGTTAATTGTAACGTAGCTCTTTTTCGCTCCAGGTACGTTACCTTTGATTAGTAGAAGATTACGTTCTGCATCAACTCTTACAACTTCTAAGTTTTGTACAGTTACTGTATCTCCGCCAGTACGTCCAGGTAATGCTTTCCCTTTGAAAACACGGTTAGGGTCAACTGCACCCATTGAACCAGGACGACGGTGGTAACGGGAACCGTGGCTCATTGGCCCGCGTGATTGCCCGTGACGTTTGATAACACCTTGGAATCCTTTTCCTTTAGATGTACCAGTAACGTCTACAGCGTCACCTTCTGCAAAAATGTCAGCTTTGACTTCCTGACCAACTTCGTATCCCGCAACATCAACATTACGGAATTCTTTAACGTAGCGCTTAGGGCTCGTGCTAGCTTTAGCAGCATGTCCTGCTTGTGGCTTGTTAGTACGAGAGTCTTTTTTATCATCAAATCCAAGTTGGATAGCTTCGTAGCCATCATTCTCAACGGATTTCTTTTGAAGAACAACGTTAGGAGTTACTTCTACTACAGTAACTGGAATTAGATCTCCGTTTTCTGCGAAAACTTGAGTCATACCAATTTTTCTACCTAAGATTCCTTTGGTCATTCGTCACACCTCCTATTAATAAGTAAAATATTTATAAGCAAACGTGAAATTATAGTTTAATTTCGATGTCTACACCAGACGGTAGATCCAAACGCATTAACGAATCAACTGTTTGTGGTGTTGGCTCGATAATATCGATCAAGCGCTTATGAGTACGCATTTCGAACTGCTCACGAGAGTCCTTGTACTTATGAACCGCACGAAGGATCGTGTAGATCGCTTTCTCAGTAGGTAGTGGGATAGGACCTGATACCTTTGCTCCTGAACGCTTAGCAGTTTCTACGATTTTTTCAGCTGATTGATCAAGAATTCTGTGATCATACGCCTTTAAACGGATACGAATCTTTTGCTTTGCCATTTTTTTCCCTCCTTTATTCGCCTATTTTGATAAACAGACATTGCTCCGCGGAAATTCAACCTGATATCACCAGCCATGGCAAAGGGGCCTAGTGTGTCAGCAACCTTCCGGATCATCGCAGTGAATGACCAACATTACTTATTATAGAGAAAAGCAACGCCCAATGCAAGTGTTATTTGCATTTATTTATTGCTAATCGCACTTTTTCTATTATAGAGACTTTATCAGGAGATTTCAACTTCCTTTTTCTTCTTTTGCATATTTGAATGTGTTTCTTCTATATATATAGAAGAAATGCGATTGGTAGTGGTGATTCAGATAATGCGTTGCTGATCCGCATGTGGTTATTCAGTTTTTCAGCCGACTGTAATCGCATGTCATATATATTTTACTATTTGTGGATTCACGACCAAAACTCGGGGATTCAAGGGCCCAACTTTTGGATTCAGCTATTAAATTTCTGGATTCATCATCTTTATTTTTGGATAGATTGTGTTTCAAGCTATTTCAGGTACATTCTGACATTCAGAAGTAGCTACTCAATGCTAATTGGAAAGAGATTTCTTCACTATTGATTCATTTATACTTAAAAATCAATCTTTTTTTCTTACTGCATGTTTCAATTGGCGTATTTGTTCATTCTCTTCTTTGATCAGTTGATTGGAGTGGAGGGTGCGAGACTCCTGCGGGACGAGCGGTCAGGTGAGACCCTTAAAGGCACAAAGTGGCAAGGGGCTCACCGCCTGCCCCGCGGAAAGCGAGCAACCTGAAACGGAAATCAACCCCTTCCATAAGCAACAAAGTTTTACGAAAAAATTCTTTAGTATAATCGAATTCGATTATATACAAAAAAAACACCCTCCAAAAGGAGAGTGTTTTTATTAAAGAGTAATAAGATTACTCAGTGATTGTTGCAACTACGCCTGCACCAACTGTACGTCCACCTTCACGAATAGAGAACTTAGTTCCTTCTTCGATAGCGATTGGAGCGATTAGTTCTACAGTCATCTCAACGTTATCTCCAGGCATAACCATTTCTACGCCTTCAGGAAGTTGGATGATACCAGTTACGTCAGTTGTACGGAAGTAGAACTGAGGACGGTAGTTAGAGAAGAATGGAGTGTGACGTCCACCCTCTTCTTTTGAAAGAACATAAACTTCTGATTTGAACTTAGTGTGAGCTTTAACAGTACCTGGCTTAGCAAGAACTTGTCCACGCTCAACATCTTCACGAGAAACCCCACGAAGAAGTGCACCAATGTTGTCACCAGCTTCAGCATAGTCAAGAAGCTTACGGAACATTTCAACACCTGTTACAGTTGTTGATTTTGGCTCTTCAGTAAGACCAAGGATCTCAACTACGTCACCAACTTTTACTACACCACGCTCAACACGTCCAGTAGCAACTGTACCACGACCAGTGATTGAGAATACATCCTCAACTGGCATCATGAATGGCTTTTCAGTGTCACGTGGAGGAGTTGGGATATAAGAATCTACAGCGTCCATTAGCTCGTAGATTTTAGCTTCCCAATCAGCGTCTCCTTCAAGAGCTTTAAGAGCAGAACCTTTGATTACAGGAATATCATCTCCTGGGAAGTCATACTCAGAAAGAAGGTCACGAACTTCCATTTCTACTAGCTCAAGAAGTTCTTCGTCGTCTACCATGTCACACTTGTTCATGAATACAACAAGGTAAGGTACACCTACTTGACGAGAAAGAAGGATGTGCTCACGAGTTTGTGGCATTGGGCCGTCAGCAGCAGATACTACTAGGATCCCACCATCCATTTGTGCTGCACCAGTGATCATGTTCTTAACATAGTCAGCATGTCCTGGGCAGTCTACGTGTGCATAGTGACGAGAATCAGTTTCATACTCAACGTGTGCAGTTGAGATTGTGATTCCACGTTCGCGCTCTTCTGGAGCACCGTCGATTTGGTCATAAGCCATTGCTACACCCTTACCGTTTTTCTTAGCAAGAACAGTAGTGATAGCAGCTGTTAAAGTTGTTTTACCATGGTCAACGTGACCGATAGTACCAATGTTAGCATGCGTTTTGGAACGATCAAATTTCTCTTTACCCATGAGAAAGATTCCTCCTTAAATATGTTTACATATAGTAGATTTTTTTATTTAAAACGAACAGTTTGTACTGCCCATTTTAGATTACATGAAAATGTTGCTTCTTACAACCGAAGAGATTAAGCTCCAGTTGATTTTTTGATGATTTCTTCAGAGATTGACTTAGGTACTTCTTCGTAGTGATCGAAGTGCATTGAGTAAGTACCGCGGCCTTGTGTACGAGAACGCAAGCTAGTTGCATATCCGAACATCTCAGCAAGTGGAACCATCGCTTTAACGATTTGTGCGTTACCACGAGCTTCCATACCTTCAACACGTCCACGACGGGAAGTTACGTCACCCATGATGTCACCCATATACTCTTCAGGAACCGTTACTTCAACTTTCATGATCGGCTCTAGAATTGCAGGGTCACACTTTGATTTAGCGTTCTTAAGAGCCATTGAACCGGCAATCTTAAACGCCATTTCGTTGGAGTCAACATCATGGTATGATCCATCAACGATACGAGCTTTAAGGTCAAGTAATGGGAAACCAGCAAGCATTCCGTTTTTCATTGATTCTTCGATACCAGCTTGAACTGCAGGGATGTATTCACGAGGAACTGCCCCACCAACGATTTTGTTTTCAAATACGAATCCAGATCCTTCGTCACCTGGCTCGAATTCGATCCAAACGTGACCGTATTGTCCACGACCACCAGACTGACGAACGAATTTACCTTCAACCTTAGCAGCTTGGCGAATTGTTTCACGGTAAGCAACCTGAGGAGCACCCACGTTAGCTTCTACCTTGAATTCACGGCGCATACGGTCAACTAGGATGTCAAGGTGAAGCTCACCCATACCTGCGATGATCGTTTGTCCAGTTTCTTCGTTTGTTTCAGTACGGAATGTTGGATCTTCTTCAGCTAGCTTAGCAAGTGCCATACCCATCTTGTCTTGGTCTGCTTTAGACTTCGGCTCGATAGATAGTGAGATAACTGGCTCTGGGAATACCATGGATTCTAAGATAACAAGGCTCTTTTCATCACAAAGTGTATCACCAGTTGTAGTGTCTTTAAGACCTACAGCAGCTGCGATATCTCCAGCGTATACGACAGAGATCTCTTCACGGGAGTTTGCATGCATTTGAAGGATACGTCCAACACGCTCGCGCTTTCCTTTAGTAGAGTTCTGTACGTATGATCCTGAGTTTAGTGTACCAGAGTACACACGGAAGAATGTTAACTTACCAACATAAGGGTCAGTCATAACTTTAAATGCAAGTGCAGAGAATGGTGCTTCGTCACTTGATTCACGAGTTACTTCTTCTTCAGAGTCAGGAAGTACACCCTTGATAGCTGGTACATCGATTGGCGATGGAAGGTAATCAAGAACTGCGTCTAGCATAAGCTGTACACCTTTGTTCTTAAATGCCGAACCACACATTACCGGATAGAACTCAACGTTACAAGTACCTTGACGGATACCTGCTTTAAGTTCTTCGTTCGTAATTTCTTCGCCTTCTAAGTACTTCATCATCATTTCTTCATCTAGCTCAGCAACCGCTTCGATAAGTTTTCCACGGTATTCTTCAGCTAAAGGCATGTGCTCTTCCGGAATGTCACGAACTTCGATATCAGTACCAAGGTCGTTTCCGTAGAATACAGCTTTCATTTCGATAAGGTCGATGATTGCTTCGAATTGGTCTTCCGCACCGATCGGTAATTGGATCGGGTGAGCGTTAGCACCAAGGCGGTCATGAATCGTTTTTACGGAGTATAAGAAATCCGCACCGATCTTGTCCATTTTGTTTACGAATACAATACGAGGTACCCCGTAAGTAGTCGCTTGACGCCAAACTGTTTCTGTTTGTGGTTCAACACCTGATTGAGCATCAAGTAATGCAACCGCTCCGTCTAATACACGTAATGAACGTTCTACTTCAACTGTAAAGTCTACGTGTCCTGGTGTATCAATGATGTTGACACGGTGACCTTTCCATTGAGCAGTAGTAGCAGCGGAAGTAATCGTGATTCCACGCTCTTGTTCCTGCTCCATCCAGTCCATTTGTGAAGCTCCTTCATGAGTTTCACCAATTTTGTGGATACGGCCAGTATAGTAAAGAACACGTTCAGTAGTCGTTGTTTTACCAGCATCGATGTGAGCCATGATACCGATATTACGAGTATTTTTTAAGGAGAATTCTCTAGCCATGAATTTCTCTCCTTCCCTTTTTAAAAGGAATTTTTATAGTGTTTTAGAGACAGTCCGAGAACTGTCTCTATGATTTTACCAGCGGTAGTGAGCAAACGCTTTGTTTGCTTCTGCCATTTTGTGCATATCTTCGCGCTTCTTAACTGAAGCACCAGTGTTATTAGCAGCATCCATGATCTCATACGCAAGACGTTCTTCCATTGTCTTTTCTCCGCGTAGACGAGAGTAGTTCGTTAGGTAACGAAGTCCTAGTGTTGTACGACGCTCTGGGCGAACTTCAACTGGTACTTGGTAGTTAGCTCCACCAACACGGCGAGCACGAACTTCAAGAACTGGCATAATATTTTTAAGAGCTTGTTCAAACACTTCCATAGGATCTTGGTTTGTACGTTCTTTAATAAGTTCGAACGCATTGTACAAGATTGTTTGAGCTACCCCTCTCTTACCGTCAATCATAATTTTATTGATTAGACGAGTTACAAGCTTAGACTTGTAAATTGGATCAGGTAACACATCACGACGAGCAACAGGTCCTTTACGTGGCATGTGGTCCCCTCCTTTCTGATAGTTGTTTTAATTTATTTTAATAATATTACTTCTTAGCTTCCTTTGGACGCTTCGTTCCGTATTTAGAACGACCTTGCATACGGTTGTTAACACCAGCCGTATCAAGAGCACCACGAACGATGTGGTAACGTACCCCCGGTAAATCTTTTACACGTCCTCCACGGATAAGAACAACACTGTGCTCTTGAAGGTTGTGACCAATACCAGGAATGTAAGCAGTAACTTCGATTCCGTTAGTTAGACGAACACGCGCATATTTACGAAGCGCCGAGTTCGGCTTCTTAGGAGTCATAGTACCAACACGCGTACAAACTCCACGCTTTTGCGGAGATGAAACGTCAGTTTGGGACTTTTTGAAGCTGTTGTAACCTTTGTTTAACGCAGGAGAGTCAGATTTCTTTGATTTAGAAACACGACCTTTGCGAACTAATTGGTTAATTGTAGGCATTTTGTATTTCCTCCTCTCTTTTTTCGTAATACCACCGACCCAGGTGGTTCATTTTAGGACAAAAGAAAGTTTTTGCGAGAGGAGCGATATTGATGCCCATCGCAAAAACATGAATTTTATCCTTTTATCGCAACAGTTGCGGCCCCGACATCTATACCGCATGCTTTTCCAAGCTTTTTCATGGAATCAACCTTTACGATCGGTACGTGCTTCTCTTCGGCAATTTGCAATACCTTGCTCGTTACTCGAAAATCAGCGTCTTCCGCAACGACCAGCTCTTTGACCTCGCCGTTCTGTAAAGCTTTGATTGTTTGCTTAGTACCTACGATAATTTCAGAAGCCTGTGTCACTTTTTCATAAGACATACGAATATCCTCCAAAGTAACAAATCTTAGGAGCACATCCGTAATCATATCACCGATGCGCTCCCGATGTCAACATTTCATTTATTAATCTTGAGAAACAAGTTCTGTAGGCAATTCTGCCTCTTCATTGTTCTCATCTTCAACTACTGGAGAGTTGATTCCGATGTTTCTGTAACGGTTCATACCTGTTCCAGCCGGGATCAGCTTACCAATAATAACGTTTTCTTTAAGTCCGAGTAATTCGTCACGCTTACCTTTGATGGCAGCATCCGTAAGAACTCGTGTTGTTTCTTGGAATGATGCAGCAGATAAGAATGATTCTGTCTCAAGAGATGCTTTTGTGATACCAAGAAGCACTGGACGACCTGTGGCAGGCGTTCCACCTTCAAGAAGTACACTACGGTTAACATCCGTGAAGGCATGAATATCCATAAGTGCTCCTGGAAGTACTTGAGAATCACCAGAATCGATGATGCGCACTTTACGAAGCATTTGGCGAACCATTACTTCAACGTGCTTATCTCCGATTTCTACCCCTTGCATACGGTAAACTTTCTGAACCTCACGCAATAGGTATTCTTGTACGCCTTCTGCACCACGTACTTTAATTAATTCTTTAGGATCGATCGAACCTTCCGTCAATACTTGACCGGCAGTTACTTTATCGCCTTCGACCGCTTTAATGCGGGCACCGAAAGGAATTGTGTAAGTTCTAGATTCAATCTCACCTTGAACGACTACTTCACGCTTATCTTTATTGTCGTTCACGCCAACAACCGTACCTTCAAGCTCAGAGATAACCGCTTGACCTTTCGGGTTACGCGCTTCAAACAATTCTTGGATACGTGGAAGACCTTGTGTAATATCGTCTCCAGCTACCCCACCTGTATGGAAGGTACGCATTGTAAGCTGTGTACCTGGCTCACCGATGGATTGAGCGGCGATAATTCCAACAGCTTCCCCAACTTCAACGTCAGAGCCTGTTGCAAGGTTTCGTCCGTAACATTTCTTACAAACGCCGTGACGTGTGTCACAAGTAAATACAGAACGGATCGTTACTGCTTTCACGCCTACTTCTTCAATATGAGCGGCCATGTCTTCAGTGATCAGCTGATTAACGTCTACAAGAAGTTCTTTTGTTTCAGGATGGTATACCTTTTTATAAGCAGTACGGCCGATCAAACGCTCATGAAGAGGCTCGATAACTTCGTTGCCTTCTTTAATAGCTGCAACTTCTAAGCCACGGTCCGTTCCACAGTCATCTTCACGTACGATAACATCTTGAGCAACGTCAACCAAACGACGAGTAAGGTAACCTGAGTCAGCTGTTTTAAGGGCTGTATCGGCAAGACCTTTACGCGCTCCGTGAGTAGAGATAAAGTACTCGAGTACTGTTAGACCTTCACGGAAACTTGATTTGATTGGAAGCTCGATGATTTTACCAGCCGGGTTGGCCATCAGACCACGCATACCAGCTAGCTGCGTAAAGTTAGATGCGTTACCACGGGCACCGGAGTCACTCATCATGAAGATTGGGTTTCGCTTATCAAGTGTACCCATCAATTTATTTTGGATTTCGTCTTTCGCCAAACTCCAAACATTAATTACACGCTCATAGCGCTCTTCTTCTGTGATCAAACCACGTCTGAATTGCTTTGTAACGTTAACTACTTTTTCTTCGGCTACAGCAAGGATCTCTTGCTTTTCAGGTAATACAACGATATCGGATACACCGATCGTGATACCAGCGCGCGTAGAATATTTAAATCCTAAGTCCTTCATGCGGTCAAGCATCTTAGACGTTTCAGTAATCTTAAAGCGTTTGAATACTTCCGCGATAATCTTACCTAGGATTCCTTTCTTAAATGGAACAATTTCCTCATGCTTCTGAATTTCCTCTTTTACATTAGCAGCCGGATCTAAGAAGTACTTTTCAGGTGTTTCCACTTGAAGGTTCGTCGTAGTCGGTTCGTTAATGTACGGGAATGACGGCGGCAGGATTTCGTTGAATAACAACTTACCTACTGTAGTCATAAGAAGCTTAGATTGCTGTTCATCTGTGAAAGTTTCTTTATTTAAGCTGGATACCGGTACTGCAATACGAGAATGCAAGTGCACGAATCCATTTTCATAAGCGATGATCGCTTCATTGATGTCTTTGAATACAGACCCTTCACCAATAGCTCCTTCACGTTCAAGAGTTAGGTAATAGTTACCTAAAACCATATCCTGTGACGGTGTTACTACCGGCTTACCATCTTTCGGGTTCAAGATGTTTTGGGCAGCTAGCATTAGAATACGAGCCTCTGCTTGTGCTTCAGCAGATAGAGGAACGTGGACCGCCATTTGGTCACCGTCAAAGTCAGCGTTGTAAGCTGTACATACGAGCGGGTGAAGACGAATTGCACGACCTTCTACAAGCGTCGGTTCGAATGCTTGGATACCAAGTCTGTGAAGTGTAGGTGCACGGTTTAGTAGAACTGGGTGTTCACGAATAACTTCTTCAAGTACATCCCAAACTTCTGGCTGAACGCGCTCTACTTTGCGTTTTGCACTCTTAATGTTGTGTGCAAGACCTTTTGATACTAGCTCTTTCATAACGAATGGTTTGAAGAGCTCAAGTGCCATCTCTTTAGGAAGACCACATTGGTACATCTTTAAGTTCGGACCTACTACGATAACCGAACGTCCAGAGTAGTCAACACGTTTACCTAGCAAGTTTTGACGGAAACGTCCTTGTTTCCCTTTCAGCATGTGTGAAAGTGATTTTAACGGACGATTTCCTGGTCCAGTAACCGGACGGCCACGACGACCATTATCGATTAATGCATCGACTGCTTCTTGAAGCATACGTTTTTCATTTTGAACGATAATGTTAGGAGCACCTAGATCTAATAGACGCTTCAGACGGTTGTTACGGTTGATAACACGACGGTAAAGGTCGTTAAGGTCAGATGTGGCAAAACGTCCACCATCAAGCTGAACCATCGGACGCAATTCCGGCGGAATAACCGGAAGTACTTCAAGAATCATCCAGTCGGCATGGTTGCCAGAATGACGGAATGCTTCTAATACTTCTAAACGCTTAATCGCACGTGTACGACGTTGTCCTTGTGCTGTTTTAAGCTCTTCTTTCAACATCTCAACTTCTTTTTCAGCATCGATGTCTTCTAGAAGACGTTTGATCGCTTCTGCACCCATTTGTGCAGTAAAACCTTTTCCATACTTTTCACGGTATGTGCGGTATTCCTTCTCTGAAAGCAGTTGTTTCTTCTCAAGAGGTGTATCTCCTGTATCAGTAACAACATATGAAGCAAAGTAGATTACTTCTTCTAATGCTCTTGGAGACATATCCAAAACAAGACCCATACGGCTTGGGATACCCTTGAAGTACCAAATGTGAGATACAGGAGCAGCAAGCTCGATGTGACCCATACGGTCACGTCGAACTTTAGCTCTTGTTACTTCAACACCACAACGGTCACAAACCACGCCTTTATAACGGACGCGCTTATACTTTCCGCAATGACATTCCCAGTCTTTTGTCGGACCGAAAATTCTTTCACAGAACAAGCCGTCTTTTTCAGGCTTCAGTGTACGGTAGTTGATTGTTTCAGGTTTCTTTACTTCCCCTCTTGACCACGACCGGATTTTGTCCGGTGAAGCAAGACCAATTTTCATATATTCAAAATTATTTACGTCTATCAAGGAGCGTACCTCCCTTTTGATATCCTGTTTTAGTCATTCGAAGTGTAAGACTCAAGATTTAGATTTAATTTCTCGCTTGCCTGATCGTCTTCATCATCAAGCTCTCTCATTTCAATTTCCTTGTCATCTCCAGAACAGATCTTAACGTCCATTCCAAGAGATTGAAGTTCTTTGATCAATACTTTAAATGATTCTGGAACACCAGGTTCAGGAACGTTTTCACCCTTAACGATGGCTTCATACGTTTTCACACGGCCGACAACATCATCGGATTTAACCGTAAGAATTTCCTGTAGTGTGTATGCAGCACCATATGCTTCAAGTGCCCATACTTCCATCTCACCGAAACGCTGACCTCCAAATTGAGCTTTACCACCTAGAGGCTGCTGTGTAACAAGTGAGTAAGGTCCAGTAGAACGAGCATGCAACTTGTCATCAACCATGTGAGCCAGTTTGATCATATACATAACCCCAACTGATACACGGTTATCAAACGCCGTACCTGTACGTCCATCATAAAGTACCGTTTTACCATCGCGAGCCATTCCAGCTTCTTCGATCGTAGACCAAACATCTTCCTCACGCGCTCCATCGAATACCGGTGTAGCAACATGAATGCCTAGCTGACGTGCAGCCATTCCAAGGTGAAGCTCCAATACCTGACCGATGTTCATACGGGAAGGTACCCCTAGCGGGTTTAACATGATGTCAACTGGTGTTCCATCTGGAAGATAAGGCATATCTTCTTCAGGCATAATTTTAGAAATTACACCTTTGTTTCCGTGACGTCCGGCCATCTTATCTCCTTCGTGAATCTTACGTTTTTGCACGATGTATGCACGAACGAGCTGATTCACACCTGGAGGAAGTTCATCGCCATCTTCACGGTTAAACACTTTAACGTCAAGGATGATTCCATCTCCACCGTGAGGAACACGCAATGATGTATCGCGAACTTCACGAGCTTTTTCACCGAAAATCGCATGTAATAGACGTTCTTCAGCTGTTAATTCAGTTACACCTTTAGGCGTTACTTTACCAACTAAGATATCTCCATCTTTAACTTCTGCACCAACACGGATGATTCCGCGTTCGTCCAGGTTGCGTAATGCATCTTCTCCGACGTTTGGAATATCACGAGTGATCTCTTCCGGTCCAAGTTTTGTATCACGCGCTTCTGACTCATATTCTTCAATATGGATCGAAGTATAAACGTCGTCTTTAACGAGACGCTCACTCATGATGACAGCATCCTCGTAGTTGTAACCTTCCCAAGTCATGAAGGCAACAAGAACGTTACGACCTAAAGCAAGTTCACCGACTTCCATTGAAGGGCCATCCGCTAAGATTTCCCCTTTCGTCACGCGGTTACCTGTGCTTACGATCGGACGCTGGTTATAACACGTTCCTTGGTTGGAACGAATAAACTTAAGCATGTTGTAAGTGTCAAGGTCGCCTGAAACTTCCTTGCCATCTACTTCTTTAATGCGGCGTACTTGAACTTGTTTTGCTGTAACACGTTCAACGATTCCTTCGTGCTTACAGATAACTGCAGCTCCAGAGTCTTTTGCTGATACGTGCTCCATTCCTGTACCAACGATCGGTGATTCAGGAACAAGTAAAGGTACAGCCTGACGTTGCATGTTCGCTCCCATTAGGGCACGGTTGGAGTCATCATTCTCTAAGAACGGAATACAAGCTGTCGCAGCAGATACTACCTGTTTCGGCGATACATCCATATAATCGATGCGTTCGCGCTTAACAACAGTGTTATCACCACGGAAACGTGCGATTACGTCTTCGTTCATGAACTCTCCGTTATCACCTAAGATCGAGTTCGCCTGTGCAACTACGTATAAATCTTCTTCATCAGCAGTCAAGTAATCAATACGGCTCGTTACACGACCTGTTTCAGGATCAACCCGACGATATGGTGTTTCGATAAATCCATATTGGTTCACTTTTGCATAAGAAGAAAGTGAATTGATCAAACCGATGTTCGGACCCTCTGGCGTCTCAATCGGACACATACGACCGTAGTGAGAGTAGTGAACGTCACGAACTTCAAAGCCTGCACGTTCACGTGTAAGACCACCTGGCCCTAGTGCAGATAGACGACGTTTGTGCGTCAATTCTGCTAGCGGGTTCGTTTGATCCATGAACTGTGAAAGCTGAGAGCTTCCGAAGAACTCTTTAATAGATGCTATAACAGGACGAATATTGATCAATGCTTGTGGTGTGATCGCATTTGTGTCTTGGATCGACATACGCTCACGCACAACACGTTCCATTCTGGAAAGTCCGATTCTGAATTGGTTTTGCAGAAGCTCACCAACAGAACGCAGACGACGATTACCAAGATGGTCAATATCATCTGTTGTACCTACTTGATGTAATAAGTTGAAGAAGTAGTTAATAGAAGCAATAATGTCAGAAACTGTGATGTTTTTAATTTCTTTATCAACAAGTCCGTTTCCGATAACATTAATGATTCTTTCACCTTCTTGATCATCAGGTGCATAGATTTTGATAGATTGAAGAGCGATATCTTGATCTTCAGCCACTCCTCCTGCTGGCGTTACGGTTTTAAAGCCTACACCACTCTCAAGAGCAGGGATAATCTTATCTAGCGTTCTGCGGTCAAGAAGCGTACCTTCTTCAGCAATCACTTCACCCGTTTCAGCGTCAACAAGCGTTTCAGCTAGCTTTTGGTTGAAGAGACGATTCTTTATATGAAGCTTTTTATTGATTTTGTAGCGTCCAACGTTAGCTAAGTCATAGCGTTTAGGATCAAAGAACCTAGAATCTAATAAACTTTTTGCGTTATCTACTGTTGGAGGCTCTCCCGGACGAAGACGCTCATAGATTTCTAGAAGGGCTTTTTCCGTTCCTTCTGTATTATCCTTATCTAGCGTGTTGCGAAGATACTCGTCTTCTCCAAGCAAATCAATGATTTCTTGATCAGACCCAAACCCTAAAGCACGAAGCAATACGGTAATAGGGATTTTTCTTGTGCGGTCAATACGCACATAAACTACGTCCTTAGCATCTGTTTCGAACTCCAGCCAAGCACCGCGGTTTGGAATGACAGTAGCGGTAAAACCTTTTTTACCGTTTTTGTCGATTTTCTCACTATAGTAAACACTTGGTGAACGAACGAGCTGTGATACAATTACACGCTCTGCCCCGTTGATCACAAAGGTTCCCGTATCTGTCATTAACGGGAAATCTCCCATAAATACTTCCTGCTCTTTTACTTCGCCCGTCTCTTTATTGATCAGACGCACTTTCACACGAAGCGGAGCAGCGTAAGTAACATCGCGCTCTTTTGATTCATCTACAGGATACTTCGGCTCACCTAAGTTATAATCAATAAACTCTAAAACGAGGTTCCCTGTAAAATCTTCAATCGGCGAAATGTCTCGGAACATTTCACGTAACCCCTCATCAAGAAACCATTGATAGGAAGCGGTTTGAATTTCAATTAAGTTTGGTAATTCAAGCACTTCGCTAATCCTTGCATAACTTCTTCGTTGGCGGTGGCGTCCAAACTGAACTAGTTGACCTGTCAACTGCTTCACCCCTCAAATCCAGCGTTTTTTTCGTGTATCATATTTCTATCTAACATTCTATTAAGAAGGTTAGAAAACAAAAAGAAAAAGGGTTTCATATTTTTAAAACCGCAGTTTTCCTATTTTGATAAAAGCTATTATATAATTTTGTCCAACTTTTTCGCATTCTATACGTCTAAACATGAGTAAAAAACGTTGATTTATCAACGTTTTTTCGCTTACCACGAAAAATAAGCAGCAAAATGCGAATCCATTGGCATTTTATAATACTAACATACGGGATTTATCAAGTCAAACTTTTATTGCGCGTAAAATATAGTAGCCTTTTTTCTTCGCAACCGTTTCAACTTGGCCGAATAATTGTTCCATTTTGTCCATAGCAGATGGTGCACCTTGTTTCTTTTGAATCACTACCCATAACTCGCCACCAACGCAAAGTTTATGATGTGCTTCTTCAAAAATTTGATGAACGACTGTCTTACCTGCACGAATGGGCGGATTTGTTATAACAGCAGCGAACTCTTCACCCTTCACTTCAGCAAATAAATAACTTTTGTAGATCTTAACATTATCGACCTTGTTCTTATCTGCGTTCAGCTTAGCAAGTTCAATTGCTCTTTCATTGATATCCACCATTTGAACAATACGATCTTTTTCCGCTCTAGCAAGCGAAAGTCCGATCGGTCCGTATCCGCATCCCACATCTATATAATCACCATGTACTTCTGGAGGTACAAAGGACTCTATTAAAACGCGGCTGCCAAAATCTACTTCTTTCTTCGAAAAGACACCAGCATCCGTCGTAAAGCGAAATTTTTCGCCGTTTAATGAAAAATCCCATGTTTCTCTTTTACTTTCTGTACCAGGTGTTTCAGAATAATAATGGTTCTTCATCGTTTTTAAACTCTCCTTACCTTCTGATAAAGACAGTATTCCCGTTCCGTAATTCTTTAACGGTCTATCTATAAAGACGCTTTTACAGTGTTGCTTTTGAAAGTAGTTGATTACCGTTTCAGGTGCTCGCTTTCCGCGGGGCAGGCGGTGAGCCACATTCGTACGTTTCACTCTTAAGCGTCTCACCTGCCCGCCTGTCCCGCAGGAGTCTCCCACCTTACACTTCAATCAACTGTTCAAAGAAGCGACAAGATAAAAGGCAGCAAGATTTTAGAATAGTTCATTCTAAAAAGGTTAAGCGAAACAAACAAAAAGGTCCGCCATCGGGCGAACCTTTTCTTTTGAATTACTTAACTTCAACAGAAGCTCCAACTTCTTCAAGCTTAGCTTTGATTTCTTCAGCTTCGTCTTTAGATACGCCTTCTTTAACTGGCTTAGGAGCACCGTCAACAAGTTCTTTCGCTTCTTTAAGTCCAAGACCTGTAAGTTCACGAACAACTTTGATAACTTTAATTTTTGAAGCTCCACCGCTTGCAAGAATTACGTCGAATTCAGTTTGTTCAGCAGCAGCGTCTCCACCAGCAGCTCCACCAGCTACAGCTACAGGAGCAGCAGCAGTTACACCAAACTCTTCTTCGATTGCTTTTACTAGGTCGTTAAGCTCTAAAACAGTCATTGTTTTTAAGCTTTCAATGATTTGCTCTTTAGACATTATAATTTCCTCCTTATGGAATGTAAGTTATTGGTTGAAGATAAGGCTTATGCGCCTTGTTCTTCTTTTTGTTCTGCAACGGCTTTAGTAGCCAACGCAAAGTTGCGGATAGGTGCTTGAAGCACGCTGAGTACCATAGAAAGAAGACCTTCTCTTGATGGAAGTTCAGCAAGAGCTTTCACTTCTTCTAGAGACGCGATACGTCCTTCGATTACACCAGCTTTGATCTCAAGCGCTTCGTGTTTCTTAGCGAAGTCGTTAAGAATCTTAGCAGGAGCTACAACATCTTCATTCGAGAATGCGATCGCTGTAGGACCAGTTAAGTGTTCTGCTAATTCTTTAAGGTCATTCTCTTCAGCAGCGCGAACTACCATTGAGTTTTTGTAAACTTTAAACTCGATGCCAGCATCACGTAAAGACTTACGAAGTTCAGTAACCTCAGAAACAGTAAGACCACGGTAGTCAACAAGAATTGTTGATTGGCTATTTTTGATTTTCTCAGAAATAGTGGATACTAACTGCTTTTTTGTTTCTAAAATGCTGCTCATTATTACACCTCCTGTAAAATGATTGCATCACCGCAGGTTTTGTCCAAAAACAAAGCCTCCATGTCGAGACATGGAGGCGTGAGTATCTAAAGTCATAAGTAATTAACTAATGAGCTTACGATGCTTCACCTCGGCAGGAAGATTTAAGCCAGTTGGCTCCTGCTGTCTACGGCATTCATCTGATGCGTTTGTGTTTAACAGTATATAATATAACGGGTCGAAACCCGTTTGTCAACTATCGTTTTACAGCGAATGAAGATGGATTAACTTTGATCCCAGGTCCCATTGTAGAAGAAACAGCTACGTTCTTCATGTAAGTTCCCTTAGCAGCTGCAGGCTTAACTTTCAACAATGTTTCGATGATTGTGTTAAGGTTTTCTGCAAGCTTCTCAGCTTCGAAAGATACTTTACCGATTGGAACGTGTACGTTACCAGTCTTGTCGACACGGTATTCTACTTTACCAGCTTTGATTTCGTTAATCGCTTTTTCAACTTCAAATGTAACTGTTCCTGTTTTAGGGTTAGGCATTAAACCTTTAGGTCCTAGAACACGTCCAAGTTTACCAACTTCAGCCATCATGTCCGGAGTAGCAACGATTACGTCGAACTCGAACCAACCTTGTTGGATTTTGTTGATGTAGTCAGAATCGCCAACGTGATCTGCTCCAGCAGCTTCAGCTTCTTTTGCTTTTTCACCTTTTGCGAAAACTAATACACGTTGAGTCTTACCAGTTCCATTTGGAAGCACTACTGCTCCACGAACTTGTTGGTCAGCTTTCTTCGTGTCTACACCTAAACGAACTGCAACTTCTACAGACTCGTCAAATTTTGCAGGAGCAGCTTTTTTAACAAGCTCGATCGCTTCTGCAGCGTCATATGCTTTTGTGCGGTCTACTAATTTAGCCGCTTCTTGGTACTTCTTACCTTTGTTTGCCATTGTATTGTCCTCCTTATGTGGTTTAGCGGATATTCCTCCCACTTATTGCACTAAAAAATCAAGTGCAATTACACGCATTGCATGAATAAAGGTTGCGAACCGTTTGACGGGCAGGATATCAATCCATTTACTCGCAACCTAATAGACATCAAACACAGGGATTAGTCTTCGATAACAATTCCCATGCTGCGTGCAGTACCTTCAACCATACGCATTGCAGCTTCAACGCTAGCAGCGTTTAGGTCAGGCATTTTTGATTCTGCGATTTCGCGAACTTTATCACGCTTTACAGTCGCAACTTTTTTCTTGTTCGGCTCACCAGAACCTGACTCGATTCCTGCAGCTTTCTTTAAAAGAACAGCAGCCGGAGGAGTTTTAGTGATGAATGTAAATGAACGGTCTTCGAAAACCGTGATTTCTACCGGAATGATTAAACCAGCTTGATCAGCAGTACGAGCGTTGAATTCTTTACAGAATCCCATGATGTTTACCCCAGCTTGTCCTAGTGCAGGTCCAACTGGCGGTGCCGGGTTTGCTTTACCAGCAGGGATTTGCAATTTTACCATCTTAATAACCTTTTTAGCCACGCGACACACCTCCTTAAGTCCGTGATGTGGTATTATGGGCCGAAACCCTCCCACTCAAAAATACGCTTCCCCTCCTAAAAGAGAGGAAGCAGTTGATTAGTAATATCAAACATAAAAAATTCTATCACCTTTTTGAAGTGATTACAAGTCTTTTTCCATTATAACTTGCTAACTTGGGTAAACTCAAGTTCAACTGGTGTCTCACGGCCAAACATGTTGACGTGAACTTTCAGCTTCTGTTTTGTTGCATCGATCTCTTCGATCGTACCAACAAAGTCAGCAAAAGGACCTTCTTTTACTTTTACAGATTCCTTGATTTCGAAATCAACTTCAACGCGTGGAGCTTCCATACCCATACCTTTAAGTATATGATCTACTTCCTCAGGCAAAAGTGCCGTTGGCTTCGAGCCCGCTCCAGCAGAACCGACAAATCCTGTTACCCCAGGCGTATTACGTACAACGTACCATGAATCATCTGTCATGATCATCTCCGTTAATACATAACCAGGGAAAACTTTCTTCATGCTTGTTTTTGTCTTACCGTTCTTTGTTTCGGTCTCTTCTTCTACAGGTACAAGTACACGGAAAATCTTATCTGTCATCCCCATAGATTCCAAACGCTTTTCCAAGTTTGCTTTTACTTTGTTTTCATAACCTGAATAGGTATGAACTACGTACCAATTTTTTTCCATACGATGGGACCCGTGTCCTTTCCCTCCTAAAATGGATATACTCTAGCATTCTATCCAAAAGAAGCTATATCTAATCTACCCTAAAATAAGCTCAACTAATTGTGAAATACCTAGATCCACAACCCAGAAGAACAAAGCCATAATCACTACAGTTGACAGTACAATCCCCGTATAGCGAAATAACTCTTTTCGCGTAGGCCAGCTAACACGCTTCATCTCCTTATTTACATCGGAAAGAAACTTTGCTGGTGATTTCTTTGTCTTTTCTGCAACATCCGCCATCTTCATAAACCCCCATGCCTTTGATCAATTAACATTTATAAAAAAAGCTTGTTTCGCTTACTTCGTTTCCTGGTGAATGGTATGAGCATTGCAGTAGCTGCAAAACTTTTTAACCTCGACTCGTTCAGGATTATTTTGCTGGTTCTTCATCGTTGTATAATTTCGTTTTGAGCATTCTTTACAGGCTAAAAAAACTTTTTTTCTCATGCTAAATAAACACCTTTCGTGCGACAAACCCACTCATCCACGTTACAATGTTACTTTTAAAACCTTAACATAGGGGTATACGCTTGTCAATAAAGGGAAAATGGAGGTTTATCTCATCTAAACTTAATTTTAAATTCATACTAAGACGAAATTTTTCTTATAGCTTGTCGTTATCTCTCATTTTTCTTTGGCTACTTTGATAAGTTGATTGGAGTGTAAGGTGTGAGACTCTTGGCTAGGACGAGCGGTCAGGTGGAGACACTTAGACAAGTGGCTCACCGTACGCCACGCGGAAAGCGAAGCACCTGAAACGGAAATCAACATCTTTCAACGTCAACACTAAAAGAAAAAGAGCAGGAACAATCCCCGCTCTTAAGATGATATTTCTCTTAGCTCTAAATAACGCTCTAATTTACGTTTCACTCGTTGAAGCGCGTTGTCGATCGACTTCACGTGTCTGTCGAGATCCACTGAGATTTCCTGGTACGATCTTCCGTCAAGGTACAGCATCAGAACTTTACGTTCCAGGTCACTTAATATTTCTCCCATCTTCACTTCAATATCATCAAATTCTTCTTGATTGATAATCAGTTCTTCTGGATCAGTGACTTTTGTACCGCATATTACATCCATTAGTGTACGGTCAGACTCCTCATCATAGATTGGCTTGTCCAACGACACGTAAGAATTTAACGGAATGTGCTTTTGTCTAGTTGCCGTTTTGATAGCGGTAATCATTTGCCTTGTTATACATAGTTCGGCAAAAGCTTTAAAGGATGACAGCTTGTCCTCTTTAAAATCGCGAATGGCTTTATACAGCCCGATCATGCCTTCTTGAATGATATCTTCCCGGTCTGCACCGATCAAAAAGTATGATCTTGCTTTCGCACGAACAAAGTTTTTATATTTGTTGATCAAATATTCAAGTGCTGCGCTGTCCCCCTCATGAACCAGTTCCACAAGGCTTTCATCTTCCATGAGCTCGTAATCGCTTACTGACCGTTCCTTGAGATCTATGTTCACGACAAATCCCCCCACCAGGTTTTTACCGGCAAAATATAGCAATATTATAGCTCATAGTTCACAAAAGCGTCAAGATTCCTTATTTTTGCCCTCTTCTCCATCTTTCAAATATTTCGGCAATTTCGTCTGAAAGAAGGATAGATGAGGAGGTTTGCTTCCTTTTCCGCTCGCCAACGGACACATGGATATGCTTTTCGATTTCGTCCATCTCATTCTTTAATTCTCTCGCAGATTTTCTCAATGCGCCTTTACCAAAAATCTGCCACTGTTCGGTTGAATCTGAAGTTGCTACGTAAATTCGCGTATCGATTGATTTTAACTCTCCGACCAAACGTTCAATCCGCTCATCTGCCGTTTCGTTCTCTCTAGTAAAAATGACTTCAACGCGGTGGTTTTTCGTTTTTTTCTCTGTGCCAGGTGTGAGATGGGCATCAAATACGACGATTACTTGATACCCAGTCGTTCCCTGGTATTCTGCCATATATTCGATTAGCAGGTCTCTTGCTTTGGCAAAATCAGATGTTTTTAAGCTCCGTAATTCGGGCCAAGCGCCAATGATGTTGTAGCCATCAACAATCAAATAGTGGCGGGTTTTCATTTTCGCGCTTCTAACGGATTGCGGTTACGGTACACTTCATACATCAAGAGACTAGCAGCAACTGATGCATTAAGCGAGGTAACCTTCCCTTTCATCGGAAGCTGAACAAGGAAATCGCACGTTTCTGATACGAGTCTTCCCATTCCTTTTCCTTCGCTTCCGATCACAAGACCTAAAGGCATGTCCCACTTTGCTTGTCTGTAGTCATCTTTCCCTTTCATGTCTGCGCCGGCAAACCACATACCGCGGTCCCTTAACTCTTTCATCGTTTGAACAAGATTCGTAACACGAACAACCGGAATGTATTCGATCGCACCCGTTGAAGCTTTTGCTACTGTTGCGGTCAATCCTACTGAACGTCTTTTCGGAATAATGATGCCATGTGCACCAACTGCATCAGCCGTACGCATAATCGAACCTAAATTATGAGGATCTTCAAGCTCGTCCAATAAAAGAAAAAACGGCTCTTCTCCTCTTTCTTCTGCAATTTTAAACAAATCATCAATCTCTGCGTATGAGTATGCTGCTACACCAGCGATTACACCTTGATGGTTGCCTCCCCCGCTTAATGAATCGAGCTTTTGCTTCGGTACATATTGCACAAGGACATTTTGTTTTTTCGCCATTGAGACGATCGTACTTACCGGTCCTTTTTGAGATCCTTCACCTACGAAGATTTTATTAATATCACGGCCTGAACGAAGTACTTCCATCACTGGATTTCTGCCGATGATCAATTCTTGTTCTTTTTGTTCTTTTGCTTCACTCATCTTTTAGACCTCCCCCTTTTTATTATCTGATAACACATATTCCATCATGTTCGCTAAACGTTCATGGTTATTTAACAGATAGAGATAACCGATGATCGCCTCAAAGCTTGTTGCATGCCGGTACGTTTGAACATCCGTATTTTTCGGAACGGTTCCTTGGTTCGCATTGCGCCCACGCTTAATAACAGCGACCTCTTCTTCTGTAAAATAGTTTTCTTCAAGCAGCTGAACGACCATGCTCGCTTGCGCTTTTGCTGAAACAAACTTCGTGGCCGATACGTGGAGCTTGTTCGGCTTCACCTGTCCATTACGGATAAGGTGTTCACGCACGAACTGCTCCATTACCGCATCTCCCATATAAGCAAGCGTGGTTCCGTTCAATTGTTTAATATCTGCGTCCGTTATCTTCATTTACTTATCTCTTTTCCACCGTACACCTTGTGCGGTATCTTCCAAAATGATGTTCTGTTCTTTTAACTGATCACGAATTTCGTCAGCGCGAGCAAAGTTCTTTTCTTTACGCGCTTGATTACGTTCTTGAATGAGAGCGTCGATCTCTTCATCTAACAATTCCTCTTCTTTATGGAGAGTAAGCCCAAGCACTCCAGCAAGCTCATCGAACAGAGCGATGAATTCTGTAATAACGGCTTTAGAAGTGTTTTTCTCTTGCAGATATACGTTCGCTTCTCTCGAAAAATCAAAAAGATGAGAGATCGCGTTCGCCGTGTTAAAATCATCATCCATATCCGTGATGAATTTCTCTCTAGTCTCTTTAACAAGCTGAGTCCATTTTTCTGTATCTACAGATAGGTCTGCCGATACACTCAAGCGGTGTTTTAAGTTTTCATAAGACGTACGGATTCTATTCAACCCTGCCTCTGCCGCTTCTAACAACTCTTGACTGAAGTTGATCGGATTGCGGTAGTGTACGGCCAGCATAAAGAATCGGATAACTTGCGGATCCTGCTGTTGCACAAGATCATGAACAAGTACAAAGTTCCCAAGTGATTTGGACATTTTTTCGTTATCAATATTAATATACCCATTATGCATCCAATACTTAGCCATCGGAGCTTCATTCAATGCTTCCGATTGTGCGATCTCATTCTCGTGATGAGGAAAAGCTAGATCTTGACCGCCGCCATGAATGTCGATCGAGTCACCTAAGTATTTTTTCGCCATCGCGGAGCATTCGATATGCCAGCCTGGACGACCTTTCCCCCAAGGGCTCTCCCAATAGATCTCCCCATCTTTCGCTGCTTTCCATAGCGCAAAATCAAGAGGATCTTCTTTTTTCTCTCCTACTTCAATTCTCGCACCAGATCTTAAGTCATCGATCGATTGATGAGAAAGTTTACCATAGCCGTTGAACGAACGCGTCTTAAAATAAACATCTCCCGCTGCTTCATAAGCAAAACCTTTTTTGATGAGGTTCTCGATAAAATCAATGATCTCTGGCATCGTTTCTGTTACACGCGGATGTGCGTCAGCTTTTTGTACGCCTAATGCGCAAGTATCCTCATGATACGCATGGATGAACTTCTCGGCGATCGTTGGGACATCGCTTCCCATCTCATTAGCCGCTTTAATGAGCTTATCATCAACATCCGTAAAATTGGAGATGAACTGCACATCAAAATCTCTGTATTCCAAGTACTTTCTCACTGTATCAAAAACAATAGCCGGTCTCGCGTTACCGATATGGATATAGTTATATACAGTCGGTCCGCACACATACATCTTCACTTTTCCTTCTTCTAACGGAACGAAAAGCTCTTTTTGACGAGTCATCGTATTATAGATTTTAATACCCATTTAAACTTCACTCCTTTTTTTCAATGTTTCCAGTTCTTCGCGCATTCGTTTCATCTCGTTATGCATTTCTCTAAATTTATCAGCTACCGGGTCAGGCAGATCTCGATGATCAAGTTCGCACCCTACCTTGATGCCGTCTTTGATCACGACTCTTCCTGGTATTCCAACTACTGTCGCATCAGGCGGAACGTGTTGAAGAACTACCGATCCTGCCCCAACTTTTGAATTTTTACCGATGGTAATGTTACCTAGCACCTTGGCTCCTGTAGCAACAAGGACATGATCTTCCAGTGTAGGATGCCTTTTCCCTTTTTCTTTTCCCGTACCTCCAAGCGTAACACCCTGATAGAGCGTCACGTCATTGCCGATGATACACGTTTCGCCGATCACAACACCCATGCCGTGATCGATAAAAAAGCGTCTGCCGATCTGGGCTCCTGGGTGTATTTCGATACCGGTAAAAAAGCGGCTGATCTGTGAGATCAAGCGGGCTAAAAACAGCCAGTTTCGTTTGAATAACTTATGGGCTAATCTATGGGCCCAAACCGCATGCAGTCCACTGTATGTTAAGAATACTTCCAATGAACTTCTAGCTGCTGGGTCTTTCTCAAAAACAACCTGAATGTCTTCTCTCATGGCTGAAAACATGTTCTCCAACCTCCTTGCATAAAAATATCGTGCTTTTACGGTGAATACAATGTTGCCTTGGAAGAGGTTGATCTCCGTTCCAGGTGCTTCGCTTTCCGCGGGGCGTGCGGTGAGCCCCCTGCCGCTTTGCGCCTTTAGGGGTCTCGCCTGCCCACTCGTCCCGCAGGAGTCTTGCGCCTTCCACTACAATCAACTAGCCAAAGTTGAAAAAAAGTGATTCATAAGCAAATTGTTTAGATTTAATCTAATTAAAAAATAAAAAACGCCCCTGTGCCATATATGACACAGAGACGTACTAATAGACGCGGTTCCACTCTGTTTAACAGGCTTAATTTAAAACTCACCTGTTCCCTTAAGCTCCATAACGGGGAGTTGCCGCCCAAACCTACTAAAACTTTCGGCAAGGGACTCCGAGGGGCACTTCAGCAAGCATTTTCATGAACCACTTTCAGCCGGCGATGGTTCTCTCTACTATGAAAAGGCGCTAGCCTACTTTCCTCATCTGCGTTTTACATGTTTTTATAAGTTTCTTTTACTATATTATAATCTTTGCAAAATGTGTACTTTTATTACTTTTTAATTTGAGTCAGTACAGCATTTACGCGCTTTGTAATCACATCTTTACCGAGAAGGGACACGGCAGCAGGCAGATCTGGACCATGTTGCTGACCAGTTGTTGCCACACGAATCGGCATGAACAAGTTCTTCCCTTTTTGACCTGTTTCCTTCTGAACAGCTTTCATCATCGCCTTGATGTCTTCTGCTTCAAAAGAATCACTGTTTTCGATCTGAGTTAAGAACGATTCCATAACGGATGGAACCCCTTCACCTTGCAAGACTTCAAGTGCTTCTCCTTCATACTCAATCTCTTCTTTGAAGAAAAGTTCCGTTAAGTCTACGATCTCAGCACCGTAGCTCATTTTTTCCTGATGAAGAGCGACAAGCTTTGTGATCCACTCTTGTTCTTCAGGGCTAGGGTTTTCTGAAACTCTGCCCGCTTTTACTAGGTGAGGCATACACAACTCAACGATACGAGCTACATCTTGCTGTTTCATATATTGGTTGTTCAGCCATTCTAACTTTTGCGTATCAAAAACGGCAGGAGCTTTGGATAGACGGTTCGGATCAAAGATCTCAATAAACTGCTCACGGCTGAAGATCTCTTCTTCTCCACCTGGAGACCAGCCTAGTAGAGCTATAAAGTTAAACAGTGCTTCTGGCAAGTATCCTAAATCTTTGTATTGTTCGATAAACTGAACGATCGATTCATCACGTTTACTCAGTTTTTTACGGTTTTCATTCACGATCAATGTTGTATGACCGAACTTCGGATGAGAAAAACCTAGCGCATCATAGATCAATAACTGCTTTGGTGTGTTTGAGATGTGATCATCTCCACGAAGTACGTGAGAGATCGCCATTTCATGGTCATCGATAACAACAGCGTAGTTGTAAGTTGGAATTCCATCTTTTTTTACGATAACAAAATCACCAAAGCCGCTTGATTCAAACGACACTTCACCTTTAACCATGTCATCGAACGTAATCGTACGGTCTTGAGGTACTTTAAAACGAATGCTCGGACGACGACCTTCTTCTTCTAGAGCCGCTTTTTCTTCAACTGATAAGTTTAGACAGCGTCCATCATAAACCGGAGTATCCCCTTTTGCCATCTGCTCTTCACGGGAAGCCTCAAGCTCTTCTTCTGTACAATAACAAGTGTATGCAAGACCTTTTGAAAGTAGTTCATCTGTATACTTTTCGTATAAATCTAAACGTTCCATCTGACGATACGGACCGTAATCTCCTCCGATATCAACACTTTCATCCCAATCCATACCGAGCCATTTCAAATGATCCAGCTGACTCTCTTCTCCGCCTTGAATGTTACGCTTCTGGTCCGTATCTTCAATACGAATAATAAATTTCCCGCCAGTATGGCGTGCATATAGATAATTAAATAGAGCTGCACGTGCATTCCCTATATGTAAGTGTCCTGTTGGACTTGGTGCATAACGCACTCGAACTTCGTTTGCCATCATGTTTCACCTCTATAAATATTTTTACTTAAACGATGATGCTTTTGAAAGTGGTTGATTTCCATTCCAGACACTCGCTTTCCGTGGGGCAGGCGGTGAGCCACATTCGTACGTTTCACTCTTAAGTGTCTCACCTGTCTAGATGCAGTGGCTAGCCCCTCGAGGTCAAAAGTTAAACGGTCAAGAACGCAAAGTGCGCCTTCTTAGCCCATTCAACTTTTGCTTGTCGGAGCTTAACGAGCCACTTTCACTCTTCGGACTGCCTGCCTGTCCCACAGGAGTCTCGTATCTTCCACTCCAATCAACTTTATCAGAGAAGATAAGGAATGGAATGCCTTTAAAGTAACAATTTTTTAAAGCACCTTCTCTATCAATACAACCGCTTGAGCTGCGATTCCCTCTTCGCGTCCAGGAAATCCTAGCTTTTCAGTCGTCGTCGCCTTCACGTTGATTCTATCTACATCAACCTCAAAAATACCTGCGATCACTCCGCGCATCTCTTCAATGTACGGAAGCATCTTTGGTTTTTGAGCAATGATCGTACAATCTATATTACCTAAAGAATAACCTTTTTTCTCGACCAATTTCCATGAATCGAGCAACAAGCGCTTCGAATCTGCACCTTTGTAAGCTGGATCTGTATCTGGAAAGTGTTTCCCGATATCTCCTTCACCTGCTGCACCTAGCAATGCATCTGTAATCGCATGCAAAAGAACGTCAGCATCAGAGTGCCCTAAAAGTCCCTTCTCATAAGGAATCGTTACACCGCCAATGATTAACGGACGACCCTCACTAAAGGCATGTACATCAAAACCTTGTCCGATGCGCATCATGCTTTTTCCCCCTGTCTCTCTAACAAAATGGCTTGTCCAAATAACAAGTCATCAGACGTAGTTAATTTTATATTATGATAGTCTCCCATTACAATAGCGACTGTTTGTCCAATTCGTTCCACTAGGCTTGCGTCATCCGTTCCAATATAGCCTTCTTCGTCTGCCTTTCTGTGTGCATCCATTACGATAGAAAGACGAAAAGCTTGCGGGGTTTGAACAGCCCACAAGCTGGAACGGTCGATCGTTTCTTCCACTACATTCTCTAATACCCGCTTAACCGTATCCTTAACAGGAACAGCTAACACGGCAGAGCCTGTATCTCGTGCCGTGTTAATGAGTTGTAAAATAGAATCATGTGTGATGAAAGGCCGTGCTGCATCATGAATGAGAACGAGGTCTACATCTGTAGGTACGACCTTCAATCCCTCATAGACACTTTGCTGACGTTCTTTTCCGCCTGGAACGATTTTGCGCACTTTTTTGAATTGGAACGACTCTACAAAGTCTTGCATCTGCTGCAATTCCTTTTCACTGCCGACAAGAATGACACCCTCGCAATGCGGATCGTTTTCAAACACATGTAGTGTGTGCGCGAGAACTGGTTTTCCTAAGAGCTCGATCCACTGCTTAGAGATCCCAGCATTCATGCGTTTACCTTGTCCAGCAGCGGGAATGACTGTCCAATAATTCACGTGCTTCCCCACCGTTCGTTACAATGCTTTTTCTAATAGTTTCTTTTTGGCAAAAATCATTCTACCCGCTGATGTTTGAAGTACGGATGTTACAACAACATCAATCGTTTTTCCTACATAATCACGACCATCTTCTACGACGATCATCGTTCCATCATCCAGATAGCCTACACCTTGACTCTGTTCTTTTCCGTCTTTGATCACTTGTACAACAAGCTCTTCGCCAGGAAGAACAACGGGTTTTACCGCATTTGCAAGGTCATTAATATTTAGTACTGCAACGTTTTGCAGTTCACATACTTTGTTCAAGTTAAAATCATTCGTAACGACGACACCGGATAACAGTTGAGCGAGCTTTACAAGCTTGCTATCAACTTCTGTTACCTCTTCAAAGTCACCTTCATAGATTTCAACTTTCATAGAAAGCTCTTTTTGAATACGATTTAGAATATCAAGGCCACGGCGCCCTCTGTTACGTTTTAAAACATCTGAGGAATCAGCAATATATTGCAATTCTTCTAAAACAAAACGAGGAATGATAAGCGGACCTTCTAAAAAGCCAGTTTGACAGATATCAGCCACTCGGCCATCGATAATGACGCTCGTATCTAAAATCTTATACTTACCACCTGGCTTTTCGATCTCTGCTTCTTTTTTTCGTTCTTTCCCTTGGCTTTTCAAAGAGAACAGCTGAATCAACTCGTCTCTCTTTTTAAAACCTACTTGAAAGCCTAAATAACCGAGCAGGAATGTGATCGCGATCGGCAGGATCGAGCTGACCACAACAATATCCATAGAGCTTAACGGTGACTGGATTAAAAAGGCTACGATCAGTCCGATAATAAGTCCCATCGTCCCGGATAAAAGATCAGTTGCTGGAGCTTTTACAACCGTCTCCTCAGCCCAACGGATTAAACCTACTACGTAATCGGACAGCCAGAATGTAGATAAAAATAATATAAGTGCACCAATCACTGCCCCGACATATGGGGATGTTACTTGATTCGGAAGATCACCGAAATTAAGTACACGAATGAGATCTGGTATATATAGATAGCCTAGCATGCCCCCTATTACAATGAAAAATAGTTGAACAATTCTTTTTAGCATGCCTGATTCACCTCCCCTAATCATTATTTACAAAATGACCGTATTAAAAACGTGCAAAAAATAGAAAATTCCTTTTTTTACTCAGAATGTTCCATTTAGATATGACGATCGACGAAAAGCTGTTCCTGAATGCGTTTGAGCCCTTCTTTTACTTTTTTGGCACGAATCTCACCGATACCCTCTACCTCGTCCAATTCATCGATGGACGCACGCAGAATTTGCGGAAGGTTTTCAAATGCATCTGTTAAATTCTCAATAATAACAGCTGGAAGCCTTGGAATCTTGCCAAGAATACGGTATCCGCGTGGATGAATCGTCTCATCCTGCATATTCATACCGGCTGAGAAGCCTAAAAGTTTCATAATAACGGATTCATCAAATAATTCTTCAGATGATAGTTTGTTCAATTGGCGAAGAATCGCATAAGGATCACTTTCACGATCTTTCATATAGTCCTTGATTAAAAGCAATGCTTCTTCCTCGATGTTAGAAACGAGCTCCTCCATCTGGATTCGAATCAGTCTTCCTTCAACACCAAGTTCATTAACATATTTAATAATCTCATTTTTTATGCGTAAAACCATCTCAATTCTGTGAATAACTTGTGTAACTTCTTGGAAAGTCACTAATTCTTCAAATTCTAGCGCTCCAAGGTTCGTAACACTTTGGTCAAAAACCACTTTATATTTCTCAAGCGTTTGAATCGCTTGATTCGCTTTTGTCAAGATCACACCGATCTCTTTTAGTGAATAACGAATCATCCCTTGATATAGAGTGATTACGTTACGACGTTGAGAGATAGAGATCACAAGGTTGCCTGTTTGGCGCGCAACACGTTCGGCGGTTCTGTGACGAATCCCCGTTTCTGTAGACGGAATCACCGTATCTGGAATGAGCTGTGTGTTCGCATACAGAATTTTAACAGCATCTTCATTCAATATGATCGCACCATCCATCTTGGCAAGTTCATATAGTGATGCGGGTGAGTATTTGCAGTTAATAGAGAAACCTCCATCAACGATTTCTTTTACTTTATCGTTATATCCAACAACGATCAGTCCACCAGTGTTCGCTCGCAGTACGTTGTCGATTCCTTCCCGAAGTGGTGTCCCGGGAGCAACTAGCTGTAGCATTTGGCTTATGATTGCTTCTTTTATCGCATGGTCCATAATATGCTTTACCCTCCTAACGCTGCTTGTAACGCCTCATAAACGGTCGATACTCCGACGACTTGTATTCCTTTTGGAACGGTCCAGCCGCCTATATTTTTATCAGGTATAATAGCTCGCGTAAAACCTAATTTTGCAGCTTCATGTACGCGCTGCTCGATACGGGAAACTCTTCTAACCTCTCCCGTTAATCCTATTTCTCCAATCATAACATCTGTTGGCTTTGTTGGTGAATCGCGAAAGCTTGAAGCGATGCTGATCGCAACAGCCAGATCGATCGCCGGCTCATCCAGCCGAACTCCACCTGCAACATTCAGATACGCATCCTGGTTCTGAAGCAGCAGTCCGACTCTCTTTTCTAAAACAGCCATAAGCAGCGATACACGGTTGTGATCGATACCCGTAGCCATCCTTCTAGGATTACCAAAGCTCGTTGGTGATATTAAAGCCTGAAGTTCTACTAGCATCGGACGCGTTCCTTCAAGAGACGCAACTACTGTCGAACCCGCTGCCCCTTTCGAACGTTCTTCTAAAAAGATCTCAGAAGGGTTTAATACTTCTTCGAGGCCGACTTCCTTCATTTCGAAAACACCGATTTCATTCGTAGAGCCGAAACGGTTCTTAACTGCTCGTAAGATACGGAAAGTATGATGTCTTTCACCTTCAAAGTACAATACCGCATCTACCATATGCTCTAAAAGACGCGGTCCGGCGATATTTCCTTCTTTTGTAACATGTCCAACGATAAATACAGCAATACCTTTCGTTTTCGCCATGCGCATCAAATGTGACGTACACTCTCGTACTTGCGATACACTTCCTGGAGCTGAAGTCACTTCAGCCCGATAGACGGTTTGAATCGAGTCGATGATCATTACAGAAGGCATCACATCTGCCATCGCCTGCTCGATCAGCTCTAGATCTGTTTCTGCTAAAACAAACAAGTCTTTTGCTCCGATATCTAAACGATCTGCACGCAGCTTCGTCTGTTTAACAGATTCCTCACCAGATATGTATAGAACACGCTCTCCTCTTTGTGCAAGCTGCGCTGATGTTTGCAGCAATAGTGTGGACTTACCGATTCCGGGGTCTCCTCCAACTAAAACCATTGAGCCTGGAACGATCCCTCCACCTAAAACACGGTTGAATTCCTGATAGTTTGTCGGTATGCGCGGCTCTTGCTCACTTTTTACATCTGCTATTGACTGGGGTTTCTGCTTTACGTTCTTATCTCCGCCAGAGCTTAATCCCCTAATATTTTTTTCAGGTCGAATCGTTTCCTCCACCATCGTGTTCCACGCATGGCACCCTGGACATTTCCCCATCCATTTCGGAGATTCATAACCGCAATCTTGGCAAAGAAAGATTGATTTTACTTTAGCCATCTAAAAAACTCCTCTTCCAAACTTAACACTTTAATATCTATCTATTTCATAACCTTTAGTTTCTACTTTCAGACGCTTGGTGAGTTGATGCTTCTAAAGTATTACTGAAAAGACTTTTCTAGAGTATCCCTGAAAAGACTTCATAGAAAGGTTGATTGAAGTGAAAGGTGTGAGACTCCTGCGGAACGAGTGGGCAGGAGAGACCCCTAAAGGCGCAAAGCGGCAGGGGGCTCACCGCACGCCCCGCGGAAAGCGAACACCTGTAACGGAAACCAACCACTTTCAAAGCATCATTGTAAAGGGAAAATAGGTTTACTATTTTAATAAGTTAAATACTGAAAATATCAAGATTTATTCACTAATATCATAACATAAAACCTAACAACTACTTCCATTTGAGCTCTGCAAAAAAAGGCGAACAGCTAAGATTTTTTCGACAAAAACCCGGAGGACATGTCTGTCTTCCGGGTCTTTTGTAGGATATTCTTATATGTGGTAAAAGTTAGACTGTTTGAACAACAAAATCGTTCTCTTCAACATCAATCTTAACGGTCTGCCCTTTGTTGATATTTCCTCTTAGAAGCTCTTCAGATAATCGATCTTCAATCTTACGCTGTAGGGCACGACGCAATGGACGAGCTCCGTAATCTGGATCGTATCCTTCTTCCGTAATCTTTTCGAGAGCGGCTTGAGTCAACTCGATCTCAATTCCTTGATCACTTAAACGTTGTTTCAGTGATGCAGCCATCAAGCTAACGATTCTTAGCAAGTGCTCTTTTTCTAAAGAATGGAACACGATGATCTCATCAATACGGTTCAAGAACTCTGGACGGAATGCACGCTTCAGTTCATCCATTACCTTAGACTTCATATCGTTGTACTTTTGACCTTCGTTATGAACAGCAAACCCTAGTGAACGGTTACGCTTAAGCGTGCTCGCTCCTACGTTTGAAGTCATGATTACTACCGTGTTGCGGAAATCGACTGTACGTCCCTTAGAGTCAGTAAGACGACCATCTTCTAGCACTTGAAGCAAGATGTTGAATACTTCAGGATGCGCTTTTTCGATCTCATCAAGCAAGATAACAGAGTAAGGCTTTCTTCTAACTTTCTCTGTTAACTGGCCGCCTTCTTCGTGTCCAACATATCCTGGAGGCGATCCAACGAGACGGGATGTTGTATGCTTCTCCATGTACTCCGACATATCGATACGGATAATCGCATCTTCATCACCAAATAGTGTTTCGGCAACAGCTCTTGCAAGTTCTGTTTTACCTACACCTGTTGGTCCTAAGAAGATGAACGAGCCGATCGGACGCTTCGGATCTTTCAAACCAGCACGTGCTCTTCGGATAGCTTTAGAGATTGCCGTAACAGCCTCAGACTGGCCAATAACACGATCGTGCAAAATCTCTTCCATCTTCAGAAGGCGTTCTGTTTCTTCTTCAGCAAGTTTAGAAACCGGAACTCCCGTCCAAGACGATACTACTTGCGCGATATCTTCTGGTGTTACTTCTGTATTTTCTTTTCCTTGTTTCTCTTTCCAAACATCCTTCGTTTTCTCTAGCTCTTCACGAAGACGCTGTTCAGAATCTCGAAGTGAAGCAGCTTTTTCAAATTCTTGACTTTGAACAGCCGCATCCTTCTCCTTACGAACTTCCTCCAGCTTCTGCTCAAGCTCTTTTAAGTTCGGCGGAGCTGTATATGAACGAAGGCGAACTTTTGACGCCGCTTCATCAATAAGGTCGATCGCTTTATCTGGTAAGAAACGATCTGAGATGTAACGATCAGATAACTGAACAGATGCTTCAATCGCTTCATCCGTAATCGTTACACGGTGGTGAGCTTCATAACGATCGCGAAGTCCTTGAAGAATTTGAATACTTTCATCCTTCGTTGGCTCGTTAACCGTGATCGGCTGGAAACGGCGCTCAAGCGCTGCATCTTTTTCAATATATTTTCTGTACTCATCAAGTGTTGTAGCACCGATACATTGAAGTTCGCCGCGGGCAAGAGCTGGCTTTAAAATGTTGGATGCATCGATCGCACCTTCTGCTCCACCTGCACCGATCAGTGTATGAAGTTCGTCGATGAATAGAATGATGTTCCCAGCTTGGCGGATCTCATCCATTACTTTTTTCAGACGATCTTCAAACTCACCTCTGTACTTCGTTCCTGCTACAACTGTACCCATATCAAGCGTCATAACACGCTTATCACGAAGGGTTTCTGGCACTTCGTTATTGATGATCTGCTGTGCTAGACCTTCTGCGATAGCTGTTTTACCAACACCAGGCTCCCCGATCAAAACAGGGTTGTTCTTCGTACGGCGGCTTAGAACCTCAATAACACGCTGAATTTCTTTCGCACGCCCGATTACTGGGTCTAGTGTGCCTTCACGAGCAATCGCAGTTAGATCACGCGCTAAGCTGTCTAACGTCGGTGTGTTGGCACTAGCTGATGAACCTCTATGACTAGAAGAAGATTCATTGCTTCCTAGTAACTGCAGCACTTGTTGACGCGCTTTGTTAAGGCTGACACCAAGGTTGTTTAGTACACGAGCTGCAACGCCTTCTCCTTCACGAATCAATCCTAATAGAATGTGTTCTGTTCCCACGTACGAATGTCCGAGTTTACGAGCTTCATCCATGGAAAGTTCGATCACTTTTTTAGCACGAGGCGTATAGTGAATCGTTTGAACAGCTTCCTGACCGCGGCCGATCAATGTTTCCACTTCTTTTTGAATCTTTTCTGGCCCTAGTCCAAGAACTTGAAGAGCTTTCGCTGCAATTCCTTCACCTTCACGGATCAAACCAAGCAGGATATGTTCTGTTCCCACGTTATTATGACCTAATCGAATCGCTTCTTCTTGTGCTAAAGCTAAAACTTTTTGTGCTCTCTCTGTAAAACGACCAAACATCATACTCGTCACGCTCCTTATCGGTTTTCCAATTTTATTCTTTCTCTGATTAGAGTGGCTCTTCTTATGTCACGTTCTTCTGGAGTTAGAACTTCACCTGCATATTGTTGAAGAAAACCTGGTTGTGTAAGTATCATAAGTTCATTGAGTATCGTTTTTGAAATCCCGGGTAAAATCTCTAAATCAATGCCAAGCCGCACATCTGATAAACATTTGGCAGCTTCTTTTGATTGGATGATCCGGCAGTTCTCTAACGTTCCCAGTGAACGGAATAACTTGTCTTCAAGCTGTAATTTCAATCCATCCTGCAGCTGTTTCCGAGCTGCTCGTTCTTGTTGGATGACCTGCATGACGACACCTGCGAGATCTTCCATTATATCCTCTTCCGACTTGCCCAGTGTCATCTGATTTGAAATTTGAAAAATGTTTCCTTGCGCCTCGGTACCTTCCCCATAGATCCCTCTCACCGCTAACCCTAGCTGATTGATCGCTGGGATGATGCGGCTCATCTTTTTTGACAGAACGAGCGCTGGGAGATGCATCATAACAGAGGCACGAAGTCCAGTTCCTACATTCGTCGGACAGCTTGTTAAATATCCTCGTTTTTCATCAAACGCATAATCAACGTTTTTTTCGATTCTATCATCGATCTCATTCGCCCGATGAAGAACTTCTTCTAGTTGAAAACCTGGTGCTAAACATTGAATGCGTATATGATCTTCTTCATTGACCATGATGCTCACTGATTCATCTGCATTCATGAGAACCGCACCATATTTCGCTTGCTCAGCTAAATTGGGACTTATCAGATGTTTCTCAACAAGTACCCGTTTTTCAACAGGCTTTAACTCCTCCATCATCAGCATTTCAAGATTTTCTGCTTCTTCGCTCTCTTCACTAATACATGTCGAGATCGTTGATATGACTTCATGAGCCGATTCTTTATCTGCCGCGATGGGAAAAACATATTGATGAATATTTCTTGCAAGTCGGACACGGCTCGAAAGAACAATATCCGATTCTGGCCCCTCCCGTTTCATCCAGGGACTGATCGCGTCACTGATAAATCGTTCCAAAGACATCGGTTACGTATCCCTCCCCTGTTGCAAGCGGTGCTCGATCTCTCTGATGACATCTCTTGTTTCAGCAGCTCTTTCAAATTCCTCATTTAATATATACTGCTGCAAAGCTTGCTTTAATTGCTGAAGCTGCTTTTTTTCTTGAATACTGCTTCCTGCACGGAGTGGAATCTTCCCTGCATGCAAGGTGTTACCACCATGAACTCTTTTAAAAATTGGATTCAGTTTCGACTCAAACGCTTTGTAGCAATTATCACACCCAAAGCGCCCGATCTTCGCAAACTGATAATAACTCATCCCGCATTTTTCACAGCTTAACGAGGGCGGAATGAAGTTAGATGATGGTGTGTTCGGGACATGTCCATCACCATGTAAAAGTCCAGAAAGCAATTGGTGAATGGAAAAAGAATTCGACCCCGGCAAGAATTCTCCTTTTTCTTTGGCACAATGTTCACAAATGTGAAATTCAGTTTTCTCCCCATTTATGATTTTTGTAAAATGCAATGACGCTTCACGTTCATGGCACTCTTCACAATTCATTCTGCTCCCTCCCTTTATATAGAATGAAAAAAAGGGCTATGTGGTTCGATATTTTAACGTTTTTATCATAGCTTTTAATAATTCTGCTCGTAATTCATCTCGTTCTGGAAGGTTAAGTTTTAAAATAGATCTGTCCATCACACTCAGCATAAGTCTCGCTTCTCGTTCTGAAACGATCGTTTCTTCCATAAGTCTCTTTATTACATTTTCTGCGTTGCCTTGCGATATCCTTTCACCAATCAAGGTGGTTAAGTGATCAATTAAGTGGGCAGAGCTTTCGGTACGGACCTTCATGATCCGAATATAACCTCCTCCACCTCTTTTACTTTCCACTACAAACCCTTTTTCAATCGTAAATCTCGTGTTAATAACGTAGTTTATTTGAGAAGGAACGCATTGAAACCGTTCAGCAATATCCGTCCGCTTAATTTCAATGGACGGATCATTAGAACTTGAGAGAATTTGCTTTAAGTAATTTTCAATTACATCTGAAATATTCCTCATTTCCCCTCCCCCTTCTGACTTTGACTAACTTTGACTATAGTTATATTATAGCCTGCTTTTTTCCCAAAATGCAAATCTCTATCCACCATTATTGCCTCCTGGTTACCTTCTTAACCTGTATGATTCTGTCGAAAAGATGATGCTTTTGGAGGAGGTTGGAAGTGTGCGTTAAGATGAGCTGAATCAGATAAGTCGGTGGTGGATGTCGAAATTTCGATAAAAAGTTTTATCCGTGAAATTATGAAGCTTATCCGTGAATATATGGAGAATTACCGTGAATAAAATCACGATTACCGTGAAATTATGTGCGGTGGAGTTGATGGGGAGATCTGATTAGCGGATTTGTGTGTGGCATCTGAGGCGTTTAAGTAAGGTTTTGGCTTGGATGATGGTTGTCGGATCTGCTTGTGGGGCTTTTGGGATGGATTTTGGAGCTTTTGCTGAAGAATATCGCGAGGTGGAAGATGGCTCTTGGCCATCTTCTTCGTATTTTGAGGGTTTTGAGATCGTTTGAAGCGTTAAAGAGTGCGTCCCGCGAATACCACTATGGGTATCTGCTGGCTCTAATTAAGTCTAAATAAGAAAAATTAAGTCAAAATGAGAGTGAATTAAGTCGAAACAAACCTCCATTAAGTCTAAAAACAAAAATAAAGGCCGTTCGCTAAATCTCGACAACCGCTCTCAGCCTTGATCGATGCGCTATACCCCCGAGCTCGAGCCTTCCAACCCCAGTCACCTCTAATCAGAAGTTTGGCAATCGCCAAACTACCTTTCTTCTTTTCTATCTTAAAAAAAAACACAAAAAAAAAGATGGATTTCCATCCATCTTCCTCATTGCCTAGCGACGTCCTACTCTAACAGGGGGAAACCCCCAACTACCATCGGCGCTAAAGAGCTTAACTTCCGTGTTCGGTATGGGAACGGGTGTGACCTCTTTGCCATCATCACTAGACCTAACCATGACTTTCACCATGATTCTAAATTGTAGAGAGTATGTTCTCTCAAAACTAGATACGACGTTTCCAAACGTTATGCTTTTTAAGGATAAGCCCTCGACCGATTAGTATCTGTCAGCTCCAC
>JAEACG010000001.1 GCA_016401345.1 Fictibacillus nanhaiensis | reverse complement strand
TGATGAGGTTGATAGGTCTGGTGTGGAAGCGTGGTGACACGTGGAGCTGACAGATACTAATCGGTCGAGGGCTTATCCTTAAAAAGCATAACGTTTGGAAACGTCGTATCTAGTTTTGAGAGAACATCTCTCAATATAATTTGGTTCAGTGATGATGGCAAAGAGGTCACACCCGTTCCCATACCGAACACGGAAGTTAAGCTCTTTAGCGCCGATGGTAGTTGGGGGTTTCCCCCTGTTAGAGTAGGACGTCGCTGAGCCAATACATATTCCACAGTAGCTCAGTGGTAGAGCTATCGGCTGTTAACCGATCGGTCGTAGGTTCGAGTCCTACCTGTGGAGCCATATTGGAGAGCTGTCCGAGAGGTCGAAGGAGCACGATTGGAAATCGTGTATACGGTCAACCCCGTATCAAGGGTTCGAATCCCTTGCTCTCCGCCAGATACATACTCTCTAAATAAAAAATAACTGGCCCGTTGGTCAAGCGGTTAAGACACCGCCCTTTCACGGCGGTAACACGGGTTCGAATCCCGTACGGGTCACCACTTATACATAACGATTTTAATATGGAGGATTAGCTCAGCTGGGAGAGCACCTGCCTTACAAGCAGGGGGTCGGCGGTTCGAACCCGTCATCCTCCACCATTAACTTTTATATCATATATATCATCGCGGGGTGGAGCAGTCTGGTAGCTCGTCGGGCTCATAACCCGAAGGTCGCAGGTTCAAATCCTGTCCCCGCAACCAATTTTATTTCATGGACAACGTCGAGATTACTTCTTGACCATGAAATATCTGTAGTGCCCTTAGGGTGCAACCAATTTTATTTCATGTAATGGACTCGTGGTGTAGTGGTTAACATGCCTGCCTGTCACGCAGGAGATCGCCGGTTCGACCCCGGTCGGGTCCGCCATTTTTATTTAAACGGTGGCTTTACAACACCAAGAATTTTTTCTTGGCTCGATAGCTCAGTCGGTAGAGCAGAGGACTGAAAATCCTCGTGTCGGCGGTTCGATTCCGTCTCGAGCCACCATTTTTTTTGCCGGTTTAGCTCAATTGGTAGAGCAACTGACTTGTAATCAGTAGGTTGGGGGTTCAAGTCCTCTAGCCGGCACCAGTTTTTTCTTCCTGAATTGGAACAAAAAACTTATTGAAAAACAGGGTGATTATGTTTTATAATAAAACCTGTCTTCATTCGTGGAGGGGTAGCGAAGTGGCTAAACGCGGCGGACTGTAAATCCGCTCCCTCCGGGTTCGGCGGTTCGAATCCGTCCCCCTCCACCATCTTTTATTCCTTATATAGGGGCATAGTTTAAAGGTAGAACGAAGGTCTCCAAAACCTTTGGTGTGGGTTCGATTCCTACTGCCCCTGCCAATTTTAATACTGTGGCGGTCGTGGCGAAGTGGTTAACGCATCGGATTGTGGTTCCGACATTCGGGGGTTCGATTCCCCTCGTCCGCCCCATTTAAATTTTGGGCTATAGCCAAGCGGTAAGGCATCGCACTTTGACTGCGACATGCGTTGGTTCGAATCCAGCTAGCCCAGCCATTTTTTATTTTTATAACATAAGATGATTTTAACAACATATTATAAGTTAATTAAATGTTTGCGGAAGTAGTTCAGTGGTAGAATACAACCTTGCCAAGGTTGGGGTCGCGGGTTCGAATCCCGTCTTCCGCTCCATTTTTTATATTCTGGCGGCATAGCCAAGTGGTAAGGCACGGGTCTGCAAAACCCTTATCCCCCGGTTCGAATCCGGGTGCCGCCTCCATAAATTCCAATTCAAAAAGATTCAAATGCCGGTGTGGCGGAATTGGCAGACGCGCACGACTCAAAATCGTGTTCCTTCTGGAGTGTCGGTTCGACCCCGACCACCGGTACCATTTTTACTTAACTTAACATTTAAACTTAAGACTTCTCACCTTTGTGGGGAGTTTTTTTATTTGCTTATAAACTTTATACTTCAATTAACGATGAATATATTCAAGTTACGAAAGGGTACTGATCAATGAGAGATTTCTTCGATAAAATGAAAAATGATCTAGGCATTATTTTAAATGATGTTCAAAAGAATGCTGTTATGAAGACAGAAGGACCCCTTCTATTACTTGCTTCACCTGGTTCTGGAAAAACAACCACAGTCATTATGAGAATCGGTTATTTAATTATGGAAAAAGGAATACATCCTTCTCGTATAAAGGCTGTTACGTTCAGTAAGGCGTCAGCCAATGATATGAAAGAGCGTTTCGGAAAATTTTATCCTGATCTCCCTTCTGTGGACTTTTCGACCATTCATAGCTTTGCTTTTGAGGTAGTCAGGAATCATTATAGAAAGTTGGGTATCCCTTTTACAATTATAGAGGGTGATCACGATTCAGATGAAAAAGCAGGATCTGCAGGAAACTTTCAATACAACAAAAAACTTATGCTGAGGCATTTATTTAAGTCTGTTGTAGGGGAGAACATAACCGAGGATCAAATGGATGAGCTGACTACCTATATCAGTTACATTAAAAATAAGGTGATACCTATCGAACGGTGGTCAGAGGTTTCTTGTGATGTTTCTCAGGCTGAAGAGATATTTAAACAATATGAAGAACTCAAGCGTTCTGATCCGCATCATGTATTGTTAGACTTTGATGATATGCTCACGATGAGTAACGACATATTAGAAAAGGATAAGAAGTTGCTAAGTCACTATCAAAACCGATACGACTATTTCTTAACGGATGAAAGTCAGGATACGTCGCTTGTGCAGCATTCCATTATAGAAAAAATGGTTTCTACTCATAGAAATTTATGTGTTGTGGCCGATGATGACCAATCCATCTATAGCTGGAGAGGTGCTGAGCCTTCCTACTTACTTAAATTTAAGGAAAAGTACAGTGATGCATCTATTTTGTTTATGGAGCAGAACTATCGCTCATCTGAGGAAATTGTTAACGTTGCTAATTCGTTCATTAAAAGAAATAAAAATAGATATGAAAAAAATATGTTCACTCAAAATCCTTCGCAGCAACCGATTGAAGTGAAACATCTCGTGAATTTTAAGGAACAATCAAAATACTTGGTCCAGGAACTTAATGACGATGTTCATCTAAAAGAAATCGCCATCTTATATCGAAATAATTCGTCATCCATTGGTTTGATGAATGATTTTGATCGTGCAGGAATTCCTTTTTATATGAAAGATGCCGATAATCGTTTCTTTTCACATTGGGTGGTTCAAGATATATTGAATTTTATGCGTATGGCCTTTACCGATAAGCGGCCAGACATTTTAGAAAAAATTCATTTGAAGTTTAATGGTTATATAACTAAGCAACAGATGCTAGCTTTAAAGCAATTGAACAATAACGATTCTGTATTTGATAATCTGCTAAATCATGTGAAATTGCAGGATTATCAAGTTAAACTTCTGAAGACAAGTAAAGAAACGTTTAAAGAAATGAAAAATATGAAGCCTCTTATAGCTATACGAGTGATCAGAGATAGATTAGGTTACGACAAGGCAATTGAAAAGATCAGTAAGAGCCTTGGCTTTCGAATGGATTATTTAGTGGGCATCTTAAACACACTAGAAGAAATTGCAACAGATCTTAAAAGCCTAGAGGAATTTGCTAAACGACTGAAGCATCTTGAAGTCGTTTTGAAGACTGCAAAAAGGAAAAAGGGGCATGACGCTATAACACTTTCCACCTTTCATAGTGCTAAAGGGCTCGAATTTGAGAAAGTGTATATGATTGATGTAGTGGATGGAATCATACCATCTAAAGAAGATTGCACGGACCATCTATTGTTAGAAGAAGCAGCTCGGTTATTTTACGTAGGGATGACTCGTGCCAAGAAACAATTAACCTTAGTTACGTATCCATATCGAGATGGGAAAAAAGTTGAAGAGTCTGTGTTTGTTACGGATGTAAAAAACATATTAGATCCGACAAGATTGATGAAATCTGAACCCATAAAAAAGCAAGTGAAAAAGATAAATGGCGTTCCTTACAATCCGAATAGTATTAAAAAGAAGGAAGAATTACAAGTTGGTCTCACCATTACTCACCGTGTATTTGGACCTGGAGAAATAACTGAGCTCAGTGAAGAATTCGTGACGTTAACCTTTCAATCCAAAGAAAAGAAATTATCAATCAGCGCCTGTTTAGATATGGGACTATTAGAGCCGTTGATTCACACTTAATATACATTTTTTTATCTAATCTTACATTATAACAGGACTTACTACCTTATTATTATTTAATATTTTACAATTTTCTGATAAATAAGAAGGATTTATTCTTGTCTCTTTCGAATAATACATTCTAGTAGAAGTGAATACCTGTTCATTTTTACAGAATGTATTTATTTTTGGGGAGAACGGGGGTAAAGGGATGAACGCTTTTCGTTTGTTTATGGCAGAAATGGCGAAGTTGGCAGGTAAAAAGGGTCTGCTGATCTCAGTCATTGCCGCGTTGCTTGTACCGGTCGTCTATGGTGGTATACTTCTATCACCAAAATGGGGACCGTATGACAACTTGTCGAACTTGCCTGTTGCGGTAGTCAACAAGGACAAGGGTGCATTATCGGACGATGAACCGATCAATGTAGGGAAGGATCTAGTAGCAGACTTAAAGAAAGGAAAAGATCTCGGGTGGGAATTTGTAAGTGCTGAGGAGGCTAAAGAAGGCCTTGATAGTCTGGAATATTATATGGTTATCGAGATTCCTGAGGATTTCTCACAAAGAGTAACAACCGTTTTAAGCGATAATCCAGAGAAGCTTCAACTTACGTATATTCAAAACGAAGGATTAAACTTCATGGCAGCTCAAGTGACAAGAAGTGCGACCGAAAAGCTAAGAGAAAAACTAGGGGATAAGATTACAGAGAAGTATGCTAACAATATGTTTGCCAGCCTCGGTGATGTATCTGAAGGATTTCAATCAGCTGCAGATGGATCTGCAAAATTAAATACAGGGATGACCGATCTTCGTGATGGAACAAACACACTTTTGCAATCGCTTACAAATAAAGCTGCTGACATTTCAAAGCTAGCAAGTGGAGCAAAAGAACTTCAAAATGGTGTCGGACAAATGGCAAGCTCTCTTTCAGCGAAACAGCCGGATATTAGTAAACTAGCTAACGGTTCATCGCAACTAAGTGCTGGTACGAAAGAACTGCTTTCGTCCCTTCAATCTAAGTCGGGTGATATTTCGAAGCTCGCAGCAGGTTCAGCTGCAGCGAATGAAGGAACAGGACTTTTATTACAAAATTTAAAAGATAAACAATCAGGAGTTGAAGACTTAGCGGCAGGTGCGAGACAACTTGGAGACAGCATACCGCAACTAAAAGCAGGAACCACGGGAATCTTAACAGGGCTAAAAGGTGTTCAAACAGCGATCAAGAATGAAATCGCTCCTGGAACACAACAGATCTCGCAAGGTGTTGCTCAAGTGGCAGATGAATCTGCAAAGCTAGGTGCGGGGCTGCAAGGATTATCAAGTGATTTAAAGGCATACTTAGAGCAACACCCTGAACTTGCAAATGATTCAGCTTTCATGACGATCTATGGTAAGAGCCAGGCTATTACGGCAGCTGCCACTGATCCTGCAAAAGCACAAAAACTCCAAGCGCTAAGTCAAGGAGCTGCAAAAATAGCAGGAGCCTTCACGACAAATGCTGAACCTAATCCAAAGTCTGTGGCTGATGGGGTAAATCAGCTAGTGGCCGGCCAAACGTCAGTGGATAACGGAGTTGCGACATTAAGTCAAAAGGTGCCTCTGCTTCAACAAGGGACAGCGTCTATCGAGAGTGGCTGGAACACGATGGTAGGTAAGGTAGGAGAGCTGCACGCAGGAACTTCGCAGATTGCAGCAGGAAACCAATCGGTCAACACAGGTTGGACATCTCTTACGAATGGAGCATCACAGCTTAATGATGGTGCAACTCAAGTATCAGCTGGTAACTCTTCTGTTGAAAAAGGTTGGCGTGATCTGACATCCGGTGCAACAAAGATTAACGCTGGTATGTCACAAGTTAGTGATGGAAATGCAACAGTTGAAAAAGGCTGGGGCGACTTAACGGAAGGTGTTACAAAATTAAATGATGGTGCAGGGAAATTAAATGATGGAAGTAACGAGCTATCATCTGGCCTTAAGGATGGTGCCGAAAAAACAGGAGCGATTAAAGCGGCGAATGATAAGAACTTGAGCATGTTTTCTTCTCCTGTTGAATTGAAGAGTGAAACGGTTAATAAATATCCACTCTATCGTGATTCAACAGCTCCTTATGTTCTTTCATTAGCGTTGTTTGTGGGCATCTTAATCATGTCTATGTTCATCAACTTTAAGAAGCCTGAAGGAATTTCAGCATTCTCTTGGTTCGGTGCTAAATTCATGAACCTAGGTGCACTTGCTGTTGTACAGGCATTACTTCTTTCAACAGTCGTTTTACTTGTCTTAAATGTGAAGATTGGAAACCCACTGGGCTTTATAACTTTTGCGGTTTTTGTAAGTTTAGTATTCACAGGAATTGTCTTATTGTTTGCGTCGTTAGGAAACATCGGACGTTTTATTGCGTTCGCTTTAGTGATCTTACAGCTTTCAACGACGGGTGCTAACTTGCCGATCGATATGCTGCCAGAGAACCTGCGTGCATTAAGTGAATTCTTGCCGTTCACGTATTCAATAGCAGGGTTTAAAGCATTGATCTCGTTAGATAGCACAAGTTCTGCTTTTTCAAATGTGGGTGTGTTGTTCATCTATCTATTAAGTTTTAGTTTATTGTCGATCGCAGTCTATATGTTTTCAAAAACAAAAAGCCAACCGAAAAATCTAGATTTAGCTGGCTGATAATCATTTCATAGTGTTATAAAAAGTTCCTGGCACACTTTGCCGGGAACTTTTTTTGAATCTTCTTCTTGTACACTGAATATGTAGGTGTAAAGGAGGTTATTTCTCTGATGTATAGAGACCGGCGTGCCACAGTCTGCCTGATTTTAATTACCGTCTCCTTCGTTTCAATCCTCTTTATTACGGCTGATATTTTTCACTACATGCATATGATTAATGGGCTGATGATTAGGCTTTTTGAATCTTTTCGCTTGTTAGTGGTCATGATCATCCTTTTTGTATTTTCTATACTTGTATTATTTCGATATTTATAGATAGGATAATATTCCCCTTTTTTAAGGGGTTTTTATTTTTATGAAAAAGCATATTGTTTTTTCAAGAAAATAAAATAGTTCCAAAGCCATACATATCTCATCAAAAGGGGGAGATTTTATGAAGTGGGAATTATCGATGTTTAAGAAGAAGTGGGTCTACCTTAGCTTACTGGCGCTGGTTTTAGTAGCAATTACCGCTTTTTCAGCGCACGCAATAGGTTACAACAAAGCTTCTGTTCTTCTCAAAGATAAAAAAGTTGTAGCAGGTGAAATTGATGGTGAGATCAAAGAATGGAAGAAAGAGTTAGAAAGTATAGAAGAAAACGTTGAAGCGATGGAAGAAGAGGAAAGCAGTAAACAAGCTGAATTGGATGGGCTTCAAATACGGTTTGATGAAGTTACTGAGATGGTAGGCCAAAAAGAAGCGATTCAAAAAGAAGTGGATGAGTTAGGTACTCAAGTAAATGCAAAGAAAGATGAATTGAAAAAACTTAGCGGGGAGATCGCAAATAAACAAAATGAACTTGATACATTAAATAAAGGCATTCTAATTAAGAAGAAGGAGCCACGAACATTAGTAGCCGGCGTTTTTATAGTGGGTAAAGACATAGCTCCAGGGAGATATAAAGTAGAGCCCGTTAATGGATTTGGAAATTACTTTGTGAACGGAGGAAGTAAAGTCAATATCATCTTAGGCAGAGGAGATGATTTATTTCTTCCAGAATATGTGTTTGAATTGGATGAAGGGGACGAGATTGAAGCAACATTGTCTGTGAGATATACGTTAGTAGAGTAATAAAGAAGTTAGGCAGGTGAATTTTTTAAAGGAAGTTTAAAAGAACTTGTCATAAATGTCCTACTTGCTGCTTATATATAGAACAAGTTAGTTGTAGGTTTTAATGCAGGGCTTCGTTGATCCAATGAAGCCCTGCATTTTTTTGTTTTATAAAGCGCAATTATTATATATTGACGAGTTTGCCTATTTTATTGAAACTTTTACACGATATATTCACCAATTTCCCCATTATATTGACGAGTTTGCATGCTATATCGACGAGTCTACATCATTCGACATCAGCTGTATTTAATAATAACTTGTAGCCAAATGAGCTTTTCGTATTTAAACAACTGTTTAAATCACCTGAATCTCAGCACTCCCACCATTCACTTGAGTGAACATCTTGGCCATAGATTCCAAGAGTTCATGAGCTTCACTCTTATCCATAGATGGCTGCAGGTACACGATATGCAGCGCATTCTTAACACTCTCATCCACCATCGTGCGCTTAGAATCAACGATTGGGCTGCCAAAGGCACCAACCTCGTCTTTAGACAGTAACTTGCCTTCCATATTCATCTCACGTCCGTTTAATCCTTCATAGGTATCTTCAGCGTCACCAAGATCAATCTGCACGTCACCTTGAATCTTATCTAGGTTATAAAGACCGATCGGTATCCCAAATCGAATAGAGAAGAAGTTGTTTACATCGACGCCAGAGTTGATCGGGGGTAGGTCCTTGCCGCTTAACACCCGTCGCAACAATGCTTCTGAAGCGGGACGATATCGGGAAGGATCAATTGCTAATGACTTGAACACTTTTCGATATTCTGTGACACCAGGGTAATCGGCAGCATTTTTTTCTTCAAGTCGAAGGGATTCTGTAAATAGCTGGAACCTGCCTTTAATCATTTGCGGTGATTCGCTAATCGCGATATTATGGTATGTAATTGTGCCTATTTTAAAATTCGGGACAAGTTCGTTTAGTTTAGGATTAATTGTGATCATCATGTAACCCCGTTTCTTATTTATATAATTGTAGTTTATCATAATTGTGGAAAATAAATGTAAAGGAGGGATATGCGTGACAAGTGCCCAGTTGAAGGAAGAGATCATTGCATATAGTAAAGAAATCGGAATCGACAAAATTGGTTTTGCACATGCTGATGTATTTGCTGAGCTCAAAGAACGTCTCCGATTACAGCAAGACCTTAACTATCAATCAGGATTCGAAGAAAGTGATATTGAAAAAAGAACAGAGCCTGATCGGCTTTTGTCGGGAGCTTCCAGTATTATTTCGATCGCTCTTGCATATCCCTCCAAGATGAATGATGCTCCCAGAAGTGTTCGAGGAGAGCGGAGAGGAATTTTTTGCAGAGCATCATGGGGTAAAGATTACCACCATATATTAAGAGAAAAGCTCTCATTACTAGAAGCTTTTATTATAGAAAAAATTCCCGGTGCCACTGTGAAATCGATGGTAGATACAGGAGAACTGTCTGATCGTGCTGTAGCTGAAAGGGCGGGGATCGGATGGAGTGCCAAAAACTGTGCGATCATGTCTCCAGAGTTTGGATCTTATATGTATCTCGGAGAAATGATTACAAACATCTCATTTCCTGCAGACACTCCAATGGAAGATCAGTGCGGTTCGTGTAACAAATGTGTCGATGCATGTCCGACTAATGCTCTTGTACAGGGAGGACAGCTTGATTCGTCCAAATGTATCGCCTTTTTGACGCAAACGAAAGGATTCCTGCCTGATCAGTATAGAGATAAGCTCGGTAACCGTTTATATGGATGCGATACGTGTCAGACAGTTTGCCCTGAAAATAAGGGAAAAGATTTTCATCATCATGTGGAAATGGAACCTGACCCAGAGATTGCAAAACCTCTTTTAAAGCCATTGTTGTCGATGAGCAATAGAGAGTTCAAAGAAAAATTCGGCCATGTTTCGGGTAGCTGGAGAGGGAAAAAGCCTATTCAGCGAAATGCGATTATCGCTTTAGCTCATTTTAAAGATGAAAGTGCAATTTCAGATTTAGTTACGTTGCTCCATACTGATCCTCGACCAGTAATAAGAGGAACTGCCGCATGGGCCATTGGTAAGATTAGCGGGAAAGATGCGGAATTGGAACTATTATCTGCAAAAGAGCGTGAAAAAGACGATTTGGTCACGTTAGAGATTGAAAAGGGACTGAAAATGGTCCGAAATCAAGAAATTTCGTAATCGCATATGTTTGAAGTGTCCGATATAGTAAGGTCAAGTAATGAAAAGAAGGGATAATTATGTGTCAGATTAAAACGTTACTCTATTACGAAGAAATGGAAAGCGTAATCGGACCGTTAACAATCATTGCAACAGAGAACGGAATCTGCCGTCTCGATTTTGGTTCAATGGAGGATAACCTTCCAACTTTACGTTCATGGATGGCGAAACATTTTATTAAGGGAGAACTTATACACTTTCCAGAACGATTGGATGATGCCGTTCAACAACTGCACGCTTACTTTGCAGGCAACCTGCATGAGTTTAGCGTGAACTATGATTTATTTGGTACCGCTTTTCAAAAAAAGGTATGGAACCAGCTTACGAGTATTCCTTATGGTGTAACTTGTTCGTATAAGGAAGTGGCTCAAGGCATTGGTGCACCTAAGGCTGTTCGAGCTGTAGGCAGCGCGAACAACCAAAATCCCGTACCTGTTTTTATTCCATGTCACCGAGTGATTGGAAGTAATGGAGCACTTGTAGGCTATGGTGGGGGATTAGATAAAAAAGAAATATTGTTATCGATCGAACAGAATAGCTGCAAGAAGACATCCTAGAGAGCCCTTAAAGGGTTCTTTTTTTTGATATCCCACTCATATGTTAGTAGAAGCAGGAGGGATGTCTGATGTGGATGGAAACACTTAAAGCTTATATCCAAAACCAATCTCAATGGATGATACATGCAGATGCAGACGGACGAGGTTACTTTTTACGAGAAGAACAAGAGAGCTTCATTCGAAAAAAACAAATGTATACCGATAGAAATGCGTTTATTGTAAACAATCAAACGAACGGAAGTGTCTTACGAACGACGGAGTCCGAAGATAAGGTTCAGGTAGATTATTTGGTGCATTATAGTTTCTTAATCAAACACGGGTTTGATTTCTATGTGGAAGAGATCTCTCAAGAGCGACGTGCTACTTTTCAAGATGGTGATATGAAAAGCGATGAACCTGTCAATGTGGAAGGAAACTACAAAGAACTTCCAAAGATCGAGCGGGAGAACGAATCGATCGCACCAACGAAGGGCGGTTATGATAGACTTGCTGCTGTACGTTATGCAGAGAGATGGTGGAATACGTTTAATCCGGCTTATAAATCTTTTGAGAATGATTGCACGAACTATATTTCTCAAAGTCTTCATGCAGGTGGCATACCGATGACTTCTCAATCTATTAAATCGAAGGGCTGGTGGATGCGAAACAACTCTTGGAGCTATAGCTGGTCAGTAGCAAATGCGATGAGATGGTATTTGAGCGGCTCAAAATCTAGTCTTCAAGCGCAAGAGAAATCAGCGGCGCATCTTCTTTTGCCGGGAGACGTAATCTGTTATGACTTTGATGGAGATGGCCATTATCAACATACGACGATTGTGGTCGCAAAGGATCCTTCTGGAGAACCACTCGTAAATGCTCATACAACAAACAGCAGAATGAGATATTGGGGTTATGAAGATTCAACGGCGTACACAAAGCGCATTCAATATAAATTTTTTCATATTCTTTAAGAAGAAGCTTGCCTTCAGAGAGTGATATTCCAAAAAAAGTGCTATAATAAGTACTTGTTGGAATATTGTTTTTGAGGTGAGCTTTTTGGCTATACATGTTGTTTTATTCGAACCGTTAATTCCTGCAAACACAGGAAACATCGCACGTACATGTGCAGGAACTGGTGCACATCTGCATCTCATTCACCCACTTGGGTTTTCATTAGAAGACAAATACTTAAAGCGTGCTGGCCTTGATTATTGGGAGCATGTAAAATTGTCTCATCATGATTCCTTGGATGCTTTTTATAATGAATACCCAGACGGGGAGTTTTACTATATCACCAAATTCGGTGAACAGACGTACTCAAATTTCGATTACTCTGATTCAGAGAAGGATGTTTTCTTTGTTTTTGGAAAAGAAACGAAGGGACTTCCGCGTGAAGTGATCGATGCGAACATGGAGAGGTGTCTGCGTATTCCGATGAATGAACACATTCGTTCATTGAACCTATCGAATACGGCTGCGATTTTAATCTATGAAGCATTGCGTCAACAAAGTTTTGGAGAGTTGAAATAGAATAAGCAAAAATAAAAAAACGTCCTGATGAAAAAGGGACGTTTTTACTTCCATATGTATATGGATTAGTTTTTTCCAGGACGATCGTTATAGCCTGCTGTAAAGATGGCAGTCAGGAAGGCGAGCATCACGAGTAGGATGAGGATAAAATCCATTTGAACTCCTCCTTTGAAAGTAATATTATTCTTTCCAGTATCTTTTCTTATTATAAATGAAAACGGTTTTCATGGGAATGTATTTCTGCTGAAATTTAACAATTTGAGGGGATTCGTGCAAGCATAGATGAAGAAAAATGTATATATGACAGGGTATCTTCCCTTGTTTTCTATTATTCTGTTCAGCTCGGGGTTTGCCATTTATTTTGAAAGACTTTTTATCGATAAGCTTACATACTTTGGTGTGTACCAGGGGATGCAAGAATTATTTGAAGATCATGTGATTCACCTATCGATCGGCTTTTGTTTGTTTCTGTTGTTCTTTATGATATTTGCTGCTCTTAAGCTGCTGTCTGACACGTTAACGCACCTCAGTCTGTTCTTTTTTTCAAAAGATACGGAAGGGACACTGCTTCAGCAAGGAAAAGGCGGAAGCTGGTACTTTTTTGTTGGTGGTATGCTTGCGATCGCGCTGAACCAATCCGTGCTGCTGATAGGTGTCGTTTTTATTGTTTCATCTCTTTTGTATTTTTTTCAATTCTTATTGCGTATCAGTTCAAGTTTATCAACGATAGGTATCATGGGAATGGTATTTCTGCACTTATTCTTTTGGACAGGTTTCGGGTTACTTGTTGTTTATACGGTTATGCGTTTGTATAATGCGTTCGTGGCAGCAATTACCTGAATGGTTATCTAGTTCGGAAATTGTAGACTCGCGGAAATATCTCAAAAACTAGCGAGATAAATAAGATATCTCGCCGAATTACGCTAGATTACTTTTAAATACCATTTTATCAGTATACAAGTGCTAGCTAAAACCCTGCCACTAATGTAGTAGCGGTTTTACTTATGAGGTGGGCAATCACAATGAAAATCACGACATTTTCTGCACCAAAAAAGGCTTAGAGAGTTTTCTCTCTTAAGCCTTTTTTACTTTGTTTCATTACTCAACAATCGCTTCCAGTTTGTTGTGATAATACACCTTTATTTCTTACGTCTTCGTTCTAAAAATATTGGTGCCATATTTAGTAAGATAGAAACAATTGTCAAAAACCATAATGCCCTTGCCATACCAGGTACTACATCCGATAAAGCCGCCCAATCTTCCGCTTTTACCCATCGAGATACATAACTGTAATCTGCACAAAGTGTTAATGCTGTAAATGATAATCCTAACGCCATAGCGAGCTTATAATCTTTACCTGATGCATACATATAAAGATTTATAAAAGTTACAACTATTGCAATAAGCCCAAATATTACCCACATTACTACTCCTCCAACTCTTTTTTTATTTATGATGCATGCTTCATCTCAATTTTGATGTGCTTTTATCATAATATCTCGCCAAATCATGACTTCGGGAGACGCACTCTCAATAGACCGAAGACTGCTTGGTGTATCTCGTCCAACCCAAACGCCTGCTGTATAACGATCTGTCAGCCCGATAAACCAAAGATCGTGCACGTTATTTGTTGTTCCTGTCTTTCCGCCTATATACGTTGAACCCTTAAATCGAGCATCTCTTGCAGTTCCTGAAATCGTTACGGCTTGGAGCATCTCACGCATCACGTTATTTGTTTTTTCACTCCACACAGAAACAGGTTGCTCTTTCCAAGCATATAACACCTTTCCGTTCTTATCTTTTACAGAAGTGATCAACCTAGGTTTTACATAAGCCCCATCAGAACTAAAAGCAGTATACGCACTTGTAAGTTCTAGCGGGGAAAAGCCTTTTGAAAATCCGCCAAGTGCACTTGCGAGCTGATAATCTTCTCTCGTTAAAGACGAAAAGTTAAATGGTTGCAAATAAGAAAACGCCTTATTCACTCCTGTTTTCCTTAGCGCTCGGACAGCCGCTGTGTTGATCGAACTCGCCATCGCTTTTTTTAAGGAGACTGTACCGTAAGAAGCCCCTCCATAGTTGTTAGGACAATAGTTGCCTTCACAAATTCTTGCAGCAGAAATGAGCGAGTGTGATTTTGCACCGAATACTTCAACATAGGGGGCGTAGACGAGAAGCGGCTTTATTGAAGAACCCGGCTGTCTTTTCGCTTGATGAGCTCGGTTAAATTCTTCCAACGCAACATTCTTTCCGCCAACTATAGAGACGATCTGTTTTGAAACATGATCGATAATTACGACAGATCCTTCTACGTCGTTATAGGGCAACCTGCTATTCACAGCACGCACTGCTACTTTTTGCAGCTTAGGATCTAATGCAGTCTCAACGATAACACCGCTTGTTAATAGCTGATCTCGTTTTACCAGAAGCTCATCTGCTGTCAGTCCTTTATTAGCAGGAGCGGCCGCTAATAAACTTAGAAGTTCTTCTTTTACGTACCCTATAATTTCAGGATAGGGAACGACAGGCTGTGAAACGTTTAATTTAATGTGTTGTTTAAGTGATGCTTCATAAGTGGCTTCTGTTATGTATCCTTGCTCCTTCATCTTCAATAAAATCCACTTTTGCCGTTTCAATGTGTTCTCAAAGTTTGTTAAAGGATTATACAACTTTGGATTGTTTGGAATGGCTGCAAGCAGTGCTGTTTCCGCTACGGAAAGTGAATCCACTGGCTTACTGAAATAATATCGACTAGCCTTTTCGATGCCATATACGCCATTTTGAAAATAGATCGAGTTGATATAAAGCTCTAAGATTCTCTCTTTCGATAATTGTTGTTCGATTTTGTAGGAGATTAATAGCTCTTTTAATTTTCGGTCATATGTACGTTCGTGTGTTAGGAATAGATTGCGTGAGAGCTGCTGTGTGATCGTACTGCCGCCCTGCTGAACAGACCCTGCTGTAGAATTCGTAATAAAAGCTCGTGCTATCGCTTTTCCATCGATTCCATGATGTTGTATAAAACCCTGGTCTTCCGTTGCGATGAAAGCTTGTCGCACAGGGTCAGGAATTTTGTTGTAATCAAGATAAATGCGGCTCTCATTACTCTTGAACTCATAAAGAAAATCACCGTTTCGATCGAGGAGGCGACTGTTTTCAGCTAATTTCATATTCTCCACTTGAGCAAGTGAAGAAATCGCTTTTTGAAAAGGAATATAGTTTTCGTGTTCATTTCTTAAACCCATAAATGAAAAGAACACGATACTGAGCAATAGTAGCACTGTAACAAGGCCAAGCTTTTGATTCATAAGGCTTTCTCCGTTTCAAAACATAAGGATAAACATATTTTACCATGACTATGCAAATGGAGATTCCAACTTTTTTAAATAAAAATCGCTATACAAACAGAATGATTACGGACATCCCCGCATAGAGTAGATTAACACTTGATGGAGCCAATACAATCAAGGAGGTACTCATGGATATTTTATCAAGAATCCAACTGCATCGTGAAGAAGAACAGCGTTTAGCCTGGGAAGGTACCTTCGCTGAATACCTTGACATTTTACGAGATCGGCCATTTGTTGCCCAGTCTGCGCATTCAAGAGTATACAACATGATCAAAGATGCTGGCATTTCAGAAAAAAATGGTCAAAAGGTGTATCATTTTTTCAGCGATCAGATTTTTGGATTAGAAGAATCAATCGAACGACTTGTTGAAGAGTATTTTCATCCTGCTGCTAAACGCCTTGATGTTCGTAAACGTATTTTACTGTTGATGGGACCAGTATCCGGTGGTAAATCCACTTTAGTTACAATGCTTAAAAGAGGATTAGAGTCTTACACAAAAACACCTGCGGGAGCAGTTTATGCGATCAAAGGTTGTCCGATGCACGAAGATCCACTGCATCTTATTCCACAGCACTTAAGAAAAGAGTTTTTTAATGATTATGGTATTCGAGTAGAGGGAAGTTTATCTCCTCTTAACACGATGAGGCTAGAACACGAATATGACAATCGCATTGAAGATGTTATGGTAGAGCGAGTCTTCTTCTCAGAAGATAAGCGAACAGGGATTGGTACGTTCAGTCCCTCCGATCCAAAGTCACAAGATATCGCTGACTTAACGGGAAGTATCGATTTCTCCACGATTGCAGAGTATGGATCAGAATCAGATCCACGTGCGTATCGCTTTGATGGAGAACTGAACAAAGCTAACCGAGGAATGATGGAGTTTCAGGAAATGCTGAAGTGTGATGAAAAATTCTTATGGCATCTCCTTTCTCTTACGCAAGAAGGAAACTTTAAAGCGGGAAGATTTGCACTTATCTCAGCAGATGAATTAATTGTCGCGCATACGAATGAATCAGAATACAGGTCGTTTATCGCGAATAAGAAAAACGAAGCCCTGCACTCAAGGATTATCGTAATGGGCGTTCCGTATAATTTAAAAGTTTCAGAGGAAGAAAAGATTTATGCCAAGATGATCTCAGAGAGTGATATGTCTCATGTTCACATTGCGCCACACGCATTAAGAGTGGCCGCAACATTCTCTGTGCTAACAAGATTGAAGGATTCGAAGAAACAAGGAATGGATCTTTTAAAGAAGATGCGGTTGTATGACGGTGAGATCGTAGAAGGATTCAACCATGTTGACCTTGAGGAACTGAAGAAAGAGTTTGCTGATGAAGGTATGTCTGGTATCGATCCGCGTTATGTTATCAACCGAATATCATCAGCGATCATTCGCAAAGAAACACCTTCTATCAACGCTTTAGATGTTCTGCGTTCATTAAAAGACGGGCTTGATCATCATGCATCCATATCAAAGGAAGATAAAGAGAGGTTTATTAACTTTATCTCGGCAGCTCGCAAAGAGTACGATGATATTGCGAAGAAAGAAGTTCAAAAAGCGTTCGTTTACTCGTACGAAGAGTCTGCGAAAACGCTTATGGACAATTATCTGGATAATGTGGAGGCGTATTGCAATAAAAATAAATTACGCGATCCGCTTACTGGTGAAGAGATGAGTCCTGATGAGAAATTAATGAGATCGATCGAAGAGCAGATCGGAATCTCTGAGAATGCGAAAAAAGCATTCCGTGAAGAAATTCTAATTAGAATCTCTGCTTATGCAAGAAAAGGAAAGAAATTTGACTATAATTCTCATGAGAGGTTAAGAGAAGCGATTCAAAAGAAATTATTCGCGGATCTTAAAGATGTTGTAAAAATCACTACATCATCCAAAACCCCTGATGAGTCACAACTGAAAAAGATTAATGAGGTCATCGCACGTCTAGTGGATGAACACGGCTATAATACAACTAGTGCCAACGAACTACTAAGATACGTAGGAAGTTTATTGAACCGATAAAATATCGAAACACACCCCGGACACGATTAAGGCTGTCAGGGTGTGTTTTTTTACAGAAATTTAGGGGAAACTAAACAAATTACAGAGTAGAGTTTACAATCGTATTTATGTTAAAAATAATTGAACTTGTATTTACTTACTTAAAAATGGTAAATTGATACTAATAAGCTAACTAAAGGAAGTGAGCCCGATGAGCTCGACTAAAAAAGAAAGAAACGGATTAATGGATTGGATAAAAGCAATTGGTGTTGCACTTATTCTAGCTATTATTATAAAAAAGTTTTTGATTGAGCAATATGTGGTTTACGGTGAGTCTATGATGCCGACCATCCAAAATGGAAACCGGCTGATCGTAAATAAGATAGGGTATGAAATAAGCCAGCCAGAACGATTTGATCTAATCGTCTTTAAGGCTAATCCTGAAGAGGACTATATTAAGCGAGTGATTGGTCTTCCTGGTGATCATATTGCTTACCGAGACGACAAGTTATATATCAATAACAAACCTGTTGCAGAACCTTATTTAAAAGAATTTAAACGATTTGCCGGTAACCGGACACTCACAGGCAACTTTACATTAGAAGAGATTACAGGGCTCGATACGGTTCCGAAAGGAAAAATCTTTGTACTTGGTGATAACAGGCTTCACAGTATCGACAGCCGTCATATTGGTTTTGTTGAGATGTCTGATATCGTCGGTGAAGCTAATATTCGTTATTGGCCGATGGATGAGCTGAAAGTTTTTAATGGTTTTAAAAAGGAATAAATGGGGAAAAATTCAGTAAGAGGTGAATCCCTATGACAAAACAAAATAATGAACCTAAACGAAAAAACAGTTCAATGGCATCTAACTTTGAGGAAATGAAAGAACACGGAAAAGTGATGGAGCACGTTTCTACAAATGAGGAAGTCCGCAAAAGCGGGAAAACGCCCGACCCACAGCAACACGACAAGAAAGAATACAATAAATAAATTATCAAAACAAAGTCTTCTTTTCTTTTTTAGAAAAGAGGGCTTTTTTATCATGAAAGTTTAGCAATTCTAAGAAGTACGTGCATATGATAGTGTAACCAACCCTTTTTTTCTGATAATAGCGGATTGTTACAAGCAAGTTATGCCCCGGGTTGATCAAGAACAAGCAGCATTGACTCTTGCTGCTTTGGAGGGGGAAAACGATGAGCGAGCCGGAAAAGAACAATTTTGTTGTGTCTCAGGAAAACTGGTCCCTCCACCGAAAAGGATATCAAGATCATCAAAGGCATATGGAAAAAGTGCAGGAAGCCATTAAAAACAACTTGCCGGATTTGATAAGTGAAGAGAATATCATTCTATCCAACGGGCGTGATGTGATTAAGATTCCAATCCGTTCTATGGATGAATACAAAATCCGATACAACTACGACAAAAACAAGCACGTAGGCCAAGGTGATGGAGATAGTCAGGTGGGGGATGTAGTAGCCAGAGATGGACGTGCCGGACAGAGCGGGGCCGGAAAAGGCAAGGGACCTGCAGGCGACAAACCAGGTGTCGACTATGCAGAAGCAGAAGTATCTATCTTAGAGCTGGAAGAAATGCTGTTTAAAGAACTAGAATTGCCTAACCTCAAACAAAAAGAACAAGATCAGATCGTAATGGAAAAAATCGAATTTAATGATGTTCGCAAAAAAGGGCTCATGGGGAACGTGGATAAAAAGAGAACGATTCTAACTGCGTTCAAACGAAATGCTTTGATCGGAAAGCCGAGTGTTGCTCCTATCCATAATGATGACCTTCGCTTTAAAACATGGAACGAAGTCGTCAAACCTGAATCAAAAGCAGTCGTCCTCGCTATGATGGATACTTCAGGTTCGATGGGAATCTGGGAAAAGTATATGGCGAGAAGTTTCTTCTTTTGGATGACACGCTTTTTGCGATCGAAGTATGAGAAAGTAGAGATTGAATTTATCGCGCATCACACGGAGGCAAAAGTCGTGTCAGAAGAAGACTTTTTTAACAAAGGTGAAAGTGGAGGAACGATCTGTTCATCTGCTTACCGCAAGGCGCTTGAGTTGATCGAGACGAAATATTCATCGAGTCGTTATAACATTTATCCGTTCCATTTCTCTGATGGAGATAACCTTACGAGTGATAATGCACGATGTGTGAAACTTGTTCAGCAAATTATGGAGCACTCTAACATGTTTGGATATGGTGAAGTGAACGCGTATAACCGGCATTCGACGTTGATGAGTGTGTATAAGAATATGGATAATCCGAAGTTTAGTCATTATATTCTAAAAGAAAAAGCTGATGTGTATCATGCTATGAAGAGCTTTTTTAAGAAGAATGAAGTGAACGCATAAGGCCAGTTGTATTCATTGATGTACTTGAAAGTGGTTGATCTCCGTTTCAGATGCTCGCTTTCCGCGGGGCAGGCGGTGAGCCCCTTGCCACTTTGTGCCTTTAAGGGTCTCACCTGACCGCTTGTCCCGCAGGAGTCTCGCATCTTACACTCCGATCAACTTGTCGATGAAGTAAAAAATTCGATAGCAGCATTCTTTTAGAAGAGAACATTATAGATATAATTCCAGACAATATTCAATTAGGAATGAGCTTTTAGAGAACGACTATTCATAAAAAACCAAATCGCCCGCATCCATGTATTGGATGGCGGGTTTTGTTGTTGAATTCAACAAAATTACATATAACTAAGGTTACGTATTATGGACGAAAAAATGGATGTAAAGGGGTGTGAGATTTGAAGACCATTAACAAGTTTGCCGTTTTCTGTTTGAGCTTGATGCTCATGTTAACTATTGTTCCTCATAAAGCTCGAGCTGACTGGTTTGATCCATTGACGATTCACTTTTTAGACGTTGGGCAAGCTGATTGCATTCTTATTAAAGCGCCAAACGGTCAAACGATGCTAATCGATGGTGGAGATGAACATGACGGAGAGAAGATCATCTCTTATCTAGAAAAAGAAGGCGTTACGCATTTAGATATCGTTGTAGCTACTCATCCGCATCATGACCATATTGGTTCGTTGGATGATGTGATACGGGCGTTTCCAGTGAGTGTACTTTACATGCCGAACCTACCGTACGACACAAAATATTATCATGACCTATTTCGCGTGATCAATGAAAAACAAATCCCCGTAGATCGCGCAAAAGCAGGTGTGAATTTTAAGATGGGCTTCTCTGTAAAAGTAGAGATGCTGGCTCCAAAGGGTTCGTATTATAAGCACATCAACGACTACTCAGCGGTGATCAAGATCAAACATGGCAAAAAGAATTTTCTTCTCATGGCAGATGCAGGTGCTGAAGAAGAAAAAGAGATTTTAAAACGTGGTGGCGTTAAAGCAGATGTAATTAAATTGGGTCACCATGGAGCTAATACGGGTACAACGATGGAATTTTTGAAAAAAGTAAAAGCAAAAACGGCAGTGATTTCGGTCGGAAGGAATAACCCTTATCAGTTTCCATCAAAAGAGGTATTGTATCGTTTAGACAATAGAAAGATGACAGTCTATCGGACAGATCAGCTAGGGGCGATCATCGCCACAAGCAATGGGAAGAAGATTATGTTTAGAACGAATGTCCTTCATTAAAAATCGGTTTTCTTGCGTCTTTTATAATTATTTAAGAAAATAGTATAAAACGCTTAAGATGGGATTGGTTAACCGTGATCAAGGCATTGATATTTGATTTTGATGGAACGATTCTAGATACAGAAACGCAACATTATAACGCGTTTCAAGAGTTGTATCAGGAACATGGAAGCGATCTACCGCTCGAAGTTTGGGGAGAATGCATCGGTACCCATTCTGATTTTAATCCTTACGAATATTTAGAGAGACAAATTGATCAAAAACTTGATCATGATGTGCTAAGAGCAAAAAAGACGGAACGTGCTCTTGCTTTGATTTCCGAACAACGGGAACTACCAGGTATTCTTGATTATCTCGAAGCTGCAAAAGAACTCGGCTTAAAAATCGGTCTTGCATCAAGTTCTTCGCGAACATGGGTAGAAGAGCATTTAGGGAGAATCGGATTGAAGCATCATTTCGAAGTGATTAAAACAGCAGATGATGTGGAAAGAGTTAAACCTGATCCTGCTCTTTATCTTGAAGCGGTTAAAGCCTTAGATATAAAACCTCACGAAGCCATCGCGTTTGAAGACTCTATAAATGGATCAATGGCAGCTAAAAAAGCAGGACTATATTGTGTAGCCATCCCCAACCCCGTTACAAAACATATGACTTTTAACGATGTTGATCACCAGATGGAATCCTTAGCAGAGTTGAGCCTTGCTTCACTTATTAAACAGGCAGAGAATAAATAAAGAATATGTTTAAAGTTAACGGCATAAATCACATCACCATCAGAGTTTCTAACTTAGAGAAATCCGTAACATTTTATATGAATGTACTAGGTGCTAAAATCGTTCATAAAGGGAATACAGATATATACTTAGATGTCGGGGGAGTGTGGCTGTGTTTGTTAGAAATAAAAGATGCAAAACCTATGGATAGAAATCAAATAGGTGTCGATCATTTTGCATTTACTGTTTCTAAAGAACATTTTCCTAAAGCGGTTCTCTTGCTGCGTGAACAAAACATTGAAATCACGAGGGGCCCGATAGCAAGAGGCGGAGGGGACACAATTAGCTTTAACGACCCGGATGGTAATGAAATCGAATTTTTCACAGGCAGTCTCGAGGAACGGATGAAGAATTGGAAGTAAGTTATGCAAGCAAGTTAGAGGAGTGGATAACATGAGTGAGATCGATGTTTCGAAATTCGAGAAAAAAATAGAACTACGTAATATTGAGTTTGAAGATATTGAAGAGATCTTAGAACTTCAACAAATCTGTTTTCCAGGAAACATGGAACCTTGGGAACGAGAGCAGTTAGAAAGCCATCTTCGTATCTTCCCGGAAGGCCAATTTTGTGTAACGTATGAAGGAAAGATTGTTGGAAGCTGTTCAAGCTTAATGGTTAACTTTGATGAGTATGATGATAAGCATACGTGGGATGAGATCACAGATAAAGGCTACATTACGAACCATGATCCAGAAGGTTTTAACTTATATGGTATCGAAGTGATGGTCCACCCAGAATACCGACGAATGAAAATCGGTGCTCGTCTATACGAAGCACGTAAAGAACTAGCTGAGCAAAAGAATTTAAAAAGTATTATTCTAGGTGGTAGAATTCCAAACTACCATAAGCATTCAAAGGAAATGACGCCTCGAGAATATGTGAGAGAAGTTATTCAGCACAATATTTACGATCCTGTCTTAACCTTTCAATTGATGAACGGTTTCACTGTAATGCGTTTAAACAAGAGCTACCTGCCCGATGATAAACAATCAAACGCATATGCGACCTTAATGGAATGGAACAATGTTGATTACATTCCTAACAAAACGAAAAAGTATTTTAAAACGAGTGAGCCTGTTCGAATCACGACGATTCAGTATATGATGAAAACCATAAGTTCTTTCGAAGATTTTGCGACACAGGTTGAATATTATACAGATGTTGCCTCTGATCAAGGTTCAGATTTCGCTGTGTTCCCAGAGCTTCTTACTACTCAACTGTTGTCGTTCTGTGAGGAGAAGAGTCCAAGCTTAGCCATCCGTAAACTAACAGAATTCACAGAGCAATATATCGAACTGTTTACGAATCTTGCAGTTCGTTACAATGTGAACATCATAGGTGGCTCCCACTTTGTTGAAGAAGACGGAGATATCTACAACGTTGCCTATCTGTTCCGAAGAGATGGAACAATTGATAAACAATATAAAATTCATATCACACCGAACGAACGAAAATGGTGGGGAATTACAGCTGGTGATAAAGTACAAGTATTTGATACAGATTGCGGAAAAGTTGCAATTCTTATCTGCTATGATATCGAGTTCCCTGAACTTTCACGTATCGTTACCGATCAAGGGGCGAAGATCATCTTCACACCTTTCTGTACGGAAGATCGTCAAGGGTATCTGCGCGTTCGATATTGTTCCCAAGCACGTGCGATTGAGAATGAGATCTATACAGCAATCGCAGGTACTGTTGGAAACCTATCACAAGTGGAGAACATGGATATCCAGTATGCTCAGTCTGGTATCTTTACTCCTTCTGACTTTTCGTTCCCGAGAGACGGAATCGTTGGGGAATGTCACCCGAATATTGAAACAGTTGTAGTAGGTGATGTGGATTTAGAAATTTTAAGAAGACAACGTAAAACAGGCAGTGTAACTCTTCTTAGAGATAGAAGGTTAGATCTCTATAGCGTTGTTCAAAAAGATAAAAGTAAATAAGATGACGAGAGCGGTAAGCGATAGATAGCTTGCCGCTTTTTTTCTATTTCTCGGGAAATATCACGAACATTGTCATTGTGTAAGAGTACTTTTTTTAGTGATTTTATTTTTTGTGCTGAAAGCGGTATAATAAAGGCCGTATTTAATAGATAGGGCAGGAAAAACTCGATTCATATCGAAACTAACAAAAAACAATTAACATTCATTTTATAGAACATAAGGAGGCAGTACTATGTCCTGGGAGACAACATACGAGAAATGGGTAGGGAACGAAGAACTCGAACAACCATTAAAGGCTGCATTAGAGGAAATCAAGGAAAACAGGACAGCGCTTGAAGACTGCTTTTATAAGAATTTAGAATTTGGCACAGGCGGTATGCGTGGAGAAATAGGACCTGGTACAAATCGAATGAACACGTACACGGTTCGAAAAGCTTCTTTAGGCTTGGCTCATTTTATCGAAGAGCAAGGAGAGAAAGCGAAAAAACGCGGTGTTGCGATTGCATACGATTCACGTCATCAATCACCAGAGTTTGCGATGGAAGCGGCGAAAACATTAGCCTCTCAAGGTATTCAAGCTTATGTGTTCGAAAGCTTGAGACCGACACCTGAGTTATCTTTTGCGGTTAGATACTTAAAAGCTTATTCCGGAATTGTTATCACAGCAAGCCATAACCCACCAGAATACAACGGGTACAAAGTATATGGTCCAGATGGCGGCCAGCTTCCGCCAAAAGAAGCTGATGAAGTGATTGGAAAAGTAAATGCCGTTGATGATGAACTTTCTATCGCAGTGAGATCTGAAGAGGAACTCAAAAGCGAAGGGTTGATCCAAGTTGTTGGTGAAGAAATCGACAAAGCTTACATGGATCAACTAATAAAGATTAGTTTAAACCGTGAAGTGATCAAAGAGATGCATGACTTAAGCATCGTTTTCACTCCTCTTCACGGAACAGCGAATATTCCGGTTAGAGAAGGACTTCAACAGCTAGGATTTACGAATGTTACGGTTGTAAAAGAACAAGAACAGCCTGATGCTAACTTTTCAACGGTGAAGTCCCCAAACCCGGAAGAACATGCTGCCTTTGAATTGGCAATTAAGTACGGACAAGAAACCGACGCAGATATTTTGATGGCAACTGACCCTGATGCGGACCGAGTAGGAATCGCAGCTAAGAACAGTAAAGGTGAATACGAAATCCTTACAGGTAACCAGACTGGTGCACTCATGATTGAATATATTCTTTCACAACGTGAAGAGAAAGGCAGTTTATGTTCAAAAGGGATCATCTTCAAAACGATCGTAACTTCAGAACTTGGTCGAGTAATCGCAGAGTCTTATGGTCTAACGTGTGAAGATACCCTTACAGGTTTTAAGTTCATCGGCGAAAAGATTAAGGAATACGAAAAAAGCGGGAAACATACGTTCATTTTCGGTTATGAAGAAAGCTACGGTTCTTTGATCGGAGATTTTGTGCGTGACAAAGACGCAGTTCAGGCTTGTTTGATGGGAGCTGAAATGGCTGCTTATTACAAGAAACAAGGAAAAACACTTTTTGATGCTTTAGACGATGTTTACAAAAAGCACGGTTTTTATAAGGAAGGTCTCGAGTCCCTAACATTAAAAGGTAAGTCTGGAGCAGAACAGATCGAAAACTTATTAGCAGGCTTTAGAGCTGAAATGCCGCTTGAAGTGAATGGACAAAAATTAGTGGTTTCTGAAGACTACAAGGCGAGCGTCCAATACGATGTAGTGAAAGATGAAAAGAGTGACATCCATCTTCCTAAATCAAATGTGCTTAAATATCAATTAGAAGATGGTTCTTGGTTCTGCGTAAGACCATCAGGAACTGAACCGAAAGTAAAGTTTTATTTTGGTGTTACAGCAGATTCACACAAGAATGCTGATGAAGCATTAGTGAACTTAAAACAATCAGTGATGGATTTGGTTCATGAAAGAATGCAAAAAGTGGCACAATAACTAGAATAGAGGCTGCAAGTCATACACTTGCAGCCATTTCATTCAATTGAGTTGACATTAATCTTAAAGGGATGTAACATACCCCTATAGGTATTTTAAAAGGAGGTGCTGAAATGGAATACACACAAGAAATGAAAAATCGTTTAAAAAGAATTGAGGGGCAAATACGTGGGGTATTGCGTATGCTAGAAGAAGAACAAGATTGTAAATCTGTTATCACTCAATTATCCGCATCACGTACAGCGATTGACCGTACGATTGGATTAATCGTAGGCACCAACCTTGAACAGTGTTTACGTGAACAAATGGAAAACGGAGAAGAGATGAATTCTGATATTGTAAAAGAAGCTGTGCAGCTTCTCGTAAAAAGTCGATAAATATCTGTCACTGTTAAGACTGTTGACAGATTTCCTTTTATCACTTATTATACCCCTATGGGTATTTTAAGAGTTGAATTTTCTTAATAAGTAAGCCTGTAGTAAAGTAATCATATATTTTTTTATCATTTTATATACCTATACGGGTATAAGTATTTATTGTGGAAGGGAGATAACAATTGTGTCTATTAAGACGATTGAAGCAAGAGAAGTAGAACGATTATTAGAAATTGGTAATTCATTAAATATCATTGATGTTCGTGAAAACGATGAAGTTGCTCAAGGTATGATTCCTACAGCAACACATATTCCACTTGGGGAGATCTCTAACCGAATCCATGAGTTGGATTCAAGCAAAGAGTATGTCATGGTTTGCCGCTCTGGTAAAAGAAGCGAAAAAGCTTGTACGATCTTAGCTTCAAGTCAAATTGCTGTAGTGAACATGTCAGGCGGAATGCTTTCTTGGAAAGGTAAAATAACAAATAAATAAGTGGAGGTTTCAAAATGAGTATTAAAGTGGATCACGTATTAGATTGCAAAGGATTATCATGTCCGCTACCAATCGTTCGCACGAAGAAAGTGATGGATCAGCTCCAGGCAGGTCAAGTTATTGAAGTTCAAGCAACAGACAAAGGTTCGTTGGCTGATATTCAAGGCTGGGCAAGGAACACAGGAAATCAATATTTAGGTACAAAAGAAGACGGAGATGTTCTTAAGCACTATTTAAGAAAATCAAATCCCGGTGAAGTGAAAGAGGCAGCAAAGTTCGAGCATACGATTCAAAACGATGAATTAGAAAAAGTCTTGGCTGAAAATAAAGAAGATATGCTTCTTCTAGATGTTAGAGAGCCTGCAGAGTATGAGTTCAAACGTATACCTGGGGCAGTATCAATTCCATTGGGAGAGCTCGAAAGTAAAATAGAAACACTTGATAAAAATAAAGAGATTCATGTTATTTGTCGTACAGGATCAAGAAGTGATATGGCGGCACAAATGCTTGCTGAGAATGGTTTCCAACGTGTTAAGAACGTATTACCTGGAATGGTTGAATGGAATGGGCCAACAGAATAAAAAAATTTTAATCGTAAATATACCCAGGGAGGTATTTTTGAAATGATAAAAGCATTATCAGCTAAAGAAGTGGCAAAACGTGTTGTTGAAGGAAGCATGTTCATTCTCGATGTTCGTAATGAAGGGGATTATAAAGACTGGAGAATCGAAGGGAAAGGAATCGAATCCATTAACCGTCCTTATTTTGATCTGATCGATGGTGTAGAAGATGTTTTAGAACATCTTCCGAAAGAAGAAGTTCTCGTTGTTTGTGCAAAAGAAGGATCTTCTATCATGGTAGCAGAGATGTTGGATGAAGCAGGCATTAAAGACGTTTACTATCTCGAAGGGGGTATGAAGTCTTGGAGTGAGTACTTAATGCCAGTAAAGCTTGGAGATTTGAAAGATGGAGGTTCGATCTATCAATTCAACCGTATCGGTAAGGGATGTCTTTCTTACCTTGTAGAATCGAACGGAGAAGCGGCTATTATTGACTCTGCTCGTACGATTGAAGCGTATGAAGATTTTGCAAAAGAAAACAACCTTGAAATCAAGCACATGATCGATACACACCTTCATGCGGACCATATTTCAGGGGGACGCAGACTTTCAGAAAAGACTGGTGCAACTTACTGGTTACCACCAAAAGATGCTGACGAAGTAACATTCTCATTCGCAGCATTAGAAGAAGGAAACGATATTACGATCGGAAACACGAAGATTGAGATTCAACCTTTATATACGCCTGGTCACACGATTGGAAGTACTTCTATGATCGTTGACGGACAATTCTTGCTTTCAGGAGATATTCTGTTTGTTGATTCAATCGGACGTCCCGATCTTGCAGGTAAAGCAGAGGACTGGGTTAGTGATTTACGTGATTCGCTATATAACAAATATAACAATCTTTCTAAAGATCTAGTTGTGTTGCCTGCTCATTTTGGAAAGATCAGCGAGCTAGATGAGAAAGGTGCGGTATCAGCACCACTTGGTGAACTCTTTGAAAAGAATGATGGATTGAACATAAAAAATGAAGATGAGTTTCGAAGAGCTGTAACGGAAAATTTACCACCGCAGCCGAACGCATATCAAGAAATTCGTCAAACGAACATGGGTAAAATCGACCCTACAAACGATGAACAGCGCGAGATGGAAATTGGTCCAAACCGCTGTGCGATCACAGAATAACTGAACAAAAAATTATAAAACTATCTGGAGGTTTTACAAATGAACGTAACTCAAACGTTAGACACAAAAGGATTATCTTGCCCGATGCCAATCGTGAAAACAAAGAAAGCGATGGATACACTTGCAAGTGGAGACATCTTAGAAGTGTTAGCAACAGATAAAGGAGCAGTTAATGACCTTTCTGCTTGGTCTAAATCTTCAGGTCATGAATTATTAGAGCATACAGAAGAAGGCGGCGTATTTAAGTTTTATATCCAAAAAGGTTAACAAAAAAATTTATGCAATCAGATACCTATAGAGGTATAGGTATCTGATTCAAAAGGAGCGTCCAATGATGGAACAACAAACACAAGATAAATCAACAATGGTCGTATTTAGTGGTGACCTTGATAAAGCGATGGCAAGTTTTATTATCGCTACAGGTGCAGCCGCAATGGGGAAACAAGTAACGATGTTCTTCACATTCTGGGGACTAAACATCTTAAGAAAAGAAGAATACGTGAATGTGAAGAAAACATTCATGGATAAGATGTTTGCAAAAATGATGCCTCAAGGACCTGAAAAACTAGGCATTTCTAAAATGAACTACGGTGGTTTAGGCGCGAAGATGATGAAGTATACGATGAAGAAGAAAAACATCGTAACGCTTAAAGAGTTAATTGAAATGGCTCAAGACTTAGATGTTAAGATGGTTGCTTGTACGATGTCGATGGATGTAATGGGTATTACGAAAGAGGAACTAATTGATGGACTGGATTATGCAGGAGTTGCTTCATACCTAGCTGATGCAGATGAATCTAAGATCAACTTATTTATTTAAGAAACATCAGTTTTAAGGAGGTGAAGTCATGGAATTAGGGTTTATTATTACAATCTTTCTAATTGGCTTTATAGGTTCTTTTATCTCTGGAATGGTAGGTATCGGCGGATCCATCATCAAGTATCCAATGCTGCTCTATATTCCAGCGATGCTCGGCTTCACGGCATATTCGGCTCATGAGGTATCAGGTATCAGTGCTGTTCAAGTATTCTTTGCAACGATAGGTGGCGTTTGGGCTTATCGTAAAGGCGGTTATCTGAACAAGACACTGATCATCTATATGGGTAGTAGCATCCTAGTAGGAAGTTTTATTGGGGGATTTGGTTCAGAAGCGATGTCAGAAGGGCAGATTAATATTGTTTATGCTGTTCTAGCTACTTTAGCTGCTATCATGATGTTGATCCCTAAAAAAGGGATCGATGATATTCCATTAGATCAAGTTAAGTTTAATAAATGGCTTGCGGCAGTTCTAGCATTTGTTGTAGGTGTTGCAGCAGGTATCGTTGGTGCAGCAGGTGCATTTATCCTTGTACCGATCATGTTAGTCGTCCTAAAGATACCAACGCGTATGACGATTGCTACATCACTTGCTATTACGTTCATTTCATCAATTGGCGCTACTGTAGGTAAGATCTCGACAGGGCAAGTTTTACTATGGCCGGCGGTGATCATGGTAGTTGCCAGCCTGATCGCGTCGCCACTTGGGGCGCAGTTTGGTAAAAAAGTGAATACAAAAATTCTTCAGTTTATCTTAGCAGCACTGATTATCGCTACATCGATCAAGATCTGGTTAGATATTCTTAGTTGAAGTTAAAATTAAATTAGCCGAGAAGAAAGAAGGACCAGAAGTACTTTATTGATACTTCTGGTCCTTTTTTTCATCAAAGCTATAGGAAATAGTGTGATTGACTTCCCTTTCAAAGTGAAAGCAATGACAACAACAATATCATATTGAGCAAATGTATTGGTGCCGCAGATTAAAATGAAGAGGGAAATAAATTGTAAGGGGTCAGTCCCCCTAGATGCTTCTATAGAAATTGATCGACCGGATCAACGTCATCGTCATGGTTGCGAATCCAACGGAAAGAATCGTTACGAGTGAGTAGAAGAGAATACCTTCTCCCATCACATAAAGGCCAGCGAGGATGACTGCTGCATCGATCAAAAAGATAACCATCCCAACATTAATGGAAAACCATCTCGAAAGAAAAAGGGCAATCAGGTCTGTTCCACCGGTACTCGTTTCATGACGCAGCATCCAACCGATCCCTGTTCCGATGAACAATCCTCCGATTACAGAACCTTCCATAACAGAGACAGAAAACATTCCTCTTAAAGGAGATAACAAATCAATGATCAATGACGAAACGAGTAAACCATGTATGCTGTTTATAAAATATCGACGCTCGAGTTTCCAAGCTATTAGATAGATGGGGATGCTCAGAATAATGATCGTTAGCCCTACTTTATAACCCCACACATACTTTACGAGAAGACTAATTCCGATCATTCCTCCGTCGAGAAGATGAAAGGGAACGATGAAACCATTAATGCCTATGCCAAGCAACACGCTTCCTAAGAAAATCGCTATCGTCCGTTCAAACATGGCATTCATCCCTGTCTAAGATTATTTCTACATAATATGCGTCGTTGTACAAGAATAGTCATACGCACAGGGTGTTTGTCCGTGTCTCTTTTTTCTTTTTTGCATGTAATAGTATAGAAAGCCCCTTGCTTGCAGTGCAAAATAGGGAAGGTGATTGGTGTTGAAGAACTTCAGAAGAGAAGCAAAGTGTCTTTTGGAGAGGCAGGTAGTGGTGGATACAACAAATCATTCTTACGAAGGCAGACTAAGAGCAGTAGAAAGAGATTATATTACGCTATGTGTGATGAGCGATAACCATAACTATTGGGATCAGATCATTATTCGTATTGAAGAGATTGTTGCGATATCTACCATTTGATCATAAAAAAATCCCTCGCATAAATGATGCTGAGGGATTTTTCCTTTATTTCTTTGTAAAACCTAGCGTGATGGGTTGAGGTTGCTGAGGTGGTGCACAGCATAGAGATAAATCTCGTGCATCACCAGCAGATTCAAATTCAGAGTCTTCTTTGGTATAGAAAATCTCCCAAGCGTTGCCGTCGGGATCATATACCCACACTTTATCCTGAACGGCATAACAGCATGTTGTATCCATCTCGTCGATTAACAGCAGTCCTGATTCTCTAAGTCTTTCTCCCATGGCTAGAACATCTTCCGTGTTGTTTACTTGGAAACCGAGATGATTAAGGACTCCGTTTTTTGAAAAGGGACGTTCGTTCAATGAAAAGTGAAGAGCGGGTTGATCAAGCTCAAATTTCGCGTAATTTTCTTTTACTTTTGTCGGTTCCGTGTTGAAAAAGCTTTTATAGAATGCTAGAGATTTTTCTAAGTCTGAACAGTTGACTGCAACATGCATGCGTTGAATCATCATGATCTCTCCTTCTTTTTAAGATAGTAGCAATAACCATAAGTAAAGGCCGGTAAGCGTTATGAAAAGTGTTGGGACAGTCAAAATGATTCCGACTTTGAAATAATAGCCCCATGTGATCTTTACACCTTTTTTCGATAAGACATGCAGCCATAAAAGAGTGGCAAGTGAACCAATCGGTGTGATTTTTGGTCCTAAATCAGAACCAATTACATTTGCGTAGATCAATGCTTCACGAATAACTCCTGATGTATCCGTCCCCTGTATAGCTAGTGCATCGATCATAACAGTTGGCATGTTGTTCATAACGGATGATAAAACAGCTGCTAAGAAACCCATTCCGATTGTAGCAGCGAACAACCCTCCATCAGCGATCACTTGAATCCAGCTGCCGAGCATATCTGTAAGTCCTGCATTACGAAGACCATAAACGACTACATACATACCAATTGAAAAGACAACAACAGTCCATGGTGCATCTTTGATTACTTTTTTTGTTTGAATAGCAGGACTTTTACGAGCAACGATGATAAAGAAAAGAGCTGCAGCTCCTGCAATGAATGAGACAGGAACACCAATAAATTCACTCGTTAAGTACCCGATTAATAGAACAGCTAGTATGATCCATGAAAGCTTAAACATCTTCTCATCTCGAATGGCTTCTTTCGGTTGCTTGAGCTGAGAGAGATCATAGTTCTTCGGTATATCTTTTCTGAAAAAGAGGAACAAAACAAGCATACTAGCGAACAGTGAAAAGAAATTCGGCACGATCATGCGGCTTGCGTATTCAACGAATCCGATGTTAAAGAAATCTGCAGATACGATATTTACTAAGTTTGAGACGACAAGAGGTAATGATGTGGTATCTGCAATAAAACCACTTGCCATAATAAACGGTAATATCATAGCTTCTTTTAATTTCAATGCCCGAACTTGAGCAAGTACGATAGGAGTCAGAATTAATGCTGCGCCATCATTTGCAAAAAAGGCTGAAACTGCAGCTCCGAGCAGAATCACATAGGCAAACATTTTCTTACCGTTTCCACCTGCAAGTCGCGCCATATGTAAGGCTGACCATTCGAAGAAACCGATCTCATCTAAAATAATTGATATGAGTATGATCGCAACAAACGCTAATGTAGCATTCCACACAATCCCGGTAACTGTCCACACATCAGCGAGTGAAACCACGCCAAGAAGAAGTGCGATGATAGCTCCAACGGTCGCAGACCAACCGATGGAAAGACCGCGTGGCTGCCAGATAACAAAAATAATCGTAACTAAAAATACAGCGAAGGCCATTAACGCCATGCTGTCCATAAGAATCCCCCCTATTTATGTAATTCTAAGTTAGCAACAAACTTTTCCACCTGAAGCTTTTAACTCTTCAATCTTAGCTGACATATCAGGTAGTGCTTCTAAATTTGCTTTAATGAATGGATAGATCTCTCCATCAATGGAGTAGAAGATCCATTGGCTGTTACGTCGTTCTTTAACGAGTTTAGCTTGCTTTAATTTTCTTAAATGCTGTGAAATACTAGGCTGTGTCATCTTTAAGATATCAACTAACTCACATACACATAACTCTTCGTGGCGGAGTAATGCTAATATATTCAATCGTGTTTTATCTGCCATGGCTTTATAACATTCCGTTAACTGATCAAGTTCCATAATTGACTTCACCTCATTAGTATATAACCATATGTTTATATGAAATGTCAAAGAATATATAAATAAATATTGATATAAGGATATACTTATATTATGATGGTTCCGAAAGAAGTTCTTTACTACAGGAGGTTTTACAAAATGGCTAAACCAATCATCTATTTCCTTTGCACAGGTAATTCTTGTCGTTCTCAGATGGCAGAAGGATTTGGACACCACTACCTTGGTGATAAATATGACGTATACTCAGCTGGCATCGAAGCACATGGTGTTAATCCAAACGCAATCAAAGCGATGAAAGAAGTGGATATCGACATTACGAATCAGACATCAGATGTAATCGACAAAGACATTCTAGAAAAAGCAGACTTAGTCGTAACGTTATGCGGTCATGCTAACGATGTATGTCCAGCAACACCACCTCACAAAACACGTGAACATTGGGGATTTGATGACCCTGCAGGAAAAGAGTGGAGTGAGTTCCAACGCGTTCGTGACGAGATCGCAGCACGTATCAAGCGCTTTGCTGAAACAGGAGAATAAGGTTATACCAAGCTCAGGAACTTCTTAGTTCCTGAGCTTTCTTTTTTAGTATGATTTTCTTCATTTCGCTCATGTTACTAATGAGGTGATCACATGAAACGTTTTCTACTTTTCGGATTGATCTTTATTAGTATGATGATTAGTCAATCAAACTTTGCAGAAGCTTCTGATAGAAGAGCGGCATTTATAAGAAGTGATGGACTTTGGCTTAAAGAAGGTGAATTAGAAAGGAAGCTTGTTGAAGGTTCTGATATAGCTTATCCAAAGTTTTCAAGCAACGGAACTTATATTAGTTATGTAGCTCGTAAAGGTAAGGAGCTATGGGTGTATAACCGTGTAACGCGTTTAAAGAGAAGAGTATTCGATGGCGATGTTAGTTTGGCGAGATGGTCTCCCACAGAATCAAAGCTTGCATGGAAAAGCGGGGATGTGCTCAATGTAATCGACTTAACGAGACCTGCTTCATCCTTTCAAAATGTCATCCTTGGCACAGGAAACTACAGCTGGGCACCTGACGGGAGAGGATTTGTTGTCTCATCTTCTGCAAATCTAGAGCCTGATGGCTGGAGTCCAGTTCGACTTTTTTACGTTCCTGTAAATGCGAACGGAGATTTGAACAAAGTACAGAACATTACGACGCTGCCTAAAATGAGTGAAACGTTCTTTGCGATAGGTACAACAGAATTCAAGTGGGGGATGGATGATCAATGGTTTGCGTTCATCGCATGTCCAACAGCATCCATGTCGGCAGACTCCAACACTTTAATGGTTGTTTCTTTAGACGGCTCGAGAACGCGTAACATTGGTAACATGTTGGATCAGCCGAACTGGTTCTACTGGTCGCCGAATACGAAACAGCTCGGCTTTATAAAAGGGATCGGAAGGCTCACTTCTGAAAATAAACGATTAACGGTATGGAATCCTAAGAATGGGAACGAGATAAATCTAGGATACACCGGGTATGCGGACGGCGATTTTACTTGGTTGAATGATAAGAACATCATCGTGAGCCGTCAGATTGAGTGGGGTTATGGGGTACCCCAGGAAAAAAGAGCAAAACCTTTCTTAGTCAGTGTGAAAATTAAAGACGGAAGTGCAAAGAGATTAACGAATCCAGCTTCAGGGGAAGCGGATGTTTATCCAAAAACATTACCCGAAGAAGGATTAACTTGGATTCGTACGAATGGCCAAAGTGCAAAAGTAATGGTAAAGGAACGTTTAGACGCACCTGAAACGTTGTGGATTAATAATTTACAAACTCCAAAAGCATGTTCTGGGTGGTCGTGCACAATAGATATATATGAAGCTAGATGAACACTGAGGTGAACCCGAGAAAATGGGTTCGCCTTTTTAATTTATAAAAGAAGTTTTTAAAACCCGTCCAATATTTCACTTGTTTTCTCATGAATGCCTGTTTTGTTTCATACAGTTAAAAGTAAGGAAATAGCAGGAGGGGGAAAATATGAACTGGGACTTGCAAAATAAGGAGCTAGAAAAAGCAATAGCTGAAATTACCGAGATTGCTGACCACTTTGGCCTTGATTTTTATCCGATGCGGTATGAGATATGTCCTGCCGATATTATTTATACATTTGGTGCGTACGGAATGCCAACCCGTTTCTCTCATTGGAGCTTCGGAAAACAGTTTCATAAAATGAAGCTTCAATATGACTTAGGTTTGAGTAAAATTTATGAGCTCGTTATCAACTCAGATCCGTGTTACGCATTCTTACTTGATACGAATTCACTTATTCAGAATAAATTAATCATTGCGCATGTTCTGGCACACTGTGACTTCTTCAAAAACAATGTTCGCTTTTCAAATACGAGAAGAGACATGGTTGAATGCATGACGGCTACAGCTGAACGAGTAGGTCAATATGAACATCTATACGGCAAAAAAGAGGTCGAACAGTTCTTAGATGCAATTCTCGCGATACAAGAACACATCGATCCTTCACTTGTTCGAAACAAATTAAATTATGTATTTGAAGACGAAGAAGATCTTACGCCTAAGAAGGAAACGCCTTACGATGATCTATGGAAGCTAGACGACAAAAAAGGTCCAAAACCAGTATTGAAAAAGAAAAAATCATTTCCACCGCAGCCTGAAAAGGACATTTTGTTATTTATTGAGCAATATAGTCGCGAGCTTGAAGAATGGCAGCGTGATATTTTATCGATGATGAGAGAAGAGATGCTTTATTTCTGGCCGCAGCTGGAAACGAAAATCATGAACGAAGGCTGGGCATCCTTTTCCTAAGGATTTTGAATAGGTATAAAACAATACATAAAAGTCAAAAAAGGATGAGAAGAAGAAATTTCTCATCCTTTTTATTATGAGTTCATACACTTAACAGTAAGTTACAATATAAGGGAGGGATTCGGTGTATATTTGTATTGAAAAAAGTCATTTAAAGTCTATGGCGAAAAAAAATTTAATCCTTGAGGTAGCATTGTGGACATCCACAAAAAGTGCAATTGATTACTACTGCACTTCAAACAATATCTACGCGAGTTATGTTGACGAAGATTTGTTTGTTAAAGGATACTCAACTCCTGTTAGAGTCTTCTTAGTAAATGATTTAGAAATCATAAGCGTACAAGAAAAAAAGAAAGGGTTTTTCCTCGGTAAATGTATTACTCTAATGCCTTGAAAATCCTGAAGTAACGGTTATTGAGGGCTTCACTTCCACCTTCCATGACATCACATACCGCTTTTCTAACTTCCTTTTCCTGAAGTGCACCAGAAGATTTTACTTGAATCATACCTCTTGCAAAGTTCAAGTGGATAATCATTTCTGCTGATCCGTTTACAGGAATATTAGGGTTGTGAGTCACTACGATAATTTGTTGCTTATTTTTTAATTTGCGTAAACCTTTTACAACTAAGTCAGTAATTCTTCTTGTATCTAAATCATCTTCAGGTTGATCAATTATTAAAGGTGTATCATCAATAGAAAGTAATAGCGATAACATAGCAGCTGTACGTTGTCCAGCTGAACCTACCTCGATATTTTCTTCTTTCCCATTTATACGAAGATTTAGTGAAACTAAATCTTCTGGAAACCAAATGTATAATTTATCAAGATCTTCAGGACTGCTCTCTTTTAAAGAAGCGATGTGATCATTAAACTTTTTAGAATAATTAGGTGAGGCATTAACTAGACCTTTTATAGCTTCCATGCGTGATTTCCAAATATTTTTGGGTTCCATGTTATAGAGATCAAAAATAAAACCTTTTTTTAAATCGTCCATATCATTACGTTCGCATATATCCCTGGCAAATGTAATACCTTCTTTTCTAATAAGTTTTCTAAAATTAGATTCTGCTAAGATGGAATCGTCCATTTCTGATAGTTTAATCCTGAGATCATCATTCTTAAGATTCCATTTGGTGATAACTTTTTTTCTCATTGCTCTTAATTCAACTTCATGTTCTGTAATCTTGGTGTAAATTGAGCTTATTTTGTCTTTTTGCTTACCAACGTTGATTTTAATATCCTCAAGTGTTGATAGTTCTTTTTTTATTTCCTGTTTTTGTATTAATAAATTTGTATAAGCTTTAGGATCAGTTTCGCCTGCTTCTGATAGTTTTTCAATTAACTCTTCATATTTTTTTAGTTTAGGTTGTTTATTGACTTCCCATGGTATGCCAATTAACGTACTTTCAAATTCCTTTTCAAAAGTATTCATTTTTTCTAATAATGTATTTAAATCATTTATTAAAGAACTCCATTCACTTAACTTAGAGGTAATTATTTCTCTAGATCCATCATCAATAGTGTTTTGTACAATATGAGGGAGCGATATACTACCTAGCTTTTTATTTATTTCGTTAGAATCTTTTACTTGGCTCTGGATATTCTCTTTAATTAATTCTAATGATTCATCAACAGAGGATATATTTTGAAAATCCTTTAAAATTTCAATATGACCTAATTCTTCAAATAACTTCAATTTAGCTTCTGTATCTTTGAGGTTAAGTTCTAGTCCTTTTTGGTACTTTAATTTATTATTTAAATCTCTGTTCTCCCGTCTCGCAGTTAACCACTGAGATTCTAAATTTTTTCTTTCTTTTAACCATTTATCTTTATCAAATTGCTTATCAATCATTTGCAATAATTCATTCGGATTTCTAGTTAATTCATATAATTGTTTTTGTGAGTAAAGTCTAATAGGGAACCGCTGAGAAATGTCTGAACTTTCTCCAAAGTCCTCCCAATTACCTTCAATATTTTTAACATGTTCGGTAATTTTACCTTTTCTCCATACCAAAGCTATTTCTCTTCCATCTTTAACTATTTCAACTCTAATTTCTGTATCGTCTAGTAACATGCCTGTTTGTCCTCTGGATGTGGAAACTTTACTGAATTCTTCAAATTGAGTTTGAAGTGAAAGAGGTAGTTCCAATTCTTTGTTGAGGACAAGTCTTAAAAATTCTAAAACACTTGATTTACCCGAACCTCTTCCACCGATAATAGTTGAAAACCAAGGGCTAAAATTTAATTGTAAAGGATCTTTTCCTCTACCAGCTTTTGATGCCTTTTTTATTTCAATGTTTTTTATGTAGTATCGTTTTCTTATATTATTAGGCTCACCAGTAAATTTTAACGAATGGAGTATTGCATCCTCTCCATCATGTAATGCTAATTTCAAAGCTTCTAAATTCGGTTTTTCCATTTTAACCCAAGTGAAGCACTTGCCAATTTGTTCTGGATGATGGCTATCTGATCCGCCAACTTCTGAAAAATTCAACTTTAATTCTTGGTAAATAGCTGGTTTCTCGTAATCTGCATTACAAATTTGCATTGCTAATATTCCAGAAGACTTTAAATTTTGTTTTAAAGTAATTCCTTCACAATCTTTAAATAAACCACAGGGCTGATCTACATGAGCAGGAATTGCGATTCCATTAAGTTTATGAATACAATCTACAACTTCAGAGAACGTTTTCTTTGTGCATTCTTCAGTTTCTCCATATTTCCCATGATAATCACTAAGACCTAAAAGCTGAGTAATCTGTTCTCCCTTAGATTCTAAATCAAAAATAGCAAGTAAATGAATTCCACCGTGAACACTAATTTCAACACCAGGAAAAAGGTAAAGGGGTCTATAACCGTCAGTTTTTTCTTGTTCCATTCTTTTTAAAGTTGCATTTAAAACATCTATCCAATGTCCTGAATTATGATCAGTTACTGCAACACAATCTATTTCTGCCTTCATGTGTGCAAGGAGCCACTCTTCAGGAGTAAGTTTTTTTAATTCTTCATGGTCTTTGCCTTTACCATAATCATTTGATGCTGGTGTATGAGTATGAAAATCAAACTTCCACCATTTTGCTCCACTAGACATATAACAACCTCCAAATTTACAAAGCTAATATTATTTTACAATGTTTAACAATCTTTTACATAAAAAAATAAAAAATAGATCAACTTAATGATCTATTTTTAAACCTTTAGAACAATCTCCATCTCATCCTCAGAATGCAAGACTATCTTGTCCAATATTTGTGCAAGTAAAGGTTTTAATTGAGTTACATCCATACTTTCCATGGCATCAAAGACATTTTTAATCTTCTTCTGTAATTCCTGCTGTACAATTTTGGGATCCAATGCTTTCTTCTGAACTACTTCACTTTCGACTTCCACTTGTTCTAATCTATTCTTTTCCTCTTGTAATTCCTCCAAGGAAACCAGCCCAACAGTGTAGGCTTCAATCTTTCGTTGATACCTCTTCTTGGCTGTATGAAGCCTCTGATGAGAGTTTGAGAACGTAATGTCACTAGATTGTTTCTCATATACTTTTGGAATCATCTCAACAGATAACTGTTTTGAAAGTTGTTTAAGTCCTTGTTTAAACCATTCCTCGGTTTCTTCTAGCTTGTACTGTTTTCCTGTACACGTACCTTTATTTTTATAAGCAGAACAACGATAAACTTTGTAGGGGTTAACTCTTGAACCAGATGGGCTTACACTCATCCCAGACCCACAATTTCCACATTTCAATAAACCACTCAATAAATTTGGACTACTTTGTGATCTCGAAGGAAGAGAACGTTGTTGCAGTCTAGAGTTAACTTGATCCCAAACATCTGGAGATATTATTGGTGGATGTGTGTTTTCTTGTATAATCCATTCTGATTCATCTTTCTCGGGTTTGTTCTTATTGCTACCTTCTCTGCGGTTCCATACAGTAAAACCTTTGTATGCTGGGTTTTGAAGAACGAGCTTTATGGTACGGTTCCACCATTCTTTTCTTGTTGGAGACGGTATTTCTCTATTGTTCAAACTTTTGGCTATCGTTAGGAAACCCATTCCTTTCTCTAAGTACATCGAAAAGATTTCTCTAACGACTTCAGCATGTTTTTCATCGATCACAAGTTTCTTTTCCACTAACTGATACCCATAAGGAGCTGAGGTAAGCCACTGTCCTTGGTTAGCAGCATGAAACATGTTGTCCACTACACGTTCGCGAATTCTTTCTCGTTCAAATTCAGCAACTGCACCAAGCACCTGTAAAGTTAAACGTCCAGATGGAGTATTCGTATCAAAACTTTCACTAATCGAGATGAAGGTTACTTCATGCTTCTGAAAAAGATCAATGAGTTCCAATAAGTTTAGGAGCTTACGACTAATACGGTCTAGTTTTGTAACGATAATCTTTGAGACCTTGTTTGCTTTTAACTCTTCAAGTAATAAGTTTAGTTTTGGACGTTCTAAATTCTTAGCTGAGTATCCATCATCTATAAAAATCCGAACCTCTTGTTTAAAACCTAGTGCATGGCAATAGGACTCAAGGCGGTGTTTTTGTTCGTCTAAAGATAAACCTTCTCTTGCTTGCTCTTCTGTGGATACGCGACAGTAAAGAGCGATATATCTGCTGTCAAAGTCCTCTTCACGTTTAAACATCGATATCCCCCGCTTCCCTTGTCCATATATATGAAAAAATATACCTGTCTATGAAAAAATAGTTGTCCAATTTTTTCTCCTGCATATGTTTTACAAAGGGGGAGTTTAAATGGCGAGAACTGTTTATTTTTCATTCCAGGAATATTCCTTTGATCATGTAAATGAGTTAGACCTTGATAAAATTTCTAAGATAAAAAATTCTTGGATGATTTGGGAGGAACGAATGATACGAGCAGCGTGTGAAACTCACCTAGAAAGACACTACCCACAACACCCTTTTGAAATTAGCATTCATCAAAAAAAATAACTCGTCTTGTTCACTATTATAAACAAATGTTCATACATGTGAATACACTTCCATCAATTGCATCATAATACAGATATAGCAAATAACATGAGAGGTGCTTTTGATGAAAAAAAACCAAAAAACGAATATAGACAAAGATTTGGAAATTGGAAGGTTGGAGTTCGTATACGAACCAGGTTTTGAAAAAGACTGGGCTAATGTTCTAGCTTCATATATCTATCATGAGATTAAAGAGGACATAAAGAGAGAGGTGGGTGATCATCCATGAAGAAAAATGTCATCTATGTTAGACAATCATTAGGGACCGATAAACAACCCCATTCAATCAGTATGCAAAGAGATATGGCTTTGGAATATGCAGAAAAAAGAGACTGGATCATCCACGATGTTTACGACGAAGGAAATCGTTCTGCAAGAAAGACAAACTTAGAAGAGCGACCTGAATTGCGACGCCTTCTCAATGATGTTGAAGCGGGAAAAATCCAAAGAATTCTTGTATTTAAGAGAGATCGATTAGCAAGAAAAGTGCAGCAATACATTGAAATATATCGATTGATTAAAAAACATGGTGTAGAACTGCACTTTGTTGCTGATAATGAACCACCACCTTTTGAAGGGGCAGCTTCTGAATTTATTGAAGCAATTTTAGCGGGCATTGCTGAACATGAAGCTAATAACATTGTGCAACGCCTGATTTATTCAAAGATTCCTTTGATACAAAAAGGATTGTGGCAAGTTGGTAACCCACCTTATGCTTATAAGTCCATTAAAACAAAGAAAAAAGATGGTTCAGATGAGGAAAAAACGCCTTTAATTGAAGGGGAAAGTAACTTGAAGTTTGACCTCGACAAAGTTAAAACTGTTAAGGTTCTCTACTATGAAGTGAATGCAATTTCATCTTATATATTGGACAAGCAAGACTACAATCATTTTTGCAAGGTCTTAAAAGAAAACGAGTCATTAGCATGCTTAAGTCCTAAACAAATTTGGGAGATCATTACTCAGACTCTCCATATAGGAAAAATGGTACAAAAATTAGATGGAGAAGTGTATGAAGTCGATAATGCCGTTACTCAAAAAAATCGAATTCTGAATAAAGAGGAAGAGATTTTATGGTACAAAGCAAACGAAATAATCAATAAAATGAACGTACCCGATTCCTACAAGGGAACAAAAAAAGAAGAGGATGAAGATCTACCATCCCCTAAGTTAGAAAACGTTTTGTACTGTGGAATATGTGATCAACCCATGCTTGCTATATCGAAAGTATACAAATGCAAAACAAAGACCTGTAAGAACTCTCCCAAAATTATTACTGTTGATGATGAAGTAACTAAAAGAGTTTGGAACGACCTATTACAAAGAGGCGGACAACATTGGGAGAAAGTTAAGGAGATCTTAAAGACCAAATATAGCAAGCCCTTTAAAGCGAGAATAAAACATTTAAACAAGGAATTATTATTTCTTGAGAAGGAGATAAAAGAACACTTTCGCAAGCATCTAGAACTATCTCTAGATAACAATCCGTATTTATCTCATCTTGTTAATCGATATAAAGAGACAGCTAAAGAACATGAAATGTATGAGTCTCTCCTTTTCCATGTAGGACATTTTATTAACAACCTGGATAAGCAAAAAACACTTGGGCTGATAACAGAGATGCAGTTAACTGAAATACAAAAAATAAACATCTTGTCACTTGTCAAAAAGGTTTACTTTGCTAAAAAAAAATCAGCAAAACTGGTCTGCTATGAACCTGAGTATTGAGGTGAAATATGGGAAAACGCAAAGAAAGAAAAACAGTTGAAGAAGTTATTGAATCGGCAGAGAGGTTAGCTTTTTATAACCGTGTATCAACTAAGGAACAAAGAAAAGAAGGTAAAGAATATGGACAACAGTATGCAAAGGTTAAAGATTTTTTAAAGAAATATGACAAAAAGGTAGAAAACGAAGATGTGTTTTCCGATACGATGTCTGCCTATTCAAAACCGTTTACAAGTAGAAGTGATTTAGAAAAACTATTACATGCAGCAGAAAAGAAAGAAATTGATGCAATTATAGTTTCTGACCGCGACCGTCTTTCTAGGCAGACAGAAGAGCATTTTCAATTAAGATCTTTATTAGAGAGAATTGGTATCCCAGTAGTAATCGCTTCACGTGGAGAACTTTATGAATCTGATGATTTTATTCGTACTCTTGTTGAGGATGCACTCACAAGGTTAGAATCAGACAACATTTCAACACGGACAAAAGCCACTTTGAAATCGATGTTAGAAAAGAATCGGTACATTGGAGGTAAGCCCCCATATGGCTTCTCGCCAACAAAAGAAGATGAGAAGGTAGTCAGATTTTCCCCTATCCATGAAGAAGTGAGGGATGTTGTTGATATTTTTAATCTGTATAAAAAGAGTGAGACATTTTCAAGTATCGCGAAAAACTTGAATAAACATCTTCCTAAAAAGTGGAGTGCCAGCAGAGTAAAAGAGATTATTACGAATCCAATTTACACAGGCTATCATGTTTACAACCGTTATGAAAAGGGGACTAAACTCTTTAATCCTATTGAACTATGGAAGTGGTTTAGAAGTCCATTCATATGTGATGAGGATATTTTAATTACACAAGAAGACTGGTGGTACTGTTGGCATAAGTACACAAAAACGAAGGATAAACAACCAAGGTATCTTAACACATCTTTTTATCTAAAAGATTTATTGTTTTGTCACTGTGGCGAAAAGATGAAAGGTATAGATAAACGAACCAATATTAAGAAGCCTGGTACAGTTTACGGGAAACGGTATTATATCTGTCAGAATTGTAAAGAAAAGATAGATGCCGATAAATTAAATAATCTTGTCTTAGACGAAATATTTAATATGCCAGCTCCTAAACACATTGTAATGTATGAAGTAAATAAATTGATTGAAAAAGAGATCGCCATTAAGCACAAACGAATTTCAGAATTGGATGAAGAAATCATCAAAGAGAATAACAATCTGAACATTCTTAAAATGTTTAAAAAGATGGGAGATAAAAAAGATGGTTTGCTGCAAGAGTCTAAACAACATGAATTGTTAGCGTACTTGCTATCAAAAGGCGATAGTGAGATAAACTTAAAAAAGTCTGAAAAAGAAATACAACATGTGAAAAGTGAGTATCAAAAATTAATTGAAATGACTTCAGATGATAGGCATGTTCAAGAATGGGTTGATTCGTTCTTTCAATATAGGAAGTGGTCATCACTCTCAGACCCAGAGATCCGTAACTTGACCTTGTTCTTAGTAGAAAACTGCACAATGATTGATTCAATTAAGATTGGAATTAAAATAAAGTCACTTCCACCAAAAGAATATTCAATGTCTTGAGTAAATGAGCAGATCTACTGTTCATTTTTTTTGCACTTTTTTTCCACCCTCTCTACGAATCGTTTTACAATAAGGGTGAGGGAATTAGTAATCAGGACAAGTAAAGAGGTAAATTTATTAAAATTCGACAATGCCTTTTTTAAGCTTTCTTGGTACTGTACAAACAAATAATGGAATTTCATTTTATTTTATATTTTGTTATTTTATATTACCCTTGTTTCTCGGCAATTCATATGTTTGTCCAAATTTTCTCGGTTTAAGAATGGAAAGGGATCCCTTTCCATTCTTAAACCGAGACCGCATGAATAGTGCAATCGACAAAACTAGATAAATTCTGCCCCTTTTTAATATTCAACATTTCATGATATATCTCTTTCTTTTATATCTCGGTTTTTCATATTATGACCTACAAATTTCTCGGTTTTTTATATAGCTTATTAATATTAATTGATTAATGTTAATTGACTAAAATTATCTTACTTATGATAAAACAGTAAATATAACGAAGTAACTTTATGATTCTAATTTTACAACCGTCATGAAAAAAAATTAAATTCATATACTTGTACTAAAAATGGTGTGGGGGTATATGGGTGGAGAGAATCTTTAATGTACACGAGGCATTGCAAATCTTAAAACGTCATTACATTACAGGTAACATTCAAATGGTTTCACATTTCATAAGAGAAGGAAGGTTAAAAGGAGAAAGAGCGTCGCGAAAAGACGGATGGATGATTAAGGAGTATGACTTATATGATTTCATTGATGAAGAAAAACCAGGCATCGTTGAGATGGTATACGTTTATGATAAATATTCTGAATCTGTTTCTGTTCCTACATCAGAAGAGTTCTTATTTGAAAAGAGTCGGCGGATACAGTTGCTTTTAAAAAATGACAATGAATTAAAAGGAAAAGTTGAAGTGAATCATGATGAAATAGGGATGGATAAGACTACAAAAGAATTACTCATGCAGTTATCGAAGGCACTAGATGAAATTAATGTAGAAATCAAAGGAATAAAAAGTAGAAGGATTCCAAAAGCAGAGAGAAAGAGTTCATTCCCAATAAACGAGGATGAAAAAAAGAAAGCTGCTTTAAAAATAAATAAGTACGAGCCAAAGACCTTTGAAGAGTTTAAAGAGTTATTAAAAACTGAAAGAATAATTACTGACATCGAAATTGAATCTCATCAAGAAAAGATTAAAATGGTTTATTACGTTTATTATGATCAGGTAGGAAAAATAAACAACGAGATAAGAGGTGAGGATTGTTTTAAATCGAATTTATTAAAGGACCATACACAAAAAACATTTCTTCCTTTTATCAAAAATACATTTAAAGCACTTCTTCAAAAAGCGAAAGATAATGAGATTATAATAAATGAAGATGGAATAGTCGAAGCTGTGAATAAGGAAAATCAAGAAGTTACTGATTCTGATGAAAGCCAAGAGGAAGAAATCGATGGGGCAGGGGTTAAACTAAAGGAACGAGAATTACAACAATAAAATCTCTAGCGTTTGAGATAAATAATGAAAAGCCAGCAATCCTGCTGGCTTTTTTGTGTTTTATGAAGTGGAATTTGGTTCCTTTCTCTGTGCAGTGACTAAACGAATTTGTACCTATGAAATTTTGTTACTTTTTCTGAAACCAATCTAATCCTTGTTCAAATTGAGTTAATAGAAATTCAGCTGCACTAGGGTCACTTTGTACTAATTTTTGATATTGGATTTTTGCTTTGTTCAATCGATAAGATAACTTTTCATCCATCTCATCTTCAGGAAGAAGAGGAAGGAATTCTAGTTCTTTTTGAAGTTTCTCTAATGCGTCTAATTTAATCGATACATCTGGTTTTCCGTTTTCAATATTTGAGATATGACCTGTTGAAACACCAATTCGTTCTGCAAGTTGTTTTACATTCAATTTTTTCTGATTACGTGCAATACGTACATATTCACCAAAACTATTTAACATTCATCAGTACCTCGAATTTCTTAGAGTAAAAGCTTGATTTAAATGGATTCGACGTACAGTCTGGATAAGCCTTCTCGAGTGTTTGATAATTCGAAATTCATCAATACCTATCAAAGCAGTTGGAAGAGATGGGAGTATGTGATGAGTCAAATTGCAAAGTTTTATGTAGATACAAAAGATAAAGGGGCATCTTTTTTATAAAGTATTATAAACATTCTTTATAAACGAACGTATGTTCGTTTATAATCGTTGTAAGGATGGTGATAATCGTGATCCGTGACCGCGGGAACATTAAGTGGCAAGGGATGTTTTTGCCTGAACATGTAAAGTTGTTAAGGGAGTATGACCGAGAGAGCAAAAAGAAAGTAAAACCCGAACTGGATGAACAGCAGCTCGAACTAATGCAAGAAATAATTTGTGATGCAATGGAGTACAACCTAAATCTTTGTTTTACATACTTTTATAATGATGATTTTAGATTGATGATTGGAAAGGTTCAGTATGTGGACCTGTACAGAGGGGAGTTAAGAGTAATGGATAAACATAATGAGGTACATCGATTACGTTTTATGGATTTGCTCGATGTGAAAATTTATTAATTCCAATGTGGTAAAACATGGTAAAATGAGTTGTTAAGATTGTACATAATTATGAATACATTAGGAGCGAGAAATTGAAATGGAAATAAACGATAAAACTCTTAAAATGTTTTCTGAAAATGGTTATGAAAATTACTTAGATTTACTTGGGATTATGCAAAGGTTTTACGGAACATTTTATTTTAAGTCAATACATCCAATTCAGGATAAGGAAAATTTTGAAATAGGAAGAAGCAGTTTGATTTTATTACAGAGCAACTGTTATCGATCTAAGATGTTAGCAAAGTCATATATACAAGGATTAAATAATGAAAATCCTTTCACAACCGCTCTCTCCTCAAGAGCACATTATGAGACTACGGGCGTTTTAGCATTTTTATTAAAAAAATATAGACAGTATTTAAAATCAGACATAACCCGAAATCAGCTAGAAACAATACTTAAGAGTTTACTGTGGGGCGTTATGGATAAATGGGATTTTCCAGAGGATACTCCAGATCCTATAAACGCATTGAAGCTCATAGACGCGATTGATTATTTTATGAAGATCAAATATCAAAAGAAAGAAAAAAATTTTCGAGGAGCATATGAATTCTTATCAGAAATATGCCACCCTAATAGCTATGGGAATTTGTTGGCTATCAATATTAAAAAATCTAAGTTCCGAGATGAATTAGAAACATATGATGCTTTTTCTTATAATATTGGGTCTTTCTTTCAATCCTTCAATGCATATAGAGACATATATTTAGAATTATTAGATGAGATTCTTAAGCATGAAGATATTCCGCAAGAATTTAAGGGTGGTAATGCTTTACCCCGTAATGAAATTGAAAAATAAGTGAAATTTACAGAAGAATAAGGAAGGTATTTATTTTGGAGAAAGTAAAAAATCAACATTATGTACCTAAATCGTATCTGAAATACTTCGCCAATAGTAAAGAACAATTATGGGTGTACGATAAGGAGTTAGATAGGAAATTTCCAGCTAACATTAATAAAGTTGCATCAGAAGGATATTTTTATGACATTCCTTATGATGAAGTTCAATCCGCTATGACACAAGAAGATAAAGAAAAAGTATTAGAAATCTTAAGCGAAGCCAACTTTGCTTCTGAATTGGAAATGAAACATGCAGTAGAACAAAGTGTAGAGAAATTTTTTTCTGAACAAATTGAAGGCGATTTTAAAAAAATCTTAGACGGGATAAGAGCACGTTATAAGATGATGGTTTCTCCTTTTAACTCACAAGTGCTATCTCAAAATGAATGTCAGCAATTATCTCTAATGTTAGCCTTTCAAATAGTTCGTTCGAAAGAATTCAGACAATCGTTTATTGAATCGAAAAAATCTATGACACAAGCAATGGTCGATATCTTTGCTTCTTCTATTGACAAAGAATACAAACCTGGAAGTTTGACAGCATCCCAGAAACATGAATTTGAGAGTTTAGAACATGCTGCCATTATATTTGGAGAATTACCGTTAAGATTAGCTGATGTTCTTGCTTCTCATATATGGTTTATCGGAGTAAATAAAACGGAACAACCTTTTTACACTTCTGATCACCCGATTGTTAAGCGTGCTCATTACCAGGATCCGATACTAGGAACTAGTGGTTATGGTTCAGAGGGTATAGAGATTGCTTTTCCTATTTCAAATGAGTTAATACTTATTTTGGCAGAACGGAGTTTTCATAACGGTCTTCTGGGAGCAGAAAGGCATTTCATCCCTATGGTGGATGTGCAGAACATTGTTTATTACAATTCACTTCAGGTTTATCAATCAAATAGGCAGATATACTGTATTGACGATAAATTCGATTTGATTAAGCAGATGAGGGATAAGGAAGGTCCTCTAAACCGTAAGCCTAAGAAGTTAGTTGCAAATAGTTTTTTAGGGGAAAACGTTTATTAGTCCCTTTATATTAGTCCGTTCTGAAATCCTTATGTGAAGGAAGGCTGGGCTAGCTATTGGCACGCCAAAATTCTACAAGAAATGGACTTAACCTCTCATGAGACGATTGAGTTCGCTAAATTAAACGCGGGCGTTGTACAGCCTTCGACGACATCCATAAATCCTTACTACTTAGGTCTTCAAATATTTAAAGACATCGAAGAACGCTATAATAACCCAGATGAAGAATTGCTGCGACAGGGAGTAAAGCCTGGATCGGGACGTGAGAAGATATTTGAGGTTCGTGAACTAGAATCAGACATGTCGTTTATCCGAAACTATCTAACGAAAGATTTAGCACAGCGGGAAGACATGTACCTCTTCCAGAAGCAAGGCAAGGAATACAAAATTGTCGACAAGCAGTGGGAGGAAGTCCGTGACCAGCTAGTTAATATGAGGGTAAACGGAGGTTTTCCGTATATCACAGTAAACGATGCTGATTACATGAAGAACGGGGAGCTATACCTCAATCATAACTATGAAGATATGGAGCTCGATGTAAAGTATCTGGAGAAGGTATTGCCACATCTTCATCACCTGTGGGGACGTCCTGTTCATATGGAGACAAGGATTGAGCAGAAGCCCGTTTTGTTTACGTTTGATGGGAAGACGGTGCATCGGAAGTACCTTTAAAATTAAACAAGTGATTAAAAACGAATAGGGAAAAGCACGCTGCTGGCGTGCTTTTTGTTGAGGATTTGAGGATTATTTAATTCTTTTGAAAAAAACGCAACCAACTACCCCGATAAATCCAGTAATGAAAGCAATTCGAAATACTAAAACAATATACTCCATTGGTTCTTTATAGTTTGTGGTTGAAACACCGTTACCTTCATTAAACGTCGTAGAAATAGGAGTGAAGATAATAGCTAACCCTAGACCGAGTATATAGGCATAAAGAAAAATCACAGCAATTCTCTTAGTATTCATATTTAAGTTCCCCATTGGTTTATAGTTTAATGTTCTAACCTTCGTTAAAAACGTACTTTGCTTGTTTACTTTTGAATAGGTATTTTCATTTCTAAATCCTTTAGAATTTCAAGTTTAGGCATCTTTAGCGTTAGAACCTTTAAAGGTACATTTGTACCCACTGGTTTAAATTCCTGTACATACGAATCCTGTTTAATTCGTTCGGGATAGCCTTTGGTTTTAAGAGTTAAATCAGTTCCAGCCATATTTTCAATCCATATACGATTAAGATTCATATTTCCATCATACTCAAAATCACTTTTAACGTTGAAGTATAACAACGTTTTATCTTTTTGATACTTAATGTCTGTTACAACAATTTTACCCATATCACCTTGATCTAATATAATTGGCAACTGATTTTTTTCTAATGGTGCCGAAAGTTCGGAAGGCATCTCTTTTGGAATTGGAATAAGAAATGGACTTACTGTTAAATGGCTTGTAGTTTTCTTCAAAGGAGCGAATCTATATTCCATCTCCATAACGGATCTATTGTCTTTTTCTTCTCCAGAACCTGACCCATCCAGCTGAGTGAGAGCCATTCCTTTAGAGTCGAGTAAGTTGATTTTCAGATGACTACCATCAATGTTGAGTGGGTCTTCTCCAATAGGAGAAGATACTGTCACAGACAGTTTCACTCCTGCTGGTCCCACTTTAATAGACTTCACTGTAAGTTTCGTATCCTTATATACTAATGTTTTCTCTGGACGAATAGTCTTTACTTGCTCATTTGATTTTTCAACAGGAATCTTAAAATCCCAATCACCAGTTTCTGTTCCTATATTGTTAATTCCGATTGTTAACTCAAAGGTTTCAGGTAACTCTTCAGTAGGACTAATATTAATTACACCAGCATAATGCTTATCTGAAACAAATTCACCAGATCTACTGTCTGCAAAATTGATTTTCTTTTCATTTACTCTTAAGTCCAGTTCTCCTAGTTCTTGAACCGTACGAGAAGACTCTTGTGTATACCCGATTGATAAACGTGTACCATCATAAAATACATCTTGTATGGTCAGCTTAATATCCTTATCTGTATCTGATTGACCAACTTTTTGTGATAAACCTTTTTTGCTCGCAATTTCAAGTCCGTTATCTCCAGCAAATTCAAATACAGACTTGAAACCTGGAATGGATGATAATACATTTGCCATGGCTGGAGAAACAAAAGCAGATCCAATAACTAAGAATGTTGTTACTGAAGCGATTCCTAATAGGGGGTAAAACCTTCTTTTAGGTTTGGTAAGATTCGCTTGTCCTCTCTTTACTCCTAATTCAATAGTTTTATTAAGTTTATCGAGAGGTATAGATATTTCTTGAATAGCATTATTGATGTCATTTGATTGATTATTCATTAATGCATACCTCCTTAATCTCGGTCTTTAATTTATTGATTGCTCGGTGTAACGTTGTTTTAACGGTTCCTTCTGGATAATCAAGAATACCTGCTATTTGTTTAATTGAAAAATCTTGATAATACCTAAGTATGACAACCGTTTTGTATTTTTCATCCAAGTTATTTATAGCTTGTAATAAATCTAATCTTTCTTCAATAATCGATGTTTGAGTATCTTCTCCAATCCTCTCTAAGAACTCTTGATCGATAGGCACTATTTTCTTTTTCTTCTTAATAAAATCTAATGAAGTGTTGATTAATATCCGTGTTATCCAGGTAGAAAAATACGATACATCTTTAATATTATTAATAGATACAAAGGCTTTATAAATCGTATCTTGAACAATATCCAGTGCATCACTTTCATTTTTCACATACAAATAAGCCATACGATACAGTTTTTCTTTTTCAGTATCTATCAGCTGCATAAATGCCTTTTGATCTCCTTTTTTTGCTTTTTCAACTGTGTTTGTTCTGAACATTTACGTGTCTCCTTTCCTCAGACAACAGTTAGACATTCAACTGACTCATTTCGTTTCATTTTCTTCCCATAAAAAAATGGGGGAATACCTATCCCCCAATCTCGTTAAAAGTATGATTAATATTTATTTTCTTTAAGAGTCTTGACTTTACGTTCCATCATTTCAATTTTAAGCTCTTTCCCAGGCTCGAACTATCAATATTCAAATGATAACTAATAATTCAAGAATGAGTTAATTACGCCAGTATATTGTCCCAAATACCAATGATAAGTGAATCTGAGTTTGGTTAATCATTATCAAGGTCTTTGTCTAAGAAGGAAGTTTTTGAGACTTCTTTAATTCCTAATTTCCTCTTTATATCTGATAATTCTCTTAGAATGGTCTGTGTATTAAGCCAAGCAGCAATAGAAGCGAACATAGAAAAAGCTATTACAAGTATGATTATAATATTTACCACTAGAGCAAGCCCTCCTTAATTGCCTATTTGATAATATTACCATAAATATTGTTACTCTTATTTAGATAACGAGCAGAATCGTGGAAGAGTGTTTCAAAACTAATAGAAAGTAAATCTCGTAATAAAATGTATAATAAAGGAAATATGATTTGAAAAACTAAAAAGGTGGGAAGTATCTTGAACCCAGTTATTTTTATCCGAGTGAGTTTAATACTTTTGATGGCTATCATTCCACTATCCTTTATTGGCTATCTGCTTGCAGTTGATTATGAAAATTTATTTTATTTATTTGAATGGTCCCTTATATTCTTAATAATAGCAGCAACAGCTATGGCTTTAACTGGAGCTTTTCAAGCAAGAGAGAAGCGATCGAGGTGGGTGCTAGTATCGATTTTAGCTTTTTGTCTTCATATAGCTGTTTTATGCTTCTTTTTAGGTCCATTATCAATTTATCCTATGTTTTGGGTTTATTATGTGGTGACATTTATCGCTTTCTTTGTATACTTTCACACAATTCTTAAGGTGAAAGCAAATCGTACTGTGCCTGTTTTACTAATGATTAGCTCTTCTTTAACCACTCTATTTATATTGTTTCAGCATATGTTATGGGGAGCAAATTTTACTTAGTCAGATTCACAATGTAAATCCTGCCTACTTGGTTCTTCAAATATTTAAAGACATCAAAGAACGCTGTAATAACCTTCATGAAAAGTTGATTAGGCAAGATGGTGCGAAGTTTTTCAAAGACCTTAAATACTTAAGTAATGACTTAATTCCACAAACGTAGCAGGATTGTGGAATAAGAAAAGTGTTACTTAAGCACATACCTTTAGGTTAAACTAAAGTAAAATTAGTAAAAGGAAAGGAACCTTTTTAGTGAATATAAGAGATTTTGCTGAGTTTACATTGGATTATTTTTCATCAATTATATTAACCGATATAGAGGAATTCGTTTTAAATGGAAAACCAACCACAAATAATGAAATTGTAAAGGAATGGTTGGAATGGTTAGAAGAAAACAGAGATTCCTTTTCTGATGATACGTTGGATTTGGTACTTAAACAATTTGAAAGTGATTTAGGTGCTATGCCAATTTGGGTAGGAGATAAAAAATTTCAAGACAATGTATTAGAGGGCTTCAAAAAATATTTTGAGGAAGATTCATATTTTCTCAAAATGTTTACAACAGTTTATTTAAAGGGTTTAGAAGAAGAAGGTCTTCGGTAACCTTCCGAAATTATTGCCCTTTTCATAGACTAATTAAGATAAATACTATCCATAGAATTATTCAACAATCGGGTGCATTTCTGTAATAAGAAATGTACCCTTTCTTTTTGAAACGGGCCAGATTGTGGAGTAACTCACTTCAAAATAAATATTTATTTATGTTAGTGTAAAGGAGATTGTGAAATAATTGTCCTTATAATAAAAACAGTCACATTTACTTGCAAGGATTGTCATGAAGAAGATGATTTTCCTGATTTTGTCGTGGCTAAATTTGGGCTAGACAAAAAGAAAGTGGAAGAAGTAAAAATCCAATGTCCAAGCTGTGGGCCACTATGATTTAAGCGAAAAAAATCCCAAGTGAAATGGGACTGCATAAAGCCGCGTTAGCGATTTTGTTCCTTACATAAAAATTTTGTTAAATATAAAACCGTTTGGAAAAAGTGTCGTCTATAAATGTATAGAAAAGGAGGGACGATTTTGATTAATAAAAAGAAAAAGTCTGCTGAAAGAAATCAGACCGCATTAAAATTCGTAAAACAAGATGAACTCACGCTAAACAGCTTAATGAGAGAGTACGGACAAAGTGTCTTATGGCTTTCCTATTCGTATGTAAGAGATAAAAACCTGGCAGAAGATATTACGCAAGATGTGTTTATCAGCTGTTATAAGAAACTGGACACGTTCCGTGAAGAATCATCTATCAAAACGTGGATCTATCGGATCACGACGAACAGATGCAAAGATGTTATGAAATCGAAAGCATATAAGTACAAGAAAATCACGCAGTCCTTATTCGATCATTATTTTTCGAAAGACGGTACACCAGAAGATTTATTAATCAAAAAGTCGGAAGAAAAAGAAATTTCGTTAAAAGTTCTCGCTTTGCCTCTTAAATACAGAGAAGTTATTTTCCTATATTACTTTGAAAATCTAAAAATTGAAGATATAAGTACGTTATTATCCATAAATGCAAACACCGTGAAAACAAGATTGCATAGAGGCAGAGAGCTCATTAAGCAGATGTACGAAAGAGGTGTGGAAGATGGAAGATAAATTGAAAAAGTTGAGAAAAAGTATGACTGATACGGTTCTTAACGACATTACATTTGATGAAACATTAGAGCATAAGATTCAAAACCGTATACAAAAACGAAGTCCCAAAAAGAAAAACAAATTCATCTATTTCATGAGTGCAGCAGTTTTGCTTTTTGCTATACTTATCGGTTCAGCCTTCGTTTCACCTGCGATGGCAAAGGTGGCGTCTAAACTGCCTTACTTAGGACAGTTCTTTGAATCTAAAGACATCGTTATGGTCATGAGTGAGGAATTCATGAGAAAAGGGTACAAAGTTGGTAGTGTAGGTGTTTCGTACCAAGGAAAGAAAGAAGTTTTAATCGTTATAGAGGGATCCGCTTCCTATTTTAACAAGATTAAAGATGAAGTCGAATCTATGGCGTTAAGCTTGCTTAAGACCCGAGATTATGATGCTTACTCAGTTCAGGTAAAGAAATATGAAGAGCGAAAAGATGAAACAACTCCAGAACAGGAGGAGAGATTCAAGAAAGAGAGTGACCTATTAACAGCTCTTGATGGTGTGTATAAAAAGTATCAACTAGCAGGGCTTGGTCTAAATTCTGATAAAAAAGTGGTAATTATCGATATCCCCGATACGGATACGAGGATGTCTAAAATCGAACAGGATGTTCAAAGCATTTTAAAAACAAAGACAGATGAATCTTACACCGTTGAATTCAAAAAAGTAAATATGAAAAAAAGAGACCAAGATAGTAGATGGTCGGAAATTCTAGGATTGGTCGGGGATGAGTTGATGGGTAAAAAGGTATATAAGGTAACGGGCTTAGCTTATTCCGTTTACCCGTCACCAGAGATCATTTTTAAAACCTCGTTAAAAAGCTCTGAGCCTGATGCGAAAGAACATGCGAAAGAACTGGAAAAGGTCATTGAAGAATACCTGAAAACAGAAGAAATGCAAGCAAAAGTGAAAGGTGATTCTTACATGATAACCATTCGAAGTAAAGACTATAAGAAGATTAACTAAGTAGTTGGGAGGCCGCGAATGAGCGGTCTTTTTTTGTGTTTTACTTAATCCAATTAGTAGTGTTTTTTCAACTCAACCAGGACTTAAAAGAATTACGATGTTCTATTTATATGAAAATTGGTAACCTCTTCATCTTTCCAACAGTCCCGTCAGACCAAGAAGATGAGGATTCTTTTCGTATGAATAGAGCACTGGAGCATTATAAACAATTAGCGAAGAAAGATTCGAACACTGCCAAATATCTTCCTTCCAACTTCGAAAATGGATTAGAATTTTTTTCACAGAAGTAACCGAGAAGGGGTCTTTTAAAAACCCTTTCAAATCGTATAGGTGCTTACAAAGTGTCGATAGTTAGATTCTAGTCTGAGTAGTCCTATCCATTTTCATTTTTTTTATTTCCCCTGATTCTGTCGCCTCTACATAAAACTTTTGGTAACGACTATTCAGGGTAACTAAAAACTTATTATCTTTCACACATTCAAATGAAATGATCTCTAGGTTGTTTGGTGCCTCACCTGAGAGATCTGCTACGTTTTCTTTTAGTTTTTGTGCATTAAAAATGCCGAATTGAACATCTCTATAATGATTATTAAATTCGTTTTCTAATTTAACTTTGCCAGATTTTATTGTATCCCAAGCAGCAGAACTAGCAATTCCTAGAATAAAGGCAATCCAAAGGTCACTTGCACCACGTTCATATTTATAACTTGTCATGCCAATTTTCTCTGCTTTTATTCCACAGCTATCAAGGATATCGAGTGCTTGATCTGCTTCATCTGAATGCTTTATATAAACAAACCCCTGATATTCAGACAAATCGTTAGTTGCAGGTAATGTTTCTAATTTCTCAAACTGATTTAAAAATTGATTGATATATTCGATATCATAGGTGTCTCCTGGTTCTCCTAAGAAAAGATCTGCTTCAACATAATGGATGTTGTTGAAAGAATTTACCTCTAACGTCATACCATCGTTTTTATCCATCATGATTAGCTCATAGAGTTTCTGCTCAAACTCAGAGATATCAAGATTTATCTTATATAGCCCTTCGTATACAAACTTCTCACCTACTCGAAATACTTCTGTACTAAAGTCCCAAAAAGAATATTTTATTCTGACAGAAACCACGTTCATTTAAATACCCCCTTTTATAATCGGCTTTATTCCTAGATTAAACTCTTTTTGAAAAGTTGCCAATATTATGGATGGTAAAAGTAAAAGACTATTCTAGCCAAAAAGGATTAAACTGCACCTAAATAGAATAGATGATAAGGATATAACGAGTGGATTTTATACAATAAACGTAGCAGGATTGTGGAGTAACTTAATTAACTAATTGATTAAAAAGGAGTAGTAATACCGTTTAAAGGTGTGGCTACCAAATATCTTCATAATTTCCTTGCTTGGTTCTTATTTGTCGATAGTCGTAGTAGAAACGAAAGCACTAAACAGCATATCAAGGAATTTCTACTAACATCATTTGTATTTGAAATGACTGACACATATGACAGTTTACGGCTGTCAAAATTCAATGTATAATCCTAGATCGGCTAAATGGACAATTTAGTTTTGAATTAGTAATTGCAAAGATGGAAAATGTAAAATAAGGAACAAATTTATACGTTAAGGATGGATAATTATGGGTTGGTTAAGAGTAGTTTTTGGTTTAGCCTTTATAATCATATTAATGGTATTGCTGATGCAAACTATTAAGTTCAAGAAAGAATTTAAAGAAGCAATAAACGATGATAGAAGTTTATCCGATAACTTTGTTAAGAAATGGGATAAAAAGCTATCAAAAGAGGTTATTCTGGGCATTATAGCAATAGTTTTCGGCATTATAGCCATAGTTTTACCTCGCTAATATGGTCTTCTTTAAGGTATCAGCTTAGGGAAACCCATAAAAATGGGCTTCCCTAATTTTTATCCAAAAAATCAACATTAAAATTTACCAGAGCCTATATTTAAGTATTATTTTGCTAACTTACTAGACTGGATGAAAAATGAAGTAAACTTGAAATATAGGATATCACAGTGATCATTATGGATTATTCAGCAATCGGGTGCGATTGTTTAATAATCCATATATAATGAGTTTAATCTGAGATCCTTAGGAGAACGAAGGCTGGGCGTCTTATTGGCACGCCAAAATTCTACAAGAAATGGACCTAACCTCTCATGAGACGATCGAGTTCGCTAAATTAAACGCGGGCGTTGTACAGCCTTCGACGACATCCATAAATCCTTACTACTTAGGTCTTCAAATATTTAAAGACATCGAAGAACGCTATAATAACCCTAATGAAGAGCTGATTAGGCAAGGTGTTAAACCAGGTTCTGGTCGGGAGAAGATGTTCGAAGTCCGAGAGTTGGAGTCTGACATGTCGTTTATCCGAAATTATTTAACGAAAGATCTCGCTCAGCGGGAAGACATGTACCTCTTTCAAAAGCAGGGTAAAGAATATAAGATCGTCGACAAACAATGGGAGGAAGTTCGAGATCAGCTTGTTAGTATGAGGGTGAACGGAGGGTTTCCGTATATCACAGTAAATGACGCAGATTATATGAAGAATGGGGAGCTGTACCTCAATCATAGCTATGAAGATATGGAACTCGATGTGAAGTATCTTGAGAAAGTATTGCCGCATCTCCATCATCTTTGGGGTAGACCTGTTCATATGGAGACAAGGATTGAGCAGAAGCCAGTTCTGTTCACGTTTGATGGGAAGACGGTTCATCGAAAGTACCTATAAAATTAAACAAGTGTTTAAAAGTAATGATTAAAAGCACGCTGCTGGCGTGCTTTTTATTTTGGGAACATAGAATCCACAGCTTGTAACAATTTAATTTTTGTAGGATTTTCCCCTTTTAAATCCACCGTATAAATGATGCTGTCATGTATGAAAGTGATTTGAAACCCATTTGGGAGCTTTCTTGAGAAGGATTCTTTACCGTTAGAAAGAATAAAGGGCTTAAATTCTTTATTTTTAAGATTAGATAGCAACCGATTAGGACGGGTATAGGGATGTGCATTTATTTTTAGAATATCTTGAGTTTTGTTATTCTTATAAGCCCATCCAAAGTTACTCTTTGTTACATAATCTTCAACATGAGTGACATTAAACGGAAAATAACTGGGTACAAGCAGCTTCTTATTAAATTGTTTATGAAATGCTTTTATGGGTTCATTCATAAAGGGATTAGAACCATCATAAACAACATCAATAGCAGCAATCTTATCCTTAATAATAGATAACTCCCAAATAAACGCTATTCGTTCAATAGGTCCATCGTTAGCGATAGGCTCTTTATTAAAGTGAGCAATAATTACTTTTTTGTTTTTCTTTGGAGAAGGTAAGCTCTGGTATCCTGAAATTGGTGTGTTTTCTCGTATTTCAGGAACTTTAATCGAATGTTTTAAGAAACTTTTCTCTTTGGAAAAATCATTTGTCATGATTGCTATCATAAATTTTCTTACTACATCTGGATTGGTAATTTGCATTTCACCACTAGTATGAACTGGTTTATTAATGAAAATAGATAAGACAAATAAAATAATCACACATATCAATTTCGATTTTTTCATTAAATCCTCCTAAATTTGAAACTCTAATATTATTGTTATCAAATGTTGAGCATCTTACTAACAACACACTTCCGTGGAGTTCAAAGGAGCAGAATGAATAAATGAGAAAAATTCGGATTTTATTTTTACCCGTATTCATTGTAATAAACATAAATATGTACACACTTGCAGAAGCTGTTCCCAAGCCTCCTGAAGGTTCTAGAGAAGAACTTTATCTGGATTTATTTATTACGCTGCTTTCACCATACATCGATCAACCAATCAATGAATATTACTCAAAAATCATCAATATAACTCCTATGGTATATCCGTATGATGTAGATATAATTAGTGCAAAAAGGGTGCTTGAAGGACGATCATTTCTATTCTTAGTAACTCTTGAGGTTACACCAGTTGTAGGTCCGCACATTTCTGTTGGAAAAGATAGACTTACGTTTAAAATTGGGTCAGGCGAAGGAGTTGGTCAACAAGCAAAACTAATTCAATTCAATCATTTGGAGACATATGAATTGCCACCAAATTGGCAACACATTCTTAGAAAAAGTAATATTTAATAACAATGATGATTTAAATATCTGCAATCGCTGCTTATAAAGTGACAAATGCAATAAAGATTTATTATCGTAAAAGGCAATGATTTTAATACTAAAGGTTTAGACTTTGAAGCTGTAAGCAGATATTAAGAGGTGATTATATATGACTAATGTAAAGTTATTTAGTGCTATTTATATTCCAGAGACACCGTTTGTAAATGGAGTATTAAAGCCTAAAACGGCAAAGAAATATAAATTTGAATTATTGAAAAGTGAAAAAGTAGTAAATAATCTATATCATCTTATTTATAAAAGGGATGAGAAACTACTTCACAGTTATTATTTTGAGAATATGGAAGATGAGTTGGAAAGATACTTGTTTGTGGAGAATAATGAATTATATGATGACTTTATTTCACAGTTTTGGGGCGGCGGACAAAGGTACTGGGAAAGTGGAATGGACGTTTATTTAGATTTAGATCGTCCTGAAGAGGTATTTGAACAGTTAACTCATGTATATAACAATAGTTTTTATGAGGAGGATGAGCCTACGCCATTAAGCCATATTTTCGGTCAACAAATGTGGCATAGCAACGCCTATCTTATTGCCAATCGAACAGCTTTATTGGAACTGAAAGAGGCGATTGATGTTGCCTTAAAGTATGAAGAAACACGATTAGGCTTAATGCCTTCTGATGGTGAAGGATATGATTTATTTATAAAATGCGTTGAAGATGATTTTAAATGGGAAGAGTTAGAAATGCCATATCATGATAGAGAATGTTATGTACCTGATGAAAAAGTAGAGCTTCAACCGCATAAGCTTTTTAAAAATTATCTGATAAAGTAATGATCTTTCTTATTCAACAAACGTGCAGGATTTATGAATAGGAATATTATTAAAGCATGTCTTTAAGGCTGCTTTTTCCTATTAACTAAAAGGGCAGGTTAGTTTAATAAAAATATCTACATAATAATATTGGAGGTGTTCTTATGATTACGGTACAAAACGCAGAAAATTACCTTAAAGACAAGATCGGTGAAGATGCGGAAGATATAAAAAAAGTTTGGAGAACATTTAAGGATTTTTGTAAAGAACCAGTTGAGGGTGAAGAAGATAAAGAAATTCTATTTCAATGTGGTTTTTATGATTTTACTGGAGAAGAACTTTTTCATTTTGATTTTGTACGACAGTTTACTGTTTATGATGAAGACGAGTATCCTGAAATGGAACAACTTCACTGTGAATTTTTATTTAAACCGACAGTTGAGTTAAGAAAGTTAGAAGTATCAGAATGGTCAATGGATTTTGCTGAATTAGATGATTTTTTTAATCATTTAGAAAAGCTTCAGGCGTTTAATATACCTTTGAATTTAAAGCCAATAAAAGTAGAAATATATCAGGAACAAGTATAAACCTTATTTCGCTCTGGGGTGTGATTGTGGAAGAAGCTAACTATATTTTAAGTTAAAACTGAAATCCTTAGGAGAAGGAAGGCTGGGCTAGCTATTGGCACGCCAAAATTCTACAAGAAATGGACTTAACCTCTCATGAGACCATTGAGTTCGCGAAACTGAACGCGGGCGTTGTACAGCCTTCGACGACATCCATAAATCCTTACTACTTGGGTCTTCAAATATTTAAAGACATTGAAGAACGCTATAATAACCCTAATGAAGAGCTGATTAGGCAAGGTGTTAAACCAGGTTCTGGTCGGGAGAAGATGTTCGAAGTCCGAGAGTTGGAGTCTGACATGTCGTTTATCCGAAACTATTTAACGAAAGATCTTGCTCAGCGTGAAGACATGTACCTGTTCCAAAAGCAGGGGAAAGAATACAAGATCGTCGACAAGCAGTGGGAAGAAGTTCGTGACCAGCTCGTTAGTATGCGGGTAAATGGTGGGTTTCCGTATATTACAGTAAATGACGCAGATTATATGAAAAACGGAGAACTTTACCTCATTCATAGCTATGAAGATATGGAACTTGATGTGAAGTATCTGGAGAAGGTGCTGCCGCATCTTCATCATCTTTGGGGACGTCCTGTTCATATGGAGACGAAGATTGAGCAGAAGCCTGTATTGTTTACGTTTGACGGGAAGACGGTACATCGGAAGTACCTATAAAAATTAAACAAGTGTTTAAATAGCAATAAGGAAAAGCACGCTGCGAGCGTGCTTTTTAGTCGGGATTTTTATTGGTTTTAGGTAATAAATTTTCAAATTCATAGCAAAATACATTCAAATTTACTTAAGGAAAATAACGTGAAACAGCAGTTGTAATTTGAAGAAATGAGAGAAGTATAAGCTGAATGGAGATATATCTAAACTGGTGACAATGTTTATATGTTTATCGATATTAAGAGAAGGTAGATAATGAAAAAAGGGCAAAGATTAAAAAGAATTCAGTACAATCGAATCATAAGGTTATATTTGTTTGGATAATTTTTTTACATTAAGAAAGTAAACAGAAAATGTCTATCCTCAAAAGAATAGACATTAAATGCTAGTTAAATTCACTTTTAATAAATTAGTAAGCTGTTTTTCCTATTGTCACACCTTTACCGTATGCTTTTTTACCAGTGTCGTGGTTATAGATATCTATTACATAATATCCATAATAATTACTGGTCGGTTTTTTCGACTTATATACCCAATAGTATATAGTGAATTTGTTTTTTGGCTTGGAATCATCTACGAAGCTATTATATGCTAATGAAACGCCTGCTAACCCAATTATAGTAGAAACATATTTATACCCTTGTAATTGAGGGAGCATAGCTACTAAGGCAATGGCCAATCCATTTTCGGCAGATTGATCTCTAGGATCGCCATATACAGTTTTGGTTTCCAACTTTTCTAAATAATGGTCGCTACTACTTCCTCCCCCAGGAGGTGGCTGTACTGCATAATTAGGCTCAGAAGGTATTTGAGGTATCTTTGTTGGCATAATTAAAACATTTTCTTTTTGCTCGATTCTTGGAGTTTCGTTTGTGAATGCTGATACTTGACTAGTCGAAAAAATACTAAAAACGGATAAAATAAGTGTACTTACAATTAAAGTTGAACATATAGCTTTAAATTTTTTCATTTCATTTCTACTCTTGAATTATTTTTAACTTTATGTAAAAGTGAACTTAACTAACCACTAGGAGGCAAACATATGCTTAAGGGCAGACTTTTTTTTCTTTTAACTTTGTTATTATTGTTATTATCATCTTTAGGCTTCTTGATTAACGTTTTAGTAAAAGAAAAGAGTATTCTAGATGCTACTTCAGCAACTTTCTTAATAGTTGGTGTAATTGCACTTTTAAATTTTTTGAAAGAAATAAGAAAAAGCTAATTCGTTTTTTATTTTAACATAATTTTCTGTTTTTTGTAAAATTTTATCATTTTTTCTAAAATTTATTGTGAAATTCTAAAAAGAACGAAGGTTGATATAAGTTACTCGTACGCCGAATTTATAAATTGTCTCTAAAGTCTCATGACGATTAAAATGAGAATGTTTGTACAGCATTTGAAGGCATCGATAAACCATACTTTTTTAGGCTTACAGATATTTAAAGACATAGAAGAATGCTACAACAACTCTGATCGAAGTCCTTGAACTGGAACTATCTAATGAAGGATTTAGCTTAACAGGAAGACATGTATCTGTTTTAAATGTAGGGCAAGTATGTGATCAACTTGTGAGTATGATAGCAAATGACGGATTTCTTTACATCATAGTGAACGATGGCGTTTATATGAAGAACGGGGAGCTTTACCTCAATCAAAGCTTTGAAGATATGGAGCTTGATGTGAAATATCTTGAAAAACTTTTCTCACCATCAACACTTATGGGGAAAACCTGTTCTTACGGAAACAAGGATAGAACAAAAGCCCGTATTTTCACGTTTGACGGCAAAACGGTTCATTGGAAGTAACTCTTAAATTAATCATTTATGGTAAAAGCAATCCACTTGGGATGCATTTGCATTTTAAATCCTTAGGAGAACGAAGGCTGGGCATCTTATTGGCACGCAAAGATCCTGCAAGAAATGGATTTAACTTCTCACGAAACAATTGAGTTCGCGAAACTAAACGCAGGAGTCGTTCAACCGTCCAAGACATCGATAAATCCATATTATCTTGGCTTACAGATATTTAAAGACATCGAAGAACGCTATAACAACCCTGATGAAGAGCTGATCAGGCAAGGCGTGAAACCAGGCTCTGGACGAGAGAAGATGTTCGAAGTACGCGAACTGGAATCTGATATGTCTTTCATCCGAAACTATTTAACGAAAGATCTTGCTCAACGGGAAGACATGTACCTGTTTCAAAAGCAGGGCAAGGAATATAAGGTAGTCGATAAGCAGTGGGAAGAAGTACGTGATCAACTTGTGAGTATGAGAGTAAATGGCGGATTTCCTTATATCACAGTGAACGACGCCGATTATATGAAGAACGGAGAGCTCTACCTTAATCATAGCTTTGAAGATATGGAGCTCGATGTGAAATATCTTGAAAAAGTGCTTCCACATCTTCATTATCTATGGGGTCGTCCTGTTCATATGGAGACGAGGATCGAGCAAAAGCCTGTGTTATTTACGTATGATGGGAAGACGGTGCATCGGAAGTATCTATAGGTTAAACAAGTGTTTAATGTTAACGAGGAAAGCACACTTAGAAAAGTGTGCTTTTTTTCTGTACAAGAAAATATAAACTCAGCAAACAAGTTTGTTTTTTGCTATTTTTAATACAAATAGTTTGAAAGGAAGCTGGGATAGTATGTGCAGTTCTTACTTTATAGATAATATGAAATCTGATGATTGGACATATGTACGAAACATTTATTTAAAAGGCATCGCTACAGGTAATGCTACCTTTCAGCAGAAAGCTCCTTCTTGGAATGAATGGGATAAAAGTCATTTATCATGTTGTCGTTTCGTTGTTCGTTCTAGCGATCGAGTATCAGGGTGGGCTGCCTTAAGTGCTGTGTCTAGCAGGTGTGTATATGCAGGAGTTGCTGAAGTAAGCGTTTATGTAGATCCTGATTACCAAGGAAAGGGGCTTGGAAGCTCTCTTATGAAAATTCTCATTGAAGATAGTGAGAAAAATGGCATTTGGACTTTACAAGCAGGGATTTTTCCTGAAAACCAGTCGAGTATAGCTCTACATAAAAAATGGGGATTTAAAGAAGTGGGTACAAGAGAAAAAATTGGTGAGATGAACGGAAAGTGGCGTGACGTCATCTTGCTGGAACGAAGAAGTAAAAAAGTTGGAGTATAAAAAATCAACTTTTTTTGATTTATAAGTTGCAAATTAGTAAATAAAGGATATAATAAAATTACATCAAATAATTTTGATGTTAGGAGTGATACAAATGAAAAAAGAAATTCCTTTATTAAATACCATAACTACAGCATCAAACCAAGATTTAGAGAAATATGAACAAAAGTTTAAAGCGCTCGCTGATCAGCAGCGACTGCAAATTATCAATATCCTGGCTGTTAAAGAAAGTGTATGTGTATGTGATCTCACGCCGATTATTGACATGCCTCAATCCAAGTTATCGTATCATCTAAAAATTCTGTTAGAAGCAGACTTGATAAAAAAGGAAAAACAAGGTACCTGGAACTATTATTCTTTGAATGTAAGTGAACTAAAAGGAATTTTATCAGATCAATTATGCTGTGTATTTTTACCATCATCTTGTTAAATGTCGTACTACGCTTGTAGTGCTTCATTTTTACATAAAACATCAATTTTTTTTGATGTATAAATCAATTATTTTTGATATACCAGGAGGATGACTTTTATGAATATTTATTATCTGGAAAAGATGTTTGAACTGAAGAAAAAAGAAATGGAGCAGTATTCGAAAGAAATTGGCAGACCAGGACAAATAAACTTAAACGTTTTTAGTAGATCACCCTTTATAAAGAGGGAAACAACACATTCAAATCAGGTTTGCTGCGCTTGATAAAAAGGGAGAAGAAATATTATGTGGATGGATACCTTTCAAAGTTTTTTAAGTTTAGCCTTAGAACTTACAATTCTGTTCGTAGTAATCTCATTCATCATCAATTTACTTCAGTCTTATATCCCTTATGTAAAAGTGGAGAAATATCTAGACGGCAAGAATAAAGGATTAGCAGCAGGATTCGCATTACTATTTGCGTTTGTAACACCATTTTGTTCTTGCTCTACCATACCAGTTGTTGTGAACATGTTAAAAAAGAAAATGCCTTTTTCCATCGTGATGATTTTCCTCTTCTCTTCTCCCGTACTCGATCCGACGATCATCACCATCATGGGTGTGATATTGGGCTGGAAAGTGACAATCATCTATACCATTATCACAGCTCTATTCTCTGTGATTATCGGTTTCGCATTAGAAGCATTCGGATTTGAGAAATCAGTGAAGAACGTCGTGATGTCAGGTTATCAAGAAGAAACCAAAAAGTTTGATTTGAGGGCGGCATTAAGCGAAACTATGGATTTGATGAAGAGTGTCTATCCTCACCTTATACTCGGAGCTGCGATTGGAGCTGTTATCCATGGATTGGTACCAACAAATTGGATTGCAAATACGTTTGGCAGCGATAACTGGTGGATCGTTCCGATAGCGGCGGTTGTAGGGATTCCTTTATACATCAGGCTATCGAGCATGATTCCGATCTCTCAAGTTCTGATCGCAAAAGGAATGGCGCTAGGCCCTGTGATGGCACTCATGATTTCATCAGCTGGTGCGAGCCTTCCAGAGGTAGTTCTCTTAAAGTCCATTTTCAAGAAAGAACTCGTCATTATGTTTGTCCTATCTGTAATTACCATGTCAACAATTTCTGGTTTTATTTTCTACCTTGTTTGAGATCTTTCACAAAGCTTGAAAGGAGGTGAGATAAATGAGTTTCATAAAAATTTTCTTCGGAAACAAAAATGAAAAAGAAGCTAACTGCTGCGCCGTTCAAATTGTTGAAGCTAGTGATAGAGAAGAAACAGTATGTTGTGAAACAGAGAATAGTAAAGATCAAAACAAATGTTGCGTATAAACCAACCTAATTAATCCCATATATTAATCAAAAACATTCCTGCTACAGGGATGTTTTTTTTTTGAATAAGAACATACATGACATACGTCTCACTATTAAACGTTTTGTTAGAAAGGATGTATGCATGAAAATGAATTTTATTAAGAACGTTGTGCCATTGCTTCTAACAATATGTATGATTGTTGTTTTTGGAGCAATACCCATTCTTATTGTAGGAACTGAGATTCACGTCAGTGCTTATCTCATAGAAACGAAGAATCTGATTCTTAGTCTGCTGCATCCACATGAAATTACCTATTACATTACCAAACCAGAACGCCCATTATTCCCTGAAATCTTTAATCCATATCTCTATAGCCTGACAGTTTATTTTTCAGCTTTTTTTCTTTCCATTTTGCTAGGCCTACTACTGAGTTTTGTTACTATAAACTTTTTTTCTAAGTCGGTAAAAAGATTCGTATCGTTTCTTGTATTTGTTCTAGAATCTTTGCCTGATCTGTTTATCGTTGCCGTGATACAAATGGGCATTGTTTGGTTTTTTAAGAAATCCGGAATACTTGTGATGTCATTTACCTCTCTCCCTGATGAACGATCTTATTTCATTCCTATCATAGCGTTATCGATTCTACCTACCGTTCAATTCTTCAAAATGTTTATGCTTTCTTTAGAAGAAGAAATACAAATGGACTATGTAGTTTTTGCACGAGCAAAAGGGATTCCGTTCATCGCGATTCTACCTTTCCATGTTTTTCGAAACACATTGATGAGCATCTTTTATCAATCAAAATCGATATTATGGATGATGCTTTCAAACCTGTTAGTACTGGAATATATACTAAATATGAATGGATTTACTTCATTTCTTTTTATGTACTTGTCACCCGAACTTTTTGTTGTAGCACTCATTATGTTACTTCTACCAACTTATTTGTTATTGCTTGTCTTTAAAATTTGTATCAAAAAACTCAATAACGAAGAGGTGGTTCTATAGTGAAGTCATTTATTGTAAAGAATTTTTACATCCTATTAGGATCTAGCTTTATAGTTGGAATTTTACTAGCAAGCTGTATAAATGGGATTTTCTTTGATGGGGAGATTAAACAGACGCAGGCTATATATATAGATGCTTATCCTGTAGATGCAGCTCCCTTTAAACCTTCGCAGAGTTTCTGGCTAGGAACAGATACGAACGGAAGGCACTTGTTACATGTCATCATAGAAGGAGCAAAGTATACGATTGGTTTGGGTTTATTTATTGCGATCTTTAGAATGTTTTTCTCGTTTGTTTTAGGAACGATTTATGCATTTCACCTGCAAAAATACCAAAGGGTTCTATCCGCATTAAGTAATGCATTTCAATATATTCCGGTTGTGCTATTGGCTTATTTTCTATTAAGGCCGGTTTTAAACCAAGCTTTTGAAGGATTTCAGTATTCATTTGCAATTAGAGTATGGTATGAAATTATTTTGCTTATTCTATTGGTTCTTCCAACAGTCTCTTTAGTAATCGGAAACGAAATCTCAATTATACTAAGAAAAGAGTTTATCCAGAGTGCTAGAACGCTTGGAGCAAGTTCTTTCTTCATCCTTCGTAAGCACGTCATCGTACATATATATCGTCGCTTGTTAATCATCTTCACTCAGCAAGTGATACAGGTCTTATTGATCTTAGCTCATTTAGGATTGTTCGAACTTTATCTTGGTGGAACAAAAATTGATTATAGCATCATGAAAGCTGCTCCGATTACCACTACATATGAATGGTCAGGGCTAATTGGTGATTATTTTGATCTATTCATTGTATATCCGTGGATTCCACTTGTTCCAATCGGCGCTTTTACCTTAACGATTCTCTCCTTGAATCTTATTGTAAAAGGTCTCGAAAAGAATATGAATTCCGAGCCAGCCACTCATACAAAAAGATTAAAGCAAAAGGAAATCAAAAAGGTAGCACTTAAAGAATTTAACTTCAAAGTAGTAACACGAGATTAACAAACGTATGTCCCTTTTTCTTATAATTTTTTTCTAATATATAATTATTTTCAAAATTTATCTCCTTTGATAGTTGATTGAAGTGGAAGATGCAAAACTCTTGGCTAGGGCAAGTTGCCAGGTGAGACACTTAAGAGTGAAACGAACGAATGTGGCTCACCGCTTGCCCTCGGAAAGCGAGTATCTGAAACGGAAATCAACTTCTTTCACATAAGAAAGTTTACGAAACAGCCATTCTTTTTTGAACGTTTCGTGACATGTGAAACTGTCCAGTTGACTGTATGGTTTTCTCTATTGTACATTGTATGTAATTATTAAGAGGAAGAGGTGAGGAAATTGGGAAGGTGTATCGCATTGGTGAGCTAGCAGAGGTAACAAATGTATCTAAAAGAACCATCGACTATTATTCCCAGATCGGTTTACTCCAGCCTCTTCGAACGGATTCGAATTATCGATTATATGATGAAGAGACGATTCATGTCTTAGGGTTGATTGAACATTATAAGAAACTCAACATGCCCTTACATGAGATCAAGTCTGTGATTGGACTAGTTAAATTGAAAAGTACTGAAAATGAACAGGTCGAGAAGTACGTGGACCAGATTACTGAGCTCATGAAACACCTAGAGGCAGAGATTAAGGAGATCAAGCCGATCATGGAGAGCTTAAACGATAAGCAAAGAGAGCTGCTCTTAAATAAAGTCTCTCCTCAAGGCATGACTTTAGCGCATTCATTACTTTTACTTTTCGGGTAAATAATAGTTGAGAGATATCTTTTGGATTAATGAACTAAAAGAAAATAAAACTATTTATACAACCTGGGAGGTGTATTCCTTGTGGTTAATGTAGCCATAAGGAGAACATTTGGAGATTATTAACTTAATTATGGTAGCTATTTTAATTGCGTTGACTGCTTTTTTCGTAGCTACCGAATTCGCGATTGTAAAGATTCGTACAACAAGACTGGATCAACTCGTTGCAGAAGGAAATACGAAAGCGGTAGCTGCTAGAAAGGTTGTCGGAAACCTCGACGAGTACCTTTCAGCCTGTCAGCTTGGTATAACCATTACAGCATTAGGATTAGGGTGGTTAGGAGAGCCGACGGTAGAGCACTTGTTGCATCCTCTTTTTGTAGAGTTTGATCTGTCTGAGTCTGTTTCAAGTATCTTATCGTTTATTATCGCCTTTGCTTTAATTACATTCTTACACGTAGTTATTGGTGAGCTTGCACCAAAAACACTGGCTATTCAAAAGGCGGAAGCCGTTACGTTAAGAATTGCAAAGCCAATCATGTTTTTCTATAAGATCATGTATCCGTTTATTAAAACATTGAACGGATCTGCGCGTATTTTTACAGGATGGTTTGGTTTGAAGCCTGCATCTGAACATGAACTAGCTCACTCGGAGGAAGAGTTGAGACTCATTCTTTCTGAGAGCTATAAAAGCGGTGAAATCAACCAGTCAGAGTTTAAATATGTAAATAATATCTTCCAATTCGACGACCGTACCGCCAAAGAAATAATGGTACCTCGCGTTGATATGGTAACACTAGATAAATCAGAAACAGTTAAAGAAAGCATTGCTGTTGTAACAGAAGAGAACTATACTCGATATCCGATCATAGATGGAGATAAAGACAGTGTTATCGGTATGGTAAACATGAAGCAAGTATTAACAGACTTCGTTAACGGCAAGAATCCAGATGCTTCACTCGAAGAATATGTAAGACCAGTTATTCAGGTTTTTGAAACGATGCCTATACATGATCTATTGTTAAAAATGCAGAAAGAACGTGTTCATATGGCGATCTTGATCGATGAATATGGTGGTACTTCAGGACTTGTTACGGTTGAAGATATTCTTGAAGAAATCGTAGGCGAAATTCGAGATGAATTTGATGAGGATGAAGTGCCTGATATCAAAAAGGTCGATGAAAACAGAACAATTCTTGATGGTAAAGTATTGATTTCAGAAGTGAACGATCTTTTTGGTCTAAACATTAACGATGAAGATGTTGATACGATCGGTGGATGGATTCTTTCTGAAAAGATGGAGATCAAAATGGGCGATGAGGTTTCAGTGGAAAACTATCGTTTCAAGATTTTAGAAATTGATGGGTATCATGTTAAGTCACTTGAAGTATTAAATGTGAAGAACGAAGAATCTATTAACTAATCAAAGAAGACGTGCAAGCTCTGCACGTCTTTTTTATAAAAAAGCAGTAGTTGTTCTTAGCAATTTAGATATAGAAACAAAGGAGTTAGTTATGGAGAATTGGTTAATCAATATTATGAACGAATTTGGATACTGGGGGATTCTGCTGTTAATCGCATTAGAAAACGTATTTCCTCCGATTCCATCTGAAATCATCCTAACCTTTGGAGGGTTCATGACGAACTCTTCAGATTTAAATATAGTAGGAGTCATCTTAGCAGCAACAGTGGGTTCTGTTCTAGGAGCGGTGATTCTATATGGTGTAGGATTGCAACTAGATGTTGAACGAATGGAGAAGATTATTGATAGGTGGGGGCATATCCTTCGATTAACGAAAAAGGATATTCATAAGGCAGATGCATGGTTTGATAAATATGGCCCATGGACGGTATTCTTTTGCCGATTCATTCCTTTGATAAGAAGTCTAATCTCCATTCCAGCGGGCATGTCCAATATGAATTTCGGTTTATTCCTTGTTCTTACAACATTCGGAACATTGATCTGGAACATTGCTCTCGTTAATTTGGGTGCGTATTTTGGAGCGTCATGGGAAGTAATTGTAGGGTATATGGACGTTTACTCCAAAATCATCTATGCTGTTTTGGCGTTACTCTTTGTATCTGTTATCATTCTTTATGTACGCAAACGCAGACAAAATAGCTAATTTTACTCTTTTAAAAACATAATTGGACGTTTTGAAGAATCTCCTAGTGATAGGGGATTCTTTTTTTGGAGGTGAAAAAGATGTGGAGTAGGCTGGTTTCAAAGATTCTATACACTTCGAGGGTTAGAGGTCTCCCGTTCAAAGAAACCAAAGTGGTCTTTACAGACAAAAACAATAAGTATATACAGGAACGAGAAGCTCTGCATCAAAAAATTATAGATACGCTCATTAAACGATCAAAAATGGATAATCTTCAACCTCCGATCGCCGTGTTAGTTGGGGGAGGGAGTGCTTCTGGTAAGACATCTTTGTGTGAAAGTATCGTGAAACAAAACATCAAAAAGAAGAGAAGACATTTGATCACAATTGATCCGGACGAAATAAAAAAATTAATACCTGAGTATCAATCCTTTCAAAAAAAATTCCCTAGTTCAGCCGCTGCACTTGTTCATAAAGAATCGGTTGATGTATCAGAAAAGTTAGTCCAACACATAGTAGAAACAAAAAGGTCGTTCCTGCTAGAAGGAACGATGGCGAAAACAGGAAAATATGTATCTCTTGTGAACAGCTTACAAAAAAGAAGATATGAAGTAGTCGTATATATCGTAGATGTTCCTGTTAATGTTGCAATCGAAAGAGAAGCAATTAGAGCTAAAATAACGGGGCGATCTGTACCTCGGCATGTTATTGAACATACACATCGGCGTATTCCAAGAACGTTTTTAGCTATTAAAGAGGATGTGTCATTTTTTGAGGGGTATGACAATCAAAATGGATTAAAGCTCTTTATCTCTAACCATTTCATAGATGAGAATAGATATAAAGAATTTTTGAGAAAGAGTATGATTAGAGTTGAATGATGGAATCGAGACAGCGTTCGAATTCGTCAATCCATATCCTTTGGGATTGATAGAAGATAGAGAATGCCCAGTAAAGTGCTGTTTCATGGGAATGAAGATCTGAGAATGAATGAGTTATCAAATACTTTTTTATGAAGGGATAGGCTTGTTTCTCTTTCATTGTACTTATGATCATAAGGTTTTTACCGATTTCTGATATAAAAGCTTCTTGATCGTGATTTTTAAATTCTGAACTGTTCATCCACTTTTTTGGTGGGAGCTTGATAATCATCGGACTCGATAAACAATGTAGAGCTCTATTGTTATGAAACGAAAGTTGTTCTTTAAATGGAGATGCTTTTATTTCACCTGTACTGTTAAAATGTCCACTCCAAACAGGACCATATACAAAGTCGTAACCATGCTTAATTCCTTTACGGGACGTTTTTACAAAGTCTTTCCAAGCATCCTTATTTAATTGCCATTTCACCTCGTGTGGCAAAGGAAAAATCCTGCCCTGTAATCTTCGCAGGGCATGTAAATCCACTGAGAATGCTAAATAAGCTGGAATCTTTGTATCAGGGTGGTTTAGATAATCTGACTCAGTGAGGTTTAATAAATTTAGTATATGGGGTGAAAGCTGCTTGTTCTTTGCTCTAAAATAAGACCAGGATTTAGCCTGTTCTCTACTGAAAGTTACGTAAAAGCCTTGGCCAAAATCAGTTCTCAATCTTTGTGCTTCTAACCAGATACCGTTTTGTTGGATAAGCTTAGCAGCAAATAATGTAGTACCATGATAGACTGTACGATATCGATCGTTTGAAAGCAAAGTGATCTCCCCCCTTATACATGTAATATGTAAAATGGAAAAGAAGGTTACAGATGGAGATTTTAATAGTACATATTTGGCAAACACACTCCTTTGGGGTGTTTTTTTGTTAATATTTACAATTTTGTGAATGTGTAAGAAAATGCATTTCATTATCTGTTAAAATATGTATAATAAAATTAGAACGCCCGTTCAAATTAAAGGAAGGAAATAAATCATTGAGCAAAAGAAGATACAACAGTGAATCAGCAAAACTAGAAATCATGGAAAAAGCCTTTTTACTTTTTTCACAAAAAGGGTACACACAAACATCAGTTTCCGATATCTCAAAAGCTTCTGGATATAGCAAAGGACACATTTATTATCATTTTGAGAATAAAGAAAAGTTGTTTGTATTATTAGCTCAACGAACGATGAAGGAATGGTATTTGAAGTGGATGAATAAAGAACCTGAATTTACTTGTGCATCCGATAAGCTTTATGGAATGGCTATGCATGTTCTTTATAATTACCAAACTCCTCTCTTAAAAGGGGGACAGGAACTTGCTTCCAATCCTGAATCTAGTCCAGAATCCATTAAGCAGCTGTATGAATTAGCGGTCATTCCCATGGGTGCCTATCGTGCCATACTCGTTCAAGGGATAGAAGAAGGCGAATTTAAGAAAGGCAACGTGGAAGAATGGACGGTGTTGATCGGCACATGGCTTGGTGGACTTTGTCAGCTTACAAATACTCAAGAACTTCACAGCTTAGAGCCGCTTTTTAAGAATGCTGTACGTATATTTTTAGAGTCCATTCAAAAATAGGGAGGAAATGGTATGAGAATCGGATTAATCGGTGACAGTCTGACAGAAGGAAGACCTGGTGTTTCTTTTTTAAAACTCTTACAGAATCAATATCCACACATGACGTTTGTGAACCTCGGCAAACCAGGGGAGTCTGTTAAAAGCTTGCATAGCCGTCTAACAAAAAAGAAATTAGAAACCTTTGATCTTGCTTTCCTTTGGATCGGTGTTAATGATGTCTATTCAAAATTACTAAGTGTTCAAGCCCAGCCTGTTGCAAAAGATCATGAAGAGTTTAAAGCGTATTATCAAAAAGTTTTAGAGTGTGTCTTGTCTTCCTCAAAAGTTGTAATTACGGTTACCCCAGCAATAGTTGGTGAGGACCTGAATAATGTCTCGAATCAAGAGATTAAACAATTATGTACCCTCATCACATCCATCGCTCACAAACATAGAAATGTTTCCACACTTAATCTACAGACTGTTTTTGAACAACACCTCTCTTCCATAAAGAGTTCCGACTATATCAGTACAAAAGTATTAACCGTTATGAAAGATGTTCTTTTTTATAAAAAACCATCAAGAATCGATCAGTTGTCAAAGAAACGTGGGTTGCATCTCACATTAGATGGCATTCATTTGAACAGTAAAGGCGCTCAAATTGTTGCAGATGAATATGCAGCGATTATCGATCAACATCGATCTACCAATAAGAACGCTATACTTTAAGGATTATAGACTATTTAATACAAGAGGTGGTTGATTTGATGGGAAAGCGGAGAGTTGCGATTGTGACAGGTGGAGCAAAAATAAGGTTATCATATGCCCCATGCCGATGCGAAGAACGATGGACGTTTTTTTCACGTTATTCCCTGTAGCACATAGAGGATTGATGAGGTTGGTCTGTAGAGTAAGCCGAAATGCTAGGCTAGTTTAAAGAGTTAAGATGAACTGCTAATGTTCTAGGGCAGTTCAATTTTTATTTAATCGTACATACTTCGTTATAATAAAAGTAATCTAAGTTTTGGAGGAGTAATCGTGAAAACCATTTTGATCGTGGAGGATGAACCAAAGCTATTGGAAGTTGTTTCTTCTTATTTGAAGAAGGAAGGGCACAATACGCTAGAAGCTCTTACTGCTAAGGAAGCTATTAATTATCTGATCAATTACTCTATAGATTTCGTAATTCTTGACCTTATGTTACCAGATATGAGTGGGGAAGCACTCTGTCAGAGAATTAGGCAAACACATTCGTTACCGATATTAATGCTGACTGCAAAGGTGAGTGAGGAAGATCGCATCAACGGATTAGCCATCGGCGCTGATGATTATATGGTGAAACCTTTTAGTCCGCGTGAACTTGTTCAACGAGTTAAAACGATTTTACGCCGATCAGGAGATGAGGGCTTGTTGGCTGAGCATATTACCTATAACGAAGGAGAACTTAAAGTCGATGCTCGTAAACAAGAAGTATACATACACGGAAACCTTGTCAACCTTACACCAATTGAGCTTAAGCTACTGCTGACATTTGGCAGGCACCCAAATCGTGTTTTTTCAAGAGATGAATTAGTGGAGAAGATTTTAGGATTCGATTATGAAGGTGACACCAGGACTATCGATCAACACGTAAAAAACTTAAGGTCTAAACTAGAGACTGATCCTAAGAACCCACGCTATATCGTTACAGTGTTTGGGGTAGGATATAAGTTTACTGGAGGCAGCCATGTTTAAAGGTCTGCATGCAAGGCTGACACTCATTTTTATTTTGGCTGCGTCATCCATTCTCATCATTGCAGGTCTTATCATCATGTATGAAGTTCATTATCACTTTACGATGTTTCAAAAAGATGTACCTGAATTTCAAAGTATAGAGCCTTTAACACATCACTTTGAAAAGGCTTTGTTAAGTTCTGTTCTTTGGACGTCGATTGGCGCTATTCTATTAGTTTGTATCATTAGTTATTTTGTGGCTAAGAACTTATCAAGACCTATGGTAGAGATGAGAAAAGCGGCAGAAAAGATGGCTAAGGGAGAGCTTCAAGTCAGAGTGAAGTCACTTGGAGATGATGAGCTCAATGACCTGGGTAACTCTCTAAATCAGCTTGCCGCTAAACTACAATTACAGGAAAATTACCGTAAAAATATGACTTCAGATATTGCTCATGAGCTCAGAACCCCATTAGCGACGATTAAAAGTCATTTAGAGGCTTTTGAAGATGGGGTTTTCGAGCCAACTACAGCCCGTATACAGTCATTGACAGGTGAAATCGATCGACTGATTACAATCGTACAAGATCTTGAATATTTAACAGCCATGGAGGCACCTGAGTTCTCACTAAACAAGAAACCACAACAATTAAACCATATCCTCATAAAAAGTGTGAATGCAGTATCAGGAGCATTTGTACAGAACGGAATATTACTTCGAAGTGAATTGGATAGTGATATTGAAATAAATATGGATGCCAAACGAATGTCTCAAGTGTTTATGAACCTGTTCAGCAATGCGTTAAGGTACACACCTAGAGGGGGAGAAGTTACGGTTGTGACCCATGTTGATACCGAATCAGTATTGATATCCATACGAGATACGGGAATCGGCATTCCAGAAGAAGAAAGTAAACACGTGTTTGAACGCTTCTATCGAGGAGAAAAATCAAGGAACAGAGAACATGGTGGCAGCGGGATCGGTTTGACGATTGTAAAAAGAATTGTTGAAGCTCACGAAGGACAGATTTGGGTAAATGGGGAGTATAAGCAGGGCACTGAGGTGAAAATGAGTTTTAATAGGTAAAGAAGCCGGCGTGATTTTGGAAGCTGGCTTCTTTTGATATTCATGTGTGCATTTGTCGAAAAGCCTATAAACTTATTTGAAGGACTATAAATGGAGATTTCGGGCCTATAACTGCAGATTAAGGGTCTATAAAATATTTCTAAGGCCCATAAATCCAAATTTAGGGCCCAAAAAAAATTATTTGTCCTTAGATAGCTCGCTTTCTGTCACCCATTTGTGGTTTATAATGCGTTCTCCTCCCGTTGTAGGCGTATAGTCGACCATATAGACGGTCGTTTGTTCAGCAGAATCAATTGTAGCTTTTGCGCCTTTCATACCTTTCATATGATCTGCCTCAAGAGTAACTTCTTTTCCTGAAGTTAGCGGTTTATCACCTGCATCTTTTATCTCTTCGTGTATGACCCACTTGTGATCCTCTACTTTTTTTCCACCTGTTGTAGGTGTGTAACTTACGGTATATACGGTTGTATCATATGCACCAACGATTGTTGCTTCTGCATCGTTCATACCTTTCATATGATCTGCTTTTATAACCGCTTTACTTCCTACTTCATATGTTGGATTTGCTTCCTCCTTAAGTCCTTCAGGAACTTCACCAGAACTTGAATGGTTCATCTCTCCATGATCTGCATGATCTTGACTTTCTTCATTCTTTTTTGTTGGCTCATCTTTTCCACATGCTGAAAGAACGAGTGAGAAAGAGAGCAACATTGTAATAAATAGCTTATTTTTTACCATTAATAAAACCTCCTTTATGGGCTAGTGTTAGTATTCTTCTTCCTAAGAACTTTATGAACATATGACTAGCATAAAAGACACTTATGTAGAAGTTGTGAAGAGATTGTTAATTAAAAGAGAAAAAACTGCTGAATTCAATAAGAACTCAAGCAGTTTCTTTTTAGAAATTTAAACAAACGTTTAATTCATTTTATAAGAATGACATCAACAAACCACCAATTGCACCAGTTACAACGACCACCCATGGAGGCAGTTTCCAATATACCAACATGCTGAACAGTACGGCTGCAAATGCAAAGTCAATTGGTTTAAGAATCGTCGTTGTCCAAATAGGCTGATAGAAGGCGGAGATTAAAATTCCAACAACTGCAGCATTAACGCCCATTAGTGCACCTTTGATCTTAGCATTCTGTCTAAGCATGTTCCAGAAGGGAAGAGAACCTAAGATTAACAGAAAAGCAGGTAAGAAGATTGCGACAGTGGCAAGTAATCCACCTTGCCATCCATTCATCACTGCTCCAATATAGGCTGCAAACGTAAAAAGAGGTCCAGGTACGGCTTGTGCTGCTCCATAACCAGCCAAAAATGCTTCTTCACTGATCCAACCAGATGGTACGAACTCTCGCTCAAGTAACGGAAGAACCACATGGCCGCCTCCGAATACCAGTGATCCAGAACGATAGAAGCTGTCAAAGATAGCGATCCAGCTGTTAGAAGTCGCATCTCTTAAGAGCGGCAACAGAAGAAGTAACGCAAAGAACAAACTCAAACAGATAACAGCAAACTTTTTTGAGATAGGAAATTCATATTTTGTTTCATCGTTATCTGTTTGGTCCCTGTATAATAAAAAACCTAATGTGCCTGCAAGCAGGATTACACCTACTTGAGAGAACGCAGTCTGCCACAATAGCGTTCCAATTAGTGCTAACAATGCGATGGTTTTTCTTTTTAAGTCAGGTGTTAGCTTTTCGGCCATTCCTAAAATGGCGTGTGCCACAACTGCAACGGCTACGAGCTTTAATCCGTGAATCCAGCTTAGATCAGAAACATTTAATCCCTGCAAGATAAGTGCGAAAACGATAAGCGCGATAACGGAAGGGAGAGTAAAGCCGATAAATGATACGATTCCTCCTAATACGCCTCCTCGCATAACCCCGATTCCGATTCCCACTTGGCTACTCGCGGGACCAGGGAGAAACTGACAGAGAGCGACAAGGTCTGCGTAGCCTTTTTCATCCATCCATTTGCGTTTTCTAACGTATTCTTCATGAAAATAGCCTAGGTGTGCGATTGGACCACCAAAAGAAGTGAAACCAAGTCTTGTTGATACGATAAGTATTTCTAAGAGTGTTTGTAGTCGGTTTTTATTTTGTGTCATTTATGATCACCTCTTACTCTTTTATTTCTTTAAAAAGTTCATAAGCTTTTGCTCTTGCTTCAGATAAGACGATCTGTCCTTTTTCAGTTGCGGTGTAGTACTTTCTAATTTTTCCTTCAACGTTCTTGTTTTCCTTTGTCAAAAGTCCGTCTGCTTCCATGGAGTGAAGAATCGGATATAGTGTACCTGTGCTAATGTTATAGCCGTGTTCTCTGAGTTCTTCTAGCATCCATACGCCATAAATTGGGTGTTCAAGCGCATGATGCAGAATGTGTATTTGTATGAAACCAAGAAAAAGTTTTCGTAAAGTTTTCTCTTCCATATAATCACCGCCTATATTCGCATCTCAATATCGATTATCTATATCGGTTTTCGAAATAAAAATAACATGAGTTCCTTTTCTTTTCAACCTAATCACTATAAGGTTTACATACTCTTTATATTTACCTTATTTTTTTTCGATGTAGAAGAAGATTTAATTGGAGAGGAAGTCATGGATACCAACTGATAAGTATCTCGCCAATGATCGATGAGAAAGCTCACATATGAAGTATTGCCTTGTATATTTAGGAGTAAGTAAAATCTCTTGAATGTCTATCATTCATGGTGCACACCGCACGCAACGCGAAAAGCGAACATCCTGAAACAGAAAATAACTACCCCTAAGAACAACCATCAATGCGAAAAAATTCTTCAAAATCTTTCAACACTTGTCTCTGTTATTATTTTCATAGTTTAGCCATTTACTGGTTTTTTAGTGATAAAATCATAGAAGGTATGATAATAAAACTATTTTTCTTGATATGGAGTGAAGAAGATGAAGTCAACATTAACGGTTGCCCATTATCTAAAAGAAAATGCAGAGCTTCTAGCTAATAAAATCGTTGATGATATTATTGGGCAGTTTGGTTTCCAAGTAAGCGATACTGACATTAGTCAGGCCAGAAAAGTTTATTCCGAATTCCTATCTTTTTTAAGTGAATCTATCGATTGTGAAGAAGGTTCTGTCCCTGAAGAACTGTTGGAGTGGAGTCGAGAAAATGGAGAGAAAACAGCAGCAAAGCATCATCGAATCTCTGATATATTAATCCGTTATCCTGACACTCGAATGGTGTTTGCGGATTTTATTTTAAATATAAGCATTGATTTCGGACTTTCTACGGAAGATGTCGTATTAATCATTAAGCGTGTTCATCATATGCTGGACGTAAGCATTAATGAAACGGTTCTTGCCTTTGAACGAAAGTCAGAGGAGATTTTAGAGAAAACAAAGAGAGAGCTTCGTGAGCTTTCTACACCTGTCGTGCCTATAGAGAATGGACTGGCTGTTTTGCCATTGATTGGCACCATCGACGCTGATCGAACAGAGCATCTTATGAATCATGTGCTGCCTAAAATCCCTGAACTTCAAGTTGAACGGTTGATCATGGATTTTTCAGGAATCGTCGACATTGATACTGAAGTGGCGTCTCATATTTTTAATGTATACCGTGTTTTGGCATTACTTGGTATTAACGTAATGGTGACTGGTTTGCGTCCTGAGCTAGCGATTAGTGCGGTTTCTGAAGGTATTGATTTTTCATCCATAAAAACATTTGCGAATGTAAAACAAGCGATAGAAAGTAACAAACAAAAAAACTAGCATGCGTGCTAGTTTTTTCGTTAGTCTTTATACTTCTGACTTCCTGCATGAACGATTTGAACTTTCACTTTGACTGAATCCAAAGAGTCGTTCTGCAAAGCATACTTTTTAACTAAAGACGGTGACTTTCGATAAGTAGAACGGGTTAAATTATAAATGTCACTGTCTATGGAAAGTCCATTTAAATAAGTCTGCTTAATATCCTTCTTCATTTTTTGGATGATTTTCTTTTCAAGTTCTTTACGAGGAACAATATCTAAATTTTCATCAATTGTTGCTTTTGCTTTAACTTCTATTGTGTATTTGAGCTCTCTTCGAACAGGCTCTTTTAGATGTATTTTATACCCATTTACTTCCAGTTGTACAACAGTATCCCCTAATGGTACTTCAAGCTTGTTCTTTTTTTCTTCTTTAGTTAACCATTCTTGTCCACGAAGCTGTTCATAATCTAACTTGCCTTTAAACTTCATATCCTTAAGCACATACCCACCATTTAAAGTAGGTAGTACAGGCTTATCATTATCTTCAAGCCACTTTCCTTTGACTAACTTTACATTTGGGATTATGGTTGAGCCAAATGGTTCGTTGCCATTTCGTAACAGCACCTGCATGGATAATGCATTAACAGAGTGGTTTCTTATCAAATTAACGCGAAATTGATTTCCAAATCTTCAATAAAACCGTCTCGTGCACCACGTATAGAGATCTCCGTATTCGATTCTTCCGGTGTTCGCTTTGGCATATTTGCAAGATTAATGGCATATAGAGAATGGTTCTTTGAACCGGTTAAGAGTACTTGTCCTGAAAATAAGCTATGCTCAATCTTTCTTTTGTTTGTAGAATCAATATTGATTTCATGAACCACAAACCGATTTTTTAAAGAGTTAAACATTGCAACATCATCCTGCTCAACGATGTCATTCAAGTACGGAAGCAAGCTTTCTTCTAGTAATTGGGTATCAACGAGCCCTTTACAGAACATTAAGGTATATGAAGAATTTGTTTTTTCTGCAAATAAATCGTTTTTTACCACTACGTCTGTAGAATGCCTAAACCAGCTAAGAAGTTCGTGAATTTTAGTATTTTCTTTACGGTTTATATTCTTCATCACAGATTCCTCATTTCTTAACTAGAACATAAAGACAGACAATTGATATAATGGGCAGCATCACATACATCTGTATCGGAAAGAAGTATTGATACAAAAAGTTAAAAACAGAAATGTTTGATATAGGAGCAAGGGTATAAGCAATCGCAAGAATATATAGGGAAGCAACTAGCCATATCCTGTGTTTTTTTACATTAATCAATTTTGTAACCAAGAACATCAATAAACTCACTCTAATAAAAGCACCAGAAATCCATTGGAAGATGGAAAGGAAGTCCATCCTTGTGATCACTTTGCTAATGGTTAGAAGCTTCCATTGTTCAAAAGCAGGGTATCTTAATTTATTAGCTTCATAAGGGCCAAACTCTGCAATGGCTGCCATTGTTGGTCCTAACATAAGTCCTACTAAAACCAAACTCACAAAAATGATGTGTTTCCACTTAAGCGTTTTATGTGTGTGATGGACAAGGAATAAAAGCGTACTTAACTCTGTTAACCCGGATAAAACATACACGCCACCTTTAAACACAGGAGACCAGCCATTTTCTGCAATGGGCAGTAGCATAGAATAGTCTTTATGCGGAATATTTCCAATCGCAATAAAAAAGCCGAATGTTACAACTAACGGTAACGCAATCAAAGCTACCATGCTTAATTCTTGAAGTCCTTTATAAGTCCCGAAAAAGCAGAGCAATCCTAACAAAATACAAAGAGCAAGCGGAGGGCTATCCATTAAATAATTTGTTTTTGTCCATGTAATGGTATCCCGGAAAGTAATCGTTGCATTTAAGAAAAAGTAAAGGATAAATACACTGCTGAGTAGATAAACAGGGACTGTACCAAGTCGTTCTTTTATAAAATGTATAAAATCTTGATTTCCTAATTTTTTTAAAGCAGAACCAATAAGTAAAATAAATAGGATGTAAGGAATAATTGAAAGAAGAATACTTACCCAAGCATCTCTTCCTGAAGCTGATAAGATGACGGGTATAATTAGAACATGATTTACGAGGCCGGATGAAAGAATTAAAAGAACATAAATATGAATGGGAGCTACACCAGGTTGAATTCTCATACGTTCCTCCGGTTAATTGAATATGAATTAGTATTGTTTTAATTTGAAGGCATTATTCTATCGGTAAATACAATTCTTAAGCTAATCACATTTTTTCGTGAGTTTTGGATGGAATTTCGCAAATTTTTAACTTAATTCCGCGAGTTGTTAATGGACCAGTTACGCCCTGTTGATTACCTCAATCCATAACACACAGCTTACTTTAGGCAAACGGAAAAACTCAAACAAAAGATTAACCTTTTGTTTGAGCCATTACTTCGTTTTATCTAAGATGTAGCGTATATAACCTTCACGATGTCCGTTTTGATCAATTATTTTTCGTACATAATAGGGATCTTTCAATAGGCCGTTCTGTTTATCTAGTTCAATCCACTTCTTGGTCTCAGGGATATCGTTTAATTCTTGGAACCATTCTTCGCTTTCTAATTCTGCCCATAATACTTGAATATCAGGGTCTTTCACCCTTAAAATATGCTTTTGAAAGATTTCTATAAAAAAACCTGCAGTAAGTAAACAAAGCAATAAGAATAGCAGCATATCATTTTAACCTCCAGTCTTATTACCATACACCAAAACGAGCGTATAAAAAAACAGCACGTTTTTTAACGTGCTGCCTTAAGAAGCATCAAACAAAAGACTGCGTCCTATTTTTTGCTGCTATGTTTTTTAATGATCTCTTTTAATTCAGACCAATTCGTCAAACGAGGCATGTCTAAATCTTTGTTGTAATTCTGATGTCTAACATAAAGCTGAACAGGTTCATCTGTTAGCGTATTTAAGACATTAGGCTTATCATCAAAGTAAAAGTCCAGCTTCAAATCTTTGATCGTATGGATTTTCTCCTCATCTTTCATTCCACAGAAAAAGCGTCCTTCTTGCACAGGAAATCCAGCATTCTCGACCCATTTCTTAGTTTCTTCGCAATGGTTGGCAGGTCTCGCTGTAATGTAGAAGATTTCATGGCCCTCTTTATGTAGTTCTTGCAACACTTCAATGGCATCAGGATAAGCAGGACAATCTGTAAAATAAATCTCTTCCATAGAATCAATCCACATCTGATTGCCCTCCTTTTTGGAAAGACCAAACGGTTCGTGAATCTCCAGAGTTTCAATCGTTTCAAAAACATCGATTGGAACATCTTTCTTTAATTTTCTATTGTAGATATGAAAAGCATGTTGTCGAAGGTTAATCAGTGTATCATCAATGTCAAAACCAAATCTCATTATATATACCTCTTATTCGTATTTAGGATAACTTGTAAATTTATAGTCAGGTCCAATTGGCGTAACCGTAAGATCTTGCAACTGGATGGCATCAGACATCTTTTGAATTCCAGTCCCACCAAAAAATGAAGGTGAATCCTGTCCGCCGATCAGCTTAGGTGCGATGTAGAAAACCGCTTTATCAACAAGCTTGTTTTCTAGAAAAGCTGCGTTAATCGTACCTCCACCTTCGATTAAAAGGGAAGAGATCAAATTACTGCCTAACGTTTTTAATACTTCATGTGGATCAACGCGTGTTTCACCAGCAATGAACACTTTAACACCGTGAGCTTCGAGTTGCTTCTTTTTTTGCTTGTTGTGATTTTCTGTTGTAAATACCCAGGTTTCAGCTAGCTTGTCTGTCACCACTTTTGATTGTAACGGAATCTTAAGTGTTGAGTCCATAATCACTCGTAGCGGATTTCGACCATTCGGAATTCTAGTCGTTAGTTCAGGGTCATCATGAATGACCGTATTAACACCAACAAGTATTGCTCGATTTTCATTCCTCATTTTATGCACATCTTCACGCGATTCTGGTGATGTGATCCATTTGCTGTTGTTCGCATGGCTTGCAATCTTTCCATCAAGCGTGATGCCTGACTTTAAAGTTACAAAAGGAACCTTCTGAACGATGAACTTGTTGAACACTTCATTCATTCTTTCTGATTCTTCTTGAAGCACTCCAGTCTCTACTTCAATTCCAGCTTCTTTTAAAATCTGCACGCCTTTTCCAGAGACAAGATGGTTAGGGTCTAATGCGGCAATAATCACTTTTTTAATTCCTGCTTCTACAATCGCTATAGCACATGGTCCCGTTCTCCCATGGTGAGAGCAGGGTTCTAGTGTAACATAAATCGTACCACCTTTCGCCTTATCTCCAGCCATACGAATGGCATGGATTTCTGCATGTGGTTCTCCTGCCTTAAGATGTGTACCTACTCCCACGATTTCATTGTGGTTTACGATCACAGACCCTACTAACGGATTAGGGTCTGTTTGTCCTTTCATTGCTTTAGCATTATTTAAGGCGAGCTGCATGTAGAATTCATGACTACTCATTCGTAAATACTCCTTCATCTAGATGCCCAGATCGATTGATCTTGGTTTGCAAATACTTCTCGTTGTATTCAGATACATCACCCCAGATGGGTGCTCGTGCTGTAACAGAAAGCCCCGCCTGATGGAGTGCTTCTAATTTTTTCGGGTTGTTTGTAATAAGTGTAACAGGCTTTGAACGAAGTGCTTTCAGTACTTCTATAGCATCTTCATAATTCCTAGAATCATCTACAAATCCAAGGCTTTCATTAGCCTCAACTGTATCTTGTCCATTTTCCTGAAGTAGGTAAGCCATTGCTTTACTAAATAGACCGATACCACGGCCTTCATGGTTTGCTAAATAAAAGAGTGCACCTGTACCATGTTCTACGATCATTTTCATCGACTGCTTGAGCTGATAACCGCAGTCACATCGCTTGCTGCCGAATATATCACCAGTATGGCAAATCGAGTGCATACGAATAAGAGCTTCCTCATTGTATGCAAAGTCACCATAAACCAAAACGCTGGACTGCTGATATTCTGCTAAGTTGGCAGAGGAAAGCTTATCGATCACTTCTTCAAAGTTTTCAGTCTGCTCACAGCCTTCTAACCAGCAGTACCAATTGAAAACAACGGTTTCTCCATATAGGTTAACAGGAAGTTTGATAGGTCCTACCAAATAGATAGCACCTTCGTCTTTTTTTATGAGTTGTATTTTATCTTCAAGGATAGAGAGAACTTTTTCTTTTAAGTTTTTACTTTGTAACATACTTATACCCCTTTTATAGTTCATACGTATTTTGTCGGTTACTTAGGTGAATATGTTTATTTTATACCAGATAAATCAATTGAAAGTAGTCTTTTGCTCTCAATGGAAAAAAAAAGCATCGAACTCATCAGAAGATGGTTCAATCCTTATGTTTAAGTAGGGTTAAGAGAAAATGCCGACCTCTATATGACAGACATAGATTTCTTCTTATATTATATGGAATAATCCCATGATAGCGTGTATGTTAGACTATTCTTCTTGAAAATTTTGGTATTTATTTAAAAGTCAGAGCGATTAAGCGAACAGAAAACTCAAGATTCTCTAGAAATATTTAGTAAGAATGATAGTGAGTACTCCTAAAAGGGCAATGCCATAATTGAAGATCAAATGATTATTATCGTTTTTCTCCACTTCGGAATGGAAGAGCTGATCAAAGGCTTTATGACGATATTTTGTTTCGTTAATCATCAAGTGCTCAGCGTCCTTTCAACGTATTAATGGCAGTTCTACCTAAAAGTATACCCCTTCATCAATAATTATTCAAAATATTCAAACTATTTATGACGGCATAAAGGTACACCATGCAGTGTACCTTCTTGAAGATTTTTGTTTATATTTATTAAGAACATGTTTTTTAATGTGCTGTCATTTTTACCTCTGTTTTATCATGTATGGCAAGTTTCTTTATCAGTGATTGACTAGATGCATTGAGTCCAGTGATTTGAACTTCTGTTCCATTCTGGCGATATTTTAAGATAACTTTATCGATAGCACCTACTGCAGAATCATCCCAAACATGAGATTGCGACAAGTCGATTGTAACAAGCTCTACATCTTCTGAAAAGTCAAACTGTGAAAGAAAATCTGTTACAGATGCAAAGAATAACTGTCCTTTTACGATATATAATTTATTATTGTTATCAACCTTAGAGGAAATCTCAACTTTTGAAATTTTAGCGGCAAAGAACAGTGCACTTAAGATAACACCGGCTAGAACTCCTTTTGAAAGATCATGAGTAAGCACCACTGTAACGACGGTCACAATCATAACAGCAGCATCAGTTCTAGGCATTTTATGAAGCTTTGTTAAAGAAGACCAATCAAAAGTGCCGATGGATACCATGATCATAACTCCAACTAGCGCGGCCATTGGAATCATCGATAGCAGGTCGTTGAGCAGGATGATTAGTATCATTAAGAATGCTCCAGCAACAAATGTAGAAAGTCTTCCTCTGCCACCAGATTTAACGTTGATAACCGATTGACCAATCATTGCACAGCCGGCCATCCCTCCAAAGAATCCTGTAACAATATTCGCGATTCCTTGTCCTTTTGCTTCTCTATTTTTATCGCTATCCGTATCTGTCATATCATCTACGATCTGAGCAGTAAGTAGAGACTCTAAAAGTCCAACCAGAGCTAAAGCAAATGAGTATGGAAAAATGATCTGTAATGTTTGAAATGTTAATGGGATATTAGGTATTAAAAACATTGGAAGAGCTTGAGTTAATTCACCCATATCGCCTACCGTTCGTACCGTTGAACCTGACATAACAGCTATGATGGTGATCACGATAATGGCGATCAGAGGAGAAGGCACAGCTTTTGTGACTCTCGGGAAAAGATAAATAATAGCTAAAGCTCCTGCAACCATCGCGTACATTACCCATGACTCTCCAACAAAATGAGGAAGCTGGGCACTAAATATTAGAATGGCGAGTGCATTAACAAATCCGACCATCACTGAACGAGGGATGAACTTCATATATTTCCCGAGCTTTAATACTCCGATCAGTATTTGGATTACACCTGTCAGCACGGTTGCTGCTAAAAGGTATTGCAGTCCGTGTTCTGCAACAAGGGTGACCATGACAAGAGCCATAGCTCCGGTGGCGGCTGAAATCATTCCAGGTCTTCCGCCTAGAAAGGCAATTACAATGGCAATACAAAATGAGGCGTATAAACCTACCATAGGGTCTACACCTGCAATGATGGAGAAAGCGATCGCCTCTGGAATAAGAGCCAATCCGACTACAAGGCCGGCAAGAACATCTCCGCGAATGTTCCCAAACCACTCCTGTTTTATTTTATTTAGATCCAACAGAAACACACCTCTTTCTTTATGATGAAAACTGTTTTTTGACTTTCAACTCTCATGAAAGTCGGGGCCGATGTCAACGCGTTTGATTATAACATGGATAGTAAAAATGAAGTAACAGAATGTAAGCGTATAAATAAGTTTTTTTCTTTCATTTTTATTGAATTTCTTGTTTTTTTGGAGCATTAGTAGAAAAATACAATTATATGATTTGCATAAGGGGAAGGGATGAGGATTTGGAAAAGATAACAGAAGGATATGAGTACGCGGATTACTATAAGGCGTATGTAAGCTTAGTACCTGAAGGGGATATCGTTCAAGTACTAACGAATCAAATGCAAGAAACAGTTGGAATCGTAAGCATGTTAAATGATGAACAGCTTTCCTACCGCTATGCAACAGGGAAGTGGAGCATTAAAGAAGTGATCGGCCATATTACAGATACGGAGAGAATCATGAGTTATCGTTTACTATCCATCGCACGAGGAGAAACAAGCTCACTTCCTGGATATGATGAAAATGCTTATGTACAGGAAGCCGGCTTCGATGAAATCCAGGTGAGAGATTTGCTAGAAAATTTTGTTGCAGTACGTTTGGCTACTATACAACTTATTAAAAGTTTGAACAAGAAGGCTGTAGAAAGGAAAGGAACGGCAAATGGGCATCCTGTTACAACTCGTGCTCTAATGATGATCATAGCCGGTCATGAGATACACCATCGTCATATTATTGTAGAGCGATACTTAACCAAAAATTAAACACATGTTTAAAAGAGAGTCGATGTCATCCTGATATCGACTCTCTTCTGTGAATAGAATTACTCATTCATCTCAATCGCGGCTCTGATGCCTGACTCCACAGCTCCTTCAACCCAGCCGTGCTTGAGTGTAGTATGTTCGCCGGCAAAGTGCAGTCTTCCCTCCGGAGCTTTAATCGCTTCAAACAATTCTAATTCCTGGTATGGCTTAAACATTGTAAAGCATCCACCTGCATTTGGATCTGTGGACCAATCGTGGCTAAATCCTGTAACAAAATGCTGATAGATGTAGTCACCATGAAACTGCGCGATATATTTTAATGTTTCTTTAATCTTCATTTCGTTGGATGAGCTTCTCCAAGGAAACGTATCATCTTCCCACGTATAACTTCCGATCACGACACCTGAAGGGATATCTTCTCTGATACGGCTCGGATAATGAGTGAAGCGCGATGCGAGGTCCGTGACGGTTTTCCCTCCAGATAGACCGTTCTTTTCCCAGAAACGATGTTTGAATTCAATTCCGATCTTAATCGAGGGCACATAATGAAGCTCCCGAATAGCTTTCCTTTTAAGATAGGAGAGGGAATTATATGGTTCGAATTCAACAAAATTAAGTACCGAGAACGGAAGTGTAAGTAATACCTTGTCAGCTTCAAAAGAAAAACGATGTAAGGTTTGCGGACTTTCTGTATACAGTTTAACGGATGATTCTGTCTGCACTAGTCTTGTTAACTTTTGACCAAAATAGATGTGGTGCCGTAAATTTCTAAGAAAAGCACGAGGTAGCTGGTCGTAACCACCTGTAACTTCAAAGTATTTAAGAGGAGGTTTTTTGAAAATGATTAAGATATCTCGAAGCATCTCTAAAAGTGAGAGCTCGGGAAGACCTTCTAGTGATAGAAGCACTTTAATCATATCAATAGCTCCAGCAGATAATGATCTTCCGTAAGGGTTGTTGCGCAAGTAATTATCAAGTGAGTATGATTGAAAATTTTGAATGATGATCGGCCAGTTTTTATCAGGATCACGATCAATAAAATCTGCTATCGGCTGTACAGCATAAGCGATAAGCTCTTCAGCAGTTTTTCCTTTTTCATTTTCTAAGACAGGAAAACCTAAAATATCAGGATTTTTCTCATAAGCATCATAAGTGGTTCGAATGCCATTGACCAAAAGAAGGTCATGAGGATTGCTGTTAACAAAATCATTAATGGCAAGGTTGTATTTCTTGATGTATGCCAAAACAAGCTTATGCATCTCAGGGATACGCATAGCACCTGCTTCAAAATAGTTACCGTGGGTAAAAGGTGATCTGACTGTGTAAATACGCCCGCCAACTCTGTGGGTAGATTCTAGAAGGATGATCTCGTGTCCAGCGTTCTTTAAAAGTGTGGCTGCAACAAGTCCAGCCATTCCTGCACCGACGACAATCATCCTCTTTGGAGAGCTTGTCATGGGTAAACCGTTCTGTATAATATCCAGCATTCCCTCAACTGTTAAACGGCTTGAATTCATCACAAATCCCCCTAAATGAACGTTCATTCCTTTTAACAATGTATTAAAAATTATTAAAGAATATTATTTTGTAATTAAAACTAAAAAAGACAGCCAATGATGGCTGCCATTTCTCTAAATTTATACTAGTTCTTCTGTCTGAACTAAAACATCCTCTTTATTCGGATAAGTCTTCTCAATATGCTGCTCACCCCAAGCGCATAGTGAATCTAATATTCCTTTTAACGACCAACCGTAGTCAGTAAGAGAATATTCAACTCGTGGAGGAACCTGATTGTATACTTCTCGGAGGATAACTCCATCATCTTCAAGTTCTCTAAGCTGTTGTGTGAGCATCTTTTGTGTAATTCCTGGCATTAACCGCTTCAACTCACCGGTTCTTCTTTTATCTTTAATAAGATGGCAGAGGATGACGACTTTCCACTTTCCACCGATCACTTCAAGTGCAGCTTCTACAGGTATATTGTATTTTTTCATCCCAAAATCACCTCTATATCGTAATTGTTACTTTTAAGTGCCTACATTACTTTAAAGTGCGTACTTACTTTTAGTTTGCGTATATTTCATAATAACATCAAGTCAACCGAATGACTAGTTCATTCACCAACTAAAATCAATGGAGGGATTTATAGATGAATTCAACAGCCGTTCAAACGGAAAGCGGGTCGAAGTCAAAAGGTGGTTTTCCGGCATTATTAGCATTAGCCATTTCCGCATTTGGTATTGGTACAACTGAGTTTGTACCTGTAGGACTTTTATCTTCATTAGCATCTGATCTAAACATATCGATCACATTAGCAGGTTTACTCATATCAGGATATGCGATGGGTGTTGCATTTGGAGCACCGGTCCTTACAGCGTTAACGAATAAAATGAACAGAAAGTCTTTGTTACTTCTGTTAATGGTCGTTTTTATCGCAGGTAACATGGTTGCAGCAGTTTCAACAAGTTTTACGCTGCTATTGATCGCGCGATTCATCACAGCATTTTCTCACGGTGTATTCTTTTCTATAGGTGCAACAATCGCTGCGGATCTAGTTCCCGAACATAAACGTGCAAGTGCGATCGCATTCATGTTTACGGGGCTTACTGTTGCAACCGTAACAGGGGTTCCACTTGGAACATTTATCGGACAAACCTTCGGATGGAGAGCTACGTTTTGGGCAGTTGCACTCCTAGGTGTTGTTGCCATCATCGCTAGTGCCATCTTAGTTCCGAAGAATTTGAAAGAAGCACCACCATCAAGTTTAAAAGATCAACTCAAGATTATTAAAAACGGTCGATTATTATTAGCATTTGCGATCACAGCTCTTGGTTACGGTGGAACGTTTGTAGCATTTACGTATTTAGCACCGATCTTAGAAGATGTAACAGGCTACGCTCCTAAAGCGGTCACCTGGATTTTGTTAGGCTACGGTATTGCTGTTGCGATTGGGAATACAGTAGGAGGCAAAGCGGCAGATAAAAATCCGATCAAAGCTTTGTTTTGGATGTTCGTTATTCAAGCTGTTATTTTAGTGATCTTAACATTTACAGCACCTTTTAAAGTAGCTGGAACGATTACTATCTTCTTATTAGGACTTTTAGCGTTTATGAATGTTCCGGGTCTACAGGTTTATGTTGTGAAACTTGCTGAAAGATATGTACCTTCTGCAGTAAATGTTGCGTCAGCTATTAATATCGCCGCATTTAATTTAGGTATCGCTATTGGTGCATTTGTTGGAGGGCTCATTGTCGATTCGATCGGCATCATTCATACACCTTGGATCGGCGGAGTAATGGTGTTTGGTGCAGTTCTCTTAACGGCATGGAGCGCGTCACTTGAAAAAAGAACAATTTAAGGGTGAAAAAGAAGGCAGCCACTTTGGTTGCCTTCTTTTTTTAAGCTGTTTTTTTATTTTTCACTTTAGCTATTATGACTACAAGTAAAAGGGGCAAGAACCCAAAGAAAAATGTTACAGTGGTCTGCAAGAAGGATCCAGATTCTCCTAGTTCAATTTCGTTTTTGTACATCGTAAGAGAGAGTAAGAGCACAACCGCTGAGATTATAAAAATAAAATGTGTAGCTTTTACTTTAAATAGAGTGGAGAGAGCTTGATCAAGTATGAACAACAATAAAGAGATCTTCATGTATGTTCCTAGAATTAGTGCGATGCCAAAGATCGCTTCTACACGCTCAACAATCTCTCCAATGCTAATCAGCTGAGCCAGAACATGAAGAGGGAATTTCTTAAGAAATACTAAAGGTCCGAGCCCCATTAATGAACAGAGAATTGTTAATGTGAGTACGATTCCATTTATGAACAAACCTAAATAAAGCCATTTATTAATGGACTGCCCAGGCTTTTGCTTTACCAAGTATATAATCATAGCGAAGAATAATACATCCATGTAAGGAAATCCAAAACCGACATAAACACCATGCAATATCGGCTTAAATCCTTGTGGAGCTAAAGGAAGCAGATTATTGATCTCATACGTGTTGTAGGGAAGGATTAACATGATGATAAAGATGAAAAACAGAATATACATCAATAGGTGAAACATGCGACCCATTACTTCAATTCCAGCTTTTGCAGTTAGACTGGAAGTGATTAAGATGAGTAGATGAAAGATGAAGAGCGGCGTTTCTCTCATCATCGAGGTTGTAAAATATTGTCCCATTCCATATACAATGTTTGCTGTGATATACAACATGACTAAGAACAGAGGGATGATGATTAGATAGGTCATCACGTTTCCGAGTGTTAGGCGAACTTGGTTCACATAACATTGATCAGGATATTCGTTGTGAAGAGTTAATACGAGATATAAGATGACAAAACCAACTAAGTTAGCAAGTAGCATGGCGATCCAAGCACTGTTTTGAGCAGCAGCCAGCATCGGCCCTTGGATATTGATAAGGGCTGAACCCGTCATATACACTTGAAATAACACTGCCATCTGCCAATAACTAATTTTTCCTGTGTGCATAAAGGGACTCCTTATGATTTTACTTGCAGCCATGAAGTGATAACTTCAGCAATAGGACCAATTATTAACTGAAATCCTTCATCTAAGTTAGGAAGGTTTCGCCCGGAAAGATAAGAGTAGAGCATGTACCCTGCCGGAATAGACATCATTAAATAGATTTTTTTTGACTTTTTATCTTGTTTCAACGTTTGATAGTCGAAGTATAATAATACGACTAAGCTTCCTAAAATGAGTTTTTCAATCATAGTGATTCCTCATCATCCTATTATTTTTTATGAAAAGGTTTGCTTATATCAGTTCCTGTGTTTAGGATGTTAACTTCGGATTTAACATGAAATACGGCGTCTTTGTAATAAGGTATCTTTTCTTTTTTTATTCTTTTCCATTCTTTCGGATTACTGCGATAGATATGGTTTCCTAATCCGATAATATCTATATCCTTTTTTTGAGAGTGTTTTAATAATGTCATTAAGTTACTGTTCACTTGTTTTTCTAACTTTGTATGAAGAACTCCTAGTTGTTGTTTTGTTTCAATGTTTGTACATTCTAATTCACCTATGCTAGCTTGAAGCTTTGGTCTAAGTGAGTAATGTATAACATCATTTTTGATCGCAAAAGATGTGTTTGTATGTGATTCTGTGATTTCAAATGACTCCTGGAGCTTACTACCTTTACATGGAATACCAATGATTCCATACTGAAAATTATTAAGAGCGAGCATGAGCGATTTTGTTTCTTTGTTTGTAATAGTCGTCTTCAGCTTCCCACCTAGAAAGATAGAAAGCCCATCTACAAAGATACTGTTCTCTTTTTCTTTTTCCTTTCTTAGATAGGGAACATACACCGTATCCACCTCGCTATGTAGCTGTTTTCCAATTGTAAATAAATTAGCGGGATAGGTTTTCGCACTAAATTTGCTCCCAGTTTTAGTGACTTCGTTTAATTGTTCACTCACCGTATTTTCAACATGAGGTTTTTCTTTTAAATAGTCTGCCGCAACTCCTTCAGTTACTGCAACACCTGTTAAGAGTCTCGGTTCATGATCACGGTAAAAGAAATCTAAAACAGAACCAAGATAATATTTTTTGGCTACTTTTTCACTAATCACAATAAAACGAACATGCCCCCAGTTTGCTTTTCTTCCCAAATGAATGGTCACATCTCTTATAGCATCAAAAACGGATTTTGCTTCCGTTTCAAGATTAAAGTATGATTCACCACCACCACCAGCAGAAGCGATCTTAGGAGCAGGCTTATAAAATTGTGTGGTGAGTTTAATGGTTCCATCTTTCTTTTGGTCGACAGCTAGCGATTGAACGAAAACATACTCGGTAAGCTCGGCATGATCCCAGCAACCAGATAAAAAAAGAAGGGAGGAGGCAACGATGTATTTAATTAGCTTTTGCATAGTAACCCCTCCCTTTATAAGATATTGGCGTTATAAACCTTTTCCAGTACTTCGGTGCTTTAATAATTTTTTCAATGACAAACGAAAGAATCCGTCTTTTAGTAGTGACGTACTGTTAAGAGTGAACGTACCAAGATAAGGTTCCTTTAGAACGTGTAATTTAGACAGGTGCAGGAAGATAAGAATAAATCCAAGAAACAGACCGAAGCCTCCCATAATAGCTGCTAGAAACATTAATGGTATTCGCAACAAACGTGCAGCAAAGCCAAAATCATAATAAGGGATAGAAAAGGATGCGATTCCCGTCAATCCAATAACAACAATCATGATCGGTGAGGCGAGTCCTGCGTTAATGGAAGCTTCTCCGATAATTAGTGCTCCAACGATACTTACAGTTGATCCAATAGGCTTAGGTAGCCGGACCCCTGCTTCTTGTAAGAGTTCGAAAAAAAACAGCATGATTAAAGCTTCTATGATTGCAGGAAAGGGTATCCCTTCTCGTGTATCTAAGAGAGCGATCAATAGAACGGTCGGTATTAATTCAGAATGAAAAGTAGTCAAAGCGATATAAATACTAGGTAAAGCCAGGCTCAAAATAAAGCCAATAAATCGTACCAACCTGATGATGGATGAAAAAACAGATCGTTGATAATAATCCGAAGCAGATTGGAAAAATTCATTAAACAATCCAGGACAGATAACGATCGTTCCTGTTCCTTCCATTAGAATTATAATCTTGCCTTCTAATAACGAGGCTGAAGCAACATCTGGTCTTTCGGTAAATCGATATTGAGGGAAGGGAGTAACGGACGATTCCTCAATTAATTCAGCGATATAGGATGTTTCTAGAATTTCTTCGTTTTTAATTTTGTTGATTCTTAATTCAAACACTTCAAGCATTTCCTTTTTAACAGTACCATCTAAATAGCCATAAACAAATTTCGTATTAGACTTGCCATCCGTTTGTTTAAAAATAAATTTAAGATTGGGTGTCTTTACTCGAGAGCGAATCAAACCAAGGTTTTTTTGCAGGTTTTCGATCGTACCTTCTCGAGGGCCAACAACGACTACCTCGTTCTGTGGTTCTGCAACACTTCTTTTTTCTACAGAAGAAGCATCAAAGCTTAGAGCTAAATCCCATTTGTCAAAAATCAAAACAATATGGCCATTGACGATATTGGCATTTAATTCATTGTAGTTTTTTAGTAACATAACCGGTCTTGATGAGACGCCCTTGTTCTCAAAAAAGACCTTTATCTGTTTAACCGAAATATCAAGTGAAAGGGCTGCCTCAAAATCGGGCATATCCTTAAGTACCTGGTGAAGCAGGTTGGACTTTTCTTCTTGGACGAGAGAATCACAATGTACAACAAGAGCTTCTTGTTTGTAATCTGCTCCAAATTGAAAGTGCCTGATCTTAATATCATCACAGTTCTTATAGAGATTACGCATATATTCATCATTTGCTTGAAGATCTTTGTTAATAGGAACCTCTACTTTGGTTGTATCCATGATTGCTAACACCTGCCTTATCCTATAATGTTTGATGAAGGATAAGAATCTATACATTATTTACCATGGAAGTCATGAAGGGTGTATGAAAGCTGTAGATTTCCGTTCAGGTGAGGGAAGATTATTAGAAATGTGCGAAATAAAAAAGCTACCAGATAAATAAGGTAGCTTTTACAAATTGACCGAGAGAGTCACGATTAAATCTTTTCCTGAGTTCCCACTTTGGCATTTTGATCTATCTCTAAACTTGTTTTATATTCAATTCTTTTTATATCACAGCCGGGACCGATTTCTATCGTGTTTCCGCGAACTACTTCAGCGTGTGTGTGTTCAAGATATAAGTAGTCGCCTTCGATCACTTCTGCCGTTAGTTGATCCGTGTGGTTGCTCATAAAAAATTTAATCAGCTTTTTAAAGCCAGATGCATCCCGGGTCTTTTTAACTGTGATGTTCTCGCCGCCTATTTCTTTAGCTTCACAATGACGTAGCAGTTCTACGTCGATCGTCCCTGCATTTAAGAGACCATCTATTTTAAAATTGCCGCGGGCTTCAAAAGATTCAGCTTCACAATCTCCCTTTATTTTAATTTGTCCTTTTACGTCTACTTCGTCGCTTGATACATTTCCTTGTACAGAGGCAGAGCCGCGAACGATGATTTCTTTTCCTTTTACATCCCCCTTAATAGAAGAGGAGCCTTGAACCTTTAACTCGTCGCAAAGAAGGTGACCATCGATGTCTGTGCTACCGTTAATCGTCATTTCCTTCACTTCTACATCGCCTTCGAAATGGGTTGATCCATTGATTTTGGCCGTATCAGTAGTAATGTTTCCCTCTAAATGTGCACTTCCGTTGCATTTAAACTCTTCACATATGAGATCGCCATATATATGTGCACTTCCGTTAACCTTTACTTGATTAAACTCGCCACCAGAAGAAGTTCCTGATCCGGAAATACTAATATTCTTTAACTGAGTTCGTTCCATTGCTATTCCTCCTCCAATTATTAAGAAAGCTTAAGTTTTAGTTCTTCCATGCACTGACTTAGTTTATAGTGAGCGATTTTCTTTGCTTGAGGCTCTAATAGAAGGTTGGCCGGTTCTGGTGTGAGGATAAAAAATGAAACGCCCATTTTTCTAATAAAGATTAATTCACTTTCGCTGTTCTTTGTGCTCTGTGCATGTTCATCAAAAAGCTTCAACAGGTCCACGCCTTCTGTTCGATTTACATCGCCCGTTTGCAGCAATGAATTCAATACATATAAAGTTAATAACTGATTAAATGAAAACGAATGAGTAGGACCATGAAAGTTGTTATACATCTCTACTGCTGTATGAGAAACAATGTTACGTTTGGTGAGCTCTTCTGCTGCTAATGAAGTGAGTGTCGGGGAAGGAGAGAACATATCAGCAAGTTCATCGAGTGATAAATCATCTTTTAAAGTTTTAATTTTTTCAATGCGCAGCAATATATCATCTTTAGGAAAGAATGTTTCTTGGCCTGTAAAGGTAGATTTTCGAATGAACCAGTTTTCAGGAATCAAGTTCTTTCTTTTCCATCTGTATAGCTGGCCGTAAGAGATATTTGCTTCTTCTAATAGATCTTTCTTTGAGATTAGATTTTCCATGATTAACCTCCTTATTAGTAATGTAACATAACACTGTTACGCTGTGCAATAAATTTAAAAGTATACAAAGGAAAGTGCACGAAGATTTTTGAATAATAGTAGGTAGAAGGTGGAGGGGTTCAATGGAAAATTGATTTGGTGCAGGAGCTTCTGGTTTTAGGGTGTTCCAATGGGAGCATGTGCTTTTATTAATGTTAATCCTTTTTGTGAGTATTGGTATGTACCGCTATCGGATACGTATGAGGAAGATGCAATTATGGAAGAAAGTCTTGATCACAGGGCTTGTAGTCTCAGAAAGTTCATATCACATATGGGCCGTTCATAATGACTTATGGGACCTTCATATTTTCCTTCCTTTGCAGCTATGTAGTTTTAACATTCTGTTGTCCGTGTTGTTACTCTTAACGGATAATCGGAGACTTTTTGCTTTTGTCTACCTTTTTGGTTTAACAGGTGCCATACAAGGATTACTTACACCAGAGTTATTTCAAGAGCCTTGGCATTTTCGATTCATCCAATATTTTATGGCTCATGCTTTTATTGTTTGGACAGCTCTATACTATGCGATTGTAAGGTCTTATACCATTAGCTGGCATCTTCTTTTTCAGTCATTCTTATGGCTGAACATTTATGCTATAGGTGTGTATGTTGTAGATGTGACTATTGATGCAAACTATATGTTCTTGCTAGAGAAACCAACGAATGCTTCGCTTCTAGATTACTTAGGACCGTATCCGTGGTATATCCTTTCACTAGAACTAGTCGCTTTATGTTTATGTCTGCTTGTTTTTATTCCGGTTAAAGAAAAGCTAAATCACACGAATGAGGGCCATCCACCGTTTGAGGTGTAGGGTCCTTTTTTTGTACCTTTTGTGACAAAATCATGCAAAGGAAGAAAGTGATGGTATTTATTGTATAATGGATGTGAGGAGGGATTTTATGATTGAAACCATGAACAGGCCGATCAGGTGGATACCTTATCTATTTCTTAGCTTATTGGTCATTGGCAGCAATGTAATTCTTTATCAGACAACTTATTTCCAACCCATACCTACTTCTGTGCTCATTGGCTCTATGTTTGATTTTCTTCTCGTTATTCCTCTACTTACCTATTACTTTATTATTCGTAAAAGATACTCATGGAAGCTGACACTTCTTGTCGCATTAGTGAGTTATGCTTTCGCTTCATTTATCATTCCAGATGATCTGTTGAAATCTGTATCATTTATTCCGAAAGCTCTACTTCTTTTAGAAGCGGGTTTTATCTCTATTGAGCTTTATTTACTATTTATCGTGTGCAGAAAGTTACCTAAAGTAAAGAAGTCTTACCGTGACTTAGCTGTTGATCTACCGTTTTTATTGAAAATCAAACACGCTGTAAATCTTCATTTTACACAAAGTCGCTTGATCGATTCTCTCGTCAGTGAAGTTACGATGTTCTATTATGCTTTCTTTTCCTGGCGAAAAGCACCTATGATGAATGGACAAACATTTACTCTCCATAAGAATACAAGTTATGTAGCTCTCCAGCTCATGTTGATCCACGCGCTTATCATCGAATCGGTCGGTCTTCATTATTTCTTCAGTCAATGGAACCATACAGTCTCTTTGATTTTATTATTTATAAACATCTACTCTATTCTTTTTCTCATCGGTCAGATGCAAGCTGTAAAAAAAGTCCCTTTAATCGTTACGAATCAATCGTTGATATTGAATATAGGATTTATTAAAAGCCTTGATCTGCCGTTTAAATACATCCAAGAATGGAAAACGTATGAAGGACCAGATGAGTTGAGTGCAGCAGAAATGAAGTATACCTTTGAAGCCCGAGTAAGTGATTTTATTCCGGAAAAACCGAATATTGAGTTGCTGTTGAAAAAACCTATAAGGTCAGATATCATATATGGATTTAAGAAGAACGTGACAAGGGTAGTTATTAAAGTAGATAACAGCGCTGAATTAATGAGGCTTATTGAAAAGAGAATGGCTGATGAAGAATGTAACTTAGAAGATTAACAGTCTTTTTTTAGCAAATGTTCAATTTCACCTTGTTAAATGGAAATGCTATTGTTAAGATTTCAGAAGGTTACAGAAAAATCCTTTCGACAGGTGAAAATATATGTTTAAAAATACAGCAACTTCACAACAAAAAAAATCATTTCTTACTTCCGTTCAGCTAATCGTCATCTTTTATTTATTGTCCGTTTTAGTAGCGACCATTCTTTTAAGCTTGCCGGTCGGTCATAACGAAGGAGTAGAGTTGAAATTTATCGATGCCCTGTTTACCGCCGTGAGTGCAGTTAGTGTAACAGGTCTAACTTCTGTTAATATCTCAGAAACGTTTAATCAAGTTGGAGTCGTCCTTCTTGCCATCATCGTGCAGATTGGTGGGATCGGCGTTATGACGCTCGGTACAGCCATTTGGCTTTTAATCGGTAAACGTATTGGGATGAGAGAGCGTCAATTGATTATGACAGACCAGAATCAATCTACACTCGCTGGGCTTGTTCAGTTGATGAAGCAAATACTAACACTCATTATTGGAATTGAAATCGTAGGAACAGTATTGTTCTTTATCTTGTTTCAGCCTTATTATGATACAGAAATAGAAGTGCTCTATCACGCATTCTTCGCAGCAGTTACAGCAACGACGAATGCAGGTTTTGATATAACGGGAAGTTCATTGATCCCGTTTCGACATGATTATCTCGTTCAGATCGTTACGATGTTTTTGATTACATCCGGTGCTATCGGATTTCCTGTATTAGTAGAGATCAATAACTTTATTAAAGAGCGTAAGTATTTAGAGCGTTATACGTTCACTCTTTTTACGAAAGTTACAACAACTACATTTGCGTTATTAGTTATTACAGGAGCCATAGGGATTTATGTACTAGAGATGAATGCATTCTTCGAAGGTAAGTCTTGGCATGAAACAATCTTTTATTCGTTGTTTCAGTCTGTTACCACGCGAAGTGGAGGCCTATCCACGATGGACGTCTCTGAATTCACGGTACCAACCCTTCTCTTCTTAGGAGTCATGATGTTTATTGGTGCTTCTCCAAGCTCAGTAGGAGGGGGGATTCGGACGACGACTTTTGCTGTAGCATTATTAGCAATCCTCTTTTATGCGAAGGGTAGAAACACGATAAAAATCTTTAAGCGTGAGATATACCCTGAAGATATACACAAGTCGTTTATTGTTATTATTGTTGCGATGGTGCTCTGTACGACATCCACTATTATCTTAGCGATTACTGACCCTATGCCGATCGAGTACTTATTCTTTGAGGTATGTTCAGCTTTCGGAACTACAGGGCTTTCCACTGGAATTACAGGTCAGTTGAGCTCAACAGGTAAAGTGATCTTAATGCTTCTGATGTTTATTGGAAGAATTGGCGTACTTTCATTCTTGTTCATTATCCGAGGAAAAGTGGTTACAGAGCACATTCATTACCCGAAAGAAAAATTAATTATTGGCCAGTAATAGTGATCACGTTTGAATTAACGCTGCTGTTTACTTATAATGAACATAAGTAAATAAGTCCTTCGGGGTCGGGTGAAATTCCCAACCGGCGGTGATGAGGCTTCAGCCTCTCAGTCCGTGACCCGGTTTTGCATGTAGCAGAAACGGTGGATTCGGTGCAATTCCGAAGCCGACAGTATAGTCTGGATGGGAGAAGGAACGTGAACACTTTTAGAATACCTGTGTTTGAAATAGGTATATTTAAAGGTTTATTTCGTTATATTCTTAACATTTAAAACCCCGGAAGCAATCTGTTTCCGGGGTTATTTGTATTAAGAAAAAAGGACTCCTGCTTATGCATATTTACGATGATACTTACGTCATACGAGGGGAGGGAAAGCTTTTTGTTTACAGGCATTATCGAAGAAAAAGGTACGATAAAATCAATTTCTAAAGGCAACGAAACGATTGTTCTTACTGTTACAGCCCAAGAAGTATTAAAAGATGTAAACCTTGGAGACAGTATCGCAGTTAACGGTGTTTGTCTAACCGTAACTTCTTTTAGTAAAAGAGAGTTCACGGTAGATGTTATGCCAGAGACGTTTCGTTCATCCACATTGAGATTATTAAACAACCGTGATTTGGTCAATCTTGAACGAGCGATGGCTGCTGGTGGCCGGTTCGGTGGACATTTTGTTTCCGGGCATGTGGATGGGACAGGAACAATCATTGAAAAGCGTCCAGAGAGAAATGCCATTTATTATACGATTGTGTTACCTGACCATCTGATGCGTTATTTTATGTTGAAAGGCTCTGTATGTGTAGATGGGACGAGTCTCACTATATTTGAAGTGACCGAAAGTACAATTACTGTTTCATTGATTCCTCATACAGCAGAACACACGATCTTAGGGTCGAAAGGAACGGGTGACATCGTGAATATCGAATGCGACATGCTGGCAAAGTATGTACACAATATGTTGTCGCCGAAAGAAGAAACTACACAAAAGTCGAAGCTGTCTCTTGATTTCTTACAAGAGCACGGATTTTAGGAGGAGAGTTCATGTTTCACTCCATAGAAGAAGCAGTGGCAGATCTTAAAGAAGGAAAAATTGTGATCGTAGTAGATGACGAAGATCGTGAAAACGAGGGTGACTTTGTAGCACTCGCAGAAGGTATAACTCCTGAAACCATTAATTTTATGGTGACACATGGCAGAGGTTTAGTGTGTACACCGATCTCAGAAGAAATTGCGTTAAAGCTTGATCTTTCACCGATGGTAGTAGCCAACACAGATTCGCATGGCACGGCTTTTACGATAAGCGTCGATCATATTTCAACAACAACAGGTATTTCGGCTCAAGAGAGAGCGTCTACAGTACGTGAGCTTGTGAATGCAGATTCCCTGCCTTCTGATTTCAAACGACCTGGTCATATTTTTCCGTTGATTGGAAAAAACGGTGGTGTGTTGCGAAGAGCAGGCCATACGGAAGCAGCCATCGATCTTGCACAAATGGCAGGCAGCAAATCGGCTGGTGTTATCTGTGAAATCATGAAAGAAGACGGAACGATGGCTCGTGTTCCTGAACTAGTCGAGCTTGCGAAACAACATAATATGAAGCTGATCACGATTAAAGACCTCATTACGTACCGAAACAAAACTGAGCAGATGGTAAAGCGTGAAGTAGAGATTAATCTGCCTACAGAGTTTGGTGATTTTAAAGCGATCGGTTTTTCGAATGTATTAGATGAGAAAGAACATGTTGCACTCGTTAAAGGTGAGGTTGCAACCGGAGAACCAGTTTTAGTCCGCGTTCATTCTGAGTGCTTAACAGGTGATGTATTTGGTTCAGCTCGTTGTGATTGTGGTTCACAGCTTCACGCAGCTCTTTCACAGATAGAAAAAGAAGGCCGTGGCGTTTTGCTGTACATGAGACAAGAAGGACGCGGCATCGGACTAATCAATAAGATGAAAGCTTATAAACTTCAAGAAGAGGGTCTTGATACGGTTGAGGCAAATGAGCAGCTTGGGTTCGCGCCAGATCTGCGTGATTATGGCATAGGAGCTCAAATTTTAAAGGACCTTGGTATCAGTAAGATGAAACTGCTGACGAACAATCCAAGAAAGATTGCTGGATTAAAAGGTTATGACTTAGAAGTGACCGATCGTGTGGCGCTTCAGATGCCTCATAACAAGAACAACGAAGATTATCTAAAAACAAAAAAGAGCAAATTGGGGCATATGCTTCATTTTTAAATCAGGAGGAATAGTCATGGCAAAATTATTTGAAGGACATTTAGTTGGTACAGGATTAAAAGTAGGTATCGTAGCAGGACGTTTTAATGACTTTATTTCAGATAAATTAGTTTCAGGTGCACAAGATGCATTCAAGAGACACGGTATTTCTGAAGATGATGTAGACATCGCTTGGGTTCCTGGAGCGTTTGAGATACCGCTGATCGCTAAAAAGATGGCAGATAGCGGTAACTATGATGCAGTGATCACTTTAGGAGCAGTAATCCGCGGATCGACGCCACACTTTGATTACGTATGTAATGAGGCAGCGAAAGGAGTCGCTCAAGCATCCATGACGAGCGGTGTTCCTGTAATCTTTGGCGTCTTGACAGTGGATTCAATTGAACAAGCGATCGAGCGTGCAGGGACGAAAGCAGGAAACAAAGGTTGGGAAGCTGCTGTGTCAGCTATTGAAATGGCCAACTTAACGCGTCAGTTAGGATAGAATGCATGTGTGTGATAGCCCGTCACTTTTTTAGTGACGGGTTTTTGTTTGTTTTAGAAACAGATGGTGTACGAGTTTGTCGAGGGGTGTCGACTCGTGGATAACTTTTGGATTGAGAGCATGAACTCGTGGATTAAGTGTGAAAACTCGTGGATTGAGAGCAAAAACTCGTGGATTGAAAGTGAAAACTTCTGGTTTGAAAGTAAATAATGATAGGTACATACGAAAACGCTGTAGATTGAAGCGGCAACCTCACTTCAAGCACTCTTCTAAAGCAAAAATTAACAGCGTTTTAAATAATTTTAAGCATATCTAAAAGCAATTGACATAGTTATTAGAATAGTGTTAAGATTACCAAAGTTACAAACTACAAAATTATGGAAAGGATGGTTGTGTCATGGTGAAAGAAATGATTGTTACTCAAATTGCGGTCACTGTTGTAATCAACGATGACTCTACAATTTCATACCATGGCCTGCCGGAAGAGATGTATTAGGATTATCAATCTATATATCTGCCTTTTCTACATACATGTTTGTACGCAGGTCACCCCAGTCGTGACGTGTGTTTTTTTGTGATTTTAAGCATACCGAGTTCGAATGGTATGCTTTTTTATTTTCGTTTGCACAGAAGAGTCAATCTTCTTTTTGCAATAGATTTACGAAACAATAGGAGGAGAAAAAATGAAAAGAAAATCATTTAATGTGTGGCTAGAACGCAAGGATCATACACTTTTTGGGTAGCTTCGTTAAACAACTGTTTAAGAGGATGGTAGATCGAGAGGAGAGACATTATGTTTTCAGTTTTAGGAAAATTAGCTTGGTTTTTTAAGAAACATTGGATACGTTACACGGTTGCGGTAGTGCTGCTGACTGGTGTTGGGATCATTGAGATCATCCCACCGAAACTCATCGGTAATATTATTGACTCCATTCATATGGGCACGATCACAAAAGAAGACATGATGCGGACTCTTGGAATCTTTGTAGCTGTCCTAATTTCGATGTACATTACGATGTACATCTGGATGTATCAGCTTTTTGGAGGCGCTTTTATTATCGAGCGTTCGATGCGATCAAGTTTTATGCGTCACTTATTAAAGATGACTCCTACGTTTTTTGAGAAAAATCGAACAGGAGATCTGATGGCACGTGCTACAAACGATTTAAAAGCAATCTCTATGACTGCAGGATTCGGAATTTTAACACTTGTAGATTCGAGTTTGTTCATGTTAACGATCCTGTTCGTGATGGGATTCATGATCAGTTGGAAATTGACGTTTGCAGCGCTTATTCCACTGCCGATCATCGCGTTTATTATTAAAAAATACGGAAAAAAAGTACATCAGCGTTTTACCGTTGCCCAAGATGCCTTCGGAGAAATGAACGATTCAGTTCTTGAAAGCATCCAAGGAGTACGTGTTATTCGTGCTTATGTTCAGGAAGAAGAAGATGTAGCACGCTTCAATAAAGTAACAGAAGATGTATTTGAAAAGAACTTGGCTGTATCAAGAATTGACGCCTTGTTCGAGCCTACGATAAAAGTATTAGTAGGAATGAGTTATTTGATCGGTTTAGGATATGGAGCATACATGGTATTTCATAAGACGATCACACTTGGTGAGCTTGTTACGTTCAACGTGTACTTAGGCATGCTGATCTGGCCGATGATCGCGATCGGTGAGCTCATTAATATCATGGAACGTGGAAGTGCATCACTTGATCGTGTTAATGAAACGCTTAGCTATGAACCTGATGTAAAAAACGCAGAAGACCTTGTCCCATTAAAAGATCCAGGAACAATAGCATTTGAAGATGTGACATTCCGTTATCCTTCTTCTGAAACAGATAACTTAAAAAACATCAACGTTAAGGTGGAAAAGGGAGCAACGCTTGGGATCGTTGGCCGAACAGGAAGTGGAAAAACGACACTTCTTAAACAGCTTTTAAGAGAGTATCCAGTTGGAAAAGGGAGTATTTCGTTCTCTGGTGTGGGTATTGAAGATATCGCTTTAGAAGATCTCCAAGGATGGATCGGATACGTACCGCAGGATGCTATTCTTTTCTCCAAAACGGTGGAGGAAAATATCCTGTTTGGGAATAGCACGGCAGGTGTTGATAAATTGAATCATGTTATGGAGATGGCGTCCTTTAGAAAAGATGTTCAGCACCTTCCTGAAGGATTGAACACGCTCGTCGGTGAAAAAGGTGTGGCGTTATCAGGAGGACAGAAGCAGCGTGTGTCTATTGCACGAGCATTATGTGTGGATCCAGAAATTTTGATATTAGATGATGCGCTTTCTGCTGTTGATGCGAAGACGGAGACTGCAATCATCGGTAACATCCGTAAAGAACGCGCTGGGAAAACAACTTTTATAACAACACACCGACTGTCTGCAGTTGAACACGCAGACTGGATCATCGTTATTGATGACGGAGCGATCGTTGATGAAGGCAGACATGAGGATTTAATAGCTAGAGATGGCTGGTATAAAGAACAGCACGAACGTCAGCAGATCGAACAAAACTTAAATGATAATAAGGCGGTGTAGCCATGAACGTTGGAAAACGCCTGTTTCAATACGCACTTCACTATAAAAAGAACTTTATTCTCGGGCTTCTGATGCTGACCGTTGCCATTGGGGCGGAGCTGACCGGACCGTTTATCGCAAAGACGATGATCGATGACCATATTCTTGGGATCGAAAGGCCGTGGCATCAAGTAGATAATGAAGAAAAAGCAGCAGTGAAATACGATGGAAACTGGTATAAACGAAATGATCATTTTGATCCAGGAGAAGATAAAGGAAAAGAAATACGAGTTATACAAGTGAAACGAGACTATTTTGTTGTACCTAATAAAATATCTTTTGATGGTGAACGAAAAGTGAATAACAGTGAGGTGACGATTTCTTTTAAAGGAAAATCAGAAACCTATCAGGCAGATAAATTAAGTACGAGTGAAACATTTGCTTTTTATAAGCCTGAAATCGCGGGGATCATGAAACTAACCATGATCTACTTAAGCCTTCTCGTTTTTGCAGCATTCTTTCAATATGGTCAACGCTATATGCTGCAGCGCTCATCTAATCTGGTTATCAAGAAGATTCGTCAAGATGTGTTTGCCCATGTTCAGCGTGTAGCGATCACATATTTTGATAATCAGCCTGCTGGGAAAATCGTTTCTCGTATTACGAATGATACGGAAGCGATCAAGGAATTATTCATTAACGTACTAGCTAACTTTTTTACAGGAATCATCTATCTGACGGGAATTTTCATCGCGTTGTTCTTGCTTGATCCTAAGCTTGCAACGATCTGTTTGATTCTTGTACCGATCCTCGTCGTTTGGATCATCGTTTACAGAAAATTCGCGTCTAAATACAATCATAGAATTCGTTCTACGCTTAGTGATATTAACGGAATGATAAACGAATCGATCAACGGTATGACAATCATTCAAGCATTTAAGCGTCAAAAAGAGACTTCTGAAGAATTTGAAAAGATGAATAAAGAATACTTCACCTTTCAAAACAAGCTGTTAAGTCTTAACGCGATGACGGGACATAACCTTGTGTTGTTATTAAAGAACCTTGCGTTTATGGCATTCATCTGGCATTTTGCAGGTCAGGCACTCGGTGTAGGTTCTGTTATTTCGATCGGTGTGCTATACGCCTTTGTTGATTATTTGAACCGTATGTTCCATCCGGTAACAGGTATGGTTAATCAGCTTGCACAGCTTGAGCAGGCACTAGTATCTGCAGAGCGAGTATTCGTTCTGATGGATGAGCCAGGACAGAAAGTGACGGAGACAGAGATTGAACGTTACAAAGGAAATGTTGAGTTTCAAGATGTTACGTTCAGTTATGTAGAAGGGGAACCAGTCCTTAAAAATATAGCTTTTGAAGCAAACCAAGGTGAGACGGTGGCACTTGTCGGTCACACTGGTTCTGGTAAAAGCTCTATCATGAATCTATTATTCCGATTCTATGACATCAAACAGGGAAAAATCTTGATCGATGGCCAAGACATTATGAAGCTATCTAAACAGGAGCTTCGACAGCATATGGGTATCGTCTTGCAAGATCCTTTCTTGTTCACAGGAACGATTGCATCCAACGTGAGCTTGGATAATCCTGAGATTACGCGGGAACAAGTTGAAAAGGCACTCACCGATGTAGGCGCAATGCCATTTATCAACAACTTGCCTAAAGGATTAGATGAGCCGGTTATTGAAAAAGGAAGTACCCTTTCATCCGGTCAGAGACAATTAATTTCTTTTGCAAGAGCGCTAGCTTACAATCCAGCTATCTTAATACTTGATGAAGCAACGGCAAGTATTGATACAGAAACAGAAGCTGTGATTCAAGAGGCACTAGATGTCCTGAAGAGAGGAAGGACCACTTTCATTATTGCTCATAGACTTTCTACGATTAAGAGTGCGGATCAAATTCTCGTTCTCGACCGTGGTGTGATCGTAGAACGTGGCAGTCATGAAGACCTGATGAAAGAAAAGGGACGATACTTCCAGATGTACCAGCTTCAACAAGGAAAAACGGAAACAAGAGCAGTAAGTTAAACGCTAAAAGGAGCCTAATGGGCTCCTTTTTTTTTGATATTTTTAAGAAGGCTACTTATCATCCTTCTTCTTTATTTTTTTCATCCATCTCATCGTTTTGTTCGCCGTCGTCTACACCGTTGTCTTGGTCAACGCCGTCACCACAAGCAGTTAATCCACCTAACGTTAACATTGCTGCCAATGTTCCGGCTGCCCATTTCTTTTTCCACATGTGAATCACTCCTCTTTTCATTTTTTTAAAATATTTTTGTTTAGTAAAAGATTCCCGTAAAGAAGTCGATAAAACATATGAATCAATAAAATGAGCGTATAGTCGCATGTAATTGCATCATAATGGATGAAATGTAACTGATGATCAAGAAAGAAGGAAATCGAAATGGCATCTATTTTAAGTATCTTAACAAAAAAGAAAAGTACAGCAGAAGTGCATGATCCAGCTGAGAATTTTAAAGAAGACGTGAAGATTTTAGTATCTCCTAACAGTGAGTGGCAAAAGCAATTGAATATGATTTCATTAACAGTTGAAGATTTAAGGATTATTCGCTCGATCAAACCGTTGCTCTCTGAGAATATAGAAGAGATCGTGAACCAATTTTATAAAAACATTGAACATGTTCCTGGCTTGATGGAAATTATTCAAAAACACAGTTCAGTTAATAAGCTACAAGTGACGTTGATCAAACATATACAAGAAATGTTTAATGGGGTTATTGATACAGCATACATAGAGCAAAGAAAAGTGATTGCTCGCATCCATTTTAAAATCGGTTTGCAGCCGAAATGGTATATCTGTTCTTTTCAGGACATGCTGCTTTCCTTTTTGTCTATTTTGGACATACATATTCAAGATAAAAATGAGTATCAGCTTGCCGTTAAAGCAGTAACGAAGATTTTGAATTTTGAGCAACAGATTGTCTTAGAAGCATTTGAACTAGAGCAAGTAAAACAAAGAGAACATCATGAAGAGCAAAAAAGGCAGATTGCGGTTTCAGTTGGGGATTCTGTAGAAGAACTAGCGAGTATCTCAGAAGAGACGAGTGCAGCCCTAGAAGAGTTAACATCGAAAGCGGATGAAGTGGTTGTTTTTGCAAAGAACACAGCAGAATCAGCTGTAGAGGTATCCAAAAATTCGTTAGCAGGTAAGAATAAATTAGACGATCATCAGCAAATGATTCTGAAAGTAAAAGACCAATCAGAGCAGATTACAGCTGAATTGATTAATTTGGAGCAAGCAACAGTAAAAATTAACGATGTTGTCGATATCGTAACAGCGATTGCGGAACAGACGAACCTTCTATCCCTTAACGCAGCGATAGAAGCAGCTAGAGCGGGGGAAGCTGGAAAAGGATTCTCTGTCGTCGCTCATGAAGTTAGAAAGTTAGCAGACCAAACAAAGACTTCTGTTTCAGGTGTTTCAGAACTTGTGAAAAATACACATAAACGCATAGAAGCTGTAACTACATCCGTTGAAAGTATTCACCAATATATAAACGATAGTGTAAGTGAAGCTACGGAAATATCAGATTTCTTTGTAGCGATTCTCTCCAAGATGGGTGAGAGTACAGATCGAAGCGGAAAGCTAGAAAAAGAAGTAGAAGTGATGGCTGAAGTTATAGAAGAACTTAGTCATGCTGTTGGTCAGATCGCGGTTTCAGCAGATTCGTTAACAGACGTTACAAAAAGTATGCAACAAGAATAAAGAAGGGATCCCGAGGGATCCCTTCTTTATTTATTGATAACATATTGTCCTCTATTGGTTTCGAATGAAACGATGTTATCGTCGGTTCGAATGTCATTAATTCCATCGATCGGTATTTCATACGTAATGGTCGGCAGCTCTACTTGTGAACCTTCCTCAGCTGCATAAGCTGTACCGTGTAAAAACAATATGTGGTCACCTAAATAGTCGTCATGTGCGTCTCTTTGTTCAAAGGTTACTTTATCTAGTGAGATTCTGATTTGATCTAGATCTCCTGCTTCTTCTTTACGTATAGAAATCTGGTTACCAGCCCACCCATTTAGTACATCTTTTAGTTCGATAATTTTAGTATCTGACATTGTTTTCACCTCATTATTCAATTTTCCCGTAATCCACAAACTTAAACCGAAGAATAATGAGTAATAAGATATAAAAAATTATGAAAGAGAATTGTTAGCTGACGAACGCTGTAGTAGGAATGCTGTAGTGTGTATCTGCAGGACATTGTGGAATGAAATGTCCATAAGAGGAGGACAGTGGCACTCATTACGAGGTAATCTCTTTTAATTACGTGGTAAACCGATTTTTATACGAGGTAATCCTAGATAATTCCGTAGATAAAATTATTTATCCGATATTCGACAAACACCTTCCAGCATTAAACGAAAAAAACTCATAAAAAGCTTTTTCAGCTTTTTATGAGTCATTCAGCATTTAAGGTTTCAGCTCAACGATCTTATGAGCTCCCCAAGGTGCAACACTTATAATTACATCCATGTCTTTTGCTTGTTGTTCAAGTTCTTTTCCCGTGTTCTCCTGCAAATAATAGCGTTCGAATCCGTAGGTAAGCTGAATATTATCAATTGGACCAGCACCCCAGACTTTTTCAGCTTTTGCAGTTAACACCACCTGATCACCCGTTACATCTGGCTTTTCTGAATAAACATTCTTAACCACATAATAACCATCTTTGTTTGGCTGTAGAACTACATAAGCTTTTTGCTCACCCCGATCGAGTTTTGCTGCATCTCCCCTATAGCTTTTGAGGGGAGCTGTACTGATATCATAACGAAGTGTCACATAGTCACCATACAAAAGATCTCTGGGATCGACGGGAACAGTCTTAATCTTGATATCTTTTCCAAAATAATCGATGCTGTAATAGCTTCCTGCGATAAAGATTAAAAATAAAACTTGCAGAAGGGCAGCGATCATCCATCCTCTTTTTTTAATCATGATGCGGACCTCCGTTCTTTAAGATCTGCTTTTTCTTACGTTGAAGAAACGCATTTAGTATGAACAAAAGAACTCCGCCAAATAAGAAGAATATCGACTTTGGCATAAAGGACCACGCCAGGTTGAAGTATCCCATTAAGCAAACGAGTAAAAATAGTACGATTCCAAAATTGATTTGCGAACGATTTTCGTTACGATAGCCTTCAGCAAGCTTGAATCCTGAAAATACGAACATGATGATCAAATAAAGGATGCCAACTATTAATGGATCCGTCACTTTGACCAAGTAAAAGAACGGTAGGAAAATCAATAGTTCCCAAGCATGCAAATATAAATTCTCCTGACGTTTTCCAATGATTGATAAAGCGAATATGATGATCAATACAGGAATGTACACATAAGAATGGGGCAGCTCGAAATCAGAAGAAAATTCATTTGTAAGCAAGAAATATAATCCGTAAGCAAAACCAAAGCCAATGAGTGTTCCTAGGCGATTAAACGGTTGTTTAAATACGTCCTTATCAACCCATAGCCCGCTTGTGAATAAGGCGAATCCAAACAAGAAAAACCAGAGTAGATTAATATCTTTAACCATAATAAACATCAGGACTTGAATACTGAATCCAATCGTAAGTATCCAAGACTTTTGAATGGTTGGATATAAGAAAACAAAGCCTCCAACAGCTAATGTAAAAAGAATAAATAAAAGATAACTAAAGCTTTGGAACTCATTTATACTGTAAAGTTGTCCCCCGACTGTTAATAGTCCAAGAAGGAAGAAATAGAGCTTGTTACGATCCCTGAATAAATAAAAAACAACAGGCAGGCTCCAAAAAACGAATAATCGAGCATCGACAGCATTCAAGTGAAAAGTCTGACCTAAAAGAATGATGCTTGCTCCAAATGTAATGATCCCAAGAAGATTAAGAGAAGTACCTAATGAATGATGGCCAGCTATTAAATACCGTTCACCAGAAAGATAAAAACCGAGCATAAACACGATAAGTAAGGTTAGTCTCGCAATTGGTGAGATTTCTCCCCAATTTGAAGCGATGAAAGATAAGATTCCGATGCCGATTAATATACTGGCTAAAATGGGTAATATACCAGTAACTTTTCGCTTGTCTTCGGAATCAGGGTATCTTGCAGTGATTAAATCCAACTGATCTTCAGTGATGATGTTGTCAGCGATCCATTTTTGACCTTCTTTTCTTATCCATTGTTTGTTCATGTTATACCACCTCAATTCATGTATATGTAGAGTCCTTTTAAAACAGGACGAAACACCAATATTCTCTTTTAGTGTAATATTACACAACGAAAATGATGTTATCAAGCAATAAATTGAAAAGAGCATACGAATTCTTATGTTTAGATAACCGTAAACAAAAAGAGAACAGCAATCCCTGCTGTTCACAAAATTATTACATTTATTTTTTGTCTTGTACATAATGGACAATTTTTAAAATCGTTTTGCGAGGTAAGAATCGTACGATGGTAGCTAATGCCTTGTTTTTAAATCCTGGAATCGACAATGAATCTTTAGACATCAATGCTTTGTAGCCTGACCGCGCAACGTCGCTCGCATTCATCGCACCAGATTGAAACAAGCGAGATGATTCAAGGCTTGCACGTTTTTCAAAGTTTGTAGCTGTAGCACCAGGACAAAGAGCTGTAACGCTAACATCGGTATGACGTAATTCATAGTTGATGGCTTCTGAGAAGGAAAGTACATAAGCCTTTGTTGCGTAATAGACAGCCATTAATGGACCAGGCTGAAAAGCTGCAGTTGAGGCAACGTTTAAGATTTTACCTCGATTACGTTTAATCATTCCGGGAAGAAGCTGTTTTGTCAGTGTTGTAAGAGCCGTTATGTTTACTTGTATCATATCTTTTTCATCTTTCCATGATGTCTCGTTAAATGGTCCGTAAGCAGCAAATCCTGCATTGTTGATGAGAACATCAATCTCAATACCTTTTGCAATGATCTCTGCTGTCAGTTCTTCTGCAGCGTCTGATTGGCTTAAATCTTTTGCAATTACCGTTACTGAAATACCGTGTTTTTTAGACATCTGTTCAGCAATCTCATTAAGCTTTGACTCATTTCTAGCTGTAAGCACTAAATGATAGCCGTCCTTCGCAAAGAGATCGGCAAATTCAAGACCAATTCCGCTTGAGGCTCCTGTAATGAGTGCAATTTTATTATTTATCATAAGAAACATCCTTTCTTATATCGCGTTTATATGTTTAAGAATATCAACATGATAACATATCTTTTAAAATAAATAAACATGAACGTATCAAAAAAGGTATGATGAAAGAAATATGAAAATTTCGACAAAGGAGGTGCGCTTGAATGAAAAATGTAATGATTGCAAAACATCCTGCAACAGGCGAAACCATTGATCAGTGGTTAGAAACGGGAGAAAATCACATTCCTGAAATGTATGAGAAAGCTTCTGCTGCTTTCCAATATTGGTCCACCCGTTCGTTAGAAACTCGATTAACGTTTATAAAAAAGATAAAACAGCATCTATTAGATAACATGGATGAGATCGTAGATGAAATTTGTGCTGCGACTGGAAAAGTGAAGACAGAAGCTTTAACTGCAGATCTTATGCCAGTAATTGATATCATCGCGCATTATGAAAAGCGCGCACCAAAAATTTTAAAGAGGAATAAGGTTTCCACACCGATTCTTTTTTTAGGTAAATCTTCATATGTAGATTATTTTCCTCTTGGAACAGTACTAGTCATCTCACCATGGAACTATCCTTTTCAACTATCGATGACACCTGTAATCTCGGCACTGATCGCAGGGAATTCTGTTATTGTAAAACCTTCTGAGGTCACACCTACAATCGGGTTGTTGATTGAAAAAATTGCGAGAGAAGTGAATCTGCCGAAAAATGTTCTTCAAGTTGCGCATGGCGGAAAAGAATTTGGCCAAGCTTTGGTTTCTGGAACGCCAGATGGCATTTTCTTCACAGGATCTGTTGAGACAGGACGGAATATTGGTATTGAAGCAAGCAAGAGATTTATTCCTTATACCCTTGAGCTTGGCGGAAAAGATCCAATGATTGTATTTGAAGATGCTCACATGATAAGAGCAGTGAACGGTGCAGTTTGGGGTGCATTTACGAATGCAGGACAAGTTTGCATGTCGATTGAAAGAGTGTATGTGCAGCATGCCATTCATGGAGAATTTATCGACCGGCTTGTAGAAGAAACGAAGAAACTGAAGCTTGGTGAAGATATTGGCTCTTTAACTTTTCCTCATCAAAAAGAGATCATAAAAAATCATGTGAAGGATGCATTAGAGAAAGGAGCTCTTCTGCTTACTGGCAAAGACCCAGATCAGTGGGGAGAAAGCATGTATTTGGAACCAATGATTTTAACGAATGTTACGGAAGATATGAAAATCGTTAAAGAAGAAACGTTTGGACCAGTACTGCCTGTGATATCCTTCTCAACAGAGGAAGAAGCGATCGAAAAAGCGAACAGCACTGAGTTTGGTTTAAACGCAAGTGTATGGACAAAGGATGCTAAAAAAGCGAACCGTGTGACATCAAAGCTTGTAACAGGCAGTGCGGTGATTAATGATGTACTCGTTTCAGTAGCAAATCCGCATCTTCCATTTGGTGGAGTAAAAAGCAGCGGGATAGGCAGGTATCATGGAGACGAAGGCTTGTTTACTTTTACCCGTCAGATGTCAGTGATGAAAGATGCGGGAATCAAAAAACGAGAGATAAATTGGTACCCGTATGAAAAGAAGTACTCAAAAATAAGAACATTGATCAAAGCCTATTTTTCGAACAGTAAAGGGAGAGCGGAACTTATACGTTCAGGCATTAAACAACTTCGGAAAAAATAAGAGCTGTTTTAGCTTTGCAGAGTTGTTTTTGAAGTAGTTGATTTACGTTACAGTTGCTCGCTTTCCATCTTTTCTTTAACAGTTTATTCAAAACAAAAAGCGATTCAGCAATAACAACCATGCTGAATCGCTTTTTTATTAGCCTTTCACATTAGGCTGTTTTCTAAAGTTTAGTTATTTTTAATGTTTTTTCTCACTTCTATGCAAGTTGATTGGAGTGTAAGGTGCGAGACTCCTATGGGACGCGAGCGGGCAGGTGTGACCCTTAAGGCGCGTAGCGTGCCAGCCACTCTGCAAATTCTTCTCGTAAGGCATGCGACGAGGAAGCTCCCTTCGATAGGCTTTTCTTGTAGACGCAGGAGCACACATACTTCATCGAACACCGTTCGCCCCATGGAAAGCGAGCACCTGGAACGGAAATCAACTACTTACAATAGCTACATCGCATGCGAATACAAAAAATCACAGAATACATTCCTCTTCAATAATGTGAATGAGCTGTTTGAGCTGAACTACGGTCTGATCAAGAGTTAAGAAATAAAAAATCTCTTTCCCTTTTTTCTCAGTCCCCACAATTCCAGCTTCTCGTAATATTTTTAAGTGATGGGAGACGGTTGGTCGTGACATAGGAGATTGACTGGCAATATCCGTTACATTCATTTTATCTGTTTCCGCTAAAAGCAGTACAAGGTCTTGTCTAACAGGATCACCTAATGCTTGAAACAAAGGAATTGTTTTTCTGAACATCTCTACTGCATATTCATTTGACATATTATTTCACCAACTTTTTCATAATCATCACATGATTTCATCTTACTATAATTCAGTATAAACCAACTAGACAACCTTTTTGAATATCTTACCGATTTGTAGTGGGAACAACGCTATAAATTGCCAATGACTAGAGCGAATATAGAACTCGGTGAGATACACAATAAGTGCAAGGGGGTGAAACACATGGCAAGAAGAAACAAATTAGTTGTCCCAGGAGCACAGCAAGCAATTGATCAAATGAAATATGAGATCGCATCTGAGTTCGGTGTTACACTTGGCCCAGACACAACTGCTCGTGCGAATGGCTCGGTTGGTGGGGAAATGACAAAACGTTTAGTCGCAATGGGTCAGCAACAGTTAAGTAGCGGTAATCGCTAACTTAGCTCGTAGTTGATACAAAGGGGGGTGGAGGAATCCACTCCCTTTTTTAAATCATACAGGAGTTGATAGTGATGGCGATGTGTCCAATATGCAATAACTTTCACACCATAAACGTTCGCTGTCCAGAATGCGGAAGAGCGGTTCAAGATCAGGGAAGAGTGAGTGACTATTTCGATGATTACAGTCCCTATATGGAAGTAGATGAACTGAAGCTTGAAGATGGTTATCCGAATAATTTCAAAGAGAGCCAATGCCCACACGTGTTCTACTGTGATGCTTGTCATCAAGAAGTTCTTTTTTTTATTGGTGAGTGGGAATAGAAAAAACCTTCATATCTTACTAAGACATGAAGGATTATTGGCTAATTTTAATTCTTCTTTCAAGCAATACTCGAAGGCCGTCCAGAAGGGAAGTTAAAATCCAATAGATGACTGCAGCTTCAAGTAGAACGGGCAGTACGATTAGTTGTGACGCACTGATCTGATCTGCCATCAAGGTTAGCTCTGGTACGGTAATTACAGAGGCTAACGAAGAGGCTTTAACAATATCAATCAATGAATTCCAAACGGATGGAATAGAAATTCTCCATGCTTGTGGGAGAATGACTTCTTTATACGTAAGGTATTTGTTCATTCCAAGTGAAAAAGCGGCTTCCCATTGCCCTTTTTCGATCGACTGAATAGCCCCACGATAGGATTCTGCAATATAGGCACTAAAATGAAGTATGAGTCCAGCGAGCGCTGCCTGCCATCCTTCGGGTACATAAATAAACGTGAAACCGTTATAAAGAATTAATAATTGAATTAATAATGGCGTTCCTCTGAAGAAAGAAATATACCCCTTAGCAATCCCTGACAAGAATTTATTCGATGACATCCTGCATAAAGCAACGACTAATCCGAAAATGAGCGCTCCGAAAATCGAAACAAGACTTATGACGATAGTAAAAACAGCTCCCTCCAGTAAATAGGGGAGGGAGTTGATCAGAATATCAGGTAAGTTATTCACTTACGTTTTCTCCAAAATATTTTTCGGAGAGCTTTTTCAGTGTACCGTCATTCTTCATTTCTTCAAGCGCTTTGTCTACGTCTTTAATTAAATCTTTGTCATCTTTTCGAAATGCAAATGCCATTTCGTTTTCGTTAAAAGGCTCACCAACAGCTTTAACGTTATAATCTGTTTTCTTTAATTCTGTCAGGATAAAAAGCTGATCATTCATCGCAGCATCTACACGATTAACATCAAGATCTGTTAATACTTGAGCAGCACCTTTATAGAACTTTGTTTTTGCGCCAGCTTTTTCAGCTTCAGCAGCATAGTTACTCCCTTGAGTCGTCCCTACTACTTTGCCCTTTAGATCTTCAATCCCTTTAATGTCTTTGTTGTCTTTGTTGACGATAACTTGTCCACCAGAAACGGTATAAGGAGTAGAGAAATCATATTTAGCTTTTCTTTCATCTGTAATTGTTACTTGGTTCGCTACAAGATCAAATCGTTTGGAGTCTAGCGAAGTAAACATGTTCTTCCATTCTGTTGCTACAAACTTTGGCTCCATCTCAAGGCGTTTAGCTACTTCCTTAGCTACTTCAACGTCATAGCCTGTGATTTCATTTGTCTTTTTATCACGGTATGAGAAAGGTGGATATGTAGCTTCCGTACCAATGGTAAGTACTTTTTTATCTGAACCTGAACCTGATTTTGACTCGTCTGAATTTCCGCATGCTGATAAAAGAATGACAGAAAGGGCGAGAGCTGACAGGAATTTAAATGTGTTTTTCAATTGAAGTCCTCCTCGTCAGGGTAATCCCGACAATTTTTATAGAATTTATTGTATAAACGAACGACGATTTCGTCAATCATTTAACATTTTCCCCGATAAAGAAAAAAATAACAGCGGATTTTTTTGTGAGTACACAATATCACATAAAAAGGAGGCATGATCACATAAAAAGAAGGCATGATCACATAATTTTAGTGGACGATCATATAAAAATTAAGTGCTATCATATAAAAGTATAGTTGCATCACATGAAATTCCATATTTTGATGCTAGGTAGTCAAAAAAATGGACAACAAAAAGCTCTGCTTAATCAAGCAGAGCTTTTTGCAAACATATGAATTAACGAATACGTAGTTCTGTTTCTTTATCAAAGAAATGTGATTTGTTCATATCAAACGCTAAGGAGATGTTCTGACCGTTGCGAATGTCTGTACGAGAATCTACACGTGCGATAAAATCTTGACCGCTAACTGTAGAGTATAAGAATGTTTCAGCACCCATAAGTTCAGCAACGTCGATCTTCGCTTCAATCTTCGTGTTTGAAGAAGACTCTAGGAATACAGGCTCGTCATGAATATCTTCAGGACGAATACCTAGAACAACATCTTTGTTGTTGTAGCCTTTTTCTTGAAGAATCTTCATTTTTCCACCAGGAACAGCAATCTTAGTGTCACCCACTTTGAAGAATCCGTCTTCAAGGGTACCGTTCAAGAAGTTCATAGCAGGGCTACCGATAAATCCGCCAACGAAGATGTTCTCAGGTGTATCGTATACTTCTTTCGGAGATCCAACTTGCTGGATACGTCCGTCTTTCATAACAACGATACGTGTTGCCATTGTCATCGCTTCTGTTTGGTCATGCGTTACATAGATCGTAGTCGTTTGCAGGCGTTGGTGAAGCTTTGTAATCTCGGCACGCATCTGAACACGAAGTTTCGCATCAAGGTTTGATAAAGGCTCATCCATTAAGAATACTTTTGCATCACGAACGATTGCACGCCCTAGTGCAACACGTTGACGTTGTCCACCTGAAAGTGCTTTTGGTTTACGATCCAAGTATTGCTCAAGACCAAGAATACGTGCTGCTTCTTTAACACGCTTTTCAATTTCTTCTTTACTGAACTTTCTTAGTTTAAGTCCGAATGCCATGTTGTCATAAACGTTCATGTGAGGATACAGGGCATAGTTTTGGAAAACCATCGCGATGTCACGATCTTTTGGAGCTACGTCGTTTACAACGCGCTCATCGATGATCAGATCACCTTCAGAAATTTCTTCTAAACCAGCGATCATACGAAGAGTTGTTGATTTACCGCAACCAGATGGTCCTACGAATACGATGAATTCTTTATCCGAGATATCAAGGTTGAAATCATGTACAGCTGTTACTTTGTTATCATATCGTTTAACGATGTTATTTAACTTAATTTCTGCCATTTAAATGAATCCCCTTCCGATGTAAACGTTTTCTTAATGTTTTAAGTTTACGCTTTCATGTCCTATATCGTAAATGGACGACTTGCCTAAAATAAAACAACCTCTTTATGCAATGTGCACAAAAAGGCTGTTTGAGATTAACGTGGGTCTAATTTTCGAATGAGCAGGCTGCCCGTTGCAAAAATAATAAAAAAAGGAAGAAAGATAGCGATCATGCAAATGGCTGCAAGGTGAGGGTTTTCTACACCATATTCAGCTATAAAACGCATGATGCCGTAGATGTTAAAAATAATCTCAAGGATCAAAAGGTTTGATAAAAGGATCCAAAAGATGGTCTTCGTTTGTCCAAAAAGAGAGGGAGCTGTATTTTTCAACATATAAACAATGATAAGATATATGCTTTTTAAACCCTTTCCTCTTGCGAATTCGATATAACTCTTATTTGATTCGTCTTCCATGCTTAAGATTAAGTATTTCGTTACATATAGAGTAGGAAGTATGGAAATCGTGAATATCGGCAAAAAGTATGCCTCTGTTTTGTATACATTTACGATGTTAAACATAAGTAACCCGGTCGTTTTATAAAACCAGATCACTGTCAGCTGTACTAAGATGATGATGAAGACATCCGGCAACGTTTCAATCGCAAGTATTATTTTTTTGATGATTAACCTGATGTGGTATGGAAAGATCATATATATAACAGCAAAACTGATCCCAACTAGGAGACTGGCTAAAAGCCCTCCCATAAAAAACGATAAAGATTGGGGATACACCTCTAAAAAGGCAGGCAAGAGCTGATAGTCACTCCCGTTAGAGTAATAGGTGGTTTGTGTAAGGTCCATGATCTGCTGAACTGTAAATTTTAATTGTTGCAAATACGCGTGTAGTTCAAACTGTATGCTATTTGTTAAAAAAGAATTGTTATCGAGTTGCCCAGTATCAATTAATCTAGTGTTATTCATTAGCACCGAATAGTCATAAATAAGGACAGGCAGTGAAGTGAAAAGGAGAATCCCTAAAATAGATAACAAAAAGAATGAAAGTAGCTTTCCAGCCGTTTTGATCATGCGTTCAGCCTCCCTTTCTTCACTGGCAGAAATGAAGCTGATGGAAGGGTTTCTTCAGAGGTCGTTATCTTTTTCTTCTGCATTGTGGATGAATGATTCTCACTTTTAGTCATGCCGGAGACCATTAAATTTATAGCGATGGAACATAGAACAAAACAACATACGGGAGCGATTACGAGTATTGGAGCCCCATAATAAAAGTCCCAGTTCTGAACGATCAAACCACCCCATTCATGAGAATCTGAGAACGTTCTTTCATACGTTACCGGTGTGCCTGATACACCAGGAAGTGTGTACGTAATCTTTGAGAATCCACCAACGAAGATTTTTAAAAAAGCAAGATGGGCGAGTATAGCTAAGGTTTGGCCGGCTTGCTGAACGGTTAAGAGCAGAAGCTTAGGTGATAGACAGGGTAGGATATGCTTCATGAACACGTGAATCCTTCCACCTCCTAAAAGAGGTGCGTGCTGAATGAATTCTTCCTTTGATAAGATAGAGATCTCATTCGCAATTTGTACGGATAAGACGGGCACAGTCAACACGACGAGTACACAAGTAGTGATCATAAATTGTGTAAAGTCAGAATAGCTCCAGCTGAAAGCAATTAAAGCTGGTGCGATGAGCAGGTAAGCAAAAATGGACAGAGGTGCAAAATAAAAAATTTCTGAAATTCTATTGATTAGTTTCTTTATAAAGCTAGGAACCACGAGAAGAATAAATGATACTAAGATCGATAAAATCATTCTGCTTATCGTGATCAACACTACAAAACCGAGCGTGTATTTTGCTCCTTCAAGCAGGACGTAAACGTAATTGTTTCCAAATTGATCTGAACCCAGTGGGTATTCCGCACTTCTTTCAAAAGGTGCTCGGTCAATCATTTTTCCTTTTTCATCATAAAGAATATTTGAAGGAGTACTTTCTTCCTTCAAAAGTGAATAGGCAAAACTCCCACTAAGAAGTAAGACTAGAATCGTTAATCCGATTAAAAAAGAAGGTTGTTTAAAATACTTCATTAGAATTGAATCCCCCTGTTACTCACGTTATCTCTATTTTTTAGAAATAATTCGACATAAGGTGATTTATTCCTTTATTTGTAAATAGACATTTTCTTATCCCTGTTTGTTTTCCATAGGTGATGAATCTACGTTTGTAGGCATAAAAAAGCTGCTTCCGAAAATGGAAGCAGCTGTTACATATTTCTCTCTTTTTGTTCGATAAGAAGAATCGCTAAGTACACGGTGAGTGCGTTTTTCAGTTGTTTCACATCTATGCCTGTTTTGTCGTAAAACTTTTCCACACGATATTGAAGGCTGTTTCGGTGAATATATAATTGTTTCGCCGCTAACGAAACGTTGAGGTTGCATTCAACAAATACTTTGATGCTTTTTAAAGTTTCTTCGTCTTCTTCCCGCCATTCTTCTACTAATGCAGTTAATGTTTGATCGGCCATAGGACTAGCAGACTGAAGAAGGATATACGGCACGATATCAGCTACCGTATATACGGATTTCGGCATCAAGTGATTCCTCACATTTAAAAATTGTTGCTGTTCTCTGTCATAGGTTTCTTTTGCGCGATTCAGTTGACTGTTATAGCACCCTATATAAATAGAAATATCCATATAAAAGTCTGTTGAAAGCATATCTTTTAACGCTTCATAAGGTGTTTCACTAAATTCCTGTTTCGATGTTTCAATAATAACGCCACTCTTAAGATCCCTGTTCAGAAGGAGAACAGCATCTTCAGGAAAAAGTCCGTTTACCGCTTCAGAAAAGGAAGCATAATCGGTAATAGGCTGTTTGCTAAAAAAATGGACAAATCGGTAGAAACCTTCTTCAGTTGATAGTTCATCATCAAAAAGGAGCGATTTCCATTTTAACTGCTGTGAAGAAAAAATATTTGCCTGATTATCATTTTCATATATGTTAAACATCGATTGAAGTAATGTAAGTTCGGATCCAGAAACGGCAGATTTAGAAATCCCAAACGGCTCGCTATCATCAGTAAGGAACCAGTAAAAGCCTGACTGCTGTGAGAGGTCTGTTGTGAATAAATTCTTATAGTGCTTCTTTAGCTTATCAAGCATCCATTTTCATATCCTTTCAACGAAAAGCTTGCTATTATTATAGCAATGTTAAGTGGTTAACTAAACTAACAGATTTCCAAGAGGAGGAGACACCATGAAAACGTGTCCTTGAGTAACTTCTTCAACGGTCGTGTACGACTGGGAAAATAAAGATATATGGACAAATATAAAAAATTGGGACAAGCACTATAAAACAAAAGGATCGAAATCTCTAATTCTAACTTTTGATGATGGGCCATCTTCTGTTTTAGTTGAACTGCTGGATATTCTTAAAAAATATAATGTTAAAGCGTTGTTCTTTTGGCAGTCGAAGTTGCTGCATAAAAATCGTCCGTGGAAACGTGTGATAGAGGAAGGCCATATGATCGGTGGGCATTCATTGCGCCATCGTGTTTTAACGAGACTTTCTTATCGTGATCAGATGCATGATATTTCTACGAATTTAAAGCATCTAGAGGTACTTACAGGTCAAGAAGTTAAATACTTTCGTCCGCCTTACGGACAGTTCAACGAAGATACATTGCATGTTCTTAAAGAGCTCTGCAAAGTTCCTTTCTTATGGGAAGTCGCAGGTCTTGACTGGGAACACAAACATGATCCCATACACATTGTTCATAACATCTTGAATCATGCAGAGGATGGCTCTGTTATCTTGTTGCATGAATTAAAGCAAACCGTGAGAATACTAGACGAATTGATTTCTGAATTAAAACTAGAAGGCTATGAGTTTGTATTGCCTCCTAAATAGTTAACTATGGAGGGTTCTATATGAAGAGAAAAATTGTAGTTTCATTTAGCGGAGGCAAAGATTCAATTTTAGCTTTGTATCGATTGCAGCAGTCTGAGGAATGGGAGATCGATTCTTTACTAACAACGTTGACAGAGGACTATGAGCGGACAACCATGCATGGTGTTCGCAATGAACTCCTAGAAATGCAAGCACAATCACTTGGTTTACCGCTTCGAGTTGTTTGGATACCTAAAGATTGTCCGAATGATATGTACCAGCAAAGAATGAAAAAAGCCGTTGATGATATTAAAGCTGATGGTATACAGTACATCATGTTTGGCGATATTTTTTTAGAAGATGTAAAAAAGTACCGCGAAAAAATGTTAAACGGTACAGGGATTACACCTGTATTTCCAATATGGGGCGAGAGTACAGAGCATATTATAGATGAGTTCTTACGTAAGGGGTTTAAGACTGTGGTATGCTGCTCGGATACTTTAAAAATAGATGCCTCTTTTACTGGCCGGGTCATAGACGAGCAGTTTAAAAAGGACTATCCAAAGAAACATGACATTTGTGGCGAGAACGGAGAATTTCACACATTTGTTTTTGATGGACCGAACTTTTCCTATCCTATTACGTATACGTTAGGTGAGACTCGAATCGTAAAGGATATGATCAGTAAAGAAGACCGCTTTTATTATGTAGACATCCTTCCAAGTGTGTAGTCCAAATTGCTAGCACAATTCAAAATGACGTATACTAGGAAAATAGAATCTAGAGTAATGGAGATAAAAATATGAACGTATGGATTTCAATTTCAATCATGGCGATCGTCGGTGCGTTTATTGGAGGATTAACAAACTCCATTGCAATCCGAATGTTATTTCGACCGTTTAATACATTATACATTGGTAAGTATAGAGTTCCGTTTACACCGGGACTTATACCGAAGCGAAGAAAACAGCTCGCTGTTCAGCTTGGTGAGACTGTAACCAATCACCTCCTGACCGCAGAAGGTGTGCAGGCAAAAATTAACGATGCCGATTTTCGCAAAGAAATGACCGAGCTCGTTCAGGTTGAAGTAAAACGCTTTTTAAAGAGTGACATGACGATCAGTGAACTGCTTAAAAAGGATTTTGGAGTAGACGATGTTCAGAACAGAATCCAAACGACAACTGAAGCATGGCTGAGCACGCGTATGAAAAAAATGTTGCAGGAATCAAACGGCAAGGAAATGAAAGATATTTTACCAGAAAAGTTTGTTGCTAGAGGGGAAGAAAAGCTGCCAGAAGTCGTTGATTGGCTCTTAAACAAAGGCGTTCTTTATTTAGAGAGCGAAGACGGCCGAAAATCCCTGGCAAGTGGTATCGATGCATTTCTAATGGATAAAGGAATGCTCGTAAATATGGTGTCTATGTTCTTTGGCAATGTGAGCATCGCGGAAAAAGTACAGCCGGAACTGATCAAGTTCATGAAACATGAAAATACACGTGATACGGTGTTGAATCTGCTTCAGGAAGAATATCGCAGCTTCATGGAAAAAAGAATGGATGAAGCCCTTGGATTGCTGAACATGCCTGAAATGACCACAGGTTTAGCAAAAGAAATCACGGCTAGACTTCCAATCGAAGAGTATCTAAATACACCTGTTTCTTCGTTAGCTAGTTCTGTTGAAGAGTGGATTGTAGATGATCTAACTCCAAAAGCGGTCGCTGCGGGACTTGATCTATTTGTAGCACGATTAGAAATGTTGCTTGAGAAGATGCATCTTGCGAAAATCGTGGAAGAACAAGTTGAGACCTTTTCTCTAGAGCGTCTAGAGGAAATCATCATTTTCATCGCAAAAAGCGAACTTAAGATGATCACATGGCTAGGAGCTTTGTTAGGCGGAGTTATCGGTGTTTTTCAAGGTATCCTTGTACTATTTTTGTAGAGTCTGTTATAGTGGGTACCGTAGTTAATCAATAGGAGGTATTTTACCAATGTCAAACGTATACGATGTTGCTTACGACTTAGAAAAAGCACTACGCAATAGTGAGGACTTTACAGCTTTAAAACAAAGCTATGATGAAGTAAATAACAATCCGGAAACGAAAGAACTTTTCGGTAAATTCCGTGATATTCAAGTAAATCTTCAACAAAAACAAATGAACGGCCAGGAAGTGACTCCTGAAGAGATTGAAGAAGCTCAAAAGCTTTTTGCTGATGTACAGCAGAACGAAACAATCTCAAAGCTTATGGCAGCAGAGCAACGCATGAGCATGATCATCAATGATCTAAATAAAGTGATCACAAAGCCACTGGAAGAACTTTACGGACCAATGGTTGAAGAAGACGGACAACAGCAATAATAATGTACTGATTTAACCCTCTGTTACTTTTGTAGCAGGGGGTTTTCTTTTTGCATTGTATTTCTTAGGTTTGTCCGCGTTCTAAAGCATGTTTCAAGGTCATAAACTTAACACGAGTTCTTATACTATATTTTCGCGAAATGGGGGGAGCGCATCATGGTATACCGTTTACTAGCGATTGACATCGACGGAACCCTACTGCGAAGCAATTTCCGTATCGATAAAGAAACGAAAGAAGCCATTGATTATGTGCAGCAAAAAGGGGTCTATGTCACACTCGCTTCGGGCAGGAGTTTTCCATCTACACAAAAAATCGCCAAAGCTTTAAAGATCGACAGTTATCTGATCAGTCATAATGGTGGATTCATTGCTTCATCTCTTGATGAACCTCTTCAAGAAAAAAGGTTATCGGTCGAGGATACTTACAGAATAGTAGAAGTGCTTGGAAATTACGAATGCCACATGCGGGTAGTCCATGAGCGCTTCTCCGTCGGAAATCAGCTTAAGCAAAAAAGTCAGCTCGTCGCCAAGTTAACACTAAGTACGGGGGATCCGTTGTTCTATCCTGTTTCTTTCACAGAGAATTTAGGAGATTATGTTCTCGCGCAAGAAGTGGCACCGCCAAAGATGGATGTACAGTTTTTTGATGAAAAAGAATGCGAGTCTGCTATGAAGTATCTAAAAGAACATATGCCAGACTTTGAATATTCTTCTTCAGCTAAATGTCAGTTAGAGATCACAGCTAAAAAAGTAACAAAAGGAAATGCGTTAAGGTTCCTTGGTGAGAAACTTGGCATCGCACCAAATGAGATGGTAGCGATCGGGGATTCTTATAACGATTTAGATATGATCGAGTTTGCAGGGCTAGGTGTGGCGATGGCAAACGCACCTGATGAAGTGAAGAGAAAAGCGAAGTGGATCACGCGTACAAACGACCAGCTAGGCGTACCGTACATGATTAAAGAAGTGTTCCGCAAGCAGATGCGCTTCCAGACGTTGAAAAGATAGTCAGTTGAGATTAAGAGGGCTCTTTTTAGACATTTTGTCTGAGAGGAGTCTTTTTTTGTGTAGGTAAAAGTGGAAAGGTGCATTTGTGGGCAGTTGTGAGCGATTCTTGAGATTTGTGAGCGATTCTTGGGATTTGTGAGCGATTCTTGAGGTTTGTGAGCGATTCTTGAGGTTTGTGAGCGATTCTTGAGGTTTGTGAGCGATTCTTGAGATTTGTGAGCGGTTCTTGAGATTTGTGATCGATTCTTGGGATTTATGAGCGGTTATTGAGATTTGTGAGCGATTCTAGAAATTTATGAGCGGTTATTGAGATTTGTGAGCGATTCTAGAAATTTATGAGCGATTTCTAAATCCTGATGACCTGTCCATTGGGATTACATACTAATAGAGTTCTTTCGACAACTCCCGTCGAATTTCGTAAAAAACGTTTCAGTTTTATTACAAATGTAGAAAATGAAAGGGTTTACATGAATCGTGACGAATAATATTTATGTAAGAACCACAATGTAAAGGGAGGATTCAAATGGAAAAAACTTTAGACCTTCAATTAAAACCAAAGGTGGCCGAGTTTCTTAACGGAACGAAAAAACATTTTATCAATGGGGAATGGGTCAGCTCAGCTAGCGGAAAAACATTTGAAACATTAAACCCTTCAACTGGAGAAGTTTTAGCCGTTGTATCTGAAGGTGGGACTGAAGATATCGACAAGGCGGTAAAGGCGGCAAGAGCAGCTTTTGAAACAGGTTATTGGTCAAAGATGCCTGCTTCAAAGCGAAGTTACTTAATTTACAAATTAGCAGAATTGATGGAAGAGAATAAAGAAGAATTAGCACAGCTTGATACATTGGATAACGGAAAGCCGATTCGCGAAACGATGAATGCAGATGTTCCGCTTGCGATTGAGCATTTCCGCTATTATGCTGGTTGGTCAACAAAAATCGTGGGGCAGACGATTCCTGTAGCAGGAAGCTTCTTCAACTATACGCGTCATGAAGCGCTAGGTGTAGTCGGACAGATCATTCCTTGGAACTTCCCACTATTGATGGCAGCTTGGAAGCTTGGTGCTGCACTTGCGACGGGATGTACGGTCGTATTGAAGCCGGCAGAGCAAACACCTCTATCTGCACTTTACTTGGCAAAATTAGCTCATGAAGCAGGGTTCCCTGAAGGTGTGCTAAACGTTGTAACAGGTGCTGGTGAAACAGGTGCGGCGCTGGTTGATCATCCGAACGTGGACAAGATTGCATTTACAGGTTCCACTGAAGTTGGAAAACTGATCATGCGTAACGCGTCTAACTCTTTGAAGCGAGTAACGCTAGAGCTTGGTGGTAAATCACCAAACATCATCTTGCCTGATGCTGACATGAGCCGTGCGGTTCCTGGTGCGTTAAGCGGGATCATGTTCAACCAAGGACAAGTTTGCTGTGCGGGATCACGTTTATATATTCAAAAGAAATCTTTTGATAACGTCGTGGCAGATCTTGTGTCTCATGCGAAGAAGATCAAACAAGGTCCTGGGTTAGATCCAGATACAACGATGGGGCCGCTCGTATCTCAAGAACAACATAACCGCGTTTTGGGTTACATCCAAAAAGGACAAGATGAAGGTGCAGAATTGTTAACAGGAGGAACAACTCCGTTTGACAGAGGGTACTTTGTCGAGCCGACAATCTTCGCCGATGTTGATGATAAGATGACGATTGCAAAAGAAGAGATATTTGGGCCAGTTGTGGCTGCAATGCCGTTTGATGACTTGGATGATGTAATCGCTCGTGCAAACGACTCAGAATATGGTCTTGCTGCAGGACTATGGACAGAGAATTTAAAAACAGCTCATTATGTATCGAACAAGCTTCGTGCTGGTACGGTATGGGTGAACTGCTATAATGCATTTGATGCTGCTTCACCATTCGGCGGATACAAGCAATCCGGTATCGGACGTGAAATGGGATCTTATGCATTAAATAACTACACAGAAGTTAAGAGTGTGTGGGTTAACCTAAAATAGACAACGAGATATAACGGGGTCAAAGAATTGAGCGGATAAATAGGGAAAACCGGGTGCTAGATCCAGCATCCGGTTTTTTCTTTGTTCATTGATAAGCGGAGAATCTCTTCGTCAGTTTTGTTTTTTCGGTGCTCATGTAGGAGAACTACACTCTGCTCCTCAAAAACTTCACTTCCTCGACCTTCTTGCTTCTGAATGAACAATTTAACATTGATAAGCTGCGAATCTCTTCGTCGCCCAGCTGAATATTAAAGCATCACCTTAATAAATCGCAGTCCTGTGTCGTCATAATCTAAACTTCGATAGAACTCATGGGTGTCTGTTCTTTGTTTTCCACTATTAAGCAAGATTGCCGTACAGCCTTCCTCTTTTGCCCATTCTTCTCCATAATGAACGAGCTCCTTGCCGATGCCGTTTCCTCTGAATTCTTCACTTACCACGAGAGCAGTAATGCGTGCATAGCAGCCGTTTTTCTCAAAATATATACCTTTTGCAAGGCCGATCATCCCAATTACTTGGTCGTTTACACAAGCCACAAAACAAGCATAAGCAGAATTAGGAAGCAGTGTCTCTAATCGCTCTGTCATTTCCTCGGGCTTTGTTGGATAACCGAGTTCACCCATTAAATAAGAAAGTTCGTAACTGTCATCGTATCGAGCTTCACGTAGAATTACTTCACTCACTGTTTTCTCCCTCGTTTCCATGAGTTTCATTAGCGATGGAAAAGAAGCAATTGTCCCTTTGGTGAAGTCAGACGATGCGCTTTTTCTTGCATGTTCAGTTCAGCCAAACGGGCTTCTCCTTGCTCTTTTGCTACAGAGTCGTTCGGAGCGGAAATCGTTTCATCCAATATTTTTTCCCCGTTACTTTCGTATGCAGTTAGTGCGTATGTATTCATGATGATCGAACTCCTTTCGTATCTAAATTTGATTTCAACATTCGACGAATTTTTCCTGCCATAAACTTAAGAATTTGTATGAAACTTAAGGTATTACACTTCGTACTAGGAATATATGGTATATTTTACAGCGGGAGGGATATAGTCATGTTGACCATTAACGAGGTAAGAAAACAGTTTGGTAGTTTTACAGCCGTTGACGGAATTAACTTACAGATTCCTAAAGGCGAGATCTTTGGATTGTTAGGTGCAAACGGTGCAGGGAAAACGACGACATTTCGAATGATCTTAGGATTGTTAACACCATCACAAGGAAGAATTACGTGGAACGACAAAGAGATCTCTTATGAGACGAGTGACCTTATAGGATATCTACCCGAAGAAAGAGGATTATATCCAAAACTGACCGTAAGAGAGCAGTTGATCTATCTAGGACAGTTGCGCGGTATGACTCGTTCACAAATTCAAGAACAAACGAATAAGTGGTTGCAGCGTTTTGGTGCTGAGGAGTATTTAAACAAGAAGGTAGAAGCATTGTCTAAAGGAAATCAGCAAAAAATACAGTTCATTGCGGCTGTTCTTCATCGTCCAGAACTTTTAATCTTAGATGAACCGTTTAGCGGATTAGATCCCGTAAATGTTGAACTTTTGAAGAGTGCTGTTCATGAGCTGAAAAAAGAAGGAACGACGATTGTCTTCTCATCTCATAGAATGGAGCATGTAGAAGAACTATGTCAGCATCTTTGTATCATGCATAGAGGAAAGTCAGTTGTTCAAGGAAATCTAAAAGAAATCAAACGATCTTTTGGGAAAAAGAACGTATCTGTTAAAGCAGACTTTAATCTAACTTATCTGAAAGATACGGCTGGAGTTATTAAGCATCGTACAACAGGAGACGGAATCATTCTTCAAGTTGAACGAGAAGAAGTGGCTCAAGATTTGTTCCGAGCTATTCAGTCAAAAGGATTTGTAAGAAAGTTTGAACTTGAAGAACCTTCATTAAATGATATCTTCATCGAGAAAGTAGGTGTTGTTCATGAGTAAATTTATGACTGTAATGATGCATACATACCGATCTAAAATTAAATCAAAACCATTCCTGATCACTACATTGATTACAATCGGATTGTTATTTGTCATAACGAATATGAACGAGATCACAAAAATGTTCGGTGAAGATGAGGCTTCTAAAATTGGGGTTATCGATAGAACAGGAGAGACACTTCCAGCTCTTCAAGCACAACTTAAGCAAACAAATGATGATTTGAAACCTGAAGCGTTTACGAAATCGGAAAGTGAAGCAGAAAAAGCAGTACTTGATGGTAAAATCGAAGGACTTTTAATTCTGGATAGGGATGCTTCAGGCATCATCACAGGAACTTATAAAGCAGAAGATGTAACACAGCAGAGCCTGATCGCGGATGTAGAGTTGGCCCTGCAGCAGATTAAGAACAAATCTGCCGCCGAGTCCATTGGATTGAACCAAGAACAGCTCGCTGCTATTTATTCTCCGGTTACTTTTGCTAAGGAGTCATTGTCAGATTTAGCGAAAAGTGAGGAAGAGGCAGCTCAAGTATACATCCTAGTGTATGTGGTGCTATTTTTCATGTATATGGCCGTCATGATGTATGGAAGTATGATCGCCGTAGAAGTGGCAACAGAAAAATCTTCACGTGTTATGGAAATACTGATTTCTTCTGTATCGCCAGTGACACAAATGTTTGGGAAGATCTTTGGGATCGTACTCGTCGCTTTAACTCAGCTTGCGTTGTTTATTGCAGGAGGGTTTCTAGCTGTTAAATTAAACGGACAGCTTAGTGGAAGTGAGAGTATCATCAATGAACTAAAGTTGAACGAGATTCCAGCGTCACTAATGATCTATGCTCTTGTGTTTTTCATTTTAGGATTCTTCTTATACGCTACTCTATTTGCGATGCTTGGTTCATTGATCAGCAGAGTTGAAGAAGTAAATAATCTGATGACACCAGTAGTAATCGTAATTGTGGCAGCATTTATGATCGCCATGTTCGGCAGAGAAAATCCAGAGTCTGGCTTTGTTGCAGCGGCATCATACTTCCCGCTGTTCACACCGATGCTCATGCTGCTTCGTGTAGGGATGCTTTCATTACCGGTTTGGGAAGTAGCACTTGGAATCAGCGTCTTAGTCGGAGCCATCTTCTTGTTTGCCATAATTGGTGCTCGTGTATATCGTGGAGGGGTTTTGATGTATGGAAACGCACCTTCCTTGAAATTGTTTAAGCAAGCCCTTCTTTTATCCAAGCAGGAGAAGAAAAATACAACCGACGTTTAATACTTTGAAAAGAGAGCCATTGAGCTCTCTTTTTTTACACATTCACAAGCGAACGTGCTTTCGTATATATGTTAAAATGAAGGGAAGAATGGTAGAAAAAGAGGATGAGTGAAATGATAAAGTTTTTACATTGTGCAGATCTCCATCTAGATAGTCCGTTCAAAGGACTTTCCTCGTTGCCTAATGGGCTTTTTCAGCGGCTTTCTGATAGCACGTTCGTATCGTTTAAACGTCTGATCGATCTTGCGATTTCAGAAGAAGTAGATTTTGTAGTGATTGCAGGAGATCTTTATGACAGCGGAAACCGAAGCTTAAAGGCTCAATCATATTTGAAAAACTGTTTTATGAAACTGAAGAGTTATGAAATAAACGTATATGTTGTTCATGGCAATCATGATCCATTAGATGGACAATGGGTAGATCTTGATTGGCCGAGCAATGTGCACTTTTTTGGTGGGAACCATGTTCAGACTATTTACTTTGAAAAAAAGGGAAGACAGGTAGCGGCTTTGCACGGATTTAGCTATGAGACTGCAGCGGTGACAGATGATCGAACGTTACATTATCCTGACAAAAGAGATGGTTTGTATCATATTGGCATTTTGCATGGACAGGCTGATGGTTATAGCGGACACAGCAGATACGCACCTTTTTTGTTATCAGAGCTTCTAAAAAAAGGCTACGATTATTGGGCGCTCGGACACATTCATAAAAGAATAGATTTAAACATAGATCCACCCGTTCGTTATTCAGGGAATATACAAGGCAGACATAGTGGAGAACTAGGTGAAAAAGGTGGCTACATCGTTACTTTAAACCATAATGAAGTCGAAAGTCGGTTCTACTCCGCGTCTGAAATCAGTTGGCAAGAAAGCAGTATTGATTTAACTGAGGTTGATAATCTGCAAGAAGTGATCCTTTTGTGTGAAAAAAAGATCAACACGCATCAACAAGGTAATAAAGGTGTCCTTCTTGTCTTAAAGTTGACGGGTCAAACTCAGCTTTATCATGAGCTTTTGGATGGAACGTTCATTGAAGATTTAGAAGAAATCTTGCGTGAGGAAGATTATGATTCTTCGTTTGTGCATGTTGTTTCGATTAAGAATGTAACGACCCCTTCTCTTAAAGAGGAACAATCCATGAAACAATCTGCCTTTTTTCAAGATTTACAGTGTGTTCTAGAAGATGATTCAGAACTGCAACAAGCGATTTATGAATTGTCTACACACCGAACAGCCAGAAAATACATAGAGCTGAATGAACAAGATTATGAAGAGATCAAACAACAAGCTGAACATTTATTATTATCAGAACTTCATAAAAGCAGGTAGGTGAAAATATGAAACTCGTTTCCCTTCATATCTATCACTTCGGTGGTTTAAAGGATTGTAGAATCAACTTCGAAAATAAGGGGCTACAGATTCTTTACGGAGAAAACGAAGCAGGAAAAACGACACTGATGGACTTTATTAAATGTATGTTCTACGGTTTTCCTACAAAAAGTCAAAATCAACGCCGCTATGAACCTAAAGACGGAAACAGAATGGGTGGTAAGATCACCATTCACCATCAAATACACGGCACTTGGACGATTGAGAGAATAGCGCGATCTACTGTAATGGGTGATGTCACACTTTTTGATGAAACGGGGCAGCAGAAAGAAGAAGCATTTCTGATACAGTTGTTAGATGGAATGGAACAATCCTTGTTTACGGGTGCATTTTGCTTTGGTCTTGATGGCTTACAAAAATTAGACAAGTTATCATCTGAAGAACTCGGTAATTTTTTATTAAGCACCGCGATTTCAGGTGACAGTGATCTATTAAACATCGAACAAACATTTGAGAAGAAACAAGCTCTTTTATTTAAAAAAGCAGGCAAAAAACCAATCATTAATGAAAAATTAGAACAGCTTTCTTCATCAGCAAAATCACTTCAACTCTTAAAAGAAAAAAACGAGAGTTATCAGGCGTTAACGAACGAAAAAGAAGTTCAACAAAAGGTTCTTGAAAGAATTAAACAAGAGTTGACGGAGATCCAAACAGAACTTCTCTCAAACAAGAGGCTACTCGAATTAAAGCCTGTACTGCAAAAATATAGACAGCTTGATGTAGAGATAAGCTCTCTGGATTCTGACCAATTTTATTTTCCAGAAAACGGACTTCAACAATATGACGAATGGCGAAAAGAGTATTCAGGCTTAAAAAGTGACTTAACGTACACAGATAGCCGTATTCAAGATGTTGAAACCGAGCTGAAATCAGTGATAAGTAATGAAGTAATAATAAAATACGAAACAGAGATTAAACGATTGTTTAATCACCTTCCTGAATATGAACATCACTTCAACCAGCTACAAGAGCTTCAACGTCACATACAGGCTTTAAAAAATGAAGAAAGAGAGCTCGTTGATGAGATCGGAGAAACGTGGTCTGAAGAAGAGCTTAAGAAACTTTCACTGTCTTTATCTTCTCTTCATCTTCTAGAAGATTTGATCAAGCAGCATGAGCAGGTTAAAGATAAACAAAGTAGGTTAGAAGACGAGCTCGAGGACTCTAGAATGAATCTCGAGCGTTTAGAAGCGGAAGAAGCACAACAAAAAGCGAACCTACTATCTGAAGAAGAATATGCAAAGTATCAGCACTCAAATCATAAACAAACAAGAAATATTCCTTCCTATACAATACTATTGCCCATAATTTCTTCCGTATTACTTCTTTGGTCTGGTTGGATTTCAAATCATCCACCAGTCATGTTTGGGGGAGTTCTTCTGTTGATTACGTCGCTGGTTTTAAGCTTCATGTATTTGAGGAAGAACCAGTCAGGTGAAGAAATGCCAAAACACATACATCATCGATTGTTAGAAGATGAGGTCAATCGTAAACAATGGATGCAGCTCTCTCTACAGCTTTCTAACGAAAACAACATCTATGTACAGCTTGCTAAACGGCTGGATTATTTAGAAGTGGAAGAAGCAACTGTCCTTGATCGTGCACAACGATGGGCGTCAGATAACGGGTACAAAGGGCAGTTGGACCGGCTTTTCGTATCAGGTTATATGAAGCGAGTTCTTCAGCTTAAGGATTTGTTAAGACAGCGAAATGAAGCAGAAATTAAAGTAAAAGATATAACGCTAAAACAAAATAATTATGAGAAGAAAGCCAGTTCACTATCACTTGTATTGGGAGAAGAACCCCAAGAAGATACGAAATACTGGATCAACTCTTGTTATGCCGAATTGGAGAAGCAGCTTAAAAATCAATCGCGAGCAGTGCACCTACAGCAAAATAGAAGGGAACTCATCGAGCGAAGGGAAGAGTTTGAGAAAAAAATCACCTTTTTAGATGATCAGATCCATACTTTGTGGAATGATGCCAAAGTTAGCAAGGAAGCAGACTTTTATGTAAAAGGTAAAAACAAGGAACGGTTCAGCAAGCTAAAAGAAGAACGTGAATCGCTATTTAATCAATTGATATCGTTAGGGTTTTCAGAAGAAGAAGTCGTTGTGATGGCGGAGAAAGTAACGGTTCACTTTGAAAAAACGCTTCATCATATATCATTTCTGGAAGGAAAAGAGGAAGAAATACAAAAACAATATGCCGAGAAGGTTGAAGCAAAAGGGAAACTGGACTGGGAATTAGCGAAACTGCTTGAAGATGGCAGTTACTCAGAGAATATGCATCGTTTTGAGATGCTTAAAGATGAATGGAACACGCTCGTTAAGAAATGGGCAAGCGTGCGCCTTGCACAGCATGCTCTTTTAAAAGTAAAAGAAGAATATCAAAAAACAAAGCTACCAGCGGTTTTAGAGACTTCGAGTGTTTATTTTAGTAAAATAACAGAAAGTGAATATCAATCTATTACGTTCACAGACAAAAATGAACTAATGGTTGTAAACGGGGAAGGAATAGGTTTTTACCCGCATGAGTTAAGCCGGGGGACTGCAGAACAAGTGTATTTAGCTATCCGATTAGCAGTAGCTTACCATGCAGGACCGAAAGACTTTCCGATTTTAATGGACGATATTGCGGTTAACTTTGATGGCTTAAGGACAAAACGAACATTACAATTGATACAAGAAGCTGCGTTTGATCGGCAGGTACTGTTCTTTACCTGTCATAAACATATCGCTTCTACCGTTCCATCAGTTCCTGTCATACATTGGCCACACCAATCCGTTATCGCTGAAATGTAACCAAAGGAGGGGAATGGCTCATGTCAAATGAGTATTCCATTTACTTAGTCGAAGATGAACAAGATCTTGCTCAAGTGCTGAAGGCCTATATGGAAAAAGAAGGTTGGAGCGTTTCGGTTTTTCACAATGGAGAAGATGCTTTGAAGAATGCTGAAGAGAAGAAGCCTCATCTATGGATATTAGATATTATGCTGCCTGGTATGGATGGCTATGAAATTATTAAAGAGATCAAAAAGACTTCAGACATCCCTGTTATTTTTGTTTCTGCTCGAGACCAAGACTTGGATCGAATCGTTGGACTTGAGCTGGGCAGTGATGATTATTTAGCAAAGCCTTTCATGCCAAGAGAGCTCGTTATTCGAGTTAGAAAACTGTTAACGAGAATATATGAAACTGGTAACCGCCTGCCTCAAACCATTGAGATTACGGGGTATATGATTGATCCGATCTCAAGAAAGATCACACGTGATGGAAAGATGATTAATCTTACAGGAAAAGAGATCGACGTTCTTCTTTTTTTAATCGAGAACAAAGGGAAATCTCGTAAGCGAGAAGAGATCTTAGAATATGTTTGGGGAGACGATTATTTCGGATCTGAACGCGCTGTGGATGATGTGATCAGACGTGTGCGTAAGAAGATGCCTCGATTGAACTTAGAGACCGTTTACGGAGCTGGTTATAGGATTATACCATCATGATACGTTTAAACCTAACTCAGCGTATATGGCTTTCATTCGGGCTGCTGATTTTTACGATTGGTCTCTTAACCGCGATCATCTATCCGCTATCCATTAAAGACACGCTGACTGAAGAAACGTATCGAATCATAGAGAACGAGCAGCAGAATGTATGGGATCCCAACAATCAGCTTCCTAGAGAAGGGGAATCTCCAACTGATTTTATTGAAAGAAGGAATGCTGCTCGTGATGTTGGACATGTAGTGATTGTTGACAAGTACGCCAACTCACAAGGTGATCCTGTACCTGAAGAAGTTCTTTATGAGATGGCTGAAAAAGCATACAAACAAAAGAAGAATAAAGGACGTTACGAGCTAACGTATGAAGATGCGACCTTATTTTATGCGATTACAACAAAGACCAACGTAAAAGGCGAAAAGGTGTATTTAATCTCCTATATGTGGGATACGTATCGCGATCAAATGGTTAACCGATTATGGCTAAGGCTTGTTTTGATTTTGTTGTTTACAGGTATATTCTCTATCATCCCTGCGATTTGGTTAGCACGGTATTTGCGTTCACCTCTCACCATCTTAGGAAAGCGGTTCGAACAGATCGCCAAACGCAACTGGCAGGAGCCGTTTCATTGGAAGGGTGATGATGAATTTTATATTCTTTCCAAACAGTTTGAAGAGATGCGTCAAAACTTGTTAAGACATGATCATGCACAAAAAACGTTTATTCAGCATGCGTCTCATGAATTAAAGACACCTATCATGACGATCAAGAGTTACGCTCAATCTGTAAAAGATGGCATCATGCCAAAGGATACAACAGAAGATATGATGGACGTGATCTTAAAAGAGACGGAAAGAATGGAAAAGCGTGTTCAAAATATGCTGTATTATACAAAGCTCGACGCTATGAAACTCGATGTTTTTACAAAAGAGAATTTTAACTTTGGTGATCTGGCAGAGGATATTGTTGAACGATTTAGGTATCAGCGTGAAGACATAGATTTTGAGATTACAGGTAACCATTACAATCTGAATGGTGATAAAGAGCAATGGGGTATTCTGCTAGATAATTTAGTTCAGAACGCACTACGTTATGCACACGAGACGATTCGACTGTCAGCGTTTAATAACGGATCTGACTTTGTTATTGAAGTATTTAATGATGGAGAGAGTCTCACGGGTGTAACAGGAGAAGAAATCTTCCAGCCGTTCAGAAAAGGAAATAAAGGTCAGTTTGGACTAGGGCTTGCTATTGTAAAACGAATTGCGGAACTGCATGGAGGAAAAGTGGTCGCCGAGAATAGAGCAGAAGGGGTAGCTTTTCAGATTAAGATTCCGATAACTAACCCAAAAAGAAAGGGTTAGAAGAGAGTCATTCACTAGGCGTAAATTTTACCAACTTAGTGTTATGACAAGTAGTTAAATAGACGGATATGCTATACTAAAGCAAAGAAAGGCGGGGTGAAAGATGAAAAAAGGACTTGCGTTTTATAAGGTAGGAGAGATCGTAGATGGTTTCTTTCTTATCAAATCATCTGTTAAAGGAACGGCAAGTAATGGTAAACCATTCTTAACGTTGATCCTTCAAGATCAAACAGGTGATGTGGAGGCAAAACTATGGGATAGTTCACCAGAAGATGAAGAGCTCTACGCAGCTCAAGCTATCGTAAAACTAGCTGGTGAGATGGGGAACTACAGAGGAAAAATGCAGTTAAAGCTTAAAGCCATTCGCCCTGCAACGGAACTTGATGGTGTTAAAGTAAGTGATTTCCTAGAAACAGCTCCATTATCCCAAGACGTGATGGTAGAGACGATCACCAAATACATATTTGAGATGAAGAATCCAAATATTCAAAGAATCACAAGGCATTTGTTAAAGAAACATCAAGCTGAGTTTCTGGAATATCCTGCAGCGGTTAAGAACCACCATGAGTTTGTGTCAGGTCTTGCGTTTCATGTTGTATCCATGTTGGACATGGCAAAAGCATTCAGCAAGCTTTACCCTTCTCTAGATACAGACCTTCTCTATTCAGGAATTATTCTGCACGATCTTGGAAAAGTCATCGAGTTGTCAGGACCAGTTGCTGCGTCTTATACACTTGAAGGCAAGCTTCTCGGTCATATTACAATCATGGTGAACGAGATCGGTAAGGCGGCAGATGAGTTAGAGATTGAAGGAGAAGAAGTAACCGTCCTTCAGCATCTCGTTTTAAGTCACCACAGTAAACCGGAGTGGGGAAGCCCTAAAGCGCCGCTGATTCGTGAAGCAGAAATCCTTCATATGATCGATAATTTTGATGCTAGAATGAACATGATGGACCGTGCACTCGAAAAGGTGCAACCTGGAGAATTTACAGATAAGCAGTTCGCTCTGGAAAATCGTTCGTTATATAAGCCTCTATTCCAAGGGGAATTTGCGAAAAGTTAAGGCCATATTTTAAAAGAATTGTTACTTTAAAAACATCATTGATAAGTTGATTGAAGCGTAAGGTGGCGAGACTCCTACGGGACGAGCGGTCAGGTGGAGACTCCTAATGGCGCAAAGCGTCAGGAGGCTCACCGCACGCCCCGTGGAAAGCGAGCTACCTGGAGCGGAAATCACTACTTTCAAAGCAACGAAGCAACCAACCAAATAACAAAAACCCATTGTGTAAAAATGGGAGTTATGGTAAATTTGGAATTGGAAGTTAAGAAACGAAATTTTAGGAGGCAATGACTCATGGTTAGCATTGTTCAAGGTAAGGTAAGAAAGCAAGCTAAATAACGTCTAGTCCCATTTGGGAAGGCTTATTTTGCTATGCAATCTACTTACTTTTGAGCAATCTTTCCATGTGCCATTCAAGAGCCTTTTTAACGAAAAGCTTATGGTATGCACATGTAACGGTGTATACTCATAGGCTTTTTTCTATGTTCTCATTGAAAAAATTGCTGTATTCACTGCTTGCTTATGAAAGTGACTGCTCAAAAGTCGGATTAGATAAATCAACAGTGTCGGAAATTACAAAAAGGAAGAAGTGAACAGCATGAGATGGAAAGATTGGGATGCGAATCTGAAGGTTCGTTTAATAGGAGAATTTTTTGTAAATCTATTGTTTTGGATGTTCTTCCCGTTTATGGCGATCTATTTTTCGGATGAAATGGGAAAAACAACAGCTGGAATTTTATTAGTCCTATCACAAGTTGTAGGTGTGATCACAAATCTTGTAGGTGGCTATTGTGCGGATAAATATGGACGAAAGAAGATGATGGTGATCTCGGCTTGGGGTCAGGCAGCAACGTTTATCTTTTTCTGTCTTGCTAACTCGCCGTGGATGGATTCACCGATCTTAACGTTTATTGCGTTTTCAGCGTTAGGGCTATTTGGTTCTCTATATTGGCCAGCTAGTCACGCGATGATCGCAGATGTTGTAGAAGAGAAGCATAGAAGTGAAGTGTTTGCCGTATTTTATACATCGATTAACATATCGGTGGTCTTTGGTCCTGTATTGGGAAGTATCTTCTTTTTCTCTTACCGCTTTGAATTATTACTGGCGTGTTTACTCGTGAGTGTTGTGTTAGCGATCGTGCTAGCGAAATACATTCGTGAAACAGTTCCTGTAAAGAAAGAAGTATTAGAACAAGTTGGGACTGATAAAAATTGGTTCCAGGCGATCGGTGAACAGTTGAAAGACTATCGAGTGATCGCGAGTGATAAGCTATTCTTGCTATTTATCTTAGCGGGTATTCTTGTAGCTCAAACCTTCATGCAGATGGACCTACTCTTAGCTGTGTATACAACGGAAAAAGTACCAGAACAATCGCTCTTTGCAATTGGAAATTGGGACATTTCATTAACCGGTGAAAAAGTGTTTGGTTATTTGATCTCCCTTAACGGATTGATGGTTGCGTTATGTACGGTTTGGATGGCTAAATGGATGAACCGATTTAAAGAAGGGAGAGTCTTTATCCTTTCTGCACTTCTATACGGTGTATCGATGCTTGTGTTCGGCAGTACGACGATGATGTGGATTCTTTTTGGTGCCATGGTCATCTTTACAACAGCTGAGCTGATGGTAGTTGGAATCCAAGAAAGCTTTATTTCAAAGCTTGCGCCAGAAAACATGAGAGGGCAGTACTTTGCAGCAGCGGGTCTGCGTTTTACAATCGGACGTACGATCGCACCGATCTCTATTCCATTAACGATGTGGATCGGTTTTGAAAATACGTTTTATCTTCTTTTTGTCTTAGCGGTGATGAGTGCCGGACTCTATTACGTGATGTTCCGTGCGTTTGACAAAAAAATGGAGTCCAATAAAACGGAAAAAGAATCTAAAGCTGAACCTGCACTTTCATGACATAACTTCCTACCATCCCTCATAGACTGTATTAAAAGCTTGTCTAATAAGGGGGAGTTAATCGATGAAAGGATACGCTGCTTTATTCTTCGGTGCCATACTCATAGCTGCCTTTGTGTTAAAAGAATATTCAGCTGGAGTGGGCAACTTCTTTACTATGACTCCATGGTGGATGTATTTCGTGCTTTGTGGCATTATCTATAGCGGTTATCGGATCGTTACATTGTTCCAAGAAGATAAAGAAATCGAGCAAAGAGTGATTGAAGAAGAGGGTAGAGTATACATGGAGCGTATCGAGAGAGCAAAAGCTCAGGAATCAGCTCGGCCTTCCGCTGAAGATGATGATGCAGAGGATTTAGTTGCAGCAGCAGGGGATGAAGATCATTATAATGATGATTCAAATCGTCTGTAGAATAGGAAGTAAGGAAAAGACCTGCTAAGAGCAGGTCTTTTGATTGTCTTTTTGGGATAGACAAGTTTTTTCTGATCTCATATTTTTATATGATGATCCGCCTTTTTTATGTGATGACGTGTATTTTTTATATGATAATGAATATTTTTATGTGATGGTGCTCATTTTTTATGTGATCTGTGAATTCCTCTGTTTTTTTAGAAGCTTTTTGCAGCCTACTGTGGTGCAAAAGCCTTCTGCATACGTTCAAAACAAAAACCAGACCCCATCAAGGGTCTGGTTTTCATATTTCATGCCATTATTGTTGAGGCATCTGTGGCATTTGTGGTTGTTCTGCTTTCTTTTCCATCTTCTCTTTTAATTCTTTATCTTTTACTTTAACATCAGCTTTTTTCTTCAAGCTCTCTAAGATCTCAGTGATTGGCTTCGCTTTTTGCTGCTTAAGCTCTTGCTCGATCTGTTCTTTTTTGTCTTCAAACTTGTTTTCACGCTTGTCCGTTACTTTAATGATGTGGTAACCGTAATCAGACTTAACAAGTTCACTTGTTTTACCTTTTTCAAGTGTAAACGCAACTTTATCAAACTCTGGAACCATTGCGCCTTTACCGAAGAAGCCAAGGTCTCCACCTTTAGATTTTGAACCAGGGTCTTTAGAGTATTCTTCCGCTAATTTAGCAAAGTCTCCACCTTCGTTCAATTTCTTCTGAACTTCTTTAGCCGTCTTCTCATCCTCTACAAGAATATGGCTCGCTTTAACTTCTGTTTTGTATTTTTCATCAAATGTTTTCTTCATTTCATCTTCAGAAATCTTAACGCCTTCTGTTGCTGCTTTTTCATTTAAAAGCATAGACTTGATGCGTTCTTTTAGCTGTTTTTCGTCAGATAAGCCGTTTTGCTCAAGTGCTTGTTTGAAAGCATCTTCGCCGCCAAGTTCTTCTTTGATCTTTTCTGTTTCTTTCTCGATTTCTTTGTCTGTTACTTTATATTTATCTTCAAGCACCATTTCGTCGATCATTTGGTTTAGGACTTGGTCGCCGTATTGTTCCTTCATCTTTTTGTAGAATTCTTCTTTCGTAATATCTCCTGCTTTAGATTCTACGATGGCTTCTGAATCAGCACCACCAGCATTATTACAAGCGGATAAAGAAATAAGTCCCGCTGTGAGCCCTACTGATAACATCCATTTTTTCATTTTCAAACACTCCTACTGTGAAGTAATAATTTAACAACTCTTACTATAGCATAAACGTTACGGGTATTCCTATTCAATAAATGAAATATGAGAAAATTTACACATTATAAAACCTTTGTTTTCGGGTATTCCATGCGATTTTTCAAAAAAAATTTTAAAAACCGGGTCATTCGTCTAATCAAAACAGGGCGTATCACTATATGATATGGAGAAAGAAAAGGGAGGTATGATGATGGGTTATGGTTACGGTTATGGTCATGGGGGAGGAATAGCATTAATCTTAGTTCTTTTTATCCTTCTCATCATTATTGGAGCTTGTTACTGCTATTGATGGTGAATAGAAATTTAAATTAATTTAAAGGGCGAATGCCTATGCGTGAATTACGGGTCATGCATAGGATAGTGTACAGAATATCAAAGGAGGTGGCTTTCATGGGTTACGGTGGATACGGGCATGGAAAAGGCTTCGCATTGATTGTTGTGTTGTTTATTCTTTTGATTATCGTAGGAGCTGCATGTTTCTGCTAAAATAAATGACAGTCTAAGCAGGACCTTTTCTTATGAAGGGGGACTGATCAGGCTTGACGTTTATAAGCAGTTTCGTTAATGTGTGTTTTACTACTCTTGATCAAAAGGTGCAGCATGTGTATGGTACGGTTACTCAAGGGGGAATGCAATTTAGGTTCCCCCTTTTATATTTTTTATAGAACGTTTGAAATATAGGATGAAATGAGCAGAATGGTAATAGAAACGTTAATCGTACGATAAACCGAGTCTTGCTGCTTTGAGGACAAGTTCTTTTTGTCACATAACTTGTGTGTAAGTGAATTAAATACAAATAAAAAGATTGGTGCTAAAAAAACGAAGATATAGCCTGCCATATGAAAACCTCCAACATGAACTACTTGTTTAACTTTACCAAAATATGTGGAATATGAATAGGAAAATAACTTCTAAGAGATGAGAGAGGAAGAGAAAATCATGAATAAGTGGAAAACGGCTTTTTTTACACTGCTGCTGCTATTTTTAATCATACCGATCGCCATAGCCGTTGTGCTTTTTAAAGACCCTGCTGGTGGTCAATTAGATCGTAGTTCACTAGATAATAATATTGGGGACAATCAAAAGTTGTTGAGCATACATACAGAAAAAGAACAAGTGGAAGATTTATTAAATAAAGAACTGCGCAAAAGGGCACCAGATGTGAACGTATACGTAAATTTAAGAAATGATGAAGCCGTGCTTAACGGATCATTTATCGCGTTTGATCAAGAGCTTCCTTACCAGGTAACCTTTGAACCTCAAGTTCTTGAAAACGGTGATTTGTTATTGAAGGAGAAGGACATGCAAGTGGGGCGTTTTCCACTGCCTGGTGACGAGGTGTTTACCCTTATCCAAAAGACCGTTGCGTTTCCTGAATGGGTAGATGTATATCCGAAAGACGAAAGCATTTTGATGAGAGTGACCGAAATGCCAACAAAGCCAGGTTATGCGATTAAAGCTGAAGAATTCGATTTAAAGAAAAACTCTATTAAATTGGGAGTTTATACAGAAAACTAAAATAAAGCGCTTCTTCCCATCCTTGGTGGGGAGAAGTGCTTTATTATTCTTCATCAATTATTCATACCCAAATGGAGAAAGTTGGATTATAATTATTATAGACAGACAATGACTAGAAAGCAGGGTTTTGTATGGAGACGGTGGAAGAACGACTAGAACGACTAGAATTTTATAATCAGCTAACGATTGAGAGTGTCGATCTTACAGCGTATCCGTTTTTTAGACTCGTCATGGAAAAAAAGCTCACCGAGCAGGAAGTGAATAAGGTCTTCCTTCTTTGCGATGAGCTTCAACGAAAGTATGAAATGCAGAGTGAAGAAGGCTTTGTGCATTACACGCCTCTTCTGTTACATTTTGCAGGCATGTTAACACCAAAGCTTTCCCCAAGAGAAACGATAACGGCATTGCTTCAACAAGAAAAATATATCCCTTTGATGGAGAAGCTATACGAGTTATCGGTACGTTACGAATGAGAAGAGGCAATTTCCTCAGCTGCTATCACAGGTGACACAGGCTGATCATCTAATGATGCTTCGATCTTTTCTTCGAGTTTGTTGAAAATTGACATAAAGTCATCGCCATAAAGATTGCGGATGATCGACATCAATTCAGGAAACTCTGGGAACCTTCCAAACAACTCTTTAATCGGCATAGAAGCACTAAAAACACCAAATTTTGAAGGATCATACGTATTTAATGTTTGAAGTAAAAGCTCTTCACCTTTAGGTGTTAGACAAATATATGTATTTCGCTTATCATCTTCTTTTTTAGAAAATGTTAGATAGCCTTGTTCTTCAAGCTTTTTTGAAAAGTTAAAAGCAGTGGACACGTGCATAACGCCAAACTTTGCAATATCAGAGATCGATGCACCCTCAAGATGATGAGCAATCCAAAGAATATGGTGTTCATTGATGTTTAAACCATAATCCTTAATCCAATTTTGCCAGTCTTTTTCTACACTTTTCCATAAAGCTTTACTAATCTGTGAAAGTTTGTGACTATAGATCATGGCTTCTTGAAAACTATATAATTGATCTTTGTTCATTTTTAAAATGCCCCTCCATCTTATAAAACACATCCTATTCCTCATTATGCCAGTATTTCCTATAATAAGAAAGTAAAATTTTTCAATTTTTCCTTATTTTTTAGTAAAATAGTTATATAACTTTTAGCTGATATGGTGTTAACGTAAGTGTTCTCACACGTTCGTAAGTAAGATAAAAAAAATTCTCCAAAAAGGGAGAATTTTTTCGAGATTATTTAATTTCTTGTTCCATTTCTTCTGGTGCTTCTTCAATTGTCGAAGCAGCAGTTTCTTGTAGTGCCTCTTCTTTTTCTTTATTAGCAAATCTGATCTTTGCTCTAAGCTGAATGCCATCACGCTTGATGCTGGAGAATGTAGATTTCATTTTATCCATATTTACTTTAAGATCTTTTCTTACCTCTTTACCTGCTTTAGGTGTTGAAAGTAACGTAGCTGCTGCTGTAACCACCGTACCTAATGCGAAACCTACTACCATGGATTTTTGTTTAGACATCTTATAATTCCTCCTCATTCTTTTATTATCTAATGAATTCGTGAATTTCTCTTATATTCCTATGAAAAATAATGACGAATATAAAAATATTTCCCGATAGATTTCGTCATGTTTGGACAACTAAAATCTTACTTTAAAAGAACAGTCGAAATTTGAAAACATTGATGTGCCAGGCAATCGCATGAAATATTGATGCAATGCGAGCCATATTAAAAAAACTTCTAACTTGTCTAAAACAGAAGATATTTGACTGACTTTGGAGAAAGATAATATAAAATAAATGAAAAGTAAAAAAAGGTTCATAATTGACGAAGAGGTTTAAAAGAGGGTATACATAAGAAAAAGAATGGAGGGATATGGGTTGAAACAAAACACAATCGGCAACTACTTTAATAAAATGAAGGAAAAAGCGAGTGCTGTGCTTGAAAGTTCTACTCAAACGGGTGAACTCGTTACAGAAGCTGAGAAAAAAAGTTCGCAACCAGATAAACAAGGTTTAAGTAACCTAGGCTCTCAAGTAAAAGCGTTAGTTCGAATGGTGAAGTCATATAAAAGAGGCGACTATCGTGATGTCTCTAAAAAATCTTTAGTATTAGTGGTGGCGGGCCTTCTGTATTTTGTAAGTCCTATAGATGCAGTTCCTGATTTTCTGATCGGAGCAGGTCTATTGGATGATGCTACTGTCCTTGCTTTTATTTTTTCAACGTTATCAACCGAGATTTCAGCTTTTCAAACATGGGAAGAGGAAAAAGAAGAAGAGGATAAATACGTAAAGCCAACTCCATAGTAGGAGCTGGCTTTTTTTATATTACTGTCTATTATAATTATGCTGTTAAATTCGATCGTTTAGATAATCGTTCTGCGATCGGGTAGATAAAGAACATGATCAAACCGCTAACAATACTTGTTGGTACAACGATCATTCCAATAAAGCTGAGTAATGTACCAGGCAATCCAGCGACGATCATTGCCACCATGAGGAACAATGTTCCACTGATAATCGTTCCTACTACCGTTAGAAGAACGTTTACTTTAACTTTCTTAGCTAGTAAGAACAAAGCCAAAAATATAAAAGCTGTAATGGGCTTTTCTACGATATTGGCGATCTGTCCGCCTGCCATACCTGTTGTTAGTGCGGAAATGACACCAGCTGCCATACTTGCAATAATTACGTTTTGTTTTGTTGGTGATAGCATAATGGCTAGAAACATCATCACGAGTAATAAATCAGGTTTCATTCCAAAAAATAATGGGGGTACGACTGTGTGAAACACATACCCTAATGCAATAAGTACAGATGTTAAAGCTAATGATTTGGTATTCGTATTCATTTTCTCATCTCTCCTCAGCTACTCTTAGCCTAATTTCTTTCCAATAGTGCCCTCTTGGCCTAATGCGAAAGTACCTTTATGTTACCAGATGTACGTACAACTGAAAAGGTTTGTGATCTACTTTCCGTATTTTTCCTGAAAATGTATCATGAACTGTGCAAGGCTATCACATGATTCTTGGGGAACTGCATTATAGATTGATGCTCTGAAACCACCGACCGACCGATGTCCTTTTAATCCATAAATCCCGTTCTCTTCACTTTCTTTAATAAACTGCTTTTCCAGTTCTTCATTAGCAAGAGTGAATGTGATATTCATGTTTGAACGTGACTCTGGTGTTGCAAAGCCATTGTAAAAGCCTTTACTTTTATCAATCGTGTCGTAGATGACACCAGCTTTATTTTGATTTCTTTTTTCCATTGCTTTGACCCCACCGGACTTTTCTACCCAACCTAATACAAGGTTTAGTAAATAGATGGAGTACACAGGGGGAGTATTATAAAGAGAATTATTCTTCGCATGAACAGAATACGACAAGATCGATGGAACAGATTTGTTATCTTGTAGCAGGTCTTTGCGGATGATGACTGCTGTGACTCCAGAAGGTCCAAGGTTCTTTTGTGCACCCGCGTAGATCAATCCATAGTCTTCAACTGAAATAGGTCTGCTCATAATATCACTAGACATGTCGGCAACAAGATTTTGATGTTTGAAGGATTGCAAGTCTCGCCATTGTGTACCATAGATCGTATTGTTAGATGTGATATGAAGATAAGCGTCATTCTCACTTGGTACATAATTCATCTCAGGAAGGGTACGATACGCCGACTCCTTACCTGTAATGACTGCTTCACACGACCCAATTTTTTGAGCTTCTTTATATGCTTTTTCAGACCAAGACCCGGTAAGTACATATTTCGCGTTCTTTCCACCTTGAATAAAATTCATCGGAATCATGGCGAATTGAAGACTTGCTCCACCTTGTAAAAACAACACTTCATGTGTATCGGGTATATCGAGTAAACGTTTCATGCGCGTTTTTGCTTGCTCATGTATGCCTTCATATTCTGATCCCCGGTGGCTATGTTCCATGATATTTAATCCAGTACCTAGAAAGTCATCCCATTCTTCCTTTGCTTGCTGCATGACCTCTTTAGGCAATGTTGTTGGTCCTGCTTGAAAATAGATGCGTGTCATCGTTCTCCTCCTTATAAAATAACGCTGTTTTAGCAAACTCTGAGAGCATTTGAAAGTTGTTGATTTCCGTTCCAGGTGCTTCGCTTTCCGCGGGGCGACCGGTGAGCCCCTTGCCGCTTTGCGCCATTAAGGGTCTCACCTGACCGCTCGTCCCGCAGGAGTCTCACACCCTACACTCCAATCAACATTTCAGTGATGTCTTATAAGCAAAGATCTTTTAGAATATTGCGAAACAAAAAAAGAATATGAAAAAACTGCCCAGATTAAAAGAAGGCAGTTTTAATATGTAACGTTAGCTTTTAACGTTTTCTTTAATATGTTGAGCCATTTCGGTCATTTCGTTGGCAGGGGTATCCTGTGTTTTCCAGACTGCTCCAAAACCGTCACCTTGACCGTAACGTGGGATAAAATGCATGTGATAATGGAAAACTGACTGTCCGGCAGCTTCACCGTTGTTGTTTAGTAGGTTCAGGCCGATTGGATTAAACGTTTGTTTAATTCCAGAGGCAATTTTAGGCACGACAGAATAAAGTTTGGCTGCTGTTTCTGCAGGCAGTTCGAATATATCTGTTGAGTGCTCTTTAGGAATAATCAGCGTATGTCCTTTTGTGACCTGACTGATATCTAAGAAGGCTAGAACGTTCTCGTCTTCGTACACTTTGTAGGATGGAATTTCACCCGCAACAATTTTACAAAAAATGCAGTTTGAATCGTGGGACAAGTGGCTCACCTCATTTTTTTTACTTATCATATCACACATGATCAACCTAAAAAATAAGGTATTCTTTTTATCCTTATCAAAAGACTCCTTTCTATAGGATAGTTGCTTTTCATTGTTTATTTTTTTCTCATTGACAAGTTGAAGTTGATTGGAGCGCAGAGTGAGAGATTTCTAATGGCGCGTAGCGTCAGAGGCTCACCGCCACGCCACGTGGAAAGCGAGCAGCACGGAACGGAAATCAGCACTGCCAAAAGCAACGAAATTTACGAAAACAGGCAATAAAAAAGAAGGGTCCTATTCAAAAATAGAACCCTTCTTCTTATAGAGGTTAGAGAAGAAAGGAGAACACGAAAACAAAACAATACGATTTTTTAGCCATGCACCTCAATATTAAGAATTTGTAATTGCTCAAGCACTAAATAGTCCAAGAGAACCATCTCCTTAAAATTTAGCATATCTGAAAAAATCTAATACCTTGCATCTTTCTCCCTGAAGAAGGGGGGATACCTTCTTCTCTTATATCTTGTCCATGAAGTCTTACTTGTTATACATATAAAATTGGTAAAGGAAACGGGAATTGAGCTATTATAAGGAAAGAATGACAAAAAGGAGGATTCTCCGTGAAAAAAAGACAACTTGTATTAACAATGACTCTTGGTGTTTGTTTCCTTATCACAGGCTGCGGGAATAAATCAGATGATGAACATAAAAACCACCAAGAGGAGTCACAGGGAAAACAACAGGCTTCGCATGAAGGACATGAAAATCATCTGCCGAACGGTGATATTCAAGAACTTACAGCTTCGATAGATGTAATGCCCGGCTTTTTAGATAAACAACCTGATGAGATTGCTGCAATTTATGCAGAAGCCCCTAAATATAAAGAACTGCTTGAATCTATGCCTTGTTTTTGTGGATGTGGTGATTCTGCAGGTCATAAAGACAATTATGATTGCTTTGTCGCCGAAAACAAAGAAGATGGAAAAATTGTATGGGATGATCATGGCACAAAATGCGGGACGTGTCTGGAAATCGCTGCGATAAGCATGAGTGCTTCTGCAGATGGAAAGACTCCTCTTGAGATCAGAAAGATGATCGATGAGAAATATAAAGAAGGTTATGCAGAGCCAACTCCTACACCGATGCCTGCTTCATAAGGTGTAAAACAAGAAAAATGGCAAACAATAATGAAAATGCTGGATTGCAGAAGGAGGTATTGTATGAAACCAATCCTTGAAGTTACGGATTTAACAGGGGGGTATCTGCCTAATCAGCCTGTTATTCATCACTTAGATTTCACGGTGAAAGAAAATGAGATAGTAGGATTGATCGGTTTGAATGGAGCCGGTAAAAGTACAACTATAAAGCATGTGCTCGGCCTTATGGAACCCATGTCAGGCACTTCAAAAATCGAAGGGCAGACGTTTAGGGAAGAACCAGAAAATTATCGAAGTCAGTTTACATACATACCAGAGATGCCGATTCTCTACGAAGAGTTAACATTATGGGAACATCTAGAACTAACAGCAATGGCATATGGACTAGAAGAACAAACTTTTTTAACACGAGTTCGACCATTGCTTGAAGAGTTTCGCATGGATAACAAGATCAAGTGGTTTCCGAGTCAGTTTTCCAAAGGGATGAAGCAAAAAGTAATGATTCTTTGTGCGCTTTTGGTTGAACCAAAGCTTTATATCGTGGATGAACCGTTTGTTGGGCTCGATCCGCTTGGCATTCAATCTTTTCTCGAGTATATGGTTAAATTTAAAAATAACGGTGCTGGCGTCTTGATGTCGACTCATATCTTGTCCACGGCAGAAAGATATTGCGACCGCTTTTTGATCATGCATGAAGGAAGGCTGGTTCTAAGCGGGACATTAGAAGAATTACGTATGAGAAGCGGGTTGGAGAATGCGACGTTAGATGATATCTACCTTTATGTAGCAAGAGGTAAAGTAACATGATCGATGTAAAAAAATTATGGACAAAACGACGCAATGCTCATGTTACGCACACACTGAAATACTTTAGTTTAATGGCTAACAGCGGACTTATTGTTTCCTTAATTTTGCTCATCGTCATCGGCAGTGTATATTATGCTAAGCTTCTGCAAGCACTTCCTGAGAATTTCCCTGCCGTCTTTATTCTAACGATTGTTTTTTCGTTCTGGTTGACCAAAAGTCCGATCCGTACGTTGTTAAAAGAAGGTGATCTCGTATTTTTATTACCTGTAGAATCAGGCATGAAACAATATTTTTCAAAAGCCATTTCTTCAGCTACAGCAACTGGCTCTTTTTTTACCCTATTCATTTTTACACTGCTATGGCCGATCGTCCAGGTGTTTGTTCATGATGGATGGAAGATGTATGTCACATTTGGCTTCTTTTTGATCGCAGCAAAAGTATTTAACATATATGTATCGTGGGAAGAAAGAAGGTTGCCTTACAAAAGTCATCAAACGAACTATAAAATCATGAGGTTCATTGTAAACTTTGTATATGCGTATCTGCTCTTTAATGAAGCTTACCTCTTTTTGATCGCTATTTTTGCGATCATGTACGTACTAAAGAACTTTGTTTTCGGTGTCTTTAAAAAGCAGCATGGTTATCAGTGGGAAATGCTATTAGCGGAAGAACAAGCTTTAAAAATGAAAGGGTACCGAATGGTCAATTATTTTACGGATGTACCTGCGCTCAAGCAGACCGTACATAAGCGACCGTTGTTTAACAGCGTAGCATCTTTCTCATTTAAAAAGAAAAATGCACTTTCTGCTTTGTACATGAAGACATTTGTGCGTTCAGGGGATTACCTTGGCTTGTATGTGCGATTGATTTTAATCGGCTTTCTTTTCATGTATTTAATTCCTGCAGGTTGGTGGCAATTAATCGTAGTGTTCTTGTTTTTTCAAATGTTTGCACTGCAATTGTTCACACTTTATACGCAGTACAGATGGAATGTTATATTCATGATCTATCCGATCAAACAAGATACAAGAGTAAAAGCTTTTCAAAATTGGCTGAAAAACTTGCTGATCATACAAGGTGTACTCTATGGTATTTTCTATGTGTTGCTTACTGGGGACTGGCTGATCGCCATTCTTATGCCTGTCGCAGCAATACTTTATAGTGTAGTACGACTGCCTAGTATGACAAAAAAACATATCACGTTGACTTCCTAGCTCATTACGGGCTGGGAAGTTTTTTTAAAAGCGCTTTTTTCTAAAAGCTTGTCTCTTTTGACAGTTGATTGGAGTGGAAGGTGCGTGCCTACCACCTGAAATACATCTCGCAAGGCATGCGACGAGGAAGCTTACTACGGTAGCATAAACTTGTAGACGCAGGAGCAAGGGACCTATAAAAGGCGCAGTCCGGAAAGTGGAAGTGGCTCGTTCAGCCCCGACCAGCCAAAGTAAATGGGCTTTGAAGGCGCACTATGCCTTCTGGACCATTTAACTTTTGACCTCAAGGGGCTAGCCAATGCAACTAGACAGGTGAGACACTTAAAAAGTGAAACGTACGAATGTGGCTCACCGCTTGCCTCGTGGAAAGCGAGCATCCTAGACATGGAAATCAACTACTTCCAAGTTTGCAAACAAATTTTGGGCATCTTTCATAGCTTATGCATATAAGTTTTATGGAAGGGAGCGGGGCTCATGAATACTTATGGATTAACAGGAAGGATTGTCACACCCGGAAGTCCTGACTATGATCTGGCACGTGAAGAGTTCAATACTCGTTTTAACTTATTTCCTTTGATTATTAATTTTTGTGCAACTACTAAAGATGTTTCAAACGCGATCCGTTGGGCAAGAAAGAAGAATATTGAGTTTCGGATCCGTACAGGAAGGCATAGTTATGAAGCTTATTCATCATTAGATGGAGGTTTAGTAATAGACATCAGCGATATGAATGAAGTAAAAGTGGATCGCAAAACAAAGACGGCCGTACTTGGTGCGGGGGCATTGCTTTTTCCACTATACGAAAAATTGTATGAAGCAGGTTTCACGATTCCAGGAGGTACTTGTCCATCAGTAGGACTCTCAGGCTTAACGCTTGGTGGAGGGTGGGGGATGTTAACTCGTCCTTATGGTATGCTGATCGATCAGCTTCTGGATCTTGAGATGGTAGATGCAAACGGAAAGATTATCATAGCCAATAAAAATAAGAACGCTGATTTATTTTGGGCATCAAGAGGGGGTGGAGGTGGAAACTTTGGTGTGGTTACATCCTTTCGTTTTCGAGTTGTTCCAGTCGATGATGTTGCCATCTTTAAAATTACTTGGGACTTTAAAGGATTTGAAAAAGTCGTGGATTCATGGCAAAAATGGGCTCCGTACACAGACGATAGATTAACTGCCATTATTGATCTCTTAACAAAAGACATTGGTGAGCTGCGTGCTTTAGGTGAATTTTTTGGCACAACGGATGAACTGAAAAAGCTTTTAAAGCCCCTTTTAACCGCATATCCACCTAAAGTAGTTGAAGTGAAGAAGGTGCCTTATATCGATGCCGTTAAGATATTTGGAGGAATGATGCCGGGTATGATGGAGTACGCTGTTAACCATGGTGATCCTGATGCACATCCGTTTAAGAATACAGGTGCGTTTGCGAAACAGCAGTTACCGATTAGAGCGATAAAAAAGCTTAAAGAATATCTATCAAACTCACCTAGTATTGAGAACAAAGTGCAGTTGCAAGCCCTAGCTGGAAAAGCAGCTTGTACAGGACCTACTGAAACGGCTTATGTTCATAGAGAAGCATTATTCAGCTTGTTATATATTACGAAGTGGCAGAACGAAAATGAAGCTAGCGTAAATACGCGATGGGTGGAGAGCTTAAGAAATTCTCTACTTCCTTATGCGGATGGAGCTTATGTGAATTTTCATGATAATTGTATTAAGAACTGGCTTGAACAATGTTACTTTGTTAACTTGCCTCGTTTAATTGAGGTGAAAACTAAATACGATCCTGAAAATGTGTTTAAGTTCCCATTAGGCATTCCGACTGCAGATACTATTAAGTAAAGTTTCAAATCGTGAGGGCAAAATAGCGAAACTAAGATCTAAATACAAACGTATAGATGAAAGGAGGTAGATGATGAAAACGTATGAAGAAAATGTACTGGAAGAACTAAAAAAATGGGAAACAGAAATGTGCAAACGGCCCTCACTTTGGAACAAAACAACGAAATCTCTTCAAACGAAGATCAATGAGAAAATTCCACAAAAAGTGCATGATGTTATAACATCAAGTATGAAACATATGATCAAAGCCACTTTAATCGGTTCTGAATATACGACCAAAAAAACGATTAAGTTTACAGCAGATCTACGAGAGCGTGATTTTAAATTTGAAGATCGACTCTCTTTTTACAAAAGAACAGCAGCAATAGAAGGAGCGGGAACAGGTGCTGGGGGGATTTTACTCGGCATTGCTGATTTTCCTTTATTGCTAGGTATAAAAATGAAGTTTCTGTTTGAAGCAGCAAGTATTTATGGATTGGATGTTAAGGACTACAAAGAACGAATCTTTATTCTTCATGTATTTCGTCTTGCTTTTGCTGATCCGCACAAGCGAGAAGAGGCATTTCAAAGAGTAGTCTCATGGAAAGAGACGGTTCAAGAATTTCCTGAATCTCCTGAGTCGATCAACCAAATGAATTGGCAAGAACTACAACAAGATTACCGAGATCATATCGACCTCATAAAAATGCTACAGATGGTCCCAGGTCTAGGGGCGATTGTCGGTGCATATGCGAATTATCATTTTCTCGATGATTTAGGTCAAGTGGCAAAAAATTGCTTCAGGTGGCGGTTGTTAACAGATGAAAAAAAGAAGAGAATCATAAACAACAAGCACCCGCATTAAATGGCGGGTGCTTGTAATAATTATATGAGGATTTAGAAGCGGCTGTCGCTTAATAGGCGGTCCATTTCTTCTTTATGCTTCGTCTCATCAGCAATCATATCTTCTAATTGAACGACAAGTTCAGTTAGTTTTAGGTTGGATGCTTGCTCTTTACGTTCCTCGTAACGTCTGATCGTATCTTCCTCAGCGTTTCTAGCTTCTTCTAACATTTCACGCACACTCTCTACTTGTTTAACCGGTTTTGGTTGAGTAGTTGGTGTACCTCCAAGCGTTTTGATCTTTTCTGCTAAATAAAGAGCATGTCCTTGCTCATCAGCAATTTCACTTTGGAAGAAAGGTTTTAGGATTTGACGGTACAAACCAGAAACCGTAGCTGCATTATGGTTGTACATAATGATTGCTGAGTACTCGTTTGCAAGATCCTCATTTAGTCCATCGATTAGTGCTTGTAAGTCTTTTTCCATTTGTATAACCTCCTGAATCTTGTTCTACAGAGATATCCTTCCCCTTTTCCCTTTACCATAAACCAAATTTATAGGATAGATGAACTAAAAAAAACAGGAACTGCAGAATGAGGTTTAGGGATTGGTAAAATCGGTAAAAGACTACTATGCGTGAAACAAATATTGAACAAAAGTGATACAAAATTCTAAGGAGGTAACAAAAATGGATAGCAGACACATGGTTGATGAAGAGCGTAACGTTGACACAAGTAAGGTTGAAGAAACAGCAAGCCGAATGAGCGAGAGCAAAAAAGACGAGATCTTATCAAACTTTGAAGAGTTTAAGAGCTACTTGCATGGAAAAGTGCAAATTGGTGAAAAAATGGGCATGAGCGAAGAAACACTTGCAAAAACTGCAGAGAAAGTAGCAGATTACTTAGCTAACCATGAGGAGCCTCGTAACTCAGAAGAGAACCTCTTAAAAGAACTATGGAAAGTTGGAGGGCAAGAAGAGCGTCATAAGCTGGCTCATATGTTAGTTAAGCTTGTTAAATAGTATACATGTAAAAGCTGCTCATCTTTGAGCGGCTTTTTTTATTACACCATTATTTAGAAGTAGTCTTCACATTTTTTTCGTAATGTATGGAAGCAAGTCGTTATAAATAGCTTGTAAAGCCAATAAAGTTTGCTAAAACGTCAATAAATTCACCTCAATGACCGTTTACAAAGACCCTTAAAAAAACGACAATGTTTTAAAGTGGTTTATTCAACGATAAAAGAGTGAAAACTTAGCTTTAATAAGAGTTGAAAAAAGAGAAAAACTGATATTGAGGAGAATCTTAATGTTACGAGAACTGGCCAATAAACTACCCTTTCCGATCCTTCCTCTTATATATATCATAAGCGGATTAGGTCTTTCTTTTTTATCATTAAACGTGTTTTTTGAGTTGTCAGAAGACTTAATGGAAAATGAGGTATTTGAGTTTGATCAAGTGATCATCCAATTTGTAACCGATATTAGAAGCGACAGATTAACTGAAGTGATGAAAGTGATTACGTTTTTCGGATCTAAAGACATTCTAACCACCTTATTAGTAGGAAGTTTGATCTGGCTTATCGTAAAACGTAAGAATTATTGGGGTGCGATTTTCTATTTAATTGCAGTTGCTGGCGGAGGTCTTTTAAACCTTGGACTAAAACATTGGTTTGGAAGAATACGACCAGAAGATAGCTTGATTGTCGAGCAAGGCTTCAGTTATCCGAGCGGACATGCCATGGGAAGTCTTATTTATTATGGTTTCCTTGGTTACTTGGTCGTAAGAAGCAGAAGAGGGAAGCCTCTTAAAATTATTCTTACGGTCGGGTTTATATCAACGATTCTTCTTATTGGTTTTAGCCGTGTCTACTTAGGCGTTCATTATCCGTCCGACATAGTAGCTGGATTTAGTGCTGGAACCGTTTGGCTTCTGCTATGTATAGGTGGACGTGAATCGATAAGAGCCTATCAAAAAAGGACGCTTCCTTTTTTTAAAAGGAAACATCCCCAGTAAGTGTGAGTAGTTGATTTTGTAAACATTTAACAACTGAAGGTGTACGATGTTGTCGCTCTCCATCACAGTCAATAAGCTGTTGGGGAGCTGTTTTTATGCTTATCTCTGAGCTTTGAAAATAATGATACCCTTGTCCTTCTTTTGAAGTATCGGATAAACGGTTCAAAAGGACGTCCCAAATAAACGAAGTGGAAGGCTCTTCGATCAGCAAACAATCGAGCTTACCGTCTTGTATATCAGTATCCGGAAAGAAGGGACGGATACCACCGGTAAAGGGCCCGTTCACAGCAAGAAACATGGCAGCTTGTCCATCAAATTGGAACTCCTTAGATGAGATGGAGATGTCAAAGGGTTCCCATGTTTGAAAGGATTTTGCCGCAGATAAATAATAAGAAAGACGTCCGAATTTTTCTTTTGTATCTGGGTCGATGGATTCGGAGACATGTGTGATCAATCCAACACCCCAGAAATTTGTAAAGAAATGTCCGTTAAACTCTCCAACGTCAATGTTGCGAAACTTTTTTTCACTAAGCTGTTCCGCGGCTTTTACAGGATTTTGATTCATGCCTAGCGCTCTAGAAAAATCATTGCACGTTCCACCTGGTAAGATTCCGAAAGCTGGCTGATTCTCTGTTAAAGACAGTACAGCATCTGCAATTTCATGTACCGTGCCGTCACCGCCAGCAGCAATGATGAGATCAGTCTTACCTTGCAGCTCTTTAACAAAGGAAGAACCTTCACCCGGTGCGGTCGTCTCATAAACTTGAACGTCTTCAAAACCATTTTTCAGCTGTTCGAGCACTGCGTTCCACTGATTAAACAACCTGCCTTGTCCGGCGGAAGGATTTAATATAACACATGCTCTTTTTATTGTTGATGGATTTATAGTCATTTGGCTACCATGTATTCTTTAACAAATGATTTTCCTGTAAAGAGTGTTTCTGGCAAGCCTTTTGAAGTGCCTCTATTTTTGTGTGCTTCCTCGTAGGCATTGGATTGTTGCCAATTTGTAAAATCAGCATGTGATTTCCAAAGTGTCATAACGATATAAGGATCTTGATGAAGAGGTCGAAGAATACGTATGCCACTAAAGCCTGGTTCACTCTCAACAAGCCCAGCACGGTTTTGGAATCGTTCTTCAAAAAGAGATCTTCCTTCTTCTGATACCGGGATGTGATTCATAACAACAAAGCCAGCTCCACTTAAGGATCCTCTTTGGTTTATCACTTCGTACTCATGTTTTTCGGTAAATGGGTTTTCTCTATCTGTTTCGATTACTAAAGCAGAATTAGAGTCACCTTCAAGCAGGAGAGCTCCATCGTATTTTTCTTGATATGTCGCTAAATAGTCTAAAGTCCCATAAGTAATGTATATGTTCATAGGAATCCCTGCCCTTTTTTATTGATTTACCTTTGTTTTACCCAACCGTTCAGCACATTAAACAGTGTAAGAAGTTGGTTACTTGTAATATACTTTCCAACTAAGGGAAAATTATATAAAATGTACTTTTCGACCTAGAAAGAAATGAGGGTTGGTTATGGTAAAAAGAAGTCTCGTCGCTCTTGGTATATTAGTGGGTTCACTTATAATAGGTTTTTTTGCCTATCTATTCATAATTCTAGCTGGAGACTATGTAATCGATGAAAAGGATCTTGTTATGGATTCAGCCACAGTTCTAGTTGCCGAGAACGGAGAAAAAATAACAAAGATCTATGATGAAAATAGAGAGATCGTCGACATTGAGGATATTCCGAAACATGTTCAAGAAGCTTTTGTAGCGGTAGAAGACAGCCGTTTTTACAAACATAATGGAATAGATGTTAAAGCGATTTCGCGTGCCATCTATAAAGATATTTTAGCTGGAGGAAAAGTTGAAGGCGGCAGTACGATCACTCAGCAGCTAGCAAAGAATGTTTTTTTATCTCATGAGAAGTCATGGCTAAGAAAAACAAAAGAAGCTGTCATTGCTATCAATCTAGAAAGAAGATACCCGAAAGATAAAATCTTAGAGATGTATTTGAATCAAATCTATTTTGGTCATGGCGCATACGGCATTCAGCTTGCTGCTAAAACGTATTTTAATAAGGATGTTAGCGATTTAACAGTAGCAGAAGGTGCGATGCTTGCCGGTCTTCCAAAAGCACCAAACTATTACTCTCCACTAAAGAATCCAAAGGAAGCAAAGGAACGGCGTGATCTTGTTCTTTCGCTAATGGAGAAGCAAGATTACTTGACGCCTTCTGAAACAGTCAGAGCACAAGGTAAAACGATCGCTCTTGATTTTCAGCAAGAGAAACGAAATCCGGCTTACACAACGTATATTGATATGGTTATAAAAGAGGCGAAAGAAAAGTATCAACTTTCAAGAGAAGAGCTGCGACAAGGCGGTTATAAAATCGTTGTACCTATGAATTTGGCAGCACAAGATTCTGTTTATAAAAGCTTTCAAGACGGTCGTTATTTTGTAGGTACTGGTCAGGAGAAACCTGAGGGCGCTATGGTTTTGATGGATGGGAAAACAGGTGGTTTGCTCGCTGTTCAAGGGGGACGAAATTATGTAACAGAGGGACTGAATCGGGTAGAGGTGAATCGTCAGCCAGGTTCAACGTTCAAGCCGTTATCTGTGTATGGTCCCGCTCTTGAATCCGAAAAATACAAACCCTATTCTATGCTGCGTGATGAAGAACTTAGCTATGACGGTTATGAACCTAAGAATTATAACGGTAGATACGATGGTGAAGTTTCCATGGTGGACGCCATTTCACACTCTGTAAATTCATCGGCAGTATGGCTGTTGAACAAGAACGGAATATCTGATTCGAAAAGTTACCTCGAACAGCTCGGTATGCCGATTGAGGACAAAGGACTCGGAATCGCGCTCGGCGGCATCGATCAAGGGGTAACACCATTGCAAATGGTAAAAGGATATCGCAGTTTCCTTCATGAGGGTAAGACGATCGAGCCTTTTGTAATCAGTAAGATCTATAACAACGAAGGAGATCTGATTGGGAAAGCAAAACAGGTAGAAAAGAAAGTTTGGAAAAAGCAGAACGCATGGTACATGACACGTATGCTTCAGCAGGTCGTGAAGAACGGAACAGGATCTGATGGAAGAGAGAATATGGAGATCGCAGGAAAGACGGGTACCACAAACTATCCAAACGTAGAAAAAGGAAACAAAGATACATGGTTTGTCGGGTATACACCAGAAGTAGTCGGTGCTGTATGGGTCGGTTATGATCGAACAACAAAAGAATCGTTTCTAAACAGCGGCAGTTCTTTACCTACTCTCCTATTTAAACATGTGATTAACGAAATGCCGTCGCAACAAGGTCTCACGTTTAAAAAACCTGACGGAGTAAAAGATTTAGCACCGCCAATCGAGCTCATCGAGTTAAACGACCTTCGTGCTTCATTTGGTATGGGAGACTATGGGATTCCTTCGGTTAAACTGAACTGGACTCCTTCAAAAGACGAGCGTCTGCAATATAAGGTTTATGCCGTGAATGAAGGAGAAACAACTCTTTTAGATACGATAAAAGGTAAAGGAGAATATAGTGCTTCTGGAAAGAATCTCTTCACGCTGCCAGACTTCTATGTTGTTCCATATAATCCTCTTACTAAACAAGAAGGAGAGCCATCAAATGTGGTGTCGATCTCTCTTTTCCCGAGTTTTGGTGAGGAAGATAAAAAAGAAGTAAGAGATAAGATTCGTAAAGATCGTGAAAAAGAGAAGAAAAAGAAAAAGAAGAAAAATGATGAATGAACGGTGGAAGGTGGCCAAGGTGGCCGTCTTCTTTTTTTGGTGAGTGTTTGGAAGTTGGAAGTAGAGGGAGGGGAGTCGGAGTCGAACTGTGTCGGAAAGCCTATATTTTTCATTTTCGACTTAATTGTGGCGTGTTTAGGCTTAATGGATGCTCATTTCGACTTAATTGTGGCCTCTTTTGACTTAATCAATGCGCTGCTAGACTCAATCCATCATTTACTCATCTCTTATGGGTATAGCAGCATGCGCCTGTAAAGGCTTTCAACACCCAAAGAACATCCATTTTGCCAAAATCATGACAATTAAGCTTATCTTCTATACTTTTATTATGAATTCCCTTACAATGTGTATGGATATTGACGTTAAAGGTTTTAAGTTTCAGCAGCTAGGAGATAACAATAGTGCTGCAGCTTTTGGTCTTGTATAGAAAGGTGTGTACGTTTTGACTATGAATGAAGAGTTTTTGAAAGCGTGTCGTAAGGAGAAAAATTCACATATTCCTGTATGGTACATGAGACAGGCGGGCCGTTCCCAGCCAGAGTACCGTAAATTGAAAGAGAAGTATTCACTATTTGAAATCACACATAGACCAGAGATGTGCGCTGGCGTTACGAAGCTCCCTGTAGATCAGCATGGAGTAGATGCTGCGATTCTTTATAAAGACATTATGTCTCCTGTACCAGCGATTGGAGTAGATGTAGAGATTAAATCAGGAATCGGACCCGTGATCGATAAACCTGTACGAACGCGCGAAGATGTAGAGCGTTTAGGAACGATCAATCCTGAGAAAGACGTACCGTATGTTCTGGATACGATTAAAATTTTACGACAACAGTTAGAAGTGCCGCTTATCACATTTGCAGGTGCACCATTTACACTTGCGAGCTATATGGTTGAAGGTGGGCCTTCCCGCGATTATCATAAAACTAAGCAGTTAATGTATTCTGATCCTGAAAGCTGGTTCATGCTGATGGACAAGCTAGGCGATATGACGATCGCTTATGCAAAGGCACAGATTGCTGCTGGCGCACAAGCGTTTCAAATTTTTGATTCATGGGTCGGCGCATTAAATGCAGCTGATTACAGAAAATACATTCAGCCTGTCATGTACAAGATCTTCTCATCACTAAGAGAAGAAAATGTTCCGTTGATTCTATACGGAACAGGTGCAAGACACTTAATCATGGAGTGGAACGAGCTTCCGATCGATGTGATCGGACTTGATTGGAGATTATCTCCGAGAGAAGCGCGTCAGATGGGTGTGACAAAGGCTCTGCAAGGAAACTTAGATCCTTCCATTCTATTGGCGCCATGGGAAGTAATTGAAGCACGAACAAAAGAAATTTTGGATGAAGGTATGGAAAAACCAGGCTTTATCTTCAATGTCGGAAAAGGCATTTTCCCTGAAGTAAACATTGCAACATTAAAGCAGTTGACCACCTTTGTTCATGAATATACGTCTAAAAAACTAGGGTGATAAAAAGTGAGTAACAAGAAAACAGGTCTATTAATCATGGCGTACGGAACGCCAAGAAGTCTTGATGAAGTAGAAAGCTATTACACACATATAAGACGAGGACGTAAGCCTTCTCCTGAACAGCTGCAAGAACTTACAGAACGCTACGAACAGATCGGTGGAATCTCGCCACTTGCTAAGATTACAGAAGAGCAAGCGCAAAAAATTGAAGCAGAGATGAATGAGCGTTATCCCGATCGTGAGTTTAAAAGTTATCTTGGTCTGAAGCATATCGATCCTTTCATTGAAGATGCTGTGCAGCAGATGAAGGAAGATGGAATTGAAGAAGCAGTAACGCTTGTTCTTGCTCCTCATTATTCAACGTTCAGCGTTAAATCATACAACGGACGTGCTGTGGAAGAGTCTGCAAAAATCGGTGGACCATCCTTTACGACGATCGACAGCTGGTATGATGAGCCGAAGTATGTACAATTTTGGGCGGACGGAATAAAACAAACGTTTAACTCTATTCCAGAGAACGAACACGACAAAACCGTTGTAATCTTCTCCGCACACAGTCTGCCAGAAAAGATTCTACAAATGGGAGATCCTTATCCGACTCAGCTCCAGGAAACAGCTGATTTGATCGCAAAAGAGGCAAATGTCCCTCATTACACGATTGGATGGCAGAGTGCTGGTAATACACCTGAACCGTGGATCGGACCAGACGTTCAGGATTTAACTAGAGATCTTTATAACGAGCATGCTTATAAACATTTTATCTATTGTCCTGTAGGTTTTGTGGCGGATCATCTGGAAGTTCTGTATGACAACGATTATGAGTGTAAAGTTGTTACAGATGAGTTGGGCGTGAATTACTATCGTCCTGAGATGCCTAACGCAAAGCCGGAATTTATCGATTGTTTGGCAACGGTCATTGAAAACGCACTAGCAAAAGAAAGAATGTGAAAGAAATGAGCGAGCGAAAGCACGTTATTATATTGGGCGGCGGCATAACAGGTTTAGCCGCTGCCTTTTATGTTCAGAAATATGCAAAAGAAACAGGGGATCCGATAACATTTACAGTGGTCGAAGCTAGCAATCGTCTTGGCGGCAAGATCGATACGATTAAAGAAGATGGTTTCGTGCTAGAGCGTGGGCCAGATTCCTATCTTGCTAGAAAAACAGTAATGACAGAATTAGTTAAAGACGTTGGTCTAGGCGACGATTTAGTTTCTAATGAAACAGGTCAAGCTTATATTTTGCACAATATGAAACTTCATCCTATTCCAGAAGGAGCAGTGATGGGGATCCCGACTAAAGTGATGCCGTTTGCGACGACACCTTTATTCTCTATCACTGGAAAGGCAAGAGCGGGGTTAGATCTTGTCCTTCCTAAACGAAAAGATGCACAACAAGATGTTTCGGTTGGCCATTTTTTTAGAAGACGTCTTGGTGATGAAGTGGTTGATCGACTGATCGAACCCTTGTTATCCGGGATTTATGCTGGAAGAATCGATCGACTTAGCCTGCAATCTACGTTTCCTCAATTTGTGGAAACGGAAAAGAAATATAGAAGTTTAATCTTAGGAATGAAAAAGACGCAGCCTAAACAAGAGAAAACGCTGAACACGAAAAAGAAAAAAGGTGCTTTTTTAACACTCAAAGGAGGACTCTCTTCTTTCATTGAAGCTCTGTCTAACGCAGTGCCAAAAGAAAGCATTAAAACAGGTGTTCACGTTAAAGCTGTCGAGCGTTTAGTAGACGGGACATATTCTGTGGTGATGGAAGATGGCTCGGTTATGAACGGTGATCAAGTTATTGTCACTACACCTTATCCTGTTACGAAAAAACTTTTCGGTGAATCTCTGTTTCCTGCTGGTTTTCACGACACGAAGCCAACCTCAGTAGCAACGGTTGCGATGAGTTTTAATGAGGCAGACGTGAACTTCAGTCTTGATGGGACAGGGTTTGTGATTGCTAAAAGTGAAAAGACATCCATAACGGCGTGTACGTGGACGAGCCGAAAGTGGCCGCATACGACTCCACAAGGTAAAGTGGTCCTTCGTTGTTATGTAGGACGTGCAGAAGATCAAGACATCGTTCAACAACCAGATGAAGTTATTTTAGGAAAAGTATTGGATGATTTGAAGAGAATCATGGGTGTAGATAGCCGTCCGGAATTCTACCATGTTTCTCGTATGATTGATTCGATGCCACAATATGAAGTCGGGCATAAAGAGTATGTAGAAAAGCTCAGAACTGCGTTTCAAAATGAGCTGCCTGGCGTGAAACTAGCCGGAGCTCCGTATGATGGTGTGGGATTGCCAGATTGCGTGAATTCAGCAAAAATGGCTGTTGATTCTTTGTTCGGCCGATAATGATTTTGGACGTGAAAACTTCAATTTAAACAAAAAAATAATAAATATGTTAAGAATTAAACGGCAAATGGATATGTTTGTCGTTTTTTATATTTTCTTGTAGAATGTTTCTGCTATACTGTAGGGAGAAAAAAGGAAGGGGGAAGCGCTGTGCAAGCATTTATTGAGCCGTTATTTGTAAATATTGCAATCATATTTTCGTTTACACATCTTTTGAACATGTTCTTTCCCCTTCATCCTGGTGTTATTCCGAGCTATAAGAATCAAATCGTTTTTGGCTTGATCAGTGGTGCGGGTGCTCTAGTTTGTATGTTGTTTCCCATTGAAACGCTGAAGGATTCTTTTTTTGATCTTCGAAATGTTCCCATCATGATCGTCACATTGTATGTCGGCTGGCTTCCGGGGGCAATTTGTTCGTTGATTGTTGCCATCGCAAGAATAGCAGTTGGTGGAGAGTTAGCTTGGCTTGGTGTTGTTTTAATCCTTTTAGCTTATGTGGTTTGCTTAATCTATCATGGATTTTTTGATGAAGATAAGCGCAGATGGATTTCAGCCATTTATATTGCGCTGGTTTATACATTATTTTATATGCTTTTCATTCATACATATCTTGATTTTCTAACGATCGATTTTTATCTCGTCTATTTCTCGAGCTTTTTGATCGCGTTCTTTTCTTGTATCTTCTTAATTGAGAGGCTTGTTAAGATCAACATGCAGTTGAAGGAAACCGTTTACTTGGACAAGCTAGCTGTTGCGGGACAGATGGCAGCAGCAATCGCGCATGAAGTTAGAAACCCGATGACGACCATTCGTGGAATGATTCAGTTCCTTGGCAGCACGACAACAGATGCTAAGCTAAGGGAACATTCGCCACTCTTAATTGAGGAATTAGATCGAACGAACAAGATTATCACAGACTATTTGTCTATGGTTAAGCCGGATGTTCCTAAGCTTGAGACCGTTTCACTCGAAAAAGTGTTAAGAGATGTTATTGCGCTTACTGCACCATACGGAGCGATAAATAATGTCGAAGTTACCGCTAGTCCATTAGGCTCTTATAATGTGTGCATTGATGAACCAAAACTTAAGCAAGGTTTAATAAATATTATCAAAAACGGGATAGAAGCGATAGAAGAAGGGGGCACGATCCATCTGTATCGCTATAAAGTTACAAAGAGTCGGATTACGATAGCGATCGAAGACAATGGTAAGGGTATGACAGAAGAGGAACTCGAGCAGATCGGGTTGCCTTTTTATACAACGAAAGCAAAAGGTACGGGTTTGGGTATGATGGTAACATATAAACTCATTCAAGATATGGACGGAAAACTTCGGTATGAGAGCGTACTTAATGAAGGCACGAGAGTTCTTTTAACCTTGCAGTTATGTTCGAAACGAAATATGGTTAATGGTGAGGAGGTGGGATGATGGATCGCAGAAAAAGTATTTTAGACGCAGCAGAGCGTTCTTTTTCTATGTTTGGTTATAAGGCTAGTACAGTGGATCAAATCGCTAAGATTGCAAATGTAGGAAAGGGAACGATCTATACTTTTTTCGCAAACAAAGAAGAATTATTTTCGGAAATTATCACAAACTTAGTAACAGAGACGAAATTAGCGGCATCTTCTGCAATAAAAGAAGATCGCCCTTTTTACGAGAACCTGCATAATGCCCTTTATGAAGTCGTTGAACTTCGGAAAACGCACAAGTTAGCCGTTAAACTTTCTCAAGAAGTGAAAGAGTTAAACACTTCACCTGTAACTGAGGCTTTGCAGAGAATTGAAAAAGCAGTTTTGAATTTTGTTCAAAAAGAGCTGGATAAAGCAGTCGAGAAAGGCGAGATTAAAGAATGCCATACAGATATTGTGGCGTTTATGATGGTCAAAGTATATATCGCTCTTATTTTTGATTGGGAGCGTGATCATGAAGCTCTTCAAAAAGAAAAGATGCTTGAAGTTCTTGAGATGTTTGTAATGGATGGTTTAAGGAAACCATAGTATTGCAGAAGCAAGAAAAACGTGTTACATTAAGTTGTGACCAAATTTCTATTTCGGTCATTTTCGAAAAAGCGGACTGTAAGAGTCTCTTTTTTTACCGATAAATGACCAAATGACTAAATTAGTCATTCAGTATTAGGAGGAGTGAACAACTGTGCTAAAAAGTATCGGAGCTCAATTTAAAGCAGTTTTTTCAAACAAAAAAATTGCTGTACCGGTCTTAGCAGTTCTATTTATACCAGTGTTATACAGCGGAATGTTTCTATGGGCGTTCTGGGATCCGTATGACAAGATGGAAGATCTGCCAGTGGCCGTAGTCAACCAAGATGAAGGGTACGAATATAACGGTGAGAACTTAACTGTAGGAGATGAGTTTGTAAAAAAACTCAAAGAAAATCCACAGTTTGAGTGGAAATTTGTTAGTGAAGAAAAAGCAAAGCAAGGTTTGGAACATAACGATTATTATATGATGATCGAGATTCCTGAGAACTTTTCTGAAGAGGCAACTGCTCTATCAGGAAAATCGAACAAAAAGCCTGAAATCATTTATACACCGAACGCTGGCTTTAACTTTCTAGCAGCACAAATTGGCGGAACAGCCGTAGATAAAATGAAAGAAAGTTTGTCTAACGAACTGACAAAAACATATGCAGAAGTCATGTTCGATCAAGTCGAGCAGTTGGCTGGTGGGTTGGAGAAAGCAGCTGATGGCTCCAATCAAGTAACAGACGGATTGAAAAAAGCATCTTCTGGCAGTGGTGAACTAGCTTCAGGAATGGAAGCAAAAACACCACAGATTAATGAGTTAAAAGATGGAGCTGTACTTTTTAAATCAAAAATGACCGAGTTCGATAGTGGAATGGATAAATTGCTTGCTGCTCATAAACAACTAGCAGACGGACAAGGTCAACTAAGTAACGGAGCACAAGCTCTAAAAGGTGGACTTAGCCAAGCGACAGCTGGTTCTGAAAAAATAAAGAACGGAAGCTTAGCCTTACAAGGCGGTGCATCTAAACTATCCACTGGTGCAAGTACGCTCGCAGGTTCAGTAAATGAGTGGAACGCTGGTGCACAAAAAGCAACAGCAGGCTCGAAACAACTAGAACAACAAATTAATGCACTCATTCAAAACCAAGGAAACATGTCAGATGAGCAGATGGCCGCATCCTTAAAACAGCTTGCAGCAGCAAGTAATGGAATAAATAACGGCTTAGATAGCTTAACTGCAGCAACTGGTAAGATCGCTGGCGGAGCGAATGAACTTTCTGCAGGAGCTAAAAAGCTAAGTGATTCACAAACGGCAGTAGCAAAAGGAGCAGAAGAGCTTCATAACGGTCAGCTTAAACTAGTTGGCGGAGTCGATCAACTCGCGAGTGGTCAAGCAAAAGTAAATGAAGGTACGCAAACGTTCCAATCTAAATTGGGAGAAGCGGCTAACGGTAGTCAGCAGCTGTTAGGTGCGAGTGGCAAGTTAGCAGACGGAACTTCCACAATTGCAACAGGCTGGCAAGAAGTTACGGGCCATGTGAAAGAAATTCATAATGGAGAACAAAAGCTGCTTGATGGAAGTGGAAAACTATCCTCTTCATTAAGTGATGCAGCGGATAAGACAGGTGAGCTTGATCCAGACAGTGACATGTTCGAACGTATTGCAAACCCTGTTTCTGTTAAAACAAATAGCTTTTCTGATGTTCCGAACTACGGAACAGGCTTTGCTCCTTACTTCTTATCATTAGGTCTTTTCGTAGGAGCATTGTTGATGTCAATCGTATTCCCATTACGTGATAAAGCTGGACAACCGCGATCAGGATTCAGCTGGTTTGCTGGTAAGTTCACGTTCTTAGCGGTGGTTGGTGTAATTCAAGCACTGATTGCGGACGCGGTATTAATATATGGTCTAGGGATTGAAGTGAGTAACTTAGGAGCGTTCCTTGGCCTTAGTATCATTACGAGTCTTACTTTCTTAGCACTCGTACAATTGCTCGTTACGGTGCTTGGTGATCCAGGACGTTTTGTCGCGATCATCATTTTAATCCTACAGCTTACAACGAGTGCAGGAACATTCCCGTTAGAGCTTATTCCGAACGGACTACAAGGATTCAATGCTTGGCTTCCGATGACATATTCCGTTTCAGGCTTTAAAGCAGTAATCTCAAGCGGAGACATGGAAAGCTTTAGCTTTAATCTATGGATCCTGGTAGGTTTCATGGCGATCTGTATGATCGGTACATGGGCTTACTTTGCAAGTCAGTTTAGAAAAAAGAATAACGCAGATGAAGGTTCAGTAGCATAATTTTAGTTAACACCTGAGGGGACAACATCCCTTCAGGTGTTTTTTCTAGTTTTGCAGAAGGGGAAACCCGGTTTGAAGCAATAGCAACAATGTTAACAAAAAACTTTTAGAAAAGAAGTTTTCAAGCAAGCAAGCAAGGGAAACATAAGTTATGGACATTCTAATGGATGCAGCTTATTTTATGTAAAAAAAGGAGAGAACCGAACTTGATAACTTTCAAAAACGTAGGGAAAACGTACCCTGACGGTTTTGAGGCCTTGAAAAATATTGACTTTCAAATTAATGAAGGGGAGTTAGTAGCTTTAATCGGGCCTAGTGGTTGTGGTAAGACAACAACCATGAGAATGATAAACCGTTTGATCGAGCCATCAAAAGGAACGATTCTCATTGATGGAGAAGATATTGCAAACCGAAACCCCGTTGAGCTGAGAAGGAATATTGGATATGTAATTCAACAAATTGGTCTATTGCCTCATATGACGATAGAAGACAACATCTCACTCGTACCACGTTTAAAAGGGTGGGAAAAAGAAAAGTATGAGGGCAAAGTTGATGAATTGCTAGATTTAGTTGGATTAGATCCTAAAACATTCAGAACGCGATATCCTTCTGAGCTAAGCGGTGGTCAGCAGCAGCGTATTGGTGTAATTCGAGCACTTGCTGCAGAACCTCCTATCATTTTAATGGACGAACCATTCTCCGCGCTTGATCCGATCAGTCGTGAACAGCTGCAAGATGAACTTGTTAAATTGCAAGATACGATCAAGAAAACGATCGTATTCGTTACGCATGATATGGATGAAGCCATTAAGATTGCTGACAAGATCGCGATCTTAAATAAAGGTGAGATCATTCAGTTCGATACACCAGAACGGATTCTACGTCATCCAGCGAACGATTTTGTTAAAGGGTTTATCGGTGAGAACCGATTGTCTGCTGATGAATCTTCTATGCCAGAAGCCGTAGATCTTATGAGACCGAATCCAGTTACGGCAAAAGTAACGAGAGGTCTTGCAGAATCATTAAAAATGATGAAGCGATATGGTGTAGACAGTCTCTTGATCACAGATCAGCAAAATAAGCTTCTTGGGATCACAACACTTGATAAAATCGAACAACATTACCCTGAAGAAGATAAGACCATCGGAGATCTTATGGAAAAAGAGATCATTACGGTCGATGTTTCCTCTACGTACACGGAAGTTGCAGAAATCTTTGCAACCCATGGTGTTCATATGATTCCTGTACTTGATAATGAAAAATTAGTTGGCTTAATCACACGTGCATCCATGATGCGCGGTTTAGCAGGGTTAAATATTTCCGCACAAAAACCTATTGAGGGAGGTGCGGGCATTGAATAACTTTTTAGTCACGATGAAAGATACGTTTGTGAACAGATGGCCAGAAATTCTTACAGGCCTTCAGCAGCACTTATTTTTATCTCTTGTTTCAATCTTGATCGCGGCAGTTATCGCCGTTCCTCTAGGAATTTTTATTTCAAGAAGAAAAAAGGTTGCCGAACCTGTTATTGGAGTTACAGCCATTTTTCAAACGATACCGAGTTTGGCATTGTTCGGTTTCTTATTGCCTGTATTCGGAATCGGTAGTACAACTGCCATCATTGCACTTACTGTTTATGCACTCTTGCCTATCCTACGCAACACGTATACAGGAATTACGGGTGTAGATAAATCAGCTGTTGAAGCAGGTAAAGGTATGGGTATGACTAATACTCAAATTTTACGTATGATCGAACTGCCGTTAGCGCTGCCGATCATCATGGCTGGTCTGCGGACAGCAACCGTATTAACCATTGGAGTGGCAACACTTGCTGCGTTTATTGGAGCAGGTGGATTAGGTGATCTTATCTACCGTGGATTATCTACTACTCGTAATGAGCTCGTCTTAGCAGGTGCGATTCCCGCTGCATTACTTGCTATCGTATTTGACTTTATTTTGCGACGAATTGAGTTAGCTACTGAACCTAAAGCATCAAAGAAACGCGGTTCGTGGAAACTGCCAGTCCTTATCGGGGTACCGATCGCTGCCCTCGTTCTTTTCTTTGCACTCCGTGGTGGCGGTGAAGAAGATGCGATTGTGATCACAGGTAAGAAGTGGACTGAGCAATATATCCTGCCTTATGTGATTTCTGAATATGTAAAAGACAAGACAGATTACCCTGTTATCGTTAAAGAAGCGATTGGCGAGACGCCTATTCTTACGGAAGCAATCAAAAAGGGTGACATCGATCTTTATGTAGAATATACAGGTACAGGTTACTTAACGATTCTAAAAGAAAAATATGATCCAAGTATGAAGCCTGAAGAGATTTATGATGCTGTAAAAGAAGGCTATTCGAAAGAGTATGACCTGAAATGGACGAAGCCGCTTGGTTTTGAAAACACGTATGCGCTAGCTTTAAATCCTGATACGGCGAAACAAGTTAATGTAAAATCGATTTCTGAACTAGCGCCGAAGTCGAACCAGATTACTTTCGGTGGTCCAACAGAGTTCTTTGAACGTGAGGACGGCTATACGCCATTTGTGGATACGTATAATCTAAACTTTAAGGATAAGAAGAGTTTGGATCCGAACTTGATGTACTCTGCTGTAAAAGAAGGTAAGGTGGACGCGATTCCTGCATATACAACGGATGGAAGAATCGTTCGTTTCAATTTAAAGACGTTGGAAGACGATAAGAAATTCTTCCCTCCTTATTATGCAGTCCCTGTTGTAAGGGAAGATACGCTGAAGAAGTATCCTAAGCTTGAAGGTGTTCTCAATGAGCTTGAAGGGAAGATTTCAGAAGAAGATATGGCAGAAATGAACGCGAAAGTGGACCTTGATAAAAAAGATCCGCGTGAAGTAGCGCAAGAATTTCTGAAAAGTAAAGGATTGATCAAATAAGATAGAAAAATGGACTCCTTCGGGGGTCCATTTTTTGTTATGTAGGGTGGTTTGAGAGGGGGGCAGCAGGTTCAATTAAGTCTTAAAGTTAACTAATTAAGTCGAAACTGCAACCAATTAAGTCGTAACTGCAACCAATTAAGCTGAAAACCAGACCAATTAAGTCTAAAATTAAAAATAAAGGCCATTCGACAATCACGCATCCCGTAAAAAGCAAAAAAAAGCCGGTTCCCCAAAAATAAGGAACCGACTACCATCACTATAAAACCTTACTCAAAAACGACTTCGTGCGTTCATGCTGCGTGTTTCCGAACAATTCAGATGGAACATTCTCTTCAACGATGTAGCCGCCATCCATGAAGATCACGCGGTCACCTACTTCTCGTGCAAATCCCATCTCGTGCGTTACGACGACCATCGTCATTCCTTCACGCGCAAGGTCTTTCATTACTTCCAAAACCTCACCGACCATCTCTGGATCGAGTGCCGAGGTTGGTTCATCAAAGAGCATGATCTTTGGGTCCATCGCGAGTGCACGAGCGATGGCAACACGCTGCTTCTGACCACCACTAAGCTGGGAAGGATAGGCATTCGATTTATCTTGCAGTCCCACTTTTGCGAGCAGCTTCAACGCTTTGTCACGAGCTTCCTCTTTATTGGCGCTTTTCACTTTAAGAGGAGCAAGTGTTACGTTTTCTAAGACGGTTTTGTGAGGGAAGAGGTTAAACTGCTGAAAAACCATACCTACATCTTCCCTAATTTTATTAATATTCGTTTTTGGATCTGTGATATCCGTTCCGTTCACGATCACTTGTCCACCTGTTATGTCTTCAAGTTTATTGATACAGCGGAGAAATGTACTTTTGCCTGAGCCAGAAGGGCCAATCACACAAACAACTTCTTGTGCTTTTATTTCTGCATTGATATCCTTCAATACCTCAAGATCACCAAAGGACTTTTTTAAATTTTTTACTGTAATCATGGTCCGGCTCCTTTCACGTTAAAAACAAAATCGTGTATGTATTTTATCATAAGTTCGTTTGAATCGTTGTATTTCCTGCCTCTGATGAAATCTTTAATTACAAAACTTTCTGAAAAAAGGATTGACCTGTGAATATTCGGTGAACTATACTCTGATTATGAAAACGATTTCATGAATTCGATTCCACAATTGTTTTAAGAGGAGAATCTGATGGCAACCATTCAAGATGTGGCGAAGAAAGCAGGATTATCCCGCACAACTGTCTCTAGGGTGATCAATGAACATCCGTATGTGACAGAAGAGAAGAAGCGTCTCGTAACACAGGCGATGCAAGAACTGAATTATGTACCTAATTCATCAGCAAGACGATTGAGGCGGCAGCAGACAGAGACGATTGCTGTCTATGTGCCTCGTATCACGAATCCATTTTTCAGTCATCTAGTTGAAGTGATGGAGAAGGAAGCCGCGAAAAAAGGCTATCAGCTGATACTGTGCCAGACCCGTTATAAGAAAGAGCAAGAGCGGAATTTCTTAGAGCTTTTAAAAACAAAACAAGTAGATGGTCTGATCTTAACATCCATAGAAAACGATTGGAGTGAGTTTGAACCATACTTATCGTTCGGCCCCATCGTCGTTTGCAACGAATACTCAGACTCTGCTCAAGTACCTTCCGTCTACTTAAACCAGATAGAAGGAAGTTATCTAGGAACGAAGCACTTGATCGATCAAGGCTATACAAAGATCGGGTATTGCACCGGCAACCACAAAAGCTCCAGAGTTTCTAAAGACAGAAAGATCGGATTTTTACAAGCGCTAGATGAAGCGGGAATCATGATGAAGGAAGAGTGGTTCTTTTACAACGCTTACAGTGTACAAGACGGCTTTGCTGCATTTAAAAAATTGAGTGAGCTGGATGATAAGCCACAAGCGGTTTTTACTGGTAGTGATGAAGTGGCAGCAGGTATTGCGAAAGCAGCGTTTGACGCGGGTTGGAGAGTACCTGAAGACCTCGCTATCATAGGGTTTGATAATCAGCCTCTAGCAGCATTGATGGATCTGACGACGGTCGAACAGCCGATCGACACCATTGCAAAGCAGGCTATGAATTTGATGGTAGAAGCGATTCAGGCAAAGAAACCTTTAAGTCGAAAAGAAGTGATTCTGCCATTTCAGTTGATCAAACGATCCTCAACGTAACTTTTTGTGGTGAAATGTAATCGTTTACAAAACAGGAGATTAGGGGGAAATACAATGAAGAAGCTTAAGAAAATCTCAAAAGTGATTTCTACTTCACTAGCATTGTCACTTGTACTTGCAGCTTGTTCGGACAAAGAAGAAGGAAGCAGCAACAGTAACAATTCCGGCGGTGATAAAGACGAAAAAGTAACGATCGTCTATGCACGTGGTAAGGATGATACACAAGGTACAACAGCAATGGTGGAAGCTTTTGAAAAGAAATACCCTAACATTGATGTGGAATTTAAAGAGATGCCTGCGGATACGGGCAAACAGCATGACGCTTATGTAACTGCATTTAACGCGAACTCAGATGAGATCGACGTTATTGATCTAGACGTAATCTGGCCAGCTGAGTTTGCTCAAGCAGGATTCTTGATGCCGCTAGACCGCTTTATGGAGAAAGACGGGATCAACCCAGATGATTATAACGAAGGTGCGATCACAGCATCTAAATTTAAAGGAAAACAATGGGCTCTTCCTAAGTTTATCGATGCGGGAATGCTTTTCTACCGTACAGACTTAGTTGACGAAGGTTCTGTTCCAAAGACGTGGGACGAGCTTTTAGCGAAAGCGAAGGAAACGAAGGGCCAAGGTGGAACACAGTTTGGTTACTTGATGCAAGCGAAGCAATACGAAGGTCTTGTATGTAACGCCGTTGAATTCATCGCATCCTACGGTGGTCAGATCATCGACGAAAATGGTGATGTGAAAGTGGATTCTCCTGAAGCGATCAAAGGAATCGCTAAGCTTGTAGAAGTTGCAAACTCTGATGTTGTTCCGCAAAACGTTACAACGTTTGCCGAGCCAGAGTCACATACAGCATTTATCAATGGTCAAGCAGGTCTGATCCGTAACTGGCCATATCAATTTGCACTAGCAAATGATGAGAAGCAATCTAAGATCGCAGGTAAAGTTGGAGTAGCTCCACTTCCAGCAGGGGATGCAGGAACTGCTGCAGCACTTGGCGGCTGGATGGCTGGTATTAACAAAAACACGAAGCACCCTGAAGAAGCTTGGAAGTTCTTAAGCTTTATGGCTGGTAAAGAAGGACAGAAGATCGACGCGATCAAAGGTGGACACGCGCCAACGATTCTTTCTCTATATGAAGACCAAGAAATTTTAGATGCAAACCCTTACTTTAAGGAAGAAGGATTTGTAAACGCACTTGAAGCAGCTGTATCTCGTCCTGTAGCACCGAACTATCCTGAGATCTCTGACATCATTCAAGTACAAGTTTCTCAAGCTGTAGCGAAAAAGATTACTCCAGAACAAGCAGCTAAAAACATGCAAAAAGAAATTTCAGAAAAACTAGTAAAGTAAGAAACGTAAAGTGATAGGGGTACGCCTTTCCATGAGAAAGGCTCCCCTTACTTTTATAATTGGTATCGATTCCACAAAGAGTGAAATGGATGGACGTAACAGCGCCCGTCCGTCGATTGCATTCGAATAGTAAGGAGCTGACACGTTTTGAAACCTGATCTAATGCCTAACAACCAAAAGCAAACTGCACCAAAAACGAAACAAAAGGCGAAGAAAAAGCGCTCTGATCGTTCGCTAGGCTACATGCTGATCGCCCCGTCGATGATCTTGATCTTGATCATTGCCATATGGCCAGTTTTTCAATCTTTCTATTACAGCATGTTTGATCTGAGACTGAACAATCCAGTGAAATCTGAAGCGTATGTGTCTTATAAAGTGAATCTGCAAACCTATCTAGATAACTATCCGTTCTTGATCAGTTCACTAGAAGATGAAGTCGATCAAGCAACAGGAAAAACAAAAACAGAGCTTGAAGCAATCAAAGCAAATCTTGAAAAAGTAGATGCAGAATTAAAAGCTGATGGAGAATTGAGTAGCAAGTATGACGAAATAGATGAGAAGCTTACCGTGATGGAGCCCATCAGTGAAGAGCTTGCGATTTCTGATTTGGACAAAGAGGTAGCGCTCGATCTGGAGAAAGCTGTCACAGATTCTTCTGAACGACTTAGAGAACTGAAGGGTGAACTGCAAAACCCAGAAGACGTAATCGGACTTTCAGCATCATTAAAGGATTCAGTCATCACGCCTAACTTTATCGGACTGAAGCATTATAAAGAAAATTTAACAGATAGCCGCATGTGGAAGGCGATTCAAAATACGACTGTTTTTACGGTAATCTCTGTATTTGCAGAACTCGTTATAGGTCTCGCGATTGCACTCCTTATCAATAAAGCTTTCTTTGGTAGAGGACTCGTGAGAGCAACCATCCTCATTCCATGGGCGATTCCAACCGCTGTATCGGCATTCATGTGGAAGTATCTATATGATGGACAAAATGGAATCGTAGCCAAAGCTTTTGCTGAGATCGGGTTGTTTGACCAGATGACTGATATGCTGACAACCAGTACAGGCGCTATGTTTGCCGTCATTTTCGCAGACGTATGGAAAACAACACCGTATATGGCACTCTTGTTATTAGCGGGGCTTCAAACGATTCCAAGTTCACTGTATGAAGCAGCAGCGATTGACGGAGCAAGCAAGTGGAAGCAGTTCTTAAAGATCACGCTGCCTCTGCTAAAGTCTAGCATTCTCGTTGCCTTGTTGTTCCGTACATTAGATGCGTTCCGTGTGTTCGACTTAATCTATGTACTTACAGGTGGAGGTCCTGCAAACTCTACGGAAACGATATCGATTCTCGCTTACAAAGTAATGTTTGCACAGACCAATTTCGGTGAAGGTTCGGCGCTGTCGGTTATCGTGTTTGTCTGTGTAGCGATCATCTCTATGATCTACATCAAGTTCCTTGGACGAGACCTTTTAAATGATAGATAAAAACGGAACAGATAAAGGAGTGAATAGGAAATGAACAAAAAAGCGGGCCCAATGTTTTACGTATTCTTAACATTGTTTGTCTTCCTTGTCATGTTTCCGTTTTTATGGGTACTGGCAAGCTCAATTAAACCGGTTGCTGAGCTGTTTGGCGACCGTGCGTTCATACCGTTTACAAACAACATGACAGGTGAGAACTATGAATCTGTATTTGTTAACTATCCATTTTTAAAATATTTATGGAACAGCTTAGTCGTGTCGTCGATCACTACCGTCTATGCAGTCCTAGTAGCGAGCTTTGCGGCTTATGCGATCGCACGATTAAACTTTAAAGGAAAAACAGTCATTCTTGGATTAGTGTTATCGGTTTCCATGTTTCCGCAGATCGCAACGATCTCACCAATCTATATCGTTTTAAAAAATCTTGGATTAACGAACAGCTATCTAGGTTTGATCATTCCATACACAACATTTACATTGCCATTATCTATCTGGCTGCTCGTCACGTTCTTCCGAAAGATTCCGTTCGATCTTGAAGAAGCAGCAAAAATGGACGGGGCTTCACCGATGCAAACATATTGGCGTGTAATCTTGCCTTTGGCGATACCAGGAATTTTCACAACAGCGATTCTTGTATTCATATCGGCGTGGAACGAGTTTCTGTTCGCGTTAACGATCAATACAGATGATGAGTTCAAAACCGTTCCGGTCGGAATTGCGATGTTTGAAGGACAGTTTACGATTCCTTGGGGAGAAGTTACAGCCGCAACGGTTATCGTAACGGTGCCGCTTGTAATCATGGTATTGCTTTTCCAACGCCGAATCGTGTCTGGGCTAACTTCAGGTGCGGTAAAAGAGTAGTTTGGTATGTAAACCCTCGCAAAAAAGCGGGGGTTTTTCTCATGTCATCTTTTCAAGATGTTCATTCTTTATTAATAAATATATTTATAGATAGGGTTATATTTTCTAATTTGTATTATGGGTTATGGAAGTCTACAATAGGTAATGTTAGAGAAACAACTTACTTTTTGTTAGGAGGAATTAGACAATGTCTAAACATATATTAATGGTCGTAACTACGGCTGATAACATGAACAACGAACACTCAACAGGATTATGGCTTTCTGAATTTGGTGAGGCGTATGTGGAGTTTGCAAATGCTGGCCACAATATTACAGTAGCAAGCCCTAAGGGTGGAAAAGCACCTGTAGATGACCGCAGCTTAGAAGGGGAAGTGCCTCAAGAGATACAAGACACAGCTAAATATCTTGAGAACACAATAAAATTAGAAGAAATCAATGAGCTTGATGCTTTTGATGCGATCTTCTTGCCTGGTGGCCATGGAACCATGTTTGACCTTCCAGAAAACACAAAACTGCAAGAAATCATTCGCGACCTATATGAGCAAAATAAAGTAGTAGCAGCGGTTTGTCATGGACCAGCAGGGTTAGTTGGAGTGAAACTTTCTGACGGTACACCGTTAGTAGCAGGAAAAAAAGTGACTGCATTCACAGATGCTGAGGAAGTAGCCACTACTCTTGATCAATACATGCCTTTCTTATTAGAAACACGCATGCGTGAACTAGGCGCACAATTTGTTGCTGCTGAAAATTGGTCAGATCATGTACAAAGAGATGGACAACTCATTACGGGTCAAAATCCACAATCTACAGTTTCTGTGGCGAAAGAAGTTTTGAAGCAGTTAGCATAATAACTGATAAACCTGTAGACCTTTATAATAAAAGGTTTGCAGGCTTTATTTTTTGTGAACATTGAAAAAGAATAATTGAGAGGAGAATATAGGATGAAAGCATTGCTTTTGAAAGATCGCAATCAATGGAAAGAAATGAAGGTAGAAGAAATAGACAAGCCAATTGCGGGAATGGGAGAAGTTGTAGTGAAAATTCATGCCGCTGGATTAAATCCGGTAGATTATAAAACGGCAACTGGAGGAAATCCGAACTGGACGTATCCTCACATTTTAGGACTTGATGCGGCAGGTACCATACATGAAGTTGGAGAAGGTGTAACGGATTGGAAGATCGGTGATCGTGTTGTGTATCACGGAGATTTTAACAAAAAAGGGGCATACGCTGAATATGGAGTAACAACTGCACATACCATCTCACGTATTCCAGATTCTCTATCATTTGAAGAAGCAGCCGCTCTTCCAACAGCAGGTTATACGGCTTATCAAGCTCTGTTTAGAAAATTACCTATGTCTTCAATCGATACAATTTTGATTCATGCTGGAGCAGGCGGTGTAGGTGGGTTTGCGGTTCAACTGGCTAAAAATGCAGGGAAAACAGTTATCTCCACGGCATCCAAACACAATCATGAGTACGTTCGATCATTAGGAGCAGATCTTGTGATCGACTATAGGGAAGACGATGTTAAGGAAAAAGTAATGGCTTTTACAAATGGTAGAGGTGTTGATGCAGTTCTGGATACAGTCTCTAGAGAAAATGCAACTGCATCACTCGACTTAATCGCATACAACGGACACATTGCACATATTGCTGGCGCCCCAGATTATACAAAGGTAAAACCATTCACAAGAGTGATCTCATTCCATGAGGTAGCATTAAACGCCATCCATCATAATCAAGACGAAGTGGCAGAACGCGACTTAGCCAAAATGGGAGACGAGTTGATGGCGCTTGTAGCAGGTAAGAAAATATCTCCACTTATAGAACAAGTCATCTCACTTGAAGAAGTACCTGAGACTCTAGGGAAACTTTCAGAAAGACATGTAAAAGGCAAGATTGTTTGTAAAATCCTATAAGGAGAAGGTGACGGTCATGGCTATAACAATTAATGCAATATTAATAGCAAGAGAAGGCAAAGAGGAAGCGTTGCGTGATGAATTGATTAATGTTGCACAAGCGTCACGTAAAGAAGAAGGGTGTATCAGCTATATATTGCATGAATCTACTGAGAATCCTTCAACTTTTGTTTTTTATGAAAACTGGCGTGATGAAGATGCGCTTAACAGTCACATTAATTCACAGCACTATAAAGCTTATCGCAAAAATATAGAAACTCTTGTACAGAATAGAGAAGTATATCGTTTAAACGTCATTGAGCTATAGAATGAAACACTGCATCGTATCTCATCTGGAGCGGTGCAGTTTTTTACGCATAGATCCCCTTTAGAGAGGAGGAAAATGGATGATTGATTTTGAATGGTACAGAAGTTTCATCAGCATCTACAAGCATCGTTCCGTTTCTGCTGCAGCAAAAGCTAGAATTTTAACACAGCCTGCCATGAGTCAGCATCTAGCAGCTTTAGAAGCAGAAATAGGGGAACCTCTCTTTATTCGTGCTCCAAGAAAGATGATACCTACGGACAAAGGAAAAGAGCTGTATACAAAGATTGTTCCGCTCATAGAGAACTTAGAAAATACGACACTAGAAATGCTTCATAGCTCATCTGGAAATGAGCGAGCACCCGTAATCCGTATTGGTTCGCCTGCAGAATATTTTACGATTCGAACTCTTCCTAAAATACGAGACTTAAATATTCGGTTTTTATCTCAGTTCGGAGTAGCAGGTACGTTACTAGAAAAGTTAGAGAAGGATGAAGTGGATCTTATTCTAACCACTCAAAAAGTGCAGCAACAAGGAATTGAATATCAAAAACTCGAAGATGAAGTGTTTGTTGCTGTGGTACCACCAACCTATGAAACAAATCTAGAAAGTACTGCTGAGATTGAGGGGTGGCTGAACAAACAGAACTGGCTGAGCTATGGGTTGGAACTTCCTATTATAAGAAGATACTGGCGAGATCATTTAAAAAAACGACCAGACTTTCAACCTTGCCATGTGATACCTGATTTAAGATCGATTTTAGAGGGCATCGAAAATGGGTTGGGAATGAGCATACTTCCCACTTATCTAATTGAAAAATCATTGCAAGAAAATCGTGTGAAGATATTGTTTCCTGAACTAACCACAGAGAACACCATCTATGCCGCATATAAAGTAGAACATAAAAACAGCCCTGTATTAGTGAAGGTACTAGAGGCTCTTAAACGTAAAAGCTAGTGTGAAGAGTAGTGCATTGTGTAGACTAGTAAATAAAAAAGGCGGAGGGCTTAGAGTTATGAAACTAACGGTCATCGGATATTGGGGTGGTTATCCTGGAGCAGGTGAAGCCACATCGGGATACCTTCTTCAGAGCGGAGGATATAATTTGCTCATCGATTGTGGAAGCGGTGTGCTCTCACAACTTCAAAAGTATATACAGCCTGAAAAACTAGATGCGGTTGTATTATCGCACTACCATGCAGATCATGTGGCTGATGTTGGAGTTCTTCAATACAGTCGTCTCATTCAGTCGTTTTTACAAAAAGGAATACAGACGCTTCCAATCTATGGTCATGATAAGGATCAAGATGGTTTTCGTTCGCTGACACACGGCAATAGCACAAAAGGAATTCCCTATCATCCTGATGAAGTGTTAAAGGTCGGACCATTCACGATTACGTTTCAGCTGACGAAGCATGCTGCTGTTTGTTATGCGATGCGCATTACAGATGGAAAGCATACGATCGTATACACAGCAGATACTGCGCTCATTCCTGAACTCGTTCCGTTCAGCCGATATGCGGACTTGTTAATCGCAGAATGCAACTTTTACAAAGGGATGGATGGAAGCGGCCCAGGCCACATGACATCAGAGGATTGCGGCAAGCTAGCACATGAGTCTGAAGCTCGTGAACTGCTCCTCACACATCTTCCTCATTTTGGTCAGTTATCACAGCTTGTCACAGAGGCAAAAGAGGTGTATAACAATAAAGTGGAGCTTGCCTCTTCCGGCTGGACGTGGGGAGCTTAAAGATAGGGACTGAAAGAGGAGAGAAATATGCTTTTTATTGATAATGAAAATATTACAGACCCAAGAGTGAATCTAGCTATAGAAGAGTTCGCTTTAAAACATTTAGACATCAATGAAACGTATTTGCTTTTTTATATAAATGAACCATCGATCATCATCGGTAAGAATCAGAATACCGTTGAAGAGATCAACGCGGACTATGTTCGTGATGAAGGTATTCATGTGGTTCGTCGTTTATCAGGTGGCGGTGCCGTGTATCATGATCTCGGAAACTTAAACTTCAGCTTCATTACGAAAGATGACGGTAATTCGTTTCATGATTTCAAGAAGTTTACCGATCCTGTTGTAAAAGCACTTAAAAAACTTGGTGTGAACGCTGAATTAAGCGGACGAAACGATATTTTGGCTGACGGTAAGAAAATTTCTGGAAACGCACAGTTTTCTACGAAAGGCCGTATGTTTAGCCACGGAACATTACTTTTTGATTCTGAGATCGAAAATGTAGTCTCTGCTCTAAATGTACGTATGGACAAGATCGAGTCAAAAGGTATCAAGTCCATCCGCAGTCGTGTAACAAATATCCGCGAGCACTTAGACGAAGATATGACGATGGAAGAATTCAAACAGACGCTTCTTGCTTACTTATTTGAAGAGTTGGATTCTGTTCCAAAATACGAGCTGACGGAAAAAGACTGGGAAGAAATTCGCAAAATCTCAAGAGAACGTTACGCCAACTGGGATTGGAACTACGGAAAGTCACCGAAGTTCAATGTTGAACTTTCGAATCGATTTGCAGCAGGCTCTGTTGATATCAGACTGCACATCGTAAAAGGTATCATTCAAGAAAGTAAGATCTTTGGAGATTTCTTCGGTGTAGGTGACGTGTCAGATATTGAAAGCAAGCTGAACGGTGTTCGTTATGACCGTGAAGCGATCGAGGAAGTGCTTGAGGATCTAGATTTAAGTCACTATTTCGGAAATGTAACGCGTCAGGAGTTCCTTGATCTATTATATTAGGGAGAAAACCGCCTTTTCATGGGCGGTTTTTGTTAGTTTATAACGTTTATAAGTCTTCAGTTTGATTTATAAGTCCTCAAAAAAATTTATAAGTCTTCAAATTTTTTTATAAGTCCTCAAAGACAATTTATAAGTCTTCAACAACTCATCCAAAAGTTGCGTGTCTAAACGGCTGTTTCAGCACTCAAAATCAGTCCAGCTTCAATGACCAGCCCCTCGAGGTCACATTCTTTCCTAATTAGGATACAAAAAACGTATCCCATTCAGGAAATGATGTGCTGTCACCACAGGCACAAGTGCAACATCCGTTTGTAAACTACACAAACGGTGTTTTCTATGTCGGGGCTTAACGGTCATTTCAGCTTTGTATTTTATCCGGCTTCAACAGCCAGCCACTCGAGGTCACTTTCCTCTTTCCTTGTGACACAAAGTGCGTGTCTTCAGAAAAGTGTAAAGTGCTATTCGTGTCTAAACGGCTGTTTCAGCACTCAAAATCATTTGACAGAAAATTATTATAAATGATAAGCTGAAACCAAATACATCACACAATAATTAGATAACGGTACAAAAACGTCATATTTTTTTAATCTCAATTGTAATCGCTTACATATTATAAAGGGAGATGAAAGAATGATCCTCCATCCACAAGTGGAATGTATGAGTCGTGATGAAAAAGAAGAGCTGCAGCTTCATCGGTTAAAGCAGAGTGTACAGAGCGTTTATGAGAATGTCCCTTTTTATAAAAAGGCATTTGACGAAAAAGGAATTCAGCCCTCTTCAATTGATACTTTAGAAGATCTTCAAAAACTTCCTTTTACCGTAAAAAAAGATCTTCGCGATCATTATCCTTTTGGGCTTTTTGCAGTTCCGAACGATCACCTCGTTCGACTGCACGCATCTTCTGGAACGAGCGGTAAACCGACAGTGGTTGGCTATACAGAAGGAGACATTGACAGGTGGAGTAACATGGTAGCGCGTTCTATCGCAATCGCAGGTGGAGAGCCAGGTCATGTTCTTCATAATGCATATGGATATGGCCTTTTTACAGGAGGACTCGGACTTCATAACGGATCAGAGCGACTTGGTATGATTACGGTTCCTGTATCAGGCGGTAATACAGAACGCCAGATCCTTTTAATCGAAGACTTTAAACCACAGGTGATATGCGGAACGCCTTCTTATATATTGACGATTGCTGAAAAGATGGAGGAGATGGGAAAAGATCCGAAAGCGACTTCGATAAAATACGGAATATTTGGAGCAGAGCCCTGGTCTGAAGAGATGCGTGCGACGCTTGAAGAGAAGCTTGGCATCAAAGCAATGGACATTTATGGATTAAGCGAAGTGATGGGTCCTGGTGTAGCGATGGAATGTCATGAAGCACAAAACGGGCTTCATATTATGGATGATCATTTTTTAGCTGAAATCATTAATCCTGATACGCTTGAACCTATGCCTGACGGTCAGTATGGCGAACTTGTGTTTACGAGTTTAACCAAGGAAGCTTTTCCGATCATCCGATATCGTACAGGAGATATTGCTTCCATCAACCGCATGCCTTGCAGTTGCGGAAGAACTTCCATACGAATGAGTCGTGTTAAAGGACGGATCGATGACATGATTATCGTTCGTGGAGTTAACGTGTTTCCGTCTGAAATCGAGAACTGTCTTCTTTCTATAGAGGATATCGTTCCTCACTATCAAGTTCATATCTTAACAGAAGGATTAAAAGAGCATATTGAACTTCATGTTGAGATGACGGAACAGCTTTATGCTGTAACAAACGGTGACGAAAATCATGAGGCGACACACCTGTTAAAGAAGACGATCACAAAAAAGATCAAAGACACATGCCTCGTATCTATGAATATTAAAGTGTATCCACCAAAAGGAATACCACGTTCTGAAGGTAAGGCGATTCGTGTGGTCAGACAGATACAGAAAAAAATGGGTGTTTAACTACTTTTCAATCGTATGACGTTAATTTATAATTACGGTAATTAAACGTAATATAATAGGAGGGAACAACATGACAGTTGGTATGAGTTTTAATCAGCTTAGTGAAGAAGAGAAAATGACTCATTTTCTTGATCGGATCAACGCCGGTGAGAAGATCGAACCGGATGACTGGATGCCGGAAGATTATCGCCTGCAGCTGATTCGTTTGATATCGATGCATGGCATTTCGGAAATTATGGGAGCGCTTCCAGAGAAAGAATGGGTGCCTAAAGCACCTTCACTTCACCGCAAACTCGCGATCATGGCTAAAGTTCAGGATGAGATGGGACACGGGCAGCTCTTGCTTCGTGTGGCAGAAGATTTGATGGCCCCTCTTGGCAAGAACCGCCACGACATCATGGAAGATCTTTTTTCCGGTAAATTAAAGTTTCATAACGTGTTTCATATGGATGCTCCAACTTGGGGCGATGCGGGAATCATCGCTTGGCTTGTAGACGGAGCGGCAATCATCTCTCAAAGTATGATGCTTGATTCTTCTTACGGTCCATACGCCAGGGCATTAAAACGTATCTGTGCGGAGGAAGTTTTCCATGCGCAACACGGTGAGAGCATTATTTTAGCGATGGCCGAAGGAACATCGGAACAGCGTGAAATGCTGCAGGATTCGTTAAACCGCTGGTGGGAATCACTGATCATGTTCTTTGGACCAAAGTCAGCAAAAGAAACCGGAAATTCAAACGCTGACAAGAACATCATGTACAAGATTCGTACAAAAACAAACGAGGACCTCAGACAAGAGTTCTTCACAAAATATATTCCGCGTATTTGGTCGCTTGGGCTAACGATTCCAGATGATACGATCCGTTTTGATGAAGACAGTCAGATGTGGATCTATAAGGATGCTGACTGGAGCACGTTCAAACAGATCGTTTCTGGTAACGGGCCACAATCACAGAACCGTTTAGATCTTCGACGCCGCTCATATAAAAATAACGAGTGGGTTCGCGCGGCACTCGCTGCTAAAAAGGCGATCTAACAGCGGAAAGGAGAGAAACAAAGGTGAACGAATCAACAAATGAATTTTACAACGTGTATGAAGTATTCAGCAAAAAAACAGATAAATCTCCGTTTCAACATAGCTTCAGCCTTTTAGCACCAAACGCGGATATGGCACTCATCATGGCAAAAGAGAACTTCTTCAGAAGAGAAACGGTCGCTGACATCTGGGTTGTGAAAAGAGAGAACATAAGGGGTCTTAACCAGGACGAAAGAGAAATGCTTAAACGCCTAGATAAACAATATAGAGAAACAAAAGGATATGGCTATCTGAAGAAGAAGTGGCGTGACTACAACCAGGAGCAGTTTACCGAACAGCACATCCTTGGCGGAAGGGGAGACAATTCATGACACAGGAAACGTTAAAACCACTAGAAAAGAAAGCGTTGATCGAGCTTCTTTATCAGCTTGCAGACGATGATTTTCTTCTTGCGTTTCGCGGATCGGAGTGGCTTGGTCTAGCACCGCACATTGAAGAGGATGTTGCCTTCTCTTCTATCTCACAAGACATGATGGGACACGCAAATTTGTACTATAACCTGCTAGAGAACCTTGGAGAAGGCGAAGCAGACAGGATTGCTCACTTGCGATCTCCTGATCAGTTTCGAAATGCCATCATCTTAGAAGAAGTGAACGGACCTGGAACGTACTTAAAAGAACCAGATTATGACTGGGCATTCACTGTCGTACGCAACTACTTTTACGCTGTACACAAACATATACGTCTAGATTCCCTGCGCCACTCATCCTATGAACCTTTGGCAGAAGCAGCCCGTAAAATCATGACAGAGCAGTATTACCATCTGATGCACTGGGAGATTTGGTTCAAGCAGCTTATGACAAGTACAGATGAAGCAACCCTGCGAATGACAGAAGCGATCCAAAAGGTTTGGAGAGATTTTGGCGGAGTTCTTACGCTAGGACCGTACTATGAAGATATCGTGAAAGCAAACTTCATTGATGACGAGAACGTTATGAAAAAGAGATGGAACAACAAGATTGAAGCTGTCTTAAAAGAAGTTGGTGCATCCTATCCGGGTGAACCTCGCATGGAAAGAGGCAATGGCCGAAACGGCGTGCACACGGAAGACTTGAAGCAAGCAACTGCAACACTTTCTGAAGTTTATGCAACAAATCCTTCAACTGGCTGGTAAGACGATTTAGAAAGGAGATGAACCACGTGTCCGAATTAAAGAGCAGCATGACTGATAGTGTGATGGACGCGCTTGGGGATGTAAAAGATCCTGAAATCGCCTCTGTCAGTATATTGGATCTCGGAATGGTGCACGAAGTTGACGTGACAGATGATAAGGTCAGGATTTCTGTTCTGCCTACGTTCTCTGGCTGCCCAGCTCTGCACATCATCGAACGAGATATAAAAAAAGCGATTGAAAATGTAGAAGGAATTACTTCAGCAGAAGTGAAATTTGTATTTACACCATCGTGGACAACAGATCGCATTACAGCCGAAGGGCGTGAGAGGTTAAAAGAGTTTGGCATCTCACCGCCACCTGCGAACCATGTGATGGGTGAACCTTGGGAGATCGATTGTCCGTATTGTGGATCAACGTACGTAACGATGGAAAACATCTTTGGGCCAACAGCCTGCAGAAGTATCCTATATTGCAAGTCGTGCAAGAACCCGTTTGAAGCGATGAAACCTGTTGCTGACATGGGGTAAGAGAAATGATGATTTTAAAAATAGGGAGGAAACACACATGGTAAAACTAATCGCACTTTACAAAACACCTGAAAACTTGGAGCAGTTCGACGAGCACTATTTTGGACATCATACAGAGATCACGAAAAAGATTCCTGGACTTCGCAAAATGGAAGTAACAAAAATCGTAGGTTCACCGATGGGGAAAAGCGACTATCACATTCTTTGTGAGATGTACTATGACGATCATGATGCGTTGAAAGCCGCTATGAAGTCTGATGAAGGTAAAGCTTCAGGAAAAGACTTGATGAGCTTTGCAGCTGAACTCGTAACGCTTATGATCGGTGAGGAAATCAATGAGTAATTACGAAACAATTCTAACCTCTGTTGAAGATGGAATCGCCTTCATTCAATTAAACAGGCCGCGTGTATTAAACGCGATCAACCGGCCGATGGTTACGGAACTATTAGATGCTTTTGAAAGCTTTGACCGTAATGATGAGGTAAAAGTAATTGTTTTAACAGGTAGTGAGCGTGCATTTGCAGCCGGTGCCGACATTGATGAGATGAAAGAAGATACAGCGGTCTCTCTTGAACTATTAAACCAGTTTAAAGAATGGGATCGACTCGCAACGATAAAAAAGCCAATCATCGGTGCTGTTAATGGTTACTGTTTCGGGGGAGGTTTTGAACTAGCGTTATGCGCAGACATCCTCTTTGCAGCAGAAAATGCACAGTTTGGATTTCCGGAAATCAAACTTGGTGTGATGCCTGGTGCTGGTGGAACAGTAAAACTTACAAAACTGATGGGTCAAAAGAAAGCACTTGAGTGGCTTTGGCTCGGTGATCCGATGACAGCGGATGAAGCACTTCAATATGGCGTAATCAACCGTGTGATCGCACCAGAACTTGTCGTGGACGAGGCGAAAAAGTATGCGAAGATTGTAGCTTCTAGAGCGCCGTTATCTACGCGTTTAATAAAAGAGACGGTTTATAAGTCTATTGATTATTCCACACACGAAGGCATGCAGTTCGAACGTAAAAACTTTTATCTATTATTCTCGTCGCAGGACCAAAAAGAAGGCATGCAGGCTTTTGTTGAAAAGCGTCCAGCCGAATTTAAAGGGAAGTAGGGGGATATGAACATGTTTGAAACGATCAGCTACGAAACAAGAGGAAAAACGGCTTGGATTACTTTAAATCGTCCAGATAAGCTCAATGCATTCACATCACTTATGCATAAGGAAATGGTTTCAGCGATAAAGGAAGCTAACAAAGACAGCAATGTAAGAGCGGTTGTGATTACGGGTGCTGGGCGTGCGTTCTGTTCCGGTCAAGACTTAACTGGTTCACCAGAGGGCGCTGATTACGGTGATGTTCTTCGCAAAGGATATAACCCAATGGTGCAAGCATTAGTTGCCATGGAAAAGCCAGTCATCGCAGCCGTGAACGGTGTTGCAGCTGGTGCAGGAATGAGTCTTGCTCTAGCTTGTGACTTTCGTATCGCAAGTGAGAAAGCGAGTTTCATAGAAGCGTTCATTCATGTTGGTCTTGTACCTGATTCTGGAAATCTGTACTTCTTGCCTCGTTTAGTAGGACATGCAAAAGCAATGGAGCTTGCTGTGTTAGGTGAGAAGATTACCGCTCAACAAGCAAAAGAGTTTGGACTTGTAACGAAAACGGTGAGTGAAGAAGAGTTTATGCTTGAAGTGGAAACGTTCGCTGAGAAACTTGCAAACATGCCAACGAAAGCAATCGGGCTCATTAAACGTTATATGAATAAAAGCTGGGAAAGTGATCTGAACGAAGTGCTTGAATATGAAGCTCAAGCGCAAAAAATTGCTGGAGAGTCAGCGGATCACCAAGAAGGTCTTCATGCATTTATAGAAAAGAGAAAACCAGAATTTACAGGAAAATAGACATCTAGATTAAAAGGAGTGGAGAACATGAGCACAAAGACAGAAGTGAAAGCAGTAAAACGTGATGTATACGAAATGGTTATTGGCGGACAAAGTGTTGGTGGATCTGAAGGAGAATACTTTGTTACATATAATCCAGCAACAGGTGAACCGTTAGCGAAAGTAGCAAAAGCAACGAAAGCGGATGTTGACCGTGCTGTTGAGGCGGCAAGAACGGCTTTTGAAACAGGAAAATGGAAGCGCTCTCCTGTAAATAAGCGTTCTCGCACGATGAACAAGATTGCTAGCATCATGCGTTCTCGTTATAACGAACTTGTTGAGCTTGAAATTTTAAACAGCGGAAAATCTTTAAGTGCTGCACAAGGTCAAGTCATGCAAGCGATTGAAGACTTTGAGTTCTATGCGGGTGCAATCGTCAGCCACCGCGGTGCTGTAAACCCTATGCCAGGACCATTTATGAACTACACGCTAAAAGAGCCTCTAGGCGTATGCGCACAGATCATTCCTTGGAATTATCCGATGATGATGGCAGCATGGAAGATTGCACCGGCAATCGCAACTGGTTGTTCGGTCATTCTAAAGCCAGCTAGCTTAACACCACTCACAGCGATCGTAATGACAGAGATCTGTCACGAAGCGGGTGTTCCTGAAGGTGTTGTAAACATCATTACAGGTGACGGAGCTACAGTTGGTTCATACCTTGCTGAACACGAGGGTGTAGATAAAGTAGCGTTCACGGGTGAGACTGGAACAGGAAAAGACATCATGGCAAAAGCATCTCAAACGTTAAAACGTGTAACGCTTGAACTTGGTGGGAAATCTCCTAATTTAGTTTTTGCCGATACAGATATTGATGCGGCAGTCGACGGCTCATTATTTGGTATTTTTTATAACACAGGTCAATCTTGTGAAGCACGTTCTCGTCTATATATCGAGGAAAGTGTATATGATGCTTTCATGGAAAAGTTCGTTGAAAAAGCGAAGAAGCTTGTACTAGGTAATCCACTCGATCAAGGTACACATGTTGGAGCAATCATTTCAGAGCGCCAGCTTGAAGTGATCGACGGTTACGTGAAATCGGCTGAAGAAGAAGGAGCAACTATCCTTCTAGGCGGTGGACGTGCAAAAGTGGACGGTTATGAAAACGGTCATTGGTACCTTCCGACGATCATCACAGATGTAAATGAAGACATGAAAGTAGTTAAAGAAGAAATCTTCGGACCGGTTGTCGTGGTGTCTACGTTTAAGGACAAAAAAGAGGCTGTGAAACTAGCAAACAACACAGACTTTGGTCTAGCAGCAGCGATATGGACAAAAGACCATGCGAAAGCAACACGCGTTGCCGGAATGATTCAAGCTGGAACGATCATGATCAACTCACCGTTCTCTGCATTCCCAGGAACACCGTTCGGCGGCTACAAGCAATCCGGTTTCGGCCGCGAGCTATGTATCGAGACACTTGATCTTTATTCAGAAACAAAGAGCGTCGTGTCCTACACAGGATCACGTCCATTGAATCCTTTTAATCTGTAATAAAGCTCAGTTGCTCTTGGAAGTAGTTGATTTCCGTTACAGGTGCTCCCTTTCCGCGGGGCGACCGGTGAGCCACATTCGTACGTTTCACTCTTAAGTGTCTCACCTGACCGCTCGTCCCGCAGGAGTCTCGCACCTTTCACTCCAATCAACTTGTCAATGCAGCAACAATCTTTACAAGCTTCTAAAAAAGAGACACAAATGTAAAAGCGGGCCCTAGTGCTCGCTTTTTATACAAGAATTTGCTGCTAACCTACTTCTTTGAATAGTTGATTGGAGCGGAAAGGTGAGACCGTTCAATGACGCGAAGCGGCGAATGAGCTCACCGCACACCCTGCGGAAAGCGAGTACCTGGAACGGAAATCAACCACTATCAAGAGCATCATTGCATACAAAACGTTAAACATTTGTTTAAAAGAAAGGCAGGAGAGACTATTGTTACAAAATGCTGTAGTCATCGGATCTGGTGTGATGGGAAGAGGAATCGCCTATGTGAGCGCAGTTGGCGGTTTTGATGTTCAACTCGTTGATGTAAAAGAAGAACAACTTGAAAATGCAAAAAAAGAGATCGATTCTATTTTTTCAAAAGCAGTATCTCGCGGAAAGTTATCACAAAGTGTGGCTCAGGAAGCGCAAACAAGACTTTCATATGCTACGAATCTATCAGCTGCCGTGAGCGGTGCAGATCTAGTGATTGAAGCTGTTCCAGAAAATATAGAGATCAAGCGTGCTGTTTTTGAAGAACTAGAGCGTTCAGCACCTGAACATTGTGTCCTTGCGACAAACACTTCAACGATGAGTCCGACAGAAATTGGTTCATTTACAAAACGACCTGAAAAAGTAATCGCCATGCACTTCTTTAATCCGGTCCATAGAATGCCACTCGTTGAGATCGTTCGCGGGCATGAAACAAGCGATGAAACGGTTGAACTCGCTAAGGAAGCTGCTGTGAAGATGGGTAAAGAAACAGTAACCGTTAATGAGTTTCCAGGATTCGTTACAAGCCGAATCTCTGCCATGATTGGGAATGAAGCTTTCTATATGCTGCAAGAAGGTGTTGGTACACCAGAAGATATAGATAAAGCCATTAAACTTGGTTTGAATTTTCCAATGGGGCCGTTCGAGCTCGGCGATTTAGTAGGTCTTGATACACGACTGAATAACTTGAACTACCTTCATAAAACGTTAGGTGAAAAATATCGTCCGGCACCCCTTTTAGTGAAGTATGTAAAAGCGGGAAGACTTGGCCGAAAGTCAGGTAAAGGGGTATACGACTATACCAGGGAAGATAACGGGGTGAAAAAGTAATGAAAGAGGTCGTCATCGTTGATGCTGTCCGTACGCCTATAGGAAGATATAAAGGTGGACTAAAAACGGTTCGCCCCGATGATCTAGGAGCAGTGGTGATCAAAGCGCTTGTGGAAAGAAACCCTAAACTTCCTGTTGGAGAGATCGAAGAAGTAATATTCGGAAACGCAAACGGAGCAGGAGAAGATAATCGTAACGTGGCAAGAATGTCTGCTTTACTCGCTGGACTTCCTGTTGAAGTAGGTGGAACGACGATCAACCGTTTATGTGGATCTGGTATGGATGCGGTCATATACGGTGCCAGGGCAATCTTGGCAGGAGAAGGGGATATCTTCATCGCGGGTGGAACGGAGAGTATGACACGCGCACCACTCGTAATGGGGAAGCCTGAAGTCGACTATCCTCGTGGTGATATGAAAATGTTTGATACGACAATTGGATGGCGTTTCGTTAATCCGCTTCTGCATGAAAAGTTCGGTACAGATTCTATGCCTGAAACAGCAGAGAACGTAGCGAAAAAATATGGAATTACAAGAGAAGAACAAGATCAATTCGCATATGATTCTCAACAAAAAGCAAAAGAAGCTACCCTACAGAACCGATTTAAAGAGGAGATCGTTCCTGTAAGAATAGTAGACCGAAAAGGAAACGAAACGTGGGTGACAGAAGATGAACACCCTCGTCCTGAAACGTCGCTTGAAAAGCTTGGTACGCTTAAACCGTTGTTTAAAAACGGAAGCGTCACCGCCGGAAATGCGTCTGGAGTCAACGATGGAGCTTCTGCATTACTGTTGATGAGCCGTGAAAAAGCAGATCAGCTAGGATTAAAGCCTTTAGCTCGATATGTCTCTTCCGGTGTTGCAGGTCTGGAACCAGCTATAATGGGTGTAGGTCCGATCGAAGCTTCCAAAAAAGCATTAAAGCGGGCAGGTCTCTCTATAGCTGACCTTGATTTGGTCGAGTTGAATGAAGCTTTTGCATCACAATCACTTGCCTGTATGAGCGAACTGGGACTTGATCACAGTAAAGTTAACGTGAACGGCGGTGCGATTGCGTTTGGCCATCCACTTGGAGCTAGCGGTGCGCGCATTTTAACAACGCTTATTCACGAAATGAAAAAGCAAGGATCGCGCTACGGTCTCGCAACCATGTGTATCGGTGTTGGTCAAGGTATTGCTTCCATCGTGGAAGCGATCAATGAATAGGAGGGTCATCTAAAGTGAGTGCTATTTTATACGAAGTAAAAGATTATGTTGCTTATGTAACATTAAACCGTCCGGAAGTATTGAACTGCTTTAATTTTTCAACGTTAAAAGAGCTTGAAGAAGTAGTAGAAGACATTCATCACAACAGTGATGTTCGTGTTGTAATTTTTACAGGTGCAGGGGAGAAAGCATTCAGTGCAGGAGCTGATCTAAAAGAACGCCGTACGCTAAGTGAATCAGAAGTAAGAAGAAATGTGCGCAAGATTCGCGATGTGTTCTCTGCTGTTGAAGCGTTGCCGCAGCCTACGATCTGTGCGATCAATGGCCATGCTTTTGGAGGCGGCTTCGAGTTGGCTCTAGCTTGTGATCTTCGAGTTTCTGTGAGAGAAGCGTCAATGGGTCTGACAGAACTTAGTTGGGCAATCATCCCTGGGGCAGGCGGAACTCAGCGTCTTCCGAGACTGATCGGACAAGCGAAAGCGATGGAACTAATCTTAACAGCAAAAAAGATGGTGGCTGAAGAAGCTTTTTCTTACGGCATCTTGAACCAAGTGACGTCAAGAGAAGAATTGATGGCTGTTTGTGAAAACTATGCTGGTCTTATCATGAAGAATGGACCAGTAGCTGTTCAGCAAGCAAAGTATGCGATCAAGCATGGAACAGAAGTTGATCTGCAGACAGGACTTGCGATTGAGGCGAAAGCGTATGAAGTGACGATTCCTACAAAAGATCGAATGGAAGCGCTCGTTGCTTTTGGAGAAAAAAGACCACCTGTATTTAAGGGAGAGTAACTTGTTTCTGTCTCAGTAATTCTACTATTATAAAGTATAACTTTTTTGCATGATGTTTTTCGACGAGGTTACAGATTTAAGTCGATCATATGAGTGCAACTAAATTGACGTGAAAGACTTGATGTCAGCTAAGTTTTCTTTATGGTAGGATTGTACAGACAATAACAGGTACAAATGAGGGTATGAACATGCAGAATAGTTTAAACACACGCTCCATGATTTTCACATTATACGGAGACTATATCCGGCATTATGGCAGTGAGATATGGATCGGCAGCTTGATTCGATTGTTAGAAGAGTTTGGTCACAACGAACAGGCCGTAAGAGCAGCGATTTCCAGAATGAATAAGCAAGGCTGGATCGCAGCTAGAAAACAAGGGAATAAAAGTTATTATTATTTAACAGAGCGTGGAAAAAAGCGGATGGATGAAGCGGCAAAGAGAATCTTTAACGCGCAACAGGAACCGTGGAACGGTGAATGGATGATGTTCACCTATACGATTCCTGAAGAGAAAAGAAGCATTCGTGATGAGCTTCGAAAAGAACTGGTCTGGAGCGGGTTTGGTCTACTGGCAAACAGCTTTTGGATCTCACCACACGCATACTCAGAGCAGATTCAATCTATGATTGATAAATATGACATCAAAGACTATGTTCATTCTTTTACAGCCGTTTACAATGGGCCAAATGAGAATGAAAAGCTAGTTTCTGAGTGTTGGGATTTAAACGACATTAACGAGAAATACAACGAGTTCATCGTAACGTATTCTCAAAAGTATGTGATCGATAAGAATAAGATTGAAAAAGGTGAGATGACAGACGGAGAATGCTTCGTAGAGCGCACTAAGCTTGTTCACGAATACCGTAAGTTTCTTTTCATCGATCCAGGTCTACCGAAGGAGCTTCTTCATGCAGAATGGCTAGGTGATCACGCAGCTTCACTCTTCAGTGATTATTACCGTGCACTGGCAGGGCCAGCAAGTCGTTTCTTTGAAAGCATCTATTCGGATGGAAACGATTTAAAGAAAGATTCAGAGTTTGATGCTCTTAATCATCCTCTTATTCAGGAGAACCGGTCTTAAAAAAATTAGGTTAGATACAACTAAAAAAGCACTTTCGCAAGCTATCGTACGAAAGTGCTTTTCTACTATTCTTTTAATTCGTCACGGAACTGTTTCCCTTTTTCATAATACGTGTTGATCGTAAGCTGAATAAGCTTTAGATCATCGTCGTTCAGTTCGCGTATGATTTTACCCGGTGAACCCATGACCATTACACGCGGCGGTATTTTTTTGCCGGGAGGAATTAGTGTGTTCGCACCGATGAATGCTTGTTCGCCAATTTCTACACCATCAAGAATGGTAGACCCCATGCCAACGAGTGCACCTTTTTTAATCGTACATCCGTGCAGGATGACGTTGTGACCGATCGACACCTCATCTTCTAGAATGAGGGGATACCCTTCATATAGGTGAAGGGTGCAATTGTCTTGAACGTTAGTCTTTTTGCCGATGGAGATAGGTCCTTCATCACCTCGAAGAACGGAGTTAAACCAGACGCTTGCTCCTTCTTCTACTGTAACGTCGCCAATCAAGTGAACCCCAGGCGCGATAAAAGCGCTTTCATGAACATCTGGTGTTTTGCCATTAAACGTGTATTTCATAATGAGCCTCCCTCGTAACAGGTTATAGGTTCAGTATAACAAAGGTTAGAATGGGAAGTGGAGAAATTGAATTCCATCTGTGAAAAGTTAAACATTCAGTATCCGATCCTTCAAGGCGGAATGGGAAATGTTAGTAATGCAGAACTAGCTTCAGCTATATCAAATGCAGGTGGGTTAGGCACGATCGGTGCTGGTACGATGTCACCTGAAGAGGTAGAAAATTTGATAATTGCAACAAAGGGGATGACAGACAGGCCATTTGCTGTTAATGTACCTTTAACCGTTGCATCAAATGTAAAAGAAATTCTTAGACTTCTGATCAAACATAAAGTGGAAGTTGTTTCCTTATCTGCAGGTAATCCAGCACTTTACATACCGAAATTAAAGGAACATGGATTGAAAGTTATCTGTGTTGTAGCTTCTGTCTATCATGCCAAAAAAGCAGAAGCAGCAGGAGCAGATCTGCTAGTAGCTGAAGGCTATGAAGCTGCGGGACTAAACTCACCTTATGAGACGACGACTATGGTTCTATTGCCTCAGGTCTCCAAGAGTGTAACTATTCCAGTCATCGCGGCTGGAGGTATAGCAGATGGAAGCGGTATGGCAGCTGCCTTTGCTCTTGGTGCACAAGGTGTTCAGATGGGAACTCGTTTCATCGCAACAAAGGAAGCACCATTTCATGAGAAATACAAAACTTCCTTAGTAGAAGCAGATGAGACAAAAACGTTAATCGTTGGCCGCTCAACCGGAAAGATCAGAAGAATTTACGATACACCTTATGCTCAGAAGTTGATTCAACTTGAAAAAAATGGCGTCTCACCTGAAGAGTTTGTTACACACACCTCAGAAGATCATCATATTTTAGGAGCTGTAAAAGGGGACTTGGAGAACGGTTTTATCAATAGCGGTCAGATCGCAGGTGTGATTTCAGATGTACCGAGCGTGAAAGAACTGCTTGAAACCATGATGAAAGAAGCAAGAGAAGCAGTAAGTATGTTAAACAATCGTTTCATCTAATTCAGTAGTATTAGTAACAGGAGGGTGTATGTAATTATGAATCAGCAAGACCAGTGGACGTCGAAATTAGCTTTTATTTTAGCTGCAGCAGGGTCAGCAATCGGACTCGGTGCGATTTGGAAATTTCCTTATGTAGCTGGTACTAGTGGTGGGGGAGCCTTCTTCCTTCTCTTTTTATTGTTTACGTTTCTTATCGGCTTTCCGCTTTTAATGGCTGAGTTTGTTATCGGCCGAGGAGCGCAAAAAGAGGCGGTTTCTGCTTATCGAAAGATCGCCCCAGGTTCAGCATGGCCATGGCTAGGCAGAATGGGTGTAGCGACTGCATTTATTTTATTATCTTTTTACAGTGTAATTGGTGGATGGATCATTCTCTACCTTGGAAAAAGTTTTTCAGGAGACTTCTTTAACCATGACTTTAGTCAAATGTTTGGAGAGTCAATCTCGAGTACATGGCCGGTTTTGATCTCTCAGTTCATCTTTATGATGGTTACGATTTTCGTTGTTAGCCGTGGTATTAAGAATGGAATTGAAAAAGCAAACCAAATCATGATGCCAGCACTTTTTGTATTGTTTGCTGTTTTGATTATTCGTTCACTAACATTAGATAATGCGATGGAAGGCGTAAAGTTCTTCTTGTTCCCTGACTTTTCTAAGATTGGTGGAGACGATATCCTATTTGCTTTAGGGCAGTCTTTCTTCTCATTAAGTGTGGGTATCTCTGTAATGGTTACGTACAGTTCTTATTTGAGCAAGAAGGAAAGCCTTACTAAATCGGCGACCACGATTGTATTACTCAATGTATTGATCTCCTTATTAGCGGGATTAGCGATCTTCCCAGGAGTATTTTCATTAGGTCTAGAACCAGCGGAAGGACCTGGATTGTTGTTCGTGGTACTTCCTGCTGTATTTGATCAGATCGTGTTCGGACAATTATTCTTTATTGTGTTCTTAGCATTGTTCTTGTTTGCTACACTTACATCAGCATTCTCGATGTTAGAGATCATCGTTGCTTCTATCACGAAAGGTGAGTTAGAGAACCGTGCAAAATGTTCTTGGATCATCGGAATCCTTATCTTTGTATTTGGTGTACCATCTACGTTGTCATATGGGGTTTGGTCAGATTTCACGCTGTTTGACAAGATTATCTTTGATCAACTCGACTATTTAGTGAGCAACATCCTGCTTCCTTTAGGAGCGTTGTTCATCGCGTTGTTTGTAGGATATCGTTATCCTAGAGAGATGCTCCTTGAAGAGTTTAGAGCAGGTTCATCTGTTTCGGTAAAAGGCTTTGCGCTTTGGCTTATGCTGATCCGTTACGTCGTTCCTGTTGTAATCATCATCGTATTTGTTAACATGCTTGGACTTTTTTAAAAGAAAATTAGAAAGAAAGGCGCGGACCATAATTGGTTTTAGCGCCTTTTTTGTGTTAATAATAGAATTTGTGAAATACAGAAGTGAAGGGAAGAATGAATAATGTTGAAAGACAAGATTGCAGTAGTAACGGGAGCAACTCGTGGGTGTGGGAAAGCTATAGCAGAAAAGTTAGGAACATTAGGAGCAAAACTAGCTATCATTGGTTCGTCTGATGGCATCTTCAAAACTGGAGAAGAGTTAAAAGCTAAGGGATTCGATGTTCTTGCCATAAAAGCAGATGTGACGAAAGAAACGGACGTAGCAGAACTGTTTAAACAAACGTTTGAAACGTTTGGAAACATTGATATTCTAGTAAACAATGCTGGAATTGGCCAGTTTAAATTGGCAGAAGAACATTCATTAGTAGACTTTCAAAAAATGTTTGAAGTCAACGTACAAGGTGTATTCTTATGTAGTACAGCGGTTGTTCCACATATGAAAGAGCGAAAAGAGGGAACGATCATCACGATCTCATCAGATGTGGGTCGAAGAACGATTGCTAACGGCTCTGTCTATACAGCTACAAAGTACGCAGTTCAAGGATTTTCGGGGTCTCTTGCGCAAGAACTAAGAGAATTTGGCGTTCGTGTAGGTACTGTAAATCCAGGTGCGATTGATACGTACTTTGCTGATTCTGAACAAGGTCTTGATTTTAAAGAAGATTGGCTAAAAGTAAATGATATCGCAGAAGCTGTAGCGTATATGGCAAGCGCACCAAAACACATGGTCGTTGATGAAATCATGCTTCACCCTCTTTCTCAGGAATACCCGAACGTATAATACGAGGAGGCGATCTGGGTTGAAACTAGATCAAGAAGTGGTATCCATTGAAGGTTCAAAACCTGTTACGCTGCATGAGTTGTTTGGTGAAGAACAAACTTTTTTTGTGTTAGTCAGACACCTTGGCTGACCATACTATCAAGATTTCCTTGCGCAGTTGCGCGAGTCATTTGAGAAGTTTGAACGCTTAGATGTTAAGGTCGTTGTCGTAGCACCAGCTAATCGTGATCAGATTCAAGAGTTTTTGAATGTACATGGCCCATTTCCATTTGAAATCTACGGTGATCCAGAGCTAGACCTATACGAGGAGATGGGGAACCACAACATGACCACTGTGAAAAGCATGCTGTCTGTAGGGGCCGATCTCTTAAAAGGTGAAGTGAAGATAAGCGACATTGTGCCTAAAGATAAGAAGGAAAGAAAGCATTTTTTAAGCGCAGTGAAAAATCAAGACGTGAACATTCAAGGAAGTTCGTGGCTATTTGATCGTAATGGAGATGTTTTGTGGAAGCACATGGATGATACTCCTGAAGATCATGCGAAAGTCGACGAAGTGTTGAAGCAGTTGCGGAAATGATAAGAATAAAGCTGATATAGCATGGGCTATATCAGCTTTTTCATGTGGTACGGAGCTTCGGCTGAACTTAATCATATAAAAAATAGCGTCGATCACATAAAAATTGGGACCAATCACATAAAAAAGAAGATGAATCACATAAAAATGGACATCAATCACATAAAAAGGAATAGCAGATTTTTAAAAAGTCTTACTTATACTGCCTGGCCTGCGGTTATCCTCAGATTTTATCCACGAACGAATGCCTCTGCCGGCAAATGGCTCGTCATCAAATCGAGGGATGATATGAAAATGAGCGTGTGGAATGCTCTGACCACCCACTGGATTTACGTTCCATCCCGTGCTGTAGCCATCAGGTGCAAACTCTGAGTCTAGCAAACTTTTTGCTTGCTGCATCAACTCATATGTATCACTCCACTCTTTTTCACTTAAATCAAATACAGTCTGTTTATGAGCTTTTGGAATAATCAATCCCGCACCCTGTAAAATGTCCTGAGCTCTCGGACTCTGCAAAAAATAGCAACTTTCATTCTCTAATACTATTTTTTGTTCAGGAAAACTCATCGGATCACAAAATATACATTCATCCATTTAATAAATACACCTCCAATGCTATTTTTGCACATTTTTCATATTTCTTACAAATCAAACAATTCTGGGGATTCATTGACCGGATATCACACAAAATGTTATGATTACGTTAAGAAAACGTTATATAAATCGTTATATAAATTCGATGAAAGATATGAGGTGTGTGCATGAAATCAGGCATGAAGGTCGGCCAAAGTGCGACCATCAAAGCTACCGTTACACCCGATATGTTTGCTCAATTTGAAGGAAAGCTTGTCCATCCAGCTTATTCAACGGTTAGCATGGTCTATCATATGGAATGGGCAGCGAGACAGATTATATTGCCATATCTTGAAGAGCACGAAGAAGGAATCGGCGGTGGAGTTGCAGCCAAGCATATGGCTCCGACGCCAGAAGGCGCTGAGCTTACTGTAACGGCCACGTTAAGAGAAGTTAAAGGCAAAGCTGTCATATGTGATGTGACCGTCTATAACGGAAAAGCGATAGCAGGCGAAGGAGAAGTTACACAATATATCCTTCCGAGAGAAGCGATCTCACAAAAAATTAAAGAGATGAAGGTTTAAATTTTTTTGCACTATAATGAAAGCGCTTACACTTTAAAGCAGCAAAGTGAAGAAGGAATAGAGTAAGTAGAGACATACTAGGGGGATTTACACATGTTTGAAAAAATATCACAGCATGAGCAAGTTGTTTTTTGTAACGATCCATCAACAGGTCTCAAAGCAATTATCGCAATACATAACACAACATTGGGTCCAGCACTCGGCGGATGCCGAATGAGACCATACGGATCGGTGGATGAAGCACTTGAGGACGTACTGAGACTGTCAAAAGGCATGACATACAAATGCGCTGGAGCCGATGTTGACTTTGGTGGAGGAAAATCGGTCATTATCGGAGACCCCACGACTGATCGTACACCAGAGTTGTTTCGAGCGTTCGGACAGTTTGTAGATTCTTTAAACGGTCGCTTTTATACAGGAACGGATATGGGTACGACGCCTGATGATTTTGTTCACGCGTTAAAAGAAACGAATTGTATCGTCGGGGTACCCGAGGAATATGGCGGCAGCGGCGACTCTTCTGTTCCAACAGCACAAGGAGTTATCTATGGCCTTCAAGCTACGATTCAGACTCTCGAAGGAACAGATGAACTCGCAGGTAAGTCCTACTCTATACAAGGATTAGGAAAAGTAGGGTTTAAGGTCGCAGAGCAGCTGCTCGCTGCCGGTGCACAGATCTATGTAACGGATATTAACGAAAAAGCGTTAAAGATGATTCAAGAACGAGCAGAACTGCTTCCTGGAAATGTGGAGGTAGTCGAGGGAAGCGACATCTATGGCGTGGATGCAGACATCTTCATTCCTTGTGCACTCGGAGGAATCATTCGCGACGAGACGATCGAACAGTTGAAAGTTAAAGCGATAGTTGGAAGTGCTAACAATCAGCTTTTAGAAGATAAACATGGGCTTTACCTGCAACAAAAAGGAATCCTATATGGTCCGGATTATATTGTGAACGCAGGAGGGCTCATTCAGGTAGCTGATGAGCTTTATGGACCGAACAAAGCTCGTGTCTTAACAAAAACGAGAGCGATCTATGACAGTTTGATACAGATCTATAGTGAGAGCACGAAAAAACAGATATCTACGATGGAAGCAGCAAATCTTTTCTGTGAGGAAAAACTGGCAGCTCGTTCAAAACGAAACAGCTTTTTCGCTCACAACCGAAGACCAAAATGGCAAGTTCGAAACTAAGGAGGGAACCTATCCATGGAAAAGTTATTTCCAAAGATGCAGATCATTAACGAGAACGGTGAGTGGAATGACGAAACATACCGCGGTGAGATCACAGAGGAACTAACGAAAGAACTTTATACGAAGATGCTTCGTTCGAGGCTTTTTGACCGTAAAGGGGTAAACCTGCAGCGTCAAGGACGGATCGGTACGTATGTTCCTTTCGAAGGGCAAGAAGCGTCACAGATTGGAAGTGCAATGGCGATGGGTGAAGGCGATTGGATGTTCCCGACTTATCGAGATCATGCGGCAACGATGACATTTGGTCATTCGCTAAAAACGCTTTTTCTTTATTGGAAAGGCCGCCAAGAAGGATGTATTCCTCCAAAAGGGAAGAACATTTTTCCTCCAGCCGTTCCGATCGCATCACAGCTTCTTCATGCGACGGGCGCCGCATGGGCTGAAAAGTTAAAAGGTACAGATCGTGCTTCTATCGTTTACTTTGGAGACGGTGCAACATCAGAAGGTGATTTTCATGAAGGCTTAAACTTTGCTAGTGTGTTTAACGCTCCTGTTGTTTTCTTTAATCAAAATAACGGATTCGCGATTTCTGTACCGATCGAAAAACAGATGAAAAGTAAAACGATCGCTCAAAAAGCAGTAGCGTATGAAATGGAAGGCGTTCGATTAGATGGTAATGATGTATTTGCCGTCTATTTCCACACACGTACAGCAGTCGAGCGTGCAAGAAAAGGGGAAGGACCAACGTTGATTGAAGCTGTAACGTGGCGTTATGGAGCACATACGACAGCAGATGATCCTTCGAAATATAGAAACCAAGAAGAATCTGTGAATCGTCGTGAAACGACAGATCCAATTCTAAGACTTGAGCGATTTATGAAGAACGAAAACATGTGGGATGAGAAGTGGGCGGCTGACCTCCAAGAATCACTAACGCTGGAGATTGAAGCAGCAGTAAAAGAGATGGAAGAAGCACAAGCACCGCATTATAAAGATGTGTTTGATCATGTGTTTGCAGAGAATCCTTGGCCGATCGAAAGCCAAAAAGAAGCATACGCTCATTCAAGAGGTGATCGCTAATGACAACGCTAGTAGATACGAAAAAATTAACGATGGTTCAAGCTGTAACAGACGGTATGAGAGTGATGATGAAAGAACACGAGAACGTAATCGTGCTTGGTGAAGATGTTGGACAGAACGGCGGAGTGTTCCGTGCAACAGATGGTCTAGTTGCTGAATTTGGAGAGAATCGAGTCATTGATACACCGCTTGCTGAATCTGGCATTATCGGTACATCGATCGGGCTTGCGATGAACGGCTTCAAACCAATCGCTGAGATGCAGTTTCTTGGTTTCATCTATCCTGCGTTCAATCAGATCATGACTCATGCGTCTCGAATCCGTGCGAGAACACTTGGACATTTTACAGTGCCAATGGTCATTCGGGCACCTTTTGGAGCAGGTGTACGTGCACCTGAAATCCATTCTGATTCTGTTGAAGCTTTATTTACGGGGATGCCAGGAATGAAGGTTGTTGTTCCATCTAATCCGTATGACGCAAAAGGGATGCTTGTTTCAGCGATTGAAGATCCTGATCCTGTTCTCTTCCTAGAGCCGATGCGCTGTTACAGAAGTACGAAGATGGATGTTCCTGAAGGAAAGTACAATGTTCCACTCGGGAAAGCTGCTCGGTTACAAGAGGGAAGCGATGTAACGATCTTTGCTTATGGCGCGATGATCGAAGTTGTAATGAAAGCTGCAAAATCTGCTGAAGAAAAAGGAATCAAGTGTGACGTGATCGATCTTCGTTCACTCTATCCGTTAGATAAAGAAATGATCGCTGAAAGTGTACAAAAAACGGGTCGTGCCGTCATTGTTCACGAAGCACCTGGAACAGGGGGTCTTGGAGAAACGATCATGTCGTTGATCAATGATACATCTTTCCTTTATATGAAAGCTCCGATCGAACGCGTAACAGGTTTTGATACTCCGGTTCCAATGTTTGCTCTAGAAGATCACTACTTGCCAAGCGCAGATCGTGTTGTTCAAGCTATTAATAAAGTAACGCAATTTTAGGAGGTGAGTGTGAGTGGTAGAAGTAAAATTGCATGATATCGGAGAAGGAATGCATGAAGGAGAAGTTATACACTTTTTCGTAAAAGCAGGAGACTCCGTTAAAGTTGATCAGCCTTTAGTAGAGGTTCAAACGGATAAAGTAACCGCAGAACTACCATCCCCAGCAGCCGGAACGATTAAAGACATCAAGGTAAAAGAAGGAGATGTAGTGACTGTCGGATCTGTCATCTTAACGATTGATGCTGCCTCCGCGCCGTCTTCTCAAAATGCAGAAGAAGTTCCAGAATCTAATGATCAACCGGTCGTTGAAAAAATCGTTAAAGCACCTAGCCACACTACCTTTGCTGGCGGTATTGCAACACTGAACAAACGTGTTCTAGCTGCTCCTTATACGAGAAAAATTGCTCGAGAGAACGGTGTGGATATCGAACAGGTCAATGGCACTGGACCTGGGGGACGAGTGACTGACCAAGACGTTTATAACTATATGGATCAGCCTACTACAGCAGCAGAAGCAGAGGAAACACCAGTTAATTCTGTAGAAGAAAAAGAGACTACTTCGACTCACGTGTATTCAACAAGTGAACCGGAAGAGATTCCTTTTAAAGGGCGCAGAAAGCAGATCGCGAAGAAAATGGTTCAATCTCTTGCGACGATTCCGCACGTTACGCATTTTGAAGAGATCGATGTAACAGCTGTTATGAATCTGAAGAAACAGCTTAAAGCGATGGATCCAGATAACAAGCGTGGCATGAACGTTTCTGTTGCAGCGTTTTTCGTAAAAGCGATTCAGATCGCATTAAAAGATTTCCCGATTTTTAACGCAAAACTGGATGAAGAAAAAGAAGTTATTCGACTTGAGAAGAACGTGAACATCGGAATTGCTTCAGATTCTGATGAAGGGTTGATCGTACCGGTTATCTCTCATGTGGAACAGAGAAATGTAAGGGATATCGCGGTTGACATGAAAGACAAGATCACGCGTGCTAAGACAAACAAGTTGAAGGGTTCAGATATGATTGGCGGCACATTTACAATTTCTAATGTTGGACCGCTTGGATCGATCGCTGCGACACCGATCATCAACCACCCAGAAGTGGCACTTATGGCTTTTCATAAAACAAAGAAAACGCCTGTTGTGATCGGAGATGAGATCGTGATCCGTTCTATGATGAACGTATCTATGTCGTTTGACCACCGAGTTGCAGACGGTGCAACAGCTGTCATGTTCACGAACCGAGTAAAAGAACTCATCGAGAATCCTTACTTCATGACACTGGAGCTGATATAGATGGTTGTAGGTGATTTTGCAACAAAACGACAACTCGTTATTATCGGAGGCGGACCTGGTGGATACCATGCTGCAATTCGTGCGGCACAGCTTGGAATGGAAGTTACGCTAATCGAAAAAGAAAAGTTAGGCGGCGTTTGCCTTCATAAAGGATGTATTCCTTCAAAGAGCCTTACACAGTCTGCTTCTAACTTTTCTAGCCTTTCTCAGTTTAAAAACATGGGAATTTCAGTTTCAGAAGCAAGCTTTGAATATGATACATTCTCAAACTACTATTCTTCGGTCGTAACTGGACTTCAAAAGGGAGTAGAAGCCCTTATAAAAGCGAATAAAATTGAGCATTTAACGGGTACAGCATCTTTCATGTCCAGTGAGAGAATAGGCATTGATTCAGGCCATCATTTTGAGATGTACGAATTTGAGCACGCGCTTATCGCTACAGGAAGTTTACCATTGTTGCCAGAACAGGCCACGTTATCTAATAGATTGGTGACACCACACACGTTGTGGGAGTTAAGAGAGCTTCCTGGAAGTCTATTCATCTATGGTGATGATTACTTCGCGCTTGAAGCTGCTATGGCCTACAAGCAGCTTGGAAGTGATGTTACGATAGCTATTCCAAGTGATGGATTTGGTCTAGACGCGAGCATCGAAAAAGAACTGCAACGAGTCTTAAAGAAAAACAAGATAAAAGTATTTAAGAATCATCTATGGGAAAGCGCAGAAGAGATGTCTGATTCAGTAACCGTAACGTTGATAAAAGACGGTGATGAAAAAGTTTCTGTTGAGACTTCTCATGTATTGTATGCCGCTGGCTATTCGCCGAATGTGGATAGTCTAGGACTAGAAGCGATTTCAATCGAACGTGACGAGAATGGTTTTATTATCGTAAACGAACATAGCCAAAGTTCTGTTTCTAACATTTACGCGGCTGGTGACTGTACGATTGGGATGAAGTTAGCATCAAAAGCAATCAAGCAAGGCAAGACGGCAGCTGAACATATGGTAGGAATGCAATCAGCGTTCAATTTAAGTCTTGTTCCGCATGTAGTTCATACGAATCCTCCGATTGCTTCAGTAGGTCTGACTGAAGAGCAAGCCCGAGCTGAAGGCTATGAAGTGAAGACGGGTCAGTTCTCTATGAGCGGCAATGGCTTTGCATCTATTCTTGGCCAAAAAGAAGGTTTGTCCAAAATGGTGATGGATGCGAAGAGTGATGTCGTGCTTGGCATTCACATGATGGGAGCAGGTGCTGTTGAAATGATCCAAGCGGGGACATTTGCACTTGAGATGGTTGCACGCGAAGAAGATCTGTCCTACCCCGTCTACGCGCACCCAGCTTTGAACGAAGCATGGCTTGAAGCGATCGAGAGCGTGAGTGGAAAAGCGATTCATGTACCCCCAGCACGTAAGAAAGAGAAAAGTTCTGTTTGAGTGATGATTTGAAAAAACGGTCTTGTCGGCCGTTTTTTTTGTTGAGGTTGGGGGTATATGGAGTCTTGAGTTTGTCGAATTATGCCATCTCGCCGATAAATGATCAAAACTCGCCGGATTATTGCTAAAACTCGCTGGAATAAGTCCGGAATTTCTAGGTTTAATTCATGAATTTCTAGAATTAGATAGGCTTATACCCCCATTGGTATTAGTAGAAACTGCTTGCGATGAGCTAAATGACGTTTATTTAGGTCACCCCTGAACTAAAATTACTAAAACTTTCATCCATACCCCAACGAAACATGAAATTCAATCAGAATAAACAAACAATTATCACTCACATGCCATTTTCTTTTTGGGGCTACATATATTAAAATGGCGATAAGATAACATCCGCAATAGAAAAGCACGGCGGATATAAAAGAAGTGAGGAATGCTGTTTGAAGAAGTTAGTTTTAACTGGCGGTGGTTCAGCTGGACATGTAACACCGCATCTTGCCTTAATACCTAAATTGGAGAAGATGGGATGGGACTTGAATTACATCGGTTCTGTTGATGGTATCGAAAAAAGCTTGATCCAAGATGGAACGAACGTGCCCTATCATGGGATATCTAGCGGGAAATTACGTCGTTATTTTGACTTAAAAAATATAAAAGATCCTTTTAAAGTGGCAGCTGGTGTTGCACAGGCTTATTTTAAGCTCGGAAAATTAAAGCCAGATGCTGTTTTCTCAAAAGGAGGCTTCGTGGCTGTACCTGTGGTTATCGCAGCATGGATGCGAAAGATTCCAGTTTATATCCATGAATCAGATATTACGCCAGGTCTGGCTAACAAAATCTCATCTAAGTTTGCTTCTAAGATTTTTGTAACGTTTGATGAAGCAAAGAAACATTTTGCAGCAGGTCAAGCGATTGTGACCGGTTCACCCATTCGCGATGAATTGCTTCAAGGTACTAGAGAAAAAGGATTGTCTTTCTTAGGATTCCGAAGCCATCTCCCTGTACTCACAATCATGGGCGGAAGCTTAGGTGCACGTAAGATCAATGAAGCTCTACGTGAAGCACTGCCTGAATTGTTACGCTCTTATCAGATCGTCCACATCTGCGGAAAAGGCAATTTAGACGAAAGTTTAGTAAATACAGAAGGGTACAGACAGTTCGAGTATATTCAAAGTGAACTTCCAGATGTGGTTGCAGCAACAGACTTTGTGATTTCTCGTGCTGGATCGAACAGTATCTTTGAGTGGCTGACGCTTAAGATACCGATGCTGCTTATCCCTCTTTCAAGAGCGGCGAGCAGAGGTGATCAGATCCTTAATGCGCAATCCTTTGAAAAACAAGGTTATTGCCACGTTCTTTATGAAGAAGAACTTACGAAAGTAACGTTGATCACCTCTTTAAAAGATCTGAAAGCTGATCAAGAGCAAATGAAGAAAAACATGGACACGTTTAAAGCTTCTGATAGTGTAGACCTTATTCTACGCACGATCACAGGACAGAAATAATGATAAGGGGTCTGTCCCGGGGACAGACCCCTTACAATTTAGTAGCTTCCACATCTTATAAAACGGAGATGAAAAAGAGATGATGCCAAGCCCTGCCGTACATAGAGAAGGAACACCTGCATACTGGAAGAAAGGTGTTCAAGCTGGTTTGCCGATCGCTATTGGCTATATGCCAGTTGCATTTACATTTGGTCTGCTCGCTAAAGCAGCAGAGTTAAGTCTTTTTGAAACGATAGGCATGAGCGTTATCGTGTTTGCTGGTGCTTCGCAATACATCGCCTTATCGATGATTGTGGCGATGAGTGGTGCTGCAGAACTAATCCTGACCACTTTCATTATGAACATCAGGCACCTTCTTATGAGTGCTTCTTTAAAGGAGCGTGCTGAGGATGACCCTAAATGGCTGCGTGCGATCTATGCTTTTTTCATTACGGATGAGACTTTTTCTGTAGCTGCGACCTCACCTGAAAAAAAAATCACGGGAAGCTATTTGCTTGGATTGGGAATCGTTGCATACAGCTGTTGGGTAATCTTTTCAGGGGTAGGTTATCTGATGGGAGCTGGACTTCCACAATCACTGCAAGATAGTATGGGGATCGCGCTTTATGCGATGTTTATCGCACTACTCGTACCTGCTGCCAAAAAGAGCAAGAAGGTAATTGCTCTTGCCGCAAGTGCAGCCGTATTAAATTCAATCTTCTCGTTCGTTCCCACTTTAAATGGTGGATGGGGAATCATTCTATCTACTTTAATCGCTGCCGTTTCAATCGAGTTTTTTATGAAGGGGGATGAGAGGGATGAGTGAACAATTAATATGGGTAATTGTCGGAATGGGAATCGTAACCTATATTCCTAGGATGTTGCCGCTCGTCCTCTTTCATACGAACCATCTCCATCCAAGGATACAAGGGATATTAAAGAACGTTCCTTTTGCTATACTAGGTGCTCTCATTTTTCCGGGTGTATTCACCATCAATCCAGAAAATTACCTATATGGAGGAATAGGCGCTGCTGCAGCTTTCATCGCCGCTTGGTTGAACTTAAATGTGATCGTGGTCGTGCTATCTTCTATCTTCGTTTTGTATGGTTATACGTTTTTGTAGGATATTGTCATAATTTACTTTGTAAATATTACACCTTATGAATTGATTTGTTGAAAAGGTGGGCGTATAATCACAATTAAAAGGAGGAGATACAAGATGCCTCATTTAGTTCGTTTTGTACTAATTGGTTTATTTTCCGTTTCAGCTTTATCTGTACTCTCTTTTCAAGCCGTCGAGATTTTCCATGCTGTAACGGACGTTGTACAATCTTTTATCTATAAAGATTAATAATTTGTAAAATCGGAGAGCTATCTATAGCTCTTTTTTTTGTTACCTGATAAGCTTCAAATAATGATTAACAAGCTTTCAATTATGGGTACACTTACTAATGGACTAAGCAATAAAGGATGATTCAGATGAAATTAATCGCAATTGATATGGATGGAACTCTAGTTAATAGACAGTTAAAAGTCACAAAAGAGAACAGTGAAACCATTAAGAAAGCTGTAAACGATGGCCATCATGTTGTGATCGCTACAGGTCGCTCTTATGATGAAGCCAAACACACACTAGAAGATGCTGACCTTCATCTGCCGCTTATTTGTGTAAATGGGGCAGAGATACGATCAGAAGGATGGGAGATACTCTCTTCGATTCCGTTAACGTTTGAGCAGTACGAGGATATAAAAAAAATCCTGGACGAAGAAGATATTTATTATGAACTTTACACGAGCAAAGGTACGTTTACAGACAATCGTGAAAAAGCATACGAAGTAATGAAAGACATCGTTTTAACTTCAAACCCAGAAGCTACAGATGACGACGTTCAAAAAGCAGCTCTTCGTCGTTTTCGCCTAGGTTTAGTAAGTGTTGTAGGAGATTTTGATAAACTTTTGAGTGAGAATGGAATTGAAGTTTATAAATTCCTTGCCTTCTCTAGTGATACAGCAAAACTTCAACGAGCTTTTCAGCATCTAAAAGGTGTTGATTCTCTCGCAGTCAGTGCTTCTGCTGATAACAACTTAGAGATCACAAACAGTGAAGCACAAAAAGGTGTGGCGGTTCAACGGTATGCTGAACTTAAAGGAATCTCTTTAAAAGATACGATGGCAATCGGTGATAACTATAACGATGTTTCCATGTTAGAAGTGGCAGGTTTTCCTGTAGCTATGGGAAATGCTGTTGATGAGGTAAAAGAGATGGCATCATTTGTTACGAAAGAAAACGACGAGAGTGGTGTCTCGTTTGCGATCAAGAAATTTTTAGAACAAAAATAATAGCACTTACAAAAGCTGGTTCGAACATTTCGGACAAGCTTTTTTTGTATACAAAAACTTCATACGTGATTTACAGAAATGCAAAAGCAGGTTCACATTCCCTTGTTACAGTGACAATGTAGTTCATTTACAACAAAGGGAGAGTGCAACATGATGAAGAAATTAATAAAAACGGGTATAGGAGCTTTAGCACTAAGTCTTACATTGATAGGGGCTGATAGTTCAATGGTTGATGCAAAAGAAAAACATAAAGATATCTTAAATGTTGCGCATCGAGGAGCTTCTGGTTATGCACCAGAACACACGATCACTTCTTATAAGATGGGTGAAAGAATGCATGGAGACTACATTGAAGTTGATCTTCAGATGACAAAAGATGGTGAGTTAATTGCTATGCATGACGAGACGCTGGATCGTACAACGAACGGTACAGGTCAAGTAAAAGATTATACTCTAGAAGAGATTAAACAGCTTGATGCAGGTAGCTGGTTCAATGAAAAATATCCAGAACAAGCAAAAGCAAAATACGAAGGCCTTCAAGTACCAACATTAAAAGAAGTATTTGAAACGTTTGGAAAGAATGAGAACTATTATATTGAAACAAAATCACCTGAAGTTTATCCGGGTATGGAACAAAAGCTTCTTGATGAAGTAAATGAGTATGGAATTAATAAAGATAAGCTGTTGGTTCAATCATTCAGCTCTGAAAGTCTTTTGAAAATGAACAAGCTCGATCCGTCCGTGAAACTTGTTCAACTTTTAGAGTATACAAGTCCTGCTGAGTTAACGGATGAAGAAGTTCAATCCATCAAACAATATGCGATGGGAATCGGGCCAAACAGCGATATGATCGACCGCGAGTATGTACAAAAAGTGGTTCAGAACGGTCTCGAGATTCATCCGTATACTGTAAATGAAAAAGAAGAGATGCAAAAACTGATCGATTGGGGTGTAACAGGTATTTTCACCAACTTCCCAGATCTGCTTCATGAAGTGAAAAAAGGGAAATAATGAAGAAAAGCAGCTGACATTGATCTCAGCTGCTTTTTTCTTTTTTTACAAAAAATACTTCACCATCATCTTGCAGCTGTGCAAAGAAGACCTCTTTAACATCTTGATAACCCGCACTCTTTAATTGCTGATCTAACCAATCATCTGACAAGCTATATTCCTTAAAGGGCTGATCTATTTTCTCACCGTTTGAGATCAACATGGTTGGTAAGTATTGAGGTGCTTCCGGTGGGAGGTTCAAATCTTCTTTTGTCACAGAGTCTTTAAGTGGCTTTTTTAACACACTGAGTTGTCCGTTAGGCTCCATAACCGCATACTCTACTTCCGTAATATCAAAGACCGCACTGATCCTGAGCAGCATCAATAAATCATCCATCGACATCTGCATTCGTTTCAGCTCTTTTTGCATGATCTGTCCCTTTTTTATAACGATCGTAGGCTGACTCTTCGTGAGTTTTGTAAGCAGGGGAGAATGGCGATTGAGAAATTCTATGCCGAATACGGCCAACGCCCAGAAGCTCAGAGACGCCAAACTCTCCCAAACCGTAATCTCTTTATGAACGACCATGTCTCCGATGATATTTCCCATTGCGATGCCTGTTGCATAGTTGAAAAAAGTCAGTTCACCAAGTTGTTTTTTTCCGAGTAACCTCATGAGCATCAACAAAAAGGCAAAGCCTAGAACTGTTCTATAGATCGTGATTAAGATTCCATCCATCGTCATCCCTCATTTACAAGTGCTGTTATCAGGATGCCCAAACAAAAATAAGGCAAACAAAAAAGAGCGAACATGTTGTCCGCTCTTCTCATTATTTGCCAAACTGCATACGGAAATGTATCAATTTTTTTAACATGAAGAATGCTAACACGCCACCTATTGTTGCAGATAGGTAATAGCCTATAAGCGATCTAGAATCATAGTCGCCAAATATACCGCCACCTAACATTCCGAACGTTAGAGCAAAGCACAATACAACGCCAAAGGTAAAGAATCCTCTTCCTTTTTCGAATACAAGTAATCTACCGTTGTTCTCGTTCTTAGTTCTGCTAAATAGCCACGTTCCAAAAGCTACGGATAGAATCGTATAAGCCAGTGGAATCAGTAACATGACATATGGTATATGTGAGAAATCAGTAAAAGAATTATCTGAGAGATCTATATAATAACGAAATTCTATAATAGGAATTGGCAGTGTGAAACTGTTGATCAAATCGTTAAATAATACAGTAGATGGTGCATTATGATTGATAGAAATCCCGTGATATTCTAAAAATGAAACTATAAGAGATATAAAACCGAGTGGAAAGAATAAAAAGATCCCACTTAATACTAGTTGAGAAATTAAATTTCCTGCAATCGTTCCAATAAAAAGACTAAAAGAGAAAATAGCGATCGAGAACGGAATAACCACCATCATGAATTTCAAAAGAAATGCAGCATCTGTTACTTCTGAAAGAATCGTAAACTTTACAATTAGCATACATAATAGCAAGTTGATTAACAGACCTGTTATGATATGACCTACTCCAAAAATCCATTTTGATAGAAAGATATCTTTACGTTTAAAAGGGAGTGAGAACGTTAGGTCAGTCGCATGAGTCGTTCTTTCACTGCCGACTAGAAGAGCAGCTAATCCTACGATCAAAAATAAGAAAACTACGATATCTGCACCAGTAAAATGAAAGTTCATGTAATAGTTTTCAGGTGCATCCGCATAAGGATCATTTTTTTGAGTTAACATGGTTTGGGCTTTTCCAAAGAAAGAATACGGTAAAAACAAGAACAATGAAATATAGATCCCCCATACGGCAGGGCTTCCTAGTTTTTGGTTCCTCATCCACAATGCTTTATGAAACATGTGATTCACCTCCAAGTGTTGAAATGAAAATATCTTCGAGAGTCATAGGTAGTTCTTCTAACAATAGCGGATTTTCTCCGTTCATCTTTTGGAGTGTCGCTTCAATGTTTCCTTTGATCATCAATGTATAGACACGTCCTGTTTGATTTAAGATGTTCACGTTGTTCAATTGCTCGATCTTTTCAGGCAGAGAGTGTTTGTAAACCACTTGAACTTTACGGAACGATGATTTTGCATCCTCGATAGAGGTTGTGGATTCAATTCGTCCTTCTTTAATCATGATAAGAACATCTGCCATCTTCTCTACTTCCTCTAAATGATGAGTAGAGATAAGAACGCATAGCTGTCGCTCACTCACTTCTTCAATAATAAATTGCAAGATATTTCTTTTTACGATAGGGTCAAGTCCGTTTGTTGGTTCATCTAAAATGATAAGATCCGATTTCGTTGAAAAAGAAAGGATCATTAAGAACAGCGCCTTCATGCCTTTGGAATATGTTCTGATTTTTTTATTTTTAGGAAGTTTAAAGCGGTCTAGAAGAGAGTAGAAGTATACAACATCAAAATCTTCATAAATTGCATCATATAGCTTTACGATTTCTTTAACGCTATAACTCTTTAAAATCTCAGTCGAATCTGGAACATAAGTAATCTTTTGTTTAATCTCAGGATTTTGATGAATATCTGTGTTATTAAAGAACACTTCACCTTCATCCGGATCTAATATGCCTGCGATTACGCGAAGTAGCGTAGACTTTCCAACACCATTTCTTCCGACTAAACCTGCAATCGTACCTGGTTCCAGTGTGATGTTCACATGGTCTAACACTTGAGAATCCTCTATCGTTTTACTAATATTATTCACTTTCAGCATGACTGTTTTTACCCCCAAGCTCTTCTGAAAAGTTTTTCAACCACTTTGATAATGTTTGGTGATCGATACCAAGATAGGAAGCGTCAATAATTAGCTGCTTCAGCTGTTGTTTGAGTTCTGTTGTCTTCTGATCATCTGCTTTAGGAATGATAGAAGCGGAAACAAACGTGCCTTTTCCTCGCAATGTCTCAATGATGCCTTGGCGTTCTAACTCTTGATAAGCTTTACTCACTGTATTTGGATTGATCAGTAATGTTCCTGATAGTTCGCGTACCGAAGGCAATTTTTCTTCTGGCAACAAAATTTCTCGCAAGATCAGTTCTTTGATCTGATGAACAACTTGTTCCCATATCGGTGTATTGCTTCGGGGATCTAAATTCAATATCATGTTATCCCACCTTTATATACTATATGTGTGTATTACTGTGTATAGTACACTTATAACATACAAGATTAGTAAATTTATGTCAACGTACTTTTCTTTACTTTTTTTGATTAGGATTACTACAATGAAAGAAGGAGGGATGAGACGTGAAATCGATTATTGATGATGCGAAGTTGCTTATTTTTGATCTGGACGGAACGCTATATGAAGATACAGACCATTTCGATTATTACTGTAGATTGTTACAAAAAAGGGTATCTGATGAGAAAAAGAAAGACTTTTGGGATACATATGAAAGTATGAAGAACGGGACACACCCTGTTGCAATCGGTAAAGTGTATGATATTAAAAATGATGCAAGTGTTACCGTCGATCCAATGACACTGCAAGTAACAAAAGTAACATCCTTTGATGGAACAGAGTGGCCAGAGGATAGAGTGAAAAAAGAATTCTCCGGCGAACTTGTATATGACTTTGAACGATTGATCGCGATCGGTGATGGATGGTGGCTGCCATATGCTACAGCTATGCATTTCGGTGTGAAGCAAGCAGATACGTGGGAATGCTATAACGCGACAAAAGAGTACATGGTAACTGATCAGTTCCAGCTATCGAAAACACCTGGTCTTAAACAGGCTTTGAAACTTTTCAAGGAAAAGAAAAAGGTAGTCCTTTTAACGAACAGTGAAAGAGAAGATGTAAAACGCTTGTTAAGTGAGTTGGAGCTAGATGGAATGTTCCATGCTCTCTATACCGAGAGTGAAAAACCGTTGAAGACGAAAGAAAAGCTCCAGACGATATTGAATGAATACGGTATAAAGCCTCATGAAGCGGTATCGATCGGTGATAATTTTATAAATGAAATCGCACCTGCACTTCTTATGGGATTAAAAGCGGTTTACATTCAGCCGAATTCTATAGAAGTAGATCATGAAAACCTTCATATCGTCCCGACCCTTGCAAATGCTCTTTAAGTTTTTACAAAGTATTTTATGAAAGCTTGTTCTAATTTGGACAAATCGCCCTACACTTTATAGTAGGTAATAAAGGGGGGCGCATGCTTTGAAAAAATCGTTACTTTTTGTGATCGGCTTTGCTATATACGCGGGTTTGATGTGGTTCTATTTGTTTCAAGGAGCAGACGCAAACTTGCCTGTGCATCTGAAGGGCTCTGCTGCGGATCCAGCAGTCTTTATGACAGACCGTGAACTGGAACTTAGCACTGATTTTTCAAGAATAAAGGATTTTATCTACTTCATATCTGTGCCGCTCGAGTGGTTGATCTATTTGTTTGTTCTAGGATTCGGATTATCAAGATGGTTCCGAAAAGCATCTAGCGGTTTAACAAGGTTCTCTATTGTTCACACTGGAATCTACGTGCTTTTGCTTTCATTTGCTAGCTGGGTGTTAACATTCCCACTACGCTACTACAGTTTTACCGTTTCCAAAAGCTTTAATATATCCGTTCAATCTTTTCACAGCTGGATGAGAGATGGGTTAGTGGATTTCTGGATCAACTGGTTATTAACAACTGTGATGGTTGCTGTTATGTATTGGCTGATCAAAAAATATGAAAAAAGATGGTGGCTATACGCTTGGCTGCTTTCCGTTCCGTTTACTTTGTTTCTTTATTTCATCCAGCCCGTTGTAATCGATCCTTTGTATAACAAGTTCTATCCGCTGCAAGATGAAGTGTTAAAGGGTAAAATTCTAGATATTGCGGAAAGAGCGGACATTCCGGCAGAAAATGTTTATGAAGTGAACATGTCTGAAAAAACAAATGCATTAAATGCGTATGTTAACGGAATCGGATCAAATCTACGGATCGTCCTATGGGATACAACACTTAATAAATTGAGTGATAACCAAGTTCTGTTCGTAATGGCCCATGAGATCGGACATTATGTGATGAACCATCTGTATTGGAACTTGATTTCATCGGTGGTTCTCTCGTTCTTAGGATTATGGCTCGGAAATATGATCTATCGAAAATGGATAGAGAAGTACGGCAAGACATGGGGAATAAAGGGAGTAGGAGATTTAGCGGCACTTCCTGCATTGCTATTGATCTTTTCATTATTGAGCTTTGCCGTATCTCCACTGGAAAATGCGGTCTCGAGAAAAGCAGAACGTGACGCTGATCTGTATGCGATTCAGATGACAAACAACCCGAAAGCAGCAGTAGGGGCATTTCAAGAACTTGCAACCGTTTCTTTAAGTGAAGTAAACCCACCAAAAATCGTAAAATGGTTTTTATATGGTCATCCGACCATGCTCGAGCGTATTCATTTCTTAGATAGCTATAAAACGAGTAAAAAGATGGAATAAAAATAAAAACTGGCTTCTTTGATAGTGGTTAATGCCACTTCGTGGAGCCAGTTTTTTTGTGAATTTATGAAGAAAGTCTACGTAAGATTAGTGATTATACTCGGTTCTCAGGATTTATGCTCGATTCCCATAGCCTCTCCACATATCTTTTAACACCGCCACCGCATTAAGCCGCCAAATCACTGTACAGATTTCAAACTAACATTTGGCAGTACAAGTACTTCAACACGACGGTTTTTTGCTCGTCCCTCTGGAGTTTTATTCTCTGACTTTGGACGATATTCTCCATAACCGCTTGCGCTGACCTGGTTCGGTTTCAATGAAGGATTCTCAAGCAGAACGCGCATAAAGTTAATCCCTCTTAACGCGCTGAGTTCCCAGTTTGATTGAAAGTTTGCCGTGCTGATCGGTACGTTATCTGTATGGCCCGCGATAACAATATTTCGTGGTGGCGTGGTAACGAGTAGATCAGATAATTTTTTGCCGATTTCTCTAGAACCAGGTTTTACAGTTGCACTACCAGAATCGAATAAAGCATTATCTAAGATGGTGATCAATAAGCCGTTTTCTGTCAGCTTAGTTTGAAGACTAGAATCTAACTTGTTTGTTTGAATATAAGCATTGATCTTTTTTTCCATCTCTTCTAATTGTTCCAGTTCTTTCTTCGCTTCTTCAAGTCGTTCTTTCTCTTCTTTGGAAATGACTTCTTTTTGCGCATCAGGAATTGGTGTGGAGTCAGGAGAAGGGATCGGTACTTGTTCTTCCATTACGCCTGTGCCGCCTGTGAACTCATTTCGAAAAGCACTTGCCATCTGTTTAAACTTTTGCGCATCGATCTCACTCATGGCAAACAATACGATGAACAAAGCAAGTAAAAGCGTGAGCATGTCTGCATAAGGAATGAGCCAAGATTCATCCACATGTTCGTCATGATGCTTTTTCTTTTTAGCCAACTGAACCACCTGCTTTGTATTGATCGCGTTCGCTAGTTGGAATATAAGTTAACAGCTTTTCTTCTAAAATTTTTGGGGATGTCCCGTCTTGAATAGATAACAGCCCTTCAATCATAATCTCTTTAATCATGATTTCTTTCTTTGACTTTCGTTTTAACTTATTAGCGAAAGGATGCCACAACACATAGCCAGAAAAAATACCGAATAAAGTAGCGATAAAGGCTGCTGAAATGGCTTTTCCTAAAGCTGTAATGTCGGCCATGTTTCCTAGTGCCGCGACTAAACCTACTACTGCACCTAAGACACCGAGAGTTGGTGCATATGTACCCGCTTGAGTAAAGATGGTAGCGTTGCTTGCGTGACGTTCTTCCATTGTTTCTAAGTCTTTCATTAAGACATCTTTAATAAATTCAGGAGGCTGTCCGTCCACGATCATCTTAATTCCTTGTTGAAGGAAAGGGTCATCCACTTCTTCTGCTTTCGGTTCTAATGCAAGCAGACCTTCTTTACGAGCGACCGTTGCCCATTCAATGAAAATCGTTACTAGATCCTTCATATCAATGAGCTTTTGTTCTTTGAATAAAATCTTGAAAAGAGCAGGGATTTTTTTGATCTCGTTCAATGGAAATGCAATGAGGATAGCTGCTGCAGTTCCGGCAAATATAATAAGCAATGCTGCTGGATTCAATAATGCTGTAGGACTTGCGCCTTTTAAAAACATCCCGACACCTACCGCAAGTATGCCTAGAATGACTCCGATTAATGTTGTGCGATCCATAATGATGTTCCTCACTTTATCTTTAAATTCTGTATCTATTTTTCCTGAGCTATATTTTCTTTTATATCGGAAAGATAGAAGGAAACTTAATGATAAAAGTTGGAAAATATGTGATCCAAATTGCTTTATTTAACGTTATCTTTATACATCCATCGTAAAAAAAGACAAATACTGCCTCATTTTGTTATGATAGATTTATTCTGTGAGCAGTAAAGGAGACAAAAGATGGGTAGAACTTCTGATTACGAACTTTATCAAAAAGTTCAAGAAGAAAATAAAGAAGCCCTTGAAATGCTGTATGATCGATATGAGAAGCTATTGTTTTCTTTTTCATTTAAAATGTTGAGGCAAAAAGAGTTGGCTGAAGAGGCAGTTCAAGACGTTTTTATGAAACTGTGGCGAAAAAAGGGACTCTATTCAGAGGATAAAGGGAAATTTTCTTCATGGCTTTTAACCGTTACACGAAATGCCTGTATTGATTTAATACGAAAGCAACAAAAAAATGAAGTTGAGATTCTTGAAAAAGACATAGATTACGAACGAACAGAAAGTGTAGAAGAAACCGTAACATGGAATGAAGAAAGAGAGGGTCTGAAGAAAGCTGTTTCTACTTTAACAGAAGAGCAGCAAGACATTGTAGAAATGTTCTATTTCAAAGGCTACTCACAATCAGATATTGCAGAGCAAAAGAACATTCCTTTAGGAACGGTTAAGGGAAGGATACGTTTAGCACTGAAACATTTAAAAAAGATCTATGGTGAGAGGGGGGATAAATATGGAACCGAAAACTTGCGATAATTTGCTCCATTATTATAACGGGTTGTTAGAAGGTAAAGAAAAAGATGCCTTTGAAAAACACTTAAAGCAATGCGACGAATGCCAGGAAGAATGGACAGAATGGCAAGACCTTACAGCAGATCTTCCATATTTATCAGAAGAGGCACAACCTCCGATTGGTATGAAAGAACGTATTTTAACAAATGTAACGGCTGATGACTCTAGCCTTACACAACAAGAAACGCAACCTGGTGTTAAAACAGATGAAATAGCAACAAAGATTTCACCTATTTCTCAGCGGAAACCAAAACCTTGGGTACAAGGGTTACTTGCTGCTGGACTTATGTTATCACTTGGCACGAACGCGTATCTGTATAATGAAAATAACAAGAATGAACAAGTGATTCAAGAACAGGTTAATAAAACATTCAAAACGGTTCAACTAGCTTCTGAAGAAACAAAATCGACAGGTGTAGCATCAATGGTAAAGGAAAACGGTAAGATGAACCTTGTCGTTCAATCGAGTAACTTAACTCAAGTTAAAGGAACAGAGACCTATCAGGTTTGGCTGATTGAAGGAGACAAACCTTATCGAGCTGGCACATTTACGCCAGACGAGAATGGAAATGGTGCAGTAGTGTTCCCTGTTAAATTTGAAGGTGAACACAACTGGGATGCTGTCGCTATCTCGCACGAACCAACCCCAAACAGTAAGAAGCCACTAGGTACGATTGTTATGGCCTCTAATTTATAAGTACCCGACAGACAACAGCTTAAACATAAGTTGTTGTCTTTTCTCATTTTTAGGAAAAAGGGTTCATCTTTAACTTATTTGCCATGAGACGAGTAATGGGGACTTTGCAGTTACAGCACAAAATCCTCTATAATGAATAGGGTGAACCAACTTGAAAAGAGGAATTACTTTGAGAATAAAATCGATCGTTATATTTCTCCTATTTGCTGGCTTAATTGGCCTTGCATTTTATACGGCAATGGATAAGAAGGAAGAAAAGCCAACAGAGGTTAAGAAAGAAGAAAATACAGGATTAAAACGTGGAAGTACGGCGCCAAACTTTTCATTAAAAACGCTAGATGGGAAGCAAGTTGATTTAAAGGATTATCGCGGTAAAAAGATCATCGTTAACTTTTGGGCTACCTGGTGTCCTCCATGCAGGGAGGAAATGCCCGAGATGGAGAGATTTTATAAAGATTATAAAAATCAGGATGTGGAAATATTAGCGGTTAACCTTGAATACTCTGAACCAAATACAGAGAAAGTTAGCAAATTTGTTCAGGAATATAAGCTATCTTTTCCGATTCCTCTTGATGAAAAGAACACAATTGGGAAGCAGTATAGGGCTGTTTCGATCCCGACAAGTTATTTTATTGATGAAGAAGGAATGGTCAGTTCTTCTCATATAGGTCCAATGGATTATGAATTTATGAAGAACGAAATTAACAAGATGAATAGGTAAATATTGGTTTAAAGCCTTTGGATAATTTTCCAAAGGCTTTTTTGCTTGCATTATATTTAACACTAAAACATTTTATTTTAAAAAATAATGCTAAAGACCTGTAACATGGAATTAGAAAAATGGGAAAGTTGTCCAATAGGGGAATCGATAAAATTTGTCGAATTAAAAAGCTTAGTGAAAATGTGGAATATAATGAAGTGGTTAAAACTCACAATAGCCCAAGCAACAGATTTTGATACTCTGTAAATAAAAAGGGGACTACTTAATGAACAAGCAATATGAAGAAGTTGAAATTAAACGTATTGCCGATTTTCACCATTCTCTTAACCATTGCCCTATCCATCTTTTCGGATTACGAAGAGATGCTGAAGGTGAATATAAATTTACATATTCTGCAGGATCCATGCTTGATGAACTGGGTGTGTCCATAAAACCCTCTCCAGGAACAAGCCTTAATGACCTATATGCTAAAGAGTTGATCGCAGAATGGACTGACCCATTAGAAAAAGCCTTTTCAGGTTTGACCCAAACCGCAAATATTAACTTAGGCGTTAGAAGTATCCGCACAACCATTTATCCTGTAACAGGGAAGAATCAAGACATATTGGAGGTTGTGGGAACATCATATATTACTTCCAACAGTGAATTAGAAAATGATCAAAACTTGAAAAAGTTTAAACAATTGTTTAACCATGCAATGGAAGCAATCGTGCTGTGCCGTTCCAATATGGAAATTGCCGAAGTAAACGACCGTGCATGCGAACTTTTACAGCTTTCAAAAGAAGAACTCATCGGTCATAGTGCAGATCAATTTTTTGTGGGAAACGGAAAAGAATTAATTCGAAAGAAATGGAAAGAAGTTTTGTACGGAAAAAAGATTAAGGGAGAGTTTCGCTACAAAACTCCAGATGGTTTAGTGAAAGAAATCGAATATTCATGTGAAAAAGATATAGTAGATAAACTACATGTTACGGTCTTGAAAGATGTGACGGATCAAAAGCTTACCGAACAAAAATTATTAAAAGCGGAAGCTTTAAATGTAGTAGGAGAGCTAGCAGCAGGTGTAGCACATGAAATACGTAATCCTTTAACTTCATTGAAAGGCTTTGTTCAATTGATTCAGAATCAAACAGATGAATTTGATCAATATCTCACGATTATTCTTACAGAAGTGGATCGAATTGAGCATATCATAAAGGAGTTTTTGGTACTTTCAAAAAGCAATTCGCAAAATTTTATGATGTCTTGTGTTACGGATATCATTAACGACACAGTTGATCTGTTGAACACACAAGCTATCATGAAAAATATTGAGATTAAAAAAGATCTAGAGGATCATATACCACTGATCTTCTGTGACCCTCTGCAGCTTAAACAAGTGTTTATCAACTTTTTAAAAAACGCGATTGAAGCTTCTGCTGTTGGAGATTGTGTAGAAATTAACATGAAGTTATCAAGAGAAAAAGATTTTCTTCAGGTTCAGATACGTGACTACGGATGCGGTATGGATGAGACGGTCATGAAGAAGATCGGTAAACCCTTTTTCACAACAAAAGACGAAGGGACCGGATTAGGATTGATGGTAAGTACAAATATCATCAAGCATCATAACGGGAGATTAGATGTAAAAAGTAAAAAGGATAAAGGAACAATGTTCACCATTACCATTCCTATTAAATAAAAGTTATTAAACGACAAAAAAAGCTTTCCCTCAACGGGAAAGCTTTTTAATACTTATTATCCTTTAAACATTTGAACGAACATTTTACCATATTGTCCACCGTCTACAACACCGATACCAACGCTAGTGTATTCAGACTTAAGAATGTTCTCACGGTGACCTTGAGAGTTCATTAGGCTAGTGTGAGCACCTTCTACAGATGAGTTACCTGCAAGGTTTTCACCAGCTGTATTATATTCAACACCAAACTTCTTCATCATATCGAATGGAGAACCGTAAGTTGGTGAATTGTGGTCGAAATAGGTGTTGTCGATCATGTCTTTTGCTTTAACGCGAGCAACTTTTGTTAACTCAGGATCAGCTTTTAGTGCTGGTAATCCTTGTTTTTCACGCTCTTGGTTCACAAGATCTAACATTTGTTTCTCTTGTGCAGTAAGTTCAGCACCTGCTTCAGCTTTTGGTGCTGCTTCAGCTGGAGCTTTTGCTTGCTCTTGTTGTGGAGCTGGTGCTGGAGCAGCTTGTTGTTGCTGTTGTGGAGCTGGAGCTGCCTGAGCTTGTTGAGTTTGATTATTATTTAAAGAAGCGAACGGGCATGAAGATGCTGCTTCTGAGATTCCTGCATTTGCGCCGAATAGGGAAGCGCCTAATACTGATGCTACTACTAATTTTTTCATAAGATGTTTCCCTCCTAATAATTTATCTTACGTGTACAGGTTTCGGGGTTTCAGAAGGAGGGTTGGGGGTCTGGAATTATGTACCAGTTTAAGACACCCACAGCTTGGATACATCTTTTGATAAAACGTCGATTAGAAACACATCCGGATTGGACAGAAGCTCCCATTCCTTAAAGCCGAATGATGAATCATACAAATTAATCATTAGGCTAAGCAGGTTTCCATGCGTAACGATTAGAACAGACTTATAGGATTTTGCTTGCAAATCATTTATGAAGGAAGTGATTCTTTGCTTTGCTTCAAATGTGGACTCCCCACCAGGAAACTTTAAATGTTCTTCCTTATATGTACGTTCTAGATTATCTCTCCAATTTGGATCATCTTCTATAGAAAGAATCCGTTCAGCTAATCGTTCATCTACCTTTATCGTTCGATTATTTAACTCTGCATAAGGTTTAATGGTGTCGATGGCTCTTTTGAATGGACTCGAAATCACACAATCAAAATCCTGACCCTCTAAAAAGACAGCAAGTTCTTTAGCTTGCTGTTCTCCTTCAGCAGTTAATGGAGCATTACTTTCTTGACCTTCCGCTTTACAATGTCTAATTGCCGTAATCTTCATGTATTCATCCTTCTTTCTAATAGGGATTACTAAAAGAGTGTTGATTTTGTTCTATTAATGATTGTCTTCATTGATATTTGATTGGAGTGTAAGGTGGCGAGACTCCTGGGGGACGAGTGGGACAGGTGAGACCCTCAATGGCGCGTAGTGGCGAGGGGCTCACCGCACGCCCCCCGGAAAGCGAGCTACCTGGAACGGAAATCACCACTTTCAGATTTAAACAGTTGTTTAATCATTCGAGACGTTAAACCAAAATCCCTCCCGAATACTATTAATGTTGAAACTCGAAGGGAGATTGTTATGTATCCTGAATTAAATCATTTTAAGCAAATGAAGAAAGAATACGATATTGATATTGCTCGCGCTCAAGAAAAGTGGCAGCAACTACATAAACAAAAAGAATGGTCTTCAAATGAATATGAAGAGTTACTAAATGCTTATGGAGTAAGAAACTCAAAAATCACGATGGATGATCTTACAGAAGTAAAGAATAAGTACCTTTTCGCAATGGAAAAAGAACGTAACGCTATGGAACAGCTAGATGAATTAAAAGAAAACCGTGATGACCGATTATCTGAGTATTTAAAAACTGTTTACTCTTCACGCGACAGAGAGTTAGACACAGCGAAAAATAGCATGGAAAAGAAAATACATCAGCTTGAACGTTTAAAAGCAGAGTACTTAATGATGGTCAAACAGATTCAAGAGATTCATGCGTATCGACAAAGCGTTGAAAAAGAAACACATGAAGCTATCACAAGTTATCAGCAAACCTATGAACCAAAAGAAATTCTTCCATTGTATCCGTCATTGGCACGTTTGGAGATTCCGCTTTCTGATATTCAACACGTTTTTCAAAAAGGTGAACTGCCTGACCACTTGAAAAAATATATCCATTTTAATGATGATCCTAAGCGTTTTCCAAGGTAAAGGGTTTGCCCTTTCAAAAGGGAGTTAATGCAGGGAGCTCCCTTTTATCAATGAACAAAAAAAAGCCATAATCCTTGAGAAAGGATTATGGTAAAGAAAACCGAACGCATGATGAAGAAATGGGGGGTAGGGAATTGCTCTGCCGGCCTCTTGCCAACAGGAGAGATTTTGTATCTCACAATCATACTATATGTCCTAAGGAGACAAATGGTATGGACAAGTGCCATGGGCATTCATGTATTTTTAGATTTATTGGAAAAAATATGGCTTGTTAAGTTCAAAAATATCAATTCACTTTTTCATTCCATTTTTTCAGAAGCGTCTTTTCTTTATCAGGATGTAGGCCAGCTTTCCAATCGTCTGGTTTTAAGTTTCGGCCGAGAGACCAATCAGCAGTATCTTTTATCGTTTCTTCTATTGGTCTAAAAAGCAAGCCTTTGTTTATTGCTTTCGAATCATCCGCATAATCCAACCCACGATAATCTTCACTTGAGATCCAGAGTGGCAACTCGACCCATTCGCCGACGTGCTCCTTTAATAAGAAAGTTTCGGGAACAGGTACTATTGTTGAGTGTTCTTGACTAATAAGACATTTATGAACAACTTCATTGAAATCATACACGCCTCCGACAGCTTGATAAATTCCATTTTCCTTATTTTCAGCCATTCTTACAATCCAATTCGCTAAATCGCGAACATCAATGAATCGAACGGTTGGATCTTTCATCTCAGGAATTAAAATTTCGCCCCCTCGAACACCTCTAGCTGGCCAATAAGTGAAACGGTCCGTGTAATCATATGGCCCAACAATTAAGCCAGGACGAACGATCAAAGCGTTATCACCGAATACATCTAACAACTCTTGCTCACAAGCTGCTTTAAGGGCACCATAATGTTCACCGACCTCAGTGATATTAGGATCAATTAGTTCTGCAGTTTTTGAGTCTTCCGTAATGTTTCGAACGGACTGATCTTCATAAACAGATACGGACGAAACAAAAATGTAGAAAGTTCCTTCTTTATTGAGTGCTTCAGCTGATCTGCGAACTTGTTTAGGAAAATATCCACAAGTATCAACGATAATGTCCCATGATCCCTTTTCAAGTAAGGACAGATCGAGATCTCTGTCACCGATAATCTCATGAACGTTTTCAGTTACACCTTCTTTTGCTGTTTTTCCTCTATGAAATAAAGTTACTTCATGATGATTGTTGTTAAAAGAATCTGCAACATGTTTTCCTAAAAAACGAGTGCCGCCAATAAGTAATACTTTCATCATCTACACCGCCTATTCCATTTTTCGTAAAGCAGGAAGTTTCCACATGATTAAAAGGTTTACAACAATTAAAGAGAGTGCACCTCCTGACATAATGTTTTCAATAGAAAAGCCATAAGAGATGAGCAGGGATGTCGCTGCAAGTGATAACGGAGCGAGCCCCATGCTTGCCATGGTAAGCAGACCCATCAACCTTCCTAGCAGGTTTTTATCAACAGAAGACTGTACCGCTGATATGAGTGGTATATTGGTCGCTGGGAACGTAATTCCAATGAAGAAAATAGTAAACATACAAGCATATAGGCTGGAACTTTGACTAAATAAGAAAAAGAAAATATTCATGGCAAATAAAGAGACCGTCACCATCAGACCGCGTCTTTTTTTAACGTTTAGGATACCTATGATAACGGAGCTAATCAGCATGCCTAGAGCCATAGCTCCTTCAATAAAGCTAAATTCAAGTGCGTTTCCGTCGAGCACGTTTTTTACGAAGATCGGCAAACCCATCATCAAAGGCCCGATGACGAAAACATTTAGAAATATCGTACTAAGAAAGAGCGCCTTTAAAAAAGCGGATTGTCTAACTACATCAATCCCTTCTTTTATAGATTGCCACATACCAGGTTTTGCTGTGTTTGAACTAATGGTTGCAGGGACATTTAGCAAAGAAGCAAGAATGGCAGCCAGTAGCAGCATCACAGCAGGTACACCGAACGAGAGCATGTATCCTCCACTGCTTGCAACAAGAAGCCCTCCAATCATCGGACCAAGGATTAGTGAGCTTTGTTGGGTGGTCTGAATAACTGAATTTGCACGTGTTAATTGAGATTGATCGACAACATTAGGTAGAAGTGATCCGTTTGCTGGCCAGACGAAAGCATCGAGTGCTCCAAAAAACAAACCGAAAATGATAAACGATAGGAGAGAGAGATGTCCTGTTGCTAGCATGATTAACAAGCCAACTAACAAAAGAGTTCTTAAAAAGTTAGCGACGAATAAAATTTTCGTTCGACTGACTCGATCTGCTAGAACGCCGCCGATAGCCATAAATAAAATACGAGGAACGTTGGCTGCAATAAATACAATGCCGAGTGAAGCTTCTTTGTCTAGAGTCTTTACGACGTACCAGCTCTGTGAGAATTGAAAAATGGCGATTGAAAAAGAAGAACAGATTGTTATCGCCCATATGAATAAAAAGGAACGCTTTTTGAATAGGGACTCTGTTTCACTTTTATGGTGTACAGCTACTGTTTCGGCCATCTTACTGGAGCTCCTCTTCCGGATAAGGTGTCTCTTTCAAAGGAAAGGAGAGCATAAAGTAATGATAAATCTCACCATCGTCACTCTCGTTCTTTTTAAATTCTGAAATTAAGTCTGATATTTCTTTTGCTTTGTCATGTAGCAGTTTTACTTGATCAGAAGAAAGTTTTACATGTCTATAACCAAATTTAAGAGGAGAATCTGTATAAGCTAGTACTTCAGGATCTAATTTGCGCACCATAGACTTTGTTTTCTCTAAAGAAACTAATATATTCTCCTTCAGTGCATCAGAGAGTTCATCTTTCACTGCATGCCGTTGATCGGGCAATATTTCGGCAATTGAAAATGAATGAGCGACTGGTCTGTAGAACTTTTGTATAATGCCATTCTTTTCTTCTGTTCTTTCAACGTTTATTAAACCAACGCGTTCAAGTTCTTTTAGATGATAATGAATCTTTGGTGCAGGGACCTCTAGTAGATCTGATAAAATCTTTCCAGTCTTTGCTTCCTCTAATATCTCCCAAAGGATTTTAATGCGAAAGGGGTCAGAGATAACCTTTAACTGCTCAACTTCGCGAATATGATAAATTTCCTGCATGTTCAACACTCCTGAAACGTTCAAATATATTTGAACGTAATATATCCTATTTATATGCTGGTCGTCAACTCTTTTACACATTATTTGTAAATAATAGTTCAAATGTTATGAAAATTCTTGTATAATGTTAGTATAATACTCGCATTACAACTTAGAGGCTGGAGGTTCATAGTATGGGGAATAAGGATTTGAAGTCCTATGTGGAGAGATTGGAGAAAGTGCACTACATTGTGTCAAAGCGTTTACACCCGGAGATTGCTATAGAAAAGGAGTTAACGAAAACACAGTTTGTACTTTTGAAGACGTTGTGTATCAGAAATAAATGGACCGTTTCAAAATTGGCTGACTATATGGGTGTAAAACCGAGTGCGATAACTGTTGGTGCGGATCGTTTGTACAAGCGCGGATTTGTAAGTCGTTACCGTAGTGATCTTGACCGTCGTATTGTTTATTTAGAGATTACTGACGATGGACACGAAATTTTAAGAGAGGCTGAAAATGAGAGAGTTGATTCCATAAGTAGCTATCTGAATCACTTATCTCCAGAGGAATTAGGTATTTTTATTGATATTTATGAAAAGCTTGCTAGCGGAAATCATTCAAACCAAGATGAGATCGTCCTTACAACACAAACCAGTTGAAGAACTGGTTTTTTTTTATGGACAGACCTCGATTCCTTCCTAAAGAGTCACTCCTAAACAAACCTTCAGAAAAAGAGCATTAGTAAGCAAACGAAGATAAGTCTCTATTATTTTTTCATAGATTGGATTCTATTTAAATGATTAGCTGCATAGGATGTGATAGAAACGTTAACAGAAGTGGAGGGCTATACATGTTCACCCCGCAATTGAATATGAAGCGTTTACCATTATTACTTGCTGGAGCCATGCTATTTATCGTCGTTGCCACTAGCTTCATCACATCCTTTGAACACAAATATCGATTGAGTTCATCAACCATGCATAAGTGGTTAACGGAATTTTCTGGAGAAGCACTTGTCTATTTCATAGGTTGGGAAAACCGATATTTCACGCAAGAGCTTCCAAAAGAAAGTGAACCGCCTGCGTTATCTAGTGTATTGTTCGAATTAACAACAAGCATCAAACCTGGTGATATCCGAAGTTTGTTAGGAAACGAACTTCCTGGCTTTGCGCTCTATGATTCAACAATCATTGTTGCTGGGGAAGGAACGGATTATACAAACTTAGCGTATGAGTCACCACCACCGATGGAACTTCTATTAAGTGGTGAGGAAGCGGAAGTTCAAGATATCGAGCGGTTAGAAGATCCAGATCCATCTGATTCAGAGAACCCACCAGGTCAAACAACGAGTGGAAAGAAAATCGCTTATATCTATCACTCGCACAGTTGGGAATCGTTCTTACCTCACCTAAAAGGAGTAACAAATCCTGATCATGCTATTCATTCTAAAGTAAACATCACGATGGTAGGGAAAAAGCTAGGGGAAGAATTAGAGGCGAGAGGAATCGGTACATCCGTCGATATGACAAATATGACGGAGCTTTTGAGGAAAAATAACACAGACTATCGAAAGAGTTATCCGATGTCACGTACACTAGTTGAAAGTGCGATGGCGAGCAACAATGATATTGATTTAATCTTTGATCTGCATCGAGATTCTATGAGAGGAAAGTCTACAACAACACAAATTAATGGTAAGTCCTATGCGCGTACTTTATTCGTTATCGGTAAAGCGAATCCTAATTTTGAGAAGAACCAAAAAGCAGCACAAGAGATCAACGCGATCTTAGATAAAAAATACCCTGGTTTAAGTCGTGGAGTTATTGGAAAAAACAAGACTCAGGGAAATGGTGTTTATAATCAAGACCTTTCTGACCATGCTTTGCTTATTGAATTTGGCGGAGTGGATAACAACATGGACGAGCTGTATAGAAGTGCAGAAGCGGTGGCAGATGCGGTGGCAGAGTACTACTGGAAAGAAAATGGAGCGAAAGCTGAATAAAGAATGTTGACTGGCTCTAGAGGTGGTGATAACCTCTGGAGCTTTTTTATGTGTTTCTATTTTTGAGGAAAATTAAAGTGGACAGTAAAAATAGCAGAGTGGACAGTAAACTTACAAAAGTGGACAGTAAATCATCAGAAGTGGACAGTAAAACTTAAAAAGTGGACAGTATTTTCGTCAAAGTCGACAGTAAGTGCTATAGAGGAGTCTATGCATGGGCGCCGTTTTGTTAATGACGGTATTTTTTCAAATTGACTAGTGAATCCGTCCGATTTGAAGATTAATCTGTCGGATTGGTCACATAATCTGTCCGATCCAGCCAATAATCTGTCCGATTCAAAATTCACCACCGATCGGCCACGCAAATTTCCGAAGCGTCTGTCTATCAACCCAATGCGTACACAAAAAAACCGTTTCGAATGATTGAAACAATACCTAATTTCATAACAGTCGTAATTTCTGCAAACCCTAAGAAAAAATGGTATAAAAAGAGAAGAGCCCTTTGTTTTAATTACATGGGGAAGGGAATAAAGAGAGAAAGAGAAGATTGGTAAAAAAGGAGCACGTGCATGAAACGAATATGGGAATTTTTCCTCACACTATTGTTACTTGTCTGTTTATACATCGTTTTCTTTGCAGAAGGATATGTGATCATCAAAACAGTATTTGGGCTCCTGTACATCGCAGTTATTCTGTATACGATTTATTCGTTAATGCTCGAGAACAGAACAGCTCAACATACGCTTCTTTGGATTTATGTATTAATTCTGTTTCCGTTTATCGGATATATGTTCTACCTGTATTCTGGACAGCTTTATTTAAAAGGCCATCTTTTTAAATCGAAACGAAAAAAAGACAGAGACGAGTGGATCAGAGTATCTAAACAAGAAGAAAAGCCGGACTTTAGTGATTTAAAAAGACATCAGCAGTGCTTTGCAACGCACGCTCATCACATCACACTTACGCGTTTGAACAGAAAAACGAGTTCGAAAATTTTAAAGAATGGTCAAGAGACGTTTCCTGAAATTTTTGCAAGGCTGGAAGAAGCCAAGGAGTATATACATATTCAGTATTATATCTTCCGTTCAGATCGCCTTGGCAAAGACATTATTGACCTTTTAATAAAAAAAGCGAATGAAGGCGTGAAAGTTAGATTTTTGTTTGATGGGATAGGAAGTCTGTCTCTTCAGCAATATGATATCGACAGAATGAAAAAAGCAGGAATTCTCGTTGAAGCCTTCTTACCTGTTCGATATGGCTTTTTCAATCAAAAGCTTAATTTCAGAAATCATCGTAAAATTATTATTATTGATGGGAAGGTTGGGTTTGTAGGAGGCTTGAATGTAGGCGTTGAGTATTTAGGAGAAGATCCGGAGATTGGTTTTTGGCGTGATACACATATGGTTATGGAAGGAGAAGCTGTTCAAGTTCTTCATGCCATATTTTTAATGGATTGGGAATATGTTTGTGGAGAAGATCTCTTAGAAGATAATCATCTTACAAGAGCATACCCCGCTGAAGGGGATGGTACTGTTCATGTGGTGGCAAGTGGTCCTGATACTCAGCTTGGAATCATGAGTGATCTATTCTATTCTTTGATCTCATGTGCAGAGAAATCAATCTGGATCGCAACACCATATTTTGTTCCTAATGAAGCGATTCGAACGGCTTTAAGAGTGGCAGCAAAAAAAGGTGTCCAGGTCCGATTGTTGGTTCCTGAGATTAATGATGGATTCTTGACGCAATATGCAACGCGCTCTTATTTTCCAGAGCTTCTGCGTTCTGGAATAGAGATCTATTCCTACAAAAAAGGATTTCTGCATCAAAAAGTAATCATTATTGATGGTGATACTGCTTCGATCGGTACAGCTAATATGGATATGAGAAGTTTTCACCTTAACTTCGAAGTGAACGTATTCTTGCTAAATACATCATCTGTCTCAGATCTTGTAGAGCAATATGAAGAAGACATGGTGGAATCTATAAAAGTGAAACCCGTAGAGTTTTACAAAAGAGGTTTGTGGGAACGAACAAAGGAATCGTTTGCTCGTCTCTTCTCAGGTGTGCTTTAATCACAAATGCTCGTTAAGTAACACTAAATTGTTATCAAAAAACTAGAATAGAAAATCCTCCTCAGGAATAGGTTGTACGAGACCATGAAAGTTGAGGGGGTTTTTTTATGGATTGGCTCGAGGCCTTAATATTAGGCATTGTACAAGGGATAACAGAATTTTTGCCTGTCAGTTCTACAGGACACCTCCTTCTAGGCAGGCAAGTGTTTCAGCTAGAAGAAGCCGGGTTGTTTCTTGATAGCATGCTTCATATAGGAACACTTATTGCTGTGATGACGGTTTATTGGAGAGAAATCTTAGAAGTTATAAAAAGACCACTCAGCAAAACGGGAGTTCTGCTTATCGCTGGAACGATTCCAACCGCTGTTATAGGACTAGCATTTAAAGATTTTTTTGAAGAGATCTCAAAAACCGGGGTCACGGTTGGCTGGGAGTTCTTGATTACAGGTTTATTGCTTTGGTGGGCGGATTCTTATAAGCGAAATGGATATAAAGGGATTGAAGATATCACAATACGGGATGCACTTATAATCGGTACGTTTCAAGGTGCGGCTATTCTTCCTGCTATTTCACGATCGGGACTAACGATTGCAGCAGCGCTCTTTTGCAAGATCGATAAAAAAGCAGCGGCCTATTTTTCTTTTTTATTATCCATACCATCTATCGCAGGAGGAGTAGTATTGCAGTCAAAAGATTTATTTACTGGTGGACATCCACCTATCTCTTATTCAGCCCTATTGGTCGGTACTTTAGCATCGGCTCTATTTGGATATGTGGCGGTAAAGTGGATGATCAAACTCCTTCAAACCGGTACGTTAAAAGGATTTGCTGTCTATGTTTGGTTGATTGGAATAGTAGTATTGATCCTTCAATTTTCAGGTAAAATGTAAAGTATTTGTTAACACTAAAAAAATGGATTGACTTTTAAAAGATAGAGGATTACAGTATATGTAATTCAAAATTTAGCAGGCTTTAGATCGCTGAATTTACAGTTATTTTTATGGTGAAAACTACTGTAAAACGGGGGAACCAATCTTTTGGGGTGAATTTTGCTCTATTTGCAAAAAGGGATACTCCAATCCCTAATCCGACAGCTAACCCCGTAAGCGTCATGTCACTGGAGAGGTCAATTTGGTGGAAAACCGGACCCGCTTCTTTGTGTGGTCTTTTTTTGCGTTTTTTTACTTAAATTTATATACCTCTTGACCAGCAAGGCTAGAGAACAACGAAGCAAAAACTTCATGGATTTTAAGGGGAGACCATAATGAAAAAACAGTTTGCAGTAATTGGTTTAGGACGTTTTGGAGGCAGCATCTGTCGAGAATTTGCGACGATGGGCTATGATGTTCTAGCTATAGATAAAGATATGGAAAGAGTAAATGAGTTTGCAACAATAGCTACTCAAGCTGTTCAAGCTAACTCTACGGATGAAAACGTAATGAAGTCTTTAGGAATCCGAAATTTTACACAGGTAATTGTTTCGATCGGTGAAGACATCCAAGCAAGTATCTTAACTACTTTACTTTTAAAAGAAGCAGGCGTTCAAAAAGTATGGGTAAAAGCACAGAATGACTATCATCATAAAGTGTTGGAAAAGCTAGGAGCAGACCGTATTATCCACCCAGAGCGTGATATGGCGCTTCGCGTTGCTCAACTCATATCTTCTGAAAAGATTATTGATTTTATTGAGCTATCGCATGAACACAGTATTGTTGAGATAGGTGTAACGGATAAGCTAGTGAATCGGACGCTAACAGATCTAGATGTTCGTGCACGCTATGGATGTAATATCGTCGCAATCAAACGCGGAGATGAGATACTCGTTTCACCGATTGCTGATGTATCTCTTCAATATGGGGATATTCTTGTCGTGATCGGTCGTAACGAAGATCTAAATCGTTTTGAGGATGAGGAAGTGTAAGCATTGGCACTACATGTTAGAAAGCATAAACGTTTTTTGCACAACCCAATTAGATTGAACCCTCCTCAGTTTTTAGCGTTACTATTTTTATTTCTTATTTTCGTTGGGACGTGTTTGTTAAAGCTTCCTATTGCCCATGAAAAAACGTTATCGTGGGTTGATGCTTTTTTTATTGCAACTTCAGCAGCAACAGTAACAGGCTTAGCTACTGTTGATCCTGGCTCAACATTCACACTCTTTGGTGAGATCGTCATCTTGTTCTTAATCCAAGTCGGAGGACTCGGGGTCATGTCATTTGCTTCATTAGTCGTTATTATGATGGGGAGGAAAATATCCATCAAACAACGTGTTCTGATGCAAGAAGCACTCAACCAGCCTTCTATAGGCGGGGTAATCCGGTTAGTTCGAAATCTGTTTGTATTTTCAATCAGCATCCAGATTATCGCCATCTTTTTTCTATCACTAAGGCTTGTTCCAGACTTTGGTGTTAGTAAAGGAATTTACTATAGCATCTTTCATGTTATATCGGCATACAACAATGCTGGGTTCTCGTTGTGGTCTGACGGTCTAACGGGCTATGTAGGAGATCCGATGGTGAACATCGTCATATCGTTTCTGTTTATAACAGGGGGAATTGGGTTTACCGTATTGGTTGATATATGGGTGAGCCGAAGCTGGAAAAAACTTTCTCTTCATACAAGAGTGATGTTGTTGTCTACTTTGATTATTAACATTGTGGCAATCTTGTTCTTCTACTTATTTGAGTTTAATAATCCTAAGACCATTGGAATGCTTTCAGGTGCTGAGCAATTCTGGGCTTCTTATTTCCAAGGTGTAACACCGAGAACAGCAGGTTTTAACTCGATTGATATGACAGCCATAAATCCTGATACGTCTCTGTTGATGATTCTTTTAATGTTTGTTGGGGCAGGAAGTACCTCTACTGGTGGAGGGATAAAGCTGACCACGTTTGTAGTTATTATTTTTACGGTTGCAGCTTTCTTAAAAGGGAAAGAAAATACGGTTGTTATGAAGCGGACCATTCGAAATGCTGTTGTTTACAGAGCTCTTGCTATTACAACTATTTCTATTTTGTTTATCTTTGCCGCATTATTTATTATCACATATGTCCAGAAAGATGTATCATTCATGGTGATCGTGTTCGAAGTCGTTTCTGCATTTGGAACAGTTGGATTGAGTATGGGACTGACCCCAGATCTCACAGTCATCGGAAAAATTGTGATCTGTGTGGTAATGGTTTTCGGTAAATTAGGACCGCTAACACTGGCGTTCAGTCTTGCTAAACAAACAAAAGATAATATTAGGTATCCAGACGGTGAAGTGTTCACTGGATAAAGTAATGAAAGCTGATGCAAAAAGGGTGTATTCCCACATTTTGCGTCAGCTTTTTTGGTTATTTATGGGTTAATCTCTTTACTCTTGGGAATGCTAAAACGAGATTTCAATGCTGTTTCTAAGAGAGGAAGAGAATCGTCATGCAAAAAATTAAAGAAGCTTTTCTCGTTTCTCCCTTTCTTGTGTTTTTTCTTGTCCATTCTGAACAAGTAGGGGTAGGGGTGCTAGGCTATCAGCGTATCATCGCTAAATACGCTGGCTATGATTCCTGGATATCAGTCATCATAGCTGCCATTTTTGTACATGCTCTTATATGGATGATTTATTATGTGCTCGATAACGGCGATGGGGATATCGTATCAACTCATAAATCGTTGTTTGGTGGTTTAATTGGAAACTTATTTAATCTATTTTTACTTCTATATTTTCTGCTCTGGTCGATTACAGTTTTACGAACGTATATTGAAGTCATACAAGTATGGATGTTTCCCACTATAAGTACATGGAAGATCGCTGCTGTTTTCCTGATATTAACGTACTATGTGGTTTCGTCTGGTTTTCGAACGGTGGCGGGCATCTGTTTTTTAGGAGTTGTCATTCCATTAGGTTTGATCGTGTTACTCGTATACCCATTGGAATTTACTCATTTTTCTAATCTCCTGCCGGTCTTTGATGAGAATGTAAAAGACTATTTATCTGCAACGAAAAATATGATGCTGAGTTATCTTGGTTTTGAAACACTTCTTGTTTTTTATCCGTTTATTAAAAATGCAAAGCGGTCTCAAAAATTTGCGCATCATGCTAATCTTTTTACATTTATGATGTATTTGCTAGTCACTTTGTTTTCATTTGCGTTCTTTAGCGAAGAACAGTTGTCTAGAAATATATGGGCAACCCTTTCTATGGTGAAAATCGTTCAAGTTTCATTCGTGGAACGATTTGATTTTGTTTTCGTTTCGATGTGGTGTTTAGTGATTTTGCCAAATATTGCACTGGCGATCTGGTGTTCGAGCCGTGTGGCCAAGTTGATGTTGAACATCCGCCAGCATATCACACTGATCATTTTATTAGCGATCACGTTGGCTGCTTGTTATTACTTAGACACTCGTTTGAAGATCAACATGCTAAATAACTATACGAACAAGATCGGTTTTTATTTAGCCATCAGTTATATTCCACTTTTATTTATCATGACTTTTATTAAAAAACATATTAAGAAAAATAATAGAGAACAGACATCATCTACTACATGATGCACCACAATTTAAAAAACTGACTGTTAGGCTTCCTCAATCTGTTGCTCATAGGAAAGAGGGAAGTTAGCAGTCAGTTTTATTATTTTTACCTAGGCTTGAAGAAGCATAGTTAATCGCGTCTTGTGTTTTTCGCGCTGTGAATCATCTGATGTATTATGCCAATTTTGAAGAGTTTCGTTGATCAATTGCGTGACCATATGCTTTGTCCAGACTACATATGCGCCATACGTATCACCTTTAAAAAAGGAAGAAAGCATATTATTATCAGGACCGAAGAAGAAACCGAGCTGATCATGAATGAGCGTTGCCTCATTCATCGAAAAAGGCATAATTTTATCTGAAAGAGTAAATTGATATGAATTATTTTCTTTTTTAATAAATGCGATCGCGTACACCTGTCCTTCAGGGAGAAAACCTTTTGTAGTAGGTAAGAGCAGTAACGGGTTATGTCCTTTGTCATAAGCGATAAAAAAGTCATTCACATCTTCCTCGAACTGTGGAGTGCGTGACATTGAAGCAAGTGCAATTTCTTTTTGTACGTTTAACATGTAACAACCCTCATTCCGTTATATTTCTTACTATCATTCTTACCGCTAGTTTGATAGATTATACGTGTCATTTTCTTTACTATACTGCTGTGATAAGTTGTTGAAAGGGAATTGACGGACAAATTGTAAACGCATACACTATAAGTAGTTATTAGCCGTTAGAGAAAGAGTGATTCATGCAATGGCATTATCAAATGAACGTTTGATCGGAAAGATGGCCATGTTAGGGGTATTAGATGAAAGTTATCTGCCTGAGATCGAGAAATTGGGCTGGAAGTATTGCGTAGGCAAAGCCGGTTCAATGGATTCACAAAAGGTAGTAGCTGCCATTGAAACAGCGGCCAAAAGTGAAAATATCATTCAAACTGGGATTTATCGTGAAACACATTCTTTATATCATGCCATCATGGAAGCTTTTCATGGGGTGACAAGAGGACAGGTTCAGCTTGGAACCGTTCTTAGAACTGTAGGTTTGCGTTTCATCGTTGTTCGCGGTAATCCATATGAGAAAAAAGAAGAAGGTGACTGGATAGCAGTCGCTCTCTACGGAACGATCGGAGCTCCTGTAAAAGGATTAGAGCATGAAGCGATCGGTCTAGGAATCAATCATATTTAAATAGTGCCCATAGTAACTAGTGATGAGGGGGCGTATTCGAAAGAGTTTTCTTTCGGGTGCGCTCTTTTTGTATGTGATGTAAGTCTTTATTAAAGCAGTACTTGTTGCTTTTGAAAGTGGTTGACTTCCGTTCCAGATACTCGCTTTCCGTGGGGCAGGCGGTGAGCCACATTCGGACGTTTTACTCTTAAGTGTCTCACCTGCCTAGTTGTAGTGGCTAGCCCCTCGAGGTCAAAAGTTAAACGGTCAAGAAGGCATAGTGCGCCTTCATAGCCCATTTACTTTTGCTTGTCGGGGCTGAACGAGCCACTTCCACTTTTCGGACTGCCCACCTGTCCCACAGGAGTCTCGCATCTTACACTCCAATCAACTGCTCAATGAAGTTTTCTAAGGCACAATTTTCGCAGTTGTAAAAAAAACACGCACTTTGCACTTTTAATGAAGAAGAATAATAAAGAAAAGAACCTTAGTAAAAGAGGGATGAAGATGATTACATTAACAGGTAATACGCTTTCGATGGAAGAGATCAAGCGGATTCTGCATGAGAATGAACCCATTGAAGCTTGCCCGGTCAGTATGAAGAAAGTGGCTGACAGCCGGAAAGCGGTTGAAGCGATTGTGGCTGAAGGTAAAGTGGTGTACGGAATCACGACTGGCTTCGGAAAGTTTAGCGATGTTTTTATTTCTAGAGATGATGTGGAGACATTGCAGATCAATCTGATCCGCAGCCATGCGTGTGGAATCGGAGAACCGTTTCCTGAGACGATCAGTCGTCTTATGCTTATTTTAAGAGCAAATGCTCTTCTAAAAGGCTTTTCGGGTATCAGGCCAATCGTAATCGAAAGGTTACTAGAATTAGTCGAGAAGAATGTTCATCCTGTTGTTCCGCAACAAGGATCGCTTGGAGCGAGTGGAGATCTTGCACCGCTTTCTCACTTAGCCCTTGTGTTAGTAGGTGAGGGAGAAGCGTACTACAAGGGAGAACGTATTTCTGGTCAGGATGCTTTAAAGAGAGCGGGAATTGAACCTGTCGTCTTAACAGCGAAAGAAGGGCTTGCCTTGATCAATGGAACGCAAGCCATGACAGCACAAGGTATTGCTGCCTATATAGAAGCGGAACGCATCGGACTCATGGCAGATGCGATTGCTGCGCTTACCACAGAAAGTTTACGAGGCATAACAGATGCGTTTGATGAAGATGTTCATCTTGCTCGAGGTTATCAAGAGCAGGTAGATGTTGCAAAGCGTTTAAGAGAATATTTAGAAGGCAGTCAGCTGACAACGAAACAAGGTGAGATCAGGGTGCAAGATGCATATTCGTTAAGATGCATCCCTCAAGTACATGGGGCCTCGTGGCAGGTTCTTGGTTATGTAAAAGAAAAGCTTGAAATCGAGATGAATGCTGCAACGGATAACCCACTGATCTTTGATGACGGAAACAAAATCATATCAGGTGGGAATTTTCATGGTCAGCCTATCGCTTTTGCAATGGACTTTCTGAAGCTCGCCGCAGCAGAATGGGCGAACATTTCAGAGCGACGGATCGAACGGATGGTCAATCCTCAGTTGAGTGACTTACCTGGTTTCTTAAGTCCGAATCCAGGGCTTGAGTCAGGTGCGATGATCATGCAATATGCTGCTGCATCGCTCGTTTCAGAAAATAAAACATTGGCGCACCCTGCAAGTGTCGATTCGATTCCTTCATCAGCTAATCAAGAAGATCATGTGAGTATGGGTACGATTGCCTCTAGACATGCGGCTCAGATCATTGCAAATGCAAGACGAGTGCTGGCCGTTGAATTAATCTGTGCGATGCAGGCTGCAGATTTCCGAGGACCTGAAAAGCTCGCACCTAAAACAAAGAAAGTATATGAACAAGGAAGAATCGTTTGTCCGACGATACAGTGTGACCGTATGTTCCACAAGGATATGGAAGCTGTTGCTTCATGGATCCTTGATACATCGTGGAATGACATCTTAATCGGATCTAAAATTCAAAAGTTAGCACATTAAAAGGAGGTATTTTGACATGTCAAACGTAAAACATTCTATATCAGCTGCAAGAGGTACGAAACTATCTGCAAAAGGATGGGTGCAAGAAGCGGCAATTCGAATGCTTATGAACAATTTAGATGGTGAAGTAGCGGAAAATCCTGATGAGCTTGTCGTTTATGGAGGAATTGGTAAAGCTGCTCGAAACTGGGACTCTTATCATAAGATCATAGAAACATTAGAACGTTTAGAGAATGACGAAACCCTTCTCGTACAATCTGGAAAGCCGGTCGCCGTATTTAAATCGCATACTGATGCTCCGCGTGTTTTACTCGCGAACTCCAACCTTGTTCCTGCATGGGCAAATTGGGAGACATTCCGTGATCTTGAAAAAAGAGGTCTGATGATGTACGGCCAAATGACTGCAGGAAGCTGGATCTATATTGGCACACAAGGCATCCTGCAAGGGACGTATGAAACATTTGCCGAAGCTGCTCGCAAACATTTTAACGGATCACTAAAAGGAACGATCACGCTAACAGCAGGTCTCGGAGGTATGGGAGGCGCACAACCTCTAGCAGTAACAATGAACGATGGCGTTGTGATCGCTATCGATGTAGACGAAACAAGGATTCAACGCCGTTTGGATACGAGATACCTAGATAAAATGACAAAGAGTTTAGATGAAGCATTAAGCATGGCGAAAGAATATGCGGCCAAAGGTGAGCCCTTATCGATTGGTCTTCTAGGGAACGCTGCTGAACTTTTACCAAAGATGATCGAGATGGGAGAGATTCCTGATCTTGTTACGGATCAGACTTCTGCACATGACCCGTTGCATGGTTACTTACCAGTAGGTTTTTCTATGGAAGAAGGAGAAGAACTTCGTAAACGTCATCAGGAACAATATATCGAAAAATCAAAGCAATCTATGGCGGTTCACGTTCAGGCTATGCTTGAGATGCAGAAGAAAGGTTCTGTCGTATTCGATTATGGGAATAACATCAGACAAGTAGCACTTGACGAAGGAGTAAAAGACGCATTCGATTTCCCAGGATTCGTACCAGCTTTTATACGCCCATTGTTCTGTGAAGGGAAAGGACCATTTAGATGGGTTGCGTTATCGGGCGATCCTGAAGATATCAGAAAAACGGATGAAGTAATTTTACGAGAGTTTAGTGATAACGAGCACCTCTGCAAATGGATCAAGATGGCTCAGGAAAAAGTACAGTTTCAAGGCCTTCCTTCCCGTATCTGTTGGTTAGGATATGGTGAACGTGCGAAGTTTGGAAAAATCATCAACGAAATGGTAGCTAGCGGAGAATTGTCAGCACCAATCGTAATCGGGCGTGATCACTTGGATTGCGGTTCAGTTGCTTCGCCTAATCGTGAAACAGAAGGAATGAAGGATGGCAGTGATGCCGTTTCGGACTGGCCGATTTTAAACGCGATGATCAATGCAGTAAACGGAGCGAGCTGGGTCTCTGTTCACCATGGTGGCGGTGTTGGGATGGGGTATTCTCTTCATGCCGGAATGGTCGTTGTAGCAGATGGAACAGAAGAAGCAGCTCGTCGTTTAGAGCGTGTATTAACAAGTGATCCTGGAATGGGAATCGTTAGACATGCTGATGCAGGTTATGACCTTGCGATTGAGACGGCAAAAGAAAAAGGCGTAGATCTGCCAATGATCGAGAAATAAAAAAGGAGTGTGACGAATGCTAGATACATTGATTTTTGCTGGACAGGTGATTGTTCCAAAAAGTAATGGAGCGGCGCTTCGAGGTACACAGATGAACGAACTCTCCATCATTGATAACGGAGCTGTTGGGATAAAAGATGGTGTAATCGCGTTTATTGGAACTGCGGAAGAAGCATCTCAGTTACAGGCAAAAGAAACGATTGAGGCAACAGGCAAACTTTTATCACCAGGCTTAGTGGACCCTCACACACACCTCGTTTTTGGGGGATCGCGTGAGCATGAACTCGCTTTGAAACAACAAGGAGTTCCTTATCTAGAAATTTTGGCTCAAGGCGGGGGAATTCATTCGACCGTTAAAGCTACGCGTGAAACATCAGAAGAAAATCTCTATGAAAAAGGAATGTTCCATTTAAACAGATGTTTAACATATGGCGTTACGACGATGGAAGCAAAGAGTGGATACGGACTGGATAAAGAGACCGAATTAAAGCAGTTGAGAGTAGCAAAAAAGCTGAATGAAACTCACCCGATCGACCTTGTTTCAACCTTTTTGGGAGCTCATGCGATTCCTGAAAATTATAAAGGAAGACCAGATGCCTTTTTAGAAGAGATGCTTTCTTTGTTGAGTGTAATCTCAAAAGAGGGTCTTGCAGAGTTTGTAGATATTTTCTGTGAAACAGGTGTCTTTACAGTAGAACAGTCTAAAGTCTTTCTTCAAAAAGCAAAAACAGCTGGATTCGGTGTGAAGATTCATGCGGATGAAATCGATCCTCTCGGTGGAACGGAGATGGCTTGTGAGATCGGTGCGGTTTCTGCTGATCACTTAGTTGGAGCAAGTGAAGAAGGGGTTCGGATGCTCGGTGAATCAGATACGACCGCAGTCCTTCTTCCTGGCACTACGTTTTATTTAGGAAAAGATCATTTCGCTCCAGCACGGGAGATGATATCAAGTGGAGCAGCTGTAGCACTTTCGACTGATTTTAATCCTGGAAGTTCACCGACAGAAAATTTACAGTTCATTATGAGTTTAGCTGCATTAAAGCTGAAGATGACGCCAGAAGAAATTTGGAACGCTGTAACGGTCAATGCCGCTTTCGCTATTGGACGCGGAGATGTTGCAGGTAGTCTAGAAATAGGAAGAAAAGCAGATCTTGCTCTGTGGGATGTACCAAACTACAAGTATATTCCGTACCACTACGGTGTTAACCACGTTAATAAAGTATGGAAGAACGGTAAGTTAGTTGTTGGAAAGGGAGATATTCATGCAAACTATACCCTTTCTACGTAAATCGGATGAGGCACCCTTTACTGACCGCGGCATTAAAAAGGCAGGTCAGCTATTAAAGCCTTGGTCAGGAGAAGAAGTGAGAGGAGTAGCGATCGCTGGAGCTCCTCTCTCTAAGACTTCTATTTCACATTCAGGTGCACATCTCACACCACAAACCATTCGTGCGATGATGCATTCGTTTTCCACATATAGCATTGAAGAAGAAAGTGATCTTTGGGATCAGAGCATTAGCGATTTTGGAGATATTGAGATGCATGTAACAGATCTCTTTATGTCACAATCCCGTATCCATTCGGTCTTAAAAGATATCGGAGCTCAGCATAGAGATGCATGTGTGATAACTCTGGGTGGTGATCATTCTGTTTCTGCAGGAGCGATCAAAGCTTTCCAAGAAACGAGGGGACGAGTTGGCATCATACAGTTTGATGCACATTTTGATCTCCGTAACACGGAGGACGGTGGTCCATCAAACGGTACGCCGTTTCGCCAACTCATTGAAAATGGTGTGATTACAGGCGACCAACTTGTTCAGATCGGTATTCGAGATTTCTCAAACGGGAAACTCTATCATGATTATGCGAAGGATCATGGTGTTACCGTGCATACGATGGCTGATGTTAAAAGAAGTGGCTTGCTTTCTTTATTACAAAAATCAGTTGACCAGTTAAAACAGACAACAGATAACATATATATTTCTCTTGATATGGATGTTTTGGATCAGGCTTTTGCACCAGGATGTCCTGCAATCGGACCAGGTGGATTAGACAGCGACTCGTTAATTGAAGGTATACAATATCTTGCACAAGAGCCATCTGTTAAAGGAATGGACATCGTAGAAATTGATCCAACCTTAGATTTCCGCAATATGACGAGCCGATTAGCGGCCTACATCATCATACAATTCACACTGTTTTATACAAAAAGAAAAGGAGGAATAAAGGATGAGTGAATTTGGAAGGTTTATAGAAATGTCCAGAAACCAAAAAGGATTGAGTAAATCAGAGCTTGCTCGAAGATTAAGTATTACTCCTCAATACATGGCTGATATTGAAAAGGGAAGGATGATTCCTTCTGAAGAAAAGATAGAAAAGCTTGTAACGACCTTGGAGTTAGACGAAAAAGAAGCGTTTAAACTCGCTGACAAACTTCCGTTACGTGTGTTAGCAGAGGCAAAACAACATTACTATAAGCAAGGGTCTTAGAATTTATTTTAATAGCACTCTTTCTATTTATTATATTCTTTTCGAAACGAAAAAACACCGCTAGCCATTTCGGCTTAGCGGTGCTTTCTCTATGAAAACTAGCTCTCTCTAGGCTGAGAGGGCTTTGGTTTTAACATTTTTTTAAGCTTAGACCAACGTAGCTCTATAAACGGCTGTGTTAGTGCGATAACGGGTTTGCTAGCTAGAAATAGAGTTACGATAACAGCTAAGAACAGAAGCATGAAGTATGCGCCGTTTTCCTCAATAGATGCAAATAAATCTGTTGTAAACAAGTATTTCAACACAAATCCATGCAACAGATAGATATATAATGTGCGTTCACCGAATTCAGTGAAGAACATTCTTCTGCGGGGCAGAAGTGCTAAAAAGCTGAAGGTCGCCGCAAACATGACACCGTACATAGCGAGTCTGACAATACCCCCATACCAATCGTTGTATCCAAGGATTTCCGAGTAAGAAGATGACGAGAGAAGCCATTCTTTTGTTCCGTTAGGAAAAATAAAATGATACGTAACAAATAGTACGACTAAGAAAGCAGCTGAGACGATTTTGGCTCTCGGACGTAAAATCTTTTTGAAGTCTCTCTTTTCAAGCAGATGTCCAAGCAAGAAAACAGGGAAGAAGACAAATGTTCGAAGGAGACTTAAAAATGTACCAATATCATGAATGTAGCCTACTGCAACTCCTATACCTATGGCAAGTACGAGCGGATACTTCATTTTCACAAAGACTTTTAAAAGTATGTTCCAGAAAACTAGACTTAATAAGAACCAAAGCGTCCAATGTGGAGAAAAGAAGTCTAGCTTAACTTCACTTTTACCATACAAATCATAATAGAAAAAGCTGTAGATTAGTTGAAATACCAAATAAGGAATCAAAACCTTTTTAAAGATTTTTGGAAGATAACCGTCACGCCAAACACCTTTTGTAAAGAATCCCGCTATCAAAATAAACGCAGGCATATGAAAGGTATATATAAAGTTGTAGATCGTGTAAAGCCACTCGTTTTGACTTTTTATCGGGGAAATAAAGTGCCCGAACACGACAAGGAAAATTAGAATAAACTTTGCGTTGTCAAAATAATAATCGCGTTCTTTCGTAGCAGTACTCATCGATATTCCTCCAATAATTATTCACCTTATAAAGTATTCGTATGAATTTCTCATTTTTTTTACTTATTCTTTATAATTCCCAACATTGCAGGTGTTTCTAACCTATAAATACAAAAAAACGTGTTTCCTATTACAGGAAACACGTTTTTCGTTAGAAATCGATCTTTATTTTGATAAACCCTGCACTTCTTAATGCTTCATAAATGATGACGATAGCGGGACCGACAATCAATCCAATAAAGCCTAGAAGCTGGAATCCGATATATAAGGAAACAAGAGCTGCTAGTGCAGATATACCAAGACTTGAACCGAGTATTTTTGGTTCGATGATTCTTCGAACAATCGTAATTACTCCGAACATGATCAGAAGTCCGAATGCAAGATGGTCATTATTGTTGATAAAGAATGAATAAGCGGCCCATGGGACAAGGAATGAACCTGTTCCGAGGATTGGAAGGATATCAACAATAACGATCAAAAGAGCGAGAATCACAGCATACTCGACATCTAAAATCATAAGTCCGATCAATGCCAATGCATATGTAACAAAACTTAAGATGATCTGAGCACGAAAAAATCCTACCGTTGCTCTAGATAATTGACTAAAGACCAGTTCAACTTTTTCACGGGCTGCCGTTGTAAACAGGTTAAGAAACTCAGCATACAAACGCGGAAGATCCAATGAAAACAAGAAAACGGCTACTACATAGATAATAAAGTAGATCAACAATCCAGGTATGGCTGTGATCAGCCCTAAGATACCAGATGTTAAGTTCTTTGCTGTTTCAACGCCATAATCCTTTAAACCTACTAATCCCTCTTCAAGTGTTCTTACCACTTCAGGAGGTAAGCTAGCATAAAAGTTTTCCATTTCATAAAATGTATTCTCTGCCACTTCGAACAGATGAACGGAATAAGATGGTAGAACAGTGATAAACTCGATAACCTGAATAACGAGCGTTGTCGTAAGCCAGTAAGAGAAAATACCAAGTCCCGCAAGATACAAGATAAAAGTAGCAGTGACGGCCAATAATCGTCTGCCTTTAAATAGTCTAATAAACAATTTCACTACTGGTTCTAGCATTATAGCAGTTAGCAATGCGAGAAGGAGAGGTATACTGTAAAAGACAAAGATGACGATTCCGGCAAGCAAAATGAGTAATAAGATTAAGTTTTTTACAGTCATTTTCCAGCCCCGATCTCCGTAATTTTAGCCGGTCAGCAAATTTTTCGTTACTATCCATTATGACCGGAAAAAAAGATGTTAATTCTTCATATATACACAATGATGTTACGATAATGTGAAAATGTCAATCACAGAAACTGAAGTTTTCAAAAATCTTCTTATTTTCTCAATTCCCTTTTTAATGCAAGTATCGCATTCAACTGTCCACCCGTGATTAAGATCATGGCAGAGAGATAGAACCACACCATTAAAGTTAATAATGCGCCTAAATTTCCATATATCTGACCGTAGTCAAAAATAAGTACATAGGAAGAAAATAAGTAAGAAAATAGATGCCAGCCTGCTGTTGAAAAAATAGCTCCAGGCCACACGTTTCTGAACGTTAATCTTACATTTGGCGCAAAACGATAGAGAGCTGAGAAAATGGAGAGGAGCACAGAGAAACCTATCAGGTAGCGTGCTGTTTCCCAAATGTGCCAGACGGGATGAGAAAATCCTGTACGTTCAAATATGTAAATCCCAATGTTTCGACCAAAGACCGGTAGTAAAAGGGCAGTAATAACTGCGATCACAAGGCCGAATGTAAGGAACATGCCTAAAATGAGTTCTTTAATAAAAGGTCGGCTCTCCTCAACTTGGTAGGCTTGGTTGAAGACACGGATGATTGCGTGCGTTCCGATTGTTGCTAACCATATCATAATAATTAATGAAACAGATAATACATCTCCTCTATGCTCGTCCAATACAGCGACTAGATTATACTCTAGTAAAGCATATGCTTCTTCTGGTGCAATAGACTGAAAAAGTGATAGTACATAAGAAGAAGATATAGGCAGGAAGCTGAGTATAGTAAAAATGAGAAAAACAAAAGGAAAAAGAGAAACTAGGAAGTAATAAGCAAGCTGTGCAGAAAGATCGAATACTTTATCTTGAAAGAAACGATGAAACCACTGCTTCATAAACCAATGCACGAGGACACCCCCAATAAATGGATCTTATTAATCTATCCTGCATTATTCCCTTAATAAAAAAAAAGAACGCTTTTTTGAAACAAAACGTTCACTCAATCGTATCAGTGATGTGAAGTTACAGTCTAATTGCTGTTAAAACATACTACCTGAGTCTTTGTGAGCAACGATGGCAACTACAAACAACAATTAAAGGAGAGGTTACTGGTGTAGGTTGAGGCTGAATGAAAGGAAAACAGCAAGGATGAATGTCTCGACAAAATAATGGAACGCCACAAAAGTTTACACAGGATTGGCATCTAGGCTTACATCTGCATGAACATGAACGCATAATAAACACCCCCTTTGCTATTATTATATGTAGAAGTGGATAAGCCTGGCAGGGCATAAAGTGTGCGTAATTACTCATTTTTTAATTTTTCTTTATTGAAATTATTATTCTGCGATATGATTAAACAGATGTTTAACAGAGAGGATTTTTTGAATGGATTTTTTAACACCAGATTTTTGGTCGGCCTTATTGGCGATCGTAGTTATCGACTTAGTATTAGCTGGTGATAACGCAATTGTAATCGGCTTGGCAGCTAGAAACTTGCCGAAGGAAAATCAGAAGAAAGTAATCATCTGGGGAACAGTAGGGGCAATTGTAATCCGTGCAGCTGCAACGCTTGCAGTTGTATGGCTCCTGAAGATTCCAGGCTTGCTGCTTGCAGGTGGACTAATTCTTGTTGTTATCGCTTATAAGTTGATGATCGAAGAGAAAGATCATGATATTGAAGCACAAAACAATGTTTGGGCAGCGATTAGAACAATCATTATTGCAGACGCGGTAATGGGTCTTGATAACGTTCTTGCCGTTGCAGGTGCTGCACATGGTGATTTCTTACTGGTGGTAATCGGTTTACTGATTTCAGTGCCGATTGTTGTTTGGGGAAGCACATTGTTCCTAAAGGTCATTGATAAATACCCGTTCATCATTACAATTGGAGCAGGTGTTCTTGCATGGACGGCTTCTAAGATGATCGTAGGAGAAAAATTCATGGCTCCTTATTTCGAGAATGGATTTGTCAAATATGGCTTTGAAGTTCTTGTTGTTCTTCTTGTTCTAGGATTAGGAACACTTAAGAAAAGAAAAATAGCTGAAGACAGAGCATCTGAAAAGACGCTCGTTAGAAAAGAAGCTTAAGAAAACCGCCTCGTGCGGTTTTTTTTTGTACTTGTATTTGTAAAACTCTGTGTGAATTTAGGTGAAAAGTACTTCTTTTTAAAGTTTTTAAGTTAAAAATGATTCTTTTGTACCTGTTTAGACCTATTTCTTAAATCATTTATAACTAGATGACGATATGTAGGTAAGGGGTTTTAGATGATAAATGGGGGTTAAGCAGATGTTTAAAAGAATTCAAACGAAGATCATGCTTTCTGTAAGTATTCTAGTTGCCATTACACTTTTGTCTGTATCGCTATTTTCTTATTTTCAAACAAAACAACAACTTGAAAGTAACAGCAACGAACAAGCAACAAGTCTTTCAAGCGAAGTTAAAGCCTCAACAGAGCTGTATCTGAAATCTTATGGAAATACGATCGATCGATACAGCCAGGATAGCAGACTTATCAATTATTTAAAAACATTAAAAACGGAAGAAGTCAAAGGTCTAAATGAAGCGTGGCCGGTTGTAGATCAGGACTTCAAGCACTTTTTGGATCTCAATAAAAACGTTGCGGTCTTATACGTAGGTGCAGAAACCAAACAGTTCAAAACGACTCCAAAACTTGAGCTTCCAGAAGGGTTCGATCCTACTGAACGCCCATGGTATCAAACGGCCAAACAATCACCAGAAAAGACGATATGGACAGAACCATATGAAGATGCAAGTTCTGGTGAATATGTTGTAACGGTTACGAAACCGGTGTTAGATCCTGCAACAGATGAGGTTCTTGGTGTAGTTGGTCTTGATCTGAATCTTGCTGGACTAACGAGCATGATTAATAAAACTAAAGTCAGCTACAAAGGATATCCAGTGCTTCTTGATCCAAAAGGTATGGCACTCGTTCATCCGACACAACAAGGAAAAGATTTAAGTAAAGAGACTTTTATTAAAGAAATATACAAAAGTGATAAAGGAAATGTTTCCTATACCTATCAGAATAAAGACCGAGAGCTCTATTATACGACGATAGCCGACACGAACTGGAAGCTTGGATTTGTCTATGACCAGAAAGAACTACTAAAAGATGCTGAAGAGCTATTAAATATGATACTCATCTTTACGTCGGTAGCAGTCATCGTTGCATTAGGCGTAACCTATATATTGGCGAAAAGTATTTCAAATCCGATTACTAGATTACAGACACAAGTACAAAAAGTAGCAGAAGGCGATCTTACCGTCTCTGTTGAAGCAAAATCCAAAGACGAAGTGGGAACACTCACTCATCATTTTAACGCTATGGTCGAAAACATGCGGGGACTGATTACGTCGGTCAGTCATTCTGTTGTAACTGTTAATGAATCTACTTCTAACTTGAGTGCCGTGTCAGAAGAAACGATCGCAGCAAGTGAAGAGGTTTCTAGAGCTGTCAGAGAGATTGCTTCTGGTGCTACAACACAAGCCGAAGATGCCGATGAAACAAACCGTCGAACGATGGACTTATCTCTACAGATCGAAAAAGTAAACGAACAAGCAGAAGAGATGACTCGATTGTCTTTATTAGCTGAGGCTGCAAACAAAAAAGGAATCTCACAAATGGACGTCTTACGTGAAAAAACGGGAGAAAGCAACCAGGTTTTGAAAAACATCGAATCTGTCATTTCGGGACTTGCTGTTAAAGTAGAAGAGATCGAACAAGTGATTCAATCGATTACTGAAATCTCGAATCAGACCAATCTACTCGCATTAAATGCAAGTATTGAAGCTGCTAGAGCGGGTGAGAGCGGGCGTGGTTTTGCGGTCGTTGCCGATGAGGTACGAAAATTAGCGGAACAATCTGCTATTGCTGCAGATAAAGTCCGTAAGACGATCTCCGGAATAGGAGAAGAGTCAGAGCGTGCTGTAAATGAGATGGCGTATACGAAAAGAATCGCTCACGATCAAAACATGACCGTAACAGATACAGAGTCTGCTTTTAACGAAATCTCAGGTACGATGGCAGATATGGTGAAGTCCATCGAACAAATTACGAGTGAAGTAGAGATGATCAACAACTATAAAGAGGAAGTAGTAGCTTCTATTCAAAGTATCGCAGCCGTAGCCGAACAATCTGCAGCGGCAAGTGAAGAAGTGAGTGCGTCTTCTGAAGAGCAAGTTCGGGCACTATCTACGGTTTCTCAGTCAGCCGAAGAATTGAACGATGCTTCACAAGCTTTGACTGAAATGATCAAACACTTTAAAATTTAGTACAAGTTGCAATTGGACAGATGATTGTGTCGAATGGCTAAATTATCTTCTCGATTGGACAGATTATCCTCTGAATCGGACAGATTAAGGAATCAATCCGACAGATTAACTACGAGAACGGACAGATTACCTTCAAAAAACTAGAAACGAGTCACATAAAAAAGGAAACCGACTTCGGTTTCCTTTCTCTTTTTGTATTTTAATAGATATCTCGCTTAGAGAAAGTAACGAAAGCGATGATGAACCCAGCGATTCCCCAGACGGCTAATACGCTCATCGAGAAACCTAACGACATCCCCTCGATTGGAGTTGCCATTCCACTCACATAGTTCGTAAGGTTCAGGTTTACCATAAAGAAATATTTCGCGCTTTCCCAAGAAGATACCATGTTTGCTAGAATGGCTCCAGCAATGAGTGATGCGAGCATGATTCCCATAACGGCAGCAGTACTTCGTAACAATACGGACAGCATGAAGGTGAGTGTTCCGACAATCATACAAACATACCATACAAGGCCAAACTCCATCAGAATGTATTGCCATTGTGGGACGATGTGGACATTTTCAGTTAAAAGTTCATCTCCGGAGACCGTAAATCCTGTTAAAAGAGGCATATTCCATCCGCCATATCCGAAAACGACGCCAGATATCCCATACGATAGAACAGCTACAGATAAAACGATAAATGAAATCGAGAGCAGCATCGCTAAATATTTGCTAAGCAGAATTCGCCATCGTTTAACAGGACGAGTGAGCAAGAGCTTTATCGTTCCTCCACTTGACTCAGAGGATACGAGGTCTGCCACGATGACCATGACGAGCAGCGGAAGAAGTAGATCGATCGAGTTCTCAACGAATATACGCATAAACGTAGGTGCACCTGGAGCACGTGGATCGATATCGTTCTCTAAATAATATTGTTGCTGAGAAAGTCTGATCTTTAGAAACTTACGCCATTCATCTTGAATACGGCTCGAGCTTAATCGGTTTTGTGTGTCAGTGATCTCTTGCTGCAGCGTGGTACGCCAATCTTGATTCCCCATCTTCTCACGTTGATCTTGAATCTCTTTAAACTGAGCATATGTAAAAAGAGGAACAAGGAACGCGATGATCAAGATGATGACATACAGACGTTTTTTTCTAAGAAGCTTTAACATTTCATTCCGGACAAGATTAATCAATGCTTTCGCCTCCTGTTACTTCTAAGAACAGATCTTCTAAAGAAGGAAGCTGAGTTCTCATTTCTTTTACCTTCACACCAGCATTTACGAGCTTCTCGTTCCAATCTGGCAGCAGTGGCTCATTATATAACGTGATCAACGTATCATCTGGGCCTTCCGTTACTTCTGTTTCTAGAGAAAGAATCTCTTTAGCGAGTGAAAGAGGTTCAGCGCGCCAGATCACACGTTCTTGCTCAGCCAATAAGTTATCAACAGAATCTGTTCGTAATACCGCTCCTTTTGATATGATCGCGACTCGATCGCACATCAGCTGAATTTCACTAAGCAGATGAGAAGATACAAGAACGCTTAAGTTTTCTTCTCTTGCTAATTGTCGTATAAATTCACGCATCTCACGAATACCAGCAGGGTCTAGACCATTTGTCGGCTCGTCCAAAATAAGAACTTTTGGTTTGCCTAAAAGAGCTTGAGCGATACCTAAACGCTGTCTCATACCGAGTGAATAGGTGCTTACACGATCGTGAATCCGATTTTGTAATCCGACCAGTTCGATGACTTCATTCAATCTCGTCTTTGGAATGGAAGAATCCATTTTTTGAAAGTGTACAAGATTTTCCCAGCCTGTTAAATACGGGTACAGTTCAGGGTTTTCAACAATACAGCCGAGATGTCTCATCGCTTCAGTAAATTCAGTTCTTACATTCTTACCGCCGATTTTAATCGTTCCAGAAGTGGGAGAGATCAAACCGACAATCATTCGAATCGTAGTCGTTTTCCCAGCACCGTTCGGCCCAAGAAAACCAAAGACTTCTCCTGGAACAAGCGTGAATGATACACCTTTTATGATCTGCTTGCCTTTAATTTTCTTAGTTAGATTCTCTACTTCTAATGCAGGTATTTGACTCATGATTCGTTCTCCTCCTGTTCAAATTTGATCAGTGAGGCTACTCGTTCAGCAATCAGCTTGTAACCTTCCGTGTTAGGATGAAATTGATCGGTATAGAGATAGTTTTCTACTTGAAGCTGAAAGAGATCAAAGGTAGGTACATATACGATGTTATTGAAGCCAGCTGCAGTTTCAGCAGACTGAAAGTTCCAGTCTCTAACGATTGATGAAGTCGTTTTTGAATCAGGCATGTTGCTAAAAGGGTTGTACAATCCGACATGATAGATGACTGCGTCAGGATTCAGTTCTCTAAGCTGAGTATAGATTTTCTTAACATTACTTAAATAGATCTGTTTTTTACCGTTAATCGCATTATTGTCTAAATTCTCAAGTGCTGCTCCTTGTTGAAAAAGGTCATTTCCGCCAATCGTCATGACGATCACATCTGCTTGTTTGGCTTGACGCTGAATCTCACTTTGTTGAAGCTGCTTTAGAAGACCTCTAGATGTTTCCCCCTTGATTGCAGTGTTAAGGAGATTAATATCTTGATCTGTTTTTTCTTTTAAGCGCTCAGTTAGATAGCCCGTATAACCTTTTCCGTCAGCGTCACCGGTTCCACGAGTAAGAGAATCCCCTAATGCAAAGATCGTAAGGGTGCCATCTTGCTTCTCTGTTGAAGTTGAATCGGTTTTTTCTTTAAACTGTGAAACTTTTTTGTTAGTAGAAAATTGATCTTGTAACGTCCAACCAAGACCAAACAGCCATAGTACTGTAGCTGCAATAGAGACAATTGAAACGACCGTTAAGGTATATTTTTTCAAAACCGCTTTCATCCTTCCCAAATCCTTGATCTGTTCTTTATAGAATAGCAAATAATGACTCATATTCTAACTTTTTTGCCTATTTGCGGTAAAATAAACCAAAGGGAGTGGAATCATGGAAAAAAATTTTAAGTGGGGTTCTTTATGAATTGGAGACCAGTCGGAGATCAAGAACGAATTCAATCATTAGATATCATGCGCGGTATAGCCATTTTTGGCATCTTACTCGTAAATATGAAGTCTTTTTCAGGACCTGATTCACCCATCCGTGCTTTAAGTTATGAGTATTTTGACGAGCCGTATAATGTTTGGACAAACGTGTTGCTAGAGTTTTTTGTTCAAGGAAACTTTATAACGATGTTTTCCTTTTTATTCGGGTTCGGGATCGTATTGATGGCAGAAAGAGCGAAAGCCAAAAATATGAGGTTTGTTCCTGTTTTTCTAAGAAGACAGTTTGTCCTGCTTCTCTTTGGCATTCTGCATGTCTTGTTTTTTTGGTACGGTGACATTTTGATCATGTACGCGATCGTAGGTTTGTTCATGTTGATCTTCTATCGCTTAAATAAGAAAGTATTAATCATAACTGGTTTCGTATTAATAACATTGTACAGCCTATTTATGACTACCTTAACATATGATTATTGGACTAGTGGCGCAGCTCTATCGTATCAAAGCGCTCAAAATGAGTTCAATGAACAAGAAATCTTTCAATCCATTGAAGTATATAGCGAAGGTACATACCTTGAGATCATGAAGGAAAGAATTCGTGAATGGGGAGATTTGAACCGGTACTTTCTCTTTTTTATAGCTGGACTTTTGCCGATGTTTTTATTCGGTGCTTATGCAGCGAAGAAAAGAACGTTCACGAACAAAGAATTATGGAAGATTTGGCTGCTAACATTGATCCTAGGTCCAGGAAGTAAAATATTTGCTGTGATTTTTTTTCCTTCAAAAGGGGAAGATTGGCGTTATGAAACTGCGATGTCATGGGGGTATGAGTTTGGAGGTGCGATGATGAGTATCTTCTACATCTCCAGCATCGTTCTTCTTTATCGAAGTGGAAGATATAAACGTTTGTTTAACTTTTTTCAATTTACAGGGCGAATGGCTTTTACCAATTATTTAACTCAATCCATTATTGCGACAACGATCTTCTATAGTTATGGATTAGGTCTGTACGGTGAATTTGGACCATTTGTTGGTGTTATATTCGCTTGCGTTATTTTTGCTATCCAAGTTCTTTTTTCAAAGTGGTGGATAGAGAGGTATTACATGGGTCCGCTTGAATGGGTGTGGCGTTCACTGACATATGGAAGAAAACAACGATTAAAAAGACAAGAAATAAGCAATGTTTAAAGAAGCTGAGATATTTAGCTTCTTTTTGTTTTGCACAATTCCAAAATTTTCGGTACACTCTAAGTAACATATATGAGCATATGTTCATATAATAAACAAAGCCGAAATATAGGGGGCTGTTTTCATGACTGATCAACAAAACAAATATGAACATCTTGATGAGGAAACACTATTTATCGTATCTCAAACATTTAAAGCACTTTCGGACCCAACCCGAATTCGAATATTGCACCTTTTAGGGGAGAAAGAATGCAACGTTTCTGAAATTGCAGAAGAACTGTCACTTATGCAGTCGACCGTATCTCATCAATTACGCTTTTTAAAAAATTTAAGACTCGTAAAATTCAGACGTGCAGGAACAACACTATTTTACTCAGTAGATGATGAACATGTGATGACCCTTCTGCATCAATCCATACATCATGCGAGACACGACTAACGAAAGGAGGGACCATTAATGAAAGAGCATAAGATCACCGGACTATCTTGTGGCCATTGTGCATTAAAGCTGGAAGAACAGATTCAACAGCTTCCTGGTGGAGAACGAGCAAAAGTTCAATTTAACTCAAGTAAAATTGTATTAGATGAAAACATGGACATGGACAGCGTACGCTCTATCCTTTCATCGGAGAATGTACGTTTTGAATCAGACGGAGAGCCTAAGGGTCCAAACTGGCTAATGATCGGGTTGTATGTGTCCGTTGCTTCTTTTATTGCAGCCCTTATAACAGAACATATGTTGAACATTACGTATGTCTCCATAGTATTTTATGCTGTTGCGACGATAGCTTCTGGATATTCGACGTTTTTAAAAGGTCTTCGAAATCTGACGAAGTTAAAATTTGATATTAACACTTTAATGACAGTAGCATTAGTTGGTGCAGTTGCCATCGGAGAGTGGAAAGAAGCTGCTCTTGTGGCTATCCTTTTTGGTATTAATGAACTGCTTGAATCTTACGGAATGGAAAAAGCACGGCGCTCGATGGAATCCCTTTTAAAGGTAGCACCGAAAGAAGCACTTTTATTAAGAGACGGGAAGACAGAAGTCATCTCTATTGAAGAACTAGAAGTGGATGATGTAGTACTTGTAAAAACAGGGCAAAAGATTCCATCAGACGGCGTTGTTGTCTATGGAAAAAGTTCTGTGAACGAAGCGGCGATCACCGGTGAATCACTTCCAGTGGAAAAAGAAGATGGAGAGACCGTATTTGGTGGCAGCATCAATAATGAAGGTGTACTTCATGTGAGAATAACGAAGACGTATAATCAATCAGCGCTTTCTAAAATACTTGCTCTTGTTCAGGAAGCACAAGAATCTAAAACACCAACAGAGCTTTTTATTAATCGATTTGCAAACTATTACACACCAATCATCATGGTTGTTTCAGCTCTAGTTTTGTTAGTACCACCACTTTTATTAAATGAACCGTGGGGTGAATGGTTCTACCAAGGTCTTGCGGTATTGATCGTCGGTTGTCCTTGTGCACTCATTCTATCCTCGCCGATTGCGATACTTTCTGGGATTACAGTTAATGCAAGAAACGGAATCTTGATCAAAGGTGGAGCTTATCTCGAACAGCTTGGTAAGATAAATGTCATTGCTTTTGATAAAACAGGTACGCTTACACTAGGTGAACCGCACGTTGTGGCGGAGAAATCGTTTCACCCCGATTTTTATAAAGTAGCTTATGCGATTGAAAAGTCATCTTCTCATCCCCTTGCAAAAGCAGTCGTAGCAAAGTGTCGGGAAGTTGGTGCTGAAGAAGTAGAAGCGGATGAAATGACTACAGTTAGTGGTCAAGGAATTACAGCAGTAATTGATCATAAAACGTATAGGCTAGGAAACGAAAGAATAATTGGCAGTACGCTAGCGAGTGAGGACGTAAAAAGTGTTATCGATTCATTTAAAGAAGAAGGTAATACCATCGTCCTTGTTGCAAGTGACACTGAAATTCTTGGTGTGTTTGCTATTGCTGATGAAATTAGAAAAGAAAGTCCTGACATTATCTCTCTGCTTCATGAAAAAGGAATAAAAGAAACGGTCATGCTGACTGGTGATCACCCACTTGTTGCAGATAAAGTTGCTAAGAAAACGGGAGTATCTTCTTTCTTCGGTGGGCTGCTGCCGGAAGATAAAGTAGAGAAGGTTAGATCACTAAAGAAGCATGGAAAAGTAGCTATGATTGGTGATGGAATCAACGATGCTCCCGCACTAGCTACTGCTGACCTAGGTATAGCAATGGGAAAAGGAACAGATAGTGCGATCGAAACGGCAGATATTGTACTCATGCAAGATCATTTAGGAAAACTTCCAGATGCTGTACAGGTTTCAAGGAAAGTAAATACAATCATCAAGTGGAACATCGGATTATCACTTGGGTTGAAGCTTTTAGCTCTGCTGCTTACGATTCCAGGATGGCTCACACTTTGGATTGCAATTCTTTCTGATATGGGTGCTACAATTCTTGTAACATTGATCAGTCTTACTATCCTGCTTCACAATAGAAAATAATGAACGTAAAAAGTCATGCAGCAGCATGGCTTTTTTAGTACCATAAAGGGGTATGAACTTAGGATCTTTTAGGAGGAACGCATGTTATGTCAGAAACCGTTATTCAATTTTTCCAAGAGGATAGCGAATGGGCGATTATCATTTCGCTCATACTCAATGTATTAATTGGAATTTTAGGTGTTGTTCCTACTGTTTTTATAACAGCCGCAAATATTTTATTCTTTGGGTTTTGGTACGGGACATTCATTTCATTTATCGGAGAAGCATTAGGCGCAATGGTTGCCTTTCTTCTTTATAGGAAAGGATTTAAACAAGTTTCTAGAGAGAAGCTTAAAGGGTACCCCAGGGTGGTAAGGTTGTTAGAAGCAAGAGAGAAAGAAGCATTTCTCCTGATTCTTTCACTTCGATTGCTGCCGTTTGTACCTTCAGGATTTGTTACATTCGCAAGTGCGATTGGGGCTGTTTCAGCTTTGACTTTTGTTGTAGCGAGCTCTATCGGTAAGATGCCAGCATTGGTACTTGAAGCATATTCAGTGTATAACGTAACCGAATGGAATACAGAAGGAAAGATCATTTTAGGAGTTGTAGCGCTAGTAGGGATCTACATTTTTGTAAAAGAAAGAAGAAATTAATCAGAATGTTTGATACTATAGGGGGGTATAGTATATACTAACTCTGAAAACATCCAAAACGAAAGGATGAACTCATATGGAACAAAAAACACATCGGTGTGAGAGTGATAAACAAAATTTAAACAACCGTTTAAAAAAGATTGAGGGACAAGTTCGTGGTCTTCAAAAGATGATAGAAGATGATCGTTATTGCATAGATGTTCTTGTTCAGATTTCAGCGGTGACAGCTGGGTTAAAAAGAGTAGGATTTCAATTGATGGAAAGTCACACTCAGCATTGTGTGGCTGATGCGATAAAATCTGGTGATGGAGAAGACTCTATAGAAGAGTTAATGAGAGTCATTAAGCAATTCTCTAAATCATAAAAGAAGGTGAAGACCATGAGCCAAAAGAAAGTAAATCTAGGAATCACGGGCATGACATGCTCAGCTTGTTCAACTCGAATCGAAAAAGTGCTGAACAAGATGGATCATGTCGATGTTAACGTTAACTTAGCCATGGAAAAAGCTTCTGTAACGTTTGACCATGAGAAGATAAGCCTTCATGAGATCGAACAAAAAATTGAAAAGCTAGGATACGGTGTTGCGAAAGAAAAGGTAGATCTTGATATTTCAGGCATGACTTGTGCAGCATGTTCTACACGCATTGAGAAAAGCTTAAACCGAATGGAAGGAATCTCTAGTGCTTCGGTTAACTTAACGGGTGAAACTGGGTCCATAGAATATAATCCTGCGATTGTTTCTGTAGACGATGTTTTAAACAAGATAAAGAAGCTAGGGTACCATGCGACTACTCAACAAGATCGCGTAACGAAAAAGACAAAGAAGGAAGAAGAGATCACGTCGAAGAAAAGAAAGTTAATTCTTTCTATCATCTTGTCGCTTCCACTTCTATATACGATGTTTGCTCATATGCCTTGGGATTTTGGTCTGTTGATGCCTTCATTATTAATGAACCCTTGGTTTCAATTTATTCTCGCTTCTATCGTCCAATTTTATATCGGAGGACCTTTTTATATCGGTGCTTTTCGAGCGCTTCGTAATAAGAGTGCGAACATGGATGTTCTTGTTGCATTAGGAACGTCTGCAGCCTTTTTTTACAGCGTTGTTCAAGCCTTTAAAACGCTCGGTAACCCAGACTACATGCCACAATTGTATTTTGAAACGAGCGCTGTATTAATCACGTTAATCTTAGTCGGTAAATATTTCGAGACTCTCGCAAAAGGTAGAACAACTGAGGCAATTTCTAAACTTTTGAACCTGCAAGCAAAAGAAGCAACTGTCATTCGAGATGGAAAGGAAGAGAGGATTCCTTTAGATCAAGTGGTAGTAGGAGATATGCTGCTTATTAAGCCAGGTGAAAAAATACCGGTCGATGGTACTGTGCTCTCAGGAAATTCTTCCGTCGATGAAAGTATGATTACTGGTGAAGCGATACCTGTTGAAAAAACAGAAGGTGAAACCGTTATAGGAGCTACAATCAACAAGAACGGCACACTCCGTATGGAGGCTAAAAAGGTAGGGAAAGAAACAGCTCTAGCGGGAATTATAAAAATTGTTGAAGAAGCTCAAGGATCAAAAGCACCTATTCAACGAATGGCTGATTATATCTCTGGAATTTTCGTGCCAATCGTTGTGGGTATTGCAATAATGGCCTTCACGGTTTGGTATTTCCTTGTTGATCCAGGAAATCTGCCTCAAGCACTTGAAGTCAGCATTGCCATTCTAGTGATTGCCTGCCCGTGTGCACTTGGTCTTGCAACGCCAACATCCATTATGGTTGGTACAGGTAAAGGAGCAGAGCAGGGAATCTTGTTCAAAGGCGGGGAGTATCTAGAAGGTGCACAAAGAATTGATGCTGTACTACTAGATAAAACAGGAACGGTTACAAAAGGAAAACCAGAAGTGACAGATCTCACAGAGTTAAAAGAAGGTTTTGTATCTCACGTGATTTCAGCAGAGAAAAGGTCTGAACACCCTTTAGCAGAAGCCATCGTTGAGTACGGAGACAAACAGAATATTCCTCTCATTGAAACCGAGTCTTTTCATGCTATTCCGGGATATGGGATTGAAGCTAACGTGAGTGGAAAAACCATACACGTCGGAACAAGAAAGCTCATGAAAGAAAAAGATGTAGAATACAAAGAGCACGAGGCACTTCTTGAGACATATGAGAACGAAGGAAAAACAGCTATGCTTGGAGCAGTTGATGGAGAGCTCGTCCTGATAATAGCTGTTGCTGATACAGTGAAAGAAACTTCAAAAGATGCGATTAAATCTTTAACAGAACAGGGTATTGATGTGTATATGATCACAGGTGATAACGAGAGAACGGCATTTGCGATCGCTCAAGAAGTGGGTATTAAAGAGGTATTCGCTGAAGTGTTACCCGAAGATAAAGCACGTATCGTGAAAGAGCTTCAAGATAAAGGGAAAATAGTTGCGATGGTAGGTGATGGGATCAATGATGCTCCAGCACTCGCGACTGCTAATATCGGAATGGCGATCGGTACAGGAACAGATGTCGCGATCGAAGCGGCTGATGTTACGCTTGTTGGTGGGGATCTGAATCATATTCCAAAAGCGATAGCGTTAAGCCGTAAGACAATGCGAAATATTAGGCAGAACTTATTTTGGGCATTGTTTTACAATACAGCAGGTATTCCGATCGCTGCATTCGGTCTCCTCGAACCATGGGTTGCCGGGGCTGCTATGGCTTTTAGCTCTGTATCTGTGGTTACGAACGCATTGCGTTTAAAACGATTTAACTTAAACAATATTTAGGAGGAAAAGATGATGGAAACAAAAACATTAAATGTAGAAGGCATGACATGTGGCCATTGCAAAGCGTCAGTAACGAATGCACTAAATGAACTAGATGGAGTGAAAAACGTAGTGGTTCACTTAGAAACTGGAAAAGTGGATGTAGAAGTGGATTCCTCGAAAGTGACAGATGCCGAAATGCGTGAAGCGATTGAAGATCAAGGATTTGACGTAAAGTAAATGTGAAAAAAGCCTCTCCAATCGGAGGGGCTTTTTTATATAAGCATTTTTTTAAAGGTTACCTTTAAGTGCTTTTGCTACTTTTGCAACGCGTTTGCCTAATCGTGAAGCCATTGTTTTTTCTGCATCTTGAGGTTGTTGACTGCCGTCTGCGCCTGCAACCGTCGAAGCCGCATAAGGTGAACCTCCGATGCCTTCTGAGGTCATCTGTTCAGGGTTTTCTCCATAAGGAAGACCAACGTATATCATTCCAAAATGCATGAGTGGGACAAAAGAAGTAATAGCTGTTGATTCTTGTCCACCATGTATTGTATTTGAACTTGTGATCACGGCAGTGGCTTTGCCCTCTAGATCACCATTCGCCCAAAGCCCGCCTGCAGAATCGAGTAATTGTTTGATTTGTGCTGGCATCATGCCGTATCGTGTTGGAATTCCCCATACAATACCATCTGCCCATTTTAAATCGTCAAGTGTAACCTCAGGAATATCAGCCTGTGCTTCTTGTGCTTTTACATAAGCATCTTGCTGAGACATGTATTTTTTCGTAACTTCAAATTCAGGAACTTTTACCACTTTTACATCCGTGCCTTCAACTTGCTTTACACCTTCTGCTGCTGCTAGTGCCATCTCATGAATATGACCATAAGAGCTATAATATACAACCAAAATATTAGCCATTATATTACCTCCTTAATTAATGTGACTCTTGTACACTTCCCGTTTTTACCCATTTGAAATCATAAAAAAAATCCGCCTGTGAGTTTCAGGCGGTCTGCTTTAATAATAAGGATAAGGATAGGGCGGGTAATAAGGATACGGGTAAGGCGGATAATAGGGGTATAAAGACAAAGCTGCAAGAGTGGCAAGCGGGAAAATCTGACGATAATATCGTCGGTAATACGGATTTCCATTCCATTGGCGCTGATTCTGCTGATTTGTTTGTTGTTGCTGCCTCTGTTGGCTCTGCTGTCCTGGTTCACTAGCCTGAGATGTTTGTTCTGTTTGAGGGGTTTGTTGCTGTGTTTCTTCTGCAGGCATCATATTTTGCGGCACCATCATATATACATTTTTTTTATCTAAATCAGTAATAATGCCTTCGACTTCTTGACCGTCACGCGTTTTGATCGTGACATGGTAATACATGTGAGACTTGCATATTTGGTGCATGTTGTCTGCACGAACTTGGTCAACTGCATTCGTTTGTGCATCCCTCATCGTAATCACTCCTTCCCATGTTATTCATATTTGCCTTCAATCCTAGTTATGTCTGTACATGAAAATTGTTTTGTAAATGGTGTTTCTTAAGCTGCAAGAACAAAAAAAGAACCGCTTATATAAAAGCAGTTCTTCACCTTAACTTTTTTCTGTGCTTTGAAGTTTTGTTTTAAACATTCGTTTAAAAAAGCTGAATACTGTTTCTGCCTCAAGATAATAAAACAGTTTAAAAAGCAGGCTGCTAAGTAAAATACCAGCAACGACATCTAGTACAACATGTTGTTTAACAAAAAGTGTCGACAAGATGATACTGTAAGCGATGGTTGAGACAATGATATCTTTTCTTATCGTCCACATCTTACTATGGCGAATTCCTAATATCATAAGATAACTACTCAAAACATGAATGCTTGGAAAACAGTTGAATGGTTGATCAGCGCCATAAACATACTGAACCATCTTTGTGAGTATGCCACCTTCAACTAATTCCGGACGGGGAACAGTGGTTTGAAAAAAGAAATAAATAACATAACATACCAGCATTCCCACACAAAAACTTAATAAGGTCCGATAATAAATTGCTCTGTCATAAACACAAAAGTAAACAAACATTAGAAAAATAAAAGCATACCAAAGTACATAAGGTACTATAAAAATCTCTGCAAATGGGATTTGGTGATCCACTGCTGTAATAAGTTGCCTCGCCCCGCGTTCCCCATGATTTAATACTTGATAAATAATATTCAGTAAAGGGATAGAGAGGAGAAGACATAAAGCTAAAATATTCTCTTTTATAATACGCAATACGAACTACTCCTTTATCTATATCATCAGCTAACTAACATATTCCCGTTTTTAAAGGTTTTACACGTTTTGAAAGACACCTTATTGAGGTTACCATATTATGGTTTATTTGTCATAGGTCATGAGACGTATTCTACTATAAATTTTATATCAATTTATCGTTATGTCTAGTCTTCCCAAGTAGGGTTACAATTTCTTTGCCACAATTTGCGTCAAGTAGTAAATGTACCCGTATATTATATATTCAGACGATTACTTTTTGACTTTTCTGACAAAATGAATATAATGGAGGTACAACCGTAAGACCTAATGCATATTTAACCTCTTTGAAAGGGAGTGTTATGGATGTATGTAGGCAATACCATAAAAGTAGACCGTTATAATGGTGAGTATTTTATGATCAGCCAAAAGTGGCTGATGGAAGTGGTCTGGAACAAATATAACATGCCATTGCACGAGTTTTTATTAGCGTATGACAAGTCAGACAGTGACTACATCATGTCACTCGCAGAACGGCAAAGGATTCAATATCAAATTGAACATGATGAAGACTACCTGTACATTGGGTAGTTTTTTTATTTTAACGTATGTCAAAAGCCACTCTTCCTACATACACTGTGTTTAGGATTCAGGGGGAGGGCACATATATGGCTAAAAAAAATGCAAAGAAGACAATAAAAAATAAATATGACAGTCAGGTTAACAAATACCAGCACACACAAAAGATGGTTACAAGTGAGACATGTATCGCCTGTAAGACGCAATGCGTAAGAGGTTTAGCTTACATGGAAAGAATGTCACAGCCAGGTGCTATAGGCAAAGGAGTACCCTGCCATCTGACAAAAGGAAGAGGACATAAATAAGGGTATTGTGTTCGCTGGCCTATTTAGGGGCCAGCTTTTTTTGAAGTTTATTTATAGGTAGAGAAGTGAAGAGAGGGTTTTGTGGGGAATTTCTTGTGTACGACAATAACAGATTTCTGTTATTTAGGGATTTATGATCGATGCTGGGAATTTATGATCGATACCAAGGAATATGTGATCCATTCCCGAAAATTCACCCACCCCAAAAACCATAAATCAACAACATCTACTCAAACACCGCCAAAGACGAAATCATCTGTCGTGTGGTACACTTTGTTTGGCTTATATTACCATAAAAAGGATGATACATATTTATGATCAAAGCAAATCGCTATTTTCATTTTTTATGGAGTGGACAGGTGCTCGGAAATTTAGGAGACATTTTATACATTATTTGTCTGATTACACTTGTATATAATGAAACGGGATCTGTCCTGCATATGGCTTTAATTCCATTTGCTAAGACGATGTCCTTGCTAGTATCAGGTTTTATTGCACCTTTATTTATTGAAACGTACAAACGAATAAGTTTGCTGATCAATACGCTTCTACTTAAGACAGGGTTATTATTCTGTTTATGTTTATTGAGTTTATATGGCATACATACTGGTATAACTTATACTCTTTTATATGTTTTAATCGTGGTTGTTTCACTACTTGAAGGGATAGGAAATCCTGCACGAAGATCAATGATACCTGATCTCGTAAAAAGTTCTGAACTTGTAAAAGCAAACAGTTTTATTAGTATTGCCAACCAGACCTCTATGCTTTTATCCTGGCCACTAGGTAGTGTGCTTTTAGTGATATGGGGTGAACAAAACATGCTCTGGGTCACATTCCTTTTATTTGTAGCAGCGACTTTACTTACAACACAAATAAAGGTTAACGAAAAAGAGAACGTTCTATCACAAGAATCCAAGTGGCACACGATGAAAGAAGGCTGGCAACTGATTTTTCAATCTAAAAAGCTTACCACTTTAACGGTTATGGATGTGCTTGAAAACTTCGGTCATGGGGTGTGGATTGCCGCGATCCTTTATGTTTATGTTGAAACGGCGATAGGAAAAGGAGAAGCATGGTGGGGTTACATTAATGCGTCTTTTTTTGCAGGGATGATGGTAGCGGGTCTCGTAGTATATCGATTTTCTAAGAAGATGGAATCGCATCTAGGTTTTGTTATTATGACTTCTACAGTTTGTTTGATGTTACTAAACATCTGGTTCGGTTTGACTTCATCAGCTTGGATTGCTTTAATCGTTTCATTCGTTTTTGGGTTTCCGCAGATGGCACGTGATGTTTCTCAAAACACTCTGATCCAAGAATCTTATAGAGATAAACAGCTTGCAAAAGTTTACGCATCTCATGGAACACTTGTTTATGGGACATTTGGAATAGCGACTTTAATACTCGGTTGGTTTGCAGAAGAATTTGGGATTCGTGAGACATATATTCTCGTGAGCTTTCTGTTTTTTCTTTCCTTTTTGATAGCATTCCTAAATCGTAAATTCCTACATTCATACCAGAAAAAAGACACTTTAGAACATGAGGTTATATAGATAACCTATCAATTCTATCTAATAAGTTGGGAAAACTGCATGTATTTTACTAAAAAGAAAGCACATGTTCTCCTTCAATTTTCCCAATACAAAGCAAGTCGGCATCCTGTTACAATAATTATACACCCTCTTCCCAGCAAGACGGGTAGAAAAGTAACAGGAATGGGTGAATACCTTTGAAAAAGAAAGTACTTGTCTATTTGTATCCACAATTTAGAGAAGTTGAAGTAATGACGACTTTATCTATCATAGGTAAAAAATATGAAGTGCTGCCTTTCTCGCTGTTGCCAGGAACTGTTACTAGTGAATGTGGTTTACTGATGCAACCTACGATAAAGATGAAGAATATTAGCCCTATTGATTATGAGATGCTAATCATTCCAGGAGGAAAACAAGCATTTACACAAGGAAATCCGAGACTTCTGCATCTGTTGCAAGTGTTCAACAGAGAGAATATTAAGATTGCAGCTATTGGGAACGGCGCAGTTATTCTAGGACGAGCCGGCATATTAAACGGCAGATCATATACCGTTTCTTTGCACGAAGATGAATTTGCTAAAGCTAACAGTTGGTTGAATGGTACTTATCAATCCAAACAGATTGTAGAAGATAAAAATCTGTTAACAGCAAAAAGCCATGCTTATATTGATTTTGGTTTAACGATCGGGGACCGTTTGCAATGTTTTGACGGCCTTGAAGAATATAATTTTTATAAAGGCACTAGTTCCTTTTGATGGAACACTGAATTTCGCTCCCCCTTATCGCTTTCTGGCTATTAGCTAGAGAGCGTTTTTTATTGGAAAAAAATCACTAAAATAAATTATGATAATAATTAAAAGTTTAGTGCTTGACAAAAGTAAGTTATGGAATTATGATGTAAAGGAATCAACTTACTAAAGAGAAGTTAATCACTAATTACAACAGATATTAAAAGGAGAGAATCACAAATGAAAGTACTTTATATTAATTCAAATCCAAAACCAATGGATCAATCTTTCGGACTTCGATTAGGACGTCACTTCTTAAACGAACTAACTAATCAAAATGAAAACATTGAAATCGAAACGGTAAATCTTTATGAAGAGAACATTCCGTTTATTGATGCAGATGTTCTAGATGCTTGGGGTAAATTAGCTGCTGGCTTAGAGCTTTCTCCATCACAAGTTGAAAAAACAAACCGTATGGGAGAAATTTTAGAACAATTCCTTTCTGCAGACATGTATGTATTCAACACACCGATGTGGAACTTGAGCTATCCTCCAATGCTTAAAGCATATATCGATAACGTAGTAATGGCAGGTAAGACATTTAAATATACGGAGAACGGCCCAGCTGGATTATTAGGAGGGAAGACTGCCGTGCACATTCAATCTCGTGGCGGTGTGTATTCTGAAGGTCCTGCTCAAGCATTCGAGTTCACGAACGGATATCTTCAAGGTGTGATGGCATTCATCGGAATTACTGATTATCATCATGTATTTACAGAAGGTATGGCAGCAGCTCCAGATCGTGCAGAAGAAATTTTGGCTGATGCAAGAGAAAGAGCTACAGAATTAGCTAAGGAGTTAGTCGTAGCTAAACGCAATGCATAATTTTTGACTTCAACTGATAACCCACTATAATTGGTGGAATAGTAACGAGGTGTCAACGAAATGTGGCACCTCTTTTTTGTAGAGAATTCTAGAGAAATGTGGGATAAGGAGTGGAAAAAATGAACGAAACATTCAAAGTTATGGAAGAACGCTCTTCTGTTCGTCTGTATCAAAAAAATAAAGAAATCCCGAACGAAACACTTCATCAGATCCTTGAGATGGCAGGAAAAGCACCATCAGCATGGAACCTTCAGCACTGGCGTTTTATTGTAGTAACGTCTCAAGAACAAAAAGAGAAACTTTTTCCGATTGCTTATAATCAAAAGCATGTGCTAGATGCGTCTGCAGTTGTAGTCGTCTTAGGAGATACAGAAGCAGATAAAGTGGCTGCGGAAGTATTCGAAAAAGCTCCAGAAGAAGCAAGAAATATTTTATTAAAAAATATCAACTCTGCCTATTCACAAGGTCGTGCAGTTGGTGAGAGAGAAGCACTTAAGAACGCATCACTCGGTGCGATGCAGCTCATGCTTGCCGCTAAAGCAGTTGGAGTTGATTCATGTCCGATGACAGGGTTCGATCATGCTGCAATAGTGCCAGCACTCGGAATTCCAGAACGATTCATTCCTGTGATGATGATTACATTAGGATATGCTGACGGCCCAGCAAAACCTACAGAGCGCTTTGATATCGATCGCATTGTCATGCATGATAAATTTGAAGAGAAATAAATATTTCATTCTAAGCAGTTGTGCCTAATCGGCATAGCTGCTTTTTTTCATAGCACTATCACTATAGTGCCAAGTTTGCTTAATGGGAAAATGTGCTATCATACAAGTAAAATCAGTTTTGATAAGGAGGTAGTATGAGCACATTAAGCATCTCGATATTAATTACCCTCGTTATTATCATATTTGTTGTTATTATTTTCGCAGCAGCTATAACAAAAGGGTATTCTTATAAGCATACAATCGATCAGTTAGATGACAATCCATATCTGAAAAATGAAACAAAAGAAAAAGAAACAAAAGAAGGTAAGGAGCGTTCATAAGAAGGGATGTAAGAGGATGAAGTTTGTAATTGAACCTAAACCACCTTTTGACTTTCAAAAGATGATGCAGCGCCTCACAGTTACAGGAAAAACGCATGTCTTAAAACTCAATGAACAATTTACAGAATACGAAAAAATAATCAGAATCCAAGATGTTTCTTGTTATGTAAAAGTAGTATCCAGCGGTACTGTTACAAGCCCTGTTCTGAGTTGTAAGGCTAAACCTTTAAATGGTTTAGTATCTGAGGATGCAGTTAAGAAAAAAATTCAACAGCTGTTCTCAACTGAAGTCGATCTGTCGCCTCTTTATAACCACTTTTGTGAAAACGAGAAATTGGATAGAGTACTACAACGTTTTAAAGGATTAAAACTCCTTACAGACACTGATCTATTTGAATCCATTGTAAAGATTATTATCGGTCAACAAGTAAATTTAACTTTTGCTGGAACCCTGACCGAACGACTTATTGAACACGCTGGTGAAAAAGTGGAGGTAGAAGGAAGTACATTTCAAGTCTTTCCAGCTCCAAATCTTGTTGCAACGCTTAAGTATGAGGACCTTCGTAAGCTTCAATTCAGTCAGAGAAAAGCAGAGTATATTATCGATCTGGCAAAGCTGATCTCAGACGGAACTATTGATTTTGAAAGCTTATGGAATATGTCAGATGAAGAAGTGATGAAAGCGCTGTTGCCGATTAGAGGGATAGGGAAATGGACGATCGAATGTCTTTTAATCTTTGGTATGGGAAGAACCGATGTACTGCCCGCTGCAGATATTGGATTAAGAAATGCCATCCGTCAAGTTTGGAAGTTAGCTGAGCAACCATCAGAAGAAGAGGTAAGGGTGCTTGCGCAGGATTGGACACCATGGCGTACATATATCACGTATTATCTATGGGAGAGTTTAAACCAGACTCCTACAGTTGTGGATCATACTTAATAAAAAGGTGAGGGGCATTCTTAGATGCCCCTCACCTTTTTCATTTATAATTCTTTACCTAAAAATTCCGCGATCGCCTTCATGCCATATATATTTGCCTCTGCTTCAGCATCTCGGTTGTAGTTTGTATTCGTGTTTACATCATACGCATATACGTTTCCACTCTTGTCTGTAATGATCTCAATGCCGGCAAACGTAATCCCGTTTGCGTCTAAGAACGCTTCATAACTTTCTTGATTTGGTAGAACAAAGTCTTTTAGAATCTTAAACTTTGGTGTTGGATTCTCTGGCTGGTCTGTAATTGGACAGAATTGATCACCAATCTGGCAAGCGTCAGCCGGACAAAGTTCAAATCCATCAGAAGTATCTACTTGAACGGCATATAAAAATTTGCCGCCTATAAATTCGCAGCGCACAATATAAGGTTCTGGTGCTTCGATATAATCTTGCAAAAGAGTGATTCCGTCGATGGATTCATCAAAATTTTCCGACTGTACATAAGACTCTAGTGCATTCTGCGTTTGGAACAATTGAACCCCAAGCCCTTTACCCGCACGGTTGTGTTTTGTAATGAAAGGGCCGTTAAATTTCGTTGCAGCATGTATAAGTTCATCTTTTCCGTAAGCCGCAATCGTTCGTGGAACAGGTATATGAAATGCTTTTAATGCGCTGTATTGTTTCACTTTACTGATCTCGAGCTGAAGGGCTCTTGAGTCGTTAAATACTTTACGACCATAGCTCTCAAGCCAGGATAGTACCGCTGATGTATATTCAGGCGAAAATCTGTGTCCTCTCGTATGAGAGGAGGCACTCATTCTGTTATAGAAAATACCTTGTGGGGGAGCTTCTGTCAGATCTATGTGTCCTTTTTTCATATGCCAATCTTCATAAGGTAGACCGAGCTCTTCAAAACGTTGGAATAACGGAGCAGTCCATTCGCTATTCTCATGAATCACATATATTTTTTTTGTCATAATATCCTCCTTGTATGCTAGAAATCCGACTATTTATATATTATTAGTCTATATTAAATGAGGTGGTATGAACAGAAAAAGAAGCCGTCTTATTTCAGCTTCTTCAAGTGATCCGACTTTTCAAATTTTTTCAATGCACTTACATACTGATTGTACTCAGTATCAGAAATGCTCTCTTCACCGTAACGTACTTTTTCGTATGCAGCTAGAACAGAATCTGCATCTTTTCCGGAAAGTTCAAGTCTTTGAAACCAGTTCACAGCAGATTCACCAGGTTGCCTTCCGAATCCTTTCTTGTACATTACTTTTTCAAAGTGCAAAAATCTTTTTCTTGTTCTATCTTTCGACTGAAGCCATCTTTTTTTACCGATCATCTGGCTGTTAGCATATGTACTATCAAGAACTGAAATGTTTCCGTTTACCAATAAGCTGGACTGGTTGTTGAACACATTCCTCTTTTTCCAAAGAAAGAAAAGAACCATAATGATAAGAATCGCGATTGTCGTGTATAAAAGTATGGGAGATTCTGCTAGTGTTTCAGGACGCTGTTCTAAGACATCTGTCTGATTACCTGTATTCACCTTTCCCTTTTCCTCCATATTAAACAATTGTTTAAGCATTTGGATTAACGGAGGAAGAAGGGAGATTACCTTCCAGAGTGGAACCGCTAAAATATAATACAAAATAAAGAACACACCGTCTAATGCCCAATAAAGTAATTGTTTTAAAGGTCCTAATATAGCGAGAATCACTCCGCTTAACCCAACTAGCGTTAAGGGAACCATAAAGTCCTTCATTACAATTTGAATCGAATCATTCTTAAAATAATGCAGAGTCATTTTAATGAACAGCATAAGCATGAATTGGATCCACACGGCTCCATACATCACCGTAAAGCCATCCTTAAAAAACAGGGATAGAAGTAATGTTAACACGGCGCTAATTGCAAAGATCAATTCAAGATCCGTTTTAAAGGAATCATTCCAATTTTCTGCGCTTCTCCACATCAGGACGAATGAGATCAATATGGATAGTATGAGAGAAGAAGTCATGAACCAGAACAATAGTGTTGATACAATAATAAAACAAAATAGTGTGATTTTGAATAAGTTTGGTTTGTAGAGATACAAAGCCCCGCTTATCGCTACAATCAGGATCAGATTTGCATTGAACCATACGAACTCAAGCCAAGTTGCTCCTCCTGAAAAGATGGTCAGCATTATGAAAACAAGCATGGCGTCAAAGCTTAAGTTCATACCGTAAAGAGTAAATTGCTGACTTTTCTTTAACATGATGCGACCTCCGATGAAAAGTATGGCATCAGAATGGCATGTTCTTCGTTGTGTTCGACATAAAAGGTTCTCCCACCTGATCTAGACCATTTCTTAATCAATATCTGAGAATTCGGATCTGTAGGAATATGACCTAAAAAAATGACAAACGGACTCGTACCAACAAAATTACGATCCATCTTATTCCACATGATCTGAGGTTTGACGATGACATTGGAACGATCAATTCTCGCCAAACCTTCAAGGATACTGCTTAAGTGAACCGCTCCGCTCCCGGTTGGTACATGATACATTCCGATCGGTCCAGGAACTTTAAAGTTAATGTATACTTCAAAAGGTATTCCTTTTTCCGCCGCAAACTGACACATGTATGCCAAATGGCTGATCTCGCTCTCCATATCCTCAGAAGATTTCATCTCTTTATGATCAGGGAGTATCGTATAAACAAATGTCCAGTGATACACCACTGTTTTTTCAAAGACCTTCGTTTGAAGAGAGCCTGACCGTGCTGTAGCTTTCCAATGTATTTTATGAAAAGCATCTCCAGGAGCATATTCTCGGTTCCCTGCAGGCAGAGAAACGTTTTCAAACAAAGCGAAAGGTCTTACAGATTCACCACTGCCTTGAGAAAATAGATGCTCAATTCGATGAACAGGAAGCGGTCTAGGATAAACAACAATTTCAGTTGGGAAGATCCCCATATAAGCCAATGCTTGACCACTCAATGAAAGAGGATCTTGTACCTGCAGTGTAAGATTGGAAATTCTTGTTGTTCCTCTTTTTGTAGCAGTAAAGGGTATTGTTTGTGTAAAAACAGTTTTGCGATAGAGTGCAAAATGACGTTTAACTTCAATTCTTCCTTTTGCAGTGTTGTTCGATTCAACATCTCCTGTGACAGATATAGGTGCTCGGTGTGTGAAGATGAGTTCGCCACGATAAGAAGGCCATCTTCCCTTATGAAGAAGTTTTACATAAAACTGATCCGTATCACCAGGAAACAAACGATGAACTTGTTTTGAAGTATCTAGTACAATCTCATTTATTGCGGACCTAGATTGCAGCAATAGCGTTCCATATAAAAAAATGATGGCCAGCCCTAATAAAAATAGAAATGAGATATTACGATAAAAGCCAATTAAAAGTATTATGGGGCTGAAAACAACTAAGACCCGAAAGATGGATTTAATCCATACCTCGCTGCGCCATTGCATATTATCTACCTGCCTCAGACTCTACAGGGACTATAGTTGCTTCAAGAATCTCTTTTAACACTTGGTCTTTCGTCTTTCTCATCGTTCCTTCCATCGTTAATACTAAACGATGAGTTAATACATACGGTGCGACGAATTGAACATCGTCTGGAGTAACGAATGTTCTTCCCTGAACATAAGCAGCGCCTTGAGCGGCTCTCATGAAAGCAAGGGTGCCACGAGGAGAAACACCGTTCTCAATAAACTCATGACTGCGAGTAGCGTGAACAATGGACAGTAAATAATTTTCGACACTATCACTAACATGAATGTGCTTCACTTCTTCTTGCATGACTAATATATCTTCTAAAGAGAAGACTGGTTCTAAAGAGTCTTGAGGATTTTTTTTACGATACATGTGAAGCATTTCTTTCTCTTGATCATAATTTGGAAAGCCAGATGGCAATTTCATAAAAAAACGATCAAGCTGTGCCTCAGGAAGCGGGAATGTTCCGTGAGATTCAATAGGATTCTGTGTGGCAAGAACTAAGAAAGGAGACGGAAGGGGAAGGGTTTCACCATCAATCGTAACCTGTCTTTCTTCCATCACTTCTAATAGACTGGATTGAGCTCGTGGCGTTGCACGGTTAATTTCATCGGCTAATAAGATGTTAGTCATAACCGGACCGGGACGCAGCTCAAACTCTTGATGCTTCGGATGAAAGAACTGTATGCCCGTAATATCAGCTGGAAGGATATCTGGTGTGAACTGAATCCTTTTAAATTCTCCCCCTATCAACCGAGCGAGGCTTTTTGCAAGTACTGTTTTTCCTGTTCCAGGAACATCTTCTAATAATAAATGACCTCTATTGACTATCGAAATCATCGTTAATTCAACAAGTTCTTCTTTCCCTGTTAATACTTCTGCTATTGCATTTTTTATAATTGTCATCTGATCTATCATGTTCATTTATGTACATCCTCTCAAAAATGTTAATTTAACTTTATCATTATTATAATATTTAGAAATAAAAAATGTAATATTTTTGAAATTAATGTAAACATAAAAAAACTCACAGCTTTAAAATAAACTGTGAGCGAAGGAGAAATGAGGTACATTTACCTCATTTCATTAATTTAAAATTGTAATATTTATGCTTTTTCTTCCCCAATTAATGGCATCAGAATAGTTTTTCATAAATACATCGATTTCTTTACCATTGATTCCACCACCGGTATCATCAGCTACAGCATATCCATAGCCAGGAACATAAACAACAGATCCGATAGGAATAACATTTGGATCAACAGCGATAACTTTTGCATAAGGAATTTCTTTTAGATTTGTACCATTGAAAGTTGTACCGCTGCAGCCTTCACAACTTGCCGTATAAGCAGTCGAAGCAACAGTCATACTCTTTTTTGTAACGTTATTTTGAATGCTGTTAAACGTTTGAGGTCCAGCAATACCGTCTACGGATAAGCTTTTAGCTCGTTGATAATCTGTTACGGCTTGTTTAGTAACGGGACCATAATAGCCTGTTGTTACAGCAAAATCATAGAATCCTAGAGCTTTTAATTTTCCTTGAAGTTCATATACGTCATTGTCCCAAGTACCCGGTCGGAGAGTGTGATCCCCCATTGCTGCAAATCCACTAACGGGAGCAGAAACGAGCAATCCGAATGCTAAAGCCCCTGTAATTACCCATTTTTTTATCATGATAACTCCTCCTAATATGTATAATTGGTTAAATACGCCTCGGTTGCCAATTATACTAATCGAATGTAACAAACTCATTAGGAGAAGATAACAAAGAGATTACATTACTATTTTCATATAATAATAGGTAATTATGGAATTTAATAGATAATGATTATGTAGGATTCGTTTAAGTTGATAATCATTCTCTCTCAAACGACAAATTTCCCAGGAAATAGACAAAAATTACGAGTTGTCGCTAGGTTCGCCAATAAAATCATCTAAGCGATTCAATAACTGATCTAATTCCTGACTGCAGATCACTGTTTCTTTAGCGGTTAAACCATATGTTTTGCCAAGACATAACAATACTTCACGTTTTTCCTCAATTAATTGCAACAACATGTTCTATTCACAACTTTCATGAGAGATTTTGTCTTCACTTAATATGCAATAAATTTACAAAAAGAAAAAGGGTTTCGGCTAAAATAGTGATAATGTTACAAAAAACTACAATATTGAAGGGAAGGAATGTCGAATTAAGTTCGAGAGGGAAAGTAGTGTTTTAGTTGAAAAAGTAGAAGGTTACGTTGAAATAAAAAAACGACCTAACAAGCAGCCGTTTTTATACTTTCTGTTCAAATTTAGAGTACTGGTTCAATAGTTGATCGAGCTGTTGGCTGATCGTGACCAATTTGGGGTGTGTTAATTCATAGTTTAGTTGGTTTGAAATTCGATATAATTCTTCTCTTAATAAACGGATTCGTTCTTGAATATTTTTTTCTATCATAAGTGGTTCTTCCTTTCCAGTTGTAAAGAAGAAGGAGTCTCTATTGCGATCGACAAGCATATCATTAAAGGTAGACCTAACTTCATAGAATTCTGTACTCTTTTCTCTAAACTTTTATCTTGTGTTGATTGTTTCTAAAAGCCGATATCAGACACTTCTATTCATATTATCGGTAAAAATTGGAATTGTTTTAGGTGTTAAATGTGTATCTTTGGTCAATTTCAACGGTTTCCTTTAAAATAGATATGATATACATGAATGAGTATAGATGTATTTTGCTATAATTGGTAATAAAAAGAAAGGGGGGAGACGGAATGAAACCAACTGAAGAGCATAAAGATAAGGGCGAAACTCATGTTCATTTTGAAACGCCTGAGCAAAAAGTTCAAAACACACATTCTGTTCAACTATGGCGAGAGTATTTTTCAGAACGGTTTGAAACTTTCGAGAGACGTAAACTGCAAACCGTCTCCTTTCGAGATCTCGTTGATGGAAAAGATACGAGTTATACGTTTGTTCATATCTATCGCGATTATTATCCTGCGCTCTTAAATGCAGGGCAGTTCTTTGACGAAGATATAGCATTATTATACAAATATCACGTACAGATCGAAACGCTGATTCGATTGTTTTCGTTTGAAGGTCAATATGGTGTAGCTACATATATGCAGTCCAATTTTGATGCTACTGTTGAGAAACTAAGTGATCAAATGTATATAACTTTAAAACAGATCGACAGCAAAAAGTTACTAAATGAGAATAAAAAGCTTTTGGAAGAGAGCTTAAGAAACTTTCAGAGTCTTTATGAGATCCCTCCTAAGTGGGGACATCTTCTCTTTTATCTATTTCAGATCAGCTGGTCGTTACTCTATGTTGAGCAGGCTTGGGTTACTAAATATGAAAAACAGCTTTTAGAAGAAAAAGAAAGTGGCAAAACATCTCAAATGCTTGAACTAGCTCTTGTTCATTTTGCTTTTGCTAGTGGAGATGAACAACTAGCTTTTAAACGGTTAACACAGTGTGAGAAAAAAGTGGATATGGTTCATTATCTTGTTTGGATGAAGTTATTAGTAGACAAACAAGAATGGGATCGACTCTTGTTGTGGCTGCTTGATCTAAAGCCATATTTCCTAGAAGGTGTTGGTACGTACTATTACCATTCTGAATCTCGTGAGTTTTTTCATGAATACTTAAGCTATTTTTGGAAGTACGCTCAACACACAGGTGACGAGGATCAGTATGAAGAGATGCTGATTGAATTCTTACCTATCACGTTCTATGAGTACGGGGAGTATTTGATGGTGATCGGTGAGCATGAAAGATGGGTAGAACTGCAAGTTATTATGGGTTACTCACCTGAATTGATTCAAAGAAAGGATTTAAAAGAGGTCGTGTCCTTTCAAAAAGAATCAGTTCTGCCGATCTATCACCAAGCGATTGATAGGCTGATTAATGAGAGGACTAGAAAATCTTATCAGTCCGCTATTAAACATTTAAAAACACTTCGATCCTTATATTTTGATCTTGGTGAAGAAGAACGTTTTTCACAGTATATCAATCGTATTGCTACTGTTTATGGACGGCTAAGAGCCTTTCAGGAAGAGCTAAGGAAAGGAAAGTTTATTTCATGATCGATACAAGCAATCTTTTGATACACGCGAAATGGCTTCATGGCAACATGGTTTTATGGGCCACTAAACATTCGAAAAGAGTGCATGTAAACGACTGGAAACCTCTTTTATTTACATGGCATAAGCCTTCATTTTATGGGACGATGCTAGAAGTTGATGATGACCAGAATGTTTATTTAGATGCGGGGGAAGCTTTTGATCTTTTTAATCGATATCCCGAATTCTTTCTAACGAAAAACAATTGGGAAGATGATTCTTGGACTTTTGTAAAAGAGGCTAACGATGTCTTCCGTTTGATGCAGAAAGAAAAGGTTACTCCTGACTATGAAGCATGGAAGACAGGATCATGGGCATGGAGAACGGATGGAGAGAGAATTGAATCCGCCTGGGTGAACGAAGCTCTCTCAACATTGCCACATGACGGCAACACATACATGCCTACAAATTTTAATAGAGAACGCATGAAGGGTATACCTCGACAGATCATATCTGCCTTGAATCATTTAAGTGAAGAGGAATGGCTGATTAAGATTGGCTGGAGAAAAGATCCAAAGCCCTTTGATATCATATTTGAACTGTCTGAACCTGCAAATGATGGTGAAGCTATTGAAGATGTATGGAAGCTAGATGTCATTCTTCAAGAAAAAGAAGATGGAATAGCTGTGCCGTATCTCGGAAAAAGCACACTTCTTCCAGAGGAATGGAAAGCTTTCAAAGAGATGTTAGAGTCTGACATAGATCTCGTGACAAAATTAATCTCTTGGTTAAAACCAAATGCGAGAAAAGAAATACGAGATGAAATAACAGAAAAAGAGGCTTGGGATTTTTTAACACTCAAAAGCGATCTGTTAAGACAGATTGGACTTACCGTTGTTCTTCCAGCATGGTGGCAAACCGTTCAAGAACTTCAACCAAAAGTAAAGGCAAAGATCAAAACAAAATCGCAGCAATCTGGTGGAGCACCTTCGTTCTTGGGATTAAATGCGATTATGCAGTTCGATTGGCGAATGTCAACGGGCGATGAAGAGCTTACGGAAGAAGAATTTCGTAAGCTGGTTGATGGAAGCAGGAGGCTCGTGCGAAGAAACGGCCAATGGTACAGAGTAGATCCTGAGTGGATGAAACAAGTGCGTCATCTTATAAAGAATGTGGATCGTACAGGAATTCAGTTGAAGGATGTACTAGAGCAACATCTTCTAAATATGGAGACCAACCCTGCTGAAGATGGTCTTCTAGGAATAGAGTCTGACGGACCGATGCTCGACATTGAGTGGGATGAACCGTTAAACGCATGGATGGATCAGCTGACGGAGATCAAAACACTGCCGATTGAGCCTAAAGCAGAAAACTTAATCGGAACATTAAGAGATTATCAGAAGACAGGAAGTTCTTGGATGTATTTTCTTCGGGAATTCGGCCTTGGTGGTTGTTTAGCTGATGATATGGGTTTAGGTAAAACAGTACAGACCATTGACTACTTCTTAAAGGTGAAAGAAAAAGAAAAACATGAAGGTACATTTTTACTTGTATGCCCTACCTCTGTAATCGGCAACTGGCAAAAAGAGCTTCAAAACTTTTCACCCACTTTATCCGTAGGTCTTCATTACGGGGGGAACCGTAAGAAGGGGGATCATTTTGCTGAGTGGAATAAAAAATTTGATGTTGTTATTACTTCTTACACGACTTGCCAGCTTGATTTTAGTGAGATGGGTGAAACATATTGGGAAGCAATCGTGCTTGATGAGGCACAGAACATTAAGAACAGCTATACAAAACAGTCAAGAAGTATTCGCAGACTTAACGGACGTCACAAGATCGCGCTAACGGGAACACCTGTAGAAAACAGACTTCTTGAACTGTGGGCTATTTTCGATTTTTTGAACCCAGGATATTTAGGGAGCGAACCATCGTTTCAGAAAAAGTTTGTAGTGCCAGTGGAGAAAGATAATGATACGTTGCGTTTACAGCAATTAAAACAGCTTGTTCAACCATTCCTGCTGCGTCGTACGAAAATGGATCCTGCTGTTCAGCTCAACCTGCCTGAGAAACAAGAGATCAAAGAATATTGTCCGTTATCAAAAGAACAAGCTTCTCTATACGAAAGACTTGTTCAAGATACATTTGAGCAGTTGGAAAAGGTAACAGGGATGCAAAGGCGTGGACTATTACTCGCGATGTTAGGAAAACTGAAACAGATTTGCGATCACCCAGCTCTCTATACAAAGAATGACAAGCTAGGCAAGCTTGAAGATCAATCTGTAAAATTTGCTAAGACGATTGAATTGATCGATGCTATTCTTGAAAAGGATGAGAAGTGTCTGATCTTTACTCAATTTATTTTTATGGGTGAACTGATAAAGAAGTATGTGGAGAAAAAATTTGGACGAACAGTACTCTTTCTGCATGGCAGTCTAAGCAAGCAAAAACGCGACCAAATGATAGAAAGCTTTCAAGATGGAGAGCATCCTATTTTTATCTTATCTCTAAAAGCTGGTGGAACAGGACTCAACTTGACCGAGGCAAATCACGTTATTCATTATGATAGATGGTGGAATCCAGCTGTTGAGAATCAAGCAACAGATCGGGCTCATCGCATCGGACAGAAAAAATTCGTGACGGTGCATAAGATGATTACGCTTGGCACATTAGAAGAGAAGATTGACATGATGCTTGAGAGTAAGAAAGAACTCTCAGAAAAAGTGATTCAGAGTGAGAATTGGATTACAGAATTATCAACTGACGAATTAAAAGATCTATTTACGCTGAGAAAAGAGTGGGTAGAATCGTAAGTAGAGCACAGCCGAATAGCTGTGCTTTTTTTAGTGGGCTGTACATGATGATTGAATTGTTCAATGTTACGAAACCGCTTATGAGCAAGTTGTTTTTTGTTGTTTTCGATTTCTATTGGATAGCAGCGTCTTTTTCACGCATTTTTTGATAAACTTATATTATTATCCAAAAATTAGGGGGATAACGATGCGAATAGAGTCGTTACTAGCTTGGGGCATCTCAGTCATTTTTCTTGTATTATTGATACTCATTTATACGAAGAAAGCAGACCGCGAAGAATCAAAGATCGGGTGGAAACTGATTGGCTACTTTTTATTAGGTACGTTTACGTTTCGTATTGAATCTTGGGTACTACCAGTGGGACTTGCGATCTTCCTGCTCTTTTTCCTTCCTAAGATCATCTTAAATAAAGATGCTAAAAAGTGGGCTGCTTCTCTAGGAGTGTTATCTTTTGCATCAAGCTTAATTATGAACTACTCAGTAGCTGCTTATTATGAAGAAGTGTTCCGAGTTAATGCTCTAACAAATGCATACGAAATGAAATTAAATAAAGAGTATGAGAAGGTAAAGAAAGCGCTGCATGCAGAAGGAGAGCTTGCTATCAATAACCTGTCGCTCATTTTTAATAAGAAAGGAAAGATTCAGCAGTTTAACTATGAAGCTTCTTATTATAGAGACGGGCGAGATATGAATGCATGGGTCACTTTACACGATGGCAAATATCAAATTAGTACTCAAATTCAGGATGCAGAACTCCAGATGGTAAATCGTCAAAACTATATCTCTTCACCTCACATTTATTTTAAAGCGCTCGATCTGCATGGATTAAAACATATGGTTCCAAAAGGTGATTCCTATTATTTGAGCTTCACAAACTTTGAACAAGTACAGTTTGATAGTGTGGACAGCTCTTTGTGGAACATAGAGAATTCAGGTATTAAAAAAATTACTGATCTAGTTGTACGTGAGGACGATTCTGAAATGGAAGACGATATGGATATACCTACCTACCAAATTAGCATTCATACGATGAATACTTATGAGACAAACCAAGAACGTTACTTCATCATTTCCCCCGAACTTTTTAACTAAATAGAGGAGGTCGTATACGTGTATTTACCGTCATTTTCACTTAAAGGCAAAACAGCACTCGTAACTGGTGCTGGAAGAGGAATCGGACAAGCGATAGCGATTGGATATGCAGAAGCCGGAGCGGATGTCGTGATTGTATCCAGAACCCAATCTGATCTGGAAAAGACAGCACAGTTGATTGAACGTGCTGGAACGAAAGCGTATCTTTTTGAAGCAGATGTTACGAATAAGGAACAAGTTATTGGAATTTTTGAAACGCTAGACGAAGAGGGGGTAAGCGTAAATATTCTTGTGAACAATGCCGGAATGAATATCCGCTCAAAAGCTTTAGATGTCACTGATGAAGAATGGGATATCATCATGCATACGAACCTTCGATCAGCTTTTTGGTTCTCGCAGCAAGCTGGGGAACGGATGAAACAAGCCGGCGGCGGGGGTAAGGTTATTACTATTTCTTCTGTTGCAGGACATGTCGCTCTTCGTACAGGTGTAGTCTATGCCTCTACAAAAGCTGCGATCATACAGATGACAAAGAACTTAGCTCTTGAGTGGGGACAGTACGGAATTAATGTGAACAGCATCGGTCCTTGGTATTTTAAGACACCATTAACAGAGAAACTGCTAGCCGACGAAAAATATTTACAAGACATAATAGCTGTTACTCCACAAAAGAGAGTAGGAGAACTACCGGACCTTGTGGGACCAGCGGTATTTTTAGCTAGTGAAGCAGCTGATTACGTGAACGGCCAAACACTATTTGTTGATGGTGGTATGACCATTCAAGGGTTCTAATTCGAAAACGAATTATTAAACTATATAAATATTTTTCGGAATTTTGTATCTTTCTGTATGAAACCTATCTTTTTCGTTAATAATGTTGCTACACAAGCAGTTCATTTAATGTTTGAAAGGAGCAATTCATAATGAAAAAGATGGATTTAGTAGATGCAGTTCGAAATGCAACGAGTATGAACAAAAAGGAATCAGCGCTTGCCGTTGATGCAGTGCTAGATGCGATTACAGATGCTTTGAAAAACGGAGAAAGCGTACAGCTTATTGGTTTCGGAACATTTGAAACAAGAAACCGTAACGCAAGAAAAGGTCGCAATCCTCTTACTGGTGAAGAGATCATGATTCAAGCAAGCAATGTGCCAGCTTTCAAGCCCGGTAAATCGCTAAAAGAAGCGGTAAAAGCCGTTTAATCGTCAGCATATACAAGAGACGCTTTCCACAAGGGAAGCGTCTTTTTGTCATATTTCGGCGAAAAATAAACGAATTTGACGTGCGAAACTCCAAAAAAAATAAAGGAAAATAGACCCTTTTATTTAATTTATAGACGTTAAGAAAGTTTTAGTAAAAAAGGGTGGATATGATGAAAGTATTGAGCCAGGACGAATTACCTGCAGTTGCCACTTTAAAAGAAATGATTGATGTCCTGCCTGAATTTGTTTGTTTAAGATATCCGGATGGAACTTGGGCAGAAGCGAACCGGTTTGCTCTTAATATTTATGGAATCAACCACGATGAATATAAAGGAAAAAGTCTTGAGGAACTAGATACAAGACTGTCATATGAAGCAATTGAAAGATGTAGCCTTTCTGATAAAAGAGCTTGGGAAACTAGAAAGCCAATAAAAACAGCTGAAAAGATTCTCATGAAGAGCGGTCGTAAAGTAATGCTAGAGCTCATTAAGCAACCGACATTTACGAGTGATGGTAAACCCCAAGTGTTAGTCATTACAGGGCGTGATATAACTCCTCATAAGCAGAAGGAAGAAGAGTTGAGTGTGGCTCTAGATTTATTAGAATCAGTTTTAAAAGGAACGACAGATGCCATTCTCATCATCAATACGAGACAAGAAGTTATTAAGGTAAATGATGCATTCATTCAGATGTTTGGTTGGGCCGAAGAAGATTTCTCAGAGGATAATGACGACTATCCTGTTATTACACCTGAACATCTACAAGGTGAATCAAAGGAGATCATTGATCTCTTAAAACAGGGACAATCGGTTCCGCTTCATGAAACACAGCGTATACACAAAGACGGAACCGTTTTTGATGTATCTGCATCTTTTTCAAATATATGTGACATGGACGGAAAAATTATGGGGTTCGTAATCGTATATCGTGATATTACTTCACAGAAAAAAGTAGAGCGTGCTCTACGGGAAAGTGAGGCGAAATATCGTTTGATCGCAGAACATTCTACAGATCTGATTACTGTGATTGATCCATCCGGTATTATTCAATATGTATCTCCTTCACATTTACCTGTTCTTGGCTATGAAGATGGTGAGATTAAAGGGGCTATCCTTGAAATGGTTCATCCAGAAGATATACAGAGCCTCTCTGATCAATTCATGAGAGCTCTTGTAAAAAAAGAACCGTTTCAAACAGAGTTCAGGTTGCTTCATAAGAATGGTGATTGGATCTTATTAGAGGCACGTGGTGTACCGGTTATGACAAAAGACGGACATGTTGAGAGTCTAGTAACCTTTGCTAGAGACGTTACGAAAGCAAAACAGACAGAAGAACTTATGTTGAAATCGGAGAAGCTGTCTGTTTTGGGTGAGCTTGCTGCAGGAGTGGCGCATGAGATTCGGAACCCGCTAACTTCATTAAAAGGGTTTACGAAACTATTATCAGATGCAGACGATGTGATTCGGTTAGAATATCTTAGAATCATGGAGTCAGAGCTGAATCGAATCAACGATATTGTCGGGGAACTCATGCTTGTTGCTAAACCTCAGGCAGTGAGCTTTGAGCATACGAACATTCAAGAACTAATCTATAGTGTTGTAAGATTGTTAGAAACGCAAGCGATCATGAAAAACATACAAATCTGGGTAAATATCTCGGATAACATTCCACTTGTATATGGTGTGGAAAATCAACTTAAACAGCTTTTCATCAATCTATTAAAGAATGCGATTGAAAGTATGGATAAAGACGGAGAGATTCATATTAAGATCGGAATTCGCAACGATTCTGTTCTTCTCGAGCTAAAAGATCAAGGTTGTGGAATTCCAGCGGAACGTTTGAAAACCCTTGGAGAACCGTTTTATACAACAAAGGAAAAGGGTACGGGGTTAGGCTTGATGGTTTGCTTTAAGATTATTGAAGAGCACGGTGGAGCGATACAATTTTCTTCCGTTGAAAACGAGGGAACGAAGGTGGAGATCGAACTTCCGACTGCACCGTCTTCATCAAAATAAGGTTTAATGTGTGTGAAATCCGACCACACTGTTTCTAAGGGAGTGTGGGAAAGATGAATAAATATCGTATCTTTTTTGTGTATCGCGTGAAAGATTTAAATTATATTCATGTGCATGGGATGAACATGGAAAATAAGAAGTTGTTCACGGTTCTGATCTCATCTCCAGACGATGAGATGAACCTTGTCAATCATCACAATGAGCTTCCAAATGAATTGCTGTCATTATTGGAGGCGGAGAGTACCCGGATTAATTCTGGGCTCTATGATCTAGCTCATTGGGAACCATATACGTATAACTAATGCTCCTTTCAATTTTGTTGAAAGGAGTTTTTTTGTGTAAAATGTTCCTAAAAGGATAAAAGGAGAATTTCTTATTATGACGCAAGACGAAATTGTGGACTTGTTAACAGGCAAAATCAAGCTTGTACGGACGGAACTTGGATATACACAAGACAAGATGGCCGATATATTAGGGATTTCAAAGAAAACGTTAGTGCAGATCGAAAAAGAAAGAATCAAAGCGAGCTGGACTGTAATCGTTGCTATGTGTGCACTTTTTCGTAATTCTGACATTCTTAACAATGCCCTTGGTGGAAATCCGCTTGATGTTATGGAACTAGTCGTTCATGAGTATGTAGCGATACCGAAAGAAAAAACCTGGGGTGGACATGTGTGGTGGAAAGAAATAGAGTCACATAAAGGCTACCGGCTTCAGCAGAATGTAATCAGTCAACATTTCCGAATTCTTGATCAAAATGATTATCGCGTTTTTAGTTCGTTTGAAGAAGATGAAGCACGAAAGAGATTGCGAGAGATATAGTGAAATAACTGTTTCATAAAATATTTAATGTGCTGTTACATGAAATTTACGTTGTGCTGTTACTTTCAAGATGCAAGTTATTTTGAAGGGAGAGTACCACATGAATTGGAAAATGAAGCTTACAGCACTTGTGATTTCAGGTGCTTTAACGATACCTGCTGGACAAGCACATGCCTTCTTGTCTGGTATAGACAAACAAGATGGTGGGATTGGAAACACTGAAAACTATCTCGATAAAGTACCTAATTTAGCTCTAGATCCAAAAGTAGATAATATTATTTATCCACTTATGTCAACTCCGGCAATAAAAAGAATGGATCTGATTTGACGATTAAGGTAGATACAAAAGATAAAGAACCTGCAGGATGGGAAGTTTCTCTAAATCCAACTGAAACAGCCAATATAGATGGAACATTTACTCTTCCTGTGAAAAATGTGCAAAAAGGATCTTCTTATTGGAAGGATAGCTCTTCTATTTATGAAGTTACGGTGCAAATTCCAGAAGAGGTTCCAGAAGAGTTATTTGATCTTCAAGTATCTTATACCGGGAATGGAACGCGTATTACAGATGATGAACCAAACTCGGTTAAGGTAGTTAAAGAGTTCAAGAAAGAATTTAAATTTATGCATCTAACAGATATTCATGTTGGCTCTCCACGCAATATTGCAGACCCAGCTAATATTACTGAAGCAGGATTGTGGCACCCAGATCGAACGAAACGTTGGTTATATCTCCAAAAAACGATTAAACAAGTTAATTTGTTAAAACCAGATTTTGTAGTGATGACTGGTGATTTAATGTATGGTCAGATGAATCCGAAAGAGTATATCTATGAATATGAAGAAACATACCGCATGCTGAAGCAGTTTGATGTTCCTGTGTATATCGTCCCAGGGAACCATGATTATTATGCACAAGATGCTACACTAACCGATGGTGCTAAGTATTGGGAACAATATTTCGGTCCCCAATATTTCTCATTTGATTATGGACCATATGCTCACATGATCGGATACAACTCTTTTGATTGGCACAAGTTTGATAGACAAGGCCACGGATCCGTATCTGTTCCTACTTGGGGTGGACAGATACGTGATGAGCAGATGGAGTGGATAAAAAAGGATCTAGCAGATAACAAATCCAGTGCACAACCTGAACAAGTGAGGGGATTATTTTCTCACCATAATCCGTTATGGCGTGATCGTGACATTTGGCCGTCAACAGATCCGCATGTAAACGAGTATTGGAAAGAATACGATGCTAAACATGATCCGCAGCATTTAACAACGCTCATAAAAGGTGAGGCGCTCGGTATTAAATACGATCAGCAATGGCACGGTGAAGGATCTCATGAGCTGATTGATGTAATGAAGCAGAATAACGTTAATATATCTCTGCATGGACATACGCATATCGATAATATTACAGAGCAAGATGGCATTTTGTATTCTACAACTGCATCTATTGAATTATCAGCTAAACCATGGGTAGGCTATCGTTTATTTGAGAAGAATGCAACTGATAATAAGTTCAGGTCATATGTATACGAAGGGCCAGATAGATCCATGCCAGTATATCAAAATGGAAATACGTCAGCTGGTGTTGTTTCATTTGAAAATAAGTTTGAGCTGCCAAACGATGGATCTCAAGTTACCCAAACAGCTACAGTTACAAACCGCTTAAATAAATCTCTGACAGTAAATATTCCATTCTATATGAAACAAGGCAGCTATACACCTTCTACCGGTAAAGTAGTTGAAACACAATTATATGGCACGAAACAGTTTGTAGAGGTACAAGTAACCATTCCACCAAATACGATAGAGAACGTGGAATTAAAAAGATAAGTAAGAAGAACGCCTGAGCATAAAATTGCTCAGGTGTTTTTTATTGTTGGTACACAAACTCGAGAAACTCTAAAAAGAATTAGTAGATTTATTATCATTTTTGAGACTAAAACATTTGAATTTCGTAACCGATAAAAGAGTGAGAACTCATGACTATTGTTTAATGAAGAAATACCTAGAAAAGGAGCAAGTGAGATGTCGCTTAGCATTCAAACGTTGAAAATTGTTGTAATTACAGCGGGTGTTGAACAATATGGGCTGCCGATCGAACATGTGGCTTCGATTGAGCGCGTTCTAGAGATCACACCCATGCCAGAGACGCCTTCAGACGTATTAGGAATCATTCATCTAAGAGGGAACGTTATTCCAATCATTGATTTTGGACAGCTGATCGGCAAAGGAAAGACTGAAATTACAGATCAGACTAGAATTGTTATTTTACAGAATGAAGAAAGCTTCTTAGGACTTCTAACTGAGGCTGCTACTGATGTAATTGATATTGAAACGGATTCCATACAATCACCAGGAAGTTTTCGTTCCAAAGAGGACTCGTTAATAAAAGGTGTCTCTAAGCAGGATGATCATTTAATCATTGTGCTAAGTTGTCCGGTTATTTTTAGAAACAGAAATGTATAAGAGGTGACGTATGAAACTAACGTTGAGAAAAAAGCTAGTAGGATCTTTTTTAACGATTGCCGTTCTTTTTGCCGCAACTTGCGGTGTTTTCTTTTACTTTCTAAAAGATATGCAACATACATACAGTGAACTATTAGACAGAAGAACGGTAATCTATAACAATGCTAAAGAGATTGAGCTTCAAGCGACCGTGCAAAACAATAGTGTCCGCGAGTACTTGCTTGAGCAGTCGACCGAAAGCAAACAAAAGTTGACCGACGCAAATCAAAGGATTAATGCACTCGTGAATGAAACGATGAAACTGGTTCAAGTTAAGGCGGATAAAGACAGACTTGAGAAGATTTATTATCTGAACAATGATTACAAAACTGAATCAGACCGGGTACTGCAAAATTCAATGAGTAACATGGAAGCTGCAAATGAATATGCGAAAAGCACTCTTTTTCCACTAGGAAGAGATATGAGAGCTGTTACAGAAGAGATGGGGAAAAGACAAGCAAACTTAATGGCTGAAGGCAGGGTAGTCGTTGCTGACGAAGAGAAGTTCGTTGTCTCTTTAATCACAATTTTAGGAATCGTTATTGTTGTGGCTGCACTTGCAATCGGTTACACGATCTCGCTCATGATCTCTAGACCGGTAGTGAGAATGTCCAACATGCTTAATGACATCGCAGACGGTGATCTGACGATGGATCCGATCTCTGTAAAAAATAAAGATGAAATTGGTATGCTCGCAGATGGTATCAACCATATGGGCACAAACCTTGCAACTTTAATCAGGCAAGTAAGAGCCACAGCAGAACAGGTGGCAGCATCTTCTGAAGAATTAACGGCTTCAGCTGAGCAAACGAGTATGGCAACAGAACAGATCGCGACAACGATAGGTGAAGTGGCAGGCGGATCTCAAGAACAAGTACGAACGGTTGATAATATTGTTGAAGCCATGAACCAGCTTTCTGCGGGCATTCAACAGATCGCAGTTAGTATGCAGAACATGTCCGAAGCATCAGCTCGTTCTATGCAAGTAGCAGAGGGCGGCAATGATACGATTCAAAAAACGATCGGCCAGATGGATGCGATTCATACTTCTATGGATAACACTTCTCAGGTTGTGAAGGATCTTGGTGAGCAGTCTCAAGAAATTACAAATATTGTTGATGTGATCACGGATATTGCAGGTCAGACAAACTTGCTAGCACTGAATGCAGCAATCGAGGCAGCACGTGCAGGTGAACAAGGGAGAGGTTTTGCTGTAGTTGCTGATGAAGTACGAAAGTTAGCAGAGCAATCTTCAGCATCTGCATCTCAGATCGGTCAACTGATCACTAGCATTCAGGAACTAACTGAAAAAGCCGTTGCCGCTATGAAGAACGGTGCGATAGAAGTGAATGACGGTAGAGAACTCGTCTATCAATCGGGAGAAGCTTTTAAAAGTTTGTATGAAACAGTGGCTGAGGTTTCTGGCCAAGTGAGCGATATCTCAGCCGCTACAGAGCAGATGACAGCAAGTACTGAACATGTCGTTGGTTCGATCGATGTGATCTCGTCGATGGCAGAAACAGCAGCTTCGTCCACGCAAGAAGTTTCTGCTTCTGCAGAAGAACAGCTAGCTAGCATGGAGGAGATCTCATCTTCATCAATAGCACTATCACAGCTAGCAGAAGAGATGAATGAAGCGATTAATAAATTTAAAGTGTAGAAATGAAAAGAAGTTTAGTGGGAGCCGCCCAGCTTGAATGGGCGGCTTATTTCTGCTTAAAAATGTTTTTCTTTGAAAAATTATGCTGTTTTTATATGTAAAGAGCATTGTGTTAAAAGCTGAGGCGTGCTTATCGGTGGTGAGAGAGTAGGTTTAGGTGAAATGCAGTGCTCTCCAGGTGGTCATTGATCGGTTACAGGTGATAAATAATGGTTTGCAGGTGGTCCGAGAGAATTTAGCGGCGAACGCGTAACAGAAAATAAAATCCCGTACCGTAAAACATGTAATAATCTCATCACCTAAAATAACACAACAAAAAAGCAGCTCTTCAAAAAGAGCTGCTTAAATAAACGAAATAATCTATTCTTCTTTATAAAACCGATCGCCGGTTTCCGGATTATAATAGACGCGTTCTCTTTTTCCAGAAGTAGGATCGATAGAGATTTCATCTGTCCAAATATAGCCTGAGGGTACTTTTGTTTCACTCTTTTTATAACGCTTATCAAAATAAAGCCAAGAGATGATGCCTAAGACAATTAAGAAAAAGATAGACAGAACCTGCCAACCGATAAAGATGTTTATAATGTTCATTGTTTTTCAATGACGACAACAGTGCCATAAGCAACAATCTCGCTCATGTTATTGCCCATCTCTCCAGAATCAAAGCGCATCATGATGATCGCGTTGCCACCCATCTCAGTGGCATTCTTTACCATGCGATCAACTGCTTGTTTACGGGCATCTTCAAGCATGCTCGTATACTCTTTTATCTCACCGCCCATAATTCCTCGCAGTCCTGCCATGATGTCGCCGCCGATTCCGCGAGCACGCACAACAACTCCGAAAGCAGAACCTTTTACTTCCTTCACTTCATAACCTTTTATGTTCTCTGTTGTAACGACGATCATGATATAACGCCCCCTCTTTGGTTATTACTCCTATACGAATCATACAAGCTCTTCGTTTCATTTCTATAATATGATCTTACCTGGGTTTAAAATGTCGTTTGGATCCAATTGTTTTTTTATAGCTAACATGATGGGAAGAGTATCAGCATGTTCCTTAGCCAAATATTTTGCTTTTCCAATACCAATTCCGTGCTCACCTGTACATGTCCCACCTTTTTGAAGAGCATAGTCCACTATACTAGCATTCACCGTATCAGCTTTTTCACGCTCTTCCAAAATTGAGCTATCATACATCAAAATGGCATGAAAATTTCCATCCCCAACATGACCGAGTACAGCACCTGGTACACCGATCTCATCCATCGTTTTTCTCGCATGTACGATTGCTCCGGACAATTCAGAGAGTGGAAGACAAACATCGGTGAACATCATCGATTTTCCGGGATAACCGTGTTTAAATGCATAAGCTAGATTGTGTCTTGCTTCCCAAAGCTTAGCGCGCGCTTTAGAATCACGTTCCTCCACCCACTCCAAACCTCCAAAGCTCTCGAGCAACTCTTTTGTCAATGATGCTTCATATGAAACGCTTGAAGGGTTTCCTTGAAACTCTAAAAATAAGGTAGGAGATTCTGTATACGAGGTATCGCTATTGTGGTTCACTTGGACGATCGAGCGTTCATCAACCAGCTCCATCCTTGCGATACCAGTGCCAGAACCAAGAACCGCACCAGCTGCTTCAACCGCCGATTGAACCGATGGAAATGTGCACCTTGCTGCTAAAACTGATTCAGGGATGCCGTATACTTTTAATGTAATCTCAGTAAAAACCCCAAGTGTACCTTCTGAACCGACAAACATGGAGGTCAAGTGATAGCCCGCTGACGATTTAGCGGCCATTCCGCCGGTTTGAATAACCTGTCCATCAGCCAGTACTACCTGGAGATTTCTTACTTGGTCACGCATGATTCCATATTTTACGCTGGTTGTTCCACTTGCATTCGTAGCTGCCATTCCACCGATCGTAGCATCAGCTCCAGGGTCCACGGGAAAGAACAATCCGAATTTTTTTAGTGCTAGGTTTAGCTGAGTGCGTGTAACACCAGGCTGTACTTTCACTAGAAAGTCATCTGGACGAATCTCTAACACTTCATTCATTTCTTGAAAGTTTATAGAGATGCCGCCTTTAACGGGAATGCAGTGACCTTCAAGACTGGAACCTGCTCCGTAAGGCACAACAGGAATTTTGTTTTCATTTGCGAATTTTAGTATAGAAGAAATTTCATCTGCTGATATAGGGTATACAACTATATCGGGAGAAACAGGGTGGTGATATGATTCATCGTGGCTATGCTGCCAGAGAATCGTTTCATTTTGTGTGGCACGCTTTTCAGAAGTTATTTTCTGCATCTTAAGCAAAAGATCTGACTTTGTCATTTCCAAAGAAACACACTCCCTATACGTATAAGTTTATTTCTATTTTACATGAAGTAAGCTAAAAATCCTTTTTAAACATGAAATTCCGTATATATGCCCAAACTAACAAGTGAGGTGAAGAATGATGAGAAAATGTTGGATCAACAAATGGCATGTTATACTGATCATATTATGTATTTCGATAGTCGCTACAGGCTGTGGGAACAGTGACAGCCAAAACCAATCCGAGGGGAGAGAGCAACCGGTGATAGGTGATGGTAAAGAAGATAATAAAAAGAAACAAAGTCCTAAGGATGGCAATGAAGAGCGATCTGGACAAAATGGTCAGAACGGTCAGAACGGTATCGTTGCAGGAAATATTGAAGGTACAATCAAGGTTCAAGAACAGCAGAACGCAAAAGGTATTCTATTTCGGTATGAGTTAAAAAATCAAACAGAAAAAGAGAAGGTATTTCAATTTTCATCCAGTCAAAAGTTTGATTATGTAATCAAAGACAAGAATGGAAAAGTTGTTTATCAATACTCTAAAAATCATATGTTCATGCAGGTTCTCACTTCATTAAAGTTGAAGCAAGCGGATGTTTTTACGCAAGACATTTTAGTGAATAATCTTGAGCCAGGTTCATATACACTTGAAGTGTGGTTAACGCCAACTGGAGAAACAGAAGATTACAGACAAAAAATCACTTTTAATTGGAACTGATTTGGGGAAGAGATGAGTTAAGAGCTCATCTCTTTTTGTTATTTTTAACAGTCAAACAAAATACTTGAAAGTCAAAAAAGGTCAAAGTATAATATGATTAAAGGTGAAAGGTCAAAGAAAGTCAAAGTCAAATTCTGAGCAATCAAACCAAAACACCTTAACCAAAAAAGTTGCGAAACGAAAAGCATAACGTTATAATCGCAAATAATTTATACAAATTTTCTAAAAATCTAAATAGGGGGTTACAATTATGCGTTGTGAACAATGTGAAGTTAATCCTGCTACGATTCAAATGAGTATTTCGATGAATAAAGAAAAGAAACAATTTGTGCTCTGCTCGGATTGTTACCATAAAGTAAAACAAGAAATGACTACTGGAGGAGGAATGAATATGAACTTTTCTTCTTTCGATGATATTTTTCAACAGATGATGAATGGACAAGCTTTTGCAGATCAGTCTAACGGTCATCAGCATCAACAAACACAAAAAGGAAAACGAGGCGGAGGCTTCCTAGATAAATTTGGCCGTAACTTAACAGATGCGGCAAAGGCAGGAATCATCGATCCCGTAATCGGACGTGATCAAGAGGTACGTCGAGTCATCGAAATATTGAACCGTCGTACAAAAAATAACCCGGTATTAATCGGGGAGCCAGGTGTAGGTAAAACAGCAATTGCTGAAGGCTTAGCTACTAAAATTGTAGAAGGTAATGTACCAGCAAAGCTACTGAACAAAGAAGTGTACTTGTTAGATGTTGCTTCACTCGTTGCAGATACTGGGGTAAGAGGTCAGTTTGAGGAAAGAATGAAACAACTTATTGCTGAACTTCAAAAACGGAAGAACGTCATTCTATTTGTAGATGAGGTGCATCAGATCGTAGGAGCAGGGTCTGCTGAAGGTTCAATGGATGCAGGAAACATTTTAAAACCAGCACTGGCTCGTGGTGAACTTCAGATGGTTGGTGCTACAACACTTAAAGAATATCGCCAGATCGAAAAAGATGCAGCGCTTGAACGACGCTTCCAGCCTGTAATCGTTAACGAACCAACGACGGATGAAGCATTTGAGATCCTCAAGGGACTTGCTTCGCGTTATGAAGACTATCACCAAGTTAAATTTACAGAAGAAGCTTTAAAAGCTTGTGTTACATTATCACATCGGTATATTCAAGATCGTTTCTTGCCCGATAAAGCGATTGATCTTATGGATGAAGCAGGTTCAAAAAGCAACCTTCAACATATTACGATTGAGAAATCGTCCATTGAGGAGCGCTTAGAAGAACTTGTTAAAGAAAAAGAGAAAGCTGCTGCAGATGAAAACTATGAACTTGCAGCTAAGCTTCGACAAGAAGAACTAGTGCTTGATGAGAAACTTAAAACACAAGAAGAAGATAAAAAGGCAGCGATTGTGCAAGTGGAAGATATTCAACATATCGTGGAACAGAAAACAGGAATTCCAGTTCGTAAGCTGCAAAGTGATGAACAGTCTAAGATGAAAGAGCTTGCTGCAAAACTTTCAGCTCAAGTAATCGGACAAGATGAAGCGGTGGAAAAGGTAGCAAAAGCGATTCGCAGAAGCCGTGCAGGATTAAAGACAAAAAAACGTCCGATTGGTTCCTTCTTATTCGTAGGACCAACGGGTGTAGGTAAAACTGAATTAACCAAAACATTAGCTAAAGAGATCTTTGGTGATGAAGAAAGCATGATTCGTCTCGACATGAGTGAGTATATGGAAAAGCATGCTGTATCCAAGTTGATCGGTTCACCTCCAGGGTATGTAGGACATGAAGAGGCAGGACAACTTACAGAACAGATCCGCCGTAAGCCATATAGCATACTGCTACTCGATGAGATTGAAAAAGCTCATCCAGACGTACAGCACATGTTTCTTCAAATCATGGAAGACGGTAGATTGACCGACAGCCAAGGACGTACGGTAAGCTTTAAGGATACTGTGATCATCATGACAAGTAATGCCGGTTCAGCTGTAAAACAAACAAAGAAACTAGGGTTTAATACAGAAGAGGTTGAAAAAGAAACGCAGATTCTAGACTCTTTAGGTGGCTACTTCAAACCAGAGTTTCTAAACCGTTTTGATAGCATCGTTCAATTCCAGTCTCTAAAAGAAGAACACCTTGTGAAGATTGTTGATTTGATGCTGCAAGATCTTTCTGTTCAACTCCAAGAGCAAAACATCTCGATCTCAGTTACTTTTGCTGCAAAACAGAAGCTTGCGAAACTAGGGTATCATCCAGCTTTCGGAGCAAGACCACTTCGTCGTATCATTCAAGAGCACATCGAAGATAAAATTGCAGATGTTCTTTTAGATGACGAGAGCGTCGAGAAGCTAACAGTAAATGTTTCAGAAGGGCAGATTGTCGTCAAGAAAGCATAGACTAGCTACGATTGTATAAAGCAAAAACAGTTAAAACTAAAAACCTTGCTCGGAGAGTATCTCCAGCAAGGTTTTTGTTTTACATTTCATAGAAAGGGTAATTCTAGTTTTTAGATAAATTTATCCGAAAAAATAAGCCATGCATCTGCATGGCAGAATGAATAAAAAATAAAACTCTCTGTCTTTATGAATCATCTTTGGAGCGGATAATGGTAAGAACAAGCATTGAAAAACCAATCATGAGTGACATCGCTTCAAATACTGTCATCCCCATCCCTCCTTGCAAATTAGGAGTAAGACTCGTACAGAAACTAGAGAAGGAAAAGTATTGTATGTTTACCATTTTATCCCGATTTGAAAAATGAAACAAGAATCGGAAAGACTATTTCTAATAACACTATTTAGGTCAATAGGATTATTTTACCAATATTATTTTCGGTCAAAAATCGAATTTCTTTTTCTATTTTAACTAGGGTGTACCAAAAGACCTATGAAATAATTAATTTTAAAATATTTTAGATAACAGGTGTAGCTAGGAACATCACGAAAAGAAATATAAATAAGCTAAATACGAAGAGCAAACACTTTCTTTTCATTCTTTTCATCCCCCTTGTGTATATCAATGTATAAAAAAATGACATTGTTCATGACTATTATTCAAGGAAAATTTTAAGGAGGATTAATCGTTGGACACATCTTATGTTTGGTATGTCAGTTATGGATCTAATTTAATGGAGCATCGTTTTTTATGTTATATTCTTGGCGATCAGCCGGAAGGTTCTACTCAACGGGAAAGAGGCTGCAGAAACCCAGCCATGCCGCTGAAGAACGGCAAAGCAGTTCTGCCATATCCCCTGTATTTTGCAAGAGAGCGAACGAAGTGGGGGGAAGGTGGGGTTGCCTTTATCGGCCATGAAAGAAATGAAGCTTACGAGACGTTTGGGAGAAAGTATTTGGTCACTGTTGAGCAGTTTTTAGATGTTACAGCCCAAGAAAACAGTTGTGATGAAATAGAGGCTGATCTGGAGGAAGTCATCAAAAAAGGATATATTCACTTTGGCCAAGGCTGGTATAGTCGAATGGTCTATTTAGGCGAGGACCAAGGATATCCGATGGTTACATTCACTTGCAATCTTGATATGCATGAACAGGATTTGAATCCACCGCCAGCAACTTATCTTATTACGATCGCAAAAGGGCTTAGTCAGATAGGTCTATCTTGCGGTGAAGCGGTAAAATATTTTGCTCAAACCCCTGGAATTGCAGGTCGAATGAAGGATGAAGAGATTGAAAATATCATTAAGACGTATTTTTAGCATGACAAAAGCTAGATAACTTGTCCAACCACCGGCTAATTTACCGATTAAAGGGTTGAACATAGGCCTAGCGGTATACGTCTAATGGAACTTACTTGATTTAAAAATCGATGAGATAATAAAGTCCCCTATACATATAGAGGTGCTTCCTTTAGCGAAGTACCTCTTTTTTTATGGCTCTTTCCAAAAGGTTGGCCCTTAGTTGTTTTTCGAAGTAGTTCATTTCCGTTCGGGACTGCTCGCTTTCCCTAGGGCAGACAAGTAATCCTGATGTAATATTCCTTTTTGGAACATGCTTAGAAACGCGCAGGTGGTAGGCTCACTACCACACATTTCAAAGCTTTAAGGCGTTAACACATTTTTTATTAACTTATGCATTCATTTTTATTTGCTTAATAGAGATGATTCCAGCAGGGCAGTTAAATTGTTCTGCGATTAATTTTTTCACTTGTTCGTGGAGATTGGCTTTGCTTGGATAGATATTAACAATCACGATGTTGCCTTCAGTAATTTTTTCCTCACCATGACTAAGTTGGAAATCCACTACAATTTTAGCCATCTTAATTCTCCTTATCTTTTATGTCATAAACTGCTTGTTGAGATATTCGACATTTTTCTGAGAATCCTGTCTTTATTTAGAGAAATTAGGCGAAAAGTATGGAGGTTTTTCAATCCGTTTACTTTTCTCAATTTTTTACAGGGGAAATCCTTCACATTATAGAATGTAAATAGGAAGATTGTAGTGGCAGGGGGTCTATAGGTGGAGAGTGCTCTTCAGAAAAAAAAGTCTGTTAAACGATTATCTTGGAAAAAAAGTTTACTTATCATCGGAATTGCTATCGTTGTCATATTAGCGGCAGCAGCAGGGACTGCCTATTTTTTGCTTCAAAAAAGTAAACCCATAATTAATGGATCAATTTCTCTAAACGGACTAGAAGCTACGGTAGATGTTTACAGAGATAGAGACGGTGTTCCTCATATTGAAGCGACCTCAATGAAGGACCTATTTATGGCTCAGGGCTTTGTAACGGCTCAAGACAGGTTGTTTCAAATGGATTTGAGCAGAAGACAGGCATCGGGAATGCTCAGTGAGGTTATTGGGGAAAAGACACTTACCCGTGATAAGTTTTTTAGAACACTTGGTTTGAGAAGAGCAGCAGAAGCTTCTTATGATAAATACTCTCCAGAAATGAAACGATATCTCTCATGGTATGCAGATGGTGTGAACGCTTATATGAACCAAGCGAAGAAAGATAACACACTACCCATCGAATTTTTGCTCGTTGGATATGAGCCGGAGAGATGGACGCCGGTTGATTCGCTCGTGATCGGTAAATACATGGCTTTTGACCTTGGTGGACATTGGGAAGGTCAAGCCTTTCGATATTATCTAACGGAAACGTTCTCTAAAGAAAAAGCTCTGGACTTATTTCCAGGATATCCAGAAGATGCACCAACGATAATAGAAGATCTACAGACAGAAGGAATTGATTTTGAAAAAAGTTTCGCAGGATCGGTTATTCCAAACCATCATAATGGTAGTAATAACTGGGTAGTTGCGGGCAGTAAAACGAAATCTGGAAAACCGCTTCTTGCCAACGATCCACACCTTTCGCTTGGTACTCCTTCCATTTGGTATCAAGCTCATCTGAAAGCTCCGGATTATGAAGTTTCTGGTGTAATATTTGCAGGAATTCCAGGTATCATTGTGGGCCATAACAAAACGATCGCATGGGGTGTTACGAACGTAGGACCAGATGTTCAGGAACTATACGTAGAAAAGAGAAACCCAAAGAATGCTTATGAATTTCAATACTTAGCAAACTGGGAAAAAGCTGATGTGGTTAAAGAAAGAATTAAAGTTAAGGATAAAATGGATGTAGATCACGAGGTAGTTATCACAAGGCATGGACCTGTAATTTCAGAATTTGCACATCATGATAAACCAGGTACAGCCCTTTCATTAAAATGGACAGCTCTTCAACCTTCAAAGGAGCTCGAAGCTGTAATTATGATGAACCGCTCTAAAAATTGGAATCAGTTCGAAAAAGCACTGGAATCATTTCATACACCGGCGCAGAATTTTGTATTTGCTAGTACAGATGGGACGATTGCTTATAAAGCAAACGGTTTGATACCCATTCGTAAACAAGACTATACGTCAATTCCTGTTCCTGGATGGACCGACCAATATGAATGGAAAGGGTACATCCCGTGGGATGAACTGCCAACAAGTGTTAATCCTGAAAAAGGATATATTGCGACAGCTAACAATAAAGTCACTGCTGATTCGTATCCTTATCATATTTCAGATACATTTGCTCAACCATATAGACAACAACGGATCGTAGAAGTACTTGAAGGGAAAGAAAAACTTACGGCAAAAGACATGCAGTCTCTGCAGTTCGATCAAAAAAACAAGCAAGCAGAAGAAATGCTACCTATTTTTTTGCAGCAAGTTATGAAAAAGCCGCTAAACGAAAAGGAACAAGATGTTTTAGCACTTCTGAAAAATTGGAATAGATCGGACAGCAAGGAAAGTGCAGCTCCATTAATCTTCCATATCTGGATGAGCCACTTTAGTGATGAGTTGTTTAAGGATGAGATCAGTGAAGAGATGCTTAAAATGTTTGACGGTAGAGAACAAGTAGTGGACGAACTGATAAGAAAAGCGAACTCTGGAGAACCCGGACCTTGGATCAAAGAGAATGGTGGATTAGAAAAAGTCACCCAACGTTCTTTTGAATCGATGATGACCTTATTAACAGAAAAATTTGGTGAAGATTCATCAAATTGGGAATGGGGAGATTTTCATACCTTAACATTTGAACACCCTCTTGCTGCAATTAAACCTTTAAATCTGTTATTTAATCCGGATAAACAAAGTATGGGTGGAAGTAAGGTTACAGTGGGTGTAGCCGGATGGGATCGTGAGACTGGAAGCATCACGCACGGTGGAGCTTGGCGCTCAGTGATTGATATGTCTGATACGTCAAGGTCGTATCACGTGGTCGGACCAGGTCAATCCGGTCATGTTCTGAGCCCATGGTACAGTGATCAAGTGGAAGATTGGGCCACTGGCAAGTATCACGAAACAGCATTAATTAAGAAAGAATGGCCAGAAAATCAACATCTCGTTTTGCGACCATTTGGAGAAAAATAAAAACCGATAGACTCTTGTCTCTGTCAAAATAACAGGTTGGACATATGGTGTAGAGAAGGCAAAAACAAGCTGGGAGGTTTACCCCATTGTCATACCAAACGTATCACCTGTGCCGTCGTTATATAGGCAGATCGGTATATATTGATTGTCATTGTGGCACACGATATCATGGTGTTCTTAAACACGTAGATGAGAGTAAAGCGTATATTCTACCGTATAGTTCAGAAGGTCAGGACGAGAGCAGCAACCGCTTCTTCTTTGCACCAGCATTAGTAGGACTAACACTTGGAACTATCGCAGGTCTAGCACTAGCACCTCGACCTTATCCAATCTATCCTGTCTATCCGCCATACCCATATCCGCCGTATCCGTATTAAGTTTTATAAGACTGAATTCACACTACACTTTGCGTGTAGATGGATCAGTCTTTTATTTTGTTAATCAGTGTGTTCTTTTATTTATGGTTGTTTTTTTAGATACATTGTTGCTCTACGAAAGAGTTGAGATCCCTATACATATGCATGCTTTCTATGTTTCGTAAGAAGAGCTTCCTGCCAGTATATGCACATTAGGAGTCTCATCATCTTTACCTTCAACCAACTTGCATAGTAGCGAAAAAGAAAACTTCCAAAAGCGGGAGTCCTTTAGAAAAGAGCGTGATAAATAGTGCTTTTTTATAAAAGAGAGCAGGAAATGAAGAATAAGAGAGGGAATTTAACGAATACATAAAATTAAAATCGAATATAAATCTAGCACATGATCACGAATTTTTTACGAGGGGGTATTGGTATGAAGCTCGCGTTTTTGTTTCACCCAGTAAAAGATTTACATGAGTCGCAGCAATATTATGAAGGTCTAGGGATGACTGAAGCCTGGCGAGAAGGAAATCAAGTACTTGGAATGTCGATGAAAGATTGTGAAGTACAGCTGATGATAGAAGAAGATGAGCATGATCTAGGACCAGGCGGTGTGTTTTTAGTAGATAGTGTTGATGACTTTTATCATGAACATGAGGGAAAACTGAATTTTGTTAAACTACCTTGTACAATTCCTCCGGGAAGGTATGCCATCTATCGAGATGCAACAGGAAATCCAATCCGCATTATTGATTCTACGAATAAAGACTAAATAGGGTGAATAAACACCATTCAACTTTGAATGGTGTTTTTATTTGCTATTTTCATTGCGGAATTTAGCCTAGTGATAAAAATCATCGTTTTCATTTAATGCGGGATCATGCAGATCGCCAACGAAATTTAACAAACTGTCACCTTCAAAATAAAAAGGCTCAGTATCTTCTAACCAGCTTCTATATTCCTGGAAATCTTGATCAAAGTCTCCCGAAAAGAAACGATGAGCTACTTCGTTTGTTAAAGTATCTATGATTACGATCCCTCTGTAACTCTGGCGATCGGGTTCATCATAATCGCATGCTATGTAATAAGCCATAATCTTACTCCTTTTTAAGTCATACTCATAATGTTGCAATTTAGTTCTTTTTTCATACCATTATTTTTCAGTTTCTTCATAAATTAAATGCATAAGCCATAAAACTCTAACATGGGGTTAAAACGCTCTTTACATTTCGCTAGTAAAATAAAAAATGAAGAGGACTGAAAGAGGGTCATACAATGAAAACATACTTTATGGTACAAGAGAAAATCAGGCCAACTTGGATTCATGAAATGGTCATTAAAGCGAATGAGTTTGAACAATGCCAGATCTTTTTTGAATGCAATACGTTAAGAATCAATGCAAAAAGCCACCTTAGTATGAGTCTTTTAAATGGCATGCAAGGGGTCTGTTGTGTTTCTGCAACTGGAGAAGATAGCAGGGGTGCAGTTGATGCCTTACGCAGTCTTGGAACAGGTTCATTATCATAAAAATATATAAAACCATAAAAAAAGCAGTCATCCGACTGCTTTCTTTTATTTGCTCTTTTTTGGTTGAACAGTTGCTCGGTTTTCCTGAAACTTCTTTTGAATATAGACATCTCCAACTACTGATCGTGCTTGTTCAGCTTCTTTGTGCTCTTCGCGCGCTTTTTGCTCAAGCATCTCAATTTCTCTTTTGTTGTGGTGTGTCAATTTTCTTGTCCACCTTTCTGCTGCTTCCACATTTCGTGTTATTCCCGCAAAAGAGATGAACAGGGCCCTATTCCTCTAAAAAGGAGTAATCAATAAAAAGATATGATACGTATTTAACTTATATGTGTTTTATTTTTGAAACAGCTTGCATTTTAGGTGAAGAGGACTAATATGAAGGAAGGAATAAACAACGAAAGAGAAAGGATTTTTGTTTTGCAGCGAATCATGTGGTTAACGTTTGGTGCTTTTTTGCAAGGACTAGCTATGGCAGCTTTTCTTTTTCCTCACCATATACCTTCTGGGGGTGTAGCGGGTATTGCTATATTAAATGGATATTTTTTCGATGTATCACTTGGTTTAACGTTATGGTCGATAAATTTCGGACTATTGCTGTTGGCAATAAAGAAACTCGGAAAGCAAACCGCATTCTGGACCATCTATAGTGTGGCTATCACATCAATCGTTGTGGATTGGCTGACTCCTCAGATCACCAACCCTTTAAACGGAACACTTGTAGATGTTGTGTACGGAGGTATTATCTTCGGAACAGGAGTGGGTATTCTCTTTCGATTCGGTGCATCTTCAGGTGGTATGGATATCGTTGCTTTAATTCTTTCTTATTGGACGGGTAAGAAGCCAGGAACCATTCTTTTTTGTATCAATAGTGTTGTATTGTTAGGTACATCGTTAATGTTAGGCATTGACATTATAGTATTCGCTTTAATGTGCCAGTGGATTAGCACAAGGCTTATCGATTTTGTAAGAACGGTATCCCCTAAGAGAACAGCAAAACCATATATGTAAACAAAAGAGGTGCGGAACCATATCCGCACCTCTTTTTACTGCATATAAAATTAGCAGTCTTTGCCTTTATATGCCCACGAACAGCCAACAATAATGAGAAGGACAAATAGAACTACTATGATCGCAAAACTCTTGCCATAACCTCCGCCACCACAATAACTATATCCGCCACCATATACTGGTGCGTTTGCAAGTGAAGCATTTACCGGTGAATTTGCATACATTCTAAAAACTCCTCCTTATAAGTGTACTTTCGACTTCGATACAGTATATGTAAACTCCGGAAAGCGTGTATGGACAAATGATTAGATTTTAAGGAAATAGGCATATGTAATAATTGAAAAGAAAATGAGATGTTACGATATTATATAAATGGGGTAAATGTAAGCAAGGAGGCGTTATTCATGCAAACTACAACTCAAACTCAAATGAAAACAACGAGTAAATTATTGAAAACACAATCTTGGGCCCTGATCGGTCTTGGTACAGGAGCATTAGTGTGGCTCTCCTTTAAACCAAACCGTATTAAAACTAAAATGAAATTTAAAGATATGAAACGCAGAGTTCGACCAGATCACATTGATCGTACGCAGCTACCTATTAATAAAGCAGGTCATCCTGATCCAATGGATGTTGATGACAACAAGATGGTAGAAGAAGGAGCGATGTACTCTGTAAACTATTTCAATGACAAAAAAGGTTAAAAGGATGGGAAGTAGCCCATCCTTTTTTTTGAGCCTGAACTAGTAGCCCTAAGCATCGATTTTATAATAAAACGATAAAAAACAAACGATTCTTTACTAGTATTATTACTAGTTTCAAACTCAAAAAAGTCGACGAATGCGGCTGAATCTTGGATCATATTGAAGGATATCTTAGGTATTTCTGACGATATAGCATGAAAAAATTGTCCACTTTTGTAACATTACTTCTTCTTTTGGTGAATCTATTTTCAAGGATAAAAAAAGCGTTCATAATAAGCAAGAGGTATATAAAAATGACACAAGAGGAGCGGATTTTCGTGGAGAAAAAAGAATGGAATAACTCTCTTCTCATGGAATGTATAAAAGAAAAAAAAGAGAAGCTGGTAGAAGTTGCGGATCGCAATGGCTTAACCAGCAATGAAACGGTTAAGTGTAGTCAAGAGTTAGATGTTTTGCTGAATGTGTATCAAAGACAATTTTCTTTTTAATTATCGTTTATTGAAGATGAGTTCATCTGTTAGTTGATCGATACGAAGTAGAATGGCTTTTTTTGTTACTAGTGGATAATTACAGTGAAACTCTGATAAAAGTTCACGTATCTCCTGAATCAGGGTAATTTCTTGTTCAGGCATAGATTTAGATGATTCGCTTTTGGTCTTAAAATGAATCAGATTGTCCTTCACACCAACACCCCATTTTCATATTGTGTTGGATACTACTTCCATAGAAGGATTTAAATCCCTTCTAAAAGTCGAAATGTTTCCTTTATACAGCAGAATGTGACAATATCTTTTTGAGGGAACAAAATTCAGCTCTAAAAATGGGAGGCTATTAAACAGATGACTACGATTAAATCATTGCAAGATACGACGGTCTTGAATAACGGAGTAGAGATGCCGTGGTTCGGACTTGGTGTATTTAAAGTTGAAGAAGGACAAGAAGTAATTGATTCTGTTAAATGGGCAATCGAAGCGGGCTATAAGAGTATTGATACAGCAGCCATCTACAAAAATGAAGAAGGTGTTGGACAAGCGTTAAAAGAAGCGGGTGTTCCTCGCGAAGAATTGTTCATCACGACTAAAGTATGGAACAAAGATCAGGGTTATGAGTCAACGCTCGCAGCGTTCGAAGAGAGTATGAGCAAACTTGGACTTGAGTATCTTGATCTATATCTCGTTCACTGGCCGGTAAAAGGAAAGTATAAAGAAACATGGCGTGCACTTGAAAAGCTTTACAAGGATGGAAAAGTAAAAGCGATTGGTGTGTCTAACTTCCAAGTGCATCACTTAGAAGACATCTTAGCTGATTGTGAGATCAAACCGATGGTGAACCAGGTAGAATACCATCCACGTTTGGCACAAAAAGAGCTTCTGTTGTTCTGTAAAGATAACAACATTCAACTCGAAGCATGGAGCCCACTCATGCAAGGGGAGCTGCTAGATGAGCCATCATTAGTCGAACTAGCAGAGAAATACGGAAAATCTGTAGCGCAAATCATCCTTCGTTGGGATGTTCAAAACGGCGTTGTAACGATTCCTAAATCTGTTAAACAACACCGCATCGTAGAAAATGCAGATATCTTTGATTTTGAATTATCGCTTGAAGATATGGCGAAGATTGATGCGTTAAATGAAGATCGACGCATCGGCCCTGATCCAGATAATTTCGACTTCTAATAAGGGGTCTGACCCCAAACAAATACAACAATTCACATTTTGTCCACGTGGAATCTACAGATTCCACGTGGATTTTTCTATTTCTGACATGGATGAGTGGTGGCAATATACGAACGAAATGTTGTTCTTCCCACGTATTAAGGGTATAGGCTTAAATAAACTGTGGTACGTCCATAATGAGTAGGATTAAAAGAATGATACAAATTCTAAGTATCGAAAACAATTGAATATAGTTACTTGACAAAAGTAAGTATTAAATCATATACTTAACTTACAAAAAATAAGTTACATGAAATCGAAAGGATGTAAAGGATATGACGATGCGTACAGATGGAATTCACCATATAACTGCGATTGTTGGTAACCCTCAAGAAAATGTAGATTTTTATGCGGGTGTACTAGGGCTTAGACTTGTTAAAAAAACAGTAAACTTTGATGATCCAGGGACGTATCATCTCTATTTTGGAGATGAAGGAGGGAGCCCAGGAACCATCATGACGTTTTTCCCTTGGCCAGATGCTTATAGAGGTAGAGTTGGTTCGGGCCAAGTTGGAACTACATCTTTTGTTGTACCCGAAGGCTCTTTACCTTTTTGGGAAGAACGACTCGTGAAGTTCGCCGTAGAGTATAAAAAGACAGTCCGTTTTAAAGAAGAATATCTAGAATTTCTCGATCCTCATGGATTGCGTCTAGAAATTGTTGCAAGACAAGAAGGCAAGAATAGCGAATGGTCATTTGGCGAGGTTACTCCTCAACATGCAATAAAAGGATTTGGTGGAGCAGTACTTCTATCAGCAGCTCCACAGGCAACCGAACAAGTTCTTACAGAAGTGATGGGGTTAGAAAAAATAGGTCAAGACGGTGATTACATCCGGTTTCATGCAAAAGGTGACATTGGGAACGTAATTGATGTTAAACGATCGCCTGAAGCAAGAGGAGTGAGCGGAGTAGGTACGGTTCATCACATCGCCTGGCGAGCTTCTTCCTACGAAGAACATGAACTATGGCAGCAACATGTGAAACAAAAGCAGTTTCAAGTAACCGAAATCATTGACCGACAATATTTTAACGCTATTTATTTCCGTGAAGAAGGCGGCATACTCTTTGAAATAGCAACTGATCCACCAGGGTTTACACGTGATGAACCAGAAGAAGAGTTAGGAAAGAAATTATTACTTCCACCATGGCTTGAGCCTCACCGTGAACAGATAGAGAATCACCTACTACCGGCTGAAGCCAGAATTTTAAAGGAGGATAAACGATGATCCATCTATTCAATAAAGGAACAGATTTAAACAAGCCAGTACTTTTGTTATTACATGGTACAGGAGGAAATGAGAAGGACTTACTATCGTTAGCAGAAATGATCTCACCAGAATCCTCTGTACTGAGCGTAAGAGGAAATGTGTCTGAGAACGGTATGCCGAGATTTTTCCGCCGTCTTTCAGAGGGTGTATTTGATGAAGAAGACCTAATCCTTCGTACAAAAGAGCTTAATGAGTTTATTGAAGAAGCAGCAGAAAAGTATGATTTTAATCGTGATCAAGTTGTGGCTGTCGGCTATTCAAACGGGGCTAACATTGCAGGAAGTTTGATTTTTCACTATGAAAAATCATTAAAAGGTGCTATCCTTCATCATCCGATGGTACCTAGACGCGGAATTGAGCTTCCGAACCTTGATGGACTTCCTGTTTTTATCGGGGCAGGAAAAAACGATCCAATCTGTCCGCCTCAAGAAACGGAAGAGTTGCAGCAATTGTTGAACAACGCCGGCGCAAAAGTACATCTGAAATGGGATAACATGGGTCATCAGCTATCAAGAGCTGAGGTAGAAGAAGCGGCTGAATGGTTCAGCAAACATCTCTTATAATTCATTTTTGTTAAAATTAAGTCAAAATATAAGACAAATAGATCATGATCGTTTATTTAGTGCTAAATGTCACAACTGAGTCATTCATAAGAACATATGGAATTCGACAAGTTCATGCTCATCGTACAAAAACTGATTAAAGTGGGTGAAGATTCATGAAGTCCATCGATCCTCAAAATTTATCAATTAAAGAGAATTATAAGTTTCTAACCGGAAGTATTATCCCAAGACCGATTGCGTTCGTTACCACTCTATCATCAGATGGTGTGCTAAACGCAGCACCGTTCAGCTATTTTAATGCGTTAACTTCCGATCCTCCTTTAATCGCAATCTCTATTGGGAGGAAGGATGGTAAACAGAAGGATACGTCCCGAAATGCAGATGAGCTAGGTGAATTCGTGGTTCACATTCCAGACGAAACATATATAGAAGCTGTAAATATAACAGCTGCTAACTTAGAGCCAGACCAAAGCGAAGTTGAACTTGCGAATTTAACGAAGGTAAAATCGGTAAAAGTAGGTGTTCCTGGTATCGCTGAATCGAAAATACGTATGGAATGTGTTGTTGAACAGATCATTCCTCTAGGAGGCACACCCGACAAGCCATCTACTGATCTGTTAATCGGAAGAGTCGTTCATTATCATATTTCAGATGAACTTTATCACGATGGCAGAATTGATGCAGACAAGCTAAGGCCGGTTGGTAGATTAGCAGGAACGAATTACGTAAAGCTTGGAGAGATTTTTTCGTTAGAACGACCACAATAGTACTTAACCTTCCTCATAAAGAGGGAGGTTTTTTGTTTGTTTTCGAATGCTTTTACGAGATGAACATTGCCATAAAACGACATTTTATAAAAATCAAAGTTCAGATATTGTTACAAACTATCAAAATTTAAGTAATAGATTATAACTTTAATAGGTAAATATGCCGTTTTTTCCGACATAAGACCTGCATCGAAGAAAGGAAGAATGCCTCACTAATGAACTCGTAAATCTATCTAACTCAATGCAAGTGTAAAAGCATAAAGAAAATATTGGAATTAATATAGTTTCTTTTTAACACAGATAAAGGGACTGAGTCCTCATTTTTCGCTTACTTTATTTTATATTACAAAAATAAGTAGTTATGTACCGTGCCATTAGTTTTGCATACCAGAAAAAATAAGCAAAAAGAAAAAAATGACTAATCAAAAGTCACGGGTTAGCAGAATAGCAGTCATACAAAGGATTTATTTTCCATTTACTAGTACTTTCTACGACAAAATATTACATAATCTTACATGACTGTTCCGTTAACCTTTATATAACAACAAAGAATTACTATATTTTCATAAAAATTACAGGAGGTGTGACAGAATTCTTGCTAGGTTAGATCAACCAAAAAACAATAGACCAGGGAGGGAAAAGTTACATGAGTAAAAAACGAAGAAAAGTACGCTGGCTTTCCGTATTTTTAGCTTTTTTAATGATTGTTCCAATGATGTTCCCATCTCAAGCGAATGCTGCTACTACAAAAGGTAAGGCTTCTACTTCAGCGAAAGAGGCAGCATTAGACGGTAAGACGAGTAAGGTTGCAAAGAAACTGAACGAGCAATTCAGCAAGAAGGATAAAGTTACATTCCTCATTAAATTCAAAGAACAAGTAGATACGGCTGCAGTGGCGAAAAAAGCTACTAAAGAAGCTAAATCTCAAAAACTCTCTTCTAAACAAACTAAACTTATGAAACGTTCAACGATCGTTTCAACACTTCGTGCAAACGCGCTAGAAACTCAACAGCACACGAAAAAATACTTAGAAAAACAAGAAAAAGCAGGTAAAGCTGAAAAGATCCAATCTTTTTATGTTGTTAACGGTATGGCCGTAACGGCGACAAAAGAAGTAATGGAAGAAATCGCAGCTTTCCCAGAAGTTGAAAAAGTTCTTCCGAATGAAACAAGACAGCTTATTCAACCTGTAAGTTCTGTAAAACTTCCAGAAAAGCAACTTCCAAAATCATCACTACAGGTGCAACCGAAAAACGATACTTCTTCTATTGAATGGAATATCGAACGTGTAAGTGCTCCTGAGGTTTGGGGAATGGGTATTGATGGAGCTGGTACAGTTGTTGCCAATATCGATACAGGTGTTCAATGGAACCACCCCGCACTAAAAGAAAAGTATCGCGGATACAATCCTCAAAATCCAGATGCAGCAGATCACCAGTTCAGCTGGTTCGATCCTGTTGGTAATCAAGCTACTCCATATGATGATGATGGACATGGTACACATACGATGGGAACAATGGTAGGTGCTGAACCGAACGGAGGCAATCAGATCGGTGTTGCTCCAGGAGCAAAATGGATTGCTGTAAAAGCGTTCTCTGCATCAGGTGGATCAGATGTTGATCTTCTTGAAGCCGGTGAGTGGATCTTAGCGCCAAAAGATGCAGAAGGTAATCCACATCCTGAAAAAGCGCCTGATGTTGTAAACAACTCATGGGGTGGCGGAGCAGGACTGGATGAATGGTATAGGGAGATGGTACAAGCTTGGCGTTCAGCTGAGATTTTCCCAGAATTCTCTGCAGGTAACACAACGCTCTTTAATCCAGGTGGTCCAGGATCAGTTGCAACTCCTGCAAACTATCCAGAATCCTTTGCAACTGGTGCAACGGATATCAATAACACTTTAGCGAGCTTCTCACTGCAAGGACCTTCTCCATATGACGAGACAAAACCTGAGATCTCAGCACCAGGAGTAAATATCCGTTCAGCGGTTCCTGGAAGTGCATATGAAGGTGGTTGGAATGGTACATCAATGGCCGGACCGCACGTTTCAGCAGTAGTTGCTTTATTGAAGCAAGCTGATTCGAGTCTGACTGTTGAAGAGCTGGAAGAGATTTTGTTGAATTCAGCCACTCCTCTTACAGATGCGACTTTCCCTGAATCTCCGAACAATGGGTATGGACATGGACTTGTTAACGCATTTACAGCCGTATCCTCAGTAGTGACTGGATTAGGAAGAATCGAGGGAACTGTAACGAAAGAAGGAGAAGACAGTGAAGCTCCTTCCATCACACATGAAGGGCCAACTGAATCTTACAAAGAGATGCCATTAAATCTTGAAGCTGAAGTGTCAGATAACATTAGCGTTACTTCAGTTACATTGAGCTATCAGAACGAAGACGGAAGCTGGACAGATGTGGCTGCTGAACGTACAGGTGGAGATTATCAATCAGGTACGTACAGCGCTTCTATTCCAGGATCAGCATTAATGGGTGATTCCATTGTCTATAAATGGACAGCCATTGATTTTGGAGGAAGTTCCGTTTCAACTGATAACTATACAATAGCACTGCTACCTGGAATCTCTTCAGGATACAGTGAGGATTTTGAAGGAAATCCTACAGGCTGGACATCTTTTGGAGCAAATAACAGCTGGGAACATGGTGTACCAACAAGCGGACCTGGTGCAGCATTCTCTGGTGAAAAGGTATATGCTTCAAGTCTTGCTGGAAACTATGCGAACAGTGCTAACATGACACTTGTTATGCCTCCTGTTGATCTTCCTGAAGGCAACACTTATCTTCAGTTCAAACAGTGGCACGATTTAGAGCGAAACTATGATTATGGACATGTATTCGTTTCAACAGATATGGAAAACTGGACACAAAAGCTTCGTGTAAACTCTACTTCCGGTGGTTGGATTGACGGTGAAGTAGATTTAAGTGAATATGCAGGACAACGCATTTACGTTGCGTTCAATGTAACTGCTGATGGTTCAGTCGTTAAAGCAGGCTGGTACTTAGATGATGTGAAGTTGCATGACCAACCGATCACACCAACGAAGAAAGTGAAACTTGGCGGATCACCAGCGGTTGAAAAAGCACCTATGTCACAAGCAAAACCAAAAGTAGATCCTTCTAAAATCAAGCCGATGAAACCTTCTTCTGAAAAAGAACCTTCAAAAGATGGTAATGGTGCTCCACTAGCTCTACCAATGAGAGCAGAAGTTAGTGTTCTTGAAACAGGACGTTCTGTTTATACGAATCCTCAAGATGGTTCGTACAGCTTAACACATGCGGCAGGAACGTACACGGTACAAGCTGAGGCGTATGGTTTCCGTTCGCAAACTCAATCAGTAACTCTCGAGGCTGACGGAACGGCACGTGCGAACTTTACACTAGAAGAAATTCCAAGAGGAACAGTCTCTGGTACGGTTACGAATGAAGTGACTGGAGAACCGATCTCAGGAGCTACTGTGATGCTCATGGAAGATGCTGCGATTGCACCTGTTCAAACGAATGAAGATGGTACGTATGAAATCTCTGCATACGAAGGCGAATACACGCTAAAAGTACTTGCACCTTCTTATTATGGAGAAGAAGTTTCTGTTACCATTTCTGGTGGCGATACAACGGATCAAGACATCGCGTTAAAACCTTTCATCGGTTACCCAGGTGAGATTGGGTATGACGATGGTACAGCTGAGAATGCTCGTGCATGGAATGCTGCAGGTAACGCTTGGGCAGTTAAGATGTCACTAGCAGATGGTAATGAAAAAGCAGCTGTAACTGGAGGACTATTCCGATTCTGGGATACGGAATGGCCAGTACCAGGTGGAACAGCATTCCAAGTAGCTGTATACGATGCGAGTGGACCAGATGGGACACCAGGTAAAAAGCTCGCTGGACCTTTTGATGCTACAGCATTACGTAATGGCGAGTGGACGCATGTTGACTTAAGTCAACACGGCATCATGGTAGAAGGGGACTTCTATATGGTGTACATCCAAAACTTTGCAAACCCTAACACACCAGGTCTTGCAACGGATGAAGATGGAGAGTGGTCAGGACGAAGCTTCCAAAGCTTGAGTGGGGCATGGTCTCAATCTCCAGAAGAAGAAGGTAACTATATGATCAGAGCGACTGTAAACTATGAAGTAACGGCACCATCCATTACTTCTCCAGTCGATGGATCGTTTACAAACGAAGAGAAAGTAACTGTAACAGGTAACGCTGCTCCAACCACTACAGTGGAAATCTACAGAGACGGAGAAGAAGTAGCTACTGCTGAAACGACAGACGAAGGTACGTTCTCTGCTGAAGTTATGTTAGAAGAGGGCGCTAATACGTTGACAGCCAAAGCAGTAACAGATAGTGGTTCAACAGATGAATCAGCTCCGGTAACTGTGACGCTGGATCAAACAAAGCCAAGAGTGAGTATCACATCACCGGCTGATGGTATGAAGACAAACCGTGAATCTGTAACCGTAAAAGGTACAGTTGATGAAACCAACCTTGATTGGGTTAAAGTTAACGGACAAAAAGCGCAAGTTGACGAAGGTGGCAACTACAGTCACCGCATGCTTCTAAATGAAGGAGAAAATGTAATCAAAGTGGTTGCGCTTGATAAAGCTGGAAATCGCCACTCGAAGACTGTAACCGTTTATGCGAAGTTCGAAGCTCCAGTGGTTGAGAACTTGAAACCTGACACAGACAAAGAGCTGAAGAGCGGGGAGTCTGTGAAGATTGAATTTGACAGTGCGCCAGGATTGGATGCAGTATTCGTTATCCATATGCCGCTGACAAATGCTGGTGGATTAGCAAATGCTACAGAGCTTCCGATGCGTGAAACGTCTGAAGGTCATTACGAAGGTTACTACACAGCAACTACAAATGTTAAGGCACCAGGTGCTGTTGTTGAAGTGATCGCTTCAGATGATTATGGCAACAAAACAAGTGAACGAGCTTCAGGTAAGCTTTACATCAACGCAAAAAAATAAAAAATAAAACTTTATTTTTCCGGCCTTCTCCCTTGTGAGAGGCCGGTTTTTACGTGGTTTTAGTACCAAGTCATATAATAAGTTCACAATTCGACAAATATAGGTGGGTGCTAAATTCAAAATATGTGATAAGATAGGGAAGATGTGAAGTTAAAGGAGACTGATTTAATGAGCGAACATTCGAAGTACGACATTCGTGAATGGAAGAAAAAATTAGCACCATTTGAGCGCCCGCGTATCTCAGCAAGTGTATGGCAGTTAGTTAATTCAGTAGGACCATTCTTGATTTTATGGGTTTTGGCTTATTTGAGTTTAAATATATCATTTTGGTTAACACTGCTTTGTGCAGTACCGGCAGCCGGCTTTTTAGTTCGAACATTTATCATTTTTCATGATTGCACACACTATTCTTTTTTCAAAAGCAGAAAAGCCAATCAGATCGTGGGTATTTTTACAGGTTTGTTTACGTTTTGTTCGTATGAACAGTGGAAGAATAGCCATGCAACACACCATGCCACGAACGGAAACCTTGAGAAACGTGGAGTTGGTGATGTTTGGACAATGACGCTTCAAGAGTACGCAGAAGCTTCTTGGTTTAAACGGTTACAATACAGAACATACCGAAATCCGATCGTGCTCTTTTTGATTGGACCACTATATATTTTCTTGATCGATTATCGATTTAATGCAAAGAATGCTTCAAAGAAAGAAAAAGTGCATGTTTGGTTAACGAATATCGCACTAGTAACGATCGTATTAGCTGTTGGATTTACGATCGGATGGAAAGCTTTCTTATTGGTTGAACTGCCAATCTTCTACATTGCTACTTTTTCAGGCGTATGGTTGTTTTATGTTCAGCATCAGTTTGAAGATGGTTATTTTGAACATAATGAAAAATGGAACTATGTTGAAGCAGCTCTTAAAGGAAGTTCGTTCTATAAGTTGCCAAAAGTATTACAATGGTTTACAGGGAACATCGGATTTCACCATGTGCACCATTTAAATTCTCGTGTGCCGAACTACCACTTGGAAAAAGCACACAAAAGTGATCCGAGACTACAAGATGTACCAACCCTTACGCTTCTTACTAGCTTAAAATCATTAACGTTTAAGCTATGGTGTGAACAGTCTAAGAAGTTTATCGGAAATCGTGATATTCGTAATTTCATTCGAAAAAATAGAGCAGCATAAAAACACTCAAGAGTCACTCCTCGCTACGTTAAAAAACGTGCGGAGAGTGACTTTTTTTACTGGAGGCTAGGCGGTAATCATTGCTCTCCTAGGGTAGTTGATTACCATTCTAGGCACATACTTGTAACATTTCAAACAAATCCAGGTAATATTTAAAAACAAATCAGACAATCATCTATAGGCACCTTTTACACACTTACTTTCATACTATACATACATGATGACTCCACTAGAAAGAAGGAGATATGAGATGAAGTTGAATGTTCAATATATTCATCTAACTAAAATTAAGCCGAATCATGCGATTAACTTAACAGATCATGTGAAGATGCTTAAGAATAGAATGTGGGATTCTATGCATATGCTTGTAGTCAAGAAAGATAAGAAGAATCGATTCAGTATTATTTGCGGAAATGACCGTTTTGAATATTTAACGAAGCACACAAAAAATAAATACGCGCTATGTATCATTGATGAACAACCTAGAAAAACAGAAATAAAGAATTGGTTACAGAGCTTAAGAGGTATAGATAGGAAGGAACAAGATAAGAAATTATTCAAGAGGGTGAGTCCAGCCGCGCTTTCGATCATAAAGTGTTTCCTAAAAGAGAATCCGGGTTTTCATGAACTGTCTTTTAGTCAACGATTAAAAGTACTCTTGCTTGCTTTTCGTTACAAAAGAACAGTAATAGGATCTATGAAGACAAAGTTAGATCATTTATTGGAGTAACATAAAAAAACAAGCACCTCATTTTAGTCTGAGGTGCTTGTATTAGTTCATATCCCATAAATCACTGAGTTTAGTTGTAGGTTCAACCTTTTTTACCGCATATAATATCTTTCGTATACATATCATTCTTGGATTTTTATTTGGATTGTAGGCGAGCTCTTCTATCGTTTGTCTTTCGATACCAGACGTTCGGGTCAACCAATCAGTATCTTTATTATGCTGTTCGAGCCACATACCTAATTTGCTGCGTTTCTGCTCCACTCTATACATATTCAATGATACCCCCAAACAATTTATTCACACATTCTATCTCTATAATTAAGGGGTACCCGTATAGAATGGTAACTAAACCTAAATACTTACATATGAATGAGTCTTTTTTACCAAAATCTTTTTTGAATCTACATAATGCGTCAAAAAAAACACCAGTTTTGGAAATGTAATAGGTTGAAATACCTATTTAACATTAGTGGATTATTCTTTAAAATTATTTAAATTTTCAGAAGTATGCCTTATAGTGAAATCAAGGTGGTGTTTATTTATGGAGGATGTCAGAGATCTACTGCAGAATTTGAGTAGAAAATATGAAACGTTGCAAAAGAACAGCTGTCGTTTAGTAGAAGAAAATCTAACATTAGCACATAGTCATATCCTTTATGAAATTAGCAAACACTCACAGCCTACCATGCAACAGATTGCAGATAACGTTGGTGTTGATATTACGACATTCAGCAGGCAAGTGCAGTCTTTAGTAAAAATAGGTCTTGTGGAAAAAAGAGTGAATCCTAGTGACAGAAGAATTTTTTTCCTTGTATTAACAGAAAAAGGCGTGCATACGTTATCACATTTGAATATGATTTTAAGCACACGTCTAAATCAAAATATTGAAGGACTCTCTGAATTTGAAAAAAACACGATCATGCAAGCTCTAAAAATATTAACGAAAGCACTAAATTCACATAAATAAGAAAGAGTATCTGCTAAATCAGATACTCTTGTTTAATAAAGGATTATATGATGGCGATATCTTTATCTTTTTTAATGTTTGTCTTTCCTTGCTGAAAGAAGAAAATGGACAAGCAGCTGTTGAAGATGCTGATCTTGTATGTTTTTCTTTGTGAAATGACGTTTCACAAGATGACGGATGATCACTTCACTCATTTTCTTTTCCTCCCTTCTAGGTTTTCTCCATAATTCTCTCTCAATCGATAAATATCCTCTTTATTGTCGAAACAATAGTACAGCTTTCCTAGGAATGAATCGAACAAAGTGAAAACAGGACATTTGAAGGGGAATCTAAATGAATTATTCAATTGATAATACTTTATTATAAAACTATACGTCTTTCTTTTTGGCTAGAAATAATGCAACTGCATGTTTTTTAGAGATAATCCCTGAACCTTCCTCCAAAATTGCTTTCTCTATTTCTTGATAGAGGAGTTCTTTTTGTTCTGGAGGCAATAGTTGGTGACCAGAATGTGTATCTAATAGCCCTACATATTCTTTGGCGGTATAGGTTTGGTTCCACGTATAAGTATGTGTGCTTAAATCTTTAAAAGCACCTGACTGCAGCGTAAGTTCGTTTCGCTTCTCAATAAATTCTGCTAGTGTAGGAGCACTGCTGTCTTCTAAATGAGGAGCATATAAATCATAAGCTTTACGTATTGATTGGTAGACAGGTTCAAAAGAAGGAATGTGAACAAACCAAAAGAGCGCTAGTACCCCATTAACTTTTAAAAGTGAAGCTGCTTTTCGATACCCAGTCTCTTGAGGAATAAAGTGAAAAGCTGTTCCAGAATAAACTAGGTCAAATTTGGCGTTTTCTGGATGATTCCAGTCTTCAAAACTAGAGTGAATCACGTGAAGAGTTGGAGAAGATGAAAACTTTTTTCGAGTCAGCTCAACTAGGTTTCGTCCATGTTCAATACATGTGATTTTTGAGATGCCTTGTTTTAGAAAACCTTCTGTAGCTTTTCCCGTTCCACTTCCTACCTCCAAAGAATTATGATCTGCATGAAGGTTTGCATACCGTATAATATCTGCGAAAAGCTTTGTTGGATAAGTCGGCCGGTATTTCTCATATGAATCGGCAACAAAGTTAAACGATTGTTTAAGCGAAGTCATCAAACATCAGCTCCCCATATTTTAAGGAAAATGATACCAAAAGAAACGTCGGCTGAATAGAGGGGATAAATAAAAAAAGGTGCGCATTAGCCAACACCTAAACAGTTTCTAAATTTTAAAAGCAGTAGTTGTGAAAAGTAGTTCTATTGGATCATCATCCATTAAAAGGGCTTGAAGTAATTTTGATTTTTCAATCCTTTCTGAGGATGACGTATAAATATAATCATACATATCTAAGCTTTGAATCAGTTTTTTTACTTTCTTTTGATAGGCTTTTTGTAGTTTCTTTTCTGAAGTGTCAGGACATCTCTTTCTCATCGAGCTTTTTAAAAATTCAGGATGAAGAGATAGGTAAAGGGGTGGCTTGTACCGTTTTAAATATTTCCGCATAGAGGGTATGAGTAGATATTCACCGCCTTCAATATCCATTTTGATGAGTGACAGATTGGTAATCTGATAATCCTTCAGCAAGTCTTTCAGGGTACTTACTGAAACGGATTGAAAATCATCTGACAATGATCGAACGAGACTTGAACTAGAATCACCAAATCGTGTTCTTTTATATAAGTTCATCGTTCCTGACTTATAGGATAGGGCTTTGTTGATAGGCGTGATTTTTTGTTTGAGTTCTGGGTTTAACGTAATATTTGTTTTCAATGCTTCATAGGCTACTGAATCTGGTTCAACACCAAATGAATGTTTTGCTTTACTTGATGCATACAGTATAGTTGGTCCGATCCAAGAGCCGATATCTAAATAATTTTGATCAGGATGTAAGTAATGATCCAAGACTTCAAATGTAAAGTCCTCCCAATGATTGGGGAACACAGTGTGCCAAAAGTATGCAAACTGTTTATCGTCAGACACATTAAAGGATACATCATTTTTTGTAACGTTCTTCAAATCATCCACCAACTTCCATTTAAAAAAGCTGTCACAAGCTGCAATAGCTTGGCCAACTATACAACATTATATGTTTATACGACACTTAAGGAACTTGATTTGCTCTTAATCTCTTTAAATACAAAAAAATGTTTGTATAACCACTGTTTAAACAATTACCTTGTTCTAAAATTTTTGTCCATTGACATAACATGAGGTAATACATGAATCAGGGGGGATGAAATGAGAAGCTATTTGAGGTGGTCAAAAATACCTTATCCGGGCGAGAGTAATCCCCCGACTCCTGTAACCCCAGAAGCAGGTAATTGGCCGATGTTTTTTATCGCTCGAGAAGGTGATGCGTTTTTGGACCCTTTTCGAAACCAGATCACATGGAAAATCAAAGATCCTAATTCAATTAATTGGGCCAATGAACTTCAAATTGTGCAACAGATGATGCAGCAGATAACGCCAGATCAGATACGCATTGCACAAATGTGGGCTGCTGGAGAAGTGAATAAACAGATTATTCCAATCGTATTTCAAATGATGGAAACATATGGGTTGGCTTCAACAAAAGCAGCCAGATTTTTGGCGTTTTATCAAGCGGCAATCAATGATGCTTTCGTAATTACGTGGCATTTTAAATATCTTTGGGATGTAGCACGTCCGTGTCAATATGACCCGAACTTAAGAACGGTGTTAATGACTCCAAGGTTTCCGGGTTATCCCTCTGCACATGCTGTAATGGCTGGAGTTTCAGAACCTATACTAAGCTATTATTTTCCACAAGAAAGAAATCGCATCCACCTGCTCATGGAAGAGTGTGCGATGTCTAGATTATATGCAGGCGTTCATTTTAAAGTAGATAATGATGAAGGATTATCACTTGGAAGACAGCTCGGAGATATCGTAGTGAATTTAATACGATCGCAAAATATATAATGAAAGAATAAAAACCGGACGTAGATGTCCGGTTTTTCTCAGTATCCTCGATATACATATTCTTCTTTTGGTTTCTCGATTTCCTTCCAGTCCTTCACTTTTACATAAGGGATATCGGCTTTAAATGGTTGATAATATTGGGTTTCTATACTACCTTCAATCTCGATCCATTTGTCATTAGGAAATGTTGTACCTTTTGGAAATTCCACCATCATGCCAAAAACGCCAGAATCGGCAATACAGTGAATGATTCCAAAACGTAGAAGAAAAAGTTCATTTGATTTAGCAGCTTCGTCTTCTGCATTGTAAGTAAACCCTTTGAACTGAACATCCTTCCCGAGAAAAATACCAGGTTTATAATAGATACTCTCCATGCCTTTTAGATAGTTCTTATCGTTCAGCACAACCTGATTTCCTTTAGTAAAGGGCTTCAGTTCTTTATCCATGATTGAATTATAGCTTTCTTTTCCATAATAAACACTCGTATCAGGCTTTAGAAACTGATGCTCACCAAAATCCCCTTCGTTCTCAAGGCCTTTAAAGTGGAACCCCTTCGTTTTTACGGTTTCAGAGTCAAGAGAAGCGATAGGAAAGAATAACCCGGAAATGATCGGGAAAATGAGTATGCTGTTCACAGTTACATTCTTTAGACGGGAAGGTTTCTTATGATGATCATGACCACAATCAGGGGTGCATGAATCATCGTGTGCATGTTCACCATCATCACTTTTCCCATAAATGTAGAACTGAACGAGCGTAAGAAAGCCAAGAATAAATATGGCTGAGAATGAAATATACGAATACTTCATGTTAATGTACTTGCTTATATCACCTGTTGCATGCAGATGCATGAACAAAAAGGTGAATCCGATCAAAATCAAGATTCGAATCATGGATGTACACCTCCCTTATAGAAATAGAGATCCGAGTAGAACAAGGATCGTAATATATACAACAAGACTAACCACTAGTTTTTTCTTAAATGCAGCTAGCATCATAAGGACGTTCTTCACATCAAGCATCGGACCATAGACAAGAAACGCAACGATGGAACCGATGGTAAACGTGCTTTGAAAGGAAGACGCGATGAAAGCATCAGCCTCTGAACATAGAGAGAGTATAAACGCTAGTCCCATCATCACAAGAGAAGAAGATACTTCACCTTGCCCTATTTCAAGAAGTGTCGATGTTTTCACGTACGTTTGCATACTCGCTGCAATCAATGCACCGATCACTAAATACTTTCCGACAGAGAAGAACTCTTCTACAGCATGCACGAACGTACCTTTCAGTTTGTTATAAAAAGAAACTTTTGTTGCTGTAACCGTTGCTGCCATTTCGTCGTTAAACGGTGGACGGGAAACAGCACCTATTTCATTCTTTAGTACTTTTACATTTTTAAATTGAATGGCAAGAATAAAACCTAATAAGACAGCAACAATCATGGCCAGTCCACCTCTGTAGATCATGACATCCCATCTGTTGCCGAATGCAACATACGTCGAGAATAATACGATGGGGTTGATGATCGGACCGGTAAGCATAAAAGGTATAGCCGCAAAAACAGGAACACCTTTTTCGATCAGCTTTCTTGTGATCGGAACGATTCCACACTCACATGCAGGAAAAATCGCACCTAGAACAGCTCCAAACAAAACAGCACCTATCTTATTTTTGGGCATGATGCGTGCCACCATCTCCTCAGTGACAAACATCTGTATGACACCTGCAATGAGCACACCGATCAGAACGAACGGAAGTGCTTCGATGAGGATGCTTATAAACACGGTATTCATCTGTAAAAACGATTTGTCGAGCATCCGATAATTCCTCCAAATCAATAAACTACCTATCATCATAAAATATAAACTTTATGAAGTAAATTTTTATTAAGCAATATCCACACTATAACGCAAAATCCACAGGAAAATAAATGGTAAACGAAGAATTAGAAGATAATGGGAAATGGGGTCTGACCCCAAACAATTTATTTCCCATAATGAGATTGAGCAAAAGGAGTAAGGAAATGAACCATTTTGACCTGCGCCCGAAGCGGCGTTCGGCTTTTCGAATCTCGCTAGGAAAAAAATATTATATGTTTAAAAGGTATATAGAATGGATTACCGATGAAAAGACTTATGCCAAAACAAGAAAGAGCGAACAGCTACCATTTGTTCATTTTTCGCATCAGACTATTCTTCTTCGCAAATTAAAAGATGTAGACATGTGGTATCAGCATAACAAAGTTAAAAACCTGAGGATTGCTATCAAACAATTAAACGGAACCGTGATCCAGCCAGGGGAGACTTTTTCTTATTGGAAAAGCATAGGAACGACAACACGCTCGAAAGGGTACGTAGATGGTATGGTTTTGTTTTACGGAAAGTTTAAAAAGGGAACCGGGGGAGGACTTTGTCAGCTGTCGAACTTAATCTATTGGATGACGTTGCATACTCCGCTCTCTGTAACAGAGCGACATCGTCACAGCTATGATGTGTTTCCAGATTCGAAGCGCACCCAGCCGTTTGGAAGTGGAGCGACTTGTGCTTATAACTACCTAGACCTTCAAATTAAGAACACGACGAATCAGCTATACCAGCTTCACTTATATTTAACCGATACTCATCTCGTAGGAGAATGGCGGACAGACCAAGAACCTTTGTTATCGTATCAAGTGTATGAAAAAGAACATTGGATCACACCGGCTTACTGGGGTGGATATTTAAGGCATAACTCCATTCATCGCAAAGTATTTAACCGTCAAAGAAAAGAGATCGATGATGAATATGTAACAGAGAATCATGCCATCATGATGTATGAACCATTACTAGAAACCAGTCAAAAAGAAGCGTAGTAAAAACCCTTGGCCGTTTTATGGCTAAGGGATTTTTAAAGCATACAGAAATACTGTTTATTGCTAATAATTTTTTAATACATCTATTTCTTCTAATGTTGAACAGGGTTAAGGTCAAAGATAGTTTCTGTTTCGTTAGCATATGGGTTCCAGCCACCGTCAATATGTAGTTCTTTTTTACTTTTTTCAAATCTCAACATAAACCCTCCCCAGCCTTCTATAGAAGCTTGTTTAAAAACGAGCTTCCAGCCATGACTAGGTAGAGAGTCTCTATAAAATTCAAAGATATCATACCAATGGTTACCCTTCATCAAGTAATGATGTTCTTGAAATTCTAATCCTTCGTAAAGAGGAAGGTCGTTGCGCTGCTCGGGAACTATTGAAACCGCTGAGTAACGATCTTTCTTCCCCATATATTGATAAATCGTGACACTTAAAAATACCAACAAAACGAAAACAAAAGATATCACGATCCTCTTTTTCAACACGATCGCTCCTTTCATACATAACTATAATTTTAACAAAATAAGGAAAAATACAGCTTGTTTATTAACCATTTAGTCGACCGTTTTTTTATTGTCAAAATAAAAAGCATAGCTTATTGTATATAAATGCCGCAATCCTATTTAGATGTTTCAAATCACTGATAAAAGTTAAAGAAATTAGGGAAATGATAATAAGAGAAAGAAGGTGTAATCATGGTCCGAACAATCGCTATCATCGATCATAAAGTAATCATTAATCCGCCGTTTAGACAAATCAATGAAATGAAGCCTGATTGGTTCTGGGTGGATTTTGACTGTCCGACATCAGGTGAAACCAATTTATTGCGCACTTTTTTTGACTTCCATCCTCTTGCTGTTGAGGACTGTGTGAATGCCTTGCAACGACCAAAGGTTGAATTTTATGAAGATCACCTGTTTTATGTGGTGCACGCTCTTGACAAAAAGACACTCGAAGCAACTGAGGTTGATATTTTCACAACGAAAAACTGTGTTGTCACTTTTCATAAAACAAACGTACCAGAGATTGATTTTGTGTGGAATTATTTAAGTAGACTAGAGAGTGTTCCGCCTGAACTAGGTAAAAATGAACTCGTTCACAAGCTTATGGATAAACTGGTAGATATGTATTTTCCTATCATGCATGAATTAGAAGAACGAGTAATTTCTATTGAAAGCAATGAAGATGACGAAGCACCTAAAATCATTAACCAGATCTTTGATATAAGAGGAGACCTCTTAACATTAAGAAAAACAGTTGTACCTATGCGTGAGTTGCTGTATCGTATGCTCGAGTCAAAACGAGTAGGCTTAGATGCGGATGAAAGATCCTATTTTCATGATATATACGATCATCTATTGCGTTTGACAGATATGATGACATCAGCCAGAGAGATGACATCAGATATACGTGATAATTACATCTCTCTTAACTCTTACCGTATGAATAATATTATGAAAACATTAACTGTAATCACAACTATTTTCATGCCGTTAACATTTATTGCAGGTCTGTATGGAATGAACTTTGTAAACATGCCAGAGCTGCAAACAAAGAATGGCTACTTCTATGTACTAGGTTTTATGGTCTTACTGGGTGGGATTATGTCCATTTGGTTTAAGAAAAAAGGTTGGTTCGAGCAGGATTGAGTTTCGTTTAAAAAATGCTTAACAGGGGAACCTACTTGTAAAGAACCGTTTGGAGGGAAACCAAATGAAAAAAGATATTATCGGTACATATTTAAAAGAAGAAGAAGCGGTTGGCGCAATCAAAGCTCTCGTCGAAAAAGGATATCATCCATCTGATATTTCAATCGTTGCTAAAGATGATGAGATGGTTGATCATGTTGCCGACGAAACACATGTAAACGAAAGAAAAATTACTGAAGATGATACAGATAGTGCAACATATGGTACGATTGCTGGTTTTCTAACCGGTATTGGCGGAGGGATCGCAGTCCCTGGCCTCGGAGTACCAGGTATCGGACCACTTCTTGCAGCTGGACCTTTTGCTTCCATGTTTGATCATGATGAAGCGGATATGAAGGAAATTCTTCAAAACATGGACGTTGCTGAAAGTGATGCGGAAAGTTATATGCAAGATTTACAAGATGGTAAGATCTTAGTTATGGTTGAACGAAAATAAAACCACGATTTAAAGGGCACCTTCAAAAGGTGTCTTTTTTATTGTTTTGAAACTTTTTCCAGTACTTAATCGTATTTATATATATAAGATATGTGGGGTGTTAAAACATGGAGCTCTTCTTAAATGTATTTTTTGGAATCTTAATCGTGATAGGAATCATTGCAGCCGTTTATTACCTTTTGAAAAATGTGAAAGACAAAAAAAGAGCTGTTCCGGTCTATGGACTTTCTTATAGTGGAGAGTATACACAGAAAAACTTTTGGACGCATGAGATTATGATTGTGGTCATTATCACACAAGGATTTGGTCTGTTGAAACTTTCAATGCCTGTTAATGTTTTAATGATTTGTTTACTGGTGTTCCTAACACTGCTTTATTTTACTCAAATATGGCGCGGTGCGATCGGCAAGAAAGGCGTTGTATCGGCAACAAAATTTTATGATTGGAATCAGATTGATTCAGTGGATTGGATCACGGGACTTCAAGCTGAAAACCCAGGGTATCCAAGCTGGGGTTTAGTTCGCTTTCATACGGGTGAAAGATATGTAGAATTTGTAATCAAGAAAAAAGCTGAGGATGAAGTGCGCTCGTTTGTTGAAGAGCGTATGAATCTTGCAAAAGCTAATTAGTTATGCAAATTTGTTTTAAAGAATAAAGGTATTCTATCTTTTCCTAAGAATATGTTAAATGTAAAAGGGAAAAGGTGGTTTACCATGAAGCCATATGTGAAAGCAGGTTTAATTACCGCTGGATTAATCGTTCTGATCAGTACCTATCTGCTAGGAATGTATGTTGAGAAGTTAAATGTTCAAAAAGAGTCACTTAATATGGATCCTATCCATATTGTAAGTGTATTATTAGGAGCTTCACTCATTTTGATCGGATTAAGAATAAAAACTAAAAAAGAAATTGAACCAGAGAACAGTGCAAAATAGGCACTGTTTTTTTACGTATTTTGTAGAGAGTTCCAATCTTTTGTATAATACATTTAGAATATCTAATACATGTGCCAGAGGAGACAATCATGAAATACGAAGATTTTAAAGAAATCGTGCACGGCAGAAGAAGTGTCCGAAAGTTTACGGATGAAGCAGTTGCTGAAGTAGACATTCATGAAATCATGGATTGCGCCCGTTATGCGCCGAGCGACACGAACTCACAAACGTGGGAGTTTATCGTGATTCGAAACAAAGATAAAGTAAAGAAAATTGAAGAGATGACGTGGGATGCTATTCATAATTTGGCTGCAAGAGCTGAAGAGAACGGCAAAACGAAGGAAGCAAAATTGCTGACGCGCTCTTTCGGCCCTTATGCAACGGCGTTCTCTGGAGCACCTGTGCTGATCATCTGTTTAGCCACTCCTTACGAATCTAAGTTTCGTGAAAAAATATTTGATCCGATCGAACTTGCTGAAGAATCAGTCTGGGAAGAAGAAGGAATCAAGAGCAGCTGCTTGGCGATTCAGAACTTGATGCTTGCAGCCCATGCACGCGGACTGGGTACTTGCCCGATGACTGGTCCCGTATTGCTTGCGCAAGATGCGATTCGCGACTTTTTGGAAATTCCGTCTATGAAACAGATCAACATGGTTATTTCACTTGGACATCCACAAGATCAACCGAAAAAACTCGCAAGAAAAGCTGTAGAAGAAATCGTCACATATGTAGATTGATGACAATTGGTTCTGTAAAATTCTTAAAAAGCTCGTCTAGCGGCTGAGAAGTACGCTGGACGAGCGCCATGTTAAAAGTGCAAGGATCACCGCTTTGAAATGCCCCCTTGAACCCCTCTCATACCCCTCTATAAGACTTCAGACCTACAATTAATCTTAAGAAAAAAGGATTTTTTTCGACATATACCGAATATATGTTTCATGTAACGTATTTTCAATTATAGAAAGAGGAACTTCTTATGAAAGAGACATTTGACTTGATTGATTATGCACTGCAAAAAAGTGGATTAGAGGAACTTAAAGATCCGACTCAGGTTCAGTATTTAGGTGAAGGGGCTTGGCATCTTGCTTATCTTGTTCAGCTACGCACTGGAGATGCTGTGGTTGTTCGTTTTCCGAAGACAGAGGCGTATGGAAAGAACGTTGAGTTTGATGAAGAAGCCATGCACTCAGAATATGCAGCGACTAGAGCATACTATGAGCTAGCTAACCAAGTTAAACCGGGAATCTGCCCTGACTTTTTCAATTATCATGTAGAAAAAGGCAGAACGTTTACCGTGGAATCTTATGCGGGAAAAGCAATCAAACTAGATCAACTAACGGTTGTAGAAGCGTTTCATATTGGAGCGGAAGTTGGTGAGTTCTTTCGCAAGATGAATACTGCACAACATGGCTTAAAAGGGTTTGGTTATCTCTCATGGAACGGTAAACATATTGCAGGCAAATTTCAATCAGATGTTTCAGAATCTATGAAAGAAGAAAACAATGAATACATAGATGATTTCAAGAAATTTATAGAAACGTATGAGGGGGCCATTTCTTCATCAGCTTTAGTAGACCTACAAGCTTGCATGGAGGATAGAGAGATTACGGATCATACGGTTGTATTTACTAATCAAGATACATCTCCAGAGAATATATTGCTGCATTCAGATGGCACTGTCTGTTTGATTGATCCTGTACCAATCTTATATAGCGGAGATTCGCTTGCTGGGAATTTTCTTAATAATTATCGGACGTTGTTTCCAACATTTTTTAATGCACCGCGTTATGCACGACATGAATTTGATCGCTTTGAAGACCGTTTGAAAAGAATAGCTGACGGATTTTTAGAAGGTTATTCTAACGGAGATCTAGATGTAAAGCGTCGAGTGAAACAAGAAGAGTTTATTCAACTTACGGATCTAACTGTAACACATTGGCAACTACTTCAGATTGATGAATTATCGTCCGAACAGAAAATTCGTTATGGAGAAAGAGAAGCCATTACCAATCGAATAGCGGAACTTGTAAAAAAAATCGAAGAGTTTCAATGGTTTGATGAAAAAAGTGGAACAAAGTTAGCATAACCGGCATAGCATGGGCATAATCTTAATTCAAAGCTGACAGTTGAACACTCATTCTTTTGTAATACTTTTATGATTTTTCAAAAAACGGTTGACTTTCTAAAACATCTTACTCTATAATCCTATTCAAGAACAAAGTAAACATCAGCACGTTAATGTGTTAAACATAATTTGAATATCTCTTATCCAGAGAGGCGGAGGGACTAGGCCCGATGAAGCCCGGCAACCAACAAACCACATTTGGTTTGGAAAGGTGCCAATTCCTACAGATCTTTTTTGATCTGAAAGATAAGAGGAGGACCAAAACCCTCTTCTTAGGAAGGGGGTTTTTCTTTTTCCCCTTATCATACTTCAAGCACAAACATCACTTAGTCACTTATTTCATTTTAAAAATTGAATATAGCAAAAGGGAAAAGCATTATTCTTTATCCCTAGTTTTCCTATAGATTTTATTAGAATAATAAGAAGGAGCGATTATAATGACAAATTCTTTTGACGGATACGATATTGAAACATTGCTATTACATGGGGGCCAAGCGCCTGACCCAACGACAGGATCACGAGCGGTACCTGTCTATCAAACTACTTCCTATGTTTTTTCTGATACAGACCATGCGCAAAGCCTTTTCGCGCTTGATGAGCCAGGAAACATCTACAGCCGAATCGGAAATCCAACTGTTGATGTTTTTGAGAAAAGAGTTGCACTTCTAGAAGATGGTGTTGCAGCTGTAGCTACTTCTTCTGGTATGTCAGCTATCGCGCTTGCCATCTTAAACATAGCACACGCAGGAGACGAAATTATTGCAGCTACGAATCTATACGGAGGTACTTACAACCTATTTTCTACTACTCTTCCGAAATACGGAATCAACGTAAAGTTTGTTGATGCAGAGGATCCAGAGAACTTCCGAAACGCGGTTACTCCAAACACGAAAGCATTTTTTGCTGAAACGATCGGGAACCCCAGCCTTAACGTATTAGATATTGAGGCAGTGGCAGATATTGCGCATGAAAACGATGTACCTCTAATTATCGATAATACATTTGCAACACCATATGTAACAAAGCCAATAAGCTTTGGAGCAGACATCGTAATCCACTCGGCTACAAAATGGATCGGCGGACATGGAACCGCAATTGGCGGTGTTGTAGTGGATGGAGGACGCTTTAATTGGAATTCAGATAAATACCCAGGATTCACTGAACCAGATAACAGCTATAACGGACTCAGATACGCGAATGATTTTGGAACATTGGCTTTCGCGACTAAATTACGCGTTCAGCTTTTACGAGATTTCGGAGCTTGTTTAAGTCCACACAATGCATTTCTCCTTCTACAAGGTTTAGAAACACTGCATCTACGAGTGGAAAAACATGCGAAGAACGCACAAGAAGTGGCAGAGCATCTGGAAAAACATCCAGCAGTAGATTGGGTTTCATATCCTGGTCTTTCTTCGCACAGAAGTCATGAGCTTGCGAAAAAATATTTAAGCAACGGTTTTGGTTCGATCGTAAACTTTGGAATTAAAGGCGGGCGTGATGCAGGACGTAAGGTTATTAACAACATCTCATTATGGTCACATGTTGCAAATGTTGGTGATGCAAAATCATTGATTATCCACCCTGCTTCTACCACTCATCAACAGCTGAGCGGAGACGAATTAGTAGCAACAGGTGTAACGGAAGAACTTATTCGGTTGTCGATCGGACTTGAATCCGTAAAAGATCTTACGAATGATCTTGATCGTGCAATACAAACGGCAACAGGAATCGGAGCGGATAAAACAGAGATCACGATTAATGACGAAGGTGTCATTCGTTGGGCATTGCAATCATCACTTTATAGAACAGTTGAGAATGGACAGGAAATTCAACGACCTAAGACGCTAGCGATCGTGGGACTCAGTTCCAATCCTGCAAGACCTAGCCATCGATTAGCTAGAAAGATGCAGCGACTTGGCTATAAAATCGTTCCTGTTAATCCAAGAGAAACCGAAGTGCTTGATGAAAAAGCGTATCCAGATTTAAAATCCATTCCGTTTCCGATAGATGTTGTTCAAGTATTTAGAAGTCCGGAAGCCGCGATCGAGCTCGCAAAAGAAGCAGCGATCACACAACCAAAAGTGTTCTGGCTGCAAGAAGGTGTCATCTCACCAGAGGCTGCAAAAATCGCGAAAGAAGCTGGTATTGATGTGGTGCATAACAGATGCACATATAAAGAAGCACAACGACTAAGAGGTACCATTTCAACGTATGCGTGTGAACTTTAGTAAGGTTAAATATTGTACTTGGTCACTATTGAATATGGTTGATTTTCGCTCGCTCTAGGAGGTTCGCATCTTACGCTCCAATCAAATTTTCAGTGATGAGAATGATACGAACGGCCGTAGCAATAAAAATTTAATGACAAAAAGAGAGAAACATGGAGGGAAAGACATGATGAAGATTTGGCAGAAAGCAGCACTAGCTTTAAGCATAGCAGGCGCTTTATTGTTAGCGGGCTGTTCCAGCAGTGCTAAAGAAGGTGAGAAGCCGGAGAAGATTAGACTTGATTATGCCTTTTACTCTCCAACAAGTCTAGCACTCAAAAAGTTTGGCTGGGCAGAAGAGACATTCAAAAAAGATGGCATTGAAGTGGAATGGGTTCAGAGTCAGGGAAGTAATAAAGCGCTCGAATTTTTGAATTCAGATAGCGTTGATTTTGGATCGACAGCTGGTGCCGCAGCTTTAATCGCAAAAGACAAAGGTGCTCCGATCGAGTCAGTCTATATCTATTCTCAGCCAGAATGGACAGCACTTGTCGCGGCAGATGGATCAAAGATTAAAGATGTAAAGGATCTGAAAGGTAAAAAGATAGCGGCGACGTTTGGTACAGACCCGCACATCTTTCTACTCCGAGCACTTGCAGATGCCGGTCTTTCTGCAAAGGATGTACAAATCGTAAATTTACAACATGCAGATGGTGCGAATGCTCTATTAAAAGGGCAAGTGGATGCTTGGGCTGGATTAGATCCACATATGGCGAGAGCAGAAATCGAATCCGGTGCTCAGTATATTTACCGCAATCCAGATTTTAATACGTATGGCACGTTAAACGTACGTTCTGAGTTTGCAAAGAACCACCCGAAACAAGTAGAACAAGTCATTGAACTTTACGAAAAAGCAAGGAAATGGACGATTGAGAATCCAGAGGAAGCAACAAAACTTTTATCTGAAGAAGCGGGGATTAAAGAAGATGTCGCAAAAAAACAACTGCAACGAAACAACTTCGAGGAACCTGTTCCAGGATCACAGCACGAAAAAGCTATATCGGCTGCAGGCGAAGTTCTCCAAACAGAAGAGATTGTCAAAAAAGATACTAACATCGAAGATCTTGTAAAGAAATTAATCAATCCGAAGTTCGCAGAGAAAGTAATCAAACAATAATGAGAGAGAGGAGGAAGTGTCGATGATTTCTGAAACACATAAGTGGAAAGTAGCACAGAGAGCTTCCCCTCAAAAGCTCTCATCATCTAAAGGCATATTCCAATTAGGTAGAGGAATTCTTATAGGGTCCATCCTGCCTATCATTTTATTAGTTGGGTGGGAAATAGCAGCTAGAATGGGACTACTAGCTGCGCACCTGCTGCCTGCACCAACCATTATTTTAGAGAAAATAATTAGCATGTATCAAGATGGCTCCCTGTTTGGTCACATCTCTATTACACTGACCCGAGTATTCTTAGGGTTTGCGATTGGAACGGTAGCGGCGGTCGTGATCGGTGCGATTGTTGGTTATGCAAAAACAGCAGAAAGACTTTTAGATCCGTTGTTTCAAGCGATTCGTTCTATCCCTTCTCTTGCCTGGGTACCACTCTTTATTCTTTGGATGGGGATTGGGGAGCCTTCTAAGATCTCGTTAATCGCAGTAGGTGTATTCTTCCCTGTCTATTTAAATATTGTAGCAGGGATCCAAGGTGTGGATCGTAAGCTCATCGAGGTAGGAAGAATTTATCAGTTAACACCTTATCAGCTAACGAAACGCATTATTCTGCCTGCTGCATTGCCGTCATTCATCACAGGTATGCGCAGCGGCTTAGGTTTAGGGTGGATGTTTGTAGTAGCCGCAGAGCTTATGGGTGCAAGTGAAGGATTAGGCTATCTGCTTGTGGTAGGTCAGAACACGTACTCACCTGATACGGTAATTGCGAGCATCTTGCTATTTGCAATCTTAGGAAAGATAACGGATGCCGTACTAAAATGGATCGAACGCCGTTCGTTAAAATGGCAAGATAGTATAACCAATCAAGGATAGAAGGAGGGGAAACAAATGCTGAATGTGAATCGTTTAAAACGTACGTTTAATCATGACACAGCTGGGTTTCAAGATATTAATCTTTCTGTAAAGGAAGGGGAGATTATTGGAATTCTAGGAACGAGTGGCTGTGGGAAAAGTACATTGCTTCGCGTGCTATCAGGACTTGATAAACAATATGAAGGGACGATTTCGATAGAGAATGGATCGAACAACCAGATCGGTATGATGTTTCAAGAACCTCGCCTTCTTCCATGGTTGTCTGTAAAGAAAAACATTTCATTCGGTTTGGAAAAAGAAAAAAGGAATACGGATAAATATAAAACGTATCTGGATCTAGTAGGATTAACGGATTTTGAGAACCATTACCCGAAAGACTTATCAGGGGGGATGGCACAGCGGACAGCAATAGCAAGAGCGCTTATCACTGAGCCTGAGATTCTATTATTAGACGAACCATTCAGTGCGTTAGATGCTTTTACAAAAATGCAGCTTCAAGATCTTCTATTATCCATATGGCAAAAAAAGAAAACGACGATGATTTTAGTAACTCACGATATTGATGAAGCCCTTTATTTATGTGATCGAATCTTTATCTTAAAAGGGCAGCCAGGTGAAGTGTATAGCGAAGTTTCAGTGGAAAAACAAAAACCGAGAACCCGCGGAGACGCTTACCTCTCTAAACAAAAAGCACACATCTTAAATTTACTAAACGTTGAAAAGAAAGCAGCAGGTGAACAGAAATGACAAAACTAGCCACCATTCATCCAGTCGAAGGAAATCATAATATTTCAGAAGACCAAAGGGATACAGCATTTTCTTGGGAAACTTTTATTGAAGAATTCAATAGGCGAAGTGATGGTAAGACGAATATGGCGTATGAATGTGTAGACCGTCATGTTGAAGAAGGAAGAGGTGAAAAAATAGCTCTTCACTATATTGACGACTCACAGGATATTAAAATTCGTTATAACGAGTTAAAGAAAACGACTGATCAATGGGCGGCGGTTTTAAAAAAGCATGGTGTAAAGAAAGGAGATTTTGTATTCGTATTCTTGCCAAAACACCATCATTGTCATATCGCAATGTTAGCTGCTATTAAGTTAGGTGCGATCGTGGGTCCGTTATTTGAAGCATTCATGTCGGATGCTGTAAGAGACCGAATCAATGATTGTGAAGGAACGTTCTTAATTACAGATGAAGAGTTGTATAAGCGAGTACCAAGAGAAGATCTGCCGAGTCTTCATACGGTTTTTTTAACAGATGCTGAAGGAGAAAACGGAGAAATCTCGCTTCCAAAAGAATTGAAAAATGTAGAGAACACAGAAAGTCAGATTGAGTGGGTAGATCCTGAACATGGTTTAAACATCCACTACACATCCGGTTCTACTGGAAAACCTAAAGGAATCATCCATGCTCATCGAGCGATGGTTCAGCAATATCTTACAGGCAGATGGGTGTTAGATATTCAAGAAGATGATGTGTATTGGTGCACGGCTCATCCTGGATGGGTGACAGGAACAGTTTATGGCGTTTTTGCACCATTATTAAACGGAGCCACCATTGTTGTTCACGGTGGGCGATTTAAAGCAGAAACCTGGTATGAAACCTTACAAAAAACAGGTGTCACAGTATGGTATAGTGCACCAACTGCGTTCCGCATGTTGATGGCAAAAGGAAATCAGCTTCCAGAACACTACGACCTTTCAAAACTTCGTCATATTTTGAGTGTAGGCGAGCCATTAAATCCAGAGGTTATCTTTTGGGGTAAGAACGTACTTGGTAAACGAATTCATGATACATGGTGGATGACTGAAACTGGTGCGCAGCTTATCGTGAATCTTCCAACAGAGCCGATCAAGCCAGGTTCGATGGGAAAAGCTTTTCCTGGAATAACAGCAACTGTATTGGATGAAGAGGGAAAAGAATTGCCTCCGTATGCTGTAGGCCATTTAGCGATCAAGGCCCCATGGCCGGCAATCATGAGAGAGGTTTGGCAGAACCCTGAAAAATATAATTCTTATTTTAGCTGGGGTGAATGGTATGTTTCTGGAGATCTAGCCATAAAAGACGAAGATGATTATATCTTTTTCCAAGGACGTTCAGATGACATGATTAATTCTTCAGGAGAACGAATCGGACCATTTGAAGTTGAAAGCAAGCTGATTGAACACAAAGCAGTGGTCGAAGCTGGAGTAATAGGCAAGCCTGACCCTATTCGCGGAGAAATCGTGAAAGCCTTCATCGTGTTAAAAGATGGATTTAGCGAGAGTAAAGAGCTTTTGGAAGAAATCCGAATCTTTGTTAGAGGTGAGTTAGCTGCACATGCTGCACCTCGTGAGATTGAAATCGTGGAAGAGCTCCCTAAAACAAAGATCAGCGGAAAAATATTGCGAAGAGAGCTGAAAGCCCGTGAGTTACAAAAACTTGCTTGAGAACACGAGAAAGATAGGGAAGATAAGGATTGGTGATTTTGCTCTAGAGTCAGGTAAGGTAATCCTAAATGCAGAACTAGCTTTTGAAAAAACGGGAAACCCAAAAGGTCCAGTTGTCTTACTTTGCCACGCGTTAACTGGAAATCAGTATGCATTTGGTGAAGAGGAAGATCCAGGATGGTGGCGTGGATTAATTGGTCCTGATCATTATATCGACACAAACCAATTTCAAGTCATCACATTTAATGTGCTCGGAGGATGTAGCGGTTCTACAGGTCCAGCAAGTACAAATCCTGAAACCGGAGAAATCTATGGAAAGTCATTTCCTTTTGTAACGGTAAGAGATATGGTTCGCGCACAGCGACAGGCACTTAGCATTTTAGGAATCCCAAGACTTCTAGCCGTCATGGGGGGATCTCTTGGCGGTATGCAGGCACTTGAATGGGCAGTGCAGTTTCCATACTTTTTAGAAAAGGTATTTATCTTTGCGGCAACTCCCTTCTTAAGTGATTATGGAGTTGCCTATAATAGACTCGCTCTTCACGCGATAGAAAGTGATCCTGTTTATAAGAGCGGCAATTATAAAGGCGATGAGAAATTGACAGGTTTGGAGATCGCACGTATGGCGGGCTTATTAACGTACCGCCAGCCTAAATTATTTAACGAGAGATTCAATAGAGAGATCAAAGAAAAAGATGATGAAGGTAAACCGTTCTTTCAAGTAGATTCCTATCTTACGTATCAGGGGGAAAAGTTGACGAAAAGGTTCGATGTGGATAGTTATGTTTCACTTCTATACGCTATGAACGCTTTTGATATTGGGGATAAGCTCGGTGGCTGGGAGCGGGCAGCATCACAAATTCAAGCTGAAGTTCATGCTTTTGGTTATGAAGGGGATCTTCTATATCCACCTGAAGTGATTGAAAATTTTGTAAAACATACTAGATTCGGAACCTACTATTCTATAGAAACAGACTTCGGTCATGATGGATTTTTAGTTGAATTTGAAAAGTGGGGACCACATGTGAGGGAAGCATTGAGACAAGAAGGGAGGCTGCAATATGGCACCTATTAAAGCGGCGCTGCTAGGTTTTGGAACGGTTGGCCAAGGTGTATATGAAGCGCTGAAAACACATAAAGAACAACTTCAAGCCGTGCTCGGTCAAGAAGTTGTGATCGAAGGAATTTTAGTAAAAGATGGATCGAAAAAACGTGAAGTGGATGATCATGTTTTAATTACTACTGACTTTAATGAAATCCTCAATATTGAAGGATTAGAGGTCGTGTTTGAAGCAATAGTGGGAGAAGAGCCTGGTTTTACTTACTTAAGCCGCGCTCTTGATAAAGGTTGTCATGTAATTACAGCTAACAAAGTCATGTTTGCGAGACATGGGAGAACATTGCTTGATAAGGCGGAAACACTGAAACGCTTTGTGGGATTTGAAGCGACAACTGCCGGGGGAACTCCGATTATTCGCAGCATCTCGCAGCTTCTTCAAGTAAATGAGATCCATACAGTTGAAGCTATATTAAACGGTACATCCAACTACATTTTAACGAATATGAGGGAAAAAGGTCTTCCCTTTCATGAAGTGTTAAAGTCTGCCCAAGAACTTGGGTATGCAGAAGCTGACCCGGCAAGTGATATAGAAGGTTATGATGCTTTTTATAAGTTAATGATTCTTAGCGAATTGTCGTTTGGTGAGACGCCGAAATGGGAGGACGTAGAACGAAAAGGGATAACAGAAGTAACTGCTGAGCAAATCTCTGTGTTTAAAGACTGGGGATATAAGGTGAAGCATTTGGCGCGGATCCGCCGTGACAGCGACCAATTCATTTCATCTGTAAAACCCGTGTTGGTCGATGCTGATCATCCATTGTACGGAGTGGAAGATGTTCAAAATGCGATTATGGTGGACACGAGCCTAGCAGGAAAAGTTACGATCCAAGGAGCTGGTGCAGGAAAACTTCCAACAGCAAGCGCCATGGTGGAAGACTTGACTTATGTGCTTCAGCCTCGATCTTTAGTAAGAAAGAAAAATTCAGCTACTATTGCTGAAGAAGTAAGTAGTGAAGATACAAATACGACGCTTATTGGAGAATATGTTGTCATTGGCTCTTCTGTAGGATTTCATGGAACAGATGAAGTAGAGATCTTAAAGCAAGAAGTAGAAGGTGATCTTGTCTATTTGTTGGTCGAGTGTCAGGTAAGTACAGCCCTTTTGTTAGAGGAAAATCCGGACCTTGTTGTTTATGAAGTAGCAGGAAAGGTGAGGAAGGCAGAGGGAAGGGCTGAGCAAAAAGATTCGCTGCTAAAGAAAGTGATCAATTTATAGAATGAGACAAGTTTGCTTCATCAAGTGTATTAGACGAACATTGCAGAGTGGCTCCTGCAATGTTTTTTAGTGTGTGGGTTTTATAATGCCGCAAGCATAAAAGTCTGTGAGCGAGCATAAACCTCCGTGAACGAGCAAAAAGCACAAATCATACACAAAAATTAAATAAGCTGGATGAAAGGTCAACGAACGACTGCTTTCAATCAGCTTTTCTTCAGTAGCCATACATATAAAGACCTGCACTCAGACGAGCGCAGGTCTTTTCTCTCTCTAGTTTTCTCTCTCTAGGTTCTCTCTCTGTAATCATACGAGGGGTTGTTAAAGCAAAAGGTTTTAATGCAATTGATCACATCGGGTGAATCAGTACTCATTTCCACTAAAGGAAATGAACTGATTAGCACCAGCCGTGTCCGCCGCCGTAACCACCGCACCAACAACACCCAACGATGATTAACAAGATAAATAGAACTACGATTAAAGCGAAGCTGTTTCCGTAAGACTTATATCCCATTTAACCCACCTCCTTCTTTACAATGACAGAATATTAGAGGTACAAGTTAAAGGTTTGGGCGGAATTAGCCCATTTTTTCGGGACAAGAGCGGAATCCTTATTTTATAAAGTAATGCATTTACCAAAATGTGGTTTCATGTATAATTACACTAAAACCTACCAAGATTATTGACTTTTATGAACAAAACCATATTTGGAGCTGATAACATGTACGGTGTAATTGCTTATTTAAACAGTGAAACTGAACAAAAGATAAATGAACTTAGGGATGGACTAATAAAAGAGGGGATCGTGGGTCATGGTATGCGGCCTCATGTAACACTTGGTACACATCCAGAAGTAGATATTGAGTCTTTTATAGTATCGTTTCAGAATTACTTTAAAGACATTGCTGCTGTACCTCTTTTCTTTCCATCTGTAGCCATATTCTTAAACAGCGGAACTTTATATGCAGCACCGACTAAAAACAGTGTGCTGACAGATTTTCATCAGCGTTATCATGACCACTTTAAAAAAGAGATAAACCAACAATCCTTATATATCCCAACTTATTGGGTGCCGCATTGCACGCTCGTAATGGACTTATCACATGAAGACTTAATTAAAGCGTTTGATTATTGTGCAAGGAACCTAGAGCCATTTCCTGCTACGATCGATAGTGTCGCACTTATACAACTAACGTATGAAGCTGATATATGCATAGATGTTAAGGATATTCTGACTGTGAAATTAAAAAAAGATGACGTGAATTGATATCGGATGACGTTTGAAAGTAGATGCTGTATGGTTATACATATACTAGTCATACAGAAAGGAATTATCGTACATGTGGAACGAATTTAAAACATTTATCATGCGTGGCAACGTGATCGATCTCGCCATCGGAGTAATTATCGGGGCAGCGTTCAGCAAGATCGTCACTTCACTCGTTGATGATGTCATCATGCCTCCGATTGGTCTGTTACTTGGAAAAGTAGATTTCAGCAACCTCTACATAAATTTAGGAAAAGGTGACTATGCCACATTAGCAGATGCGCAAAAGGCGGGAGCCGCAACACTTAATTATGGATTGTTCATTAACACGCTGATCAACTTCTGTATCATTGCATTGGTCATATTTCTGGTAGTAAAGCAGATTAATCGTCTTAAGAGAAAAGAAGAAGTAAAAGCGCCAGATACAAAAGAATGCAAATATTGTTTATCTACAATTCCGCTGAGAGCCGTTAAATGCCAAAACTGTACGGCAGATTTAAACGATGATGCTGTAGTGAGACAGTCCTCTGAATAAGGGGGCTGTCTTTTATTGTAGGAAAAGTTTATAGAAGCAGTTGTGCTACAATTATTTAGTAAGAACAAGTGAAAACTAGAGGTAGGTGAAACCATGCCTGAAGCGGTCAAAATCTCTGTACGGTCCTTAGTCGAATATGTATACCGTTCCGGAAGTATTGAATCCGGATTTAAGTCAACCTCATCCTTAATAGAGGGAACGAAGGCACATCAAACCATACAAAAAACGTATGAAGAGACCGATAAGGCAGAAGTATTTCTGCAAACGAGCTATCTTCATAAAAACCTTGAATATTGGATAGAAGGCAGATGTGATGGTCTTCTTTTGCGTAAGGATATAGTCACGATCGATGAGATCAAATCAACTGCTCGAAATTTAAGTGAGATTACAAGAGATTCCTACCCCGTTCACTGGGCTCAAGCAAAGGTGTATGCTTACATATACATGGAAAGAGAAAATATTGACAAAGTTACGGTCCAGCTGACCTATGTACATATTGATTCTAGTGAGCAGAAGAAATTTCAGGAAGATGTTACTTTTACTGAGCTAGAGAATTTCATGTCTCAACTAATAAAAACGTATGCACCATTCGCTGAATTGCGTCTCGAAAATCAGCAAAAAAGGAACAACAGTATACGAGAGCTAGCTTTTCCATTTCCATCATACCGGAATGGTCAACGTAACTTTGCTGGTGCTATCTATAAAACGATTATGGATAAAAAAACTCTATTTGCGAATGCTCCGACTGGTACAGGAAAAACCATTTCGACTCTTTTTCCAGCCGTCAAAGCGATCGGAGAAGAAAAAGCAGAAAAGATTTTTTATTTAACAGCTAAAACACTCAATCGAAAAAACGCAGAAGAAGCACTTTTGTTAATGAAAGAGAAGGGATTGTTTCTGCAAAGCACGACCATAACGGCTAAAGACAAAGTTTGTTTTAAAGAAGAAACTCGGTGCGAACCCTCGTATTGTGAGTTTGCCGATGGATATTTTGACAGGATAAATGGAGCAGTACTTGATATCTTGAAAAATGAGACCGTGATGGATCGAGCAGTAATCTCAGATTATGCACAGAAACACAAAGTTTGTCCGTTTGAATTCTCTGTTGATCTTGCGTATGCTTCGGACAGCGTAATCTGTGATTATAATTATGTATTTGATCCTAGAGTCTCGTTCAAACGTTTGTTTGAAGAACAAAAAAAGCGGACGGTTCTCCTTATGGATGAGGCGCACAACCTAGTGGACAGAGCTCGCGGAATGTATTCTGCAGAGATTATGAAATCGTCATTTTTACAACTTGCGCGTAATTATAAGGGAAAACATGACGGGGTCTGGAATACGGCAAAAGCCGTTAACCAGGAACTTCTTTTAATAAAAAAAGAACATGAAGATAAAGATGTTGCTGTCATAGAATTGCAGGGAAAACTACTTGAGAATTTAGAAGCTTTCTTAATACAGGCAGAGCAGCTATTAGCCAGTGGTGATAACAGCGAACAACTATTAGAGACTTTTTTTGAAGCGCTGCAATGGGTCAAGATTTCACAATTTTACGATGAACGTTTCGTTACGTTCATCTCGACGTTTAAAAGTGAGGTCAAAGTTCGGCTATTTTGTTTGGATCCTTCACAGCTGCTTTTTCAGACTGGTAAGAAATATGGTTCACGCATATATTTTTCAGCAACACTCTCACCACTATCGTATTTTCAAGAAATGCTCGGAGGAGAGAAAGACGATTACATCATTCGGATGCCGTCTCCTTATGAAAAAGAGCAGCTAGATGTATTTGTGCAGCCTCTGTCTACCCGCTTTAGAGATCGGGAAAAAACGATAGATCCTATTGTGGGTATGATCAAAGACTTGGTCGTGAACAGACCAGGCAACTATCTTGTTTTCTTTCCATCCTATCGGTATATGACAGATATATATGAACGAATGTTAGAAGTTGATCCAGACTTTTCGCTCATCGTTCAACATCCTGCTATGAAGGAAGAAGAGCGAGAGACATTTTTAGCTCATTATGACTCTGTAGGTGAGAAATCGCTTGTCGGGCTCGCTGTCATGGGTGGCATCTTTTCTGAAGGAATTGATTTAAAAGGAGATAAACTTACTGGTGCTGTAATCATTGGTGTTGGATTGCCTCAAGTAGGATTAGAGCGTGATACGATGAAGGATTATTTTCAGCGTGCAGGCAAGAATGGTTACGACTTCGCATACGTGTATCCTGGAATGAATAAAGTACTGCAGGCAGGAGGGCGTGTTATCCGATCAGAAGAAGATCAGGGAACGCTCGTTTTAGTAGATGATCGCTTTCTAACAAGGAAGTATGTAGAGATGCTGCCAGAAGAGTGGCGTGATTTTGTGGTGTTGGATCGGTCGTTTATGTAACGTTGTGTTTTGTGAGTTTGTCGAAAAGCCTATAAAAGATTTTGGGGGCCTATAAAAGTATTTGAAGGCCTAGAAAAAGATTTGAAGAACCATAAAATTGGCTGAAGGCCTATAAAATGAAAACTAGGGCCTAGAAACGAGTCACAAAAAACTATCACACACTTCCAAAGCCATTAAAAAAACACTTGGAGACGGAACTCCAAGTGTTTTTCTTTATTTCCTAAACAACCCAGCATTTAAAAATGGCAAACCGAATGTATCTGCTGGCTGCGTTATTTCCTTCATTTTGCGTAATTCAACCTCTTCGAATTCAAAGAAGACCTCCCGCATCCGCTCAAACGTGTACCCTAATCCTCCTTGCATCGAGCGATCTTTGTACACATCCATGTCAGGTATATCTAATCCCATGCCCACCGCATCAAAGCACGTTATAGCAAAATGTCCGCCTTCTTTTAAACAGTTGTTTAAAAGGTTCAAATAACTGACACGACGATGGGGAGGCACATGATGGAAGCAGCCAGAATCATAGATGAGATCATACTCTTTGTGTGGTAGGTTAATCTCAAAGATACTCCCTTGCATAAATTTCACTTCAACGCCTTTTTCAACAGCACGTTCACGAGCCCAATCTAGTCCTTCGCTTGAGAGGTCTACAGCATCTACTTCAAACCCGAGTTGAGCTAAGAAGATTGCATTTCGACCAGGACCACATCCAAGTTCTAACACGCGGCCAGGCTGAATCATGCCACGTTCCACGTAGTTCACAAGATTTTCATCTGGAGCGTCAATGAAAAAAGGAATTTTTTTATTTCGATCTTCATAAAAAGAGTTCCAGAACGCGCCCTCATCACGTAAAAGAGAATCTAGCATGTTAAAAACATGTTCATTTTTTGTAATCAAATTTGTCAAATGATCTTCCGCCTTTCTCATTCAAAATGAGCATCTGACTGACTGAGCTGTCTACCTCTATTTTACCAAAAAATAGGCTATAATAGGGGTGTTTAAGATAAATAAAGTGAGGTGAAACAATGGATAAAATAGCGATTATAGAAGGTTTAATTCTTATGAAAGCTGGTCCAGAAGACGTGAAAGGAATAGCCAGAGTTTGCTCAGAAGGATGGCGTGCAACATATGGATACCTAGAAGATGAAGCGTATGTGAATAGAGTCATCGAAGAATATTATAACGAGAAAAGAATTGAAAAAGAAGTGACCGTGTTCACCGAAGGTTGGCACGGATATTTCGTAGCAAAAGAGGATGGGGAAGTAGTAGGTGCAATCGGCGGTGGAACGATTGGTGAAGAAACAGGTGAGATCTTTGTGTTCTATATGGATCCGAACAAGCGAAACAGGGGAATTGGATCGAAACTGTTAAACTATTACACAGACTATCAGAAGAATTTAGGTATTAAAGAACAATGGCTATCTGCGCAAAAAGATAACGAAAAAGCGATTCCTTTTTATGAAGCAAAAGGGTTTGTAAAACAGTCAGAAAAGAGGAGTGAAGGAAGCGGAAAACACCTGTCTATTCGATATATGCGAGAAATTTAAGAGCCCCTCAAGCAGAGGAGCTTTTATTGAACAGATTTTTAAGCTAGCACTCTTTTCCTATCTTGAGCTTCCTACAATTAAATCAAGCAAATTATCTCTTAAAGCAACGCTGTAATTAGTCTACGATTGCTTTCTTACGTAAAAGCAAGGATTGAAAGTTCATACCTATACCTCGTCCAGCTTCTGTGACAACATGAAAATCTTGTACGTCGAATAGAGGAGTGACCACATCAAGTAAATCTTCATCGGTATAAAAGGAGAAGAATCGCTTTGGAATATATGAATCTTCTTGCCACACTCCCTCAGAATCTTTACCGCCGTAAACGCCCATGTAGAATAAACCATCCTCTGATAATACAGTATGAATGTTTTTAAGAACAGCAGGCAGGCTTACCTTTGGAACGTGAAGAAGCGTATTCATCGCCCATACCGCATCAAAAGATTCATCATCAAAATGTAGTTTGTAATAATCCATCACTTCTGCTTTTAAACCTTTTGCACGGCACGTTTCTACCATGTTAGGAGAGAGATCGATACATGTTACATCCAAGTGATGTTGAGATAAGTATTTCCCATGTTGACCTGATCCAGCTCCAAGATCAAGAACAGTATGTTGATCATTTTTTGGACTAGATGTAAGAGCGGCAACAAAGGCATTTAATTCGTCAATTTTCCAATTCTGAATCTCTGATCGATCACGTGAATCAGCTTGCTCGTTATAGCTTGCTTTCAGACTTTCTTTTAATAAAAGATCCATGGTGTTCTCTCCCTTATACTTATCTGAAAATTAATTCTCTAAGCAACAATGTATTTATTATAGCGAAAGGTAAGAGTTAGGTAAATTTCAAAATGAAAGAATATTCTGCAAAGGAAAGCCCTTACATCCCTCCCAGTCCTTACACAATCTATTGTCTAGTAAAAAAGTAGTGTTCTATATGACCCCTTGAAACCAAATGATAGAGACGGTAGAATGTGAAGAAATTTATTTTTTCTGAAAATTCATAACAAAGGGAGGATATCCATGTCACGTTCAGCGCTGAAAGCAGTACCTTCACCAAATACACCAGATCCTGAGAACAGCAAAAAAAATATCTTTAATCGACTGTTGGACTGGGTAGAGAAAAACGGAAATAAGCTTCCGGATGTTCTTACTTTGTTTGTCATCATTACGGCTGTTATCTTGCTGGGTTCATTCATAGCTGGAGTAGCTGGATGGAGTGCAGTGAATCCGGCTAATAATGAAAAAATTACAGCAGTCAACCTTCTGAACGAAGATGGAATCATAAGGATGCTGAGTGAGCTAGTTAGTAACTTTGTGAATTTCCCGCCGCTGGGCCTTGTGCTCGTCGTTATGCTAGGAGTAGGGCTGGCGGAATCAACAGGTTTGATCTCAGCTTTCATGCGAAGGGTTGTATTAGCCTCACCAAAAGCACTCATCTTACCGATCATCATTTTTATAGGAATCGTAGGAAATGCAGCGGCTGATGCCGCTTTAATCGTACTCCCGCCTGTAGCAGCAATGGTATTTCTCACTCTTGGACGTCATCCGATCGCTGGACTTGCAGCAGCGTATGCAGCAGTTGCTGGTGGATTTAGTGCAAATATTATCATTAGTATGCTCGATGTAATGCTTGCTGGTTTCACAGAGTCAGCAGCTCATCTTCAAGATAAATCGTATACAGCAAATCCTGCTATGAATTACTACTTCATGCTAGCCTCAACTTTTGTGCTAGTACCTGTTGCTGTTTGGGTAACGACAAAGATTGTAGAACCAAGACTAGGGGATTACCAAATTCCTGATGATCTTGAAGTGAAGAAACAAGCCTTAACTTCTGAAGAGAAAAGAGGCTTAAAGTGGGCAACGATCTCCCTATTAGTCTATACAACGATCATTCTGCTGGTAACGGTTCCCGGAGGTGCTATGCTTCGCCATCCGAAAACAGGAGAACTGATCGATTCTCCGTTTATGGATTCATTGGTTCCGATCATGCTTCTATTTTTCTTGATTCCAGCAATGGCTTATGGATTCGGTTCTAAGGTCTTGAAAAATGATAAAGACGTAGCCGAACATTTAACAAAAGCTATGAGCGGCATGGGGTACTATATAGTACTTGCTTTTATTGCAGCTCAGATGATTGCTTATTTTAGCTGGAGCAATTTAGGTTCGATCATTGCAATAACAGGTGCAGACTTTTTAAAAGAATCAGGGTTTACGGGACTTCCGTTATTGCTCACATTTATCCTTTTTACAGCTCTTGTAAACTTACTCATAGCTAGTTCTTCAGCAAAATGGGCAATTTTAGGACCTGTATTTGTCCCGATGTTTATGGCTTTAGGTTATAGTCCAGCTTTTACCCAGATGGCATATCGAATTGGTGACTCGATCACCAATACGATAACTCCGATGCTTGCATACTTTGCCATCTTGCTAACTTTTGCGAAAAAGTTTGATAAGAATATGGGAATGGGAACTTTGATTTCCTCATTACTTCCTTATACGATCGCTTATACGATTTTTTGGTGTGTTTTATTTGCTGTCTGGTATGTGCTAGGACTTCCATTAGGTCCTGGCGAATATATAAAAATGTAGATTATAAGAGGAGTGAGCAGGAATGGAACAATTATTTAGCCGTTTGGCAAACTATCAAGATGAAATGGTGGAGATCCGGCGACATCTTCACCAAAATCCTGAACTGTCATTTGAAGAAGTCGAAACACCAGCCTTTATCGCTTCGTATCATGAGAAATTAGGATTAGATGTGCGCACGGGAGTCGGTGGGCGAGGAGTAGTCGCTACATTAAAAGGTGGAAAACCAGGAAAGACAGTTGCACTTCGAGCAGATTTTGATGCACTTCCGATTCAAGAGGAAAATGAATCTCCATACAAATCCAAAGTGCCTGGTGTCATGCATGCTTGTGGACATGACGGCCACACAGCGTCACTACTAGTACTCGCAAAAGTTTTAGTGGAGCTTAAGAACGAAGTTGAAGGAACAATCGTGTTCATTCATCAGCATGCTGAGGAACTCGCTCCAGGTGGAGCTATTGCAATGATTGAAGATGGCTGCCTAGATGGTGTGGATGTTATCTACGGAACACATCTTTGGGCAACGATGCCAACAGGAACAATTGGTTATCGAACAGGGCCAGTTATGGCAGCAGCCGATTCGTTCACAATTAAAGTACAAGGTAAAGGTGGCCATGGCGCTCAGCCTCATAAAACAAAAGACAGCATCGTTATTGGTGCACAACTTGTTTCAAATCTTCAACAAATTGTGAGCCGCCGAGTCAATCCATTGGACGCTGCAGTCGTTTCAGTTGGTGCTTTTGAAGCAAAAAATGCATTTAATGTGATCGCGGATACGGCAAAATTAACAGGAACGGTCCGTACATTTAAGGAAGACGTTCGAGTTGCCATCGAGCAGGAGATCGATCGCATCGCAAAAGGAACGTGTATCGCATCTGATGCTTCCTATGAATATGTATTTAAACGAGGATATCCGGCAGTTGTTAACCATAAAGGCGACACGGAGTTCATAGTGGATGTAGCTAGAAAAGTTCCAGGTGTTATGGAACTCGAAGAAATCGAACCGCAAATGGGTGGGGAAGATTATTCATATTACTTAGAAAGAGTTCCGGGCACGTTCTTTTTTACCGGTGCTCTTGACGAAGCGTGGGAAGAAGTATATCCGCACCATCACCCAAAATTTAAGATTAATGAAGATGCTTTATTAATAGCAGCAAATTTACTTGGGGCTGCAACACTTACTTATCTAAAACAAAATGCTTTAACAAAAGTTTTGAGCTAATTAATAAAAGCATGAAAAAGCTCCCTTACGAGAGGGAGCTTTTTTTATATTCAAGAATTATTCCCAACAGCTGTCAGGAGCGCTTCCAGATCCACCTGTTCCATTTTCACCGGAATCATTTCCATTAGATTGCTTGCACTTCTTAGAAGATTTCTTAGACTTTACAGCAGGACCCTTTTTAGACTTCTTGCGTTTAAGACCATCACCTAAAAGAGAGCGTAACGCTTCAACAGTACCAGCTTCAGCACCGTTTTCAGCGGTTACTTCAGCTTCAGTCTCTGTGCCGTTTGCATCTAAAGAATTAAAAGCTTCCAAAAGTTCTTTTCTTTTTTTACCCAATCGTATCACCCCCACTATTACTATATGAAATGCGTAAAAGAGTGCTTGTACGAATCACCATTTTTAAGATGAAGAAGCGTCTAAATTCTTTCGATATTGAAAAATCTACATTTGATTTTCGAAAAAAATTGTTGCCAACCACTTAAGTATCATTTTATAATAAATGTGTAAAATTACACTTTTTACAGTGGGGTGATGTTATGAAAGGAAAGTATCTTTTAATTATGATTTCTTTATATGGAATTGCTTTTTACACAAGCACCTCCATCCATTCACACCAACAACAAACAGTGGTAGTAGAAGATGCGGGAAAACTTTTACCGACAAAAATGAAAGAGGTAAAGAGTTCGCATTCTACAAAAGAACTCCAAAAGTGGGTCAAACAAGAAAAGACGATTTCAATCGCTGGGATGCAGCATAGTCAGGGAGGTCATACTGTCTATCCATATGGAACACTTCTCGACATGAAGAGATACAACGAGATATTGAATTTCAACCCTAAAGAAAAAACGATAACGGTTCAAAGTGGCGTGACATGGGCAGAAATTCAAAAGAAGATTAATCCGTACGGTCTATCTATTCAAGTCATGCAGTCGCAAAATATTTTTACGGTTGGAGGTGCTCTAAGTGTAAATGTTCATGGACGTGATATAAGGTATGGCTCTCTAATCGATACGGTAAATTCATTTCGCTTACTTAAGCCAGATGGAGAAATCATTTCTGTGAGCCGTGAAGAGAATAGTGAATACTTCTCATACGTGATAGGCGGTTATGGTCTTTTTGGAGTCATACTCGATGTCACACTTCATTTGGCTGAGGATGAACTGTATCAACATCGCATATCCACGATGGATTACCAAGAATACGAAGAGCATTTTAAGGAAAAGGTTAAGAATGATGAGCATGTAAAGATGCATCTTGCTCGTTTATCTGTTGCTCCTAAGACCTTTTTAAAAGAAATGTATGTAACAGACTATGTATTGGCAGAAAATCAAAGGAAGTTAAGTAGATATTCAAAGTTAAATGAAAAAGAAACCGTGGTGCTACCAAAATTTATGTTAGGGATGTCTCGTTATAGTGAATGGGGAAAAGATGTATTTTGGGAGACACAGAAGAAACACTTTCAAAATAGTAATGGCAGATATCAATCAAGAAATAACGTAATGAGATCAGACAGTACGTTTATGGAATATGAAAATGCCAATCGAACAGAAGTATTGCAAGAGTACTTTGTTCCTGTTGATCAGTTTGCTTCATATATAGACGATCTAAGAAAGGTGTTAGAAAAAGAGGATCTGAACCTGTTGAACATCACGATTCGATACGTTGAGCATGACGAGGATGCTGTATTGTCCTATGCAAAGGATGATATGTTTGCTCTTGTGTTATTGATTAATCAAGGCAGATCTGAAAAAGAGATAAAGAAAACAGAGAAGGTCATTCAGAAGATGATCGACGTAACGTTAGATCACGATGGAAGCTATTACTTACCTTACTATTCATATCCGACAGAAAAACAACTGAAACGAGCATACCCGCGTATCGATGAGTTCTTTGAGAAAAAACGCGAGCTTGATCCTAAGGAACGGTTCAAAAATCTTTTCTACGAGGTGTACTCACAATGAATTATCGTACATTTGTAACAATTCAAAGCCTTTTAATGACAGCAAGCTCAATGGTTTTTCCCTTCTATCTGCTCCTCATCCGTAACATCGGTGACAGCTACTCGCAGTTCGGATTGGCATACGGTCTATTTGCCCTGACTGGAGCACTTGTTCATCCGATAATTGGCAGGCTTTCTGATCAATTTGGTGACCGTACCTTTATTCTTTTACATACATGGGGTATGGCTGGGCTGATGCTGATTGTTCCTATCATTGAAACAGTCACTGCTCTCTACTTGGTGCAGATCGTAATGGGGATATTAGGTGCTGTACAAAAAACATCGGAGAAAACCGTCCTAGCAAGGCAATCTGAGGGCGTACAGACGGGGACAAAGATTGGAAGCTATCATTTATGGACAAGTGTATGGGGGGCGATTGCTGTGATGCTGACAGGTTATCTGATAGACTTCTTAACGATAGGAAGCTTGTTCTATATCGCATCATTTCTTTATATGATCGCTGGCGGTCTGATCTTAAAGTCAGTCACCACTACATCCGAAATTCAAGAAAAAAAGCCCGTACAGCTCTAGCTAACGGGCTTTACGTATACATCTGATAGAGAAGCCAAGTAATAACAAAACATTGGATGGCAAGGACTAGAATCTTTTTTGCAGGATGCTTTACGCCGTTACCTAATATTCTAGTAAAAATAGTTTCAAAGGATATAACAACCAAGAATGTAAAAATAAAGCCTAGAATAAGTTCTTCCATTTTTCCACCTATTTTATTGAGTCTGCAGTTTGAATCAGATCATCATTCGACTTCAAATCATTTAAGAGAGATCGTCGTCTTTCTTGTCTCTTCTCCAATACTTTTTAATAAAGTTTTTCACAATATCTTTTCCTGCTAATAGCGCACCTAGCCAAAAGAATACTTCTCCACCGATAAATAATCCACTAACAATGGCAGTTTTAAGACCGGCACCGAATGATAAGAACGGTATGACCGGTATTAGAATCCACAAAACAAACGAAAGTATAATAAAAATAATTCCGATTTTCTTTTTCAAAGTAATCTCCTCCGTACCTAATTACAAGTAATACGAAAAAAACGAGATAAAGTTCCCATCTCATTATTCTACCAAATTATTAGAAAATATTCCCACTAACTATTTAATTATTAACTGGGTGACATTTCCAATAAGCTCATAGTTGAAAATGTTTCCAAGTTTGGATAATGTTAAGAGGAAACTGATGTAAAAGGGTGGGGTAATTTTGAAAAAGGAACTTGTATATCAGAGCAGAGATAAAGATGTTGAAGTGTTCGAGGATGAATTTGGAAGTATTACGTTAAAAGAGATACCTTATGAAGCAGCCGTAATGGTCGCGTTAGAGAACGATTCTCTCATATTGATCAGCCAATATCGACCGGCCGTAGATCAAGTTATTATCCAACTTCCAGGTGGTGGAATGAACGAAAATGAAGATCCGATGGAAGCTGCAAAAAGAGAGTTGCTTGAAGAGACGGGTATCGTGTGTGGAGAAACGGTTTTCTTGGGAAGTATACAGCCAAGTGCTTGTTTGAGTAATACGGTTACGCATGTATATTTTACTAAAGATATTGTGGAATACAAATCTCAAATGTTAGAGAAAAAGGAAGCAACGATTCAAGCGTTTCATATCCCTATAGAGCGAGCATTCCGAAATATTGAACAAGGGATCTGGAAAGATAGTGAACTTGCACATGGCTTATTATTGGCAAGGCTGAAAGGGTGGATCTAGGTGAGTTGTTTAGGATGTGAATTAGCGAATAGAGTATTACCTATACATACGGTTTATGAAAATGAGTGGGTGCAATGTTTTCTCGATATTGATCCCTTTAATGAGGGGCACACGCTCATTCTTCCTAAAAGACATGTTAAGGAATTAACAGAGCTGACGAATGAAGAAACGAATGCTGTAATGGAAGCTGCAAAATACATATCAAAAAAGCTAGAGAACTGTTTTAACCCTGATGGGATTACGATTAACCAAAATGGGGGTAAGTTTAGTGATCTTACTCATTTTCATATGCATGTGATTCCGAGATATGAAAAGGATGGATTTACCTGGAGCGAATCTACGATCATAGATAATGCTCATGAACGTTTAGAAGAAACAGCAGATAAACTTCAAAGAGTTTAATATTTTTTACTTTTATATAAATTGTGCCACAATGTGTACAAGGAGGGATTCAATATGCCAAGCAGTATTCATGATCGTGCAGTTCTACATAATGGTGTTCAAATGCCATGGATTGGATTAGGAGTCTACAAAGCTGAAGATGGTGATGAAGTCATCCAGTCCATAAAATGGGCGATTGATTCAGGTTATAGAAGCATTGATACGGCGAGTCTTTATGACAATGAAGCTGGTGTAGGTCAGGCGATTGCTGAATCAAACGTTCCAAGAGAAGAACTTTTTGTTACAACCAAAGTTTGGAACACCGACCAAGGCTATGAAAAAACCTTATCAGCATTTGATGAAAGTTTAGAGAGACTAGGGCTAGACTATGTGGATCTATACCTTATTCACTGGCCGGTGCCAGGAAAGTATAAAGAAACATGGAAAGCTCTTGAGAAAATTTATAATGAGGGACGAGCTAAAGCGATTGGTGTCAGCAACTTCAAACAGCACCATCTTGAAGATTTGATGAGTGAAGCAGAGATCAAGCCGATGGTGAACCAAGTGGAATACCATCCTCGTTTGTCGCAGGAAAAATTATTGACGTTCTGTAAGGATCAAGGAATCCAGTTGGAAGCTTGGAGACCTCTTTTAAAAGGAGAAATCTTTGAAGACCCAACATTGGTAGAACTTGCCGATAAATACAATAAGTCAGTTGCTCAAATCATTTTGCGCTGGGATCTTCAGAACGGGGTAGTCACGATTCCTAAATCTGTCACACAGCATCGAATCGAAGAAAATATTGAACTTTTTGACTTTGAACTGACAAATGAAGATATGACGCGTATATCTGTACTAAATCAAGATAAACGTAATGGTGCAGATCCAGATGATCCGGAGTTTTATAAATAGTTTGTATGAAGTGAGTGAAAGTCTTCCTGTTGTTTGGAAGGCTTTTTTTTAGTTTGGTACTTAAAGGCCCTAAACAAACTTTTATAGTCCTTCAAAATCATTTATAGCCCCTCATGATTAATTTATGGTCCTTCAATAAAACTTATAGGCCCTAAAAATTAGTTTATAGGCTTTTCGACAAATCTATCTTAAATTTCTACAAAACTACCTTACCTACCTTACCTTCAAAACCTTCATTATTTCATCGTGTTTTAAATCATTAGATTCGGGAAAAATGATAAACGTAATGTAATGAAAGGGAGTGTAACAATGACAAAACGAGTATTGATCGTCGTAACGAATCATCAAAACATTGGTAATAATAAGACAGGGCTCTGGTTAGAGGAGTTTGCGGTTCCTTTCAATGAGTTTCGTGACAAAGGATATGATATTACGGTAAAAAGCATTAAAGGTGGAGCTGTTCCGCTAGATCCGAACAGTTTAGAAGGTGTAGATAAAGAAACATATAAGGAAGCACTGGCTCAGTTGGAAGGTACTGCAGAACTTACTCCTGATGATGCAACGAGCTATGACGCGATCTATCTACCTGGCGGGCATGGTACCGTTTTTGATTTCCCGAAAAGTGACGCATTAAAAGAAGTAGTAAGTCAGATGGCACAAACAAATAAAGTAATCGGAAGTGTCTGTCATGGACCTGCAGGACTTACAACAGCAACACTTAAAGATGGTACACCTATCGTAAAAGGTAAAACGGTTACAGCATTTACGGATGAAGAAGAAGAAGAGATGCAGCTGACGAAAGAAGTACCGTTCTTACTCGAAACAAAGCTTCGTGAACTTGGAGCAGAGTTTCAACGGGCAGGAAAATGGGAAGATTTTGCGGTAACAGACGGCACACTTGTTACAGGACAGAATCCTCAATCGAGTAGAAGTGTAGCACTTCGAATGATTGAAGTGTTGGATAAACAATAAAAGATGAACGGAAGCGACTAGCCGAGGCTGGTCGTTTTTTTTGTCCTTTTTCAGACGGATCTAATGTTTCTTAAAAACGTATTGTACTTTTTATGTGTTGACGAGCTGATATTATTTATACATTACTTGTAGTACATGATGTGCAAACGATCATGGTGATCTAGAGTGCCAATTAATATTTCAGGCAGGTTCGTATTCTGTTGTCTTAGTTGTTCCAAAAGCCATGCTTTTGTTTTTCCGGTTTCGGCGAGCTCTTTTTGATTGATTTTTCCTTCCTTGATTATGATTTGAGGATAGTCAAAGGGCTTAGGAGACAAGTTTAAGTCTTTTTGTATTACTGTTTGATATTGAGGATCCAAAAATGATGTAATGGTTCCGTTCGATTCAAATAAGGCCAGAGCGACTTCTTGGATATTGATGACCCTATGCTTACGAAGCTCTGAAAATAATACATCAATTGAGATGCGCGCTTTCTTTAAATTTTTATAAAGTATTTGACCGTTCTTTACCAAAATAATAGGGGCAGGGTCAATTAGTTTACGAAGTGGATGCCAATGAAGTCCTGTGATCGTAGTGCTAACATATAAAAAAACGAGAACAGTCATCGTAATAAGGGAACCTTTTAAACCCAAGTGTTGATCAGACAAGGGATGGGCGATGATATTTCCGAATATGAGTGCCATAATAAAATCCAAAAGGCGTAGCTGTGAAAAGGAACGTTGTCCCATAAGTTTTACGGCGAGTAGCATGAAGAAAAAAGCAACGATTGCTCTTAATATCCATTCAATTGCTGTTAATGATTCTTGGCTTTGGTAAAAATCAATCATGCGTCTGTCACCTCAATTCTATTTATTGCATTTAGTATAGGCTTCAAGCCTGACGTTTTAACACAATAAAAAGATTTTAAATAAATAGTATAGAAAAGTCGCAAATAATTCGGCTTTTTTTTAATGGATTTGCAGAGTGATAACGAAACACTGAGTCTTAAGACCTACTACTCATACCCAGCGCTAAAAATAACTGGAAAGAATTTAGGGACAATTTATCATTGACGATGATAATCATTATCAATTAAGGTTATACATGTAATCAATAATGAGAATCATTTTCACTGATGTGTCGGATAATCCACTAGGAGGAATAAATTATGAGCATGCTACAAATAGAGATGAATGAAAAATATCTAAAACAACAAGAAAAAAGAGAGTCTAACGCAAGATCTTATCCACGTCGTATTCCAATCGCAATTGAAGAAGCGGAAGGAATCTATGTAAAAGATGCTGATGGGAAGACATATATTGACTGTCTGGCAGGAGCAGGAACACTTGCGCTAGGGCATAATCATCCGGTAGTGATAGACGCTATTGAGAAAGTGCTTCATGACAAGCGCCCTTTACATACACTGGATTTAACAACGCCAGTAAAAGAGGAATTTGTAAGCGAAGTGTTTGATAGTTTACCAGAAGAATTCGCAAAACGTGCAAAGATTCAATTCTGCGGACCGACTGGCGGAGATGCGATCGAAGCAGCGATCAAGCTTGTAAAAACAGCAACTGGTAGAAGAAGCATCCTATCTTTCCAAGGAGGCTATCATGGCGCTACACACGGAACGATGGCGCTATCTGGTAACTTAGGGCCGAAACAGAGCGTGCAAGGCTTGATGCCAGATGTACACTTTATGCCATATCCATATGAATATCGCTGCCCGTTCGGAATGGGTGGAGAAGATACGTGGAGAATCAGCGCTAACTATATTGAGAACCTTTTATATGATCCAGAAAGCGGAATCCTTCCTCCAGCGGCCATGATTTTAGAAGTCGTACAAGGAGAAGGTGGATCTATTCCTGCGCCAGTTGAGTGGCTGCGTGAGATCCGCCGCATCACGAAAGAGCGTAACATTCCATTAATCATTGACGAAGTGCAAACAGGTATCGGACGTACTGGTGAACTATTTGCCTTTCAACATGCTGGAATTACTCCGGATGTAGTCGTTCTGTCTAAAGCGATCGGTGGAAGCTTGCCTTTATCTGTTGTGATCTATGATCGTGAACTGGATAAATGGGGACCTGGTGCGCATATCGGAACGTTCAGAGGAAACCAGATGGCTATGGCAGCTGGAACAGCAACACTGCGTCATATTAAAGAAAACAACTTATCACAGCATGCTGCTGAACTTGGCGAAAAACTTATGCTTGAACTTTCAATCCTACAAAATGAAATTCCTGAGATCGGTGATGTTCGAGGCCGAGGTTTGATGGTAGGGGCAGAAATTGTGAACCCGCGCATTCCAACTGGATTAAAAGGAACATATGCCGCAAACTCTGAACTCGCTAGCCGCATTCAACGAGAATGCTTTAACAGAGGATTGATCTTAGAAGTAGGCGGAAGGCATGGCAGCGTTGTCCGATTCTTGCCACCGCTTATCATTACAGAGGAACAACTGGATGAAGTAATCGCAATTTTCACAGATGCGGTAAGAGCCGCACTAAAATAGAGGTGCTAGATGAATACAACTGATTTTGATCGCTTTTTTCTTAACGATAGCGGAGCGGGGATACAAAGTTTTCAGCAAACCATTCTTGAAACTCAGCATCTGTTAAGTGGATTTTATAAAGATAATTCAGATGCTTATAACGGTTTATTTCCTACTGAGATCGAGACAGAGATAAATGAACTATCTCTCACTTCGAGTGACGGAGAAGAACCGTTAACCGTACTAAAAGATGTTATGGAGAAAATTGTGAGAAACAGCATACATGTTTCTCATCCGACGAGCATGGGACACCTACATTGTCCACCTCTTATCCCAGCCATTGCAGCTGAATTGATCATCGGAGCACTAAATCAATCAATGGATTCTTGGGATCAAAGCTCAACGGCTACTTATTTAGAAGAGCGATTGATCAAATGGGTAAGTAACAAGCTTATCCTTTCATCTTCAGCAGATGGGACATTTACGAGTGGTGGTACTCAATCGAACTATATGGGGCTTCTACTCGCTCGTGATTTCTTTTGTGATAAACGATGGGGATGGAATGTTAAAGTTCACGGATTGCCACCAGAGTCGCATAAGCTTCGTATCTTATGTTCAGAAGATGCCCACTTTACCGTGAAGAAGTCAGCGTTTCAACTTGGACTAGGTGAACAGGCAGTCGTAACGGTTGAAACGGATGAACATAAAAAGATGAATACTGCTAAATTAAGGGAAGAAATTGAGCGCTTGAGAAGTGGCGGACTTGTCCCGATGTGTATAGTTGCAACGGCCGGGACAACGGATTTCGGCAGTATCGACCCGATTCAAGAGGTTGCAGCTATTGCTCAAAACCATGGATTATGGCTTCATGTTGATGCAGCTTACGGGGGTGCGTTACTTCTTAGTAAAAAGCATTTTCATAAGTTAACAGGAATTGAGCGAGCAGATTCCATTACGATAGACTTTCATAAGCAGTTTTATCAACCAATAAGCTGTGGAGCTTTCTTCGTAAAAGATAGAGCAAATTTCAAATATATTGCACATCATGCAGACTATTTGAATCCTGAGAACGACGAACAAGATGGACTCGTTCACCTAGTGAGCAAATCGGTTCAAACGACAAGGCGTTTTGACGCGTTGAAGCTCTTCATGTCATTACGAATCGTTGGCGAAAAGAACTTCGCCAGCATGATTGATTATACGCTTCATCTTGCGAATCAGGCAGCAGGGGTAATGGATCAGAACCCACAGATTGAAGTGTGTAACGTAAATCCCGAAATTAATGCTATTGTATTTCGTTATACTGACGCAGCAACTGATTCATTAGATGAACTGAATACTTATATCTACAAAAAAATTCTTCATACAGGAACAGCTTTAGTCGCGAAAACAAAAGTGAAGGATGAAGTCTTTTTAAAGTTTACTTTACTGAATCCACGTACAACAATCGTGGATATTGAAGATATTCTTCATAGCATTACTCAATTTGCAGCAGAGTACGAAAACAGGGGGATCACCCAATGACAAATCATAAACAACAAGCAGAAAATGCGAGCATACAGAGCTTTTTAAATTGTTATCTTCGAGAAACACAAGCATTTGTTACCTTTGAAGATACGGTTGATCATTTAGGATGGAGTGGGGAGACGCCGGACAGATGGGTGAAGATTGAACTTAGGAATCAAGGTTCAGCGATCTTTGCGGCAATCAAGCATTGGTCTTTAACAGGCAGACATTTGTTTCACTTTCCTATTCTTTATCAAAACAATGAAAACGTGATAACACTCGATTACATTTCGCTTGTTGCCATTCTTTCAAAAGAATTGTTGCTAAAACAAGATCGTGAGGATGCAGAAGATGAATTGATGCTGCGGACGATTTTAAGTAAAAAGAACATACAACGGTACCTAGAAGCACGTGAAGGTGACTCCGTGAATTTAGAAAGCAGTGAGTTTACATTCATTGAAGCAGAGCAGTCGCTTTTGTTTGGTCATCTGCTTCATCCGACTCCAAAAAGCAAGCAAGGCATGAGTGATGAAGAGGAATCTCTCTATTCCCCAGAACTTAAGGGAACGTTCCAGCTCCATTTCTTTCAAGCGGACAAGTCGATTGTCGATCAGGATACTGCAGATGAAGTGACAGCAGAAGAAATAACTCGGACGCTACTACAACGGGATGAGGAGTTCGTCAAACAGATAGAGATTAATGATGAGTCAGTCTTCATACCTGTTCATCCTTTACAAGTTCAAGTTCTACTGAATGATACGTTTGTTAAAACTTTAATCAAAGACGGTAAGTTGAGCTACATCGGTCCATTCGGTGAGCTGTTCTCGGCAACATCATCAATGCGTTCTGTTTACAGCCACAATTTTAAATATATGTTCAAGTTCTCTGTACCTGTGAAGATTACAAATTCACTGCGCGTTAATCTTGAAAAAGAACTGCATAGAGGGGTAGAAGTTTCTCGACTCATGCAATCGATAATCGGACAAGAGATGAAGGAGATCTACCCATCGTTTCAGATCATAAAAGATCCGGCATTCTTAAATATCCCTACAAATAAAGAGACATCTGGATTTGAAGTGGTGATCAGAGAGAATCCTTTTTACGAGAATGATAGAAATGCAAGTTTAGTAGCAGGTCTTTGTCAGGACCACGGTTTTGGAGGGAACTCTAGAATTGCTTCAATCATTCATGACATCGCTCAAAGAGAGAATAGAACGACAGAAGAAGTCAGTAAAGATTGGTTCCAGCAATATTTATCAATCGCTCTAGATCCGATGCTGTGGCTGTACGAAAGATACGGTGTAGCACTTGAAGCGCATCAGCAGAACTCGATCGTCCAAATGGAGAATGGCTATCCGAAGCGTTTTTATTACCGTGATAATCAAGGTTACTATTACAGCGAATCAAAAGCCGATCTGCTCGTTGAACAGCTTCCAAGCCTAAATCGTAAGAGTGTAACGATCTGCAGTGACGAGGTCGCGATCGAACGTTTTCGTTATTATTTCTTCATGAACCATCTCTTTGGTCTCATCAACGGATTTGGAACCGCAAATCTTGTCGCAGAAGAAGAACTTATGGACATGCTACGTCATCGTTTGAAACACCATGATACGTTAACAGACGGAAAGTCAGGCCTGATCAGAAGCTTACTAGATGCGGAAGAACTTCCGTGTAAAGCGAACTTACTTACTCGTTTTCATGATATGGATGAGCTTGTTGGTTCTCTTGAAACACAGTCTGTCTACACAAAGATCCCAAACCCATTACAAAAGGTGATGAAAACAGATGCAGCCAGAATTTAGTTTCTATGATCACACCATCCAAAAGACTTTATCGTATGTAAAAGTAGATTTGGAGCGGGATGTATCACTTCTCCATAAGTGGCAGCAGCAACCGTATGTGATTCCATACTGGAAATTGGATGTCTCGTTTGAAGAATACAGAAAGCATTTAGAAACTTTCCTGTCTGATCAGCATCAAACGCTATATATGGGATTAATAGATGGAGTTCCGATGAGCTATTGGGAAGCATACTGGGTAAAAGGAGATGTGGTAGAGAAGAGCTATGATCCACATCCTAAAGACCAGGGAATTCATCTTTTGATCGGAGAAGAATCTTTTATTGGGAAGGGTTACGCACTTCCCTTATTACGTGCCATCGTACATTATCAGTTTTTATCAAAAGGGACTGAGAAGGTAATCGCTGAACCTGATATTCGGAATGAGAAGATGATACATGTGTTTGAAAGGTGCGGCTTTGAAAAAGTGAAGCCGATTGATTTGCCGGATAAGACCGGGATGCTCATGTATTGCCATAGAGAAACGTTCGAGAGGAGATGGAGAGATGTCTTTCAAACCATCACAACATAACGAGATTTATGACATCATCGGTGTCGGCATCGGTCCATTCAACCTAGGACTAGCGGCGATGCTAGATGAAACAGAAGGTAAAAAAGCGCTCTTTTTTGAAAAGAAAACAGAGTTTAACTGGCATAAAGGAATGCTGATCGATGGTACGACACTACAAGTACCATTCTTTGCGGATTTAGTAAGCATGGCAAATGTGAGAAGCAAATACACGTTTCTAAACTATCTGCAGAAACATGATAGATTATACCATTTTTATTTCTTAGAGAACTTTCATATCCCGAGAAAAGAATACAACCACTATTGCCGTTGGGTAGCGAGTCAGCTTGATTCTTGCTCATTTGGTATGGGAGTTGAACACATTCAACCGGTTGAAGATGCGGAGAGCTCGGTATACGAAGTGATTGTAGAGTCTTTAGAAACAGGGGAAACACAGACGTACTATACGAAGCATCTTGCTGTCGGCATCGGTACGATTCCATCTGTACCTTCACATATAGAGAAGAAGCTTGGTGCAAAGGTCATCCACTCTTCACAATACTTAGATCGAAAAGAAGAGATTCTTAACGCAAACTCAGTGACAGTCGTAGGCTCTGGTCAGAGTGCAGCAGAAGTTTTTTATGATTTAGCACAGCATCAGGATAATGACTCTTATTCTTTAAACTGGTTCACGCGATCAAAAGGATTTTTCCCGATGGAATATTCGAAGCTTGGTCTTGAATATTTTTCACCCGATTATACGAATTTCTTTTACAACCTCCCTTCTTCAAAGAAGGATGAGCTTTTGAAAAAGCAAGACCTTCTCTACAAAGGGATCAGCATGGATACGATCGCGGATATTTATGATCTGCTTTATGAAAAATCAGTTGGACAACATAAACCTGATATTCACCTACAGGCGATGACCGAACTTGTTCATCTTGAAAGATTTGAAGACAGTCACTTACTTACCCTTCGTCAGAACGTAACAGGGGAAGTGTTTGAACTGAAATCTGATGTCATCGTGTTAGGGACAGGCTATGCTCCATCATTTCCGCATTTCTTAATGAAGATGCAGGATCAGATTCAATGGGATTCTAAGAATCGCTATCAGATTACTAACGATTATCGTTTGGAGACAAAGTGTCTTCAAAATAACCATATCTTTATTCAAAACGGAGAGCTTCATACTCATGGTGTAGGTGCTCCAGATCTTGGTCTTGGCGCACATAGAAACGCAGTTATTATCAATACGCTTTTTGAGAAGGAAATGTATCCTGTTACTACAAAAAATGTGTTTCAGAATTTTGGAACGGAACCTTCATGGAAACCAGCAACCGTTCGTTAAACCTTTTTTTATTAAGCTGTGTCTTTCTATTCGTATGCACAGAAGTATTGCTATCGCCTTTTTATCCTCAATTTTTTAAAAAAGTATATGGCATAAATGATCCGGACCTGACAGGGTTCTACATTATGACGTGCAGACTCGTGGTTGTAGTCTTTACTCCGATCTGGGGATTGATCGCCCACAAAAGAAATAACAGCTCTACCTTATTAATCATCGGACAATGGGGAACAGGAATTTCTTGCTTTCTGATGGCGATCTCACAAAGCTTTGAAATGTTTGTAGCAGCGAGTGTACTTTTATTGATCTTTAAGAGCAGCTACTTTCTGTTGTATACCATTTTAATCTCTGAGAATCGAAATTCTACAACAGGGGCAGCAGCCAGCTATCATGCCGTTTTACAAGGTGCGATCGTTACAGCGACTATTCTGTCTGGATGGATTATAGAAATGAATAATCCTTTACTGATCTTTTGGATCGTTGGAATTATTGAATGTTTAATGGCAGTCTTTAGCCTATTTTTCTTAAAAAAAATAAGAAAAAACGTAGTTGTAGAATCAGATTTAGAACAAACAAATCATCGAAGCTTAATAACTCAATTCTTGTTTTTTGGAATCATCGTTTTAACGCTTCATCTTGCAGTAAATATGATCCGGCCATTTTTCACAACATACACGGAAAATGTGTACAGCATGAATACGATGATAAGCAGTTCGTTGTATTTGATTCCGAGTCTGATGGCAATCATCATATTGCCTCTCACAAAAAAATACAGTGAACGGTTAGGATGGTACGGCTATGTTGGTGCGGCATCCATGATCATTGTTGGGTTGTTTCTTCAAGGAATCGAAACGAGTATCGCGGGACTCATCTTGTTCCGCTGTATGTTCGGTATAGGTGCCGCTTGGTGTCTTGCAAAAATAGACGTATTTATCTTTAAGTGGAGTGTTAATATGCATGGAGACTATAGCAAAATTTCAGCGATTCAAAATGTAGGGTTGCTGCTAGCTCCAGTCGCGGCATCATCCATTGTTAACACCCGATCAATATCAGACGTATTTACTTATGCTAGTTTGTTCGTCGTTCTCCACTTACTCATTTTCTTATGGGGAACGTACTCGAGAGAAAGAAACAAAGGAAAATTGCACTTACATAAGGAGGAAGAACATGCTTTATATAAATGAAACAGAGTCCATGCTAAAAAAAGATACGTGGGAAAAAGTGAACAAAAATTTGTTAGCTAAGATGCTTGCAGAATATATGTATGAAGAGATGATTTTCCCAGAGCAAGAAGATGGGGGATACATTTTTACAGTGAACGAAGAACGCAAATATCGTTTTACTGCCCAAAAACGTTTATTTGAAAGCTTTGATGTAGATCCGGAATCAATCGAAGTGCTTGAGAATGGTGAATGGAAATCTGCAATCCATGCGATTCGCTTTTTGATGGATATTCAGCCGATGATCGGCATGTCATCCGAAACAGCGGGTCACCTTATCAAGGAACTAAACCATACACTTATTGCCGATGCGAATCTTTTAAACAATCATAAAAGAACGTCTGACCAATTAGTAGATCTTGATTATGCAGAGCTTGAGGGAGAGATGTCAGGTCATCCATGGATCACGTACAACAAAGGTCGTATCGGTTTTGGATTCGATGACTATAACAAATACGCTCCTGAAAATCAGAATGAAACAAAGCTGTTCTGGATTGCCGTTCATCGCGATCGTGCTCAGTTCCAATCTGTACAAGAACTTCATTATGAAAAACTTTTAATGAGAGAACTAGATGGTGTTTTTGTTCAGCGCTTTAATGAGATTTTACGAGAGAACGGGAAATTACCGCTAGATTATTATTTTATGCCGGTACATGAATGGCAATGGAATAACGTTTTGGTTCAAAATTTTGCTGAGGATCTAGCGACAGGCATGATTGTTCCTTTAGAAGAAGGAACGGATCATTACTTGCCACAACAGTCTGTCCGAACGTTTGTTAATGTGACAAACCCGTTGAAATTTCATGTCAAGCTTCCGATGAGTATTCTAAACACGCTTGTGTATCGTGGACTTCCGTCAGAACGAACATTGATAGCACCACGCGTTACAGAGCACATCAAAGGAATTTTTGAAGGTGACAGTTTCTTACGTGACGAATGTGAAGTGGTCCTTCCGGGGGAGGTAGCGAGCATTAATGTAGATCACCCTCACTATAGCCAGCTAAAAGGAGCACCATATCAATTTCTGGAGATGTTAGGAACAATCTGGCGTGAAAGTATCTACACGTATCTAAAAGACGGTGAACAACCGATCACGCTTGCTGCCCTTCATCATGTTGATGGAAACGGAAAGCCTTATGTACAAAGTCTGATTGAAAAGTCTGGGTTAACTGCTGACGAATGGATGAAGAAGTTCTTTGGTGTTGTGATGCCACCGTTGCTTCATTTCCTTTATCAATATGGAACAGTCTTTTCACCGCATGGTCAGAACACGATATTGATCTTAAAAGACTACCAGCCTGAGAGGTTAGCAGTAAAAGATTATGTAGATGACGTGAATATTTCAGATCAGCCTTTCAAAGAGTTAGAGGGTGTAACAGAGGAGCTGCGCGCTGTATTACGAAGTGAACCACCTGAAGGTTTAACGCAATTTATTTTCACGGGACTATTTATCTGTCATCTGCGTTATCTCTCAAACGTAATGGTACGTAACGGTTTAATAGAAGAAAAAGCATTCTGGTCCCATTTGGTAGACAGTATTGAATCGTACCAAGCAAGATTCTCACATCTAGAAGATCGTTTTAAGCTGTTTGATTTCTTTAAGCCAGAGCTTACAAAGCTATGTTTGAACCGAAATAGAATGGTAGATTACGGTTATGGAGATGGAGATGACCGTCCACATGCCTCTGAGTTTGGAAAAGTACGAAATGCACTTTATGAAATTCGCCAAAACAAAGAGATGGCTGTTCAATAATTAGAAAAAGAGGACTTCCCTGGTAAAACGGGAAGCCTTTTTTTTTTGTGCTTTTAGGTGATGAGTTGCGATTTACCGCTGGAAAGAGCGATCGTTCGGGTAGTGAGTTCACAGTTACAGGTGGTTACGATATGTCTACAGGTAGAAAGAGACCATTTACCGGCGAACGTGTAACCGAAATAAGAACACGTACCGTAAAATGCAAGTATTTAATCTGAAACTTCTGTTTTTTTACTTCTGTATGTAATATTATGGTAGGTGGGTATTGTGAGGGATAACGAAATAAGCGGTGGTTCTAACGAAACGTCTGCTTCAATATGGTATTATGCCTCGTTTCAAGTGGAGAGCGGAGATCCGAATGGAGTTCCATGTATGGCATGTTAGTTGAAGGTGATCAAGGGCCACTTACTTTTCAAGGCGCACATTATCTAGGTTTTGAACGAAATAGCCCATCCCAATCTGTATAAGTTGAGGGTTTAAGAATATGAGAAAATTAAATCAAAGTGATCATGAAGATGTAACGAGACTTCTAAGTAAACGACCAGCAGAGAACCTTTTTACATTGTGGGGAATAGAAGCATATGGGTACGAAGCAGATATCCAAACCCTATGGGGGCAGTTCGATTCCGATGGTGAGTTGAACGCTGTGCTGTGTAAATTTAAGAACAAATATACACCGTATTGGGAAACAGGTTGTAATGTGCAGGTAATTGCGGACATGATTAATGCCGATACAAACGAGAAACAAGTTAATGGAATAGAACGGTTAACGAAAGAGATAGAACCTTTGATTACAGAAGGTTACTCAAAACGCGAAAGTTATTATTATGCAAAATGTGACCCCACACCGAATCAAAACCATTCTGATTCAGTCAGATGTTTAAGCGAAGAAGAAGTTCCTCGGCTAATCTCTTTTTATCAAGAAGTTCCTGAATTTAAGAGAGAATATAATCCTGAGTCTTTTATGGATCAGATGAGTAATGGATGGTCTAGGATATTCGTTATCGAAGAAGATGACAAGTTGATTTCATCAGCATCTACAGTTTGCGAGACATCTGTCGCAGCAATGGTTTCAGGAGTTTGTACACTACCCGAAAAAAAGGGAAAAGGATTGGCAAGCATCTGTGTAGAACACCTGATGCATAACCTTTTTCAAGAAAACAAGACACTTACTTTATTCTATGACAATCCAGAGGCTGGCCGCATCTACAAGCGGTTAGGTTTTATAGACATTGAAAAATGGACGATCAATCACTGTAAAGAAAGGAATTACCATAATGACAACTAGTCTAGATAGCTACCAAAAGAGTGTATTAAACGCATTTCTAAACAAAGAAGGACGATTGAAAAACATGCCTTCACAAAAGAAGAAAAAGCTAGTGGTGTTAGAATATTTAGTTCAACAGCTGAATGACAACCAGTCCTATACGGAAAGAGAGATCAACGAATTTATTAAAACGTATCATGAAGATTTTTGTACCATTCGCAGAGAATTTATTGTGAACGGATACATGGACCGAGATGCGGGAAATTACATAAAAAGAGATGAAACACTTTGGACAAAATGGCAAGAACTCTAGTAACAGTTAGAAAGAAGTGAATGAAGTGGAGACTGGTATTTCGAATGAAAGTCTTTGGACTCATTTAAAAGAAGAAGCAGAAGCACGTTTTGGTTTTGAAGTGGATAAATGTACACCGATCAATCGAGGTTGGCTCAATCAAAAATGGAAGATAGAAACGAACCAAGGCGTTTTCCTAATCAAGCAATACAACAAAGAGCGGATGAAAAAGTACGACCTTCAAATGATACAATCAACCCTTCAAACACAAAATCGGTTGTTTTCATTAGGTTTAGTCTGTCCTGAGCTCTTGTCTTATAAAGGGGATCTTTTACAGAAGTCAACAGAAGGTGAACGCTTTACTGTTATGCGTTTTATGGAAGGAATGTTAAATCCGCCTGGTAATGTTTCGTGTGAACAGATGCATTCTGTCGGTGAAGAAATTGGAAAGCTGCACGCGTTATTAAATGATGGAACATTAGCAGCAAAATCAGAAACGGTATTTAAGGTTCCTTCTATAGCAGAACGTGTGGAATATTGGCAATCTGAAATCAAAAAGTGTGATGAACAAGGATTAGATCATGTCCGTTCTTTGATGGAGCTGCAAATGGCTGCAACCTTAGCGTTTAATATAGAGCTGTTTGGAAATCTCACCCCTGGCTGGTGCCATCGCGACCTTTGGGTAGATAACTTGCTGTTTTCGGGTGATTACATATCGGCAATTCTCGATTTTGATCGAATGAACTATGACTTCTTAGAATTGGATATAGGCAGACTGATCATCTCAACGTGTCTGCAAAATAATACATTACATCGTAAAGCTGTCCAGGCATTTCTTAAAGGATACAATAATACAAATGAATTATCAGTTGAAAGATTAGTGATAGCTTTAAAATTAGTATGGTACATGGAAAGTACGTGGTGGATCGATGTCACTCCTCATGAAGGAGAGCCTCCGAAACGATTTCAGCAAGAAATGGTCTGGTTAGCCCGTCATCTACAACAATTAGAGCGAATGATGGACTGGAAAAAAGAAGAAGTAACATTCATGTTTTAACAAAGTAGCTTAAGGGAAATTCCTCATTAACAGAATAGAGGAGTGGTTGAGTGGAGACGAAACAATTATGTTTGCTGAAAAAAGAAGATATGACGAATCCAGAAAAAGTACCAGCTTGGGTGATAGAAGAGTATAAGACTTTTCATGAGACGGTGACCAACAAGACCTTTCCTTGTTATTTTGGAATGGCTGCTGAAAATAAGGGGGAGCTTCGTTATGCCTATGTGACACATGATGATTGGTCGAACCTTCCCGAAGCGATTCGAGAGTTTAACAAACTTTTTGACGCACCTAAATTGATTCGTCACGGACTATTTGTGTTTGTTGAGCCGGAGAAAGAAGAGAAAGACATTCCGTATTACCGCGATTATTTTTGGAAAATGCTTCAGTCACTGCACGAAACAGATAACCAACCTTGGCCAGAGCATATACCGAAAGATCCGGACCATCACTTATTCGCTTTTTCATTTGATAATGAGCCTTATTTCGTATTCGGAAACGCGCCCGCATACAAACAAAGAAAAACAAGAGATCTTGGGAATAGCTTAGTTCTCGGATTCCAGCCTCGCCGCATTTTTGAAGGATTAGAAGGTACTTCACCAGGCGGAGCGATGTCTCGGGAAAAAGTTCGAGAGCGGGTCGAGAAGTGGGATAACCTCCCAAAGCACCCGAACATCAGTCATTATGGGGACCCAGAACACCGTGAATGGAAACAATACTTTATTGGAGACGACGTAGAACCGATAACGGGGAAATGTCCGTTTCATCATAAATAAAACGTAAAAAAGGACTCTTAAATGAGTCCTTTTTTGTTTGTCCATTCGTGCTCAAGCATACTGAATAACAAGGAATCACGCCATCCGTCTTTTAGCATGATGGTTTCCCGCATTTTTCCCTCTAACTTCATATCTAATTTCATCAAAACTTTCTCTGATGCTCTATTTCTGGGGTCGCATGTTGCAAAAATGCGATGAAGCTGCAGGTCTTCAAAACCGAACTTAAGCAATAGGCGTCCAGTTTCTGTTGCAAAGCCTTTTCCCCAATAGTCGGGATGAATCACATAACCGATCTCACCCACACGATTTGTTAAAGAGGTGATCTGTAATTCTCCAGCTCCGATCAACATCAGTGATTGATTTTCAACAGTTGCAAACGCATATCGTCTTCGAGGATTTTTCTTTGCATCGTTAATAACTTCATTCACATAAGTAATAGAATCATTTTCGTCATTCGGTCCCCATGGCTGGTATTGAGACACAATTTCTTGTGAGGCATACTTATGAACATTTATCCAATCTTCAGCTTCCATCTCTCGAAAAGAAATTCTTTTTGTATGTAACATCGAATGATCCCACCGTTCTCTGTTAAAGTTTTCTATAAAATTTACATGTAAAGTCAGCCCACGCCTTTTTGAGTTCGCTAATTCTAATTACTTGCCACGGGTTAAACATCGTTTGGCTTTGTTTGTTAAATGCATGTTCTTCACTTAATAGATAAGCAACAGATAAATGTTTAAACTATGATAATCTAATACTATCAGTAATTTACATATGTTAGTAGACTCCATGAAAACAAGTTCAGTTAGATGAAAGTGGGAGAGTTGATATTGAATCTAAAAGATAAGGCTAGGAAAATGGCAGCTATTTATAAAGAAAATAAAAAAGTGCAGGCTGTATTATTGGCAGGGTCTGTTTCAAGAGGTTGGGAAGACAAGCATTCAGATATTGAACTAAATATTTTCTGGTCAGAACCTCCGACTGATGACGATAGAATGTTTCCTATTCGCGCGGTAGATGGATCAATTATCGAGTTTCATCCGTTTGAAGAGGAAGAATGGGCAGAGAGCTATTTAACACCTCAAAATGTAAAGTTTGAGATCAGCAGTTTCTTAACAACTACAGCTAATACGTGGATAAAAGAAGTAGTGAAAGAGTTTGAAGTGGATTACGGCAAACAGTGCATGGCTTCATCCCTATTTTATGGAGTGAGTTTGTACGGAGATCGCGTGATTAGTGAAATGAAAAAAGAAGTGGAAGTGTATCCAGATCAATTAGCACAAAACATGATCGAAGAAAATCTAGCTTTATGGAGTAGGTGGAATAACCGTTATGCTCTATTGGATAGGAACGAGTGGATTATGTTGTATGATCTGATGGTGGGTGTTCAGAAGAAACTCCTTGGAACATTATTCGGTATGAATAAATTGTATATTCATCATCCGTCCTTTAAGTGGATGCATAAATATAGCGAGATCTTCACAATAAAGCCAGTTTATTTAGATGAGCGGCTATCTTCTATTCTCATTCAAGATGTTCATGAGAGTATAAAAGAATTAGAACTGTTGATTCGAGAAGTTTTTAACCTCGTGGAGAAACATTACCCTGACCTTCCATTTTTACCAGATTACAAAGAAAAGATGAGCTTTGTTCGACCGGAAAATAAAGGCTGATTCCAAGTATAAAAAAGCAGTTATGCACACACAATAGAAATAGCCATCCGGGTGGATTCGTCTTCTCGGGTGGTTTTTTATTTTTTTAGTACGCTCATCGCCTGCCTCGCAAAAAGCGAGCAACGTGAACAAAAATCGATACAACAAAAAAAATAAAGTTTAACCGTTGACAAAAAGAGGTAAATAGAATATAAATAAATTAACAATAAACAATTTGTTAATTAAAAAAAGGAGGTACACCATTGTCTAATAAGCAAGCTTTGAAACAATACGACATTAAAAAATATCGTACACCAGATGGTTACACTTCCGATATTTGCGTTTTTACAATAATCTCAGAAAAAAATGAGGCGTATAAACCTCCAACGATGGACCTTAAAATCATGCTGATTAAAAGAGCGGGACTTGATTCTGAAGGGAATATGAACATCGAAGCAAACAAGTGGGCGATTCCTGGGGGTTTCGTGCAAGACGATGAAACAGGCTTTCAAGCAGCTAAACGAGAGCTAGAAGAAGAGACGAATATCTCTGGAATTCATATTAAACAATTTGGCGTTTACGACAAACCTGGTCGAGATCCTAGAGGATGGATCATCTCCAACGCACATTATGCGATTGTTCCTGATACGTATCTATCGCTAAGAAAAGCACAAGATGATGCGGCAGATATTGAGTTGTTCTCAATAAAAGATGTGCTGAAACTGGACCTGGCATTCGATCATGAACAAATTATTGGAGATGCGATTCAAGTGATCACAAACGATTTATTGCAAACGACTGTAGCTAAAAACTTTCTGCCTGAAAACTTTACTTACTCTGAACTACAGGCCGTATTAAGAACTGTAACCGATGATCCTGCAATTTTAAGTGATCAGTCATTTTCAAGAAAGATTAAATCTCTTCCTTTTATTCAAGAAGTACAAGGAAAAACAACCACAAGAACATCAAAGAGAGCGACAAAACTTTATACATTTATTGAAATGGATATTTTAAAGCCGATCTATACAGCGCGATATTAACCAAATTTTTTTACGGATAATAATTAACGAATCGTTAATAGTTAACCAAAACAATATGAGGAGGAATTTATGATGAAAAAAGCTTTAATCAATATTGACTACACATTTGATTTTGTGGCAGATGAAGGTGCACTAACTTGTGGGAAACCAGGTCAGGATATTGAAAGTGAGATTACTTCTATCACGGAACAATTTATTAAAAACGATGATTTTGTCGTTTTTGCCATTGATCAGCATCATAGAGATGATAAGTTTCATCCTGAGAACGAGCTTTTTCCACCACATAACATTGAAGGAACACATGGTCGTGAGCTTTATGGATCTCTTCAAGAAGTCTATGAAACACATAAATCAAAATCGAATGTTTATTGGATGGATAAGACTCGATACAGTGCCTTCGCGGGAACAGATTTATTAATGAAGCTTCGCGAACGTGGTATTACAGAGGTTCACATCGTAGGAGTTTGCACAGACATCTGCTGTCTTCATACAGCTGTCGATGCTTACAATGCTGGACTTAAGATTGTTGTTCATGAAAAAGGAGTAGCGAGCTTCAACCAAGCAGGACATGAGTGGGCATTAGGACATTTTAAGAGTTGTTTGAACGCAAAAGTTATCTAAAAATCATTCACTTGGAGGTAATTAAAATGAACAATCTATATGCTGATGATAGCTTAACGCTCCACACAGATCTTTACCAAATTAATATGGCGGAAACATACTGGGAGGACAGCATTCATAATAAAAAGGCTGTATTTGAAGTTTTCTTTCGTAAACTTCCTTTCGGGAACGGTTATGCTGTATTTGCTGGATTAGAAAGAATTATAGATTATTTGAAGAACTTTAAGTTTACAACAACTGATATTGATTACCTTCGAGAGGAACTGGGGTACGGAGAAGATTATTTGGAGTATCTGCAGCAAGTAAAATTTACGGGTACTGTTCGCTCAATGGTTGAGGGAGAACTGGTCTTTGCGAACGAACCTATCATACGAATAGAAGCACCATTAGCAGAGGCACAGCTTATTGAAACAGCTATTCTAAATATCGTAAACTATCAGACACTCATCGCTACAAAAGCATCCCGCATTAAACAAGTAGTTGGCGAAGAACGAGTGATGGAATTTGGAACACGCAGAGCACAAGAGTTGGATGCAGCGATTTGGGGAACGAGAGCCGCGTTTATCGGTGGTTTTGAAGCTACTTCTAATGTTAGAGCTGGAAAACGGTTCGGTATACCTGTTGCAGGTACTCACGCTCATGCTCTCGTCCAAACGTACCGTGATGAATATACAGCTTTCCATAAATATGCTCGACGTCACAAAGACTGTGTGTTTTTAGTCGATACGTATGATACATTGCGATCTGGAGTACCTACAGCGATTAAGGTTGCCAAAGAATTAGGAAACAAGATCAACTTTAAGGGAATTCGTTTAGATAGTGGAGATCTTGCTTACCTTTCAAAAGAGGCTAGAAAGATGCTTGACGAGGCAGGATTCACAGATACTAAGATTATAGCTTCAAATGATCTGGATGAGAATACGATTATTAATCTAAAAGCCCAAGGTGCAAAAATAGATTCTTGGGGAATCGGTACAAAACTGATCACTGCTTATGACCAACCAGCTTTAGGAGCGGTCTACAAGCTCGTCTCAATTGAAGACGAACAAGGAAATATGGCAGACACGATCAAAATCAGTGGAAATCCTGAAAAGGTAACGACTCCTGGTTTGAAAAAAGTTTATCGAATCATCAATACATTGAATAATAAATCTGAAGGCGACTACATTGCACTGGACAATGAAACGCCTCAAGAAGAACCTAGACTCAAAATGTTTCATCCCGTTCATACATTTATCAGTAAATTTGTAACAAACTTTAAAGCGAAAGAGCTTCATCAAGATATTTTTGTAGAAGGTAATGTAGTCTATGAAACTCCCACTCTTAAAGAGATACAGCTCTTTGCAAAAGAAAACCTTGAAGTGCTATGGGACGAATACAAACGCACGATGCATCCGGAAGAATATCCTGTTGACCTTAGTCAAGAATGCTGGGATAACAAGATGAAGAACATACAGGAAGTACAAACAAAAGTTATGTTAATAATGGAAGAAGGAGTATCTCACAATGGGTAAGATTGGAATCTATGGATCATCTTTTGACCCGATAACGAATGTACATCTATGGACAGCAAGTACTGTCGCACATCGCTGTAAACTAGATAAAGTGATCTTTCTACCATGCTCAAGTAAACGAAAAGATAAAACGATGAAAACTTCAGATGCTCATCGCTGGGAGATGCTTCAACTCGCAATAGCTAATAATCATACATTTATAGCGGATGATCACGAAATGCTTCAAGAAGCTTGGGAAGTATACACGTATTACACGATGGAACATTTTAAAGAAAAATATCCTGATGATGAAGTGTACTTCATTATGGGAGCTGATCTGTTGGTTGATATTGCAGATGGTAAGTGGAAGTATGACCAAGAGTTAATCTCAAACAATAAGTTTATTGTGATGGCAAGGGACGAGATCAATATGGTGAAAACGATCTCTCGCTCTCCAATCCTAAGAAATCATGATGATGGTACAAAATTTCATCTGATCGATAAAGGACTGTCTATGGAAATCAGCAGCACTTATATCCGTGATGAATTTTCTAAAGGTGGCGAGCCAAGATATCTGTTGCCTGACGCTTGTTACGAATATATAAAAAAACATGATCTGTACAAGTGATAGGAGGAATGATTAATGTCTTTGCAGTTAAGAATTATGAGTGATCTCCATACAAAATCAAATATAGTAGCTTCGACTGAAATACGAAACAGAGTAAACTTCTTAAAACAATACCTTGTTCAATCAAAAGCAAAAGGTTTCGTCCTAGGAATAAGTGGTGGCCAAGACTCTACATTAGCAGGGCGACTGGCACAGGTCGCAGTAGAAGAGCTAAGAGGATCAGGTTACATCGTGAAATTTGTTGCCGTTCGCCTGCCATACGGAACACAAAGAGATGACGAGGATGCTGAAATTGCACTGTCATTTATTAACCCTGATGAACGAATTTCTTTCAATGTTAAAGAAACAGTAGATGTTTTTTCAAAAAACTATAAAACGTATGTTTCACAGCCGCTTTCTGATTTTAATAAAGGAAATGTCAAAGCAAGAGTAAGGATGATCACACAGTATGCTGTAGCTGGTCAGGCAAACTTATTAGTGATAGGAACAGATCACGCGGCTGAAGCGATAACGGGATTTTTTACGAAGTATGGAGATGGAGGGGCAGATATCCTTCCACTTGCCGGTTTAACAAAGCGTCAAGGTAAAATGCTGTTAAAAGAATTAGGAGCGCCAGAAAGATTGTATGTCAAACAACCAACGGCTGACCTATTAGATGAAAAACCACAGCAAGCCGATGAAGCAGAACTAGGTATAACGTACGATGAATTAGACGATTATCTAGAAGGAAAAGTCGTTGCTGATCAAACAGCAAAGCGAATTGAAGAACGTTATCTTCAAACTGAACATAAAAGACAGCTTCCCGCATCTCTTCATGATGAATGGTGGAAATAAATAATAACAGCTGATTCTAAAAGGTACTTACTTAGGGTACCTTTGAGTCAGCTGTTTTGTTGTATTTTCCTAAATATTTTTAAAAGAAGTTAACTTTTTAGCTATTTTTGGAAAAAATATAAATAAACTAATGAAAGATGCAAAAAACGTTTACGGGACTATTGATTTAGGGAAGAGCCTTATAAATACCTTATGAGCGCATGGAGGATTATAGATGGCTACCGTAATAAAAGGAGAATACAAATACGTGAACTGTGATAGTGAATACGGCACATTAAAAAAAGTAATTGTGTGTGAACCGAGATATATGAAGATCGATGAAATTATTAATGAAACACAGCGCCATTTTGCTAAAGATAACATCAACATGAAACGAGCGATGAAACAGCATCAACTCTTCGTAGATACGATGAAAAAAAATGGTGTAGACGTTTATAAGCTTCCTGCGATGGAAAAGTTCCCAGAACAAGTTTTCACTCGCGATATAGGGTTTACGATCGGTGAAACCGTCTTCGTTTCCCGGATGGGAAGCAACATTAGAGATGGTGAAGAGAAGGTCTTGCGAAACTGGTTGTTAGAACATCAGATCAATCTTTCATTGATCGAAGGAGACAGGATTGAAGGTGGAGACGTAATCGTCCATGGTGATACTGTTTATATCGGGGTGAGTGGAAGAACGTCTGAGGAAACCATTCAAGAACTTCAATCACAGGTTCCTCATATGAATGTCGTAGCAGTTCCATTTGATCCTATCTATCTACATTTAGATTGTGTATTTAACATTTTGTCTGAAAAAGATGCTCTGATTTACAAACCAGCTTTCGAAGAAAAAGACTATCAGATGCTTGCTTCTACGTTTAATGTGATTGAAGTAGAGAAAGAAGAACAATTTACGTTGGGTACGAACGTGTTATCCATAGGAAACAAAAAGGTTTTGAGTCTTCCTATTAATGAAAACGTAAATAGGGCGCTTCGTGAAAGAGGTTATGAAATACTCGAAGTAGACATTTCTGAGATCATAAAATCAGGTGGATCTTTCCGCTGCTGTTCAATGCCTTTATATCGTGAAGAGATGCACTAAGGGTTTATGCGGTAGTATTTGCTAGTGGAAGATTCTTTTTCTATATTAAAGAGGAACTTGGACGTTTTCCAAGTTCCTTTCTATATTTCTATTTGAGAAGTCTCTTCTTCCTGCATAGTACCTTGAAGAGGAAGTACGATGGTGAAGGTCGTTATGTTATCATCGGATGAACAACTGATGGAACCATTGTGTTTTTCAATAATTTTTTTACACACAAATAGTCCTATACCTGTCCCCAATTCTTTTGTAGTAAAAAAGGGCTCGAAGATCGTACTGATTGTTTCAGGTGGAATAGCTGGGCCATTATTAGAAATGGTGATATGTACGTTATCGTTATTTTCGATCTTGCTAAAGATCATGATTCGGCGATTCTGTTTCATCTGGCGCAACGCATCGATCGAGTTCATGATGAGATTAAGCAAAACTTGTTTCAACTCATCCTTGTGTGCCCGCAAAGTAATCGTAGGATCAACACGCGGAATAACCGTAACATCTGCATCAACTAAACTTGGATACATAAAATCTAAGATATCTGTGAATAAATCTTCTAAAGCAAAATCCTCCGCTTCACGTTCTTGTACCCCTTTTCTAGAGGCATGAAGAAATTGAGAGATTCGAAAGTTTAATTGAGTTAATTCATGACTGATGATATCAATGTATTTCATGTTTGGATTTTCTTGTTGCATGAGTTTTACAAATCCCATAACAGCTGTTAACGGATTTCTGAACTCATGTACAAAGCTAGATGACATCTGCCCCAAAATGGTTAAACGTTCTTTGTGACTTTGATCGATGAATTCTGTTTTTTCCTCAATCTCGATATCCTTCAACTGTGTATACTTCTTAACTGCGTGATATAAAAACTCATCAAAAAGTGAATTGATCGTTTCAATTACAGGCTGAAGCTGTTCAATGGATATGCCGGAGCCCGTCACGAAACGGACGATTTCACTTCGTCCAAGGTTCACATTATAAACAAATTCACCAATATTAATCTTGGCTTCTAACCGCTGAAGCGCTACTTCATGTGCGAGGTGCATAATTTTTTCAGGAGATAGCTCGCCTCGTAAGGATTGTTTAACGAGCTCAACCATATGTAAGGCATTCTCTATCACTTTTTCTTTATGTACATCATGATTCGATATCACGATTCTCTGGTGCCAATCATGTAAGTATGTAGGCAAGTTATCATCCATATAAGTGACTAGACTTTCTGTTATGTCCACCGCTCGCACCTCTTTCACCATTAAAATCATGGAAAGAATAAAGAACTGAATCAGTAATCATTTGATATATAAAAGTATTTATACTACATATAGTAATTGAAATATGGACGAAATGCCATATGCAGTTTACAAATTTTTCATTAAATTTTGAAAATAGGTAGGTAAATCGACACGAGACCACGAAAACTATCATAAACCTCCAGTCTTTACTTCTTCTTTATAAATGAATACTATCCTTTTGAATTTTCTAACTATTCTAAATATATTTTAGGTAATTTCATATTGTGAAATTTCGATATTGTACAAGTCCGCCTTTTTCAATACGATGAACGCATATTGGAAGGGGTGGTAGCTAAGCTGACTTCAACTAAATCGTATCCGTTTGAGGGGGAGAATTGGTGATCTCATCTGTTCAAAAAATTTCAAGGATATTAAATTGTTTCACCAAAGATGAACCAGCACTAGGAAACTTGCAGATTGCTGAAAAACTTAATATGAATGCGAGCACAGTTCATCACTTAGTTCGCACACTTTGCTCAGAAGGCATACTGATTCAAGACAGTCAGAAAAAATATAGATTAGGATGGAAATTGCTCGAATGGAGCAATCACGTCATGTATCAGCAAGACATCAATACGGAAGCACTACCATTGTGCGAAGGTCTTGTCAGAAGGTTTAACACAACCGTACATATCGGAATGCTCGATCGTGGTGAAGTTCGCTTCGTTCTAAGAGTAGCTTCATCAAATTCAGTAGCTGTCCCCACTTTTATAGGCGATACAAAACCTGCCTACTGTACAAGTACAGGAAAAGTATTGCTAGCCTTTAACCCCTCCATGATTAAGCCGACCATATCAAGGGGATTGCTTCGCCGCGCTCCTAATACCATTACATGTGTTGAAAAATTAAAGAATGAACTTGATGTTATACGAACAAATGGTTATGCCATCAGCAATAACGAAAACGAAATGGGGTTGTATGGAATTGCTGCTCCTATTAAATCTTATACAGGACAAATCATCGCTGCACTTAATATGGTAGGACCAGTTTCGTATATGTTGGGGCAAGATACACCTTCAATGATTCATCATGTCGTTAAAACAGCAGAGTCAATCTCAAAAGAACTCGGTTATATTAGTGTTTTATAATAACGCTTACATAAATAAGGGAGTTGATAGGGATGAAGAAATTTAAAATCGTAATGACTGTATTGCTGGCATTGATTCTTTTAACATCCTGCAGCAGTGGAGCCAAGGATTCCGCAAGTTCAGGGGATGCATCTTCTGATGGAAAGACATACAAGTTCAAACTAGCTCATATCACACCGCCTTCACACATGTGGCATAAAGCTGCAGAGAAATTTAAAGAAGAGTTATCTAAACGGTCAGATGGAAGGATTGAACTCGAGATCTATCCATCCTCCCAGCTTGGAAGTGAAGCGGATATGATGCAGCAAATCGAATCAGGTTCTGTTGACTTTGGTTTTATAACAGCAGCATACACAAGCTCCCGTTCACCTTCATTTGCAGCATGGTTTGCTCCATATGCTTTTGAAGATCTGGAAGCAGCACATAAGGCGAGACAGTCTGAACCAGCGAAAAAGATCCTAGCAACACTAGATGAGCAAGGAATTACAGGATTGGATTATCTTTTTGCGGGTCAGCGCGTCATGTTGTTTAAAGATAAGGATGTTCAAAAACCTGAAGATATGAAAGGATTAAAACTTCGTGTAACACCAAGCCCTCCAATGCAGGACTTTTATAAATCAACAGGTGCTTCAACAGAAGGACTTCCTCTTCCTGAGGTTTACTCAGCTGTACAGACAGGAGTAATCGACGGAATGGACATGGACTTGGATGCAGCGATTACAAACAAGTACTATGAAGTTGCAAAATATGGAGCTGTTACAAATCATATGGTTTGGCCGGCAGTCGCAATGGTTAACAAAAAAACGTTTGAAGGCATGTCTGAAGAAGATCAGAAGATTGTACGTGAATCTTTAGAAGCTGCAGCAGATTATGCGGTTGAAACACGTTCAGGGCAAGAAGAAGAGTTTAGAAAAGAACTAGCGGACAACGGAATGAAAATCTATGATATTGACCCAGAACTATTCAAGCCATATATAGAAGAATTTGATAAAAAATACGGACCGACTGACCCTCTTATTCAAGAATTTATAGATTCAGTAAGAAAGTAGATTGAGAGATTGGTGTGGTTTAATTGAAGATTAATTACGACAGGGATATCAATCAAAGTGTAAAGCCTCCAATAAATGGGGGAAGCGGCATAATTCAGAGCCTTAGTAACGGAATTTGTCAGGTGGAAAAATTTCTTGCTGCGATTCTCATGTTCGCATTAGCAGTGATTGTCGCCGTTTCAGTGGCATTTCGCTACTTTTTGAACGCACCATTATCTTGGTCAGGTGAAGTTGCTGTATTTCTATTGATTTGGATCAGTTTTATCGGTGGTAGTCTGGGATTGAAGTACAGGTCCCAGGCTGCTGTTACACTATTGCTTGATTATTGCCCGCCAAGAGTGAAAATGTGGATAGCGGTATTCAGTCAGGTGTTCATTATTATCTTTTTAGTTTTGATTCTATCGTACACGTACACGTGGATATTGTCAGACGGGGTAGCTTTTCAAAAATCCACAGCTATTCTGCTTCCAATGTGGATTCCTTACAGTGCTGTTCCAATCGGCTTAACGTTTGCATGTGTTCATGTACTGGCTCAATTGGTTCACGTTATTAAAACAAAGGGGGCAGATCTATGACAACTGCTCTTATTATCGGGATTTTTATTCTGTTTTTGTTGATGGGAATTCCGATATCACTTGTTTTAGGAATGATTACAGTCGTTTATTTTTTTCTCAACGGGAACACCGCTCTATTAGATTCCACTCCAATGAGACTGTATTCAGGTCTTGATAATTTCGGTTTGCTTGCTATTCCATTGTTCATGCTTGCTGGAGAACTGATGAACGGCGGAGGAATCACGACTCGTCTTGTTAAGTTTGCAAAAGTGTTCGTAGGTCATGTGCGTGGAGGATTAGCATACGTAACGGTAGTTGCTAACATGTTCTTAGCTTCAATCTTAGGATCTGCAAACGCACAAGCTGCCATGATGAGTAAAATCATGGTACCTGAGATGGAGAAGGAAGGTTACTCTAGGGAATTTTCATCATCTTTAACACTTGCTTCATCTATTATTGCACCCATTATTCCACCTAGTATGATCTTTATCATTTACGGGACGCTGTCAGGAACATCCATCGGCGGACTGTTTATGGCAGGCATTGTTCCAGGACTGATTTACGGAGTAGCGTTTGTAAGTGTTATTGCTTACATGGGCTACAAATACAATTTTCCTAAAAGTAAAAGAGCGACAGGAAAAGAAATGTGGAACAGCACAGTAAAGGTATTGCCGGCACTTTTGGTTCCATTTGTTATTATCTTTGGAATCCTGTCTGGTGCATTTACGGCAACGGAATCTGCGGCGGTAGCTTGCGTGATTGCATTCTTAGTAGGCGTTTTCTTTTATCGAGAACTGAGATGGACGTCGATTCCTCAAATCCTCATTAACACAGTAGTAAGTACAGCAACGGTTACATTCTTGATCGCAATGGCTAATATTTTTGGATGGCTAATTGCTTTTGAACAGCTTCCGCAAGTTTTTGCAGACAGCATGTTGTCCATCTCTGAAAATCCGTTCGTTTTTCTTCTGTTGGTTAATGTCATGCTGTTGTTTGTCGGTATGCTGCTGGACGGGATTGCAGCTTTAATTATCTTAGTTCCAGTCTTTATGCCGCTCGTGACCTCGTTTGAGATCGATCCAATACACTTTGGTGTAATCATTTGCATCAACTTAACGATTGGTTTATTAACACCCCCTGTTGGAACCGGGCTGTTTATCGTTTCATCCATTGCTGAAGTGCGTTTCGAAAAGCTAGTTAGAGCATCAGGGCCGTTCTTGGCAATTGCAATTGCTATTTTGTTTTTAATCACATACTTAGAAGATGCGGTACTTTGGATTCCAAGAATGATCGGTCTTTAAAAGAAAAGACTGTTTTCGTATTCATTGTTGCTTTTGATAGTAGTTGATTTCCGTTCCAGGTTGCTCGCTTTCCGCGGGGCAGGCGGTGAGCCACATTCGGACGTTTCACGTATAAGTGTCTCACCTGCCCGCCTGTCCCGCAGGAGTCTCGCAACTTGCACTCCAATCAACTTGTCAAAGAAGCGAATGAACAAAAAGATTTAAAAGTAACATTCCTTTAGAAAACAGCCAAAGAAAAAGAGCCACTCTTGCATGTTGCATGAGGGCTCTATTTATTAGCAGCCTGTAGAGGAAATCAACAAAAAACAACAGTGAAGATAAAATTTTCAGATAATTTCATAATGTGAAATTACAGCATTGAGACTTGTAAGCGCTTTCTTATATAGTTGAAACAAATTAAAACAAGATTCATAGAGGAGGCATATGGTATGGGAATAAGAACTGGTGCTCAATATATACAAGCTTTAAAATCTCGTTCGCCAGAAATTTGGTTAGAAGGCAGGAGAGTAACAGATGTGGTGAACGAACCTGTTTTTAATCAACCAATACAAGAGATCGCTAAACTGTACGACATGCAGCACGATCCGCAATATCAAGATTCCATTACACATATTTGCAAAGAGTCGGGTGAACGTGTAAACAATGCTTTTCTCCATCCGACAACCTATGAAGAATTGATGGCAAGAAGCCAGTTGTTTGAAATCTACGCAAAATCTACTTTTGGACTCATGGGCCGAACTCCCGACTTCTTGAACGTCGTTGTAACCGGCATGGCACACAATGGCTGGTTCCTCGATCAGTACAATCCTGAATGGTCTGTCAATATCAAAAACTATTTTAACTACATAAGAGACAATGATCTGTTTTTAACACATGCGATCATTAACCCGCAAAACGACCGAAGTAAAAACTCACATGGACAAAAAGATATGTTTACTCATCTTGGAGCGGTTGAGGAGACACCAGAAGGTTTGATCGTTCGTGGAGCAAAGATGCTTGCAACATTAGCACCAATTACAGATGAAGTCATCATCTACTCGTTCCCAGGCTTTGCACCTGGTGATGAACGTTATGCGCTCGCGTTTGCGGTGCCAGTGGACACGCCAGGACTTAAGCTTATTTGCCGTGAACCGATGCAGGACGGCAAGCGTTCACAGTTTGATCATCCACTTGCTTCAAGATTTGAAGAGATGGATGCGCTACTCGTTTTTAATGATGTGCTTGTGCCTTGGGATCGTGTATTTCTCTATAACAATGTGGAAGCAGCTAACCTTTTGTATCCGAAGACAGGCATTGCTCAGCAGCCTGCTCATCAGTCAGGTGTAAGAGGATATGTGAAACTAGCATTTGCAACAGAAGTCGCTTGTAAACTAGCAGACTCTATTGGTGTCGATGGATACTTGAATGTACAAAATGACTTAGGTGAACTTGTACAAAACGTGGAAGTGATCCGCTCATTATTGCGAGTAGCTGAGTATGAGTATGAAACAACTGCGTCTGGTGAAGTAATGCCAAATGCTGCTGCGCTTGAGACGATCAGAGGCATGCTTCCTAAAATGTATCCAAGAGCAATCGAGGTCATTCAAATTATCGGTGCTGGCGGATTGCTCATGTCCCCGACAGGAAATGACTTTAACTCACCAGAAATCCGAAGCGAGATTGATAAGTATTATTTAGGGCGAGATGGGGTGGACTCACTTGAACGGGTAAAGCTGTTTAAGCTTGCATGGGATCTTTGTGGAGAAGCGTTCGGCCAGCGGCTTGTGCAATATGAGCGCTATTATACTGGAGATCCAATCCGTAAGAGAGCGATTTTCTATAACGGTTATAAAAGAAAAGCTAAGTTCGCTATGGTTGATGAAGCACTTTCCGTAACAAATGAATTCGTGAAGGACCAGCCTAAGCTGGCTAAATAAAGGGAGGTAATTGTAATGAGTACAACGACTTTGAAATCTTTTAACCTATTAAAATGGATTGATGAAAACAAAGACTTGCTCAAGCCCCCAGTCAACAACAAAGTCATTTGGCAAGATTCCGAATTTATCGCCATGATATTAGGTGGTCCGAACAAAAGACGTGATTTTCACGTAGATCCTTCAGATGAGTTCTTTTTTCAGATCAAAGGCAGCTGTTATGTGGAGATCATTAATAAACACGGCAAGCGTGAAGTGGTTGAAGTAAAAGAAGGAGACGTGTTCATGCTGCCGGCGATGGTTCCGCACTCGCCGCATCGCGTGGCGAACTCGTATGGTCTAGTCATTGAGCGTAAACGTGCACAAGGTGAGCTTGAAGACTTTGTTTGGTTCTGTGACCGCTGTGATTCTGAGATGCATCGCGTGACGGTGCAATTGAGTGATATTGAGAAACAAGTAAAAGAAGCGATTCATAGCTTTAACTCGAATGAGCGCGTTCGTCTATGCAAAGACTGTGGCTATCAGATGCCAGAGAACGTGGAGGAATGGAAGTGCTAAGAATCGACTTTCACACGCATATCATTCCAGAGTCGTTTCCTGACTTTGCCGAAAAATATGGTGGAGAAAGGTGGCCGGTGTTAAACAGGACTTGTGCTTGCGGCGCAGCCATTATGGTAGGCGGGAAAAATTTTAGAGATGTAACTGACCAAGTATGGGATCCGAAAAAACGAATACAGGACATGGACCGTGAAGGGGTAGACATTCAAGTGCTATCCCCGATCCCTGTTACATTCTCGTACTGGGCTCCACCTGAACAAGCGGAAATGATGGCAAGGATACAGAACGACTTTATAGCCGAAACCGTGAATGAATATCCCGACCGCTTTGCTGGTCTAGGAACGGTTCCCATGCAGGATTCAGAAACGGCGATCCGTGAAATGGAACGCTGTATGAATGACCTTGGACTTCATGGAATCGAGATTGGAACAAATATAAATGGACAGAATCTCGATCATCCTGACTTTCTTCCGTTTTTTGAGATGGCGGAAAAGTGGGAAGTGCCGCTCTTTATTCATCCGTGGGAAACGCTTGGGAAAGAGCGTATGCCAAACCATAACTTTATGTATACGATCGGGATGCCGAGTGAAACGGCATTAGCCGCAGCTTCACTTATCTGGAGCGGTATGATGGAAAAATTCCCTAAACTGAAAATTTGTTTTGCTCATGGAGGAGGTTCGTTTCCTTACTTGATTCCGCGTCTTGATCAAGGGTGGCAGGTGTGGCCGCATCTTCGCCTGACAACACATCCCCCAAGTCATTATGCAAAGCAGTTTTATTTTGATTCATTAAATTACGATCCGATGAACATCCGCTATATGATGGAGCGATTCGGTTCAGATAAGATCTTTATGGGTTCAGATTATCCGTTTCTGCTACGTGAAGTGAATCCCGGAAAAGTCCTGGACGAAACGCTTGAGCTGACGGATGAACAGCGTAAAGGGATGTTTGGCGGAAACGCTGCTGAATTTTTAAGTCTTGGTAAAAGAAAGCGGGGTGCAGCCGTTGCAAGTCATTCAAACACCGGAGGATAAGCTTGAAGCGTTAGGAATCATATTGCCTGAAGTGCGCAGAGCTGTCGGAAACTATGTTGGCTGTGTAAGAGTGGGTAATCTTCTATTTACAGCCGGACAAGGTGTCGATCAATACCACGGAAAGCTAGGAAGAGACTTATCCTTAGAAGACGGGTATGCCGCTTCTCGCCAATCCATGCTGAATTTGCTGGCAGTGGTTCAGAACGAGCTTGGAAGTTTAAATAAAGTAAAACGCATTGTAAAACTTCTTGGATTCGTGAATTGCACGGAGGATTTTATCGATCAGCCAAAAGTAATCAACGGTGCGTCAGATCTTTTGGTTGATGTTTTTGGCGAGAAAGGAAAGCATGCCCGATCAGCAGTTGGAATGGCCCAGCTGCCAGGCGGAACGGCAATCGAAATTGAAATGATTGTTGAAGTGGAAGAAGAGAAGGGGGACTAACAAATGAAAGCAGAAACCCTCACGCAGCAAGTGAAAGTGAATAACGCAAAATTGTTCATTGATGGAGAATATGTCGATGCACTTTCGGGTGAAACCTTTGAATCCATCAATCCTGCAACAAATGAGAGATTAGCGCTTGTTGCAAACGGCAGTGAACAAGATGCGAAACGAGCGATTCAATCTGCCAGAAATGCCTATGATAGCGGCGTCTGGAGCAAGATGCCTGTAGAAGAACGATCCGAAATTTTATGTAAAATGTCAGACCTTATTATGGAAAACATGGATGAACTTGCGATGGTAGAGACACTCGACGTAGGAAAACCGATCAAAGAGAGCCGAGGGTTTGATATTCCACGAGCGGCCTCCAATTTCCGTTTTTTTGCTGAGATGTCCAAGTACATGGTGAGTGAGCATTATGACAAACACAATATCATGTCATACGCCAAATACAGTCCAGCTGGAGTTACAAGTCTGATTATCCCTTGGAATCTGCCGTTCATGCAGATGACATGGAAAGCTTCCGCAGCACTAGCGGCTGGAAACACAGTTGTCGTTAAGCCCGCATCATATACACCTCTTTCTGCTGTCATGTTTGGCGAAATAGCAAATGAAGCAGGACTTCCGCCAGGTGTATTAAACATTATCACTGGGCCAGGAAGCACGATGGGGTCAGCGATGACGACTGATCCAAACGTCCGCCGCATCTCTTTTGTAGGTGAATCGAACACTGGGAAAACGATTATGAAGAACGCGGCTGAAAATTTGATTCCGGTTTCGCTGGAGTTAGGTGGAAAGTCGGCAAACATCGTTTTTGAAGATGCAGATCTTGATGAAGCGGTAAAAGGGTCTATAGATGCGATCTACCGAAATCAAGGCGAGATCTGCCTTGCCGGTTCCCGTCTGCTTTTGCAAGAAAGCATTTATGATCAGTTTATGGACAAGTTTGTTTCAGCTGTGAAAAAAATTAAAGTAGGTGACCCTACTCAGGAAGATACCGACATGGGTGCACTCGTGTCAAAAAGTCACTTGGAGACGGTAGAAACGTTTGTGGACATCGGAATTAAAGAAGGAGCCAAACTCGCTTGCGGGGGTAAACGGGTTGAGGGGCTCGGGAACGGAAACTTCTATGAACCTACCGTTTTATATGATGTGAACAATAAATGGCGTGTTGCACAAGAGGAGATATTTGGACCTGTGCTCGTTGTCATACCGTTTAAAACAGAAGAAGACGCAATTCGTATTGCAAACGATTCACAGTACGGTTTGGCGGGTGTTGTTTGGACGAACGATTTACGCCGCGCTCAACGTGTTTCGGCAGCTGTAGATTCTGGTCTCTTGTGGATCAACTGCTGGTACATACGAGACTTGCGTACGCCATTTGGCGGTTCTAAGGCAAGCGGAATCGGGCGTGAAGGCGGAAGACACAGCTTCGAGTTTTATTCAGAAGCGAAGACGATCACGATGAAGTTATAGAAATGTGTAAAACGTGATTGGATTCCAGTCGCGTTTTGCTCTATGTAAAAAGACTGTTTTTTAAGTTTAAGTTTGTTGCTTCTAAGGCATTTTATTCAATTCTCTACTTTGAAAAGTTGATTGGAGTGGAAGATGCGAGACTCCTGCGGGACAAGCGGTCAGTTTGAAAAGTGGAAGTGGCTCGATCAGCCCCTACAAGCAAAAGTTGAATGGGCTATGAAGGCGTACTTTGCCTTCTTGACCGTTAAACTTTTAACCTCGAGGGGCTAGCCACTGCAACTAGACAGGTGAGACCCTTAGGGGCGCAAAGCGGCAAGGGGCTCACCGCCTGCCCCGCGGAAAGCGAGCATCTGGAACGAAATCAACACTTTCAAAATCAATAAGAATAGCTAAAGCAGCGTTGAAAAAAGAAAGGAGGAAGTAAGATGCAAAAGCAAGTGATTTCAAAATTAACGGAAGAACTTTTAAAAGCAGAAGAGAAGCTGACTCCGGTAGAGCCACTATCCAAACGTTTCCCAGAATTGTCGGTAAAGGATTCATATGAAATTCAGCTTGAGTGGGTTGAAAGGAAGCTTGAAGCAGGTCGTGTGGTGATAGGAAAAAAGGTAGGGCTCACGAGTAAGGCGATGCAAAATATGCTTGGGGTTGATGAGCCTGATTACGGTCATCTGTTAGATCATATGAAGGTTGACTCTGGCGGTGTTCTCAGCAGAAAAGATTTTATTAAACCGAAAGCAGAAGCGGAAATCGGCTTTATTTTAAAAGAAGACTTACGGGGTCCGAATGTGACATACGTGGATGTACTGATGGCAACAGAAGCGATTGTGCCGGCACTTGAAATTATCGATAGCAGAATAGAAAATTGGAAGATTCAGCTTGTGGATACTGTCGCTGACAACGGTTCATCGGCTAGAGCAGTTGTAGGGAAACCATTTTACGAGATGGACCAAATTGATTTGCGCACACTGAGCATGACACTTTTAAAGAATGGTGAAGTGACGGCGACTGGAGCCGGAGCTGCGGCTCTTGGGCATCCAGCACATGCCATAGCATGGCTTGCAAATAAACTAGCAGACTACAACATTTCATTAAAAGCGGGAGAGTTAATTCTGCCAGGTGCACTGTCTGCTGCGATAGACATAGATTCAGGCGATGAAGTGACTGCCTCTTTTGGAAAACTAGGTTCAGTAACCATCTCATTTCGGGATTAAAAACTGTGCAGAAAGGACCTAATACATTGAAAAAGATGAAAGCAGCCATAATTGGTTCGGGGAATATTGGTACGGATCTGATGTACAAGCTTCAAAAAAGTGACTATTTAGAACTAACGGCGATGATTGGAATCGATCCGGAGTCTGAAGGCTTAAGACGAGCCAACTCTGCAGGGTACAGAGTATTTACGAACGGAATTAATGACTTTGTTGAACGTCCAGAGTTAGCTGATATTGTTTTTGATGCAACTTCAGCTAAAGCTCACTTACGGCATGCAGAGATTATAAAAGATATGGGAAAAACAGTGATTGATTTGACGCCTGCTGCCGTTGGACCTTTCGTGTGTCCGCCGGTTAATTCAGGTGAACATATGCAATCTCGGAACATCAATATGATTACTTGTGGCGGGCAAGCTACCATCCCGATGATTCACGCAATAAATGAAGCTGCTGACGTTTCATATGGTGAGATTGTAGCAACGATTTCATCCTTAAGCGCAGGTCCAGGTACGCGTGCAAATATTGATGAATTTACGATCACAACACGGCGTGGCATCGAGGAAGTTGGTGGAGCGGATATCGGAAAAGCCATTATTATCTTAAATCCAGCTGATCCTCCGATTTTAATGAGAGCGACGATTTATTGCGAAGTAAAGCTTGTTGATGTTGAGAAAATTAGAACGGCTATTTTAAATATGGAGAAAAAGGTACAGAGCTATGTTCCTGGATACCGATTAAAACAGGAGCTGCTATTTGATGGGAATCGCATCACCGTTTTTGTTGAAGTAGAAGGAGCTGGCAACTATTTTCCGAAGTATGCCGGTAATCTTGATATTATGACTGCAGCCGCTAAACAAGCTGGAGAAATGGTTGCTAAACATCACTTAGGGCAAGGGGAAATGGATAAGGCGGTGACAGCATATGAAACGAAATAGCAATTTGCCGCTAAAGTTTACAGAAGTCTGTCTTCGTGATGGCAGTCATGTGATGGCTCATCAGTTCACAGAAAAGCAAGTGTATGATGCAGCAAAAGCACTTGATGAAGCAGGTATGCATTACATTGAAGTCAGTCACGGTGATGGTTTGGGGGGCTCAACGCTTCAGTATGGAAGATCGCTTGTAGATGAGATGAAGTTGATTGAAACAGCTGCGGGTGTGTGTAAGCAGGCGAAAGTTGCTGTTCTTTTGCTGCCTGGTATTGGAACGGTTCATGAGCTTAAGCAAGCGGGAAGATTAGGAGCGAGTCTTGTTCGTGTGGCAACACATGTGACAGAAGCTGATGTATCCGCTCAACATATCTATATGGCACGTGAACTTGGTATGGAAGTGATGGGGTTTTTGATGATGGCTCATTCTGCGCCTGTTGAAAAGCTTCTCGAACAAGCAAAGTTGATGGAGTCTTATGGAGCACAAGGTGTGTATGTAACGGATTCCGCGGGAGCATTATTGCCGCATGAAGTAAAAGAAAGAATTGCGGCTTTGCGGGGATCACTTGATATTGAAGTGGGATTTCACGCACATAACAATCTATCAGTAGCAGTTGCTAATACACTTGTTGCGATTGAAGAAGGAGCGACACGCATCGATGGAAGTGTCCGCTGTTTAGGTGCAGGAGCAGGAAATACGCAAACAGAGGTATTGCTTGCTGTACTTGAGCGCATGGGAATACACACAGGTATTGATCTCTACAAAATGATGGACCTAGCAGAAGATGTAATCGGACCGATGCTGCCGGGTGCACAGGAAATTCGAAGAGGAAGTTTAGCTATGGGATATGCAGGGGTTTATTCAAGCTTTCTTTTGCATGCAGAACGTGCGGGTAAACGCTTTGGTGTGGATTCAAGAGATATCTTAATAGAATTAGGCAAACGAAAAGCCGTAGGTGGCCAAGAGGATCTAATCCTAGAAGTTGCAGCTGACCTAAAAGCCAAACTGGAGGTGTAGAAGATGACGGTTACGAATAAGACGAAAGTGGATTTGGTTGATTATCTCTTAAGAGCGGAAAGTGATGTGACGGAAGTGGTCAAGATTACAGACCAATATCCTGAACTATCTATTGAAGAAGCATACGATCTGCAAAAAAAATTGATCGAAAGACGCATGGAGAAGACACAAACAAAGCGTATAGGAATTAAGCTAGGACTAACGAGTAAAGCGAAACAAGAGATGATGGGCGTTCATGAAGCGATATACGGTTATCTGTTGAGTGATATGCTCGCATTCGAGTGGGAACCCTTACAGCAACACCGTCTCATCCATCCAAAAGCTGAACCAGAGATCGCTTTTATTATGGGTGAGGATTTGATGGGAAAAGATGTGACAGCATCAGATGTCATGAGGGCGGCAAAGTATGTGGTAGCTGCGATCGAAGTAATCGACAGCCGTTACAAGGACTTTCGTTTTACCCTTCCTGATGTTGTGGCAGACAATTGCTCATCCGCCAAATTGATTTTAGGAAGCAAGATGGTTCGGCCAGAAGAACTTGATATGGCGAATATCGGGATGGTGATGAGTAAGAATGGAGAGATTATGACAACCGGTGCGGGATCTGCAGTTCTTAGTCATCCTGCTGAAGCGGTAGCGTGGGCTGTTCAAAAGCTTGCCGAGCGTGGTGAAGGTTTAGTAAAAGGAGATATCGTTTTGAGCGGGGCATTATCTGAAGCGATTGCTTTTGATATGGATGACACGATTGTTGCACAGTTCGATGGTCTAGGATCTGTAACACTATCATCAAAATATGTGAAATAGGTGTAGTGTCATGCCAATCATTCAAGTGCATGTAATAGAAGGACGAACAGATGAACAGTTAAGCACCCTGATGGAACGATTAACCGTGGCAGCTGCTGAATCATTGGATGTAAAAAAAGAACAGGTCCGTGTGCTGATCCAAGAGGTCCCAAATAAGCATTGGGGAGTCGGCGGAAAACCGAAGTTTTAAGAACGGGAGTTGAGACCCTTTGCTAAGCAAAGGGTTTTTCTTTTTGGGATACAAGTGGTTTGTGAGCGATTCTTGAGATTTATGATCGATTCCGGAGTTGGTGCTCATATCTTGTCCCTTTCCTTCATCTCATCAATATTCAAAATTAACCAGCATAGTACAATCTTGACATCACATACCCTTAAACGACATGCAATCGTGAGGAGGGAGCACTATGTTTAAACGCTATAACCGGCTGGCGATCGAACTACCAACACCTACGAATCCTGATGCGAATGCGGCCGCTGCGGTTCAAGAATTGCTAGGCGGTCGTTTTGGTGAGATGTCGACACTTAATAATTATATGTATCAATCTTTTAACTTTAGAAAACGAGGGAAATTAAAACCGTTCTTTGATCTCGTCTCAAGTATTACTGCAGAAGAATTTGGGCATGTTGAGCTTGTTTCACATACCATTAATATGATGATCTATGGCACGACACATCCAGGTGATGTCAATGATGCGCCAATGGCAGCTGCTACTGACAAGAGGAACACACAGCATTTTATTGGGACCGCACAAACATCCTTCCCTTTTGATTCGATGGGGAAAGCTTGGAACGGTGATTATGTGTTCAGCAGCGGAAACTTACTCCTTGATCTCCTGCACAACTTTTTCTTAGAGTGTGGAGCCAGAACACATAAGATGAGAGTTTATGAGATGACGAGTAACCCTGTTGCTCGAGAGATGATCGGCTATCTTCTTGTACGCGGTGGTGTGCATGTTTTGGCATATGCAAAAGCGATCGAGATGGTTACAGGCGTCGACATTAAGAAGATGCTGCCAGTTCCTGATCTAGAGAACTCAGCTTTTGAAACGACACGAAAGTTTGAAGCAGAAGGCGTACACAGAAAGTTATATACGTTCAGTGATACTGATTATCGAGATATTGCGTTAATCTGGGCTGGTCAGCATCCGTTAGGTGGTCCACTTGAGACAGTGATCGGTGCTCCAGAAGGTGCCCCAATGCCTGAATTGCGCTCCATCTCAGAAGAGTTTGCTCCAGGCATCTCCCATGAAGATTTTATGCAGATTGCTGAAAGACTGAAGAAGAATGCAGGAATAAGTTGATCGACCGGCGTACAATACGTCGGTTTTTTTATGGTATGATTTATTATGTTTATAGAATTTGTAAGAAATGAAGGGAAGTCCGGCAGATGACATACAGACAGATTAAATGGTTGATCCTGCTCATTCCAACGATTTCAGTTGGTTTATGGGAATACGTTAGACATACGGTTCTCTTGCCTTATATATCCATGAACACGGGAAACTGGCTCTCTGCCATCATTGTATTTCTTGTTACGCTTTACTTTTTGAATATCTTGTTTGGAAGATTAGAGCGAATGCAGCAGGAGCTTCAGAGAGAACGTTCTGAGAAAGCGGTCCTAGAAGAACGAGAGAAGATTGCGAAAGAGCTGCATGACGGCATCGCACAGTCGTTATTTTTTCTCTCCGTTCAAGTGAATAAGCTGGGAAGTGCGTTTAGTAAGGATGATAAATCGTATAATAAACTCAAAAAAACGTTGCAGCACATTCATGACGATACGCGTAGTGCGATTCAAAATCTACGTAGCGTTCCGGCAGAAGCTGATATTTCGTGGACACGAGCATTAAATGCATTTTTTAATGAAATGGAGAGTCAGCATGACTTAAAGATTCATCGAGAGTGGCGTTTAAAAGACGATGATCTTACCTCAAAGGAAAAAATTGAGCTGTTTGCATGTGTACGAGAGGCAATTATCAATGTTATAAAACACGCTAATACGAACGAAGTATGGTTGAATACTACGACTACTCCAAAAGGATGGATCTGTACCATTGTAGATAAAGGATCAGGATTTGATTCACAAGAGCCAACGGACGGCTTTGGTCTGAAAATTTTACAAGACAGAGCGTATTCTATGGACTGGAAACTAAGGATCGCCAGTACGGAAGGAAAAACGACGGTTACGGTTGAAAAGGAGGAAAATGCATGACGACACAGCCTATTCGTTTATTAATTGTTGATGATCATCATCTAGCACGAGAAGGAGTCAAAGAGATTCTTGAGGATCAGACCGAGTTTGAAATTGTGGGTGAAGCCTCTAACGGTATACAAGCCGTAGAGAAGACTGAAGCTCTTATGCCAGATCTTGTTCTCATGGATATCTCTATGCCTAAGATGAATGGTTTTGAAGCGACTAAAGAAATTAAGAAGCAGTTTCCAAACGTAAAAGTAGTCATCATGACGGTTTCTTATGACATTACGGACTGGTTTGAAGCTTTAAAGCGTGGTGCACAAGGATACCTTCTCAAAAATTTGAACACAGAAGATATGCTGAACGGATTAAAAGCATATGCGATGGATGAAATACCGATGTCGAAAGAGATGGCTTTTCGTATATGGAAGGAATTTAAGAAGGATGGACAAGCTGAGCAATCTCTTTCTTTAAGAGAGCAGGAAGTGTTGCAGTTGGTAGCTAAAGGACATTCGAACAAGGACATTTCAAAAGTACTTACTATTTCTGAGAATACCGTTAAAACACATATGAAGAACATCCTAGGAAAACTGCATCTAGAAAATCGTGTACAATTAGCGAGTTATGCTTACGACAATGGAATCGTTTAACTTCCAATGTCATACAATTGACACATTTTTATTTTGGTAATCACCCTTTAGAGTGATTACCATTTCATGCTTGTTGTTTATACTTTTCCATATTGAGTACGAATAAGGAGAAAATAATTATGCAAGCAACAGCTTACAAGCTACCAGAAAACAATGAAAATCCATCGAAAAAATCCAATAGTCTTTATCAAACTTTTTGGAGATGGCATTTTTATGGCGGAATCATCTTTGCACCTTTTTTAATCTTACTTGCCATAAGTGGCGCACTATATTTATTCCAAGCTGAAATTGAGACGATGATCTACAAAGACAAGATTATTGTTCAAAAAGGCGATCAATCTCTTCCGCTCTCACAGCAGATCGACACCGTTAAAACGGAGTACCCAGAAGCTGAAATAGGTTCCGTCAGACTTCCAAAAGAAGATAATCGAGCTACTTTAGTAAAAGTGATCGAAAATGACGTTGTTACACAGGTTTATGTAAACCCATACACAGCGTCAATAACGGGAACCATTCTCGATGAAGATCATTTCAAAAACGTTGTAGCCAAACTGCACAGCGAGTGGATCGTTGGTGGAACATTCATCAATAGATTCGTTGAACTGGCTGCATGTTGGACGATCATCATTTTAGTAACGGGGCTTTATATTTGGTGGCCAAGGAATAAAAAGACATTCATGGGGACGATTTTTCCTCGCTTAAAGAAAAATGGCCGCATGTTCTGGCGAGATCTTCATGCAGTTACGGCATTTTGGCTATCACTGATGATCTTGATTCTTATTGTAACGGGTCTGCCGTGGTCAGGTGTGATGGGAGAACAGATCAACAAGCTGGCGACGAATGCAAATGCGGGATATCCAACTTATGCATTCATGGCGCCAACAGCAGAAAAGACGACAGATGAGATCGCAGAAGATATACCCTGGGCAACGGAGAACAATCCTGCTCCAACATCAAAAAAAGATGACGGATCACTCTCTGTTGATCAAGTGATGTACTTAGCTCAAGAGAACAAGATTCAAAAGCCTTACACGATTTCAATGCCAGTAGGAGAAGATGGAGTATTTACTGTTGCTTCTTCAAGAGATAAACCTGAAAATGAAGCTACCGTTTATTTTAACCAGTATAACGGAGATATCGTAGAGGATGTAAGGTTTAGCGATTACGGATGGATGGCTAAAGCTATTTCAATCGGAATCGCACTGCATGAAGGTCATTACTTTGGTCTGGCTAATCAGCTTTTAGGAGCAATAGCTGCTCTAGGCTTAGTTGCAATCGTTATCTTCTCACTTATCATGTGGAAGAAGCGTAAACCTTCCGGGAAATTGGGAGTGCCAAAAAAATCAGACAAAAAGTTAAAGCCGTGGATCATTATCCTTATGGTCATAACAGGTATTGTTATGCCACTTGCAGGTATATCTTTCGTCTTCGTATTCTTGCTTGATCGTTTTGTTATACCAAGAGTAAAGCCGCTACAGGCTTGGCTATCATAATATAAATTTTATTAGAGGTGAACTTATTATGAAAAAAATGATGATAATTTTCGGTCTAGTGCTGACGATGGCAATCTTATCAGCATGCGGTTCAGGCGGATCAAAGGACGAACACGAGAATCATAAGAACCACGAACAACATAATAGCGAAAGCAAGGAGACGTCTCAGTCATTAGACTGGGACGTTCAGTCGTTTTCTTTCAAAGACCAAAACGATGCTGAATTTGGATTGGAAGACTTAAAGGGAAAAGTGTGGATGGCAAATTTTATCTTCACGAACTGTACAACAGTTTGCCCGCCGATGACTGCACATATGGCTAAACTTCAAGGAATGGCGAAAGAAGAGAATGTGGACGTAGAGTTTGTTTCTTTCTCTATCGATCCAAAAAGAGATGATGCTGCAGCATTAACGAAGTTTGGTGAGAACTATGACGCAGACTTCTCCAACTGGCACTTTCTTGGTGGCTATGAACAGAAACAGATTGAAAAGTTAGCAAGAGATTCATTTAAAACACCTGTAGTAGCTGACCCTAACTCAGATCAATTCATCCATGCGACTGCATTTTTCTTAGTTAATAAAGAAGGAAAAGTAGTTTCTAGATATGATGGAGTAGAGAATACGCCGTACGAAGAGATCATTGCAGATATGAAAAATAGACTGAAAAAGTAAAGTAGCTGTATTACATAGTGAAAATATAGCAAACACCCTAGTGGAATAACGAAAAGCGAAGGAAAAGAAAAATAGTTTGGGGTCTGACCCCAAACTATTTTTCTTTTCTTCATTTGTTCACACAATAGTTATGGTTTGGAAGTCTAACTTCTACCTACTTATGATAAAACTAAAGATAGAATCGTCATTATGTGATAATGGAGGTATATTCATTTATGAATCCGATAAAAACGTTAAAAACAGTAGGTTATCTTGAAGGTGCTTCGTTCTTAATCCTTCTTTTCATCGCCATGCCGTTGAAGTATTTCTTAGATCAGCCGATGGCCGTATCAATCGTTGGTGCCCTTCATGGTCTATTGTTCGTTCTCTATATTCTCGTTATTCTGTATGTGTACAACGTGAAGAAGTGGCCGATCATGCGTGCGTTCTTGGCGCTAGTTTCTTCTGTCTTGCCGTTTGGCCCGTTCATTTTCGATCGTAAGTTTTTAAAAGATTAATACTGTTAGATGGGAGCCTGCTTTCACAGGCTCTCTTTTTTTGTTAGGTAAAAAAGATAGAAGAGATATATCAGGATTTGTCGAAAAGTCTATATTTTTCAATTTAGACTTAATTATTTTGATTTAGACTTAATTACTAGCAAATTAGACTTAATTACTCCTGATTCCGACTTAATTAACTCGCCGCACCTATATTACATTCGCGGGTGTACTTTCCACATGTACACTTCGCCTGATATTGTACTCCAAACACTCAACTACCCCCCCATTAGAATAAAATCTCAATAAAATCTTAAAACCAAACCGTTCATGTTAAGAATTCGTTTAAATTGTTTTAATTTTCTAATTTTCGGCTATTTATACTTTAATATGGTTTTTAACAAGGAGGGACAAGCTTGTGATTAAAGCACTACTACTTAATGCGTCTCTTAAAAGTGGTGAAGAAGTCTCCAATACGGAAAGTTTGATGAACGAAGCGGTGCATATTTTTAATAAGAACAACATAGATACAGAGATGGTAAGGCTTGCTGATTACAGAATCGCACATGGTGTTACGGCAGATGAAGGTGATGGCGACGAGTGGCCTGAGATTTTTGAAAAAGTGAAGGCGGCTGATATCCTCATTATCGGTACACCTCTATGGCTTGGTGAAAAGAGCAGCTTAGCAACACAAGCAATCGAGAGGCTGTACGGTGCGAGTGGTATGACAAACGAAAAAGGCCAATATATATTTTATAACAAGGTGGCAGGTGTAGTTGTGACAGGTAATGAGGATGGAGCGAAACACGCGAGTGCATCCATTTTATATGGCCTGTCTCATATTGGATTTACACTACCACCAAATGTGGATACATATTGGGTTGGTGAAGCAGGTCCAGGACCTTCCTACATTGAAGCGGAAGGAAACAAAAATGATTTTACGATGCAGCACAATAAAATAATGACGTACAATCTGATTCACTTTGCAAAGCTATTAAAAGAACATCCTATTCCGACAGAAGGCAATGTGGTAGAAAGCAACAGCTAATAAAGGGAGGATATTTATGGCCATCGATCAAGTAGCAGTGGAACGATTAAGTGAACAATTCAGGGGAATTAGGTCATTATCTGAAAAACTGGCATCAAAGCTTCAAAATGAAGATACGATTATTCAGGCGATGCCAGATGTGAGTCCACCAAAGTGGCACCTTGCGCACACGACGTGGTTTTTTGAACGTTTCATCTTAAAAGAAAAGAATCCTTCATACGTTCCTTTTAATCCAAAGTTCGATTACCTCTTTAATTCCTACTATGAAACGATCGGTTCTTATCATCCTAGACATTCTAGGGGCGTACTGTCCAGGCCATCAATGGATGAAGTCTATGCTTATCGGAACTATGTTAACGAAGAAATTTTGAGTCTGCTTAGGGACTATGGCGATCAGCTCCCTAAAGAGGTTGAAGATTTGATCGAGATCGGTCTTCAACATGAACAGCAGCACCAAGAACTTCTATTAACAGATGTAAAATATAACTTCAGCTGCAATCCGATGCTGCCATCGTACACAGAACCTTCACTCTCAAACAAATCAACAAATACAGATCAAAAATCGCAAGTTACTGACATTAAGTTTGAAGGGGGACTCGTTGAAATCGGTTTTGCAGAAACGGGGTTCTCATTTGATAATGAACGGCCGCGTCACAAGGTTTGGTTGGATGCTTATCAGATATCTTCCCATCCAGTTACGAACGGAGAATATCTTTCTTTTATTGAAGCGGGTGGATATGAGCAGCCAGAGCATTGGTTGTCGGATGGCTGGGCAACAGTCAAAAAAGAAAAATGGAAACATCCCCTTTATTGGCGTAAAACCGAGGATGGTTGGTACACGTTCACGTTAACAGGTGAAAAGAAATTAAATCTTGATGAACCCATCTGCCACGTAAGTTTTTATGAAGCGGATGCTTTTGCTAGGTGGAGTGGAAAAAGGCTGCCAACAGAAGCAGAATGGGAGCATGCAATGAGTTCCATCCCAATAGAAGGGAACTTTGTTGAGGATGAATCGTTTCATCCGGTTGTCGGTGAGTCTTATTCAAAATCACCAATAAAAAAAGCTTTTGGAGATGTATGGGAATGGACCAGTAGTCCTTACACTTCTTATCCTCAAAGTAAACCACTCGAGGGTGCGCTCGGAGAATATAACGCTAAGTTCATGTGCAATCAGATCGTTTTGCGTGGTGGATCGTGTGTAACATCAAAGCTGCATATTCGACCTACTTATCGCAACTTTTTTCAAGCAGATAAAAGATGGCAGTTCAGCGGAATTCGCTTAGCGGGGGACCTCTCATGAAAACGGTAAGATCGAATGTTCATTATCATATTGGAAACGAACCTGAAACAGATATGTATAGTGAGGTACTACATGGACTCCAAAGCGAAAAGAAGTTCATTTCACCCAAGTACTTTTATGATAAAAAAGGTTCTGAGCTGTTTGAAGCGATTACGATGCTTACGGAATATTATCCGACCCGAACGGAGCTGCTTCTATTAAATAAATTTAAAGACGAAATGGCCAATGCAATTGGAAGGGATACAGCACTCGTAGAGTTTGGAAGTGGCAGCAGTGAAAAGGTGAGGACGCTTCTAGAGGCGATGCCTGAACTTAAAGAATATGTACCGATTGATATCTCAAAAGATTTTCTGTATCAATCAGCACGAGCGCTTTCTATAGAATATCCTCATCTGGACGTTCATGCGGTTTCTGCCGATTACACGGATAAGTTTGAGCTACCAGAGCTCACATCTAAACGGAAAGCTGTGTTTTTTCCTGGATCTACTATTGGAAACTTTGAGCCACAAGAAAGAATGAATTTTCTAAAGATGACAGCCGATTTTCTTCAGCCAGATGGCGGCCTATTGATCGGTGTAGATATGAAAAAGGATCATGCTGTTTTGAATGCTGCTTACAATGATAGTAAAGGGATTACAAGTCAGTTCAATACAAACCTACTTAACCGATTGAACAGAGAACTTTTGGCAAACTTTGACCTTGAAAAATTTCAGCATCATGCTTTTTATCATGCAGACAAAGGCAGAATTGAAATGCACCTTGTTAGCTTGTCAGATCAGACGATCACCATTGGTAATGAAAAAGTCTTCTTTACTGAAGGTGAGACTATTCACACTGAGAATTCTTATAAGTTTACAATTGAAGAGTTTCAAAATATGGCAAGAGAGTGTGGATTCACACCTAAAAAAGTATGGTGTGATGATAAGAGCTGGTTCAGTATGCATTATTTGGTTGTAGAATAGACTCGAATGGACTCCTTCATTAGGGGTTCCTTTTTTGTCCAAAACCTTTTTCTTCCTCAGCAGGTTTACGTTCATAAGTACGTTTCAAAGCATTTTATTGGGCATTTTTATAGCAAAGGGAGATAATAGGGGAAAATGGCATAGAAGAGAGGTTAATCATGAATTTAAAAGGAATTCACCACGTTTCTGCGCTTACTGCAAAAGCACCTGAAAACTTTAAGTTCTATACAGAAGTAATGGGATTAAGACTGATCAAGAAAACTGTAAATCAGGATGACACTAGCGTTTATCATTTGTTTTATGGGGATGAGAAAGGAAATCCAGGAACGGAGCTTACGTTTTTTGAAATTCCGATGGCTGGAAGAAACCATGATGGGAACAACAGCATTTCCGCTATCTCGCTTCGCGTAAATAATGATGATGCTCTTCACTATTGGCAGGGTCGTTTAAAGGATCATGGAATCGAAACAGAAGGTATTAAAGATCGGGCAGGTCGAAGCACACTGGCGTTTAGAGATCCTGAAGGTCAGAGGATGATCTTAGTTTCTGATGAGAACAACAGAGGGGTTGTAGGTGGTCAGCCTTGGAGTAAGAGTACAACACCAAAAGAACATGCAATTGTTGGGCTTGGACCTGTTAGGTTAACAGTTCCTGCAGCTGAACCAACTATTGGAGTGCTAACAGAACTATTAGGTTTTCGGAAAAAGGGAAGCTATTCACCTGAAGTGGCAGGTCAACCTGATATTGTTGTATTAGAAACGGGTGAAGGTGGAAGTGGTGCCGAAATTCATGTAGAAGAACGAAATGACCTTCCCCAAGAACGACTTGGTCGGGGTGGCGTGCACCATGTAGCCTTTCGAGTAGATAATGAAGAAGAACTTCGTGACTGGATTGAAAAAGTACAAACATCTAGGTTTCCAAACTCTGGATTTGTGGATCGTTTTTATTTTAAGTCTCTCTATTTCCGTGAACCGAACCGAATTCTATTCGAACTTGCAACAGACGGTCCAGGCTTTGATACGGACGAAGAATTGGAACATCTAGGAGAGTCACTTGCATTACCTCCGTTCTTAGAGCCTCATCGTGAGGATATTGAAGCGAAATTAAAACCTCTCCAAACAAAACAATAAAATTTTCTTTGCCTGAATCTTAACGGATTCAGGCATTTTTGTTTGAAGTAATTTTTTCCATTAATACAAATGAGCGACTTTAGGGGTTACTACAACTGTAGAAGCACGACAAAAGCTGAGTTATTGAAATTATTTTTAGAGCAAGAACTGGTCATAAAAAATGCAATTTGGGAAAAATTAAAAAGCGTTACAACAATAAACAAACATGAAGGAGATGTCACAAGATGTATTGGCAAAAAAATGCAAAGAATATTTCAAAATATGTGAGTGCTTTTGTATTGGCATTAGCACTACTTTTAGGTACTTCAAATGCAGCTTCTGCAGTTGGGAAGAATGCGAAGGGTCCAGATGTTTACGCAATTCAATCCATGCTTAAATCCCTAGGCAGTTACTCTGGAAAAATAAATGGTTACTATAACGCATCAACGGTTAAGGGTGTAAAGTATTTTCAAAAAAGTCACGGACTACCTGTAACAGGATCTGTTGACGCTCGTACGTATCAATCCATTCTGTACGCTTACTCTTCGTTAAAATTACCTAAAGTTCGCCAAGGCGGCGGAGCAGGCCAAGGCGGCGGAGCAGGTCAAGGCGGCGGAGCAGGTCAAGGTGGCGGAGCAGGTCAAGGTGGCGGAGCAGGTCAAGGCGGCGGAGCAGGTCAAGGCGGCGGAGCAGGCCAAGGCGGCGGAGCAGGCCAAGGTGGCGGAGCAGGTCAAGGTGGCGGAGCAGACCAAGGTGGCGGAGCAGGCCAAATTGAACAAGGTGAAGGTCAGCAACAGCAACAGCAACAGCAAGAAGAAGGACAAGAGCAGGAAGCTCCTAAGCAGATGGAAGAACAAAAAGGTGAGACTCCACAAGCACCACAAGCACCTAAACAAGATATGCAACAAAAAGATTCAAAACAAGGTCCAAGTGTTCAACCTGGGAAAAACAGCCCATCACCAGGAATGAAAGATAATGGAAAAGACTAAAAGTATAGTATGAAAACAAAATTTTAAATGAAAATAACAAAGAGGTCAGCTCCCGTGATCTCTTTGTTTTTATGAATAAGAGAAATAATTAATCGGAGTGATCGATAAATGTTGCAAGTATGGTTAGCTGGACTGCTTTTATTATCAACAACTGGTCAACAAGGCGCTGAAACATTAATAGTGAATCAGGAAGGGCAAAAAATTGCTGAAGTAAGCCGCAAACAGTTCGAAGGCTCTATACCTGGATTTCCAATGATTGATGACACAAAATATAATCAATTTGTTGATCTGCTTGATAAGAGATCATACAAAGCGCCTGTTAACGCTAAATTAAATGATTATGGTGCTATCATACCTGGACAAGTTGGTTATAAATTAAATCGGAAATTATTTCGAGAAAAGTTCTACACCTATTTTTTTGAAAACGGACCCAAAGTGATAGATGTGCCAGAAATGAATATTTATCCTAAAGTCGATACGGAAGTACTGGCGCACATTAAAAATCAGCAGATTGGGCAATACGTTACATACTTCAATTCAAATAATAAGAGCCGAACCACAAATATTGAGCTTGCTGCCAAAGCGCTTGATAGTCACGTTGTTTTTCCAAATGAGACGTTTTCATTCAACCAAGTGGTAGGCAGACGAACGACTGCAAAAGGATACATGAGAGCACCAATCATCGTTAGAGGTGAATTGTCAGAAGGTATTGGGGGAGGAATCTGCCAAGTATCCTCCACCTTGTTTAATGCTGTAGATCGTGCAGGACTAAAAATTGTTCAACGTTATTCGCACAGCAAACGTGTACCATACGTACCATCGGGTAGAGATGCTACCGTCAGTTGGTATGGACCCGATTTTCAATTTCAAAACAAATACAATCAGCCTATCCTTATCCGGGCTAAGCGCTATGGAGGAAGTTTAGTCATTAAACTCTATTCGTCTGAAATCCTTGATCAGAGAAAACGGAGAGTACCGAACGCACCAACTCATATTCCTGAAGAAATTAAGACTGAACAGAATGTGCATCTTTCTAACCCTAGCAGATAATATAAAGTACAATAATGAAGTAACATATGTGTTTGAATAGGGAGTTGGATCGTATGCAGACATTAGAAAAACTAACAGAGCGTTTTTGGTACCAAACACCTGTTTCAGAGACAGATCGTCCTATTTTAGGAGCTGTTGTGGGAAACGAAATGACTTTGATGATTGATAGTGGAAATTCAGAGAATCATGCAGAGCACTTTTTAGATGAGTTGCGCAAAAAGGGTATCAAAGGACCGAGTTTAGTCGTCATCACACATTGGCATTGGGACCATATTTTTGGACTCCCCGCGCTAAACATTCCTTCTATTTCTTCGGCAGAAACAAAAACAAAAATGCAAGAACTCCTTCCTTTCTCTTGGAGTGATGAAGATCTGGATGAAAGAGTCAAGAAAGGTATTGAAATCGAATTTTGTGCAGAAGCCATAAAAAAAGAATTTCCAGATCACCGCAACATTAACATAAAGCTGCCAACGATTACGTTTCATCAAAAATTGGAAATCGATCTAGGTGGTGTAACGTGTGTTCTTCAACATGTAGGAGGAGACCATACAACAGATTCGATCATTGTGTACATAAAGGAAGAAAAAGTTTTATTTTTATCGGATTGCCTCTACGCAAATATGTATGCACCTAAAAATAACTATACGGTAGATCGAACGCTGAATCTGTTAGATCAATTAGAGTCCTTTGACGCAGATTTTTATATTTTTTCTCATTGGAAAGCTGCGACAAAGCAAGAGTTTCAACCTGAAACATCCATGTTACGAAGTTTCGCTAACCTTACGAAAAAGTTTGAAGGTAATCAACAAGCTATTGAAGAAGAATATAAAGTCCAGGTCAAACGGGAGCTAACTGAAGATGAACGTGAGACCTTACAGTTTTTTGTTAACGGTTACAGTCTTAACTTACATAAATAGAATAGGAGAGTATGATGTTACAAGAATTTAAAGTGACTATTGAACAATTCGGGGGAATAGAAAGACAGATCCGAGTGTGTTTGCCATGCGATTATAGTGACAGACAAGACCATTATCCTGTGCTGTATATGCATGACGGTCAAAATCTGTTTAATGATGAAGACGCCAGCTACGGTGTCTCGTGGGGTTTAGCTGATTATCTAAAGAGGAGTAAAGCACCTCTTATCATTGTTGGAATCGACTGTAATCATGAAGGCTTCGAGCGTTTTAATGAATACGCACCATGGGAAAACCTTACAGTAGGACCTGAACTTTTAAAATGTGAAGGGGTGTATGGAGGAAAAGGAGCCGCATACATTGAGTTCATTCTTCATACCCTAAAGCCGCTGATCGATGAAAAATACAGAACAAAGACTGACGAAACATTAATGGCAGGCAGTTCGATGGGTGGTCTCATATCGACGTATGCAGCTTGTCGTTACCCTCATGTATTTAGCAGGGTGGCAAGTCTATCTTCCGCTTATTGGTTCAATCAAAACGAGATTGAGAGCTTGATCGAAGAAAGTGATCTCACGAGTATAAAAAGATTTTATATGGATGTTGGAACTGAAGAGGACACATCAAAAGTGGACGCCGCGCATTACATCCGTTCCTCTGAAGATGTTTATGAAGTCTTTAAGAAAAAGAACGTCGAACTGAAATTTGAATTAATACAAGGTGGAAAGCATCATGAGAGCGCATGGCGCGAAAGAATGCCTCAAATCATTGATTACCTGATGAAGTAAAGGGGAGATAGACGTTGATCACATTTGAAAGAATGGACAATAAGCAGTTTAAAGATTATATGAAGTTTATGCTGCCTGATTATATTCGTGATACAGCTGAACATTATAAACTAGATACAGAGCTAGCTACTGAAAAAGCAGAGAAACAAATGGAACAACTGCTCCCAGATGAGGAAAAAACAGAAGGACAGCATTTATTTCAAATCAAAAGCGATAAGGAACTAGCAGGCTACCTTTGGTTTCATGTTTCAAAAGAAGAGAAAAAAGCTTTTCTTTATCATATCTTTGTGAAGGATGCATTCCGTAAACAAGGGATTGCACAAGATGCTCTTCATTTTTTTGAGAATGAATCAAAAGATGAAGGAGCTGATTATGTTGGCCTTCATGTCTTTGGTTCGAATGAACAGGCAATTGCACTATATACAAAGCTAGGCTACAAACAAGCATCCATATCGATGAACAAAGTTTTGTAAACGTTATAAAAGGGAGAGAGATAAACATGAGAAAAATTGGATTGCAACTGTACTCCATCCAACAAGAAGCAGAAAAAAATCTACTAGGTACATTAGAAAAAGTGAAAGAAATCGGATATGACAGTGTTCAGTTTGCTGGATTGTTTGGAATATCTGCTAAGGATGTAAAAAAAATATTGAACGAAAATGCTTTAACCGTTGCTGGAGCTCATATTCCTCTTCAGCAGTTTTCGGGAGACGCATTTAAAAAGCAAATGGAAGATCAGCTTATCTTAGAGAACGATTTAATGATCATGCCTTACTTAACAGAAGATCAAAGAAAATCAATCGATGATTACAAGCGTGTAGCAGAAGTGTTGAACGAAGCAGGATTTAGAAGCAAAGAGTATGGGATACGTGTGGCATACCATAATCACGATTTTGAGTTTTACGAGCTTGATGGAAAGATGCCGTTCGATTTGCTCTATCAAGAAACAGATCCTGATTTAGTAAAGATGGAGCTCGACACGTATTGGGCAAAATATGCGGGGTATGAGCCAGAAGAGCTGCTTAAGAAGTATCGCTTCCGTTGTGTGTCACTACACCTGAAAGATATGGTAGAGAAAAACGGTCAAAAACAGAGTACGATCGCTGGAACAGGAATGCTTGATATCGGTAACTTCTTACGATTGGCAGATGAACAGAAAGTGGATTATTGTGTGATCGAGCAAGAACATTTTGAAGGAGATCTTCTTTCGGAAGTAGAAAAAGGTGTGCAGAACGTCAAAGCACTTTTATAGAGGAGAACCCAGTCGTGAAAGATATAACGTTTGCTCTTTATATAGAAAAGGTGCATTTTGAAAGAATACAAGAGTTGAACAAAAAAGAGAATTGGACGCAATTAGTCGAAAGATATGAAGAAACAAAACAAGCATGGCGAAAGTCTAATGTAGCCTATGTCATGTTAAAGAATGAAGAGTTAGTTGGTTATGTTCGAGGGTTGACAGATGAACACGTAACACTCTATATATGCGAGATGCTGATATCAAAGCCTTATCGAGGACTAGGATTAGGTGGAAAGCTGTTGAACAGCATTCAAGAAAAGTATCCAACAGCACGTATGGAGATGCTGGCATCACGAACATCACACACTTTTTATGAAGGGCAAAACTTTAGGTCTTTTTACGGATATCGAAGAACGTATGAAGAATGTAAATCTTAGGAGGCGTTTTATATGAGTGAGAAAGTAAAGAGTATCTCTGTTATACAGAGCCACGTCAACAATGTATTCGTACATGTTACTGATTTGAAAAGATCTGTAGAGTGGTATGCAGATCTGTTGGGTGTAACGATTGATTTAAGTGAAGTAGAATCCCCTGTACATAACATTCCCGTGACAGGACAAACTGGATTATCACTAGATGATCATACGTTTGACCCGTCTTTCCACCGGACGCCTGGTTCAGGTCCTATGTTTAATGTATTTGCACCGGATATTGATGCAGCTTACAAAGAGCTACAAGAAAAAAACATGAAAGTCATTAAAGAAATTCAGTGGCATGGTGAAGTGGCTTGGTTTAATGTAGAAGATCCAGATGGAAACGTAGTTATGATTTGTAATTGCTAACAAAATTAAATGATTAGTAACTGGCCCTTACTAGCCTTCCTTGGTACTAGTAGGAGTCAGTTTTTTTCTGCAAAAGTATATAAACTGAACATTCTATCTATCAAGCATTTTCCTATTTGTGGTAAAGTGGATAGTAGAATGAATTGGGAGGAATAGGTATGAACGAGCAGAAAATAAATGCACTTAAAGAAGAGTTCGAGAATCTTGTAAGCGTAACCATAACTTCCATAGATGATCTCAAGAATTTTTTAAATCAACAAAAGCACACCTACGAAAAAGTAGAAGAAGAGATGCTTCGACATTATATTGCTTTTCAATGCCAAAGCAACCATGACGAAATTAAGCAGCAATATGAATTTGATCAGCAGCACATAAAGCCATTGTTTAAAAAATACCAATCTATATTGGACGAGAAAGTATTAGAATCACCATTTATGGCAGAACTTCCTGACGATGAATTTGGAGAATATAAAAAGAAGCTGAGAACGCAATTTGCTCTTTTTCAAGAAGCTAACCTAGAAATAGAAAAACAAGAAGATGCTCTTACGAATCAATATTTTGAGATCACAGGAAGTCTCTCTTCAAATTGGGAAGGAAAAGAAGTTACGATTAGTGAGCTTTTTGTTCATATTAGAGATTCTAAGCGTGACACAAGAGAGAAAGCGATGAAAGCCTTGTATGAACCTATCTTAAAAGAAGAAGAGAAACTTCAAAGTATTCTTGACGAGTTGATCCAACTTCGTGTGAAGAAAGCAGAGAATGCTGGTTTGAGCGGCTTTAACGATTATATGTTTAAAAAATATAATAGGTTTGACTATACGCCAGAGGATTGTACAGAACTCGCTGAATCCATACGTGAGCATGTTCTTCCGATCACGATACAACTTCAAAAAGAGCACAAAGCTGAAATAGGTGTTGATGTTTATAAGCCATGGGATGTTCAAGCAGGAGCAATCGGTCGAAAACCATTACAACCTGTAAGTTCCGATGTGGAGTTAATCAATAAATCAGCGAAGGTTTTAGGCGAACTTGATGTTGAATTTGGTTCACTTGTTCATGAAATGAATGAGAAGAAACTTTTTGATCTAACGAGCAGAAAAGGAAAAGCACAGGGGGGATTCTGTGAATCGCTACCTGAAACAGGACTTCCGTTTATCTTTATGAACATGTCCAACACGGATAGTGATCTTGTTGTTTTTATGCATGAGATGGGACATGCGATTCATGATCTACTGAAGAGTGATCAAGAATTATATGCTTATAAACAAATTCCAATGGAGTCGGCCGAACTAGCGAGTATGAGTATGGAGCTTTTCACGATGGATCGTTGGAATGAGTTTTACAAGACAGAGGAGGAACTTAACCGAGCGAAGAAAGATCAGCTAAAGGGGGCTTTAATGAGTCTTCCGTACATTATGGTCATTGATCAGTTTCAGCACTGGCTGTACCAACATCCAAATAATACTTGGGAAGAACGCACGAAGAAGGTTGGTGAGTTGAAAGATCGCTATGATGCTTCGATCGTAGATTGGAATGGATATGAAGAATGGAAAGTAAAAGGATGGTTTTATACGCTTCATATATACGAAGTTCCTTTTTATTTTGTTGAGTACGCGATTTCCCAACTTGGAGCTATTCAATTGTACAAAAATTTTAAAGAAGACCCAGAGGGAACGATCAAGAAATATAAACAAGCATTGAAACTTGGAAGTTCCAAGTCACTTCCGGAAGTTTATGAAACTGCAGGGATTGAGTTGGATTTTTCATCCAATAAGATTGCTGAGCTTATGGAGTTTGTTGCGAAAGAACTTAACCTGCTATCCATTAGTTAGATAAAGAAATAAATAATTAAAGAATTTAAACAATATAAAGGGTTTCTATCTATTTAGTAGAACTATTAGAAAAGGCGCACTTTATATAGAAATGTTAAATCAATTAATAATAAAGAGGTGTCCATAAATTCTTGTCATAACCGGTTGGTGAGAAAGTATTTCATTGCACTGCCGACATACCGATTCCGATATTGAGCCGGACTCTATTCCCAGTGAACAAAGGAGATTGTATGCTGGATTCTCAATAACGAGAGCAAAATATGCACGTTTTAACATACGATTTAGGATTCATTTTCCTAAGTAGGGGAAAACAAAGTTAAATGGCATATTGTTATGGGAGATTAGTCGGAATATGAGGGGTGAGAGGTATGAGAAAACCCGATGACGAAAAATTATGGGACACAGGCACATCAGATTTTGAAGAAGGCGACAAGATCACCTTTCACAATACCGAGCAGGGTGTTGAGAAAACTTACACGGTGAAGCGTGTGAAGGAGAACGGTGATATTGAACTCGTTTATTCTGTAAAAAAGCCGAGACCACCGATGCAGTAGCATACGATATAAATAGCAGGAACAGCTCACACGTTTAGTGAGCTGTTCTTTTATGTATAGGTAAGAAAAATGTAATACGTATGAATATATGGTTAATAGTAATAGGAATGATAAATTATGGGTGTTTATGATTATGTGATTAAGGTAAAACATGATTGAACAGCTACTAGAGAGGAAGTTTTATATGACGCAAAAACCATTAATAGGATTAACAAGTACCATCATGTCAATCAATACAATTGAAACTCAAAATGAAAACGTTGATACGATCGTTGTTTATAATAAATTTGCAGAAACTGTTAGAGATGCAGGGGGAATCCCCATCGTTATTCCGATGGGAAAGCCTGAAGAAGCTGAATATTATGCGAAATTATGTGATGGATTAATTTTTACTGGTGGAGAAGACATCAGTTCGATCACTTATAACGAAGAACCTCATCCAAAGGTAAAAAAGGTGAACAAACACCGTGATGATTTTGAGATTGAACTCGTGAAAAAGGCACGTGAGAACGAAAAGGCCATTCTAGCTATGTGTCGAGGATATCACTTACTGAACGTGAGTTATGGAGGTACAATCATACAGGATGTGGAGAGCGAGTATTCAAATAGTATTAATCACTTTCAATCATCTGCAACACGAACAGAACCTTCTCACACCGTTAATATTGAAGAAGGTAGTAAACTTTACAAAATTGTTGGAGAAAAAGAGGTTGCTGTAAACAGCTTTCATCACCAGGCGATCGGGAAAGTGGGTAAAGGATTACGAGTAGCAGCTAGAGCATCTGACGGTATAATCGAGGCATTAGAACTTGAAGATCAGGATAAAACATTCTTGCTTGGAACACAGTGGCATCCAGAAGAATTGAGACATGAAAACGAGAATATGATGGCGATCATTACTACGTTTATTAACGAAGCGAAGAAAACGAAGGAATAGAGATTAAAACCTCCACACCAGGAGGTTTCTTTGTTTATAAGGAGAGGTAATGTTTTGAAAGGAAACTTTTTTCATGGTAATCACGTAATATATGATAGAAATTATTGAGGAGGCTGTCTCATGAATATATCGAGACTATTGAAGATGGTAACAGGCGGTATTGAGGCTTTCCTTGGCATTCCTTTCTTAGGAGGAGCCATCATTCTTGCTTCAGCATGGGGACCACTTCAATTCATGTTTGTTTTTCATTTGATCACACTCATCATTTGTATCGTTCAAAAAGAAAGATTCACAGGAAGTGTGTTAGGTCTTATTACTTCTATTGTCGGCTACTTGCCAGTCATCGGAATGATCATGCACATCGTTACAGCGCTTGTTTTATTTTTTGACGCTGCAAGAGGGAGCAGAAAACGGAAGAACGAGCATATCATTGATGTAAGAAAAGGTTATTAAAGGCTTAACTCTTCATGAAAGCTTTCAGCCAAACAGTGGTTGAAAGTTTTTTGTTGGAGAAAAAAGGGTTATATTTGGTAGGACAAGAGTACTTTCAGATTAGAGAGGATGAAAAAAGATTGGGATTCATATTCTATGCGATAACACAGATTGCTATCGCTTATTATTTATATGTTCAAGCTCCGCTGTATAATAAAGATCGGTGGCTTTGGACGATATTAGGTTTAATGTTTGGTCCCTACACATTAAGTATTTTTCTTATTCTAACAAATCGAAAAGGGTTAGGATGGACGTTGTTAATAGTAATGTTCCTCTGTTTAATAGCTGGAATTCTATTTTTAAGTTTACTGGTCTGGGCTGTCTTTTTTTCAAAAGGATAATGCTTGTAAAAAAGAAGGTGAGTTTATGAAAAAACAGCTAGTATTTGTTTACGGGACGCTTCGAAAAGAGGGAAGTAATGCCAACTTTTTAAAGAATGCAACATACATAGAACATAGATGCTACGCCGAGGGACAACTATACGATACAGGTTGGGGTTACCCAGCATTAATTCTTGAAAAAGATAAATGGGTAACAGGTGAGCTATATGAAGTAACCAAGGAGGAACTAAAACGATTAGACGAACTTGAAGATTTTGTTGAAAACAGAGCTAATAATTTATATGATCGCATCGTTGCTAAAATAAAGACATCAGTTGGAGATAAAGAAGCTCTGATGTATGTAATGAATACTAAAGCGAATGACTTTATTTCAATTGAGGAAAATGATTGGATAAAATATCTCCAGAGATAAACAAAAAAAGAGGTCACCATTATTTTGGTTGACCTCTTTTATTATGAAAAAGAGTAAATCTCTATTTAGCGATTAAGTTGTTTATACAATGAACGGCAGAATCGACATCATCGAACCGCTCCAGGGAGTTAGTTTCAATCTGAATCACTTCGAACGATTGATCGTTCTTTAAATACTTTACAGAAAAAACAGCTGAATTGTTTTCACTAAAAGTGTGTGTAATATCGGATTCAATATACTGTTTGTTTTGTAAATTTAAGAGTATGGTTTTCACATCTTGTTGGTTCATGATACATCGTCCCCTTTCTATTATGGGGGAACTTGTTAGGAACCCAAATAATAAATTACTTTCCTTCCTTAACATTTATGCTAACATAAGTAATTTTTTAAGTACAGGTAACGAAAGGACTGTTCTTCTAAATTCATCCATTTTCTATCGTCAAAATCGCCTCTATTTCGACATTACCTTTCAATGCTCGTGAAATCATACACGAATGCTCAGCTTTAATGGCGAGTTTTTGAAGAAGTGTCGAAATGTTTTTTGACGTGCCATGTTTGATCGTGACGACCGGTCGATGGATGATTTTTTGATACGTAATCACTCCGTTTGTAACATCGACATATCCTTCAGACTCCATCGTTAAATTTATGTTATCTATCTTACTTCGTTCGATCATGGCAGCAAGTGTGATGATATAACAAGTTGCCGCTGCTCCAAGCAACATCTCATCGGGATTCGTTCCAATTCCTGGTCCATCCATCTCAGGAGGTATCGATACCTTAGTCTTCAAATTCTGTGTTTCTATCGTTCCTATATTATTTCTTCCGCCTGGCCAATGCGCATTCAGATAAAAAACATGTTGTGCCATTATAAATCACCTCAAATTTTTACTTCTTTAAGTGTAAAGCAAGCGAGCTTTTACGTCACATTTCCTGTTTAAAGTGTACAAAATGTAAATTTTTTTGTTTTTTTAGTGATCCAAATCAAATTTATCTTCGTTAGCTATTTGAAAACACTTACAGAAGGAGGTGATAACCAGGTGAAACGATTTGTACAATTGGTAGTATTCGCAGCTGGGATGAGTATTCCCGCAATCGTATCGGCGGATAGCGGAGGTATTCTTTCTCCAGTCACAGACCTTACAAAAGAAACAACTGAGATTGTTGAAAGGGTTCCAGACAAAGTGAACATTTCAACGAAAAATCATTCGGTTACCGATGAGGTTGTGAGACCTACTCTTAACACAGTTACAAATATTGTGAAAGACACAACTCGTGCTGTCGACAAGGTGGATCAAACGGTTAACAAAGTTACCGAGACCGTAAAGCCAGTAGATCAAGCGGTCAAAACGGTAACGAATACAGTCGATACGGTAAAAGAAGCAGTACCGACAGAAAAGCTAAAAAGTTCTAAGCCTATCGTGGATGTGAACCTTTCTGAAAAACCATCGATAAAAGTCGATGTGGTAGATCAAGAGGTGAACGTTACGGTTCCTGTTACACCGGAAAAACCTCAAGTAGAGGTGAAGCTTCCAGTCGTTTCTGAGATTGTTACTACTAAGCCGGAAGTTGAGGAAGTGGTCGAAGCAAAACCAGAACCAGCTCCTGTCACAACACCAGTCACTGAACCTGTTGTGGAGAACAAACCGAACACTAGTGAAACGATTAATGAAACGGAAGGTGCAATAACTAAAAAACCGGTTGTTGTGACGACAAAAGAAGTATTTGTAAAAGACATAGAGAATTCCGTTAGTACGAGTACGAGTGGAGAAGTACTTAAAATGAGCAGGGATCAAAAAGAAACTGAGAAACCTGTACGGCAAAAAACAAGTCCGGTTTATCCGGCAACTCAAAAGGTAACTCAAACACAAATGCTAACCCCATCATCACAAGGTGGACAATCTCCTTCAGGTTCATCCAATGGACCGATGACTTCTTCAAGCTCTGTTACGTTCTTGGCTATTCTAGATGGTGGACAAAATGATACTCAGCTTGAAACAGGAAGTCGACTTGGTGAGGGAGTTCGACACTATTATGATCAATGGCTAAATGCTCCACCTGGGCAACCACCACAATCTTTCTTCTTCTAATTCAAATTTGGTAAAACAAAAAAATTAAGAAGAAGAAGGAGAGAAATGACAATGAAAAGATCAAACTTTATTAGAACATTTGCGATTACAGGTGCTGCTGCGGCTGGGTTATTTTTTGGAGGAAGTGAAACATTTGCAGATGAAGGGTCATCAAGTCTTAAAATCGGAACAGGGTTGATCAGTAACATTCAGCTTTCTGAGAAAGATGAAGAGTCTAATCTTAACCTTGATCTAGGTGCCGTAACAGGCATCGAATTAGAGAGCTCAGATGATGATTCGAACCACAATAGCGTAAAAACAAACGTTGGTGCAAATGTGAATGCTGAAGCTTCCGGTGAAGAAGATGAAAAAGCTCAAGTAGGTACAACTGTAAATGCTGGAGTTGAAGCGGAATCAAAAACTGAAGATCATAACGACGGTGCTAAAGCTAATGCGGCAGTCGGAACTGATGCCACAGTTAAAAGTTCTTCTGATGATGAAAGTAAAGCGTCTGTAAACGCAGATACAAACGTTGAAGCGGAAGTACGTTCTAATGAAGAAGATAACAAAGATTCTAGTTCTCTAAATGCGGGAGCAGATGTTCATGCAGCTGTTGAAACTCAAGATGAGGAAGAATCAAATACAGAAGCTGCTGTGAATGCAGGTGTAACTGCAGGAGTAGAAGCAACGGAGGAAGACGAAGCGTCAAGTGCGAAAGTAGATCTAGGCACAGATGTAATGGCGAACGTAACTTCTGAAGATGAAGAGAATAACTCTTCTTTGATGGCTGATGCTGGTCTATGGGCAGGAGTAGAAGCATCTGAGGAAGACGAAGCGTCAAGTGCGAAAGTAGATCTAGGCACAGATGTGATGGCGAACGTTACTTCTGAAGATGAAGAGAATAACTCTTCTGTAATGGCTGATGCTGGTCTATGGGCAGGAGTTGAAGCAACGGAGGAAGACGAGAAGTCAAGTGCGAATGTAAATCTAGGTACAGATGTGATGGCAAACGTATCTTCTGAAGATGAAGAGGATAACTCTTCTCTAATGGCTGACACTGGTCTATGGGCAGGAGTAGAAGCAACGGAAGAAGACGAGAAGTCAAGTGCAAAAGTAGATCTAGGCACAGATGTAATGGCGAACGTAACTTCTGAAGACGAAGAGAATAACTCTTCTTTGATGGCTGATGCTGGTCTATGGGCAGGAGTAGAAGCAACTGAAGAAGACGAGAAGTCAAGTGCGAAAGTAGATCTAGGCACAGATGTGATGGCAAACGAAACTTCTGAAGACGAAGAGAATAACTCTTCTTTGATGGCTGATGCTGGTCTATGGGCAGGAGTAGAAGCAACTGAAGAAGACGAGAAGTCAAGTTCGAAAGTAGATCTAGGCACAGATGTAATGGCGAACGTTACTTCTGAAGATGAAGAGAATAACTCTTCTTTGATGGCTGATGCTGGTCTATGGGCAGGAGTAGAAGCAACTGAAGAAGACGAAGAGTCAAGTACGAAAGTAGATCTAGGCACAGATGTGATGGCAAACGTAACTTCTGAAGATGAAGAAGAGAACTCTTCTGTAATGGCTGATGCTGGTCTATGGGCAGGAGTAGAAGCAACTGAAGAAGACGAAGCGTCAAGTGCAAAAGTAGATCTAGGCACAGACGTGATGGCGGCTATTATGTCTGAAGACGAAGAAGATCGTTCTTCTTTAAGCTCAATGCTTAACACGGATACAGCACTTTCTTTATCTTCTGAAGATGAGCTTGAAAATACTTCTCTTAAGTTAAATACTTCAATCATGGCAGACTTAATGAGCTCACTTGATGAAGATGAAGATCGTTCTTCTCTATACTCTTCATTAGACGCTGGTCTTGAACTTGGACTTGAAGGCGATGATGAAGACCGTGGGTTGAATCTAAATCTTTGGACAGGTTTAATGCTAGATGCAATGTATGAAGGACAAGATAATGAAGATTCTATCTTAGAACTTTAATAGGTAAGCTAAAAAGAGACGGCAGACGTGCTGTCTCTTTTTCTATGTGAAAGAATAGGAATAAGGGGTGTGGATAATTTATTAAATTCGAAATTCAACTATTTTTATAGGTTGATATGGAGAAAACACCCTAATTAAATGGAGAGAAATAGCGAAGGAAATAAATTGTTGGGGGACTGTCCCTCATGTATACTTAAGTTTATTAAGTATACATGAGGGTGTTAGGTTAGGAGATGGCGCTATGGTGCATAAAGAAACAAATCTAAAGTTAGTCGTAGCTGGTTTGTTGCTAGGTATTCTAATGGCTGCAATGGATAATACCATTGTTGCAACTGCGATGGGGACGATTGTAGCCGACCTAGGTGGTTTTGATAAATTCGTTTGGGTTACTGGCTCTTATATGGTGGCAGTAATGGCAGGGATGCCAATTTACGGTAAGTTATCCGACATGTATGGCAGAAAACGATTCTTCATTTTTGGACTTGTCGTTTTCCTTATCGGTTCTGCCCTTTGCGGTCTTGCTCAAAGTATGGAGCAGCTGATAGCGTTTCGAGCGATTCAAGGTATCGGCGGTGGAGCATTGATGCCGATCGCATTTACGATTGTTTTTGATATTTTCCCTCCAGAAAAGAGAGGGAAGATGACAGGGCTTCTTGGGGCGGTTTTCGGAACTTCGAGTGTTCTCGGACCTTTACTCGGAGCGTTCATTACAGATGCGATCAGCTGGCATTGGGTGTTCTATATTAACGTTCCAATAGGTGCAGCTTCGTTTTACTTGATCTTCCGTTATTACAAAGAAACACTGGAGCATCGTGAGCAAAAGATTGACTGGTGGGGTGCCATCACACTTGTGATCGCAGTTGTTAGTTTGATGTTTGCCCTTGAACTTGGTGGCAAGACATATGCATGGGATTCAACGCAGATCGTAGCTTTGTTTACGATATTTACTGTCTTTTTCATTGTGTTCTTTGCTGTAGAACAAAAAGCATCCGAACCGATTATTTCATTTTGGATGTTTAAGAAGAGACTATTTGCTACTTCACAGATTCTAGGTTTTCTATACGGTGGAACATTCATTATACTAGCCGTTTTTATTCCTATTTTCGTTCAAGCGGTTTATGGAGGTTCTGCAACAAGTGCAGGCTTAATTCTTACACCAATGATGTTAGGTTCTGTTGCTGGAAGTATGATCGGTGGTATTTTTCAAACGAAAACCAGCTTCCGTAACCTTATGATTGTATCCGTAATTTCTTATTTTACTGGCATGTATATGCTTAGTGGTATGACACCAGATACTTCTAGAACGATGCTTACATTCTTTATGGTCACTGTAGGTTTTGGTATGGGGTTCTCGTTCTCTTTATTACCTGCAGCGACTATCAACAAAATGGAGTTTCGTTACCGAGGTTCAGCAAACTCCACAAATGCCTTTTTACGATCATTAGGTATGACACTTGGTGTAACCATTTTTGGAGCACTTCAAAACCGGATTTTTTATGAAAGAATAAGCGAAAATTTAAAAGGCTTTGCAGGTCAAGGGTCTGCTACTATTAAAGATCTTGATCCACAAAAAGTGTTTCAGTCCGGAGAGCGTGATAAAATACCACCTGAAATACTTGATGGAATTTCAGCTTCTATGTCTGACTCCATTACAACAGTATTCACATATGCACTAATCCCAATCGCGATTTCGGCTGTTGTCATATTGTTTATGGGTAATGAACGAGTAGAGACATCGAAACAACATAAAGAAGCAAAATAATATTATAAAAGAGCTTGGGATGATAATATCCCAAGCTCTTTTAGGTTAAGCGGCACGCGTTGCTTTCTTTTCTTTTTTTGGAGCAACCGTATAGGGCAACGATACGACTACATCAATCGCAAGTATCAGAGCCCAAATACGTGTGACATTATTAGCAGTATCGTTTTTGTAGAACAGATCTGTATCTGTTGTGTCATACCAATCTTTTAAAAAAGTATCTAGGTGTATGGATGATACGGCATCTGATAGTCCGAATACTAGCCAAAAAACACCTTGTACCGTGATGAATAAAAAAATGTGCTTAAAAAGATTTCGTCTTTCTTGCTTCGCGTGTTGCATCCCATACAGTGGTTTTGAATCGAGCAGTTCGGGTTCAGGCAATCCACGCCATTTTGCGACCTTTCGCTGAATAAAGCGATCCAACTTCTGAAAATCGCTTTTCCCATACAAAAAGGCATAAGCTATGACAACCAGAATTATGATTTGATATGTTGAGAATTCTCCTGTTCTTAAATAATCGAAATATCCCATCGCAGCAATCCAGAGGTCATTTAAGAGAAAAAGAACGAAGAATGCAATGCTTAATTTCTTCAGATTGAACCAATAACGTACCACTAAAAAAGATAAAGTAGAAACCCAAAATACGGTCTCTGCCAGAATAAGAAATACCCATTTATGATCCAGTACAAAATCCATTTGATGTTCATCCTTTCTTTGCTACATTTTAAATCAGTGTTTCTCATTAATAGAATACCACTTAAAAATGGGTAAGTCTCCCATATTTAGTATCATTTCTCTTTGCTATTATGTGATAATTAACAGGAAAAGAATATAAAAAACGGAGTGATTTTTATGTATTCAGATACAGCTTCTGAATTGCGCAGCATTCGTAGGACATTGATTGTATTAGGAATCTTGTTATTATTTGTAATCGGATCTATCAATAATGGTGGTAGCGAAGAGAATGAAGATTATCCTGTTATTACAACAAATGTAGAGAATAATCTTGTTCCATTAGGTAATGGGTATTTTGGACTGTACTCCAACTTTGAAGAAACTGGTTCGGAGCATGGAATGAAGATTTATTATTATGATGAAAAAGAAAATAAACTTGTGTTAAAAAAAGAAGAAGACTTAGACACAGTAGAAATTTCAGAATGATGGGAAAGGGTTTTATGGATCACAAAAGTAAATGTAAAATACAAGTAAGTTGTTTTATTAAGTAAGTTCTTCAATTATATGATATACTTTTTCTTGATTATAAAAATTTATAACACTTAGGAGGTGACAACTTATATTCCAGTAACTTGGGGTATAAGGAGTCTTTTTGGACAGTTTGACCTTATTGAAATTACTTGCAGTAGCCGTACTTATTCTACTAACCGCTTTTTTCGTAGCAGCAGAATTTGCGATTGTTAAGATTCGTAAATCAAGAATTGACCAATTAGCTGAAGAAGGCAACAAACGAGCGATTGCAGCACAAAAGGTTATTTCAAACCTTGATGGATCACTCTCTGCCTGTCAGTTAGGTATTACAATTACAGCACTAGGTTTAGGTTGGTTAGGTGAGCCTACGGTAGAAGCAATTCTCGGTCCAGTATTTGAAAAAATGGATTTAAGCCCGGCGATTGTTCATACATTATCATTTGCAATTGCTTTTGCATCCATTACTTTTTTACACGTTGTTCTTGGTGAGCTTGCACCAAAAACAGTAGCTATTCAAAAAGCTGAAACTATCAGCTTATTGTTATCACCTGCATTGATTGGATTCTACAGAGTTATGTATCCATTCATTTGGTTCTTGAACGGAAGTGCGCAGCTTTTAGTAAGAATGTTTGGATTAAAACCAGCGTCAGAGCATGATATGGCACACACCGAGGAAGAACTACGTTTAATTCTAAGTGAGAGCTACAAAAGTGGTGAAATCAACAAATCTGAGTTCAGTTATGTAGAAAAGGTATTCGAATTTGACGACAGAACTGCAAAAGAGATCATGGTCCCTCGTACTGAAATGGTTTGTCTTTACGAAGATAATACCGTTGCAGAAAATATTAATATAATTGCAGAAGAAAAATATACACGTTACCCTGTTGTAGGGGAAGATAAAGATAATGTTCTTGGTATGGTGAATGCGAAAGAAGTATTTTTTGACTTGATTAAAGGAAAAGAATACCCACTTGAACATTACATTAGACCAACATTGAGCGTATTTGAAAACACACCGATCAAAGAAACACTATTAAAGCTGCAGAAAAAAGGCTTTCATATGGCCGTTTTAGTTGATGAATATGGTGGAACAGCAGGTATTGTTACCATTGAAGATATTTTGGAAGAGCTTGTTGGTGAAATACGTGATGAATTTGATGAAGATGAATCACCAATGATTCATGCAGTTAGTCCAAATGTTAAGCACTTTGACGGTAAAGTATTGATCGCAGAAGTGAACGACATTTATGGACTTGAAATTGATGATAGTGAACTTGATACGATTGGTGGCTGGGTCCTTTCACAGAACTCAGAAATACAAGAAAATCAGGTCATATCGTATGATGAATATGATTTCAAGGTGATTGAGATTGATGGACATCAAGTTAAAAAAATCGAAATTACGAAAAGGCTTAATCAGGATGAAGAAACCTCTTCTTCATCCAAAGAATTAGAGCACAACTTAGTTGAAAAAGAAGCTTAAGTTTTAAGAGACCATCGTTAACAGATGGTCTCTTTTCTTGTTTATTATTTTTGATGCAGGGAACAAATGAAGGTAAAGGAGGAGATTACTTTGAAAACTATTACTATTCAATTAGAATACGATGAAACAACAATCCAAGCATCGCAAAATATAGAAAGATTATTAGAAGAACCACTTTCTAGAACAGGATTTAAATTAGTTTCCTTATCCTCATCTTCAGAACATAATACGACTAACGGAATTAAAGATAAAGACTCTACAGGAGCTGGTGGACAAACTTCCCCTGATAATGAAAAGCCACCTAACAGAAATTAAGACGGGATTTCCCGTCTTTTTTTCTTTATCATTCTAATTTCCCAGGAAATCGACTTAAATTGACAGAATATATTGACAAATTTATAGTGATTATTTACTATTTAAATAACTAAACTTTTAAGACAAAAGTAAAAGGGGATGAAAGATTAAAAGGGGGCTGAGGGATATGGTAAGAACACCGCAATATCGCTTTATTCGTTTGATAACAGGTAATGAAATAATGGATGTTGATTTATTTCTCTATACCAACAAAACAACTGTAGTGGTAAGTATGCTCTATTACAAACAAGAACATATTATCATGTCCTCTCATACAGCTCCGGATCGAAAAACTGCTTTGAAACAGGCATTCCATACTTTTTACGAAACTAAATTCATCTATGATCAAAAACAACTATCTATAATTAACTAAAAGAAAAAATTAATCATTTTATAGTAAGAATATTTTTTAAAAAATATCTTTATTTGTAAAAGGACATGTGTTTATAATTTAGGTAATCATGAACGAAACGTTTTGATTAACGTTTTTAATGGAGGATGGGTATGGAAACTTCAGATGGTCAAGTATTAGGAGACAGCCTTTTCATTAATCAAATGAAAACATACGCCAATCAATTTGAACATTCTGAAACACCTTTTCTTATCCAGAAAGACCGAACTTGGGTATATGTAAATCCCGCAGCAAGAAAGATATTAGAAGCGGAAGAAGAAATAATCGGTCAGCCGATATGGAACAACCTCCCAAATGAGTTGCATCATCTAGTGGAGGAAAGAATTCAAACATGCGACAAAGGTATAGCCCCTAAGCCAAGTGAACAAACATGGATCACCCAAAAAGGTAATTCTATTCAATTAGAAGTCATCGGATTTCCCCTAATGTTTACATCACACGCCACACAAATAATTATTCGGAATTTAACACAGCAGCATCTTGAAAAGAAAGAAACGCTTAATCATTTAAAGCTTATAACTGAAAACATGATAGATATTATTGGAATTGTTAGTCATGAGGGGATCTTCACCTATTTGACACCGTCCTATTTTTGGGTAACTGGTTACACTCAAAGTGAAGCGATAGGTACCACTCCATTTAACCTTGTTCATCATGAAGATAGAGACCGTGTGATTCAAGAGTTTACTCGAATGATCATGAAGGAAATACCTCTTTCGATTGAGTATAGATACTTGAAAAAAGATGGGAGTTATATTTGGCTAGAGTCTAAAGGGACCCCTATTAGTCATAAAGACAACCTCTCTGCGATTGTTGCGTCTCGAGATATTACAAAGAGAAAAGAAGCAGAAGCTGCCTTAAGAAAGAATGAATTTAAACATAAGATTATCTTGGATCATAGCAATGATTTAATCTGCTCAGTTGACATGAATGGAAACTATTTATATGCCTCACGATCTTATAAAAATGTACTAGGAATCGAACCAAGCTCACTCCTCGGTACGAGCGCATTGAATTGTGTTCATTTGGAGGATCATGAGAGTGTAGAGAAATATATTAAATTAGTTGCCGCATTGGAAAATCCGCTACCTCTTGTTTATCGCAAGGTACATGCTTCAGGTCATCCTGTTTTATTAGAGGGGAAGGGCATGCCGATGGTGTCTGATGAAGGGGACATAGAAGGTCTCGTATTTATCTCTAGAGATATTACGGAAAAGAAAAAAGCAGATGAATATATACGAAATAGTGAAAAACTTGCCGTATTGGGAGAACTAGCAGCAGGTGTTGCTCATGAAATCAGAAATCCACTCACATCCATTAAAGGACTGTTTTCTTTAATGAAAAATAGTGAGATCGATCAAAACAAACTCTATTTATACAATGAAGTAATTTGTGAGGAACTTCATCGGATTGAATCTATCGTGAATGAGTTTATGGCATTAGCAAAACCAGACGCTACTCAATATATGAAGAACGTGAACATAATTCAACTTCTGCAAGACACTGTAATGTTACTAACGTCTGAAGCTAATTTGTACAATGTAGAAATTCGTCTATTATTTAAAGAGAGAGATCTCTTTGTCTCTTGTGAAAAGAACCAGATTAAACAAGTTTTTATCAATGTGATTAAAAATGCGATCGAAGCTATGAATGATGGTGGAATTCTCACGATAGCCATTGAAGAAACGACTGATCAAAAAATCAAACTTATCTTTGTAGATAATGGGATTGGAATTGAAGAAGAAAGATTAAAGAGCATTGGCGTCCCTTTCTTTACCAATAAGGAAAAAGGAATTGGGCTAGGGCTAACGGTAAGTAATAAAATTATTACGGAACATAAGGGAGACTTAAAAGTAGAAAGTTACCCTGGTAAAGGAACAACGGTTTCTATCACTTTACGAAAAACGGAATAATTTAGAGCTTAAAGTTCTGAATTAAAAAGACTGAACTCGAAATGAGAGTTCAGTCTTTTTAAATTCCGTCAAACAGCCTAAAAACACTTCTTCCAAGTAGTCGAATCAGCCAAAAAATAAGTTCAGGAATTACTAATACAAGATCAACAATTAAGTCTACCCATGTGTATGTTTCATTGTTGGACTTTTTTTTCTTTCTCCGTCTGAGTGCCATTTTGCCATCACCAATTCCTTTTAATTAAGATGAAATATCATAGATTATGTTTATGAAGTAAAGATTTAATAAAGAAGAACAGGACATAAGAAGCATAAGGTATTTTAGCCAATTGTGATTAATAACTAATGCAACAGTTCGTCTCTTTCGTTGCATTATTAAGATTAGTAAGTTGTTCCTATGTGTAGTCCTTTATACGTTTACATAAAAAAATAGTTTCTTAACATTTCCTCTCTATAATGAACGTTGTACTAAATTCATTTAAAAGGGGTTGCATCAATCATGGATGAAAGACCGATGGATGAATGGATTAAGAAGCTTACGGAAGACAGCTTTAATAAAAACAAACTGAATCGCAGAACTTTTCTCTCGGGTGCCGGAAAAATTGCAGGAATTTCACTGGGACTCACAATTGCTCAGTCGCTAGGCAGCTACGAAGTGAATGCGGCACCAAAATTTAGAAATTATCCGTTTACGCTAGGTGTAGCTTCAGGTGACCCGTTAGCAGACGGCGTTGTTTTATGGACAAGATTAGCACCAGATCCATTGAATGGAGGAGGAATGCCAAATCAAGCTGTACCTGTAAAATGGGAGATCGCAGAAGATGAACGATTTAAAAAGGTTGTGCAAAAGGGAACGGAGCTAGCGCGTCCTAATCTCGCACACTCTGTCCACGTTGAAGTAGATGGACTTAAGCCAAACCACGTATACTACTACCGATTCAAAAGTGGATATGAGTATAGCCCTGTAGGAAGAACGAAGACACTTCCTAGAAAAGGTGCGAATGTTAAAAGTATGACTTTTGCATTTGCATCTTGTCAGCAATATGAACATGGTTTCTTTACAGCCTATCAGCATATGTCAGAAGAAGAATTAGATTTTGTTGTTCACTTAGGTGACTACATATACGAGTACGGACCGAATGAATATGTATCACCGTCTGGCAATGTTCGAACACATAGCGGTCCTGAGATCATGACACTCGAAGACTATCGAAACAGACATGCACAGTATCGTTCAGATGGTAATTTGAAGGCAGCTCATGCAGCATTCCCTTGGGTCGTAACATGGGATGATCATGAAGTAGAGAACAACTATGCAAACATGATTCCCGAAAAAGGACAGTCTGTTGAAGCGTTTGTCAAACGACGTGCTGCGGGTTATCAAGCGTATTACGAGCACATGCCACTTCGTCGATCTTCTTTACCACACGGAGCTGACATGCTACTCTATCGAGACTTCACTTATGGAAACTTGGCAATGTTCAACGTTATGGATACACGACAATATCGTGATGATCAAGCAAATGGAGACGGAAGTAAACCGCCTACTCCTGAATCTCAAGATCCGAATAGGACGTTAACAGGAATAGAACAGGAACGATGGTTGCTTCAAAACTTAGGGAACTCTAAAGCGCATTGGAATGTTCTAGCTCAGCAAGTATTCTTTGCACAAAGAAACTATGGGACAGCTGAGGCGCCTAGGCTGAGTATGGATGCATGGGACGGGTATACGGCATCCCGTGAACGTATCACAAATTTTATACAATCAAAGAATTTAAATAATATTATTGTACTGACAGGCGATGTACATGCAAGCTGGGCGTGTGACCTGAAAGTGGATTACAATGATTCATCATCTAATGTGATTGGAGCTGAATTTGTAGGTACATCCATCACCTCTGGTGGAAATGGTGCTGATAAACGTTCTGATACTGATAAAATACTAGGGTTGAATCCACATATTAAATTCTTCAATGATTACCGTGGGTATGTACGATGTACGGTTACACCAGAAGAATGGCGAACAGATTATAAAGTCGTTCCGTTTGTCACTTCACCAGGTGCTGCTATCTCAACGCGTGCTTCCTTTGTCTATCAAAAAGATCAGAACGGTCTGCAACAGGTCGGAGCAACGAAGGTTGCAGAAGGAGTTAAGGTATCTCGTGAGGTAGAGGAAGATCGAAACAGAGCTCATGGTAAAGCACATGAGAAGCAGATGAAGAAAATCGGTGTAGAAGCTGGGCAATAAATTTAGTTAGATGCGGTTGTGACATAGAAGCTTCTGCCACATATAAGAGTAAGTAAGAAGAGCTACTTTGAGATTGGACAGATTAACTGTTCAATCGGACAGATAAATGCTCGAATTGGACAGATTACTCGTTCAATTGGACAGATTAACACTCTAATCAGACAGATTCGTTATGCAATCGGACAGATTAACGTTTAAAGCGTACAAGTCCAATTTACTCTATTTAAAGAAAGCTAACTTCACGAGTCAAAACAGCAATATTATGCTAGTTTTGGTTCTCGGAAGTTAGCTTTTCGTCTATTTTTTATCTTTCATCGCTGCTTTTAGAGCATCTGCTAGACTGTTTCCAAAGCCTTCATCTTCTTTGTTGTTACTATATTTCTTAAGAAGCTGGCGTTCTTCTCGCTTTGTAACCTTCTTTTTCTTGTCTTCTGCTTTTTCCACTACATTACATGGTTTACACTGAAAATAAGTCCCAGCCTTTCCGTTATGCAGTTCCATCTTTTTGTGACATTGAGGACAGCGTCGGTTCGATAGTTTAGGGTCTTTACGTCGGCGATATGAACACTCACGATCAGAGCAGACAAGCACCTTGCCGTCCCGCCCTTTAACTTCTTTCAACAACTTGCCGCATTCAGGACATTTTGAACCTGTAAGGTTATGTGCGCGATATTCCTGCGAGCTCGTCTTGATTTCCATTACAAGCTGTTTCGTTTGTTTACGGATGTTCTCTAAAAACTCTTTTGGATTTCCTTTTCCACGGGCAATGGCTTCAAGGTCTTGCTCCCATTTAGCAGTCAATTCAGGTGACTTCAGCTCATCATTCACAAGATCGATCAACTGTTTTCCTTTTGGAGTAGGATGCAGCTTATTGTTTTTACGATCAAGCACTTCAGATCCTAGAAGTCTTTCAATGATATCAGCCCGTGTTGCAGGTGTACCTAGACTGTATTTTTCCATACGAGATAAAAGGTCAGCTTCAGTAAAACGGGAAGGCGGCTCAGTGAGCTTTTTCTCCGCATTTACTTCTTTAACAGAAAGGGATTGCCCTTCTTTTAAATGAGCGAGTGCACGCGGGCTTTCTTCTTCTTTACCAGACAGCACTTTAAATCCTGGATCAAGCACTAGCGTTTCACGGGCCATAAATGTTTCACCCGCAACGTTTAATGTAGCGGTCAACGTTTCAGATCGATAAGCCGGATAGAAAAGAGCCAAGAAGCGGCGTGCGATCAAGTCATATAATTTACGCTCATCGTTATCGAGATCACCTAAGTGCAATGGTTCATCTGTCGGTATAATCGCATGGTGATCCGTTACTTTTGAATCGTTAAATACTTTCTTAGCTACTACGTTTCCTTTGTGCTTGAGCAAGGGCTGCACTTCTTCACGATATCCTGAAGACATCCCTTGAAGACGATCATACATCGTATTTTCCATATCTTTTGTTAAGTAGCGGGAATCTGTTCTTGGATACGTAACGAGCTTGTATTGCTCATAAAGTTTTTGTAGTACAGAAGAGGTCTTCTTAGCAGAGAAACCGAAACGACGATTGGCATCACGCTGTAACTCAGTAAGATCATAAGGCATCGGATGCGCCTCTGTTTTTTCTTTCTTTTGAAGTGAAGAGACCGTTGCTTGCTGTCCCTTTACTTTGCTTACTATGTCGTTCGCTTTTTTCTCTTCAAAAAGACGCTTCTCACCGTTATGTTCCCAAGCCGCTTTTAACATACCAATCGCCGCATCAATCGTCCAAAAATCCTTCGGTTGGAACGCGTTGATCTCTTGCTCGCGGTCTAGGATCATCGCAAGTGTTGGCGTCTGCACTCGACCTGCAGAAAGCGGATCGTTGTACTTCGTCGTTAACGCTCTTGTTACGTTTAGCCCGATCAGCCAGTCTGCCTCAGATCGGCAAACGGCAGATTGGTAAAGATTTTCGTATTGCTTAGCGGGTTTTAGCTGATTAAATCCATCACGAATCGCTTTATCCGTTTGAGATGAAATCCATAATCGTTTCACAGATTTTTGCCATCTCACTTTTTCCATGATCCAGCGAGCCACAAGTTCGCCTTCACGCCCAGCATCTGTTGCGATTACAAGCTCACTAATGTCTTTCCGTTTAGAAAGTTGTTCAACTGCACGAAACTGGTGACTCACTTGTCGGATTACTTTTAGTCCCATATGGTTTGGAATAATCGGAAGATCTTCTAAGCGCCATTGTTTGTATTGCTTGTCATAGTCTTCTGGCATCTTTAACTCAACTAAATGACCGAGTGCCCAAGTAACGATGTGCTTCGGTCCTTCAATATAACTTTTATTCTGTTGCTTGCAGCCAAGAACACGGGCAAGATCACGTGCCACACTAGGCTTTTCAGCAAGGATTAATTGTTTCATAGTGTACCCCTTTCAAACTTCTACTTTAGTCATTATAACAGAGTGTAAAAATAAGAAAAAAATGAAGATTTATATCTCCTGTATGTTTTCTAAATACTGTATACTGAATAGTGAGTCTATTTTACTTTGTTAAGTAATTTTTAATCAATATAGTGACACAGTTTCGGTATAACTGAGAGGGGAAAGGGAGCATGTGGAGAAACCGGAATTTTTTAATTTTGATGTTTGGACTTGCTGTATCTAGCACGGGTCTATGGGTAGGGATTATTGGGAATCTTGAATTTTTACAGATGAATGTTGAATCATCTTTTCTACAGGCACTGATTATCTTGGCGGGGTTCCTAGTAGGAATCTTTCTTGCACCGATGGCGGGTCGAATCATTGATCGCAGCAATAAGAAAAAGATACTGATCTACGCTGGATTTGCTCGATGTGCGGCAATCTTCTTTATGTATTTAGCAATCGCTTATAACAATGTTTGGTGGATGGTCGTGTATACGCTTGTTATCGGTATATCTGGAACGTTTTCTCAGCCTGCTATGCAAACCATGTTGCCCTTAATCGTAAAAAAAGAAGAACTTTTAGATGCCAATGGTGTCAACATGAACATCTTTACGGCATCAAGGATCGTAGGTACTGCACTCGGCGGAGTGATGCTAGTTGGCATGTCGCTATTTTCTTTGTACACGGTTACTCTTATTTCATATGTAATCCTTCTTATATCTACTTTCTTTTTAGATGTGGAGGAACAACCTAAGAAAGTAGATTCCTCAGGTAGAAAGGATAATTTCTTCAGAACGCTTGGGGAATTGTATCCCATTATAAAGAACGAACGTAAAGTTGTGTATGGTATCTTTTTATTAATTCCTGCTTACCTATTTTTATCTGGATTCAACTTAATGGTGATTGAGATCAGTGAGTTGCAGGATAATGCCGGTATTAAAGGAATTCTTTATACGACTGAAGGCGTTTGTGTATTCATTGGAACATTTTTATCAAAGAAATTCTTTAGAGATAACCCGAAGTTAAGCTATATGTTCGCTATTACCTTTGTTATCGCTGCTGCACACACATCTTTGTTCTTAGCAGATCATCCAATCATGTCGGTTTTTTCTTTCGGATTATTTGGTCTTGCTGCTGGAACGCTGTTTCCTGTTGTTACTACCATTTTCCAGACAGATGTCCCATCAGACTATCACGGCAGGTTTTTCTCTATTAAAGGAATGGTTGATAATATTATATTCCAGGTTTTGATGCTGCTAACAGGCTTGTTCCTAGACACAATTGGATTTCATAAAATGGTCATAGGGTTTGGTATTACATCTTTCTTCATTGCAACAGTCATCTATTATCAATATAAGACTAAGAGTGGATCAAATAAGAATGATAGAATGGCAGCCATTAAATAAATACGGGTTCGAATGAGAGTGGCTAACCGTCACTCTTTTTTAATACTTTGGTTCTGGGTTTAGCGTTTCAATTATAGGACCATAACAGCAAGATTGAGGACGATTTGCTCAGTTAAAATGGTTAAAATAATGAAAAGATGATTGATGGAGGTGTGGTCTGTGGGTACGATACAAATGTCGTTTGATGAGATGTGGGATAAAATTATGGAATGTAACAGGTCATATGATGGCCTTTTTTATACAGCAGTAAAAACAACAAAGATTTATTGCCGTCCATCTTGTCGTTCGCGAAAACCTAAAAAGCAAAACGTAGTATTTTATGACTCAATTTCTCAATGTGAGGAAGCAGGCTATCGAGCGTGTAAAAGATGTCAGCCAGAGATCGAACATTGTCCACAAATCAATCTGATTAGAAAAGCTACCAGTTTCTTAGTAAACAATCATCAAAAAAGAATTCTTTTACAAGATGTAGCCGAACATTCTGGAGTGAGTCCATTTTATCTCGAACGATTATTTAAAGAAGAATTGAATGTTACGCCCCGAGAATATGTGGAGAACATTCGAATAGATAAAGCGGCTTATCTGTTAAGCAACACTTCAAAAACCAGCCTGGAGATATGCTACGAATCAGGGTTTCAGAGCCCTTCTAACTTTTATAAAACGTTCCGCACGTATAAGAATTGCTCACCAAGTGACTACCGAAAGTCCATAGAAGCTAAGGTTACGAATCATGAGATGGACTGAAGAATTAGATGGAACATTGGAGATAGAGTTGCCACCGGAATTCTCCTATAGAGAATGTCTTGTTTTTCTTGAAAGATCACCACTAGAAGTTCTTCACCACATACATGATAAACATATTTATAAGTTAATAATTGTGAATGCTGAACTGATCTTGATCAAAATCAGTTACAGAGTGCACGTCCTCATCATCGAGTTCCCAGATAGGGAGCCACCTAACATGGATACGGTCGTTGAATATATAGGGAATTGGTTTGACCTGAATCAGGATCTTTCATCATTTTATGAAGCTGTTTCAGAAGATAGCCTATTACAGCCGCTCGTAGAACGGTATTATGGTTTACGTATGATTGGTATTCCTGATCTTTTTGAAGCATTGACTTGGGCGATCATGGGACAGCAGATCAATTTAACTTTTGCCTATACTTTGAAGAAGAGGTTGGTTGAGAACTATGGGAAGAAGCTAGTCCTTCATGAGAATGAATACTGGGCATATCCATCTCCTGAAATCATCGCAGATCTCCAGATTGATGATTTAAGAAATCTCCAATTTACAACGCGAAAAGCGGAATATGTGATTGGTATAGCAAAAGAAATAGTGGAAGGTCGTCTGTCAAAGGAAAAACTGAGATCTTCTGAAGATCCTGCTAAACAACTTATCTCCCTCAGAGGGATCGGACCTTGGACAGCAGATTATGTGTTGATGAAATGCTTACTAAAGCCCGATGCTTTTCCAGTCGCTGACGTAGGGCTGCAGAATGCCGTGATGAAACAGTTAGAATGGCAGCAAAAGCCAACAATGAATGAATTAAAGAAACAAGCGGAAAATTGGAGTGGATGGGAAGCATACGCCACTTTTTATTTATGGAGGTCGTTATATGAGTAAGCACTATAAAGTAGAGTTAGATTCTCCTTTAGGCGTTATCGAGATTTTAGGAACCGAAGACGTCGTTCAGTCCATTCTTTTCTTAGAAAAAGAGAAGGCGCTTGAGAACCAAGAGGAGATTCCTGCAGTTCTACTCGACTGCAGAAATCAACTTATAGAATACTTTCAAGGTGTAAGGCAAACTTTTACGTTTCCATTCCAATATAGCGGTACTCCTTTTCAACAAACAGTCTGGAATTCACTAATCGGTATTCCGTTCGCAGAAACCGCCTCTTATCGAGATATTGCCATCACGCTTCAAAAAGAAAAAGCGGTTCGGGCGGTAGGGAATGCCAATGGCAAGAACAAGTTAAGTATTGTGGTTCCTTGTCATCGAATAATAGGTTCAAGCGGGAGCCTAACAGGTTATGCGGGAGGCTTATGGAGAAAGGAATGGCTATTACATCATGAGAAAAAGGTTAAAGAATCACGATTAGTATAGAAAGATAACTTTTATATTAAAAGAAATAAGAACGTTAATTACAAGAATAGTTAGATAATTCAATCATATTAAGGCTTCAGGATTATTTTTAACCCTTTATAAGAAAACGGATACATTTTAATTTACAATAGTAAGAAAAAGTATTAAAATGAGAAAGTTCCAAAAAATAGAAATATATAGGGGGCTTTCTCGATGAAAAAGTTTTTAGCGGTAACAGCGGCTGCTGTACTTGCGCTTAGCGTAGGTTGCAGCAAGGAAGAAGAGAAACCAAAAGAAGAGGCTAAGCCAGCGGCTGCAGAAAAGAAAGAAGATGGAAATGCTGAAAAAATCACACTTCTTAACTTTGAAGGTGATCTTATGAACCAGCTTCGTGGATACCACGCTCCATTCAACGCATACGCTGCAGGTCTTGAAAAAGAAGGCGAAGAAGCACTTCCGCAAGCAGAGCTTGATAAATTAAAAGCAGATGCAAAAGCAAGCGGTGAAAAAGCAGTTGCAGAGATTCCATCCATTGAAGTACCATCAGATCTTTCAAAAGAAAACCAAGAAGCTGTAAAAGGTTCTCTTGAAGAGCTTAAAAAATCTTATGAAGCTCGTGTAGCTGGCTTAGAAGATGAAGCTAAAGCAACTGAAGCTGACGAGTTGTTCACAGGCTTTGAAGAAAAGTTGAATTCAGTTCACGAAAAATTAAAGTTGATCCCAGGTCAATTTGCTAAAGAAGTTCAATAATAGTTGATATTGCTGTCTCTTAAAGAGACAGCTGTTTTTTTATATTTGGATACAAAAAAAGAAGCCGACGGCTTCTTTTTTTGAATTTCCTTATAGAAACAGACCCGCAATTGCAGCAGATAAGATACTTACTAATGTTGCACCGTATAGAAGTTTTAATCCAAAGCGAGCAACGGTATTTCCTTGTTCTTCATGTAGCCCTTTAACAGCACCAGTAATGATACCGATAGAAGAGAAATTGGCGAATGAAACAAGAAAGACAGAGACGATCCCAACCGTTCGATCAGACATGTCTTTCGCGTATTTTGCTAGATCGATCATAGCTACAAATTCATTCGAAACAAGTTTGGTTGCCATGATCGTACCTGCAGAAACAGCTTCTGCCCAAGGGATACCAACTAAAAATGCAACGGGAGCAAATACATATCCGAGCATCGTTTGGAACGTAATCCCGAAAATCATATCAAACACATCGTTGATTAACGCGATTAATGCTACAAATCCAAGAAGCATGGCACCGACAATTACAGCTACTTTAAAGCCGTCCATGATGTACTCACCAAGCATCTCGAAAAAGGTTTGCTTTTCTTCTTCAATTTCGATGATGTCATCATCTTCAGTTACTTCATAAGGATTGATAATGTTTGCGATGATGAATCCGCCAAATAAGTTGAGTACGAGTGCTGTTACAACGTATTTTGGATCGATCATAGCCATGTATGCTCCTAGGATAGAAGCGGATACAGTCGACATGGCAGAAGTACAAAGCGTATATAGGCGATGCTTTGGTAGATGACCTAATAATTTTTTTACAGAGATAAATACTTCTGATTGTCCAAAAACAGCAGAAGCCACAGCGTTGTAAGACTCCAGTCTTCCTAAGCCGTTTACCTTACTTAGCGCAAAACCGATCCATTTGATGATGAATGGAAGAATTCTAAAGTGCTGTGCGATTCCTATTAATACAGAAATAAAGACGATCGGCAATAAAACAGTTAAGAAAAAAGGCATCGCAGCTTCATTTGCGAGGCCGCCGAACACGAATTCAACCCCTGCACCTGCATAACTTAACAACTTTTCGAACAGTTTTGAGATACCTTTTATAATGACAAGGCCAACGCCTGTATTTAATAGAAAGTATGTAAGGACAAGCTGTAACCCAAGCATAACCAAGATCGGCTTGTATTTGATCTTTTTGCGATCATTGCTGACAAGAAAGGCTAACAAGAAAACTGCTGCCACTCCAGCCAGAAAGATGATGTACTTCATTTTTCTTTTCCTCCTAAATAACTCACTTGTTGAACCTTACTATTATTAGATAATATCCTGTTTTTCGCAACTATAAAAAATTCCTTCTTTGTTAGTATTAACCATTAAACGAAATAAATAATTGAGTTGCAAGGATTTTAGTTGTTTTAGAAGAAGTATTAATGGGATAAAAGGAAAAAGGAGCGGATCATTTGAAACATGCTTTATTGGTTATTGATGCACAGCAAGAACTGATCGAGGGGAATGCGAGTGAGCAGGGAGTTTATAACAAAGAGGGATTGCTTCAAAACATAAATAGTGTAATTGAAAAAGCGAAGAAAGCCGAAGCTTCGATTGTTTTTGTTAGAGACTTAGATGTCTCTGAGGGAAGGGGACCAGGCTTTGAGGTTCATTCTGTCATTAATGTACTAGAGGATGCTGAAGTTTTTGATAAAAAAGCAACGAATGCCTTTTACAACACACCTTTATTAAGTTATCTAAAAGATGAAAATATCGGCCATCTTGTTCTAATGGGTTGCAAAACAGAACATTGCATCGATACTGCTGTAAGATTCGCAACTGTCTCTGGCTTCGATGCCACCCTTGTTGAAGATGGTCACTCTACTTCAGATTCAGAAGTGTTAAAAGCAGAGCAGATCGTAAGCCATCACAATAAAGTTCTGCATGGCCACTATAATGTCGATCATTTTTCAGTTGTACGCAAGACAGAGGAAGATCTGTTCAATCCTATTCACGATAATTACCGATAAAACAAATAGCAAAACGTTTGTTTTGAAGTGAGTGTATACGTATGATGAATGGTGAAAGAGCAAATTCTAAGGAGGTTTATTATGAATCAATTAACAATTCAAAACTTTGAACTAGCGAGAAGTTTCTTTCTGAAGCAATTGGATGGTATGGATGAGTCTGCAGCAGATATCCAACCCCTTGGGTTCAATAATAATATCCGCTGGCACATTGGACACGTCCTCACGACTGCGGAATACTTTATGTTTGGGTTCCCGGAACATTCTGCTAATCTATCTACGCACTATGTTGAGCTATTTAATAGAGGTACAAGTCCTGCAGATTGGAAAGGTGAAGTTCCTACACTTAAAGAACTCAAACTGCAATTAGAAGAACAGTTAGTACGTGTAAAAGAGATGCCAGAAGAACGCTTGTTTGAAAAGCTGGAGAAACCGGTATTCAATTTTACTACTTTTGGTGAGCTTGTGAATTTCGCTGTTTTTCACGAAACGTATCACCTCGGACAAATGCATGCGATAAAAAGAGTCATCGAAAATCAAACAGCTAAACAAGCATAGTTTTTTTGAACAAAAAAACAGTGAAAACCTTTTAGGGATTCACTGTTTTTATATATGTACTTTATATACAGAAATGTGCTATTATAGAAAAGACGCACTAACTCATTAATTTTAATTATAATTGTTCCTAATTTTATTATACGATAAAACAGGAACGTGTGTCAACGATTAACTAATAAATTTTTTTGTAGGGGGAAATCGGATGACAACATGGGATCAGGAACAACGAAATGAACAAAAGCGGGTAGATCAAGTCATTTATAAACTTTCTGATGCAACAGATAAACTTCAAGATCATCTCGGAGGAAAGAAGGCAGATGTTGTTCAAATCCGAAAGAATTTTTGGTCTGATGTGACAGTTAACCTAGAAGATGCCGACGATGCGATTGAAACGGCAGCTAGCATCAAACAGCAGTCAGAGTTATTATCTGAGATTGAAAGAAGTCACACTTCTGCAGAAGCTCGACTTAAAACTTATGAAAAATTAAAAAGCTCCCCTTACTTTGGTCGAATTGATTTTAAAGAAGACGGTGAAGAGGAAACAGAACAAGTTTATATTGGAATAGCATCTTATTACGATGAACCTTCAAGTACGTTTCTTGTTCATGATTGGCGTGCGCCGATATCGAGTCTGTATTATGATCACTCTCTTGGCGAAGCTGATTTTCGTGCACCGAGTGGTACCATTGAAGGAAAGTTAGAACTAAAAAGACAATTTATGATTAAGAATGCTCATATAACAGGAATGTTTGATACGGGAGAAGCGATCGGGGACGAATTGTTACAGCATGTATTAGGCAACCAAGCGAATACACAAATGAAAAGCATTGTGGCGACAATTCAAAAAGAACAAAATGCTATCATACGAAATACAGCAAGTGATTTACTTGTTGTTCAAGGTGCAGCAGGATGTGGGAAGACATCAGCGGCTCTTCAGCGTGTAGCATTTCTGTTATACCGAGATCGAGAAACCATTCAGTCGCACCATGTTGTATTATTTTCTCCAAACAATATGTTCAACAGCTATGTTGCTAATGTCCTGCCTGAACTTGGTGAAGAAAACATGGAACAAACAACGTTTCATGCTTATGTGGACCATCACTTAGGAGGAGACTACTCGATAGAAACACCTTTTGAGCAGATGGAGGAGCTCTTATCTGAACGAGAAGATTCAAAGCGTGTAGAAGCGATACAGTTTAAAGCATCAGTTGAATTTTTAAAAGCGATCCATCTCTATGCTGAGAAGTTAAGTACATCGGGCATTCAATTTTCAAATGTGAAATTTCGAGACCGTATCGTGATTCGTGCTAAACAGATCAGTGAATACTTTTATTCTCTCGATCAAAAAGAAACCGTTCCTTATCGAATGAAAAAGACGGTGGCTTGGATTTTAGAAGAGCTGAAGAAAATCGAACGAAGAGAACGCAAGAAACCATGGGTTGAAAAAGAGATACAGCTTCTTGATAAAAATGTTTATACAAGGCTATATGAGAAGTTAGAGGAACGAAATAAATATGGAGCTGACTCATTTAACGATCTTTCAAGTGAACAAAAAGTGCTTTCGGCATATGTGACGCGAATCGCCTTTAAATCACTTAGAGAGAGCATCGAACAGTTTTCGTTTATTGATATAAAGAGTTTATATGCTAAGTTGTTTCAGAAGAATAAACGATTGATTGAGGACGTGAACACTTGGAACGAAATCTGCAATCAAACGTTGTTTAACTTGAAACAAAACCATCTAGCGAATGAAGATGCCACTCCACTATTATATGTAAAAGAGCTATTAGTAGGTTTTCAATCGAATGCAGCAGTACGTCATGTTTTTATTGATGAAGCACAAGATTTCTCGCCGTTTCAGTTTGCTTTCATTCAGCGTATTTTCCCAAGAGCAAATCTAACGATACTAGGTGACTTGAACCAATCGATTTACGCGCATGCGTCAGATGAAACGTTCAGTATGCTCAAAAACTTATTAAACAAGAAGAATCCTGAAACGATTACTTTGCAGAGAAGTTATCGCTCTACAAAAGAAATTGTAGAGTTTACGAAAAGTCTATTGAAAGACGGAAGCGAGATTATTCCGTTTAATCGTTCAGGTGAAAAACCCGTTATTGCAGCAGTAGAACGTGAAGAAGATCATCTTGATCAGGTGAAGGATCTTGTTGGGAATTGGTTGAACAAAGGCCATGAAACGATAGCGGTGATCTGTCGTTCGGCTAAAGAGAGCAAGGCAGTTTATGAGAAGCTGAAAGTTAATCTAGATGTGCGGCTGATGATTGATGAGGATGCTTCTTTTCAAAAAGGAGTAATCGTCATCCCATCCTATTTAGCCAAAGGAATCGAGTTTGACGCAGTAACGATCTTTGATGCATCCGGTTATCAAATTGAACGAGAACGTAAATTGTTTTACACGGTTTGTACTCGAGCGATGCATGAATTAACCGTTTTTTACTCAGGGAAACCATGTCCATTTGTAGAAGGTGCATCGAAGAGTTTGTATGAGGTTGTTCAGTAAAAAGTAATGAAATCCGTTGTTTCTATAAAGAAGCAGCGGATTTTTTTCTCTCATAAAACCTGTTACTTTTTGTTGTTATCTTAATATGTTGCTATTGATCCATTCCTTTCTTCTTTGCAAGTTGGTTGTAGCGGAAGGTTGCCGACTCCTACGGAACGAGCGGTCAGGTGAGACTCCTAATGGCGCGAAGGCAGGAGGCTCACCGTTCGCCCCGTGGAAAGCGAGCAATCTGCAGCGGAAACCAACTACTTTCAAAAGCAACGATGAATACGAAAACACTCTTTATTTTTGATTTCTTTCTTTTAGGGTAACGATAACAAAAAGGAGGAAAAGGAAATGGCTTTTGATTATGATCTTGACTTTGATACTATCGATTTTCGAAAACATCCTGAAAAGTATCGTGTCGGCCGTGGTGAGCAAGGGGTATTATTAGTGGAACCTTATAAGAGTGAGATCTTGCCTCATTGGCGCTTTAAGACCCCAGAAGAAGCAGAAAAATCTTCTAAGAAAATCTATGAACAGTTTCTAGACTATAAGAAAAATAATGACTTTGTTGGAGCGGATATGGCAAGGAAGTTTTTACAGATGGGATACACACGCGCAAGACGGTACACGAACTATAAAGGCGGAAGGAAGTATAATGAAGAAGGTGAGGTGAACAAACGAAAAATAGATCCTGTAAAAGCAAAATCAGCGTCAATCTTTGAGGAAAAGTGGAAATTAGCACGGACGGATGAAGAATATTTAAAAATGAAAAAAGCACATCAAAAAGAATTTGGGTAAGCATCTCCTTCTAGCAAGGAGATGCATTTTTTATTCATCTTCATTATAGTGCTGGTCGTTCAATTATACGTTCACTACCTCAGTTTCAGAAACAAACTCACCAAAAACTAATTTTTCAAGTGGTGCTACAAGAGTTACAAATTCGTCTAAACGTTCTTTCATCTCTGGATCTTGATCGAAGTCCTCCATAGTCATGCGTGCATGTTCTTCAGATTGGAAGCGCAGAAGGCCGATCCAAAGTTCTTCTCCTTCATCAACTTGTAGTTTTTCAGAAATAGAGGAGAACCCATAATTTTTTGGAGAAGTGGATAATTTAAATATCTGTTCTGTTACACCTCCGTATTCTTGAAACTTTTTATTCGATCTTGACGATATTTCAAGGAACTTCTCTTTCACTTCAGGTTTCAATTTATAAAAATATACGAGTAGGTATGCCATCATTTAACCTCCGATTTTTTTAGCCATTTTGATAAAACTCCATCGATTACAACGCTGGGTCTGTCCCAGTGCAATAAGTGTGTCGTATTTGGCACTATATGTAGTTCGCCGTTCGCGTTCTTTCTAAACGTTTCAGCGGTCTGCAATCTCATTTCAGACAATCGCTCAGGTACGGTGGCGACAAGTAGAGTGATGCCTGGCGGAAGAAGGTGATAGATATCTACTGTTTCGTTCAGATGCATGCCACGAATGATATGACGGGCAGTTTCACCTTTAGCATGCCAGCAAACCTTACCTTCTCTTTCGACACCTAGATCCTTTACAGCAATATCTTTTAACGGTGACCACATCAAGTAGTTCTTTTTTTCTGCTTGGAAAAAGTCATCCCAAGAATCGAACACATACTCATCAAAATCATTTTCATAATGATCCATTTCTTCTTCTAAAGACGAAGACCATATACGCTTTGTTTGATAGCCTCCGTCGATCAAAATCGTATCCAAAACGTGTTCAGGATAACGAACCAAATAGTGTAGAGCCAGAAAGCTTCCCCATGAATGCGATAAGAGATAGAAATCGCTTACATTTAACTGAGCTAACAAGCCATGAAGCCATTCAACAAGTCTAGGCAGCTCGTAATCTATAGCTGAGTTAAAGGGCTCAGATCTCCCGTGTCCTGGAGCATCAAACGCAATAATATTAAAATTCTTCTGTAACTCCTCAGCTATTTCTAGAAAGCTAAGGCTCGTACTTCCTAATCCGTGTAAGCAAACAATAGTAGGATTGTGAGCTTCACCCCATTCTGTTAGGTGGACTGTTTTTTCTTTGTATGTGATTGAAGATCTTCTCATCACTTTTCCAACTCCTGATTAATCGATAAGTGTTCCGTTTCATTCACTTAGTGAAGTTTTGTATCTTTCAATAGTATCATATTATTATAAAATCGTTTGAATAGTTTGAAAAGAACTAAAGGATATAGAACCATTAAATGGTAATATGATAGTGTTAAGTTAAATAAAGGAGGATGGTTAAAATGAATAGCAGCCAATATGTAAAGCGATGTTCGTTGCTGCTGCTAGCTATAATTCCTGTATTATTGGTGGGTTATTATTTTGCAGTAAATCATGAGAATCTGTTCTTTCTATATGAGTGGACGTTAATAGTGGTTGTACTTGGAGCGGGTTTAATGTCTTTAACCGGTGCCGTTAAAACAAAAGAAAAAGAAAAGTGGGTCTTACTTTCAATCGTAGCGTTTTGTGTTCAGTTTGCAGTTCTAGGTTTGTTTTTAGGGCCGTTGCATTATTTTTCTATGTTTTTTGTGTATTATCCAGCAGCTATACTAGGGATGATTGTGTTTGGAATCACGCTCTCTAAAGTGGATAGCTATCGATTCATTTCTGTTATCTTTATGATAATTTCCGTGCTGTTTATTGTATACATGATTCTTCTACAATCGTTATGGGGGCAAGATCTTACGTAAAGAAAGCGGGGGATTAGATGTTACCGTGTCTTAAGAGAATAACGGTGATCACGTGGAGTCTGCTATTCTTATTAGCGGGGTGTACTTCATTCCGCTCCTCTAATGAAGTAAAAGTAACTTCTGAAATGAATGAGTTGATCTCGGATTATATCATCCAACATTATGCTGGCGTATATCCCGAAACAGATAAACAGTTTGAAGTTCATAAGATCTATGGAGCGAAAGAAACTGGAGGAGTAACATCGGTCTATCTATATTCATTGTTTTTGGGCTTTAACGAAAAAACGAAGACTGAGGGGCAGTCCGGTCATTCCGTTCCTGCCATAATCAAACTCAGGAGTGAAGGCGGCAAGTATGTGATCGCACATTATGAGGAACCGCGGGATGGAGCTGATTTTAAACGATCATTATATAAAATCTTTCCGAGAAAATACGCAGGAAAAGCATTAGAAGACACGAAAAATTCAGCAGATCTTCAAGAGGAAATGAAGCAAAAAGCAGAAATATGGCTAAGAAAATAGCACTATTTATGTTCACAAAACGTCCTAAAGAAAAGTGATTCAAATCACACATTCTCTTTTATCATTCTTTTACGATAGAGTTGTAAGAAGAATATAAGGGGGAATTGACATGCTACAGCAAAGAACCATTGAAATTATTAAGTCAACCGTACCTGTTCTGCAAGTACACGGAGAAGCGATTACTTCCCGTTTTTATGAAATGCTGTTTCAGAAGCATCCCGAGCTTTTGAATATCTTTAACCACGCAAACCAGAAAAAAGGACGTCAACAAGCCGCATTAGCAAACGCAGTATATGCAGCAGCAGCCAATATTGATAAGCTTGAAACCATCATTCCAGTCGTAAAAGGAATTGCCCATAAACATCGGAGTCTAGGCGTTAAGCCGGAGCATTATCCTGTGGTCGGTGAAAACCTGCTACTTGCCATTAAAGATGTTCTTGGAGATGCTGCAACAGATGAGATCATCAACGCTTGGGCAGAAGCGTATGGTGTGATCGCGGATGTCTTTATCGGTATTGAACGTAACATGTATAGTGATGCGGGTTGGGAAGGTTTCAGACCTTTTGCCGTAACTCGTAAAGTAGAAGAAAGCTCTGTTATCACGTCCTTCTATTTAGAACCGGAAGATGGCATGCCACTTGCAAAATTTAAGCCCGGCCAATATGTGAGTATCAAGATGGATATACCAGGTCAGGAACACACACATATCAGACAATACAGCTTGTCTGACGCTCCAGGACAAAGCAGTTATCGGATCTCTGTTAAAAAAGAAATCGGTAGAGATACTGTCGATGGAATGGTTTCCGTTTATTTGCACGAGAGTGTTAAAGAAGGAGACATCCTTCATTTGAGCGCTCCAGCAGGTGATTTTTATTTAAATACAGATTGTGAAAAGCACGTTGTCCTTATAAGTGGTGGTGTGGGACTTACTCCTATGGTAAGTATGTTGAAAACTATAGCAAGTGAGCAACCGGAACGAGGAGTTACATTTATTCATGCTGCGATCAATGGCCAAACACACGCTTTAAAGAGAGAAGTACTAGATATTGCAGAAGCTTCAGATCATATCACTACACACTTTGTGTATGAAAGTCCGTTAGATGAAGATTTAGGCTTCACGAAGAAGGGTTATATCGATCAAGCTTGGTTGAAGGAGATCTTACCTATAAAAGATGATGCAGAATACTATTTCTGTGGCCCGATTCCATTTATGAGAGTGATAAATACAGCTCTGCAAGAGTTGAATATACCAAAAGAAAACATTCATTTTGAATTCTTTGGACCTGCCTCTGATCTACAGAAGGAAAGTATCAAGGCATAAAGAAGCAAAACACCTTCCTGAACGCGGAAGGTGTTTTGCTATCTACCGTAATGATAGTGAAAACGTTGTATCATCGATTTGCGTTTCACTAAGAGGAGAACCAATAAGGCCATTAGACTTATTGAAATAATCCATGCCCCTAAATAGATACCACCGATCGTAAATGCTCTTGAGATTTTTACAGAAAAGAAAATCCATCCTACAACGCCTACTGTACCTATGCATAAGTTAAGCATTAGGCTGACAAAGAAGTGGGGAAGCACCATGCCTGTATGTGATACTGTAAATTTAGCGTATTTATAGCTGATCGGTAAACCTAGTAGAAGAAACAAGGTATAAAAAATGACGTTAAGGTCTGCTTCACTCAAAGGGTTCACTCCTTTTTATTGTGTAATACTCCTTTATTCAAAAAGAACGAAAAACATGACAAATGATAAAAGACTCGATAAGGTAAATCCTTGCCTCATCGAGTCCTTCTTATACATTAATTGTCCGTTCCTGTTTTCATAATCCTATCAAACTGCTCTTGAGACAATTTCTTAACTTGTACAGGAGTTTTTGTCTTTCTTACTCTTCTTGTTCTTTTCGTGTAAGCACCTTTTGCGAGGTATTGACGTTTCATGGCTTCAACCATAAAGTTCAACGCGAGAATCGTAATTGCAAATCCTGCGAGAGGAGCAAATACGATCCAGCGATCGCCACGAATTTGATAGTAGTTAGCACCGATCATGCTCGACCATTCGTTGATCATAGCAACAGGCACCGTATTATTTTCTAGTGGATCGAGAGTGATAAAGTCGGTTCCACCGATAAAAACTTGTAAAATGCCAAGATGTGCTGCCAGTAGTAGCGTTGCGATCAGCTGTTGGCTGTATAGAATGCTTAATCGCGGTTTTAGATAAGGTAATACGTGTTTCCGAAGCTTGTGAATTCTGCCTCCACCAAGAACTTTAACGGAAGATATAAATTCATTCTCTAAAAACTTTGACGTTTCGTTGGCTACTGTTACCATCACGGTAGGGACTGCAATTAATATGAGAATCAGCAAAGAAAATATGGTTTGTTGTTCTTTCGGTACAGACCATGTGAAAATTTGGAGAACAGGATAGATAAGTAAATAGGCAACAATGGTTGCAGGTGCATAATAAAAGGATTCAAAGAGCTTGCTTGAAGCCCGAAGGACAGGCTTAGGCAGCTGACTCAGGATTAATCCTAGTATCGTTCCGAAAAATAGGCGAGCGAATGCGACTAAGAAGGCAAATCCTAGTGTATACTTTGCGCCGTCGATCACCTTGTGCAACATGCTGACACCAAATCGATCTGTTCCAAATGGCATTTCTTTAAAAGGAGCGATTGGTGCTGAATCAACAGGTTGTTTTTGTTCGTCAAATCGAATTTGCATCACGGGTTGTTTTTCATTCGGTACAAAATGTGAATAGATAATGCTTCCGAAAAACAAGGTGACAATAATTAGAAAGCCACTTAAAAATAACGGACTTCTCCATACAGACATCTTACGCCACCTCCTCATTAGTACGCCCTAGCTTATACTCCAGAACGTAAGAGGAAAGTGTAAATAATAGATAAAACGGAACGAACATGAGCAAAACGCTAACTGTAATGACATCCGGTGTCGTAGGACCGTTATCTAGCATAAAATCAGTGATGCCGGGAATCGCCATAATGGTTTCTACCATAAAGAGTGTAGAGATTAGTAACCAATACACGTTCTTTGAATAATAGAACAGACTTAAAAGTGAATTTCTTAGCATGTGAATATAAAGGATCAGCGCATATCGTATTCCTTTTGCGCGAGCAAATTCTACATACGTTTTTGAATCTTCATCATCGAGTAGAAACAGCAACGTTCTTATTAAGAAAAGAGTTGGCAAGATGCTCAAGCAAAAAATCGGTAAGAAATAGCTAGGATTTTGATCGCTATGTACGATTGGGAACAAGAGATTTCCCGTATTTCTAACATACAGAATCATGCTATATTGAATGATAACAACGATAAAGATATCGGGTAAGGACTCGAGTGAAAAAAACAAGAAGCGAATTCCTTTTTGAATGCGGTCAGATAAAATCTTGATGATCAAAGCTAGTATGATCGATGAAGCTATGGCTAGAAAGAATGCACCTAATACTAGTTTTATAGAATAAAGATAAGGTTTTAAAATGGTTGGGAATAGTAACTTCTCTTGTTGATATTCATAAAAAGTCACGTTTGAAAACTTTATGAGGTTTATGAACAAATCCCATATCTTATCAAGATAAGGCTCGAAAAATAATCCCAAATCCTGATTTAAAAAGAGTGCATTCTCGAGTGCACCAGAATCTAGTAAACGAGCAACAGCTTCAATACCTTGAACATTGCTGAAGAAAAGATAAGGAAGTGCACCAATAAAAAAAACACCTACGATCGGCATCAAGAAATAAACAATGCGCCGAAGGACAAGCAAATACATAAAATTTTCCCCCTAAATCTCTTTATCTCTTTTTATCTAATAAAGTTAACTATAATCATTCGACATAATCCATTATTTTCCTCCATGGTAAAAATAAAAAAAGCTCCCACGGGGGGAACGTTATTTGAGTATGCTTAAGTATGTTTTCCATGGACCGACGTCACAAGCATAACGCTTAGCCAGAATTCTAGTAATCTGATTAATGTGTGTAAGATCATGAACGGCCCAGGTTGAGAGTAATTGGTGTAGGGTTATAGAGCCAAACTCAGGGTGTATTCCAGTTTTATTTAAATTAAAGGTACCAATTTTCAAATTCCCTAATTGGTATAAGCTCTGTTGTCGGCACTGCAAAAATTCACGCAGCAGCTCTTCAATCCCTGTTTCTTTTCCCAGATGAGAGAACCGATCAAAGGATGGAAGGGGTTCAATTTCATGACTTGAAAGAATGCTGTTAATCCGTGGTATCCAATTGCTCTTTTCACATTCGATTAAGTGAGCGACAACTTCGAGAGAATTCCACGAATCACCGCCTTCATTGCTGACTAACCATTCATGAGAGAGCCCTGATAACAAGTGTGATAAAACGGCAGGTGTACGTTCTAGAATTTCGAGAGCTTCTCTTTGTTTAAAGTTCATTGTTTAATACTCCGTTCTTCAAAGTGATAAAATCATCAATCCTTTTTACAACACTTTTAACGATATCAATAGATGTTAGAATATCGTTGTCCACTTCAAGTGCATGGTTTGCGCCAGGGGGGATTATACACTCTATAGAGGAGTTAAGTAGTATTTGATTCATCTTTTCTACGTCATAGAAGGGATCCTTATCACCAATTATACAGAGTCCATCTTGTATACACGTTCTTATCGTTTCAAAAACAGGTGCATCTATTAAACGGGGTGTTAACCATACAGCTTTTGTGTCGTTTATAGGTAAAAGTTTTAAAACGGTAGGAATGGCGATCGTGCCAAAGGATTTTCCTAACACGTAATAAGAATTATAATTCGTTTGGTCAAGCACTTCATGTAAGACAGCGGAAACATCTTTAATTAGTGCTGATGTAAGTTCATCAAAGCTAAAATCTTCGTAATCTGTTGAATAATAAGGATAGTTCACATGCAAGACATCATATTCTTTGTTTAAAAAAGCGCTTGAAGAAAAATGGAATAACGGTGATTTAACCGTATATCCTATACCAGGAAGCATGATTGTTAACCCTTTTGGATTCTCTGTTTTACTTTGTATAACGTAAGGAATTTTCATCTTTTTATAACCCAGTACAGATCGAGAACTTTCTTTCATATCCTAACCCCCGATTTTATTGAATGGTATCGTACAAATCGATTTCTAATTGATTACTTACATCAAAGGTATGAAATATCTCGATGTGCCAGTTTTTAAGGAGTCTGTTATATCCATTCTTTTGTATCCAGTTGTGCAACATTTCATAGCTGTTTTTAATTTCATCGTTTCTTCCCATATGTTTGGTCACTGCATATTTTTGAGGTGGTATGGTTAACTTCACCATGTCAGCCGGAACATCTTCATATTTTTCTACTTCAACACAAACCCAGTATCCATCTTCTTGTTTAGTTTGTGCATCAACGACGAACGCACCTATTTGTTTTGATGGATCCACGACATGCTGAATGGACGGTAATTGTGATTGCAGCTCAGTTGAAGCTTTAGGAATTTCGTGAATGTATTGATCTCCCTCACATAGCACCCTTAATCCAACTAACTTTATTTCTTTCCGTTCTTTTACAACGGGTGTTTCATAAACTGCCTTGTTGTTCATAGCAAAAACCCCTTTTTAAGACTATTTACTACTTTCTTCTCGTAAAAGAAACCATTATCCTTTATTTCCCTAATAATCGGATTGATTTCCTGTTATTATCAGTTTTCTCCTACCTTTATACCGTTTATTATGAAAGCGCATACAACCTTTGGCGCAAAAGACTGTAATCTTCTTATTTATTTCATTCAAACGTGATAAACTATTGGTGAAACGTTTCGACTGATGATTTCTAAGTATGGAGAGGAGCAATGCATCCATGTAAACAAGTAAAATGATTAGCTTTGTATTAATGTTCAGTTTGTTTGCGAATGTTTTTGTAACATCATCTGCGTCCGCAACTGACAGAGGAAAAGATCATGCATTTCAAATGGAGTTAAAATCAATTGCTAAGAAGACATACAAATTTTATCAAGATCATACTGATCCAAAAACAGGTTTGACCTATGATGAGACTCGATATACAGCAGAGGGTAAGAAAGACGCAACACATACATCTCCTACAAACATTGGGATGTATATGATGAGTACGATCTCCGCTCAAGAGTTAGGTATCATCTCTAAAAAGGAAGCGGTAAAACGTATACAAGTCACGTTGAATACACTTGAAGATTTAGAAAAATGGAATGGCTTATACTACAACTGGTATAACACAAAAGATGGTTCGGTTAAAAAGGATTGGGGACAGTTCATCTCACAAGTGGATAACGGCTGGCTGTCTGCAGGGCTGATAGTAGTTGGACAAGCTTATGATGAGCTGAATCCACAAACGAGTAAGCTCGTTGAAAACATGAATTATACGACACTATATGATCCAGAAGTGGGACAATTCCGTGGTGGATATGATGTAGCACAAGGGAAATTAACCGATCATCACTACGGTTTGTTTAACACAGAACCACGTGTAGCAAGTTATATCTCGATTGGTAAAGGTGATGTGCCAAGCGATCACTGGTGGAAGATGTATCGTACGATGCCAAAAGAATGGGATTGGCAAGCACAAATTCCAGAAGGTGAAACTCATGAATATGATGGCGTTTCTGTATTTGAAGGCCATTATGAATACAAAGGTGTAAAATTCGTTCCGAGCTGGGGCGGAAGCATGTTTGAAAGTCTTATGCCTGGAATCGTATTAAATGAGGTTGAACTTGGCAAGAATGCGCTTGGGCTGAACAACAAGCGTCATGTTGAGTTACAGCAAGCTTTTGCAGAAGAAAAAGGATATAAAGCATGGGGCTTCTCTCCATCTGCAACACCAGATGGTTACAGTGAGTTTGCAGCAACACCACTAGGAACTTCTGGATACAAAGATGGCGCGACCGTAACGGCTCATGCATCTTTCTTAGCACTAGACTATGATCCAAAAGCTGTTCGAAAAAACATCAAAGCATTAAAAGAGCTCAATACGTATAGCAAGTACGGATTCTATGATTCTGTAAACGTGGAAACAGGTGAAATCGCTAAAGCTTATCTCGCGCTCGACCAAGGAATGATTATGGTTTCGATCGCTAACTATCTAAAAGATGGTGTGATTCGCGATTACTTCCACCAAGATCCGATTGGTAAGAAACCAGAGGATCTGTTGAGAAAAGAAAAGTTTTCTATTCAATAATTGTATGCGGCACCTGATTCCAAATGGATGAGGGTGTTTTTTGTTGGAGTTAGCTTGTTTTGTGGGCTTTCAGGTGGAAGTGTAGAGTTTAGCGGTGGTCAGCAGTGATTCATAGGTGCTTTGTATGAGTTTATCAGTAAAACCGAGATGCTTATCGGTGAAAAGATACAATTTAACGGTGAACGTGTAAGAAAAATAAAAACACGTACCGTAAACAAGGATAAAAGGGTCCAGGATTTTTATGTAGAATTTATTTTTACTGACAGCTGTACCTATCATTTATTCAGCTGGAAATTTAAAAATGGAAGTGAAGAAGAGATGTGCACGAGTTTTGTTTTGCATGAAGATGAGACGTATATTGGAATGAACTTTGATCTGTCTGAGCGGCCAATTAAAATGGCTCTATCAGGTGATAATCAGCTCCTTATTTTGCAAAAAGAAGGCGGCCGTTTCCTACCAGCCATTGGCTTTAATAAAAAAGGAATCTTTATGAATCTTCATATGGTGAACCCGAATGAAGAAGGCAAATATAAAAGGAACAAAAACAGTATACATATGATGAGGTTATTTGAAGAAGTGTTGTCTGAAAAAGTAAAAATATCAGTGCTGCCTACCTATCTTCAAGAAAAAGAAATCGTGAATGTTCCTGATTATAGTGTTCAAAGTTTAATAGTTGGTCCTAACAAGAAGTCATTCATTGTAGAGCCTGGAAGAAAATATATAGACACAGATCAGCTGGAGGATGACTTTATGGTTCTTACAAATTTTTCAGTTCAAGATGCCATGGAACATGAAGATATGACATTACAAGGACCAGGAAGTGATCGTTATCAGCTAGCACATGGTGGATTGGTTAACAAAAGAGGTGACTTTTCCGTTGAACAAGGACTATCCATCCTGAAGCAAACCGCTCAAAGAGAAGGGGACTTTCCTACACAGTTATCTACAATATTTAGTCCAGAAGAAGAGAACATCTATTTTTCTCTTAAAGGAGATTTCAATAAAATCTATAGGTTTTCTTTCTCAGATCTGTTGATAACAACAGAGAGGGGCTTTGAGCGTAATCTAAGTTTTTTGGTAAAGAAAAAAGGAGTTTTATTGTCAGAGCTTGAGAGTTGGGGATGAAGTAAATAATGGATTTGCGGTATTGTGAAGTTTGAAAGCAATCAATTTTGCTTTATAGGCCGTAGTCTTTGATTTATAGTCCTTCAAGAAAATTTATAGTCCTTCAAATCGATTTATGGGCCTTCAAAATTGTTTATAGGCCCTAATAAATAACTTATAGGCTTTTCGACAAAAATCTACATTTCTACATGAATGATAATGGAGGTACATATGAAGAAAACATCGGAGAAAAGATTAAACGCTTTTTTACTATTAACTGGAATCCTGTTTCTGTACTCTATCTTTTCAAAAATGTATCATTTCAACAGCATCCTAAATGATATTGTTTATGCTTCAGGGTTCATATTTGCAATCCTCATCCATCTTCATTATAGAAAGAAAACCAAGCTCCAAAAAGTAGACAAATAAAAACAAAAAGAACCCCCGATTACATATTCGAATCGAGGGTTCTTCAACGTCAAACTTCTATTTCATACCAGAGATGGTATAGCCTTCAATAATGTGCTTTTGGAAGATGATGAAAATAATGACGATTGGAACAACCATGAACGTTGATCCTGCCATCTGCAACGCGAAGTTTCCTCCGTATTGTCCTTTCAAAAGGCTTAATCCGACAGACAGTGTATACAGACTTTCGTCATTCGCGATGATTAACGGCCATAAGAAGCTGTTCCAGCCCGCGATAAAAGTTAGAATACCTTGAACGGCCATAATCGGTTTAGATATAGGCAGGACGAGTTGCATGAACACGCGGAACTCACTTGCTCCATCTAGACGAGCAGCTTCAAGCAATTCGTCTGGGATAGTAGACATGAACTGGCGGAACAAGAAGATGCTGAATGCACCAACTAATCCTGGCAGAACAACACCAGCCATCGTGTTCGTCAAGCCCATCTGGTTTAAGATTAAATAAACAGGGATCATCGTTACTTGTCCAGGAATCATCATTGTTGCTAGTACAAGGTAGAAAAGCTTTTCTCTTCCTTTAAACTTGTACTTCGCAAATGCGTATCCAGCCATCGCATTAAAGAAAAGTCCGACGAAAGAACAGAGGACGACGACGATCGTATTTCGTAAATAAACACCAAAGTTCATGTTCTCAAACAGGTAGATGAAGTTCTCTGTTGTAAAGGTTTCAGGCCACAGAGTCGGTGTGAGCTGAAGGACTTCACTTTCAGGTTTGAATGCAGAAAGGATCATCCAAATAAAGGGGATGGCTACTAAAAGACCGCCAAGCGTTAAGACGATTCCTGCGATCCATTGCTGCATTTTGTATGCTTTTTTCGCATCAGATACTTTTGATTTCATGTTCTCACCTCACGTCCTAAATGTCGGTATCTTTCTTTTGCAATCGGAACTGAATCATCGTGATGATGATGATTGTTACAAACAGTACAAAAGATCCTGCAGCGGCATAACCAAAGTTGCTTAGCTGGAACCCGTTGCGATAGATGAAGAGGGCAACAGATGTAGTGCTATCCAACGGTCCGCCGTTCGTCATAACGAATGGTTCTTCGAAGAACTGAATCCATCCGATCATCGTTGTGATCGACACGAAGAAGATAGCGTAACGAAGAAGAGGAATCGTAATCTTTGTGAGCTGTTTCCAGTTGTTTGCACCGTCTAGTTGAGCTGCCTCATAATACGTTTTCGGAATTCCTTGTAAAGCTGCTAAGAAAATAATCATGTTCACACCAATCGCGCGCCAAACAGCTAATGCGATCAATGATCCTTTGGCGATCGTTGGGTCTTGTAACCAGGGTATAGCAGGAATGCCGACTAGACCGAGTAGATAGTTGAACAGACCGAACTGTGGGTTGTATAGATACGTCCACACAACAGCTACTGCTACAACGTTTGTGATCGAAGGCATATAAAAAACAAGACGAAAAGCCTTGAAGATACGCGCTGTTCCAAAGTTGATCAAAAGAGCGATACCAAGTGAACATGCGATAACGAGAGGAACACCGAATACGACATAAAAGACAGTGTTGCCGATCGATTTTAGAAAAATAGGATCTTTAAAGATATTGATATAGTTTTCGATTCCAATAAAGCTAATATTTGAATAGTCTGCAAGTCCAGCTAGGTCAATATCTGTAAAACTAATCACCAATGCAAGAACAATGGGAAAAAGAGAGAATAAAGCCAATAGTGCAAGCGCTGGTCCAATGAAGAGGTAAGGAGTCGTTTTTGAATAGCTTTTCATGTTTTCACATCCTTCATCGTTACCCATGTTGATGATAAAAAGGTAACGAGCAGGATAACCTGCTCGTTATACCCCGGATCAACAGGATTTATTTCTTTAAGATCTCTTCAGCTTTTTTGTCGAAGTTATCTAATTCTTTCTGAACATCTGCTCCGCCTCTGTAGATCTTCTCAAAACTCTTTAAATAAGATTGAGCGATTTCTTCCCATTGCTTAATAACAGGCATCGGTTGTGAAGCTTCCATCTGTTCACCGAATGCTTTGTAAAATTCATTTCCAGTAAGAGATTCGTCTTCCCATGCTTTTTGAGTTGCCGGAAGGGAATTTGTCATCTCCATCCATTTTAATTGTGTTTCAGGCTTACTCATATATGCTGCGAATTTTAACGCTTCTTTTTCGTGCTTCGTATGTTCAAATACAGAAAGGTTAGATCCACCTAGTGCTGAAATGTTATTTTCTTTTGCCGGAAGAACAGCCGTACCCCATTTACCTTTAAGCTCAGGAGCTTGATCGTTAATCAGTTTGATCATCCAAGGACCACTGATGAACATTGGCAGAATTCCGTCTCCACGGAAACCTTGAACGATGTCCATTCCTAGTTCTTCTTTTGGAGCTGCTCCACTTTCATAGAAGCTGTTCAAGTACTCAACCGCTTCAACGAACTTAGGATCATTGAATTTAGGCTCATTGTTAGGTCCTAATAGTTCAGCGCCGTTTTGGCGTGCGAACATGAATGACAAGCTTTGTTCTTTAGCATCGATCGAAATTCCATATTTCCCTTTTCCACGATCAGCTAGCTTGTCAGCGGCTTCCTTCAACTCGTCCCACGTTTTTGGAGCTTCTTTAAATCCAGCTTTCTCGAGCAGGTCTGTACGATAGTAGAGCAAGCGAGTATCTACGTACCAAGGTACACCGACCATTTTGTCTTCAAACTTTGTCGTTTCAACAGAACCTTCAAAGAAATGTTTTGGATCTAGTTCCGGGTAATCTTTAACATGAGGTGTTAAATCTTTTAATGCTCCAGCTGATGCAAACTCAGGAATCCAAGTTGTACCCATCTGAACAACATCAGGTCCTTTTTTAGAAGCAACGGCTGTTAAAAGCTTATCGTGTGCTTGATCCCAAGGAAGGGCTTGTACTTTAACGTCAATCTTTGGATTTTCTTTTTCAAATTCTTCAGCGATCTTAGGAAGTGACTTTGCTTCTTCACCCATTCCCCAAACCGTAATTGTTGTTTTTCCGTCTTCTGAACCTGAAGAGCAGCCAGCTAAGACGCCGGATAGTACAAGTGCACCAACCATTGACGTAACCATCGATTTTTTAAACCAACGTTTTTTCATGTGAGTTCCCCCTATAATTTGCCTGTGAAAGCAATCAATTTTTATTATTCCCGAATTTTCTTTGAGATTATTGTTGAAACGTTTCGATAAGCACATTATAATTCAAGTTGTAATCGTTTACAACATGGAATTTTCAAAAAGAGGTTTCCTTCCATAAATTGTTGGAAACAAAAGGTTTCATATACTATTTTCCTTGTTACAAAAGGAATAAAGAAGATAACAGTATGAAACTCAAAAACCTAGAAACTCTCTTGAATTTAATTGAAACGTTTCGATAAAATGCTTTCATTTATGTTAAAAGAGATGAAAACTTCATGTTTATATCAACAGAATTTACCTTATTACAAAATAGACATCATAAAAGAATTGAGGGATAGACAATGACAACATTAACGAAAGGGAACATCACGATTAAAGCTGGTGACTTTGCATTTGCGTTCTTAAGTACTGGTGATATCTACAAAGCTTCCCACCATAATACGATGATCAATCAATGGATGAGTAATCCGATCGATGGTTCTTTGAACAATCTTTATTTACGTGTGTTCAACAGTGAGGGTATCCATGTAACTCCGCTTCTGGGTAGTAAATCTAACAGCACCGTTTCGTATAATGAGAATCAAGTTTATTGGAAAGGTAAGTTTCAAGACATCTCTTATATAGTCACTTTTTCATTAAAAGAAAGTGGTATATGGTTTTGGGATGTTGAACTCGAAGGAAAGGCTGAGAAGGCTGATATTATTTATGGGCAAGACGTGGGACTTGCTCATATCGGAGCTGTTCGAACAAATGAAGCATTCATCGCTCAGTATGTAGACCATGGTGTGTTTGAAGATGAGAAGCTAGGTTATGTGATCTGTTCACGTCAAAATCAGCCTAATGGAAAAGCCTTTCCTTACCTACAACAAGGATCGTTAACGAAATCTGTTGGTTATATAACTGATGGTTTTCAGTTCTTCGGTACTTCATATAAAGAAACAGATGTACCACAAGCACTTTATAACGAAAACTTAGCGAGTGAAGTGTATCAATACGAATTCGCTTATATTGCACTTCAATCAGAGCAATTTGCACTAAATGGTAAACATCACATCAATTTTTATGGATGTTTTAAAGAGGATCATCAAGAAGCTGTTACGTCCATTGAATATAAGGATGAGGTTGAATTAGCTTGGAATGAAGTTCAAGCTCAGCTAATTGAAGATACGATTGCGCTTGAAAAAGTTAATCGTAATGACCATTTTGACGGAACATTAAAAACAGTTGATCTTCAAATGGAAGAAGTGGAAGCTCTTTTCCCGGAGCGTATTTTAGAAGAGTATGAAGGAGATACGCTGCTATCCTTTTTTACACCGACCTATGAACATATCGTTTTAAAAGAAAAAGAAAGAATCGTAGAGCGACCTCATGGACATATTCTCGTTACGGGAGATAATGTGTCATTAAAAGAGGACACAATCACGACTACTTCTTATATGTATGGCATTTTCAATTCTCAATTAGTAGTAGGAAACACTTCGTTTCATAAGATGATGACAAATGCACGCAATGCGTTGAATGTTATGAAAACATCTGGTCAACGAATCTATGTTGAGTTAGATGGGAAGCTGAAACTATTAACGATGCCATCGTTGTTCGAGATGGGCTTTAACTATACGCGTTGGTTCTATAAAACGGAAGGTGAGACGTTTATCATCACAAATTACACAACAGTCGATACCCCTGAAGTTGAGCTGCATGTTAAGGCTCTTAGCGGTAGATCATATCGATTCGTTGTAACGAACCAAGTATCCATGAATAATCAAGAATACGAAGTGCCATTTAAAATGGAAAAAGAAGATGGGATCCTTTCATTCTTTGCAGATGATGCTTCTGACAGTGCAAAAACGTATGAAAATTTAAGCTATCGAATGAAGATTACGGGTACCGAGTGGAACGTAATAGACGAGACAATCTTTGGGGATAACATGGATCGTGGATCTGCTTCTCTCGTGGTTTGCGATCTTGAACCAACAAATGAGTGGGGCATCTCTCATCAAGGTCTAATCGACGGGAACAAGATTCCGTTCACAAATAAGACGATTGAAACGGAAATCGAGCGCTATCGTACATTCATTCAAAACACGAACCGCGGATTCCGTTTGACTAAGGATGGAGTTGAGACACACGAGCTTCAGAAGATGAATGCCTTAGCTCATTGGTATACCCATAACATGCTTATTCATTATTCGGTACCACATGGTCTTGAGCAATATGGTGGTGCAGCTTGGGGAACGCGTGACGTTTGCCAAGGACCTGCTGAATACTTCTTAGCAACTCAGCATTATGGTGCAGTAAAAGACATCTTGCTTACGGTATATTCTCATCAGTTTGACGAGACGGGTAACTGGCCACAATGGTTTATGTTTGATCAATATTTCAAAATCCAGCAAGATGATTCACATGGAGATATCATTGTATGGCCACTGAAGTTAGTGACAGATTACCTTGCAGCTACGAATGATTTTGAAATTTTACGTGCTGAAGTACCTTACACGTCTAACCGTGATTTTAGCTTTACTGAGAAAAAAGAAACATTATTACAGCATATTCAAAAACAGATACGCTACATGAAAGAGAACTTTTTACATGATACGCACCTTTCCTCGTATGGAGACGGTGATTGGGATGATACGCTTCAACCTGCAAATCCACAGCTTAAAAAATTCATGGTGAGTTCATGGACAGTTGCCTTAACGTATCAAGTTATGACTCAGTTCTCTCAACAGTTACAGCATGTGGACGAAGTAGAGGCTTCTAAACTAAGCGAGCTCGCTAAAAATATTCAGGCAGACTATCAAGAACATATGTTAGGAACCGATGTAATCCCTGGTTTTGTGTACATGGAGGATCCAAAATCACCAAAACTGATGCTTCATCCTAGTGATAACACGACTGGTATCAACTATCGTCTATTACCCATGACGCGCAGTATGATCGCAGAATTGTTAACACCTGAACAGGCTGAACAGCACCTTGATCTGATCATGGATAAGTTTTATTGCCCAGATGGCGTAAGATTGATGGACAAACCTGCTCATTATAAAGGCGGTGTGAGTACACATTTCAAACGTGCTGAACAAGCATCGAACTTTGGACGTGAGATCGGACTTCAATATGTTCATGCTCATATTCGTTTTGTTGAAGCGATGGCGAAGTTAGGTAAAAAAGAAGAAGTGTGGAGCGGATTAGAAAAAATCAATCCTGTTATGATCCAAGAAAAAGTTCCAAACGCAGAGCGACGTCAGAGTAATGCTTATTTCTCAAGCTCTGATGGTGATTTTAAAACTCGCTATGAAGCTCAAGAACGTTTTGGTGAACTAAAAGATGGTGAAGCCAAGGTTAAAGGTGGATGGAGAATTTATTCTTCTGGTCCGGGAATTTACATGAACCAGTTGATCTCAAATTGTTTAGGTATCCGTCCACAAGGGGAGAACCTAATTATTGATCCAATATTAACAGAAGAAATGAATGGTCTAGAATTGCAGTATATGATCGACAACAAACCTGTCAAAATGGTATTCCGAGATCGCGGTGGAGAAACGAAGCGACTCGTCGTTAATGGTCAAGAAGTGGAGAGCAGCACATATCAAAATATCTACCGAAAAGGTGGAGTGAGCGTGAACCGCTCTGAATTTGTAAATAAATTGTCAGCAGACGTGAATACCGTAGAGATTTATTCATAACCTTTCGTTATAATAAAGGAAACGTTTGCAACATGAGAGATAGGAGAGAAGTTCGTTGGTAAGTATTAAAGACATTGCAAAACAAGCAGGTGTATCCATTTCCACGGTCTCCTATGCCTTGAACGGAAGTCCGAAAGTTACGAAGGAAACATCAGCACGAATTCTAGCGATCGCTAAAGAACTCAATTATATTCCTAGCGCAGCCGCTCGTTCCTTGAAAAAACGAGAAACAAAAATCATTGGAATCTATTTAACGAACTATAGTGGGGCTTTTTATGGTCAGCTTCTGCAGGGAATGATGGAGACATTAAGCGAGAACGGCTATGAATTAATCGTATGTAGCGGAAAAGAGTCACATCGTTTTCTTCCCGAGCGCATGATTGATGGTGCGATTATTCTAGATGCCACATATGAAACGAAAGAATTGTTAAGTCATGCAGAACGAGGACATAAGCTGGTCGTGATGGATCGCAGAATGGATCATCCGAACATCTCTCAAGTACTGCTTGATAATAAAGCTGGGGCTACCCTCGCGATTGATTATCTGGCTGAAAAAGGTCATCGAAAGATCTGTGTTGTTAAAGGTCCAGATATCTCGTTTGATGCGAGGCAGCGGTTAGAAGCTGTACAAAAAGCGGTACAACGCTATTCGCATATCGAGTACATCGAAATCGATGGTGATTTTAACAAGCATTCAGGTGAAGAAGCAGGAAAGAAGATTCATCAAGACTTTACAGAACCTGTAGGTGTATTTTGTTTGAATGATGAGATGGCGATCGGTATGTATAATTATTTCAGCCGTACAAATCTACGCATTGGTGAAGATGTTCATATTATCGGTTTTGATAATATTGAAGTGTCTCAATATATCCAACCGAGACTTGCGACGATCAATTATTCAAAGCATAAGTGGGGAGCATTAGCTTCTGAACTGCTGCTGAATTTAATCCAAAAAAAGCAAAGTCCTGAACATGAGAGAATCAACGTAAGCCTGATCGAAGGGGATTCCGTACGAAAACGATAAACAAGGAAGAGGAGCTACGATAAGCTCCTCTTTTTGTATTCAATTATTCAGCTTGTGATTGTGGTGATTTTTCTTTAGAGAGAAACCAACCGCTTACAGCGATCAAGATGAGAACAACATAAAACGTGATTTTCCACTCTGGTGACTTTGCGAAACCTTCAGAAAGGATTGCTAAGTCAGGATGTGCGAGTGTATATACGGCCAACTTAACCCCAACCCAACCTACGATGAGAAAGGCTGCAATTTCAAGGCCGGGTTTCGATTGTAAAAGCTTAACAAAAAAGTTAGCGGCAAAACGCATGATGATGAGGCCGATCAACCCACCGGCAAAGATCACTAAGAACTTTCCACCATCCAAACCGCCGATGTTCGGAAGACCTGAATCGGGAAGTGCCACCGCTAATGCAACAGCTGCTAGGATTGAATCCACAGCAAATGCGATATCAGCTAGTTCAACTTTTAATACTGTAGTCCAAAAACCAGATTTCTTCTTTTCAGATTTAGACTTTTCCGTAGAATCATCTGCTTTTTTAACCACAACTTTTCTGAAAATATGGTTGAGGGCGATAAACAGAAGGTACACAGCTCCTATAGCTTGAACCTGCCATACGTTGACTAAGAATGAAATGGCAAACAGTGATGCGAAACGGAAAAAGAATGCACCAACTAAACCATAGAATAATGCTTTTTTTCGTTGTTCTTCTGGTAAGTGTTTTACCATAATGGCTAAGACCAGTGCATTGTCTGCCGCTAGTAAGCCTTCTAATGCGATCAGCACTAACAAGATCCAACCATATTCTAACAAGATAGATAGTTCCATTTTGGTTCCTCCTTTAAAATGATAGATGCATGAATGAAACGAGAACGATTTACATGAAGCGACCTCCTGATAACAAATAAAAAAGACCTCTACCAATAGCAGGTAAAGGTCTAACAAATAAAAAGACCCTTACCAACCGAACGGTAAAGGTCTTGCTAACAACAATGAAGTTGCCAATATAGCCGAGAGCACGAAGCTCCGAAATGACGACTATATTGTAAAAGCTACTCCCCTTTAGGAGTTATGAAGTTACTATTATCATATTATGCTCTCTTGGAAATTGTCAATTATTTTATGTCAGGAAAAATGTAGACACAACTAATTGTAGTATCTTTAACATATATACAGGAAAAGAGTGGATGAAAGTTGGACCAACATCAATACATAATAGACATGATAAAAAATGATGATTGGATGATGGAGATTTTACGTGCTGCCAAAACGTTAGCTTTACCAGATTGGTGGATATGTGCAGGGTTTGTTCGATCTAAAGTTTGGGATACACTTCATGACTTTCAAGAAAGAACGAGAATAGCAGATATTGATGTTGTTTATTTCTATCCTGAAGACCTCAAAAAAGAGAGTGAAAGAATGTATGAGGAAATGCTTTTAGAACTCATTCCAGACTTGCCGTGGTCTGTAAAAAATGAAGCGAGAATGCATCTCGTCAACGATGATTTTGAACCGTACACTTCAACAGTAGATGCGATCTCCAAATTTCCTGAAACGGTAACAGCTCTAGGTGTTAAGCTAAATGAACAGGATGAAGTAATTCTTGCTGCTCCATGTGGAATTGAGGATGTTTTATGCATGGAGGTAAGACCGACGGATAGCTACAGAAGCACTGAAGATCGAAGAAAAAAATATATCGAGCGCGTGAAGAAAAAGAATTGGGAAGCTTTTTGGTACAAAGTTAGAGTGGTCGAATAGAGAAAAGCTTGAGCGTTAGTGCTCAAGCTTCTTTTTTTGACCTTAGTTTTTCTTCATCCCCGCGTTCCTCTCCCTTAAACAGTACTTTTACTTCTGTATCTTCTTGTGTCAGATGGACCTGAAGGCTTTTTAGGTTCTTTCGGATCCCTTTTTTTTCTTGGTCGGAATAAAGCATAACTTAAACAAAAACCAATCGAGCAAGTGATCCCATAACCAAACACAGCAAACGTATTCAGTCCTTCAAACTTAGCCCAATAGAAGATGGTGAAGCGGTATATCAAAAGAAAAACAATACTTAGTGCTACATATAAAAGAAGATGAAATCTGAATTTTAACCTCATTCTATCTTTAGAAGATTCAATAATAAATGCAATGGGCAATGTGCAAAAAAGAAAAAAGGGAAGTGCTGTAACAATTCCAAAGAATAGACCGAATAACACACCTTGTAGATCAAGCTTAAATGGATTCCCACCTGGAATAGCAAAAAAGAACAGTGCTCCACAAAGTACCGATATTACTGATGAAATGATGACTCTCATAACTATCTCCTAACTACTTGTCGAAGCTTTTCGTTCAAGGCTTCTGAATCTTTATATTCAAATAATCCTAAGCGGTTTCCCCAAGGATCGGAAAACGTAGCCCATTTAACAGGAACTTCGACACGCTCAAAAATTTCAAACTCTTCAATATGTAAAATATCCATTAATCGTTTTCGCTCAGCATGGAGATCAACAACACCTAAGCGAAGAGGTCCGTTTCCAACAGTGGGTGTTCCCTCAGCAACTTGCAACCAACAGTTAGGAAGCAGCTCCCATTCAGCAAATCCTTCATGTGGAGTGAAGTCAGGCTGACGATTCAACAGAATTTCATAATATTTTTGACCATCTTCCATGTTCGATACACGAACTTGAACTGTCATTTCATATATCATATGTAATTCTCCTTTACTTCATTTGTTATCTACTAACAACGTTTTTAGTGAGGCAGAGGTTTCATAACGTTTAATTACTTATTCATACCTTTATTCCTTTATTAATAATTGATAACAATAACTTTTTCTCGAAATCAGGAAGATTTTCACTTAATCGTGCTGCCGCTATCGGAATCATCCAACTCTCTAACGTTTTTAAGGAGAACTGGTAATGTCTAGTATAACTTTTTCTATAATACATAGCTAAAAGTTTTCGTACATATAAAGTAGTTCTAAAATTTAGAAAAGATGTGCGATCTTGCAATCCGCCGTAACGCAAGATAAGTAGGGTTCGAGCTAAGTCTGCCATACGGTTGCCACATGTAGCATCAACCCAGTCAATGATTACAGCATTATCCTTTGTGATTAAAATATTGTCAGGATGAAAATCACCGTGACACAGAGATTTGCCTTTAGGCAGTTTTTCTAACTCTTCAAGAATTCTTTTCTTTTGATCTTGAGTTAGTTCTTTCACTGAAGAAATCTTTTGTTTCAACACATCAAATTGTGTGGGAAGAGTAGGTAGCTCCTTTTCATGGACACTTGCTTGAAGAGACGCCATCCTCCTCAAGTGATGAAGTGCTTTTCTAGGTTGAGACTCTAATAAACTCGTTAACGTGGTACCCTCGACCCTTTTATATATCAGCGCTCTTTTTCCAAAAATCGGTTTACTACACCTAACCTCAGGAACCGAAAGCCTTAACTGGTTGATCATTTTATTGACCTTATACTCATGCTCAACAAAATCATCAGATATGTGACCATGAAAAAGCTTAACAACTTCGTTAGGAGAAAAGATAATGACCCGAGCGGTACTACCCTCGCCTATTATTTGCTTGTGCTCCACGTAAGTTTAAACCCCTCTGCTTGAGTATCTATATGGATAATTTTAACACAATTAGCAAGAATTAAAGTTTGAATTTTTCATTTGACTGACTGGTCATGACCCGAGTATACTAACTAATGGTAATCATGACTAATTGGTCATATGATAGATGTATAATAAGTAGTTATAACTCAGTGGTAGTACTTATATAATTGCAAAGTGCATCTCATGACTAACAAAGGAGTCTTTGAAATAGAGGCACGGGCAATACTTAATCATGTGAAGGGTTTAGTTTATGAAGGAAAAAGTGACCATATAAAATGAATTTAAAAAGCTTGGACGGGATCTTACGTCCAGCTTAATAAGGAGAAAGATGAACATGGAGACAACGCAAAAGCCATTAAACACAAAATTGATACTAGCTGGTTTGATTATTGGTATGTTTTTTAGTGCCTTAGAACAAACGATTGTTGGTACCGCGATGCCAACGATTATTGCTGACCTAAACGGGTTTTCTATATTTGCTTGGGTGACGACAGCCTATTTGATCACTTCAACTACTGTAGTACCAATCGTAGGTAAACTTTCTGACCTTTACGGAAGAAGAAAGCTATATTTATTAGGGAATTTTATATTTATACTAGGATCTGCACTTTGTGGAACAGCAAATTCTATGGAAGAACTTATCATTTATCGTGGGATACAAGGAATTGGCGGAGGTATGATCATGCCTCTATCTCAAACGATTATCGGTGATATCTTTACAGCTGAACAACGTGCAAAGTGGCAAGGTGTATTTGGTGCGATCTATGGATTAAGTTCAGTAATCGGTCCTTTTATCGGTGGGCTCATGGTCGATCATATTAGCTGGCACTGGATTTTCTTGATCAATGTACCATTTGGAATCATTTCTACAGCAATGATCGTGATCGGAATGAAGAACGAATCGATCAGAGCGGCAGTCGGGAAAGTAAATATTGATTATTTTGGTATTTTTACACTAATCCCGGCTGTTGTACTGCTCTTATTAGGACTTACGTTTGGCGGAGATAAATTTGAATGGCAGTCTACAACAAGCTATTTGTTGTTTGGTGGAGTCATTGTATTATTAGCATTATTTATCACGATTGAAAAACGTGCTGTAGAACCTATCTTAAATCTGTCACTCTTTAAGAATAGAGTGTTTGCAACAACAAATATTTTAGGCTTTTTGCTTGGTTTAGGTATGTTTGGAGCTATCATGTTCGTTCCAATGTACATGCAAGGAATACTAGGGGTGAGTCCGACAAAAGCAGGATCGACGATGACTCCTATGATGATTGCGCTCATTACAGCAAGCATTATTGGTGGCCGTTTGTTATTAAAGCTTAAATTCAGAACAGTACTAACATCTGGCATGGTGATCACAGCTATTGGGTTCTTTTTAATGAGTACGATGGATGTGGATTCTAACGAATTTACTGCATATGCTTATATGGTTATTCTCGGTTTTGGTATGGGTTTAGTTATGCCAACGCTCATGATCGCTGTACAAAACGAGTTTCCAAAATCTCAGCTCGGAGAAGTAACATCTGCCTCTACTTTCTTCCGTTCTATTGGAGGAACGATTGGGATTACGATATTAAACGCAGTCATGAACCATTCACTAACAAATAAAATCAGTGAAGCGGCAAGTGATGCTTCAAATCCGGTTCTTGGAAAAGCGCTCGAAGAGATTGGGAAGAAAACAGATGCGATGTTTGGTATCTTAATCAATCCTGATTTGTTGCCACTTCCGACTGATTTAAAAACACCTGTCATTGAAACGATTAAAGACGTGTGGTCAACTTCATTCTCAAGCGTATTCTTAACGGGACTTATCTTTATCGGAATTGGAATTTTTGTTGCTTTATCGGTAGGGAACAGCCGTATCAAGAAAGAACCGGTCGACCCAAACAAGGAAAGCGAGCAAATGTCGTCTAACCAGGCAGTTACAGAATAAACAATAAAGAGCTGATTCATGATCAGCTCTTTTCATTTTGATTTCAATCAATTGTGCTTACCGTTGTTTATTCACCATCATATCTAAAAGCACAGAATCGGTTGTACTAGATGTTTCAGCACCTAATCGGCAAAAGTTTTTAATCGTCTTTTCTACATCTTCTTCAATAAATCCATTTGTGGAAGGGATACATAATCCGTTTGATGCAAGTACAGCCGATTGGACAGCGGCACTTGAACAAGTAGCAACCTTCATAGCGCATCCGGCTTTTGCGCCGTCACATACCATTCCACTAACGTTGCCTAGCGTATTCTGTATAGCAGCTTTCATTTTTTCTAGGTTATCATCAAGTAAGTAGGTGATAGCTGCAGATGCACTCGCACCTGCGACGGTCACACCGCAAAGTGCAGACAATCGGCCGAATTTTGATTTCATATGAATCGATAGAAGGTGGCTCAATGTCACGGCTCGTAACATCTTTTCTTCAGTTACACCTAGTTTTTCTGCAGCTGCAACAACAGGCATCGTAACCGCGATTCCTTGATTTCCGCTGCCCGAATTTGCCATTACCGGCATAGTCGAACCAGCCATTCGTGCGTCAGACCCTGCAGCAGATAACGCCATACTATACGTAGCTAAGTCATCTGAAAGAATACCCTTTTTTGTTTGGTCGTATAACGTTCTACCGACTCTTAAACCATAGTCATTTGAAAGGCCTTCTTTACAGATTGCAGAATTCAATTCGACACTTCGTTTAACAAGATCCAATCGATGAAGTGGAACTTCAGTAATGAACGTATAAAGGTCTTCGATCATTAACTCAGGGTTATCAGCTTTTTTAGAACTTGAGGACGGACCTGGCCGCGATTCATCTACTAACACTTTTCCGTTTTGAGAGATAAAGCTTATGTTCGTATGGTCACCAGAGATCACAACAGTCGCTTTCTCTGTTGCGGTTTTCACTTCGACTTTAATATATAATTTTTCAGGACCGTCTGCAGTTGCAACTGAAACAATGCCTCTCTGGACTAAATCAATAGCTTTATCTTCCTCATTACGCGTAACACCTTCAAGTACTTGAAGTCCTTTCGACGGATCTCCTGCAATCATACCGAGAGCTGCAGTAAAATCGATACCTGTATGATTCATGCCGGGAATCCCTACAGATAAAGCGTTCTTGATAACATTTCCGCTCGCTTTGACAGAGATTGATGTTACCGGTTCACTAATATATTTTTTGGCAGTAGCTGATGCGAGAGCGATTGCAACAGGTTCTGTGCACCCAAGTGCAACAACGAGTTCTTTTTCAAGAAGTCTACAGATGTTTTCGTTAATCATGAATTCAACCTCATTCCGCTATATTCTCTTTCTTTACAATAACTGGTGTGAGAGGTAAAAAGAAAGAGGTAAATCTTATAAATTACAAAGTAAACGCTTAAAATAATAATTTTGAAGGGTCATAAAAATGATTAAAGGAGAAAATTGTAATTGAAAACAATTTTAACAAAGATTTTACTAAAATATTTTAATGGAATTGATGGAATATCCATAGAAGAAGAACTGCACAAAACGAGTTGGCACAAAGATCTTCATTATAAAGTTAGGATCAATGGCAGGTTGTTTGCTGCTCGTTTTCTTCCGAATGATCGTTCACCCAACCAGGAATTTGGTAAGCTTACTAATGATGATTTATTAGAACAATTAAATTTTTGTCTCTTCCTTAATATGCACGAAGTACCATTTATGAAGTTACGAACAACAGTAGAAGGAGAATTGTTCACAATTGTTGAGATTGAGCATATCATATATCGATTTGTCCTTTTTGACTGGATAGAGGGTCATCATATTACAAGTTATGTTGGTACAAGTGCAGAAAAATTCGGACGAGCTGCTCGAGAAATTCACGAGATAGCTAGTCAGTACACATCAGATATTTTTAGGAAGAGGTCTCATACCGTTGGCTATAATTCATTTTATGACCAGCTCAATAAAAAATTATTAAACGTTGAATTGTCGATACACGATTCACCACAAATGAAACACTATTTAGAGATTTGTAAATTCCATTTGGAGAACGCAAGCACTAGAGAATTGGATTTTATTGTTCAATCAGATTTAAATCCCCTTAATGTGCTTTGGGATGACGAAGAGAGCGTTAAAGGGTTTGTTGATTTTGAGTCTATTGGATATACCGATCGAATCGAGGGATTAGCATGGTTAATTAAGTGGTACTCGAGAACGAATGGCATCCATTCTCGAAAGATGTCTTCAGAGGTAGCAGCAGCATTTCTGAAAGGATATGAAATAGATAGAGATATTCTACGATCTGCAAAAGTAAGATTATCTTCATTATTGTGGCTATCGGGCTGCTTAAATTGGAATTTTGTAAAAAGAACGATACAGATTTTAGAAAATCAGCCTGAACTTCTCAATGACCACCTTACATGTTATAGAGAAAGAGGTGATTCACTTACTGACTTACTACATTTTGTTTGAAAGAAAACGATTTCTATTAAAGAAGTTTGATTTTACTGTTTAGGAATATATCGATTTTCCCTCTCAATAAAACCTTGTTTTACTGTTTTCCAATCTTCTTTTGTAATAGAATACAAAACAGCATTGCGAATATAGCCATTTGAGAGAATGCGTTCGTTCCTAATAAGTCCCTCTTTCACAGCACCTAATCGTTCAATCGCTTTTTGCGAGCGCTCATTTCGCTCGTCAGTTTTAAATTGCACACGAATAAAACCTAAAGTTTCAAAGCAGAACGTGAGAAGCAGTTGCTTACATGAAGCGTTTACGAATGTACGCTGATAATCTTTTCCGTACCAAGTGGAGCCTAACTCACACGAACGTTGAGTAGGATTTATTTCGTAAAGACGAGTAGTACCTACAATTTTCTCGTTTCTCTTGTTCACAATAGCAAATGGTAGAGCTAAACCTTCTTCGCGAAGTTGTATCGCATTATTAACCCATGTATTCATTTCCTGTTGAGTATCGATTGTAGTTACCATATAAGCCCAATTTTCAGAGTGATTAATTTGAAATAGTGGTAAAGAGTGTTCCAATTCTAAAGGAATTAGCTTAATATCGTTACTTTCTAAAGTAGGTGGATTTGTAAATAAAGTCTGGTACTTCATTTTTATCTCTCCTAAAAAAGTGATACATATATATGTTAATATTTAGTTATTTCATACAAAGAGGTGACTAAAATTTATGGAGTTTTTTATTTTTATAATATTAATCGTGTTTTTGTTCGACGCTGCAAAAATCCGTAAGCAAAATGAAACCGTTATTTTGCAGAATGAAAAAATGATTGCACTACTAGAAGAGATAAAGAATAAATAAATTACTCTTCTTTATAAAGGTTTAAAAATTGATAATGATCTTTACCGGTAATCTTTAATATGAGTTTTTTATTTTCTTTTAGACGATGAACTTCCCCATCAAAAGTTAAGCTTATTTGGTTTGGAAACTGATTCATCGAAAAGGTATATTCGCCAATCTCTGTTTGCTTTTTTTCTTGACCATAGGCTGTACTAAGCGTGAACGTTAGTTCTTTCGGCAGATTGTTTTTATCGTCAATATGTGTGAGCTTAAGTGAATTTGTTTTATCTACAGAGAACCTTGCTCGCCAGTAGTCATTTTCTCCAGAATAAATGATTGCGTCATTTTTGGATGTTGGTCCCTTGGTACTTGAAGTTGGAGCTGAGTCTTTAAAGAAGATCGTTAAAACAGAAACAAATCCTATTAATAAAACAGCAGCTAAAATCAGCTTCTTTTTCATCCTCCACCGTTCCTCTCATCCACTACATCACAGTGTATTCTTTATTTAATGGTGAATTCCTTGTTTCAATCATTTCTAGAACGGAGGCCGATTCGTGAAAATTAGAATGTATGAGAGTAAGGATTTTCAGTCTGCAATGGAGTACTGTTTACCACCAGAACAATCATTATTTACGTCTATGCCTGACGAGGTACTGAAAACGTTTCAAAGTGATATCTTCAATCAGCCTTTTGTGATTTATTTTGATCAACAACTTGTAGGTTGGTTTGCTTTATACACAGATCAATCAGGTAATATTTATACGAATAATAAGCAGGCCATTTTATTAAAATCATTTTCAATCGATGTCAGATTTCAGAAAAGAGGATTTGGGCTCGATTCTCTGAAACTACTACCGAATATTGTGAAACAGCAGTACAAAGGTAAGAATGAAATTATATTAACCGTTCATGAAACGAACGATGCCGCAATATCTCTTTACAGAAAAGCGGGATTCATCCATAAAGGTGAAAACTATAATGGGGAATATGGCATAGAAATGATTTTTCGTATGGGTATTTAGACCTTTACAAACTCTTAACCAAACCTTTACACCACTCCTTAGTAAATATTGTAATAATTTCTATACATAGACAAAAGGGGTGGCAAGTTTGAAGAAGGTTATACAACAGGTTAATCTGCAGATTCAGAGTTTAAAAATTATTGAACAACTGAAACGAATTACATCACAGAAATTAAAGCTTCATTTACAGACAAAGCTATTATTGATGATGCTATCGTTATTTATCTTAACCATTTCGATCGTAGGTCTTTTTAGTTATAACAAGGCATCTGAAACTACTAAAACAATTATTGAAAATCGTTTAGAACGTGAAACAGAAACTACATATGACATTGCAAAGAATCTTAAATTTAGTTTTATAAGAGATGAAGAAATGTTTAATCAGCGTGTGGCTGAAAGTATCAATTCACAGTATGTAGGCCTTCAGCAAGATGATATGAAAGCAACTATTTTCTTACTACAAAATGGTACGGTGATTCCGTATAAGACGAACGGTAAAAAGCCTGTTGCTTTATCCTCAGGAAGTATGAAGAAAATCAGCAAACTAGAAAATGGTGTTCTTCACACGCATATTCAAGACAAGCCGTATACACTAGCAATAAAACAGATTCAAGAGCTGAATGGCATCTACGTGATAGCTGTGGAAACAGAAAGTTACATGCAACCCGTTTATGAACTCAGAAACTTTATAACGGTTGCTGTAGTCATTAGCATTCTTTTAACTGCATGGGTAATTATCTTCGTTATCAGAAGCATTACTTCGCCATTATTAGCGCTCAACCAAGTTATGAAACGTGTTCAAAAAGGCGATTTTAAACATAATGTGGATTATCGTTCTAGACATATTGAGATTCAGAGACTCATTGATAGCTTTAACCAGATGATGTTGTTTATTAGAAATATACATGATCAGATTCAACAAATATCAGGTGAACTAACTGTTCAAGGCAATAAACTTGAACATACGTACAACGAGGCAAACCAATATAATGAACAACTTGTGAAAAAGATAGAGAATGTGATGATAGGTGCGAAAGAAACGGCAATAAGTTCAGAGCATAGTGTGCGACTATTCACAGATATGCAGGAAAAAGTGAGTGATTTGAACAAAACGGTGATGACTGTAATGGATGAGTTTTTATCTATGAATCATAATGCTGTTGCAGGTCAAGAAAAAGTAGAGAAGTTAGTTGGTGAGATTCATGATAACCATGACCGTTTCTTCCAACTAAACAAGATCATTGATGAGATGGGTACATACTCGAGTCACTCTCAAAATGTCATCTCTACGATTAAAGAGATTTCGGAACAAACAAAACTGCTAGCATTAAACGCTCGAATTGAAGCGGCACGAGCAGGAGAAGCAGGAAGAGGTTTTGCAGTAGTTGCTGATGAGGTAGGAAAATTAGCAGACCAATCGAGTAAAGCAGCGGCAGATATCATTGCGACAGTAAACCAAATGAACCAAACAGCTTTACAGGCGATTCAGGAGTCTCGCCTTCTTGGGGAAGCGAATCTATCACATGTGCAAAAGGTGAAGGATACAACTGGATTCATTCAATATTTAATGAACTCAGTCTTAGACAATAATGAGCGAATGGGTGAGATGAGTGTAGCTCTGCAACAATTAAAAGTAGCATTGCCTGAGATTGAAACAGCTGCTATTCAATTTTCAAGCATTTCTCAAGAAACTTTAGCAAGTTCAGAAGAGATGTCTGTAACTTCTGTTAAACAAAATGAAAAGATTAAACAAGCCTATCTCGTTGGAGCAACGTTATCTAGCCTGTCTCATCAATTAACACAAGAAAGTCAGTATAAGCGTGTAAGTGAAGGTAAAGAAACAGCATAAATGAGGAAAGTGACGGGTGTTCCGTCACTTTTTTTGTTTGGCTTTATAGAGGTAGACTTGCAGATATAGAGACAATAATGATTTTTTCTGGAGTAGGTATAGAAGAGATTGTTATTATTCACTCTTAACTAGATTCTTTAATAAAGTGATAAATACTTCGTGATATACTTAATGCATAACGTTATCTAAATCACGTACATTTACATACATCCTAGATTAGGGAGGAATAAATCATGTTTAATAGTGAAGCTGAATTAGTTCTACCTGCAAAAGCATCTTTAGGTGAAGGACCGTGCTGGGACTCGGAACAAGGCGTCTTGTATTGGGTTAGCATTTTAGATAAAAAAGTAAACATCTACGATCCACGCTCCCACCAAAATCGAGAGATTCAACTAGATCAGATGGTAGGAACGGTTGTACCGAGGGAGTCAGATGGTGTAGTCGTAGCTCTTCAGAACGGATTCTTTTTTCTAGATCTTAACACGGAAAAACTTACACCTATTGTTGACCCTGAAAAAGAGCTTCCTGAGAATCGCTTTAACGATGGGAAGTGTGACCCGTTTGGTAGGTTTTGGGCAGGAACGATGAGTTTAAGTGAAGAAGCTGAAAAAGGCTCTCTTTATTGTTTAGATCACGATCTTCAAGTGGAAAAGAAGCGAGAAAATTTAACGATTTCGAATGGTTTGGCGTGGTCGCCTGATCAATCCTATATGTATCTAATTGATACACCAACGAAAAAAGTAACGAGATTCCAATATGATCTTCAAACTGGCCATATCCAAAATGCAACAGAAGTGATTTCCTTTCCAGAAGGAGTAGGTGCTCCAGATGGAATGACGATTGACGAAGAGGGCATGCTTTGGATCGCTCATTGGGGCGGTGCGCAAGTCTCCCGGTGGAACCCAGAAACAGGCGAACAGCTATATTCTATTCCCATCCCATCCTTAAATGTTACATCATGCATGTTTGGCGGAGAAAATATGGACGAGTTGTATGTAACAACAGCTAGGAAAAACACAAGTGCAGAGAACCTAGAAAGATTTCCAGAAGCGGGCGGGTTGTTTAAAGTAAGACCAGGTGTGAAAGGAATGCCATCATATTCTTTCAAAGGGTAAAAGCAGGACAGCGTTATTAAACGCTGTTTTTTTTTGATTAACAAAAACTTGCAATCATCGTTCGTCGTCTAATAATAAGAGAGGGGGGATTGGTATGGAAAATATGTTAGTTGAAGTGATCACGGCTGAAGATAAAGAGCACATATTAAATGAAGCTATGAATGAGCACGGACAAGACTTGCTGCAGCTAGTTTATTCCTATGTGAACCATACAAGTGTTGCTGAAGATTTAACACAAGATATCTTTGTTAAGTGTTATAACGCATTGCATACATATAACGGAAAATCAAAATTTAAAACATGGCTATGGCGAATTGCCATTAACCATTGTAAGGACTTTTTGAAAAGTTGGTACAACAATAGAGTTATCCCCACAGAAGAAGAGCCTTCTTTTCATCGAACTGAGGTGGATGTAGTTGAACATGAAGTCATTCAAAAAGAAGATGATGAGAACTTAATCCATGCAATTATGCAGTTGGAAATCAAATATAGAGAGGTTATTTATCTTTTTTATTACGAGGAGCTGTCTATTAAAGAGATCGCTTTAGTGACTGAAGTGAGTGACAATACAGTCAAAACAAGAATGCGCCGAGCTAAAGAACTATTGAAAATATGTTTGGAGGGTTAGGGATGGAGAACCGTTTAAAAAACTTAAAGAAAATCATGGACGAAAAAACCTTTTCGCAAGTAAGGTTCACCGAAAAGCATCGCGAAACCGTACAGAATAAATGGATTAATCAAGAAGATAAGGAACAGATTGTATTAAATATTTTGCAGTTGTTGAACCAAGAAAAGACAGGTTATCAGTTAGCGAACTTACTTCTTGCACGTGGGGTAAAACAATTTGATGACAATGAAGGATCTCTCTATGTATTGTTGCACCGTTTAGAGAGTAAAGGAGTCGTTCAATCTGGATGGCTATCGAAAGAGAAAACCAAGTATTATCAGTTAACAAGTAAAGGGAAAAGATTATTGAAGCAAGCAGATCATAAGGAAAAACGGTCATCAGTCATTCTGCAGCAGTTGATAGGAGGAGCGGAATGGAAAATCGCAGAAAGTCGTTTCTAAACGAAGTTACAAATCAGATTCGTTCAAAGGAAGCAAAAGAACAAGTTTCTGCTGAGTTGAATTACCATATGAAAGAAGCAAAAATGCGATGGGTAAATAAAGGATACTCTGATGTGGATGCTGAACAAAAAGCCATTGAGCAGATGGGAAGTCCGATCACGCTAGGTATTCAGTTAAACAAGATTCATCGTCCAAGAATTGATTGGATTTTGCTCGCGTTATTGACTTCTGTACTCTTGCTAGGTTTTTTACCTGTACTTTCTTTGGGAAATGATAGCAATCATTACTTTTTAATGAGAAAGATCATATTGGTTGTCCTTGGTATGATTGTGGCTTTAGGTCTGATGTTTGTTGATTATCGGAAGTTAGTAAGGTGGGGATGGGTGTTTTATGGGGTAGGTACTGTGTTGCTGCTATCTTTGCTCTTCTTTTCTAGTGGTACGATTAATGGGAAGCCATTCTTATTAATCGGAGAGCTAACAATTGAAAGCATTGCTGTACTTCCATTCTTTATGGTTGCCTGGGCTTCTTTCTTTAATCGAGATACCTTTAAAGGCTATCAATTTATACTCTTATTCTTGGTTTCGCTATTATTATTCTTCATGATACCAAGTATCGCAACGACTTACTTGTATCTTGCCATGGTGCTATCCATGTTATGGTGGAGCAAATTTTCGACTGGTCAAAAAGGTGTTGTTTCAGGGATTACGATAGGTTCTTTACTATTAATTGGTATTTTCTCTTGGAACTATCAACCTTATTTTATAAAAGATAGAATGCTAGGTTTTCTGAATCCTGGAAAAGTAGCTGATGGAGCAGGATATCAGGTGCTTCAAATTCAAGAGTTACTGTCTAAAGCGGGATGGTTCGGGGAAAATAAGAGTATTCAACAGTTCATACCTGAAGCACACACTGATTTTGCATTTGTTAGCATCACGTATCATTATGGCTGGATAGCAGCGATTTTTCTTATACTTATCCTTTTATTAATACTTACAAGAGTGGTTATCGCCACACAGCATGTAAGAGATTACTTTGGAAAACTTCTGATCATAGGCAGCCTATCTTTATTACTTTTTCAAATGGTAAGTAATATTGGAATGGCGTTCGGATTTTTCCCTCTTACTAGTATGTCACTGCCGTTTATTAGTTACGGGTTAGTTCCCATTCTATTAAACGCTGTATTGATTGGAGTTGTGCTGAGCGTTTATCGTAGGAAAGACTTAACCAGATCAGCTCTTTAAATTTCTTTAGTGGCTTTGTCGATTTTGAGGGTTTCCGTTCGTTGTATACTTAAAAGAAGAAAAAATAGTTTTTGCATACAAGGAGGAAACGGCTATGCTATTCATGCTGATTGTTAAAGCTTCAAAAAACTCGGAAGGTGGTAACCGTCCAAATGAAGAGCTTAATGAAGCGATGCGAAAGTACAATGAAGAATTAGTTAAAGCTGGCGTTCGAGTTCTTGCTAAAGGATTGCATCCAAGTTCCAATGGTATGCGAATTTCTTATCTACATCCAGGAGAAAAACCAGTGGTTACGGACGGGCCTTTTACGGAAACGAAGGAATTAATCGCTGGGTTTATTCTGATTGATGTGAGCTCTAGGGAAGAAGCCGTAGAATGGGCGATGAAGATGCCTGATCCACAAGGAAACGGTGAAGGTCAGATTGAATTAAGGCAAGTATTTGAGTGATTTATTCATGCTACATTTTAAATGGATAGATTGCAAGAGAACTCTTCTATATTGGGGTTCTTTTTTTTATTAATAAAAATTATTGATTTTATTTATTTTTGAAAGTAATATAGACTAAAATAATACGAAATGAAGGTTTTATGTTATGGATACGTATGATAAGAAATTAATAGAACTGTTACAGAAGAACGGAAGAATGAAATGGGCAGACTTAGCTACTCAGGTAGGTCTATCCGCCCCAGCTACCGCTGAACGTGTTAACCGCTTGGTGGAAAATGGTGTGATCAAGGGATTTGCTGCAAGAATTGATGCTGAGAAAGTGGGAAGTGAAATAACAGCTTTTGTTGCCGTTTCACTAGAGCGTCCAGAGCATCGCGCTCCATTCTTAGCACGTATTGAAGAGTTGATAGAAGTGATGGAATGTCATCATATTGCGGGAGAAGATGATTATTTATTAAAAATTCGATCACGAAATACGAAGGATTTAGATCGAATCATCAGCTATGAAATAAAAGGACTAACAGGGGTTGTTCGTACCAAAACAACAATTGTGATGGATACGACAAAAGAATCGATCGAAGTTCCTTTGCAACCGCATTTCTTTTCAGGTGAATAAAAGGTGCTTTACGAACTTTATTTAAAAGGCTTAATTATGGGGATTTCAATAGCGGCTCCAGTTGGACCAATCGGTGTATTATGCATGCAGCGCACATTAACGCAAGGTCGTGTGGTGGGAATTGTATCGGGATTGGGTGCTGCATGTGCAGATGTTATTTATGGTTTGATTGCAGGGCTTAGTCTCACGATGGTTTCTCAATTCATAATGAGCCAACAATCGTGGATTCAGCTAATTGGGGGAGTATTCCTATTGTACTTAGGTCTGAAAATCTCAACTTCTAAAGCGATACCTGTGGATGGCACACCTCAAAAGAGTAGTCGTCTTACTTCCGCTTTTTTTACAACCTTTCTACAAACATTAACGAACCCCGCAAATATTATCCTTTGCTGCCATATTTGCGGGGTTAGGTATCGTTAACACTCACACAAGTTCTATTTCTTCCATCACTTTGATAGTTGGAATCTTTTGCGGATCTGCTGGCTGGTGGTTGTTCCTAACATTTACAGTGAGTATGATGAGTAAAAGAATGAATCAGCAGCACATGGTTATGATTAATGTTATCTCAGGAATTATCATATGTTTGTTCGGTATGTTTTCAATTATACGTTTAATGATTGGATAGTGAGTTTTTAATGTTATTACTAAAGAGTATCATTCTAGGTTTTTCTATATCCGCTCCAGTTGGGCCAATCGGTCTGCTTTGTATACAAAGAACACTCTCACAAGGGAAGTCGGCGGGATTTTTAACTGGATTTGGAGCAGTTACAGCTAACATTGTTTATGCAAGCATTGCAGTATTAGGCTTTTCAGCTGTGTCATCATTATTGATTCAATACGATATGTTGCTAAAAATTATCGGTACTCTTTTTTTACTCTACCTAGGGGTGAAAACATTCTTAAAGAAAGTACCAACTCAAGCCGCTCATTTAGCAGGGGAAAGCAAGTTGATGATGTTTGCTTCTACGTTCTTCTTAATGATTACAAACCCTGTTACGATTTTAAATTTTACAGCAATGTTTGCAGGTCTTGGGTTTGGTGAGAGTGAGATGTCATTACAAATTGCAATCCTCTTAATAAGCGGTGTGTTTATCGGCGCTACCTGTTGGTGGATGTTCTTAAGCATAGTGGTAAGCCTGTTAACAAAAAGTATTCAGCCGCACTTAGCTACTATCAATAAAGGAGCAGGATTAATAATTATTGGCTTAGCTTTAGCGAATATCCTAGCGTAATAATTAATATATAAATATTCGGAAAATTATATTTACTTTTACATCCATTTATTTTACAATACAAGAGGTAAGGAAAAAATTTCAAGATAAGGAGGCGTTGGACATGATTAAATTTTTAGACACTACACAATCAACTTTATATTGTCCAATACACAACCTTCTTTTTGAGAACTCGATCTAACCATTGATACGTGAATCAGAGCCTCAGGATGTGTATACATTCTGGGGCCTTTTTATGTATTTTTGTACCTAAAAGTCACCCATCTATTTCTGGGTGGCTTTTTATTTTGAAGAAGCTGAGTAGAACGAACAACGGTACGATATTGAATATTGAAAAAGCGGAGGTTAGAAAAAATGGAAGTATTGAATACGCACATTACCGATCAGATTACGATAGTAGAATATGATCCGAGCTATGCCGCAGCAGTCGCTGAAATGTGGAATAAGAGCCAAGATGGCTGGGGCGGCGGAAACTCAATCATGACGGAAGATCAAGTATTGAAGAAAGAATCGAACTCATCAAACCTCCATTTATATCTCGCACTCGATGGAGACAAAGTCGTCGGCTACTGCAGTCTGGGCGAATATCGGGAAGATGAAGGAGCACTCTACATTCCGTTGTTAAATGTTAGAGGAGATTATCATGGTAAGAAGATCGGCAAAAAGCTTGTACTAAAAGCGCTACAAAAAGCGGTTGAAATGAAGTGGCCACGTTTGGATCTCTATACATGGCCAGGGAACACGAAGGCAGTGCCGTTGTATAAAAAATGCGGCTTTTTTTGGGAAGATCGGGATGACACGACACACCTTATGAACTTCATGCCTTCTGTGATGCAAACAGAAGCGGTTTTGGGTTATTTTACGGATGGAAAATGGTATGAAAATAGTACGCGTACCATTGAAACGACCCCTGATGGAAACAACGAAAATGAATTTCATTATTATGAGTATGCTTGGAATCACGAGACTCTGGGTAACTTGAAGATGCAATTCGAGCGTTTCGGAAGAGGGCTTCGCTACATTGAAACAGATGACTATAAAATCTCAGCAACTGTTGAACACTTTAATCTTGTTTTTGGCTCTGAATACAAGATTCGATACCACATGACGAATAAAACAGGTAAGCCATTAACCGTAGAGATTCAAGGTGTGGACGATAAGAACATTCAGTTTGCTACTTCAAAAAAAATCACTGTTCAAAAGGAAGAAGAGATTGAGATTCCTTTTGTGGTAAATCCGATTACTGAAGATCAAAGTGTATGGAGAACGCACCCAGCTGTTACTTCTCAATTACTAATCAATGGGAAGAAAGCGGAATTTAGAGTAGGTATTCGTCCTAAGTATCCCGTTAAGTTAAGCTGTATCACGCCAGGTAACCTTAGTTTTGTTGGTAGTTCTTCTCATCTTTATTTTAACTTTGAAAATAACTTTGATGAACAAGTAACGTTTAGCTTTGAACTTCCGTCATCAGAATTGGCTACCATTCAAGATCGTAAGGTGAGTGTTACACTAGCACCGAAAGGAAAGCAATCCGTATCTGTTCCTTTCACGCTAGTAAAACACGGATTTTACTCGGCTGACATTGAAGTCTCGGCAACTAAAATTAATGGAGATATCGTTACTTTTACGAAAAAGCTAGGTGTAGCACTTCAGGGAATTGGAGCTAAATTTGCTGGCGAGTGTGATGATTTTTATCACGTATGCAACGGGCAATATTCAATAAGACTAGATAAGTTCAATAACTGGATCGCACCTGGTAAAGGTGATGTGGATTATAAATTGGCTTTCATGGTGCCTCAACTCGGCAAACCGTTCTCTGAGGAAATTACACGACTTCGTCCAGAAAAAATTGAACCATTGGTGGAAGATGGTTACTCAGGATTAAGAGCAACTTTCCAATCACAAGCGTTTCCAGAATTGCAGCTTGCAACTGTTGTGAAATTGTACGGTGAAGGTCTAGTAGAAAGATACGATGAAGTAACAAATATTAGCGATGTAGAATCTGCCGCAGAAGTATGGCTGAATACACCGATTATGTGTCCGATGTTAGACAAGGGTGTATTGCCTTACGAGGGAAGATACGTTGAACTCAATGATTCAATGGGATCTGGTTTATCCTATTGGGATCCTAGTAAAATTACGGAAAACTGGCTTTTTCTTCGTGGAAATGATAACCCTAGAGGCATCTCATGGCCGAGAGAAGGGAAGGTGAATTTTTCCGGTTGGTTCATGTATTTTGAAAATAAGTTAGGCAAGATTGCTTCTCAAGAAACAGTTGCGACAAAACCAATCACGATGACAATTGGTGCTTTCCGTGATTGGCAATCATTCAGAGAATTTGCGACGCAAAAGAATGATAAACCAGCCAGTTTGACCAATCATATGAACGTATCGGTTAACGGGGGAAATCCTTTTGTTGATAATGGTAAGTTTAAGGCAGTTGTGAGAGATTATAAGTCCTCGTTTTTCAATGGATTTATTGAGATGAAACTAGAGGAAGAGATTCTGCAGAGTCACCTATTCGCTTCAGATGAAGAGCTAACACATGCCGAGTTTGATATTGAATTACCTGACGATAGAGGGATACATGTCTTAACGTCCAAAATGAATTTAGGTGCTGTTCATATTACACGGCAATCAGCCGCTTTTGTGAAGAAGAATACACCCGTTCAGTTGGAAAAGTCGATAAAAGAAGGTCTCGAAGTGTATACCGTAGATAATGGAGAAATAAAGATTTCTGCTTCGTCACAGTTCGCACCATCATTGTTCTCTCTTCAATACAGAGATCAAGAGTGGATGGATTCACCGTTTCCAAAGCCGAAACCTAAATCGTGGTGGAATCCTTGGTTCGGCGGAATAGCAGGCCTTCTGACAGGCACGAGTCTTCATTCCTTATTAAAAGAGGAAAGCACTGTTGAATTTGTAGAAAAGGAAGATGGCAAAGGGAATGTGTGGAAAGGTCTCAAAGTCTCTACCATCTACAAAAAACACGAGACGTATAAAGGGGTTCAGATTCATAAATACTTCTTGATGCTGCCAGGAGTTCCGGTGCTCTGCCATACAACGGAAATTGTCCAGAACATGAAGAGCTACTTGGATGGTAAGAACTTTTACACAGGATGTTTTTTAAATCCAGGAACAGAGCCTGCGAAGAGCTGGGGAAGCTTCCAGGCTGAAAATGGGGATTGGACCATGGTATCTGGTGCTAAAGGTGAGCAGGAAATGACTGTTGAACGCAGCGTAATTTACGGATCTGATGATCATGAAAACAAGCTTCAAATTGTAGCGGACCAAAACGCTACACATGTTGATTCTTATATCAATTTAGAAGTCATTGAGCTTGGGTACTCAGAAAAGATGAACCTTGAGCACGGTGCTAAGCAATTCACTTCCCCTGTGTTTTATGTATTCAATGATAAAGTTATTCCAGATACAGCTTTAGAAGATCTGAAGAAAATAAAATTCAGCTAGAAAGGGCAAACTCATGAAAATTATCGATGCACACATGCATTTTTCAAACATTGAAAGCTTTAAACATACGGCAATAAACCTTTCTAAACTTGACTATTCGTATGAAGGAATTATCAAAGAGTACCGAGAATCTGGCGTTGTGCTTGGCATCGCTATGGGGTTAACAGAAAAAGAGGTAGAGGGTTTTCCTGACCCTCTAGCTCCAACTCCAATGGGGATTGATTTGGATAAGCACATACCTGAAAACGTCGTGTATTGTGCTGGCATCAACCCGTATCATTTAGGTGAAAGTGAATTGATACAGCTTGAAGAAACGGTTCAGCTTCCTGAAGTTGTTGGTATTAAAATCTACCTCGGTTATTACCCGTATTATGCGTATGATGAGGTGTATCAGCCCGTTTATAAGCTAGCTGCCAAATACGGATTGCCAGTTGTTTTTCACACAGGTGATACTTATTCAGAGCGCGGTTTGTTGAAATACTCTCATCCCCTGACACTAGATGAAGTAGCGGTTATGCACCGAGACGTAAATTTCATGATGGCGCATTTCGGCGATCCATGGACATTAGATGGAGCAGAAGTTGTTTACAAGAATCGTAATATGTATGCCGATCTGTCAGGGCTCGTTGTAGGAGCAAAAGAAGATATTGCAAGATACAAAGATTCACCACGCTTCTTTAATCACTTGCGCCATGCCTTAACGTTCACGGATAACTACGAAAAGTTTTTGTTCGGAACAGACTGGCCACTTGTGCCCGTACAGCCGTATATTGACTTTATAAAAGAAATCATTCCTGAAGAGCATCATGAAGATGTTTTTTACAACACAGCGGTAAAGATTTTCCCGAAGATTAAGGCGTTTGTAAAATAAACAAATACTTGTGAGAGGGGTGATGCCAATGGTACGTGTCTGCGGTTTTTATAAGGCGTATTTTAATAGATTACGAACTGAAAGAAGGGATCACCACTATGATATCCGGTAAAAAAGTAGAATTACGACCTGTTTCACTTGAAGATCATAAGCGAACATATCACTGGCGAAACGATGAAGAAACCGCTACATTTGATGCGGGCTCTGGTTATTATCGATACAGTCACATGCCGCTTGAACAGATCGAAGCAAGCTATGAAAAAGATATTCGTACGATTGATAAACGTGAAGTAGGAGAATTCTCGATCTATACAAGAGGGGAAGACGCGCGTCATATTGGTTCGATCGGATACCGCAGCCTAGATATAATCTCACGTCGGTGTGTAGTAGGAATCGGAATCGGTGAGAAAGAGCTTTGGGGCAAAGGATATGGAACCGATGCATTAAAAGCTTTGCTTCATTACCTATTTCATACGATGAATTTAAAACGCGTGCAACTGGATACATGGAGTGGTAACGAACGCGCGATACGCGCCTATGAGAAGTGCGGTTTTGTGATTGAAGGCCGTCTCAGAAACGATGCTTTTATCAATGGCAAATACTATGACACGATTGTTATGGGCGTTTTGAGGGAAGAGTTTGAGTTTAATAAATGAGATTGTATAGGTGTTCGACTATGTAATTTGGATAAAAGGTGAGCTAAACGCTCACCTTTTATTTTTATTATTAAATGCGTTTTAAATGATATAAGAAAAGGTTTCAAATTATGGAAAAAAAGGGGATATGTTAAATAATTCATTAGAACTACAAAAAAGCATTTATAGGTAAAATGATTTATGTATGTCATTTGTGGTGCCCGGGAAACATGACTTTGTTTTCATTTACTCGATTTACAAAATTAGGTAAAATTTCAGGGATGCTTTAATAAGGAGGCAACAAAGTTGGAAATGGAACAGCTCTCTTCAGAAATTTCATCTGTTCATACAGCAATTAGTCATCTGAATCACGCAGCTATGGTTAAACAAGAACAGTTGGAAAGATTACAACGGTGTGAAAGTCAGCTTGCTCCTCTAGAAGATGACCTTCAAAATTATTCTCGTCTAATAAAAAAGCCTGAGCTTCATTCTGAAAACTGGATGGGTAGTAATGCTCAGGAATTTGAAGGTATACGAGAAGAATCCATGGTTACACCGTTAAATGAACTTATTAATATTCAATATTCACAATTGAAAGAGTCGCTAGCAAACAAGATATCTGAACTTAAAAGTGAGATACAATCGTTACAATCACAAGTTTCAAGTCAAAGAGCTAGACTTTCGCAGTTGGAAAGTCAAAGTAAGGAGTTAGCTGCCAATGGGTAAAGAAATAAAAATTGAATTTTCTACCGTTCATACAGCCATATCAAATACGAGATCAGCATTACAGACTGTAAGTACAGATCTGCCTACTGCGGAACTTGGAAGAAATAAACTTGAATCTCTTAATGAAATGCTTACATTGATGAAAAATTTAAACGATGCAGTAATAAATTATCAATCCATGTTAGGTGAACAACTTAATAAAACAGACTCCTTAATTGATACAGTTAAAAAGACAGATGAAACTGCTGCTGGATATACTCGTATAGGAGGGATGGTATGATTGCATTAGATGCCCAAAGTTTAGATACATGGGTAGATTCACTTCGGAAATATTTGAAAAATCAGCTGAACGAAATGAAAGAATTAACCAGTAAAGTAAATGAACTTGCTTCGCTAGACAGTGCGTTAACGGGTGAAGGCGGAGATGCCATTAAGCTTTTTTACCGTGAAAGTCATTATCCGCTCCTTTTATTCTATGAAACAACCGTTACACAAATCCTAACCTTTCTAGATATGTATCAGTCAGAGGAAAGAGCATTTGACTCATCCGGCTCCGCTTATGTAAATACATCCTTTTTAGATCATGACCTGACTACAGTTTTGCAAAAGTTACGAACTGATATCGTCAATCTAACTGATGAAATCAACCAAACATCTGATACAGTTTCAGATATTGTTGCCCTTCCAAATATCTCTGATTCTCAAGTAATCAATGGTATTAATAAAGGAATAGATCAAGAAAAAAAGACAAGTGAAAATTTAAATCGTTTTGATCAGCAGCAAGTCCAAGGAATTTCAGCATTATTAGGAGATGTATCACTCTTTACTAATTATATTGAAAGCCTTACGAATGCTGTGTCATCCAGTAAGTTCTCCATGACAGAATACAATTCAGGAGATTTCAAAAAGAAAGACTGGTATAAAGATTTACATGCAACACTATTAATACGCGCAGAAGAACTATTATCTGTAGAACAAAAAAAAGAACTAGAGAACAAGCAATACACAGAAGTGGCACATAGTATACTAGAATATTTCAGTAAAATAAAAGACTCTATGGACTGGGGAGACAATTTGTTTGTTGGTTCACGTATGGCGGTTGCTGGATACTATACCGTTTTATCAAGACAAGTAACGATCCATTATCCAAACGGTAAGCCATCTCTTGCAGATCGATTCAAAAGAAACTATACGTTTACGGTTCGAGCGAAAGACTCATGGAAAGCTTCTTCAGGTTATAAAAACCCCGTTGCAAGTATGATAAATAAAATGCAGAAAGGGCCACTCCCTACCAATCCTCTAGCACGTAAAGCATCAGAATTTGTTAGAGGGTATTCTAATCCTGCAAGCTTTTTAAAACATATTACAGGCTTCACCAAGAATAAAACTGCAGCTGAAACTTTAGCAAAGCAAATGAGTGTATCAACTGAGAGGGCTAAGTTCGGTGTGAAGGATGTTGCAAGCAATGTAGCTAAGGCAAAAGGATTGAGTAAAGTTGCAAGAGGCATTCCTGTTGTTGGAAACGGAATTACAATTGTTTCAAATCTATCTGAATTTACGGATCCTAATAATGCGGATAAGTCGTTTGAAAATAAAATTGGTAGGGCGGCAACAGGTGTTATAACAGACCTTGGTGCAACTGCAATGGGGGCGAAGGCTGGTGCAATGATTGGTAGTTTTGGTGGGCCAGTTGGTATAGTAGTAGGAGGAGCAGTAGGAGCAGTAGTGGGTGCTGCAATCAGTTCAAAATATGGAGATTCTATAAAAGATGCTGGTGGTAAAATGGCAGAGTCAGCTGTGAAGTTTGGAAAGAATGTAACGGATAAAGCAGGAAAGGCTTTTAAATCTATTGGATCTTGGTTTAAATAGGAGGATATTATGGATCATATTATTACTATGACTACTGAAGAATTAGGCGTTTTATTAAGTACTGCAGAATACGATGAAGAAGCACGCATTATGATTCATGACTTCATCAAACCTAAAGGAGAAAGTGAACTAATCGCAATTTTTAATACAACGGTCAATCAACTTAGAATGAAGGGAATATGGAATGAGGAGAATCATAAAAATGAATTAAATCCTATTAGTGAAGAAACCATGACCTTCTTAGAAATTTATGCAAATTGTGAATACATGATTAGAGCGACCAATGAGTCAAAAAAGGCTAATTTGGTTCTTCACTATGTTAAAGAAGATACATGGCTATATCATTATATTGATGATAATGTAATACATGAGTTTGCGTTTATGAAGGAAAAGGAAATACCAAATATCTTAAAGGACTTTTACTCCTATTCTTTTACGAAAAATGAATATGATTATAGCTTTTATCTAACTGATAAACAATTTGATATCCTCAGCAATCCTAAAAAGCAAAAAAAGGTAGAGAAGAGCTTTACAGGAACTTCATTGGAGAAGGTGTCTTTTGAAAAGTTTCTTCCTGATCTAGAAGCTAATAATCATATGATGGAGAATATTTCTTTATTCTCAATTGATAAAAACCGACAATTATATCTCCAAAATGCTGCTTTTTTCTTTAATTCAACTAGCGGAGTCTGGTTGTCAGAATATGAACATGAGAAAGAAGTTCCAGTGAAGATACATCTGGCTAACGAGGAAAAATGGAATGACATTTTGGATGGTGTAAGAACTTTTTCAACTGAATTAATTAAAGAATTAGCAAAATTAACATAAGGAGTAATTATGATAGAGTTAATCAGAATTGGTCTAGTAATGATACTAACTTGCCAAGGATCCTATTTTATATTACTTATTTTACTATATGGGACCATGATGCACTGGTACGAGTGGGGAACGTTTCCGAAACCAAGTAATATATTTGAGAAGACTGTTAATTTCCTAACTGCACTAGTCTTTGGTGTGGCATATTGGGCAGGTTTAAAAGTTAAAAAGCAGAAGTGGTTTATTAGACCTCTATATCTTTTAGGTTACTTATTTATTTATATAATACTTGCTATCATTGCTTATAAGTTATTAAATTCAATCCTTACCTATATTGAAATGAATATTTGACTTAATGACCGAATTAATTAGATTAGTAATAATAATTGTTTTAACTACTCAAGGTGGATATTTTCTAGCCATCTTCTTAGCTGGTCATACAATGATAGAATGGTATGAATGGAGCATAATACCAAATCCAAACAAGAATATCTTCATCAGCATCATTAATGGTTTTACAGCAAGTTTTATTGGTATTGCCTATTGGGCTGGTAAAAAGGTAGATCATTATAATTGGTTTGTAAAAAGAGTGTATCTTTTAGGGTATGCAATATTATTTATTATAGCTTCAGTTACTTTTTATCAGACAGTTGACTATTTTTTAAGGTTAATAGAGTATTAAACCTATTATTTTAAAAAGTATACTTAAGTAAACATTGAGGTAACGGATGACAGAATTAATACGGATTGGCCTAGCAGGTATTTTAGCATCACAAGCTGCCTATTTTTTTTCGTTAATAGTTTTATATCAAGTAATGATGGATTGGTACGAATGGGGAACTTTCCCGGATCCTAGTAATATATTTGAGAAGACTGTTAATTTCCTAACTGCTCTAGTCTTTGGTGTCGCGTATTGGGCAGGATTAAAAGTAAAAAAGCGAAAATGGTTTCTGAGACCAGTGCTACTAAGCGGTTATTTATTTCTTTATATTATCCTTGCAATGATTGCCTTTAAACTGATAAATTCTGTTCTCATTTACATCGAGAGGAATGTTTACTTGTAATGACTGAACTAGTAAGAATTGGCTTAATGGCAATATTGGGCACGCAAGGAGCTTACTTTTTAGCCATATTTTTAGCAGGAAACACAATGATTGATTGGTACGAATGGGGAACCTTTAGGAACGCGGATACCGTTTTTACTAAAACGGTGAATGTACTCTCAGCTCTGTTTATGGGAATCGCTTATTGGTCAGGGAAAAGAGTTGATCATCATAATTGGTTTGTAAAAAGAATTTATCTTTTAGGATATGCATTTCTCTATACAATTGCAGGAATAATCATTTATGAATTATGTGACTATGTTTTAAGGTTCATTGAGAACCATTAAAGAATGCGCTAGATGGCAACCTCCAATCAACAGGATTGGAGGTTCTTGTTTGTTATAAAAAGTTTTGACAACTTCCACAAAACTGATTATACTAATAAAAAATTTAACAATTTATGGCTATGAAGAGAAAAGTAGTTAAGTAACATTATTTTCAGAGAGCTCTTGGTTGGTGTGAAAGAGCAATAATACCTTAACGAAAAAAGACTCTGAGCTTTGTACGGATGCAAAGATATCTTTGCTGATACTACAACGGGATCTCCCGTTAAAGAGATAGGGTATACGCAAGTGATTCTTTTTCATTGCCGTACCTGAAGAGGTTGATATGGTGACATATGAACAAACTGAGGTGGTACCGCGAACGCTAATATGCTCTCGTCCTCAAGATGAATAATCTTGGGGGTGAGGGCTTTTTTGTATTTCTTTCATAAAAAATGAGGAGTGATTTAAACATGCATTGGGCATTTCGAATAGCAGAAGAATTATTAAGAAAGCACCCAAATCGTGAGACGTTTGTTTGTTCATCAGGCATCAGTCCATCGGGCTCGGTTCATATCGGAAATTTTCGAGAAGTGGTTACCACATACTTCGTTGTAAGAGCATTGCAACAGCTAGGGAAGAAAACGCGTTTTATCTTTTCATGGGATGATTTTGATCGTTTTCGTAAGGTCCCTAAAAATGTGGATCCTACTTTTGAGCAATATATTGGAATGCCATACTCAGAGATTCCATGTCCGTTTGGGTGCCACAGTTCATACGCTGAGCACTTTGAAAAAGAGTTTGAACAGTCATTAAGAGAGTTTGGGATTGTTCCTGATTTCATCTATCAAAGCAAGGAGTATGGGGCAAAAAGGTATAATACTCAGATCGTTCATGCTCTTCACAATCGCAAGCAGATTTATGATATCTTAATGAACTTTAAATCTAGTGAACACAGTATGGAAGAGCGAGAGCGCTTTTATCCGATAAATGTGTATTGTGAAGTTTGCAGGAAAGATACGGTAAACATTCACGAATTTCAAAATGAAAGATTAAGTTACACTTGTTCATGTGGTCATTCAAACTCTATCGAGGTAGCACTAGCGACAAACATTAAATTGAATTGGAAAGTGGATTGGCCGATGAGGTGGAAGGCTGAAGAAGTGGTGTTTGAACCAGGTGGAAGAGACCATTCTTCTGCGACGGGAAGCTTTAATGTTTCCAAGGAAATCGCATCTCACATCTTTAACTTTCAAGCACCAGAGTATGAACCGTATGATTTTATTAGTATTAAAGGGTCTGTTGAGAAGATGTCGAGTTCTTCAGGAAACAATATTACACCCGGAGAGTTGTTGAAGATCTATACACCTGAAGTGATCCTTTTCATGTTTGCAAAATATCAGCCGAATGCGCCCTTTCATATCGGGTTGGATGAAGATGTGATTCGAAACTATATGGAATTTGAGAGGTTTAGTCAGGCAGATCAGGGTCTGCTGAAAGAGGAGATAAGATCCGCGCTAGATTTGTCAGCTGTGAATTCTGGAACACGTCGAGTGCCAAGGTTTAGTCATGTGGCGAGCATCTTGCCACTTGTAAATTTCGAAGCTTCTTTAGTTCGTGACGTATTAGGAAGAACAGGTGAGGAGTATGCGTTGGAAGAGGTAAGAGAAGTTTGTGCGCGAGCGGAATATTGGCTGAGAAACTGGTGTCCTGAGAAAGTGCTTGGAGTTAATGAACAAAAGAACCAAGAATATTATGCTTCACTGACTGATACGGAGAAGGAGTGGGTTGTAGGATTTGTAGGCGTGCTGCAGGATGAAGTACAACTACAGGATGATGAGTTTATGAGAAAAGTTTACGATATCTGTCATGTGGATGATCCCAAAGTGAAAAGAAACAACCAAAAAAGGTTGTTCAGCATCATCTATCAGCTTGTTTTGAACCACAATAGTGGTCCGCGCATACCTTTACTTCTTCATTCTGTAGGGAGAGAGCGGTTGGTTGCTTTACTGCAACATTAATACTGTCCACTTTGGGAGAGTTACTGTCCAGTTTTTTAAAAATACTGTCCACTTCTGAAGATTTACTGTCGACTTTTACCAAAATACTGTCCACTTTCAAATAAATACTGTCCATTCGACAATTAAGCCATTATAAAAGGTGACGCCACCAAAGCGTCACCTTTCCTTATCATCATTTCTTCAATTCCTGCCCCATGCCTTTCAAAAAGTGAAGACCAAAGCCGATCGCTCGATTAATATCAGGGTCTTTCAGCGACTTCACAAGATCGAACGCCCCAACCTTCTTTTCGCTCTCCACAAAATCTTCACCTTGCTTCAAGCCAACAACAACACTATCAAGCAGCTTAGCCGTAACCTCTGGATCCATTTTCGTCAGAACACCTGCTGCACCCATCAGGTTGTTGATCATGTTCGTGACTGGTTCCCGGGTTGCTTGGCCAAGTGCGATGCTTGCAATTTTATCTTTTGCAACAAGCATGGAGTTTGCCGCTTCCAATGCGCCGATTTTGTCTAGCTCCCCAATAAAATCAAGTGCCTTAGTAAGTGCAGCATCTTTTTCAGCTAATGCTTTTTGCAGTTCAGTTAGCTTCTCTTGTTGAATCTGCTCTTCGGTTTTTACACTCTTTTTTATAACCGTAGTTGGTTGTGCCATATGAATTCCGCCCCCCTTACACTTCGTCCGTCAGGTGAACATAGCCCGGACGGTTCCATTTACGCTGTACTTCAACACCGTTCTGCGGATAGCGTTTTTTGTTTCTTGGATTGCTGCCAGGAAGTTTCACTTCACCTTCACGGCTAATAATCTCCATACGTACTTTAGTCTGCTTGTAAGCCGGTGTATGTGTACGATGATCAACAGCTGGACCGGTTAAAAAGTTGATAGCTGTCTCGTTATTCACCGAGTTCATCGGAAGATACAGTTCGTTGTTTTTTACACGATCTGTAACGAGTGCGTTTAACTTCACAGCTCCAAACGGCGAGATCAACCGAACGACGGATCCATCGATCACACCGCGTTCTTCTGCAAGACTAGGTGAGACTTCAACAAAAACATCAGGCACTTTATGCTGAATGCCTTTCGATTTGTTCGTCAGATTGCCTTCATGAAAATGTTCGAGCATGCGCCCGTTGTTGATATGAAGGTCGAACTCTTCTGGAAACTCTGCCGGGTGCATCCAGTCTGATAGTGCAAATCGTGCTTTTTTATCAGGGAAGTTAAAGCCATCTGTGTAAAGAAGCGGTGTGCTTTTACCACTAAAGTCTCCCCAAAGGAAGCTGCCCCAGCCTTCTAATACATCATAGTTTGCTTCTCCAAACATGGGAGCAAGTCCCGCCATCTCTTCAAAAATTTCACTCGGATGACTGTAGTTCCAATCTGCACCCATTCGAATGGCGATCGCTTGGATGATTTCCCAGTCAGGACGAGACCCACCTGTTGTAGGTAAGGCTTGATACAAACGCTGCACACGACGTTCCGTATTTGTAAATGTTCCTTCTTTTTCTAAAGAAGGAGCTGCAGGCAGAACGACATCCGCGTATTGTGCAGTTTTCGTTAAGAAAATGTCTTGGACCACAAAGAATTCAAGCTGACTGAGCATCTCATGAACATGGTTGGAGTTTGAATCAACGAGCGCCATGTCTTCACCGACTAAATACATCGACTTAATCTCGCCTGTTCCGATGCCCTCGACCATCTGGATGTTGTCTTTACCAGGTTTGCTGCTGATCGTAACACCGTATGCTTTTTCAAACTTCGCTCGAGCGAGGTCATCTGTAATATGCTGATACCCCGGAAGCCAAGCAGGTAACGTCCCCATATCGCAAGCGCCTTGAACGTTGTTGTGGCCACGAAGCGGGTAAGCACCTGCACCCGGACGACGATAGTTGCCGGTAGCTAACAATAAGTTCGAGATGGCAGCAGAAGTGTCACTTCCACCCGTGTTTTGCGTTACACCCATTCCCCAAAGGACGCATGTGCCGTCAGCGTCGCGAATCATTTTTGCCACGTCTATGATTGTTTCTTGTGAAAGCCCAGTATGTTCCTCGGCATATTCTAACGTATATTTTTCCAAAACTTCTTTAAACTCTTCTAAGTAATGCACGTTCTCATCAATAAATGTCTGATCGTGCCAGCCTTGATCGATCATGTACTTCGTAACGGCCATGAGCCAAACTTGGTCTGTGCCTTGCTTTGGACTCATGAAAATATCTGAGCGTTCAGCGAGTTCATGTTTACGAAGGTCCGCTACGATTAATTTTTGTCCGTGCAGTTTATGCGCACGCTTTACACGTGTGGCAAGAACGGGATGTCCTTCTGTCGGATTCGCACCAACAACAATGACAAGGCCAGCTTGCGCAATATCTTGAATCGTACCTGCGTCACCACCCATACCGACTGTACGGAACAATCCGTCGGTTGCAGGAGACTGACAATAGCGAGAGCAGTTGTCAACGTTGTTCGTTCCGATGATCTGACGCGCGAACTTTTGCATCAAGTAGTTTTCTTCATTCGTAATTTTGGATGACGAAACAAAGCCAAGTGCGTTGCTGCCGTGTTTTTCTTTTATCGCGCTCATCTTATCAGCAATCAGTGTAAGTGCTTCGTCCCAAGTGGATTCTACAAAAACGCCGTCTTTACGAATGAGTGGTGTAGTAAGGCGTTCTTCGCTATTTACAAAATCCCAGCCGAACTTTCCTTTGACACATGTGGAGATCGCGTTCACAGGACCTTCACTCGGTTCTACTTTTAAAATCTTTCTGCCTTTCGTCCAAACTTCGAACGAACAGCCAACACCACAGAACGTGCAAACCGTTTTTGTCTTTTTCGTACGTGTTTCACGCATAGCGGCTTCCACTTCAGAAATGGCAAAAATACCACTATAGCCAGGCTCAACTTCTTTTACGAGTTCGACCATCGGCTCAAGTAGATCTTCTTTCAATCCTGTCATGAAGCCGGCTTCACCAAGCATTGACTTTTCCATAAGAGCGTTACACGGGCAAACGGTAACACATTGTCCGCAACTGACACATGAGGAATCGTCGATACTTGAACCGGCATCCCAAATTACACGTGGACGTTCGCGTTCCCAGTCAATTGAAAGGGTCTCGTTCACCTGCAGGTTTTGACACACTTCAACACACTGACCGCAAGTGATACATTGATTGGCATCATAACGGTAAAACGGGTGAGACATATCAAGGTCCACCGGCTCTTCTTTTGGCGAGTAAGGAACCGCTTGATGTTCAATCTCCATCAGTTCTGCTGTGTTATGCAGCTTACAATTGCCATTATTGTTATCACAAACCGTGCAATAGAGAAGGTGGTTCTCAAGTAAGCGATCCATCGCCTCATTCTGTGCATCCTTTGCTCTTGTAGAAGAGCGCTCGATCGCCATACCGTCGAGTGCCATCGTTGAGCATGAACGCATCAGCTTGCCGTCAACCTCTACGATACATGTATCACACGTTTCAATAGGATCAACTTGTGGGGTGTAACAAATTTGAGGGTGAGTTAGTTCGTTTTTATTTATTATATCGAGAATGGATGTGCCAGAAGGAGCTTCGTACGTGTTGCCGTCGATTTTAATTTGAATCATCTTATCCATTAAGAATCTTCCTTTCGTTTGATACTTCTAATATCGTAAACGTATGATCGTACAAAAAAATCCACCACGAAAGCACAAATTCTATAGACGTACAGAAAATGTGAGTTCATGGTGGAATAGTGTAATAGCAGGTCATACCATTAGGCCAATCCAGCATTGGATCTCTTTTATTTGGAATAAAAGATAGATCATTATGTAATTTAACAAGATGGAAGAAAAAACAGTGTGAACGATCTTCTCTACCAACTTTTCTCTTTTATTATAGCGTTTACATCATCAAGAAACAACAAGACTTGTATTCTAGCTTTTCATTTTAATCACGTGCGAAAAGTAAGTACATCATGTATGATTAGTAAAAAATGGAGAAATAGTGGTGATGTTCGAATGACGAAGAAAGTGCATGACTTCAACGATATTATTCGTAAGCTTCGTAAGAACTTATTAGGAAAAGGACCTGAGAAAATTCATACGGTCTTTGTGGAAAACATGGCGATCTCAACCATGTACGGAAATTTAACACCAACTGAAAAATTCATCGCCCGAACGGCTGAAGGCAAGGAGATGGTGCATGCTGCAAGGACTCGCCTGATTCAGGACGTTTACGCAACAGCTCCACCCGAAGGATTAGAAGATGTGACCGGTGCAAAATTCGTTCATCTGTTCTCAGATTTTAAAGTGGATGAAGACATGGCTGTGTCTGTCTTTGTTTTTGATAAACCGATTGCATAGCGAAAGGGTGATTGTCTTATGAAACCGATTGTGACTAAGCGCAGCATTCTGCAGATTAAGAACGGACATGCAGTGAACATAGAAGACACTATCGTAACCGAGCTTCCTGTAACGATCAAGATCAATGGGGAAGAATTTGTTACTATGGTATGCAGCCCTGAGTACATTGAAGATATGGTCGTAGGCTATCTCGCCTCTGAAGGAATTATCAGAAACTATAAAGATATTAAAGACCTATGGGTGCAGGAAGACGGTGGCTTTGTACACGTGACAACAGATCGCTTGAACCCTGTGTATCAAAATCTGCAGAATAAAAGATACATAACATCATGTTGTGGCATGAGCAGGCAAGGCTTTGTTTTTGCGAATGATGCTCGTACGGCGAAATCTATGAATGAAGTCAGGGTGCGAGTTACGCCTGAGGACTGCTTCCGTTTGATGCGAGAGATGCAGAAAGGAGCAGGCATTTTTCAAGAAACAGGCGGTGTGCATAACGCGGCACTTTGTGATCTGAACGGAATTGTGCTGAGCCGAATGGACATCGGGCGTCACAATGCACTCGATAAAATTTATGGATACTGCTTGAAGAATGATATTTTCATAGGGAATAAGATTCTCGTGTTCAGTGGGCGGATTTCTTCTGAGATTTTGTTAAAAGTAGCGAAGATTGGCTGTGAAATCGTCCTCTCTAAATCAGCTCCCACAGAATTTGCGCTGCAATCAGCGGAAGAATTAGGAATTACTACAGTTGGTTTTGTAAGAGGGGATTCTATGAATGTGTATACACGTCCTGAGCGGATTGTTGTACAAAAATAAAGCAGTTCCGCCGATTATAGCGAAACTGCTTTCTTGTTTTACCAACCGCGTTCTACCCATTCGTTTTGAACGATTGTTAATCGGTTCTTCTTTCCGCGCCGGTCACTTCCATATACATCATCTACATACCATCCTCTACCGTTTACAGAAGCATCGGTTTCATAGAGGAAGCGTACAAACTTTGTTCCTTCAGGGAGCTTTACCTTTTCGCGATCCCATGTTTCTTCTTTTCCAGTATATGTGTTCGGTAGTGTTGTCCACGTTTCATTGTCACTTGAAACTTGAACGGAACCTCTGTCACTTCCATCTTCAATACTGAACCAATGGTTAAAATGAAGAGTATCCTGATTTTTACCGACTTCAAAAGTTAATCCTTTTTTCAGGTTATCGCCATATCCGGCAAACCAAGCTTTATCTCTGTGATGAAGCGGCACTGAGATCGCATCAGCTGTTAGTTGTGCGACTTTGCGTCGTAACGGATTCATAGAGACCGTCGCTCGAGAAGGGTGGACGCGATTCGTTAAGGTAAGTACAATCGTTTTATTCTTTGGTGAGACAACCATTGAGGTTCCGGTATATCCCGTGTGTCCGAGTGTTTCTTCATTGCTGAGAGCATCCATGTACCACCCTTGATTCAACTCCCAGCCTAGTCCGTGTGAGTTTGATGGAAACTGTGGCAGCTGGTTTTCCGTTAATAAGGAAACCGTTTCAGGCTTTAGAATCTGTGTTTTACCATACTGACCATTCTGTAATATCATATGGCCGAAAATAGCGAGATCTTTAGCGGTGGAAAAGACGCCGGCATGTCCTGCAACGCCATCTAAACTCCACGCGTTCTCGTCATGCACACTTCCCCAGACCATGCCGCGGCCGATTGCTGGCTGATATTCAGTAGCAGCGATTCGGTCACGAAGATCTGCCGAAGGGTTGTACATCGTATCTTTCATTCCGAGCGGCTCGGTGATGTTCTTTTTTACATAGTCGTCGAGACGTTGACCTGACAGTCTTTCAACTAAAACACCTAGTGTGATTAAATTTAGGTCACTGTATGTATACGTTGTTCCAGGCTCATTCTTTAAGCCGTATTTTAAAGCAATCTGCAGTCGTTCCTCGCGATTTGCTCCCATACTGTATAGAGGAATCCATGCAGTAAACCCTGAAGTATGCGTCATGATCTGCCGGATGGTTACGCTCTCTTTTCCGTTTTCATTGAACTCTGGAATGTATTTTCCGACAGGATCATCTAGATGGAATTTTCCTTGTTCATATAGCTTCATTGCAGCCGTTGTGGTGAAGAGTTTGGAGATCGAGGCAATATCGAAAATAGTGTCTTTTCTCATCTCAACAGGATGATCCATTTCTGTGAACTGATCGTCTATGTAGCGAGCGGAATAGCCATATGCATCATGCTTTGCGATACTTCCACTTCTAGCGATGAGAACGACAGCGCCTGGCATGGTTCGTTTCTCAATCTCACTTTCAATAAACGGACCGATTTGCTCTAGTGGTTCTCGTTTTAGTGAAGCACTTTCTGGTGTTCCCGGATGCAGAACAGGTGATGATTTAGAGGGCTGGTTCCAGTCACCGTGGTGCGTTCGATTATGATGTTGGGAGGAGGAGCCCTCTGCAAAAATGGCAGGAGTAAAACTGGATAACAACATGGCTGTACTTAGCATGGTACAAACTAAAACACGTTTTCCTCTCATAAGTCATTCTCCTTATTCTGAATATTCTTACACTTACTTACAGTAGCAATCTGGAGAAAAGGTGTCTATCACTCGGAAGTCCCACAGCATTTTGTACTAGTTAAATTGTAGAGAAATTGTAGGGGGTCAGACCCGGGTCAGACCCCCTACAATTTAAAGGAACTTTTCATCTTTTCTCGAATAGTTACAGTGGACAAATAAGAGAGGAGACTACAGTCGTGTTGTTACAGCTAGCACCTGCTTTTATCACATTTTTATTAACAGTAATATTTGCGCCTCTGTTGATCATGATGTTAAAAAAACTAAAGCTCACACAGCCCATTCGAATAGAACTTCCACAAGATCATCAGGAAAAGAAGGGGACACCCTTAATGTTAGGTAGTGTGTTTTTTGTAGGGATTTTCGTTGCGCTTTATTATTACACGACAAGTCCCATCATGCTCTTTTTAATAGCAACGTTTATATTGTTTAGTTTTATTGGTTTTTTAGATGATTTTTGGAAAGCTTCAAAACAAGATCCTGGCGGGGTATCAGGAAAAACAAAACTAAAATTCCAGTTCGCGTTCACCATCCTTCTCTTATATGTTGGCATCGATCTTTTTGACATTGATACAAGCATTCGGGTGACGGAATCATTTAACATTGTTCTCCCTTACATCATTTACCTTATCCTGATCACATTGTTTATTGTCGGGACGGCAAATGCTATTAATTTTACAGATGGTATGGATGGACTTCTAGGCATGGTTGCGATTCCTACTTACTTCTTTTTCTTTGTAATCACTGAGTATACGGAAGTGAAAGTCTTTTGCTTGGTGATGATTGCTACGATTTTAGGATTTTTAATCTATAACTTGTATCCGGCAAAAGCGTTTATGGGTGACACGGGATCACTCGCTATTGGAGGAACCTTATCGTTTCTCGCCATCATCGAAAACGTAGAGATTTTAATACCTATCCTGTTCATTATCTATCTCGCAGAACAGCTTTCTGTCATCATTCAAGTCGCTTATTTTAAACGAACAAAAAAGAAGCTGTTCCGGTTCACACCCATACATTATCACTACGGAATAAAATATGGATGGTCAGAAAATATGATCGTAACCGTGTTTGCGATGGTTTCGTGGGCTGCGTGTGGCATTTGTCTCATCTATTATGAGTTATTACTGTAAAACTAGTTTATAGGGGTTACACTCTGCCCTTTTAAGCTAGTTTTACTTTGTTATTTTAAGGATTTGCTGTGGAACACGGCCCATGAGGTGGAAAAGAGGCGTTTACAAGTGGAACGAGGTTGCTTACAGGTGAAAGTAGAGGCATTAGCGGTTAATTCATGTGAATCTCAGGTGAAAACAAATCATTTACCGGTGAACGTGTAACAAAAATAAAAACACGTACCGTAACGTAAACCTTGCATCTTCCTCCATCACATAACGAAACAAAGGGCAGACTCTAAAAATGGAGTCTGCCCTTCGATATAGGGATTGGCGTCACAGCCAATTTTCTACCAAATTTCCTCAGCCCATTCTGGGTGATCGATGAACGGGTTACGATTATGCTGATAATCTTCGTAGATGATGTTGTTTCGGTTGCGCTCCCAGTTATCAACCGGATCCTCTAAGTGCCATTGCAGCAACACAGACATCTTACCGTGATAAGGAGCCGTACCATTATTAACGTTGTTGTTCAATTCTAGTTGTGGTTCACCGCTGTCCCCTTCATAACGAACAGCCATGTAAAACAACATGCGGGCAACATCGCCTTTTACTGCATCCCGTGGTTCCCATGAGTCGCTGTCGTAATAGTTGCCAAGTGCCTCAGAATGCTGCGAGCCGCCATTATCAAAATCAAGGTTTCCGCGAGAGCTGTTAACACTTACATCAGTTGGACGCAAGTGATGGATATCTGTACCTGGACCCATCGCTGTTCCAAAGTCTCCATGTGATTTTGCCCAAACGTGCTCACGGTTCCAATCGTTTACGTTCCCACCGTTAGTGGTTTTGCTCTGCGAACGGCCGGTATATAGAAGGATGACATTGTTGCTGTTGTTTGGATCTTGATCGGTTACTTTAAGTGCGTTCCATACGGCATCATAAGAGAGTTCAGTATGATCGTCGATAATATTGTGAAGAGCCGTCTTTAATGCTGCGCCAGTTTTTCCTTGAGCAGGATCATAATACGATTCATCAAAAGTTGGTGGGTCAGTAGGATCTGTAGGCGGATCTGTAGGTGTTGTACCAGATGCTTTCTCCATAGCTGTTGGATTTTTTAGGCCAGCATGCGAGAAGTAAGCCGCCAGACTGCCTGTTACTTTAATGGATTGACCTTTTAAAGTAGGGTTTGTTTTTAGACCAAACTGTGATCGGTAAGATGTTGGAATCTGAACATAAACCATATTAGCTGTGTTTGTTTCAGTGGGACTGTCTGCTAAAGCAAGTGCATAATCATTTGGATAATTGCTTGTTACTACGGTTGTTGTTGCGGTAGGTTGTCCTACTACATAACCTTGAACAGTCTTTGCAGAATTGTTCTGATTCGAGATACTTTGAGAAACGGAATAAGGACTGGACCACGATCCATCTCCAGCCGCTTGAAGAGCTGGTATAAATGCTAACGTGCTGACCACTAACGCAATTACTACTGAGAAAAGCGAAAGAAACTTTTTGTTTTCATGCCTTTTCATCATCAACGCCTCCACCCATTTAATTTTTACACCTTGCACTTTGTATTTCTAGTTGTTTCACATATTTCAAAATGTTGGTGAAACAGGTTTTATTCTACAATACTTTTATTAATTTCATTTTACAGATTTGTAAAACGAGAAAACTAGCTACAAAGGGAGGAACTAAATAGGCGTTGAAAAACAGTTATATGGACCTAATAAATGAACAGAAGTTAATTACTTCTTACTTTCTTACTGCGTAGAACCGTGATGAAACCGTCTAATATCTCATGACTGACTGTAAATCCTTTACGTTGATAAAAGGATAATGCGTCATCGTTCCCATTGGAAACGTAGATAAAGTAATCATCCACTTCATCAAAAAGAGAAAGCCAGTTCATAGACATGTTAAATAATTTAGAACCCACTCCATATTGTCTGTACTCATCCTTAATATAAAACTGTGAAATGCAACCGACGGCTTCTTTCTGAACGGAATTCATATCAAAAAAGGTGGCAAAATCGTTGCGATACACCTCTTTCGGAGAAATGTTAATATATACGTATCCAACAGGTTCATTTTTATCTTTGACTACGACGATATAGTTATGCATTGCTTTACGTACGGACGGAATCAAGCGCGTTTCAAAGTTCATGGAGTCAAATAATTCAGGACTTATGTTGGCTATTGATTTTTGATACTTCATGAGCTCGTTACAGAGTTCTCGGCAAACCTCGATCTCATGATTAGGAATAATCTCGTATTTTAATTCCATATTAATCACTCCCCTACATAGTTCATTACGCTATAATTTTATTACATTGAAAATGGAAAACAAGTATGCAGTAATTTCTTACTAAGTCAGTAAAAACTGAGTAAAGGAGCCGTAAAATGAGTGAGGAAGGATATAAAAGAAAAGAAGATTGCCCGTTAACCTTTGCTCTAACAATAATCGGTAGTAAATGGAGACTCCCGATCATATGGGCATTGTGGAAAAATAAAAGAATTCGTTATAACGAATTGAAGCGTCAGGTAGATGGAATCACAAACATGGTGTTATCTCAGTCTTTAAAAGAGATGGAAAAACAAGGTCTGATCGTGCGAACGCAATTCATGGAAATACCACTTAGAGTGGAATATTCATTAACAGAGGCAGGAGAAGCTTTAATTCCATCACTAAAATCTTTGGCAGAATGGGGAAAAGAGATGCAGATAAAGGTGAAAGCTCATGTCTGAGTGCCCGTTATGTAAGGGAGATAATGTATGTGCAATTTCAAACGGAAAGAACCCAGAAACGTGTTGGTGTATGAACGTTCAGATTCCAACTCAACTTCTTGAATTTGCTGCATCAGAACGTGAAACGTGCATTTGCGAAAACTGTGTGGAGAATTGGAACAAAAAGGGGTGCTGAAAATAAGTGGTCAGCACCTAGGTTTTTTTTACAGGTTAAAAGTCTTTATATGAATCCCTTAACTTTAACATCTTGGAAAGTAAATCTTCTCCAATCTCACTTTTAAAATCTCGGTACACAGTCTCCCAACGATTCGCCCACTCTCTTTTTTCTTCTTTTGTCAGATAATGAATATCAATTGAAGAGTTTTTCTCAATCAATGCAAGCTGTTCTTCGTTCATCGCGAAGGATTGAGTCTGGTTCCAGGAAGTGGATTCGTTCAAAGCTTCAGATATAATGTTCTGTTGCTTGCTACTAAGGTTATTCCAATACTCACCATTCATGATTACGGCATAACCTAAAAATCCATGATTGCTTATCGTAAGGTGGCTTTGTACATCAAAGAACTTTTTAGAATAAATATTAGAGATCGTGTTCTCCTCACCGTTCAATTCTCCAGATTCCAATAATCTGTACGTATCGTTAAAATCCAATCCAACGGCTTTAGCTCCGACTTCATCAAATTGATTCTGGAGCACTGTACTAGGCATGATTCGCAAGTTTTGCCCTCTTAGATCATCGGGGTGAACGACTGGCCCGTCGTTTGTTGTAATCTGTTTAAAACCATTAATCCATAACGTTAGGCCTTTCATATTTTTCTCTTCTAGTGACTGAAGCAACGTGTTCCCAATGTTTCCGTTTAACGCCTTTATAATGCTTTCGGAAGTAGGCATGGCATAGGGGAGATCAAGAACTTGCCATTCTGGTGAAAAAGAGCTTAGTTTTGTAGTAGCTGGTGCGATCATCTGTACATCACCACGCTGCAGAGCTTCGAGTTCTTCTTGGTCGGAATAGAGTCCACCGTTTGGAATCACTTCTATTTTTATCTGACCACCTGATTTCTCGTTTACCCGTTTTGCAAAACGCTGTGCAGCGAGGCCTTTCGGTGTGTTCTCTGCAACCACGTGACTGAACTTGATGACGACCTGGTCCTTTATTCCTTTTTGATCATCGTCATAGGGAAGTGTTCCTTCTGACATTTTTGTATGAAAACCAATCCAGATCGATACTGCTAAACCTACGATTAGTATCAGCGCGATCCCAATGAACGATTTCATCATGAATTCCCCAAATCCGTTACTTTTTTAAATAGTCTAACATATTGAAGTTGGAATGATACAATAGGAACAATGAAAAGGAGGATGCTAGTAAATGACGATAAAACGATTACCCATTCGAACAAAAATAATGATACTTACGTTGGGAATCGTGCTCTATGCTACCCTTATCGGCGGAGTCGTCATAATTGGTAAGATCCTCGATATCCAAGAAGAAGAGCTCGGTAAGCGGGCAATGATTACTTCACGCACGGTAGCGCAGCTTCCAGAAGTGAAGAAATACATTCAAGTAAATAAGGGCTGGAACGAGATAGAACCAGTCGTTGAAAAGATCCGTGTCATTAATGAAGCAGATTATGTCGTGGTCATGGACATGGATCATATTCGGTATTCCCATCCTGTTAAAGACATGATTGGTACGATGTCTAAAGGAAGTGATGAAGGTGCAGCGTTTGCTGACCATACGTTTATTTCAAAAGCTAAAGGAGAGATGGGTACAGCCGTAAGGGCGTTTGTTCCTATAAAAAATGATGAGTTGAAGCAGATCGGCGTTGTGGTGGTCGGTCATGTGATTCCAGGATATTATGAAGTGTTTCACGATCTGACGGATGAGATGACTCTCATCTTACTCTTAGTTCTCTTGTTTGGTGTGATCGGCTCCTATCTGTTAGCTCGTCATCTTAAACAGCAGATGTTCTATTTGGAACCGCACGAGATCGTTCGAATGTTCGAAGAAAGAACAGCAACGTTCCACTCCATGCATGAAGGTGTGATCGCCATTGATAATCAGGAACACATCACGATCTTTAATGATAAAGCTAAAAGTATATTCTCCGTGAGTGGAGACATCGTAGGAAGGCAGATTCGTGAAGTGATTCCAGATACGCGTCTTCCAGAGATCATTGAACTGAGTCGTCCTGTTTATAATCAAGAGATTCGTGTAAGTGGAAAAGTTATCATGAGTAACAGAGTGCCAATAAAAGTGAACAACAGAATAGTCGGTGCTGTTGCTATCTTCCAAGATAGGACAGAAGTTGCAAAGATGGCGGAAGAACTAACGGGTGTAAAGGCATTTGTAGAGGCACTACGAGTTCAGAATCACGAACACATGAACAAGCTTCATACGATTGCAGGGCTTCTGCAGTTAGGAAATATGAAAAAAGCGATGCAGTATGTTTTTCAAATATCAGAAGAAAAAGGATCACTCACTCGTTTTTTAAATCAAAGGATTAAGAATGAGAGTCTAGCAGGTCTATTGTTAAGCAAAGTCGGACGTGGTAAAGAGCTCGGAATAAAAGTGGTCATTGATAATGAAAGCTTACTAAAAACGTTTCCCGATCAGCTTGATCAGCATGATTTTGTTACGATTATTGGTAATTTGATAGAGAACGCGTATGATGCTCTAAAAGGAATGCGGGATGGCAGGATTGATGTTTCCATCGCGCAGGATTCTGAAATATGTGCCATTTTGGTTGAAGACAACGGTTGTGGAATGAGTCAGGAAGTTCAGCAACACATGTTTGAAAGAGGATATACGACAAAAGGAAACAACGGGTCTGGAATTGGGTTGTACCTAATTCGTCAGATTGTAGAAAAAGGTAATGGAGAGATAGAAGTAACATCACACGCAAATCAGGGAACAAGTTTTGTTATCGTATTTCCGATGAATGATAGAGGTGAAGAAGATGAGGGAGATAAAGGTTCTATTGATTGAAGATGATCCGATGGTCTTAGAAATCAACAAAGCGTTTATAGAAAAAGTGAAGACATTTAAGGTAATTGAGACGGCATCAAATGGAACAGAAGGGCTGAAGCTGATAAAAAAACATAAGCCAGATCTCGTCGTGCTTGATATCTACATGCCAGAGCAGGATGGTGTCGAGACACTTCTACAGATCCGAGCGGAAAAAATTCAGGTAGATGTAATGATTATCACTGCCGCAAATGACTTAGAGACGATTCGTTCTATGATGCAGAACGGTGCGTTCGATTATATTATCAAACCGTTTAATTTTGAGCGCATTGAAAAAGCATTAAGTAAATATAGAACGTATCACTCTACAATGTCTCCATCAGGAACCGCTACACAAAAAGATCTGGATAACCTCTTCTTTTCTGAAATACGCAAAGTTCCTGCTACGATGGAACTTCCTAAAGGATTAAACGAGCTTACGCTAAAACAGATCGGCAGCTTTATAAAAGTACAAACAGAGGCCAAGTCCGCAGAAGAGGTAGCTGAAGGAATAGGAATCGCACGAGTGACAGCACGAAGATATCTCGATTATTTAGTGAAGAGCGGCACGATTCAAATGGACATTCAGTACGGTACTGTTGGAAGGCCAGTGAATCGTTATCTTCTTAAAAAATAGTTCAAGACCAAAAAGACCAAAACGTCCAATAAGTTCTTAATATTCTAACAAAAGACTGAAAGCGTTATCATTACTTTTACAAATGATAACGCTTTTTTCTATGGCTTGTTTAAATTGTGTGGAAATTGTCTGGGGTCTGACCCCGGGTCAGACCCCAGACAATTTAACTCTTAGAAGTTCATTTTCAAACTCGAAAGGAGAAGAACAATGAAAAAGTTATTTAAGAATTTAACGTTTCAGGTTTTAACGGCTATCGCCGTAGGTGTACTAGTAGGACTCTTCTGGCCAGATTTCGGGAAACAGATGAAACCTGTAGGAGATACATTTATTAATGCCGTCAAGATGGTGATCGCGCCAATTATCTTCTTAACGATCGTACTTGGCATCGCGAAAATGGGTGACATGAAGAAGGTAGGTAAGGTGGGAGGTAAAGCTTTCATTTACTTTGAAATCGTTACGACCCTCGCACTCGTTATTGGGTTGATCGTTGTTAACGTGTTAAAACCTGGAGCGGGATTAGACTTTGATAAGCTGGAAAAGGGTGATGTTTCACAATACACGTCTGAAGAAGGCGGTAAGATTGATTGGATCGAGTTCGTTACACATATCGTTCCAAGCAACATGGTCGATGCATTTGCTAAAGGTGATATTCTGCAAGTGCTATTCTTTTCCATTCTATTTGGTGTAGGACTTACAGCACTCGGAAATAGTGGGAAGATCATTATCGAGTTCTTCGAAAAGTTGCTCAACGTCTTTTTCAAGATTGTCGGATATATCATGAAAGCTGCGCCACTTGGTGCGTTCGGTGCTATGGCGTTTACAATAGGAAACTATGGTCTAGAGTCACTCGTACCGCTCGGCAAGTTAATGATTGCGGTTTACACGACAATGTTCTTCTTCGTTTTTATCGTATTGAATTTGATCTGCAAGATGTATGGATTTAGTCTGTGGAAGTATTTGAAATTTATAAAAGAAGAACTCTTAATTGTACTTGGAACGAGCTCTTCAGAATCTGTATTGCCAAGAATGATGAACAAGATGGAGAAGTTTGGATGCTCGAAGTCTGTTGTAGGTCTTGTTATTCCAACCGGCTACTCTTTTAATTTAGATGGAACGTCCATCTACCTCTCGATGGCAGTCGTCTTTTTAGCTCAAGTTTTTGGCATCGATCTCAGTATCACGCAGCAGCTAACGATCATCGCTGTATTGATGTTAACGTCAAAAGGTGCAGCAGCCGTTACGGGTGGCGGATTCATCGTTCTTGCGTCAACGCTAACAGCTATGCAAGTTATTCCTGTTGAAGGACTAGCACTGCTATTAGGAGTTGACCGCTTCATGAGTGAAGCGCGTGCCATTGTGAACTTAATCGGAAACGGAATTGCAACGATTGTTGTGTCCAAAAGTGAAAATGAGTTTGATGAAGGTAAAAGTGAAGAGGCCATTCAGGCGATGTACGAAAATAGAAAAATTGCGGTATAACGTTGGAATGAGCTTTGGTCGAAACAGACTAAAGCTCTTTCTTTTTGATATGCTTATTTAAAAGATAAGAAATGGAGGAAGTTAACTTATGATCTGTAGCATGCTCAATATTAATTATCCTATTATACAAGCAGGCATGGCAGGTGGACCGACAACACCTGAATTAGTAGCAGAAGTAAGTGAAGCGGGAGCATTAGGAACACTAGGTGCAGGATACATGACTCCTCAACAAATTGAAGTTGCGTTACGAGAGATTCATCAACTTACACAATCCCCAATTGCAGTTAATTTATTTCTTCCCCAGACTTACGAAAGAGATGAGAATGCCATTCTAGCGATGCAGCAATACTTGAATACTTACCGCACAAAACTTGGGATTCCTAAGATTAATAACATTCCAGACATGGAGGATCTATTTGAAAAACAACTCGCTACAGTGATAGAAGCAGGTGTAAAAATAGTAAGTTTTACATTTGATGCACCGACTAAGAGATTAGTAGAGAAATTACACGCTTCAGAAATCATAGTTATCGCAACAGCAACTTCTGTTAAAGAAGCGGTTCAGCTTGAGTCCAATGGTGTAGATATTATCGTTGCACAAGGTGCTGAGGCAGGTGGACATAGAGGGACGTTCTTAAATGTTGAAAATGAATCTATGATTGGTACATTGGCCCTCGTTCCACAAGTGGTAGATGCTGTCTCCTGTCCTGTTGTAGCAGCGGGAGGCATCATGGACGGCAGAGGAATGGCGGCAGCACTAGCTTTAGGTGCCGCAGCCGTTCAGCTGGGTACAGCATTTTTAACAGTTAAAGAGAGCGGAGCGAACAATATTCATAAAGAAGCCATTCTAACTAGTAGCGAAACAGACACGAAAATCACGAAAGCTTTTTCTGGAAAAAGTGCGAGAGGTTTTAAGAATAAGATGATGGTAGAATTGGAGAGTCGTATAGAAGATAATCTGCCTCCATATCCATTGCAGCACATATTAACATCTGATATTAGAAAAGAAGCAGCAAAGCAAGGAAATAAAGAGATGATGTCGATGTGGGCCGGGCAAGCATCAGGTCTAGCGCAAGTGAGATCTGCGAGGAATTTGGTTGGAAATTTGGTTGATCAATGTGATGAAGCACTCCAAAGAGCTTCATTGAATTGAAGTTTTCCTTAAACAGCTAAGGAAAATGGTCTTTTTTCATCCGAAATATAATAAGATTTGTATAAGTTATACAAATTTTATCGATTGGGGTGAAAATCATGGATTTTATGACCGATTTTGCGCCGTACGTTGGTTTAGCTGTGATTTTATATGCAATTCGTCATACGGATCGGTTTTCGAATAAGTATATCCCCATTGTTGCTGTTGTCTTAGGTGTTCTTTATGCTTTTTGGGAAGCTGGTGGAGCTACACCAGAGGCTACATTGATCGGGTTAAAATACGCACTTTTAGGAATAGGAACCGTCGCAGGTATAAAATATTCATTAGAGCAAAACTTAAAAAAATAAGAATAAACAATAACAGTGCTAAAAATACAGCGCTGTTTTTTTGTTGTACAAAAGCTATATAATTATTTGACTGAACGTGTATTAAATGTTTAACATATTTAACTTATGGGAAATGAAAAATATCAAAGGAAGTAAACAGGAGGGTGTTGCTATAATGAACATACGACATGACCTTGAGAGTAAGGGTTTAAGCCGATTGCTCCAAAAAGATACAAAAGCTTTAAAACAGATGGTCGATTCATATAGCGCACTACTATTTCAAGTTGCCCTCCGAATTACAGGTGATAAGCAAGTAGCTGAACAGATTCTGTGCGAAGTATTTCGTGACTTATGGGAAAATCCAAACCATTACACTAAAGTGAAAGACAAATATATTTCAAGTTATTTAATAAAATTATGTAAATTAAAGTGTGTTGATCGCGAGGAGGTACATATCACTCGGTTATTGTCTAAAAAGTCAAAAAATTATGTTGCGCATAATGCGACGATCTGATATTATAAAAACGCTTACAATAATATAAATAGTAATGGAGAAAATACAAGATCTGTACTTTTTCTATTCTACTTTAATGATGAATGAACGCTCTGCACGAGTATGTAGAGCTTTTAGGCAACATTCTACAAAGACTTATTTGAGAAAATAAGTACTTTTGAATGTTGTCTTTTTATTTGTCTTACATTAGGGTAAGTTTCAAGAATGTTTAACTTCATTAACTTTTTAGGGGGGAATTAAGAATGAAAAAGTCTAAAAATCGTTGGCTCATTGCTTTATCAGCTGTAGGGATTCATATTTCTATCGGCTCCGTGTATGCTTGGAGCAACTTTACAAATCCATTGATTGAAAAATTCGGTTGGACAGCTTCTCAAGTGCAGATGACATTCAGTATCGCTATCCTATTCTTAGGTCTGTCGGCAGCTTTTTTAGGACATTTTGTTGAAAAACATGGTCCCAAGAAAGCGGGTCTGCTTGCAGCCGTTTTCTTTGGTGTTGGAATTGCAGGCTCAGGGATTGCAGTCAATATAGGTTCGTTAACTCTGCTCTACATCTTTTATGGAGTGCTTGGTGGAATCGGACTCGGGGTAGGTTATATCGCGCCTGTATCTACACTGATTAAATGGTTTCCCGATCGTCGTGGCTTAGCAACAGGACTTGCTATTATGGGATTTGGTTTTGCAGCAGCGATCAGTTCGCCAATCATGGATGCACTTATTAAATCGGCAGGTATCGCTAACACGTTCTTTATATTAGGGATTGCGTATTTTGCATTTATGACTTTGTCCTCTCTTTATTTAGAAAAACCAGAAGAAGGATGGCTTCCGGCTGGTTTTAAAGAAAATGTAGAAAGTGGTAAAGTGAAAATCAAACAAGACCTCTCGCAACTAACAGCCAACGAAGCGGTAAAAACACGACGCTTCTATTATCTGTGGATCATGCTGTTTATCAATGTGACTTGTGGCATTGCAATTCTTTCTGCCGCTAAACCTCTTGCTGAAGAAAGTATTGGATTAACTACTGCAGAAGCTGCAGCACTTGTGGGTGTACTAGGATTGTTCAACGGTTTTGGTCGAATCGGATGGGCATCCATTTCAGACTACATCGGGCGACCTAATACATATACAACATTCTTTGTCTTGCAGATCGTTCTTTTCTTCATGCTGCCACAAACTTCATCATCGATTCTTTTTCAAGTCATGCTCGCAGTCATCTATACTTGTTACGGTGGAGGATTTGCATCAATTCCAGCATATATTGGTGACCTTTTCGGAACAAAACAAGTTGGAGCGATTCATGGCTACATCTTAACAGCATGGGCAGCAGCAGGTCTTGCAGGTCCGTTATTCGCGGCATGGATCAAGGATACAACGGGATCTTACGCGAACAGTTTAACTTTCTTTTCTGGACTGTTTATTCTTGCGCTCATTGTGTCCATACTCGTCCGTTTTGATATGAAAAAACTAGCTGAGAAACAAGAAAAATCCGTAGCATAATCTACTGAAATGCAGTGTCTTTATTAACGGGAAGGCACTGTTTTTTTAATGATTGTGAATTTGAGAGCAATCTGCCCATTATCCATATGTTATAATATGGTAAACAAAAGATGTAATTTACATTCAAAGGAGATACTATGACACAAAAACAAGTTACAATCGCAGAATTAAACGCAGAAAATTGGTACGAATGCTGCTTTTTAGAAGTTGCAGACAATCAAGTGAGTCATATTGAACCTAACGCAGTTTCCATTGCACAATCCAAATTTGAACCAAGCTTAAAGCCTTACGCTATCTTTTTTGAAGGTAAAACAGTTGGTTTTCTTATGTTCAACTCAATGGAAGAAGAATTAGATGGGTATTGGATCTATCGTATTATGATCGATAAAAATTATCAGCAAAAAGGAATTGGAAAGGTCGCAACACAGTTGATGATTGATGAAATGAAGACATTGTTGAATGCTAAACGAATTGTAGTGGGATATCATCCGGAGAATAAGGGTGCACACCAATTGTATGCGAGCTTAGGATTTGTAGATAAAGGTGACAGGTTTGGTAAGGAAATGGCTGTTGTTCTAGAAAATTAATACATAGCTCTACGTTGGTAAATACTTCTGAAATCTCATGCCACCCTCAAATTTTTAATAAACGCTTTCGAATAATTAATGTTGAGTATATAAAAGTTTTGTAGAATTATTGAACTCCATGTTTTAATGGAGTTCTTTTTGTTTTGTTTCATCACAAAAGGGAACGTTTGATACGAAGGAGTGAATTAAATAGATGAGAAGATCAGAACGCAAAAAGTCAAAAAAGAGAAATGTGGTTTTATTCAGTGCATTAGGAGCTGTTCTTTTAGCATTATTATTCTTACCAAAAGATGCGCTGCTTATGGGCGGTGAAGAGGAGTCTGCTACAGAAGAAAAAAATCAAGAACCAAAACATAAAGTGGTCAAACTTCAGCCAGACAACGAAAGTGCTTATGAAAAAGATGAAGATAAAGAAGCAAATAGTGGGGACAAAGCAAAAAAACAAGAACCTTCTGAAGAAATCGGCATAGATCCTGAAAAAGAAACGGATAAAAAGAAAAAAGCAGAAGAAGCAAAAAAAGCTGAAGCAGAAAAGAAAAAACAGCAAGCTTCCGGTGACAAACCTGTTCTAAATAAGCCGATCGGTACGTCTCAAACAGGACCGCATACTTCTAGTTATGATGAAGGCAGCGTGGACTGGAATGAAAAATTGAAAGCGATTCGTCTTGCCACAGGACTTGATGAAAACATGACGGTGTGGAAGATTGGTAACGGTGGGAGTCCTCAAAAATCAGTCGCAGAAGTAAGTCCGAATAAACAGCCGAACGAAAAATACACCGTTAACCTCGAGTGGGTTGATGAAAAAGGCTGGATGGTGACGAGTGTTCAGAAGTAGTCTCGAAACAAGTGGACAGTAAAATGTTGAAAGTGGACAGTAAAACATCAAAAGTGGACAGTAAATTTAGAAAACTGGACAGTAAATCTTTATCTACCTAACAATCCACCAGAACATTCTCAAGAAAAGCTGGCTCAGCGCGTTCAAATTGAACGATCGCCGGGCCAGCTTTTTAAATTTCCTTACTTTTTCCTCGCTTTTAGTAGAAAACGATGCTGTTTCACTTCAAAGTATCCATTATTTTGAATCATCTCATGAATGTGTTGTAGCTTCTCCACAGAATCTTCAATTTTAAAATCTGGCACCTGCCAAGGTATCGCGTCTAGGTAATAAAGCAGGGCTCCAATATCATAAAAGCGCTGAATAGGAAATTCTTCTTTTGCTTCTAGTATTTCGAATCCACTCTCACGTAATTCATGTTCAGCAAAACGCAAATTCCAATGTGAAAATTCTTCATTAATTGGATAGCCGATCATTGTATTAATTTCAGCACAGTCCGAACCACCAACTTGTTGTGTAAGAAAAATCCCGTCCGCAGTTAATACGCGTTTTACTTCAAGTGGAGAATAGGATTCATGTTTATTAATGATAAGGTCAAACGTATGATCTTCAAATGGAAGAAGATCGTCGTCACCAATTTGAAATACATTTACACCTAGAGGTTCAAGACGTTCTTTTGCAATTGGGACGTTTGGAGGGTATCCTTCTGTTGCACAAACCACTGCGGGAAATGGTTGAAGCTTGGACAAAAGTTCCCCACCTCCAGTGCCCATGTCAAGCATCGATGACACTTTGCCGATAAGAGGGGTCACCATACTTCCATAAGACCAAGAAAGCATTCCACTTGCCATTCGACCAGACTCAGTTATATATGAAAAATCCCATCCTGAAAATGGTTTGTTAACTTCTTTAATATACATTTCAAAATCTACATCACGTTTCATACGTGCACCTCCAAAAATTTATGTTTCATTATGATGAGTCTTTAAGGTTCTGTTGGAGGTCCCCTTGATAAGTAGCAGTTTTATATCTCGTGTTCAAAATAATTCATAACGTTCTCCTTATAACAAGAGTAATTGTATCTTCTGTATTCAATTCTTCAAAACAATTCCAACTCCTCTCACAAATAGAGGGAATCTTATCGTGTTGTCGAAAATAGGCAAAAGGCTGAAGAATGAATTAAAGGGAGAGGACAATATGACTCATCACGCAATAAAAATGTACAAATATCACATATGGGCGAACAAGGAGATATTAAATCGTTTATTAGAACTCGGAGATGAGGTATATCACCAGGAAATGCAAAGTGTTTTTACATCCATCTCTAAGGTGGTTTCACACATGTACATCGTTGACCAGCTTTGGTTTCATATCGTCTCAGGCACGAGTATGACAGAAGCGCTCGAAATCGAAAAAGTAGAGTCTGATACAAAGAGTATTGAGGAGATCATTACGATGTACAAGGAATTAACCAATCAATATAGTGAGTTTCTTAACGATGGAGTCGATTTGGACAAAATGTTAATACTAGATACACCTTGGGCAGGAAGAAGAGAAACGAGTATCTCTGAGATGGTGATGCATATTACGACTCATGGTGCCTATCATCGAGGTAATATTACAGCTATGCTGCGTCAAAATGGTTACAGCTCGGTTACGACAGATTTAACGAGTTATTGGTATTCTGACTAACAAATCGCTCTATACATAAATGAGGAGAAATAAATGAAGAAAATAGTCATATACGTAAGCGTTGCGATCATTCTATTAATCGGATTGGCATACAGCGGTTTAAAGTTAAGCAGTTCTAGGGACTTTCAATTTTTCGGTGGTTTAGTAACAAGTGCAGATACTACTGAAAAAGTAGTTGCCCTTACATTTGATGATGGCCCTACAGATAAAACTGATGAAATTTTAACGATTTTAAAAGAAGAGGAAGTTAAAGCTACTTTTTTTGTAACTGGCAGAGAGATAGAAGAGAACTTGGAAGATGCAAAAGAAATAGTTGCAGCAGGACATGAGCTCGGAAATCATTCCTATTCTCATGAACGAATGGTTTTGAAAACACCTTCTTATATAAAAAGTGAGATTGAAAGAACGGATGATTTAATCCGCAAAGCAGGATATAAGGGAAATATTCAGTTTCGCCCGCCGTATGGTAAAAAGTTAATCGGGCTGCCTTATTACTTAGATAAACACGATCGAAAGACAATTCTTTGGGACATAGAGCCAGAAACATATCCAGAAGTTGCATCTGATTCTACCAAAATAGTGAAGCATGTGAGTCGAAATATTCAGCCTGGTTCGATAATTCTGTTGCACGTTATGTATGACAGCCGCACAGAATCGATGAAATCTGTTAAAGGTATCATCAAGGATTTAAAGGCAAAGGGATATACGTTTAAAACGGTGTCTGAAATGATTCAATAAAATAGAGAAGCCCATCTTTTAAAGAGGCGCTCCTCAAACAAATTAATTGTTATTTAGAAACAAGTACAGGTTGGTGCGCGTTAGAAACAACCTTTTGACTAACGCTTCCTAAGAAAAGTTTTTTAAATCCGCTATGGCCACGATTACCAATGACGATGAGATCGATGTTATGGCTATCCGCATAACCACAAATGGTGGTAGTCGGGTCACCATGCAAAATGGCTGTTGTTGTCTTTATTTGATGATCAACACGTCCTAACGCTCTGTTTAGGATTTCTTCACCATGACTTTGCTCCAAAATTTCTGCTTTTCTTACTTCTACAGTTGAACTCGCTACTCCGCCTGGGTGTACGCCACCATACAAAGGCAGAACCAGCTCATTGGTCACATAAAGTAACGTTAACTCAGCTCCTGTATGCCGTGCAATCTCATTACCATTGTGAAGAGCGGTGTAACTTCCTTCAGAGCCATCAAAAGCAACCAGAATCTTGGTATATAACATCACGTTGATCTCCTTTCTTGCAGATTTGGCAACTCGTATGAACATGTTACCTTATAAAAACATTACCCCTTGATATTTTATGTAAACAAAATACAATTTTCTGTCACAAAGCAAAAGCCAGAATCGTCATGTTTGTAAAATCAGAAAGTGGTGATTACACATGAATACATTTGATGTGGCGATTGTTGGTGGTGGTATTGCCGGTTTGACGTCTGCGGTGTATTTAGCACAAGCAGGAAAGTCTGTCTTAGTACTTGAGAAAGCTAGTCAATTAGGAGGTCGTGCACAAACCATCTCTAAAAACGGAGCACTATTCAACTTAGGTGGGCATGCATTATATAGAGGGGGAGCGGCCGAGAAGATTTTGAATGAGTTAGAGGTGGAAATATCTGGAGCAGTTCCTGATACAACAGGATACGCGATCTGGAATGGAGAACTATTTAAATTGCCAGGATCATTAGGAGCAATGGTGAAATCAAAACTTTTAACATGGTCGAGCAAGACGGAACTTGTCAGAGTTATGTTGAAGCTACAAAGAATTGATGCCACATCAATTCCACATATGAGTTTACGAGAATGGGCTGAAAAGGAAATAAAGAATCCCATGGTACGTAACGTTGTTTACGCATTATGCAGAACATCAACGTATGGTATAGATTACGATCAACAATTAGCAAGTGCTGTCATTCAACAAGTCAAATTAGGGTTAAAAGGTGTTCTATATGTTAACAACGGGTGGCAATCTATCGTAGAAAATTTGCGCTCAAAGGCTTTAGCTGCCGGTGTAATGATTCTTACAAACAAAATGGTCTCATCTATCGAATATGGAATCAGGCATCAACTTTTTTGTGCAGATGGAGAAACGATCGATGTTTCAAATGTAATTCTCACAACAGGACCCCAGCAATCGATGAAACTAATGAAGGATTCAGAAGGAACATTGCTGCAAAAGTGGAGTCAACAAGCACGCCCCGTATATGCTGCTTGCCTAGACGTAGCTTTAAAAAAACTACCAAGATCGAGTCATCATTTTGCAATAGGAATCGATCAGCATATTCTGTTCTCTAACCACTCTAGAGCGTGTTCATTAAGTCAGAATGGTGAGATTGTTATTCAAATGATCAAATATTTAGGTACGAAGAAAGAAGAGAGTACAAATAATCATAAACAAGAGCTTGAGAGTATTTTAGATCTCATGCAGCCAGGATGGAGAAAAGAACTTGTATCTCAGCAGTTTCTGCCAAAAATGATTGTAGTACAAGACATGATTAACGTTCAAGACCAACAATATTTTGGACCCTGTGTACTTGAAATACCAGGACTATACATTGCTGGAGACGGAGCAGGACATGGAGAAATGTTGGTGGACGCAGCATTTGCCAGTGCTAAAAGAGCAGCAAAAGCCATTATACAAAATGAAGGAATAAACCGTTTGCGAAGGGAGGCTTAATGAATGAACGATGTCCATCCGGAGCAGTTATTTATCACATATAAATCCCTCTTGTTTTCTTTAGCATATCGAATGCTAGGAAGTGTGCAAGATGCGGAAGATATCGTGCAAGATTCGTACATTACTTGGAGTGAACAACCCGTTGATCATGTCAAGAACCCAAAAGCTTTCCTTTGTAAGATCGTAACGAATCGTTGTATTGACTTGCTTAAATCTGCGCGTAAACAAAGAGAAACATATGTAGGACCTTGGCTTCCAGAACCATTAATAACAGACAACGATGATCCAGCATCACGTTATGTGATGAAAGAATCTCTTTCTACAGCATATTTACTGTTGTTAGAGCAGCTATCAGAAACAGAACGTGCTGTATTTTTGCTTCGGGAAGTCCTAGAGTATGAATATCAGTTGATTGCAGAAGTGATTGGGAAGAGTAGTTCGAACTGCAGACAAATCTTTCACCGGGCAAAAAAGGCAATAGGCAGTCATGCAATTGCTCAGTCGTCATCTCCAAAAGCGTCGGCACTAACTGAACAGTTTGTTTCAGCAGTAGTTTCAGGAAATGTCGGCAAACTATTAAGCTTGCTTGCAGTGGATGCGAAACTCCTATCAGACGGTGGTGGGAAAACAAAAGCTGCTCTTGTTCCAATCTTGGGAGCAGAGCGAATCTCTCGCTTTTACATGGGAATCATGGCAAAAGCAAAGGAAGACTTTTCATTTAAATATACGATTGTTAACGGCGAACCAGGAATTGTACTATATGCAGAGCAGCAAGTATTGGGAGTTCTATCTTTACAGATTAAGAATGACCTGATTCAGACTATTTATTGGGTAGTAAACCCTGACAAACTAACTCATCTTACTTAAAACATTCTTGGAGGTGCAACATGAAGCCGATTCTAATGAATTTCCCAACTGAATTTACAACCGATCGACTACTTATCCGTATGCCAAAACCTGGAGACGGTAAAGTGATGTTTGAAGCAATAAATGCTTCACTGGACGAGTTAAAGCCGTGGCTTCCGTTCGCCCATTTTGAACAAACAGCCGAAGACGTAGAAGTAAATATTCGAGAGGCGCATCTGAAGTTTTTAAGCAGAGAAGATCTGCGGTTGCTTGTTTTTTTAAAAGAAAACGGAAACCTGGTTGCTTCATCAGGATTACACCGTATCAATTGGGATATCCCAAAGTTCGAGATTGGATATTGGATTGATACTCGTTATGCAGGAAAAGGATATATGACAGAAGCTGTTCAAGGAATTACCGAGTTTGCTGCTAATGAGCTTAAAGCACGTCGAATTGAGATTCGCTGTGATACTCAAAATGATAAAAGTGCGGCTATTCCTGAGCGACTTGGTTTTACATTGGAAGGTATTTTGCGTAATGACGCATTGGAGATTGGATCAACTACGAAACTTCGAGATACAAGTGTGTATGCAAAAGTATTTTAAAGGGAGGGTAAATGGTGATAAAAGCTGTTTTTTTCGATTTGTATGAAACGCTGATCACGGAGTGGGAAAAAGGAAAGAAGAAAGCAGCATATTCTACCGAATCATTAGGGTTAGATAAAAATATATTTAAAATAGAGTGGGACCTTAGAAGAGAGCGAAGAATGAATGGAACGTTTCCGGATCACCAGAGTGTTTTAAGCGATATACTTCGTTCACAAGGGATAAAACCCAATCTAGATGCTATTGATCATGTTCATGAAGAAAGATTGATAGTTAAGCGTATTCCTTTTCAAGAGATGGACCCTCACGTGTTAGGACTCCTTCGTACTTTAAGGACAAAAGGGCTAAAGCTTGGTTTGATCTCTAATGCGGCGGCTGAAGAGGTTCACGCATGGGAAATGTGTGAGCTAGCTGATTACTTCGATGACGTGGTTTTCTCCTATGAAGCACGAGTTGCAAAACCGCAAAAAGAAATCTATCAAATGGCTTGTGAGAAGCTTGGTGTAACTCCACAAGAATCTGTTTTTATTGGTGATGGTGGATCTGACGAATTACGGGGTGCAACTGAAGCAGGAATGACAGCTCTTCAAGCAATCTGGTTTTTACCACCTATGATCAGTGACAGAATTACAGGTTATCCCAAGCTAAAAAAACCACAGGATCTACTGGAGTATGAGGATATTAAATCTTATACAATCGCCTAATCTTTTTATTGATGTGGAGAGCTAGCACTTGAATCAACGTGCGAGCTCTCTTTGATTTGAGTTAGTATTTTTTATTAACAAATTTTAGGTAAAAAAGAACTATAGAGAAAATATGCCATCAGACACTGTGATTTTATTTCCTATTTTTTACTCTAGTAACAACTAATTAACTTTCTGAAAATTCATATAAATAGAGTTCGAGAGGTGATATGATGTTGCAAACAAAGTAAATAAAAGGAAATTGGAGGCGTGACAATGACAAAGAAGAAGTGGGTTGCAATGGGGATTGCGGCAACATTAATCGCAGGTGCGTTCGGACCATCAGCAATGGCTGCCACAGAGCAAGTAAAGGTAAAAGTAAGCAGTGATTCTGGGACACCAGCTTTTTTAGCAGGTAAGTTATCTTCTAAATCAAAAGCTTCTGCACAAAAGGTACTATTCAATTATGTGAACAGTCATAAATCGATCTTCAAACTAGGAAATACAACAGCAGAAGATTCCTTCTCTATTTTAGAGAGTACAAAAGAAGCGAATGGAAATACGGTACTAAGACTTCAGCAAGAATACAACGGTGTTCCAATCTGGGGTTATACCCAGGTGGCGCACATTAATAAAAACGGTGAACTAACTGTAATATCGGGTGAAGTTGCTCCAGAAATGGACAAGCAATCAAAGTTAAATAACGCAAAGCAGATCAGTGGTAAAAAAGCGGTGAGAATTGCTACTGCTGCACTTGGTCTAAAACCGCAATATGAGAAGAAGCCAAAAGCGGATAAGATCGTGCTAATTAAAGACGGCAAAGCGCACTTTGCTTATCTTGTAAACTTAAACTACTTAACACCTGAACCTGGAAACTGGAACTATTTTATTGATGCACAGTCAGGTGAGATCCTAAATCGTTATAACGACATGCACGAAGTAACAGGAACGAACACGACCGGAACAGGAAAAGGTGTACTAGGTGATTCAAAAACACTTAAACTCACATTATCTAGCGGAAAGTATTATATGCAAGACAATACGCGTGGAAACGGGATCTTCACTTATGATATGAAAAACCGTACGTTCCTGCCTGAATTCTTCTTGCCAGGAACGTTATACAGTGGGACAGATAATGTGTTCGACAGCACATATGATCAAGCCGTTGTTGATGCTCATTACTTTGCCGGTTTAACTTACGATTACTATAAAAATACACATGGACGTAATTCTTATGATAATAGAGGAGCACAGATTAAATCGTCTGTTCACTTTAATAAAAACTACAATAATGCTTTCTGGAACGGTTCGCAAATGGTATATGGCGACGGTGATGGCACGAACTTTATCGCCTTCTCTGGGGGGATTGATGTAGTTGCTCATGAATTGACACATGCAGTAACAGATACAAGTTCAGATCTTGTCTATCAAAACGAGTCAGGTGCACTGAACGAAGCGATGTCTGATATATTTGGTACATTAGTTGAGTACTATAACGGTAAAAATCCTGACTTTGAGATTGGTGAAGATGTGTACACGCCTGGAGTAGCGGGAGATGCACTTCGCTCGATGTCAGACCCTGCGAAATACCAAGATCCAGACCACTATTCTGTTCGTTATACCGGAACAGGTGACAACGGTGGCGTTCATATCAACAGTGGTATCATCAATAAAGCAGCATATCTATTAAGTGAGGGTGGCAGTCATTATGGCGTGTCAGTTACTGGTATCGGACGAGACAAACTAGGTGCAATCTTCTACCGTATGAACACGGTGTACTTAACGTCATCATCAAATTTCAGTCAAGCGAGAGCAGCGGCAGTACAGTCTGCAACAGATCTATATGGTGCATCTTCACAAGCAGTTACTTCAGTAAACCAAGCATTTAATGCAGTAGGCATTCAATAAATTTTGATGAGCTAGAACCATGTTCGTGGTTCTAGCTTTTTTTGATGAAGACACTTAAGGAAAATATCGAATGTTGACGATTACCGACTCGTGGATTGAGAGCCGAAACCCAGGGATTGAAAGCTCAATCTCATGAAATTAACCCTCATAGGAGGACTGCTCCTGTCGATATAGAATAAGTAAATCGATAACTTAGCAAAAAAGGTTAAGAACGAATGAACGTTCGTGTATATGATGGAAGTAAGGTAGGTGATGGAGATGGATTATGAAGATAGCATTCAGCGGACACTCGATTATATTGAAGAAAATTTGCAGAATCGGATTACATTAGAGGAGCTTGCAGAGCTCGCTTGCTTCTCACCTTTTCATTATCATAGAGTGTTTCAGTTTCTAGTCGGCGAATCTGTTATGGATTATGTGCGGAAAAGAAGACTCTCACACGCGGCAAAGCGATTATTGCAATCAGACGATAAAGTGATCGATATCGCTTTTGATCTAGGGTTTCACTATCATGAATCATTTAACCGAGCTTTTAAAAAACAGTATGGCCGATCGCCGAGAGAGTACCGTAATGCATCCGTTCATCCAGTCTCACTTCATCAAAGGGCTTACCTGAATATGAACCGTTATACAGGAGGAATGAACATGGAAATGAAAATCATTAAAAAACCAGCTTTCCACATCATTGGGTATGACTTAAAAACACGCAACACGGACGGTCAGAATAATGTAGATATTCCAAAGTTTTGGGAGAACTATATTCAAAAGAAATTAGGAGAAAAGATTCCAAGCCCTCTAAACAAGAACCAGGAACTAGGGTTATGCACAGAGTACAACACGGCAACAGGTGAGTTTGTTTATATGATTGGAATGGAAGTTGAGAAAGGGACTCCTGCTCCAGAAGGAATGTCCTATAGAAGTTTTCAAGAGATGCAGTATGCCGTATTTACAACACCTAAAGCTTCAGAGGAGAACTTCGTACAATCGATCCAGCAAACATGGGTTGAAATCTTCTCCAAATGGTTTCCAGATTCAGGATATGAGCATAACGGAAAGTTAGAGTTTGAGCTTTACGATGAACGCTGCTATGGAGATGAGAACAGACAGATCGACATTTACATCCCGCTCGTGAAGAAAGCTGAAAAAGTGAAATAAATGGTGTGTGGCCCTTTTTGCTCAATGAGCTGAAAGGGTTTTTTAAATCTGAGAAATTGGAATTTTGTGTTAAACTAATAATCTGAATATTAATGAAAATCCAAGCAGATAAACGAGGAAGGATACATCAAATTATGAAGTTTACGGTTGATCAAAAAGTATTTAGTAAAGCTCTTTCTGATGTGGGAAGAGCCGTTACTCAAAAATCACTCGTTCCCATTCTTTCCGGCATAAAAGTGATAGCAGAGGATGAGGGGATAACGCTCATAGGCACAAACTCAGATATTATCATTAAACGTTTTATTTCTAGAGACATAACGTCCCGAAATATCAGCATTGAACAAATAGGAAGTGCAGTCGTTTCAGAGCGATATTTTACAGAGCTCATTCGCAAGCTACCTGAAGACGTTCATATCGAAGTAAGCGATACACAAGTGATAAAGGTTAGATCGGGGGACATCTTCACTCAGCTGAATGGGTTTAGAGCGGACGAATATCCACAGTTACCTGAGATTGATCAAACAAACTTAATAGGTATGGATGCAAACGAATTAAAAGAGATTATCAAACAAACGGTTTTTGCAACAGCTAAAAATGAAACGAGGCCAGTACTTACTGGTGTTCATTTTACTTTCTCAAACAATAAGCTAACGGCAGTTGCCACTAATTCACAACGTTTAGCTTCTAGAATAAACGAAGTTCACGTATCGAAAGAGACCTCGTTTATTGTTCCAAGCTCCAGCCTGAATGAACTTGTAAAACAAATCAGTGATTATTCAGGTATCGTAAAAATGTACTCAGCAGAAGGTTACATCCTTTTTGAAACAGATGAGATTTCACTGTATTCTAGATTAATTTCCGGGCAGTATCCGAATACGTCCAAACTCATTCCGAATGAACAAAAAACAGTATTGACTCTAGATAGAGAGATTCTTGTAAAAGGAATTGATCGCGCCTGTTTGTTTGCTAGTGAATGGAAAAACAACAATATTACGTTAAGTATTAAAAATCGTAAACTGTGCATCTCATCAGGCTCTTCGGAGATGGGGAGTATTCAAGAATTACAAGAAATTAAGGACTTATCAGGTGACGATGATCTTAAGATTTCAATCGATGGTCACTTTTTGAAGGAAGCCTTACATACGATTATGGACGAAGAGATCAACATAAAATTAAACGGCTCGATGAGACCAATCGTAATTGAATCTACACATCAAACATCAAGTTATCTTCATCTCATTTCACCCGTTAGATCCTTTTAAGGAGTGTGTTCCATGAAGTACAAAGATGGAGAAAAACGAATCACATATGTTTTAGACCAGGATTTGTGCGTTACAAAATTCCTCTCGTTAGTGAATGCTGTATGGCCAGATGAATACCATGAACAGTTTACAAAAGAAGCTATACAAAAAACATTGAACATCACAGCATGGGATGATAAAGAACTCGTTGGCTGTGTTCGAATTCTCACTGATGGCTATTTCTTTGGAACCATCACTGAAATTCTTGTTAGGCCAGACTATCAAGGCAGGAAGATAGGCAGACATCTAATGGAATTGGCTTTTGAACATAGTCCAACATCCCTCTTTATAGGTGCTCAGCCTGGGAAAGAACATTTCTTTGAAAAGTTAGGTTATACAAAGTCCATTCAATCTTTTCAAAAGAAAAAACAAAGAAAATAGGTGAAAACATGCAAAAGGTACTTCCAAAAGTTCAACTTAGGGATCTCGTGATCGAAGATGCTGAAGACCGTTATGCATGGTGTTTGGACGTAGAAGTGACAAAGCACCTAAACATGCCTGACAAATATCCACCATTTAGTATGGAAGAAACAAGGAATTGGATAAGGCAGTGTATCGCTAAGAACAACGGTTATGAGCAAAAAGCAATACTTAGTGAAACAGGCGAACATATTGGATGGGTCGATCTGAAAAATATAGATCGATTGAATCAACATGCCGAATTAGGCATAGCCATTGGTGATAAAGGTTATTGGGGCAAAGGCTATGGTATTGCCGCTATGCATAAGATGCTAAAGTATGGTTTTAATGAACTCTCCCTTAATAAAATCTGGCTTAGAGTCGAGATCGACAATAATAAAGCCATCTCCTCCTATAAAAACGCAGGTTATGTAGAAGAAGGCATTCTAAGACAAGACCGTTTACGTGGAGGCATGTTTGTTGATCGGTTACGAATGAGTGTGATAAAAGATGAATATTTTGCAAATAGTGTTTCGCATCTTTAATTGTTGTATTCCATATTCATACCTGTAAAATTTTATAAGATAAATGGAATAATTACTCATTTTAAGGAAAATCTAAAACTATACAAAGAACAGGTTTGCCACTTGTTTCACACAGGACGATACTCAAATAATCGTCCTATTTTTTTATTAACAAATACTACCTTTTTCTATAGCGCATAAGAACGATTCATTGTGGGATTATAATCTTAATTCAACAAGGAGGTGAAAATAACATGGCTAACCAAAACCAATTAGTAGTACCAGGTGCACAACAAGCTATCGACCAAATGAAGTATGAAATCGCTTCTGAGTTCGGTGTAAACCTTGGACCAGATTCAACTTCTCGTGCTAACGGATCTGTAGGTGGAGAAATCACAAAACGTTTAGTTGCTCAAGCTCTTGGCGGAAAGCGCTAATTAAATTTAATATCATGGCTTGGCTATCTGTTTATCGCAGATAGCCTCTTTATTTTTTACATAAGAAACTCTTCTGTTTGACATTTGAAATAAAGTATTTTATATTAGTTGACGTATCAATTATTGAGCTATCAATTATCCGAAGGAGGGGGATGCTGTTGTCCAACTCATATATAGATGATGAGAAGATTATTAACCGATTGTATGAGATACATCGCAGAACGGTTCCTAAGTTTGAAAGCTGTACAGGGATCAGTCAGACTCGCTTAGAGCTTTTGCATGAATTATATGAAGTGGAAGAGATCAGTCAAAGAGCTCTTCAAAAGAAAGTGAATATTGATCATGCTGCCGTAACTAGGCATCTGAAACAACTCGAAGATAAAGAAATGGTGATCCGCAGGAAAGATCCTAAAGATCAACGATTTACGTATGTTTCTCTATCAGAGGAAGGTCGTTTGAAAATCATTCATTACCGGGAAGAAAAGGAACGTTTTATTTCTGGTGTATTACATGATTTTTCTGCTGAAGAAAGAAAAACTTTGCTTGAGATGTTAACACGTATTCAGCACAATATTGAACATTTTGAGTAATCACAATCAAACACAACCAAGACTATTACACATAAAGGAGAATGTATGATGCAACAAACTAAAATCAATAACTTCAACGAAATTATCACTGGACGTCGATCCATTCGCAACTACGACCCATCAGTAAAAATCTCTAGAGAAGAGATGAAAGAAATCTTAACAGAGGCTTCTCTTGCTCCATCTTCTGTTAACTTACAGCCTTGGCGCTTTGTCGTAATTGATACACCTGAAGGAAAAGAAACATTAGCACCTCTAGCTAAGTTTAACCAACGTCAAGTAGAAACATCATCTGCTGTAATTGCTGTATTTGCAGATAACAACAGCTTGGATTACCTTGAAAAAATCTACGACAAAGCCGTAGACGAAGGGCATATGCCTCAAGAAGTTAGAAATCAGCAAGTGCCAGCTATTCGTGGACTGTTAGAACAAATGACTCCAGAGCAATTTAAAGATATGAACTTGATCGATGCAGGACTTGTTTCCATGCAATTAATGCTTGTTGCTCGTGCACATGGATACGACACGAATCCGATCGGTGGATATGAAAAAGCTGAGATCGCTGAAGCGTTTGGTTTAGATAAAGAACGATATTTCCCTGTTATGTTGCTTTCAATCGGTAAAGCAGCAGATGCTGGATATCAATCTGTTCGTCTATCAGTAGACGAAACAACAGAGTGGAGATAAGAAGGGAGAAAAGATAAGATGATTATTATTCACGCAGGTTTAACGGTACAAAAAGAAAAAGAAGAAGCATTCTTAGCAGAGGTAAAAACATTAGTAGAGGCTTCGCGTGCTGAAAGTGGTAACATTCAATACGATCTTAAAAAAGATACAGAAAAAGAAGCAACGTATATGATGGTAGAAGTTTGGGAGAACCAAGAAGCGGTTCAGAATCATAACACAAGTGAGCACTTTGTGGCGTTCGGTCAAAAAGCAGCAAGCTTTATGGCTGCTCCAACGGATGTAAAAGTGTACGCTGGAGAACAAGTAAAATAATGATGAAAGGAAGGCGCATTAAATGTGCCTTCCTTTTTTTGTGGTCCTATTCCGCTTTCGTATACTTTCGCTCTTGCTCAGCGATTAGTTCGTCATCCTCCGCGTTATCACGAGTAACCTTTTGGGTCAGAATCGCACCAACGGCTACCAATATCATTACGGCGATGTAATAACCTTTTTCGTTCAGTTGCAAATTGTCTGCATTGTAGAGTCCGATACAAAACATGGACACTCCAGCGATGAAGGTGAAATAAGCTAAAACGGTAAAAGCAGGTGTGTTTCTTCTTCTATGACGTTGCATATGTAAACCTCCTTCATTTTCTCTAATATGGATAAAAATATATATGCCAAAAGCTATCTTCATTATAATCAATAAATAGTCTTATTTCCTTATTTTTCTTATTTCCATCCTTTAAAACATATACGGCCCAACAACAAGCGATAAAAAGAAAGTATTTAATACAGCAAAATAACTAATGGCCGTAAGTTTACTCCAGTCTTGCTTTTTCCCATACCAAACGGCTGCACCACTTGCAATAGCGAGCAAGATAGGGATAACAAATGAACTTCCTGAAAAAGCCAAGTAATCGGGAGCATACATGTAATAATGCGTATTAAACAACTTTTGAATAAAGATGAATTGAACACCGAGAAACAGGGCTAAGATGGTGTACAAAATGCGCTTATCTTCTTCTTCCATCCATTTAATCTTTACTATGTAGATGACTAATGCAAAAAGGACTGCAGGAGTGATCCAATACACCGAACTCATCGCAAAGATTAATCCTTGAAAAAGAGATAATATCGTTGCAGAAACGGCTTCTTTAAGATCTACTTTTGTAATTTTAAGACTCTTTTCAATAACATCAGGATTTTTAGAAGCTCCACTAAATTTGTACTCTTTGTAACCCACTAAGTTTGACCACATAACTGAATCTTCACCAATCCAGTAAGGGTGAATGGACTGATAGTTTGTTGTACTCCGTAGTTCAGTTTTCCAAACATTTTCATCAGCTCGTGCTTCATACACATTAACAGCTTCTTTTTCGTTAGATTTTAATGCACGAGTAGTAAACAGTACTTTTGCTTGACCATTCTCATCAACGCCATATTGAATAAACTTTGGATTTTCAAGCTTCGTTCCTTTATTGTCTATGAATGTCATGATAGAAAAATTCCATTCAGTATTTGCATTCAATTGGTTGGTCCCTTGATAGATCTTATATGACTTACCTCCAGAATTATTATTAAACAGCGAATAATAAACCGTCACATCATTTCCATTCTCAATAAAGTAAAAGCCAAAATGATTTTCATGAATCTGTTCATCTATATCTAAAATTATGTATTCCTTAAATCCAGAGTCAAACTGATTATCAGGTTGGTGAAAAGTAACCTTAACTTGTTTAGTTTCCTTAGAAGATTTTCTAACACTAATAAACGAATCAGATTTGTCGTTTAGAACAACTGAATAAATTTGTTCAGGCACTTTCTTTAAAGATTGAACACTCCATGAACTCTTATCTACTGCCAAAATTTCGTTTTCTTTAAAAAAAATGATGTTGTTTGGATTAGAATCCATACCTCTAACATCTTGATCAAGAATGTTTTCATTCTTCCCGTCATAGTGAATAAGCTTCTTGTCCCTTACGAATACGTACTGATCACCTTGTACCCAGAAGTCTTGGGGACTTGGAATAGAAAGAGGAACGGTTTGTTTATTATTCACTTCTAATTTGTCAGTAACTTGAAAACTCAAAACTTCATTTTCATTCGGAACATATACACGCTGCATTCCGTTTTGTTCTTGAAATACGGGCTTAACTTCACCTATCTTCTCTGTTTGTAATGGCAGTGAACGGCTCCAACCTTCAATAGGTAGTTTTTGTTCAGTCTTTAAATTTTCTAAAGTGAACGAAATAAAAATAACCAAGAAGAATAGAAGTGGAATAACAAAAGGCTTTATTTTATTCATTTTATTTCCCCCTTATTCCAAAATTCGACGAAAGTCCATATTTTTCCTTTTTTTAAATTAAGTATACAATAAAGTTAGGAGGAGTTTATCTTGGAAATCAAAGATATTTTTACGAACTTACCAACATTAGAAACAGAGCGTCTTCTTTTAAGAAAAATTACAGTAGGGGATGCACAAGATATGTTTCAGTATGGATCGGATGCAGAGGTTTCACGCTATGTTACTTGGGATGCTCACAAAACAATAGAGGATACGATGGAATTCATCGGTTTCGTGTTAAGAAGATATGAAAGTGCTGATTTAGCCCCTTGGGGAATTGTTTTAAAAGAAACCAACCAACTGATTGGTACGATCGACTTTGTCTCATGGCAGATCAATCATAAAACTGCTGAGATCGGTTATGTGATCGCGAAGAACTATTGGGGTCAGGGCATTACGACTGAAGCAGGTAAGGAGCTTCTGAATTACGGTTTTAAAAACATGAATTTAGTACGAATTCAGGCAAGATGTTTTATAGAGAACGGTAGATCTGAAGGGGTTATGAAAAAGCTAGGGATGAAATATGAAGGTACGTTAAGAAAAGCGATGTTTACAAAAGGAGAGCATCGAGATCTAAAGATGTACGCTGTCTTAAAAGAAGAGTTTGAAATGAAGCATAGCCTTTAAAACTTGATAAACGTATCGAGATAAGATCTTCTACCCACTCCTAAATTACTAAATTTACCTTTTATTAATTATTTTTACAAATTTCGTAGTTATTATGATGGGCTTTTTAACTCTCTTTGTACATCCTTAAGTATGATTGAATTTTCTGATAATAAAGTTACACTTACCTTATATATACATAGGAGGTGTGCTTGTTATGAAAAGAAATAAGAGATGGCTATCTTCTGCACTTGTATTATCAACTGTTGCAGGGATTACTTTTTCAACAATGGATTCAGGTATAGCGCCACCGGTTGCTGAAGCTTCATCCCTTAAAATACAGCCAGAAGAATCTGTTTCTCTCGTTCAGCTTGCTGTTCCTAACACGAAGGAAGCGATGAGGAAGATTGAAGAACTTGGTATCGATCTGACACACAGGATGCACGTTCATAATGGACAAATTGAAGTAGATGCGGTCGTAACACCATCTGAAGTTGCGATGCTGAAGCTCTATGGAATTAACGTAAAAGAAACGCTGATTACTGAAAACCAACTCAACCAGCGTGCCTCAGAAAGAAGAATGGCAGTTAAGCAAGAACAAAAGCTAACAGCTGCTGAAGAAACAGTAACGATCCTGAGAGCAAACCACTTCACGAATCAATCGGACACTTTCCTTTATGTTGAAGCAAAATCCACATCTGGTGCTGTTTCGAGCACAATCCTTACTGCTAAATGGACAGAAAATGGAGAAGAGAAAACCACAACACTGCAACAGATTCAGGATGCTGGAGAGTACCTCTATCATTCCTTTATGCTGCCAGTAACAGCGATACCGAAAGACATAACAATTGAAAGCTCATTAGGAGGATCAGCCACATCTAAAGTAACCGAATGGCTTGGTGAAGGAAAGCCGGACAAGCCTGGAAAACATTATGTAAAAAACTTTGTTGACCATTATATGGATCCAACAGAAATTAACGCGAGAATTGAGAACTTAGTAAAAGAATACCCAGAGCTTGCTGAAATTGTGGAGATGCCGAACAAGACGAACGGATATCGCAGACAAGCACAAGCGACTCTAGGAGCGATGCAGAACACAGCTGTTGTTGTGACGTCTAGAGACTGGGGACATGAAGGCGGAAATGCAATCAGCATTGAATTGAAAAAGGCATCAGCTGCAGGTGCTCCTCTTTCTGTTGGAACAAGCGGGAACAAAATCATCGTTACGCTAGCGACAGATGCCGCAGGTAACGCAAAAAGTACGGCTAAGGAAGTTGTAGATCTTCTGAATGCAGAAGCGAGTAATCTTGTCTCTGCTACGACTTACCGTGGAAATACAGGTAACGGAATTGTTGAACCTGCTATATCTAACCTTTCGGATAACTTAAAAGCACCTGCCACCGTATCGCGTGATCCTTTTACTGTTAAAGCGATTCGGATCGGAAAGCACCGAGATGGTACTAAGCCTGGTGTACTCGGTTACTCACAAGAACATGCTCGTGAATGGGTAACACCGCTAGTTTCCGTTGAAACCGCTGAACGACTTTTACGAAATTATTCGCATGATAAAGAGACAAAGAAACTTGTTGATAATCTTGATATCTTTATTATTCCGTCCATGAATCCTGATGGAGGGCACTATAGTTTCTATGACTTTAATTCACAACGTAAAAACATGACGAACCATTGCTCACCTCATCAGTCTGATAATGGTTATCGCAATTCATGGGGCGTTGATTTGAATCGTAACCATGATGTGGGTTCTGCATTTGATGGGTATGTTGGAGCATCAACAACGAATTGTTTAAGTGGCACATATGCGGGACCTAGCGAGCATTCTGAACCTGAAAGCCGAAATCTAGTTTGGTTAACGGATGAGAATCCAAACATTAGATTTGCAATGAACATTCATAGCTATGGTGGTTATTTCATGTGGTCACCAGGTGCGTATACGCCAGAACGTGAAACATTGCCTCGCCCGTCTGCTGGGGAAGAAGCTTATTATTGGCAAGCATCTGACCATATATTAAAAGAGATCAAAAAGCATCGTGGAACGGTTATTTTACCGAGTCGAACAGGGCCAATTCCAGACGTACTTTATTCTGCTGCAGGAAACTCAGCAGATCACCTCTGGTATGAAAAAGGAATCTACGCTTGGAACTTTGAAGTAGGGGCCGATCTTTGGAACAAAGAAACAAAACGTTGGGAACTGGTTGGTTTTCAGCCACCGTTTGTAGAAGGGCATGAAGAAGCCATGGAGTTCTCAAATGGATTACTAGGACTTATTGATGTGGCGTATCAATATTCTAAAGATAAAAAAGCGCCAAAATCGAGTGTCACACCAAATGGCGGAAGGCACGAAGATAAAGTTGAAGTCAGCTTCAAAACGAGTGAGCCCGCTACGATTTATTACACGTTAGATGGCAGCCGCCCAACGTTTGATTCTCAAAAATTGCAGTTGAGCGGTACACGTGAAGGACCGGAAACATTAACGTTTGAAAAGACGACAACGTTAAACTGGTTCTCAGTCGATGCGAGCAAAAACGTAGAGAATCGATACGAACCAGGAAACAATAAGAAGTACAACACGAAAACTTTCTTTATTAAATAATGTATGAAAGGAAGAGGCAGAAGGCTTCTTCCTTTTGTCTTTTAGAACAGTTTGATGCATGCGTTGACATTTAATGTTTACGACCATATACTAACAATTGTAAGTAGAAGTCATTTTGGAAAGGAACGGTACTACGCTGATGTGGAAAACTCTTATTTTCTTAGGCTAACTCAATATTGAGACCTGGAGAATAGGATAAGTCTGCCCATTTTGCGTATACACGTAAATATCCCTTATGATTTCACACAAAGAACATGATGTTCTTGTGTTTCTTTGGATACGTGTTATTACCATATTTGTGCGAACTCACCAACCTCTCTGGGTCTCCAGGGAGGTTTTTTTGCGAGCCTCCTTTACGAACAAGAAAGAGGTGAGTGCATGACGACTGTATTACAAGTTAAACGATTGCAGAAAAAATTTGGAGATAAAGAAATATTAAAAGATATCTCATTTGATATCAGGCAAGGTGAAAAAATTGGTTTAGTAGGTTGGAATGGCAGTGGGAAAACAACGCTCGTTAACATCCTTATGAAATGTATTAACCACGATCATGGATCAATTACGACCTGGCCGGCAAATCTGCACATGGGGTATTTACCACAATCAACAGATTATGTGTTAGATGTTGAACGGGAGTTGATGGAAACAGGTGAAGATTTGCTGCGAACAAGTAAGAAGTTAGGGCTTCAAAAACATTTACTTCAAAAGAGTGAATTACAACATTTGAGTGGTGGAGAACGATTAAAGGTATCTATCGCCAAAATATGGGCGAATCATCCAGAGTTCCTTATTTTAGATGAACCGACAAATCATTTAGATCTTCAAGGAATCACTTGGCTTACAGAAGAGGTTCAAAACTATAGAGGAGCAGCCATTATCATCTCTCACGATCGTTATTTTCTTGATAGAACGGTAGAGAAGATTTTTGAACTGGAAGACGGCATTCTCACCATTTACGAAGGGAACTATTCATCGTATAGAAAAGAGAAACAACGTCGTTTTGAACAACAACAAAGAGATTATGAGAAACAACAAAGAAAAATACACATGATTCAGCAGCAAGTGAACACGTTAAAAACGTGGTCTGATAAAGCTCACCGGGAAGCAGGTAAGGGTGGAACCGCAGCTGAGAACAGACAGATGGGGCTGAAAGAATATGAACGGATGAAAGCAAAGAAAAAAGATAATCAAATTAAATCAAAATTAAAGCGCTTGAATCTAGAACTCTCGAAAACAGGGATCGATAAGCCCAAAGAAGAAAGTGACGTTTTCTTTCAATTTGATTCCACTGGAAAGAGAGGAAAAAGACTCATCGAAGCCCGTGGTCTAACGAAACAATATGGAGATCGAACCCTCTTTAAAGAAAGTCACTTTTACATTAAACACGGTGAAAGAATAGCGTTGCAGGGTCCGAACGGATCGGGGAAGACAACATTTATTAAAATGTTGCTTGGCGAGGAGTCTGTAACGAAAGGATCCATCTGGAAAAGTGAATCGATGAAAATTGCTTATCTATCCCAAGATGTGAGTGATCTGCCAGAAGAAAAAACGGTGTATGAATATTTTGATTTAGAGGAGAAGCATCAAGTGACGCAGGCAAGAACAATCTTTGCCAACATGGGGATCGAGGACCGAAAACTTTCGAAGCCAATCCGTCACTTGAGTTTAGGAGAGCGAACACGCGTTAAGCTGGTCCTGATGATTTTGCAGGAATATGATGTACTCATTCTGGATGAACCCACAAACCATTTGGATCTGCCGAGCCTGGAGCAGTTGGAGGAAACATTGTTACAGTTTTCAGGCACACTTATCATCGTCTCCCACGACAGATTCTTCGTTGAAAAGCTGTGTGATAAACTGCTAGTGATTGAGAATCAGCAGCTCAAGAGGATAGAGATTGGCCTTAGTGAACATGAAGAACAGGCTAAACGATCAACAAATGAGGGCGTTCAACAGTGGACAGAAGAATTAGTTTTAGTAGAAAACAAGATTACAGAAATGCTTGGGAAAATAAGTTTTTGTAAAACGGGGACGGATGAGTACAGAGCGGTTGATGAAGAGTTACGACTATTAATGAGTAAAAAGCGGCAACTCGTACAAAAAATATCTCTGTAAAACAAAGTCAGGTGGAAGTATCCGCCTGGCTTTGTTCAGTTGGATGAGCCTGAAAATTGATAATCACATAAATTTTTGAAGGAATCACATAAAAAATGGAGTCGATCACATAAAAGTAAGACCTCATCACATAAAAAACAGATATAATCACATAATTCTAAATTTTTAATCAATAACCATTGAAATTTCAGATAACTCGTTTATACTCTCTTAAAAAGGAGAGTGACAACCATGAGATTTTTAGAAAAAGTAAGTAAGACAGCGGGCAACACCTTTGCGATTTGGGTGATTCTTTTTGCCATTGCAGCATTTTTGATTCCAGAAGGCTTCACATGGATCGCTCCCTATATTCCTCTATTATTAGGAATTATCATGTTCGGGATGGGGTTAACCCTTTCGCTGAATGATTTTAAAGCAGTGTTTCAAGCTCCAAAGAGTGTTTTTATTGGTGTGGCAGCACAGTATACGATCATGCCGCTTCTTGCGTTTGGACTAGCAACGGCATTTCAATTACAGCCAGAAGTGGCAGTTGGAGTTATTTTAGTAGGATGCTGTCCTGGTGGAACGGCATCAAACGTGATGACTTTCCTAGCAAAAGGTAACACCGCTTTATCGGTTGCGGTGACATCTGTGGCAACACTGCTCGCACCGATCTTAACACCAGCTCTAACGCTGCTGTTTGCGAGCAAATGGCTTTCAGTATCTGCGGGCAGCTTGCTGTTATCAATCGTTCAAATTGTAATCGTACCAATTGTATTAGGTCTAGTTGTAAAACTCTTATTCCGTAAACAAGTGGAAAAAAGCGTGGCTGTACTACCACTAGTATCAGTAGTTGGAATCGTAGCTGTAGCATCAGCTGTTGTAGCAGCAAACGCAAAACAAATTGCTGAGACAGGATTATTAATCTTATCCATTGTGGTTCTTCACAATGTGCTAGGACTTTTAATCGGTTTTATGATCGCGAAAGGTTTGAAGCTGGACTTTGCCGATCAAAAGGCCATTTCCATTGAAGTCGGAATGCAGAATTCTGGTCTAGGTGCTCGCTTGCGGTGGCTCACTTTTCGCCGTTGTCTGCTGTGCCGAGTGCAATTTTTAGTGTGTGGCACAACATATCAGGACCATTGCTTGCAACATGGTGGGGAAAGAGAACGGAACGTGATGCCGTACAAACGAGCACTCACACTACATCATCTAAAGTGGTTTAACAGTGAGAGAAGCAAACCTTTATACATTGTGGGGTTTGCTTTTTCTTTTATTAATTGGTCATTTCAAAAACCATGTTAGATAATCTTACATGGGTGTAGAATCTGCGCCAGAACTGTATAGAATGAAAGAAACAGTTCAGTAGGGGGCGTTCAGATGGAAGATATCATGTTTTCATTAAACAGTGTTTGGCTTGTGCTAGGTGCACTTCTTGTCATTTTAATGCAAGGCGGGTTTATCTTACTTGAAGCGGGATCGACTCGAATGAAAAATGCCGGCCACATTGCCGGAAAGACTGTCTTTACGTTTGGTTTAGCATCAATTGTATTCTGGGCAGTTGGATATGGATTTATCTTTGGAGATAACTCAAACTTTCTTATCGGGTTGTCTGATTTTTTCTATTCAGGTGATCAAGCTGAAGGAATGGCCTACTCGACAGCGGCATTCTTCATGTTTCAGCTCGCGTTTGCAGGAATCTCCTTAACAATTGCGTTCGGAGGATTTGCTGAACGAGCGAAATTATCAGCCTATCTCGTGTTTGCTATTCTTTTCTCTGTAGTGGTCTATCCGGTTGTTGCTCACTGGATCTGGGGCGGAGGTTGGTTGGCAGAACATGGTAAGCAGGATTTTGCAGGGTCTACGGTAGTTCACTTAACAGGTGCGATGGCAGCCTTTGCAGCGACACTTCTCTTAAAACCGCGTATCGGAAAGTTCAATAAGAACGGTACATCTAATAACATTTTCGGTCACAACCAGGTGTACACAGCTTTAGGGGTTATCGTCCTTTGGGTAGGATGGTTTGGGTTTAATGGAGGAAGCACCTTTGTAGTTGATGATGGTTTCTTTGGATTTGTTGCGTTAAATACAAATCTTGCTGCTGGGGCAGGTGCGGTTGCCGCCCTGATTATTTCATGGATGGTCCTTGGTAAATCGGACATTCCGACAATATTAAACGGTGCGTTAGCAGGTCTGGTTGCGATTACAGCTTCTTGTGCATTCGTTGAAACATGGGCAGCAGTTCTGATCGGATTTGTTGCAGGAATCTTAGTATTCTATTCTGTTAAATTTTTCGATAGATTAAAAGTAGATGATCCGATCTATGCGTTGAGCGTTCATGGAGCAGCTGGAGTATGGGGGACGTTATCTACAGGGTTATTCGCTACGCCAGAACTTGCTACAGTAGGGAAGCCCGGATTGTTCTATGGCGGTGGATTTTCTCAGCTTGGCGTTCAAGCGATGGGTGTGTCTGTGTCAGCGTTATACGCATTTGTTGTTTCCTTCGTTCTTTTATACGCTATGAAAAAAGTCATGAAAGGTCTTCGAGTTTCTGAAGAAGAAGAAATTATCGGTCTGGATGTTAGTGAACACGGAAACTACGGTTATCCAGAGGCGTTCATCGCGAACGAAGAAAAGAATAGAATCGCAAATTAATAGTGGATAAAAGCATTGGGGTCTATTCCTCAATGCTTTTATCACATAGGATGTGTAAAAATGCCTTATTCACAGATAAAAAAATGGCGTGATAATAAATGGAACGATCATCAAGATTCATCTCATGCTTTAAATGATTTTCATGATGAACTGATGATGAAAGTATTCGATGCAGCTCTTGAAAGGCATATCTCAGAGTTTGGTCCAGTTCCTTGCCGTTATACGTGGTTTGTAATGGGAAGTGCAGGTAGATTTGAACAAGCGATCATCTCAGATCAAGATCATGGTCTGATCTATGAGGAAAGAAACGAAAAAACGAATCGATACTTTATTACATTCGGAAAAGAATTAGCGAATGGGTTAAACGAAGTTGGTTATCCGTATTGTGATGGAAATGTAATGAGCTCAAATCCTATTTGGAGTAAATCAATAATAGAGTGGGAAGAGCAGCTGTCAAAGTGGCTAACTGAAGAGAGCTTTGAGAGTATACGATTTCTTCTGATCTTCTACGATGCGCGAGTGCTTATTGGTGAAGAAGCATATTGCAAGAAACTTAAACAAATCGTACATGATTACATTAAGAAGAATCCGCGTTTTCTAGAACGCTTGTTAGAAAATACACAGCATGTAAAAAAAGCGGTCGGGTTCTTTCATCAATTTTTAACAGAACCACATGGCGCACATGCAGGCAGTATTGAGCTAAAGCAATCAGGTTTCTTTCCGTATGTTAATAATGTGCGTTTGCTTGCAATGAAAGAAAGTCTAGAAGCTACTTCAACTCTTGCAAGACTAAAAGCGCTTAATAACATGTCTAAATACAAACAAAATCTTAGTTGGTGCGCTAAAGAATTTGAAAAATTGCTTCATTACAGGCTGCAGTATCATAAAAAAAATACAGAAAACTATGATGATATACACTACTTAAACATTAAAGAACTCAGTAAAGACGAGAAAAAAGAGATGAAACATATTCTATTAAACGGTCAAAAACTCCAAGAATATACTCAATCCGTCATTAAAGGAACGATAGAAACATGAGGATGAATCCGCTTATTCAATTTATGAAGCAAGTACAGGGGAAAATAAACTCAAGTGTTTATGCGTCGTTACAAGGGCAATCTAGTCCTCAACATGTCGCATTTTTAAGGCAGCTTGAAAAAGAGTTGAAAAGGGAAGAGAGTTTAACTGTACCCCTCAATGATTTGAATGTAGTGGTTTTTGATCTAGAAACTACTGGTTTTTTTCCTGAGCAAGGAAACCAGATTCTATCAATCGGTGCTGTGAAAGTAAAAGGTGGAGAAGTAAGGCGTGAAGAAACTTTTTATTCTCTCGCGCATTGTAAGGGTCAGCTTTCTCCTGAGATCAAAGAGCTTACAAGAATAGAAGAGAGTGAACTTGAGAATGCGCCTCAATTATCCAAAGTGCTAGTAGATTTTTATGATTTTGCAAGAGGTCATGTCCTCGTGGCTCATCATGCAAGTCACGAAAAGAAGTTTCTGCAACATTATAATTGGAAGCTATTTCGAAGTCAGTTCAAACACCGAATAGTAGATACTTCATTTTTACTAAAAATTGCTGAGCCAAACGTTAATCTTGTTACTTTAGAAGATTGCTGTAAGCATTGTAACGTGCCTGTGATTGATCGGCACCATGCCTTAGGCGATGCGAAGATGACGGCTGAGCTTTGGAGTGTTTATGTAGCACGTGTTCAAAAGTTAGGAATTAAGAATTTGAGAGAGGTATATGAACGACTCTCGAGATAAAACAGCTGGCACCTTGAAATGTGGAGCCAGCTGTTTTTTAATTTCTCATATTAAATTGCGCGTTAATCTGTCCGCGAATCATTTTATTACGTTCGTCACGTTTCTGTCTTTTCGTAAGTTCTTTTTTAATCTCAAATGTTTGCACACCATCTTCAATTTGATCAGCAATTTCCATAAGACGTTCGACATCCGAAAAAGAGTATTTACGTGTGCCTTTACCTGTTCTTTCTGGAAAGATCAGTTTTCTTTCTTCGTAGTAACGGATCTTCCGCTCTGATAAACCAGTAAGTTCACTGATGATACCGATAGACATGACCTTTTTATCTTTATAAGATAATTTATCAACAGGCATTTTGAGCCTCCTATCCTAAGAAGTGAAGAACCAGACAATTCTAATTATTGTTATTTATTATACCATATTGATGTTAGGTTTTCTTACATATATTTTATTCCAATACATTTTTCTTGGTGAATACAATTTTATACCGTTGTTTAGTTTTTTATAAGTATGAAAGAAGTCCTTTTCTAAAGAGCTATTTTAAAGAAGGAATGGGTACAAAAGGAGTTGATAAAATATTCAGACATATGACATAATTAGCAGATGTTCTATTGAAAGCGTTTTATTTAAGGGATAAGGAGGAGCTGAATTTGAACAATGAAGTGAAATTAAACAATGAACTTAATACTGTTGCTGCTAGTGAACCAGTACCACCTCAAACGATGGGTCAAAAGCTGAAAATGATCGGTCCTGGTTTCGTAGTAGCGGCAACTGGTGTAGGTACAGCAGATTTAGTAACTGCCATTGTAATCGGTACCTCATTCGGGATGACTTTTGTATGGGCGATTGTTATCGGTTCTATTTTAAAGTATTTCTTAAACGAAGGGGTCGGACGCTGGTATCTCGCGACAGGTCAAACCATTCTACAAGGTTGGCATTCATTAGGGAAGTGGGCGACTGGCTATTTTGGTGTTTACTCCGTTATCTGGGGCTACATTTACGGTGCCACCGCAGCGATGACATGTGGACTAGGTATGCATGCGATGCTTCCGATCATGCCGATCTGGGCTTGGGCAATCGTTCATTCCCTATTAGGTTTTGCACTTGTTTGGACAGGCCGTTACTTGCTTTTTGAAAGAATCATGACGGTATTAATCGGTGTCATGTTCATCACAATTATTGGTACCTCATTGCTCTTTTTGCCTTCAATTGGTGAATTTGCGGGTGGTTTTGTACCCAGAATGCCAGACGGATCGCTCATGTTAGCTCTTGGATTGATTGGAGGAGTAGGCGGTACGATTACTATGGCTTCTTATGGATATTGGCTAAGAGAAAAGAATTGGAAAGGAAAAGAATTTGTTCCCATTATGAGACTTGATACGAAAGCAGCCTATGTAATTACAGGAATCTTCACTATGGCTGCACTCGTAATCGGAGCTAAGTTCTTATTTGGAACGGATGTAAAGTTAGAAGGAGACCAAGGTCTTCTTAATCTTGCAGAACTGTTAGGTCAAGAATTCGGAACACCGTTACGTTGGTTATTCTTAATCGCGTTCTGGTCTGCTGCTTTTACTTCACTCCTTGGCGTTTGGAACGGTGTGCCTTATCTGTTTGCGGACTTCTTAAGAACAATCAAGACGAACAAGGAAGACTTACATTCGGTTAAGCCGGTTACGGAAAAAGATAAGTCATATCGTGCTTATTTAGCGTGGCTGACATTCCCTCCAATGCTTATCTTCTTTTTAGGAAAGCCTGTTCAGCTGATTATAATATATGGTGTGCTAGGTGCATTGTTCATGCCATTTCTTGCAATCTCACTCATTATCTTATTAAACTCTAAAAAAGTTGATGTTGAGTATCGCAACAAGTGGTTAACTAATGCAGTCTTGATCGGGTGTCTTCTCATGTTCGCCTTTTTAGGATTAAATGAGCTGCAAAAGCTGTTTTAAATAGGGAGGACTTTGCTATGAAGAATATCGGAAAAGTTGTAGGTTTTGAACTTAGCAGTCAAGAACCTGAAAAGGCGGTAACTTTCTATCGCAATGTATTTGGGTGGCAGATTGCAGAACCTCAATGGGATTATTGGGCAGCTACAACTACTGAAGGTGAAAATAAGAGTGTTAATGGTGGAATCGCAAAAGGTCCTCAAGATTTTCCACATGGAACTCGTATTCAAATCGAAGTTGAAGTTATTGATGATGCGATTGAGCATGCCGTTCTTAACGGAGCGACTATTGTAAGAGAAAAGATGGAATTTGAAGAGTTTTATCTGGCTTACCTTAATGATCCAACAGGTATAGGTTTTGGACTAATACAGAATAAAAAATAAAATACGAACAAATAAAGCTCAGAGGCTGCTCTGAGCTTTTTAAAAATTAATGGACGATAGATAGTAACACCCGACTAGAACCATTACGGGTTAAAATAAGGTGTTTTGTATGTGAATGATCTATTATCTCACCATCTGCTTGACGAGCTCGCGATTACGTTCTTTAAACACCTCATTATGTGAGGATACCATCGCAACTTTTTGTGCATCAGGCTGGATGAACTGCTTTGCTTTATTTACTGCATTTGCAGCGTCTTGAAAAGCACCAGAGATTAAATTTAGCTTTCCATCATGTTTGAGGATATCCCCAGCTGCATACAATCCTGGAATAGAAGATTCACTATTAGCATTTCCTGCGATATAAAAATTGTCCGCTAGTTCAATGTTCAATCCGCTGTTACCTAACAGAGATGTATCTTGTTCATAGCCATGGTTAATGATGACTTCATCTATAGGAAGGTAAGAGATCTCACCTGTTTCGTGATTCGTTAACTCAATCTGTTCAATAACTTCATGGTTGGGACACGCAAATAATTTTGAGATCGATGTGTTAAAAATGCAATCAGCACAGCTGTTCATCAATTGTGTTACTTGCGCTTCATGTCCAGCTAGATTTCCTTTTCGATAAGTTAGATACACTTTTTTAGCGATCGGAACTAATTCATTCGCCCAATCGATTGCAGTATTTCCGCCACCTGATATAACAACAGTCTTATCTTTAAAATGCTGAAGGGATTTAACCGTATAGTTTAAGTTTGACACTTCAAACCTTTCAGCACCTTCGATATCTAGTCGTTGAGGGTTCAAGATACCGCTTCCAACCGCAACGATAACCGTTTTAGAAAAATGCTGCTCACCGGAAGAACCTTGCAAAATGAAAATTCCATTCTCATCTCGTGAGATAGATTCTACTTTTTCATTTAGTGCTACTTCAGGATGAAACGTAAGTCCTTGTTCCACGAGTTTTTCAATAAGTTTTGCACCAGGAAGTGGAGTATGTCCTCCAACATCCCAAATCATCTTTTCTGGATATACATGAATCTTTCCGCCTAACTGCGGTTGAAATTCGATAATTTTTGTTTTCATTTCACGAAGACCACTGTAAAAAGCTGAATAAAGGCCTGCTGGACCGCCGCCGATAATGGTAACATCGAAAACGTTATGTTGATCCATAATGTTCGCTCCCTTATTGGAACATAATATTGATTATCATTCTCAATTAGTAGTATACAATCAGTTTTAAAACTTTACAATCAGGAAATTGAAAGTGTTGGAAAGAAAGGGGATTAGCCGAAGATGTAGAAGGTTTAGACATAAGAGGGTTTTTCTTCAAAATTCACATTAAAAAGGAGCAATTTATGTACGAGCAAAAGACAAAAGAAACAGATCAGAGTGTCGTGGAGTTTATTGAGAGTGTAGATCAACCAAAAAAGAGAGAAGACGCATACAAGCTGCTTGATATATTTACACAAACAACTGGATTTGAAGCGAAGATGTGGGGACCGAGCATTATTGGATTCGGCTCCTATCATTACAAATACAAGACAGGCCATGAAGGGGACGCGCCTCTTGTTGGCTTCTCACCAAGAAAAGCAAAGACTAGTCTGTATTTTGCCCCAGGGGACCCAGGTCGAGCTGAGCTGCTTCAGCACTTCGGTAAGCATACAACGGGTGCCGCTTGTGTATACATTAATAAACTAGCTGATGTTGATGTGGATGTGTTAAAAAAACTAATCAACAATTCTGTTGAGTTTTTGTTAAGAACGTATCCTCAAGAATAGGTATCTGTACGGAGTAACAATCGTCAAGAATTTGTGCGTGCTCTCAGGTTCCTTATTCGTAAAGGAGGTGAGCCGATTATGAAGAAAGGTACTAAACCTAATAAAAGCGGAATGGCAATCGGAATTGCAATTGGTGTAGCAATCGGCATTGCACTTAAAAACGTTGGATTAGGTATCGGTATAGGCATTGCATTAGGAATTGCTTTTGGTCTTGGATCAAAATAGAATGATATTTGAAAAGGAGCCCGATAGGACTCCTTTTTTAATTAATGTTTTTTATGACAGCCGCAGCTTTTCTTCTTCTTTTTCTTGCAACGCTTACATTTTAGATAGATATAGTGTGAAGAAGACTCACATTTGTCTTTTTTCCAACAACCCATTTAAATCACCCCATTATTTTCACAACACCTTTGTTTGGTGCTGGTAATACATCATATGCAGAAAAAGGACAAGTTGATTAGACGTCAAGAGGAGTAAAAACGTACATTTTTTTGTAATTCAGCAATATGTAATGTTTTGTAAAACATGCTATCATAAAGCAAAACACTAGGAGTTGATTGAAAATTGAAACAAGAAATAATGGATCGGTTTATTACATACGTAAAAGTAGATACACAATCTGATGGAAGAAGTGATACGACTCCATCTACAGAAGGTCAGTGGACTCTGGCAAACATGCTTGTTGAGGAACTAAAAGAAATTGGTATGGAAGAAGTAACAGTCGACAAAAACGGATATGTTATGGCGACATTACCATCCAATTCCGATAAGGAAATCCCGGTCATCGGGTTTCTTGCACACGTAGATACAGCTACTGATTTTACCGGAACGAACGTTAAACCACAGATTGTTGAAAACTATGATGGAGAAACGATTATCTTAAACGAAGACTTACATATCGAATTGTCTCCAAATGACTTTCCTAGTTTAAAAGATTATAAAGGGCATACATTGATCACAACAGACGGCACAACATTGCTCGGTGCAGATAATAAAGCGGGCATCGCTGAAATCATGACTGCGATGAAGTATTTGATCGAACACCCAGAGATTAAGCATGGAAAGATCAGAGTGGCTTTCACTCCGGATGAAGAGATCGGACGCGGTCCTCATAAATTTGATGTGGCAGCGTTTGGAGCAAAGTATGCCTATACGATGGATGGCGGCCCTTTAGGTGAATTAGAGTATGAGAGCTTTAACGCGGCTAGTGCTAGAATTCGTATCTTAGGAAAGAACATTCACCCTGGATCTGCAAAGAATAAGATGGTTAATGCAGCGAAAATTGCGATGGAACTGAATGGTAAGCTTCCTGTTGAAGAGGCGCCCGAGCATACGGAAGGCTATGAAGGGTTCTATCATTTAACGGGTCTGAAAGGTGACGTAGAACAAACGGATATTTCATATATCATCCGCGACCATGACAAGGAACTTTTTCAAAAGAGAAAAGATAGAATGCAAGAGGTCGTGGACGAACTGCGAGAAAAGTATGGACAAGATAAGATTCAATTAGATATGAACGACACGTATTATAATATGAAAGAAAAGATTGAACCTGTAAAAGAGATTGTTCATCTCGCTTCTCAAGCGATGAAAAAGCTAAACATAGAACCAAACATTAAACCCATTCGAGGCGGTACTGACGGATCACAGCTGTCATTCATGGGTCTGCCGACTCCAAATATCTTTACAGGCGGAGAAAACTACCACGGCCGTCACGAATATATCTCGGTCGATAATATGATCAAAGCAACTAAAGTTATCATTGAACTTGTGCAGTTGTTTGAGCAGGAAGCGTAACCTATAAAGCTAACCAACTTTGTATTGGTTAGCTTTTATCTTTCACTAGGGGGAGTAAAGATGTTAGCGCAAGGTGTTGTTATTTCTGATGGAAAGGTGCTATTAGTAAAACAAAAAGTAAAACGCGGGGACATTGTATGGAACTATCCGGGTGGGGGAGTTGAACCTGGCGAGACTTTCGAACAAGCATGTATACGAGAAGTATTGGAAGAAACGGGCTATACCGTAAAAATAATAAAACCACTGATTCAAAGAAAAGAAAAACAAGCATTTCTTTGTGAACTAATCTCAGGAACGCTTACGATCGAGGACGATGAAGACATACTTGATGTACGCTGGATCGACCTACAAGATGATATGTATTTTGATGATGTTTCAAGACCTGTGGTTGAAATGGTGATAAATAATAGGGAGGTTGTGTAAATGAGCTATCCTATTCGTGTTAGAGCAGGTTCTTTAATTATTGAAAATGATGCGATTCTTTTAATTGAGTTTCATGATGAGAATGGACTTCATTATAATTTACCGTCAGGTGGTGTTGAAGCAAATGAATCTGTAAAAGAAGCAGCAAAACGTGAGGCGAGAGAAGAGGCATCCATTGATGTAGATGTTGGTCCACTCGCGTTCACTTATGAGTATGCGCCGCATCTGACAAAAAATAGATACGGAACGATACATTCACTAGGAATGATGTTTGAATGTAACAGGGTTGGAGACTCCGAACCTAGATTACCGGATAAGCCAGATCCGTACCAAACTGGCGTAAAATGGATTCCTCTAGAAGATTTGGAACATATCATTTTGTATCCGAGAGTACAAAATCATATTCAGGAGTATGTTAAACACAAACAGATCAATTCTTTTATTGAAGAACATTTGTTAGATACCTATCAGAAAGTATAGGTAATGCATTTATAAAATTCTGAAAAAAGCTGTTAATGCTATGGAAAAATCTTTATACTATAGATATATATAAATAAACTAATCAGTCGATTTTAATTATTTTAAGGAGGATCCACATGGAGTCTTATTTTTTTGAACGTAATCGTAGTAGATTAAAAGAATTGGTGCCGAATGAATCATTAACCATTCTTTTTGCAGGAAAAGCTCCCCAAAAATCAGCAGATGAACAATATCCGTTCACACCAAACCGAAATTTTTACTATCTAACTGGGATTTCGGAACAAAACGTGATCCTCTTGCTAAAGAAGAGCGGTGGAAAATTTGAAGAAACACTTTTTATCGTAAAAGCTGATCCAGTCATGGAAAAGTGGGTCGGGAAAACCGTGTCTAAAGAGGAAGCAGAACATCAATCTGGGATAAAAGATATTAAATATGTGGATAGCTTTGAGTCGTTTGTTGCCAGTCAATTCTTTACAAATCAAGCTCAGCACGTTTGTTTAGATCTAGAACGCCGTGGATGGTCTGGTGCCCCATCTGAAACATCACAATTCGCAAAACATATTCGAGAGCATTATCCGCATGTGACGATTCACAACGTATATCCTGAAGTCGCTGAACTGCGTGTGTTCAAAACGACAGAAGAGATTCAAAAGATTAAAGAAGCGATCTCCATTACGAAAGAAGGCATCTATAATGTGCTCAAACACGCGAAAGCTGGAATGAAAGAAAATCAACTCGAAGCACATTTTGACTTTACTTTAAAATCAAACGGTGTGCGTGATTTCGCATTTAAGACGATTACGGCTAGCGGAAAAAACGCTACGATCCTTCATTATGAGCATAACAGCGCGCAAACGAATCCCGGTGAGCTCGTGCTTCTCGATCTAGGAGCACAAAAGAATTATTATAACGCGGATATCAGTTATACTTTCCCAGTAGATGGGAAGTTTACAGAACGTCAAAAGGTTCTCTACAATATCGTACTTAAAGCGCTAAAAGAAACGACGGCTATCATTAAGCCAGGTCTTGCCTTTGCCGAACTTAATAATCATACGAAAAAAGTGTTAGCAGAAGAATGCAGACGTATCGGTTTAATCCAAAATGATGATGAGATCTCTAAGTATTATTATCATGGTGTGAGCCATTTCCTTGGACTTGATACACATGATGTGGGTTCTTACAAAGACCGCATTTTAGAGCCTGGAATGGTGATTACAATTGAGCCTGGGCTTTATATCGAAGAAGAAGCGATCGGTATTCGAATTGAGGATGACATCTTGGTAACAGAAGATGGATTCGAAAACTTATCTAAAGATATTTTCCGTGAGGTAGAAGAAATCGAGGAATTTATGGCTACTCAAGGTGCTCATGCGGTAAAAGCTTAATAGGTTTTGAAAAAGAGGTCCTTGTCAAAGGCCTCTTTTTTTACGCTCTTTTCTAAAGGCTGTTTTCGTATTCATTGTTGCTTTTGACAGTTTTTGATTTCCGTTGCAGATGCTCGCTTTCCGCGGGGCAGGCGGTGAGCCACAGTCGTACGTTTCACTTTTAAGTGTCTCACCTGGCTAGTTGCAGTGGCTAGCCCCTCGAGGTCAAAAGGTGAACGGTCAATAAGGCAAAATGCGCCTTCCTAGCCCATTCACCTTTTGCTTGTCGGGGCTGGACGAGCCACTTCCACTTTTCTGACTGCCCGCCTTAAGAAGTTCCTTGCTCCTGCGTCTACAAGTGATGCTTCGTAGTAAGCTTCCTCGTCGCATGCCTTGCAAGGAGTATCTCATGTGGTAGGCACGCACCTTCCACTACAATCAATGTCAAAGAAGAAAATAATAAAGACTTAAAAGCAACAATTTTAAGAAAATAGCCTTTTTTTTATCATTTTTTCGAGATTCATAGCTTTCAATACATACATAAAAAATAATACAAAATTTCTTCAATATTTGTACGTGAGTTGGACAAAAAAAGGGAAACAATAAATTACCAATAAAAAGAATGAACCAAACGAAGAGAAGTAACGTTAGCTTAGTGGAGGGTGAGTATACGATGAAAAAAATGAGATTGTTGGTTTGGATAATGCTGTATTTATTCGTGTCAGCATGTTCCCCATCAACGGATGCAGCAAAAGAATCTAAAGCCATATTGAAAAAAGATTGGCGAGAAATTGAAGAGACCACTAAGAACAAGACAGTCAGAATGTACATGTGGGGTGGAGACACAGGGATCAATCGTTATATGGATGATTGGGTCGCTCCACGGTTAAAGAAAGAATATAACATTGCATTGAAGCGAGTACCGATGGATGCACCAGAATTCTTAAAAAAGCTATCAAATGAAAAAAGAGCAGGGAAAGATGAAGGAAACATGGATATCATCTGGATCAATGGCGAGAATTTCAAAAATGCAAAAAACAATGGGCTATTATTTGGTCCCTTTGTCAATAAGTTGCCTAACTACAAAAAATATGTGGATGCTGAGTCATTAGATATTCAATATGATTTTGGAACAAAAACAGAGGGCTTAGAAGCACCATGGGGAAAAGTGCAGTTCGTTTATCAATATGATGAAGAAAAGGTGCCAAATCCACCTCAATCATTTGAAGAATTAGCTCAATGGGTAAAAGAAAATCCAGGAAAATTTACATACCCTGATCCTGCAGACTTTACAGGTAATGCTTTTGTTCGTCAATTATTTTATGAATCTAGTGGAAACGTAAAGAACATTTTGGACAATGGCTATGAAGAGGATTTTGCCCAGAAAAATAGTGTGAAGATGTGGGATTATTTGAACGAGATCAAACCTTATTTATGGAGAGAAGGGAAGACATATCCGAATAATTTAACAGAACTAGATCGTTTGTACAGCAAAGGCGAAGTATATATGACGATGGGTTATAACGAGGCGCGAGCAGAGAAATTAATGAAACAAAGTGTATTCCCCGCAACAACAAGATCGTTTGTTATGAAATCAGGTTCTTTGGGAAATGCTCACTTTTTAGCGATTCCTTTTAATAGTCCCAACAAAGAAGGTGCGATGACGGCTATTAACTTTATGCTATCTCCTGAGGCTCAGTTAACAAAGTTAGACTCGGAATTTTGGGGTGAAAATATGTCCCTTGATCCAGCTCGACTTTCAGCGGCAGATCAAAAGAAACTTCAAACCATCAAACGTGGAGAATCTGTATTACCCGCTGAAACTTTAAAAAAATATTTGCAGCCAGAAATAGATTCAGAGTACGTTGCTTGGCTGAAGGAGAATTGGGTTAATGAAGTGGTTCAGAACAAGTAATCCTTATGTACTTTTGGCTCCAGCTGTTCTAATAACCATTCTTCTCCTCGGCTATGGAATAGTAATGGCGTTTCTAGAGAGTATTAAGTACTACAATCAACCAACCTTAAGCGTTTATCGAGAGCTGTTTAGTGATGAAATCTTTATCACATCTATCCTATACAGTCTTCGAATTGCTTTTATATCAACGATTCTTTCCATTCTAATCGGGCTGATCATTGTCAGATCACTATATCCGATTCTAAAAGATAAGTTTCCAAAGTTAATCGCCTGGATGCCAATGGTCTTTCCACATTTCATTTGGGGATATATGCTGTTTCTTCTCTTTTCCCAAACGGGGTATATTTCTTCGTTTTTAAATGGAATGGGGCTAATTAAGCTGCCGAATGAGTTTCCTGTTTTGTTTAAAGATTCTTTTGGAATAGGTATCATTATCACTTACGTGTGGAAAGAGGTACCTTTTGTCATTCTGATGCTTCTTCCCGTATATGAACAACTATCGAACGCTCAAAGAGAGCTTGTGTATACACTTGGAGGGAGAAGATGGGATGTCTTCTGGCATGTTGAGCGGCCGTACGTTTTTCCTGTCATGTTAGAGACGTTTTTTATCATCTTTGCTTTTGTTGTTTCCGCTTATGAAGTTCCTGCACTCCTAGGAGCAACCTATCCTAAGATGATTCCTGTCATCAGCTATGAATGGTTCTTTGGATCAGATTGGACAAAACAGCCGTACGCTTTTGCGGCCATGTTTCTTTTGACAATATTTATCGTTCTTATTGTCTTTTTGACATACGTGTTCACTAGGAAAGGAAGGATCCACTTATCTCAAAGCTCTGGATCATTTCACGATTTAAAAGCAGAAAATAGTAAGTATTCAAGAGTCCTGTTTTTTACTATGTTAGGAATGACGTTTCTGCCTATATTCATACTAGTTTTGACTAGTCTTGTCCAAAGGTGGGGATATGGCGAGCTCTTTCCAAGCTCATTTACGACCCGAGGCTGGTACGAAATGTTATGGCATGGCTCAAAATTTACAGAGGCGATCTATACTTCGTTAGGCATCAGCTTGCTAGTATTATTGCTAAATCTATTGATTGGACTGCCAGCTGCTAAGGGTCTCGCGTTTCATATCTTCCAAGGTAAAAGTGTGGTAGAGACGTTATTATTGTCACCTATCTTAATACCTTCTATTGTAATTGCGCTTGGTGTACATCTAACTTTTATTAAGCTTGGAATTGCTAATCATTGGACAGGAGTAGTCATTGTCCACCTATTACCAACTCTTCCTTACACGATAAAAGTGTTGCGCGCAGGATTTGAGCGAATCGGCAAAAGACAGGAAGAAATTGCGGTTTCTCTTGGTGCTGGTGCATGGGGGATATTTCGAAATGTTTATTTGCCACAGCTCATTCCAAGTATCCGAAGTGTTGTTTTTCTTGTTACTGTGATTTCACTCGGACAGTATTTTTTAACCGCACTTATCGGCGGTGGAGAAGTTAACACGATGGCAATCTTATTCTTTCCTTATTTTCAAACAACAAATGATGCAGTGATCGCAAGTTTTTCGATTTTATTTGCCATGATACCTATAGCTGTGTGGCTGTTAATCGAAGGTGTTTTAAGACTACTTATTCCAAAACAACCGAGGTGAAGAATGGAATCTCATTTTATCGAATTGAGTGACATCAGAAAAGTTTACAAAGATAAAGAAGTACTGAACGTGAACCAACTGAGTGTAAAAAGGGGAGAGATTATTTCCGTAGTCGGTCCTTCGGGTACTGGGAAATCTACTTTACTTAGACTGATAGCTGGATTAGAGAAGACAGACACTGGAGAGATCAAGATTGATGGTGAATATTTAACAAACGTACCTCCACAACAAAGGCCGGTAGTCTATATGTTCCAAGAATCACTTCTATTTCCACACATGAACGTCTTAGAAAATGTAGCTTTCGGACTAAAGATGGCAAAAGTCAGTAAAAATAAGAGATATGATAAAAGTAAAGAAATGATGAAAAGAGTGGGCTTAGAAGGTTTAGAATCTCGTTTTCCTCATGAGATTTCTGGTGGTCAGAAACAACGGGCAGCTTTGGCACGGTCTCTGATCGTACATCCTAAAGTTCTTTTATTGGACGAACCTTTCTCAAGTCTTGATACGGAACTTCGAAAAGAGACGAGGAGATGGATCAAACATCTATTAAAATCGGAAAACATAACCGTTTTGTTCGTCACGCATGATCTGGAGGAAGCGATGGCTTTTGGAGATCGTGTAGCCGTGTTAAATGAAGGTAAGCTCGAACAGCTCGACAGTCCACATGTTTTATATGAATCTCCAGTTAATTCATTTGTAGCTTCGTTTCTTCAAGGTGGCATATGGACAAAAGAGCGCTTCATCCCCGTAAGCTGTCTTAAGATGGGACGAAATGATGATCGAAATGGAAAAAGTGCTGAAGTGATAGAAACGTATTATCAAGACGGAAAGTTTCATAGTGTTTTATCTATCGAGCATTCAGAGGCTGTTATTACACTAACAACTGAAGAAAAGGTGAATGTTGGTGAACGAGTAAAGGTTTACGAAGGATAAGTGGTGTTAAGATTGGAGAAATAAGAGATGAAGAAGACGACTTTCTCTATTATATTTTTTGTTATTTTGGTTGTTTCACTCATTGTTTTGAATCAAACGGTTCTAGACGTTACTCCTCGATCAGTTCGTAGATGGATCTTAACAATGGGAGCTGTGGCACCTTTCGTATATGTTTTATTGTATTCCGTTAGACCTTTCGTTTTGTTTCCTGCTTCTGTTCTTTCTTTGACAGGAGGTTTAGCATTTGGGCCGGTGTGGGGATTCATTCTTACTCTTACTGGAGCTACGATTGGCGCTCTTCTTGCCTTTTTTACTGCAAGAAAGATAGGGGCTCGTCGAATTGAATCTAGATGGGGAAGGAAATTGCACAAATTACAGAACGTGCTAGAAAAGAATGGATTTTTAGTCATCATCCTACTTCGGCTTATTCCGATTTTTCATTTTGATCTGATTAGTTATGCAGCGGGGATGTCTAAAGTAAAAAGCATCCAATTCTTTTTCGGGACATTAATAGGCATTGTTCCAGGAACTTTTGCTTATACGTTTCTAGGTGCGAGCACGGCAGCTGATACTTCAACCATCCTTTATATTGCAATAATTTTATTTATTATCATTACAGTTCTTCCCGTACTATATAAAAAACAGATCAAACAATACTTATCGGTGGAAGATCAGAAGTGAGGAGAAGTATATGCTAGATACTCATGCAAGAAAGTATGTGCAGCCGACTATTCTGAGTACGGCAAAGCTATTATTGAAAGCGGGACTTAGTGCGAATCAAGTTACTTGGATCGCTTTTATCATTGGGACTTCATCAGGTGTTTGGATCTATTTTGATAGACCGATCCTAGCTGTTTGTGTCCTATGGTTTTCAGGGTTTCTCGATGCAGTTGATGGTTCGATGGCACGACTTACAAAACCATCTCCTTGGGGAACTGTATTAGATATTACGTTTGATCGGATTGTAGAGATTAGTGTGATCATTGGGTTAGCGCTTGCGTTCCCTGATTCACAGCTAGCACTTTTGCTCTTATCCGTGTCGATTATCGTTTCGATGACAATCTTTCTTACAGTAGGGGCAGTGAGTGAGAAGCAAGGCATGAAGTCATTCTACTATCAAGCAGGTTTAGCTGAACGGACAGAAGGCTTTATCTTGTTCAGTCTAATGATCTTATTCTCTAATTATTTGACGCTCATAACATTATTATTTTTTGTGATTGAACTTTATACAGCATTGCAAAGATTGCTTGAAGCTAAGAAAATCTTGCAACACAAGGAGAGAGAGATGTGAAGAAGTATGATGTTGTCATTATCGGCGGAGGTGCTGGAGGGCTTACAGTAGCTTCTGGAGCTAGTTCTCTTGGCGCAAGAGTCGCACTAATAGAAAAAGAACGGCATCTAGGTGGTGACTGTCTTCACGTTGGTTGCGTACCTTCAAAAGCTCTTATACAAGCTTCAAAGGATATTATTACTGCTAGAACCAAAGCGAAGGAACTTGGTCTTGATGTTTCTGGATCTGTTGACTTAGGAAAGGTAAATGAGCGCGTACAGCAATCCATACGTGTGATCCAAAAGCATGATAGTGATGAACGGTTTACGTCACTAGGTGTCGATCTGTATAAGGGAACGGGAACATTCACTTCAGCAAACACTGTGAGAGTTGATGACCAAGAGATATACGGGAAAAGGATTGTAATTGCTGCCGGTTCACGACCTCTCGTACCGCCGATCGAAGGTTTGCAGGAAGCGGGGGTTTGGACGAACGAAAACTTATTTGAGCAAAGAGAATTGCCAGAGAAGCTTGTTGTGATTGGCGGTGGTCCCATAGGGCTGGAACTATCACAAGCTTTATCACGATTAGGCTCCAAAGTTACTATAGTTGAAAAAGGAAAAAAACTCCTATCAACTGAGGATGAAAGTATCCAAAAAGCAGCGCTTTCCATATTGGATAAGGAGTTAACGATTCAGTTAAATTCAGAAGTCAAAAAAGTAGAAATAACATCAAACGGAAGAAAAAGAGTTACGATACAAAAAGGTAATGAGCAATATACAGAGGAATATGACCAGATTCTTTTAGCTGTCGGTAGAAAACCAAATAGTGAACGTTTGAATCTGAATGATGCGGGGGTGTTTCAAGATGAGCGAGGATTCATCCCAACAAATGAAAAGTTGCAGACGAATGTACCTCATATCTTTGCAATCGGAGACATTAACGGCAAATTTGCTTTTACACATGTAGCTGGGGAAGAAGGAAAAGTTGTCGTTCAGAATGCAATTCTTGGTGTACCAAAGAAAATGAGCTATGATCACATTCCCTGGAATATTTATACCCAACCTGAGATTTTTCATATAGGCATGACGGAACAAGAAACGCGAAAGTTAGGAATTAAGTTTTCGGTTTATGAAGTTCCTTTAACAGATGTTGATCGGTTTATCTCAGATCAAGAGGCGGATGGATTGATAAAAATTATTACCGACCAGAAGGGTAAGATCCTAGGTGGGCATGCGATAGGAAATGGTAGTGGTGATTGGATGCAGGCTGTTATTTTTGCAATGAAAAAGGGGAGCAAAATTGGAGACCTTTCACAGATGATCTATCCATATCCTAATCATGCCGCTGCTATTCAACGAACCGCTGATTTATACTGGAGGAGCAAGTTGTTTAGCGGAACATTACCAAAACTAACAAAAAAGTACATCAGTTGGTTTAGATAGAGTGGTACGAGCAGAAAATGTTCTGCTCGTTTTTTTGAGGACTTAATCAATAGAATTTCATAAAGAAAATGCGGCTTGAATTAAAGGTGTTTGTTCATGAATTTTTGATCGATTCTATTCTTTAAGCTCCATGCCCATTTTCCATAAGTGACAAAATCACCATAAGTAAATAAACCGTGCTTTTCACCGGTCGAAAGGATAGAGACGAACTTTTTTTGTGGTTTGAACGGTACTAGTGGTCTGCCTGTGATTAAACGCTTAATATTTTTCCATAAAACAGGTCCTTGTCTAACCGCATAGACACCATTCTTCGGAAGATTAGGATAATCAGCCAAAGAGACACAATCACCAGCTCCAAACACATACGGATAATCAGCGTTCTGTAGTGTGTCATCAACGAGTAAATACCCTTTTTTGTCAGTCGAAAGCAATGCTTGTTTAAATAGAGAGCTTGCTTTTGGTCCGGTTACGGGCAGGATTGCTGAATACGCTATCTCTGTATCCTTATCAGTAATGATGATGTTGTTCTTCAATTTCTCTATCTTTTCATTTTCGTAGTATACGAGATTATGGTCATTAGCAATTTCTCTAATTTTCTGTGTCGCTTTGTTTCCATAAGAATGAAGAAGTGGAGAGGAGCTGATCAAGGTTACCGGGTTTTTCAAACTTTGATTTTGTCGCCAAGCGAATGTCGATAGGGCAAGCTCTACTCCAGCAGAACCACCTCCGACAATAACAGGGTTTTCGCTTGAGCGAAATTCTTTAATCTGCTCTATAAAGCGGTAGTTTGGTTTAATGTTCAAGCCAACAGTTTGGGTTAAGTCCGATGAGATACCAGAACCAATATCAAAAGAAATCACATCAAAATAATAGATTCCTCCAGAAAACCCTAATAACACTTTCTGCATGGGATCAAAAGAGATGATGGTGTCCTCTATAAACGAGACAGAGGCTCGACCGCATAAAGACTCTAAATCAATACGGATTTCATCTTCGTCATAAAGACCTTCTGTAAATCCTGAAAACATCCCTGAATAATATTGATATTTTGACGATGTAATAAGTGTAACTTCTAAATCACTAATTTCTTCATGCAAAAGACTACGGAGAATGGAAAGGTGAGCATGTCCACCACCGATTAATAAAAGCTTTGTCAATATGAACACTCCAGTTAAGTTGATGAGTATTTTTACTTAATCATATAAGGATGATGTAAATCGTGCGAATGATTTGTTTACTTAAAGGTAAAAAAAGAGAAATGTAACAAATGAGTTGGTATTTATGTTAGTTTTTGGATGTATTATATGGTATTTTACTAGATGGTGATAAAAATGATAATTGTTAAACAGCTTTTTGCTAATCTTGCAATCCTAGTCGCACTATTGTTTCTGTATACCCAAATTAAGAGAGATCCACCGCTTAGAATGAATTCTTCTATAAAGAAAAAGCTCACAACAGGAGTTGCAGGGGGACTGTTCAGTAATATCCTCATGCAATACAGCATTCCGATCGGTACAACGCTGATTGATCTTCGACATATCCCGATTATTCTACTAGCCTATTTTGGTGGAGCAGTGCCGGCATTAGTAGGTATGGCTTTGGTTATTGTGGGGCGTTTTTTAATTGGGATAAACATCTCATCTTATACTTCAGGTTTGTTGATGATCGCTATTACATTGTTTGCTATCATAATTGCAAGAACGAACTTGAGTCATCAGATAAAAAAATGGTCGATGCTAACTTTTGCAAATCTATTAACTACCCTCTTATTTTTCTATCTGATTAAAGACCCGCAGTTGCTACTTTACTTAATTCCTGGGTATTGGTTCGTGTCGTTTCTCTCAGGTTATGTAGCGTTTCAAGTACTACATATTTTATTTAAGAGTCAGATGATGTTTGATAAGTATAAAGCAGAGTCTACGATCGATCCATTGACGGGGCTAAACAATGTAAGAAAATTTGATGAGGTATTTAACAGTTGTATGGCAGATCTTGAAAAGAAGAAAAAGCTGTCATTACTGTATATTGATATCGATTTCTTTAAAAAAATTAATGATACTTATGGGCACTCAGAAGGTGATGTTGTTTTAAAAGATTTAGGATTAATCCTTAGATCATGCGCACGGCCAACGGACATTGTCAGCAGGAACGGCGGAGAAGAATTTACTGTTTTACTCGTAGATTGTTCACTGGATCAAGCAAAAAAAATTGCGGAAAGAATTAGGACAACCGTGGAAGAGCATGCATTCCTCTTAAACAGTGGCACAGAAGTGAACATTACGGTTTCAGTTGGATTATCTAACTTTCCTGAAACAACAACGATTGGAAGCTTGGTGATTAAAGACGCAGACAAAGCACTATATGAAGCAAAGAGAACAGGCAGAAATAGAGTGTGTATTGCTAAACAATAGAAGATATAAAGAAAGGAACGAGGATTATGTCGTTCCTTTTTTTTCTAGAATGAAATAGAGTTGTTATTGTCGTTGACTCCTGGTGGTCCGATGGCGACGACGCTAATATTTCTGCAATCAATAATAAAAGTGCGTGTAATTCCTAAATCGTCTATATAAGAAAAGTAAGCGCAGCAGGAATTCGAATCAAACTTCAACAGTTGAAATATAGTGGAGCCTTCTTGCAATTCTCCTGTAAGTTGAATAGGGTCCCGTGTTCCTTTATTTAAAAGAAATATAGATGGATTCATACTGGCATCACAATTCGTGGAAAGTTTCTCTGCTAGTTCCTTTAAAACACAACATGCACATCCACTGCATTTTGAATGGTTTGAACAGCCACAGTTTTTTAGCATAAGTGCTCCTCCCCTTTATTGAAGCGGTACGATTCCACTGATCTCGTGACAGTCAACTGCGACTTGCAATGTAACAGTATTTTGTTCAATTCTGATTTCAAAGAATGTACAGCAACTTTCTGGATCAAACCTAAGAAATCGAAAAGGAATTGGTGTTTCGCCGACTGGTTGATTTTGACCTTTAGGAAGAATGTAGAAAAACTGATTATTTGCCGTACATCCATCTGTACAATCTTCGTTTAGTCTCCTAAATATTTCACATATACAGCTATCACAGTTATTCGAATCAATCTTTTTTTCCAAATGTGACGGATGATGCTGTGAGAATAAGCTGTTTTTTGATTGCTTCATCATCAGAGCCTCCCCTAAGTTAATCTCGAGAATAATATATGCATAGGCAACAGCGGAGTGACAATGATAATGGGATTTTAAGTATTCAACAAGAGGGAAAAGGCTATGAATTAGTGAATTAATATATATATAATGATCGATTTGTTCGTTTTTTTCGTATTCTTTCTATAGGTTCTATTACGACATTTATAAGTTTAGATTCTATCTAATAAATCATGCTAAAGAAGGAGAGAAGGGTAGAATGAACATTAAAGGCTTATTTCAGCAGAACATGAATTTTGGTAAGAAGTTAATCCGCCTGCACCATATAAACGCTCTCCTTTTTTTAGTTTTAAGTGTAACGGGCTTTGTTTTATTTTCATCTTCATTCCGCTCAACACTTCCAACATTCAGAGTATGGATAAAAGATATCCATATCTGGATCGGCATCGTTTTTTGTTTGCCCCTCCTTTTTTATATACCTAAAATGCGAAAACACTTAAAGTCTATAAGTAAAAAGAAAGAACACCGTGTGAACCTGTATGTTGTACTTAGTATTGTAACGGTACTAATCATAACCGGACTGCAGCTTACGTTTCATCGCCAATTTCCACCAGTCGTAAGTTCTGTATCATTATTTTTTCATGATGCTGCAACATGGTTCGGGGTTCCTTACGCCACGTATCACAGCATAACGCGAAGCAAGTGGTTTAAACGATTAACTGCAGGCAAGACTGTCGATCTGCCTAGGGAAGAACCGATGATTATTAGTGAAGAGAATCCGATCTATAGAAGACGGACATTTTTAAAACTTTTAAGTGGAAGTATTATTGCACTAGCATTCCTGCCTTCATTCTTAAAATGGATCAAACCATTTTTGCCTGAGAATGCAGGAAGTAATGAACAAGCTTTACCAGATGGAAACAATTTAAATCCGCTGCCAAGTCCAAGTCCAAATTCTGCCCCTCCTGTTGGTGGTGGACGAAGAGGGGAATTCCGCTATTACACCGTGACTGAGATTCCTGCGATCAATAATGATAATTTCAGCTTAGCGATTGATGGACTTGTAGAAAGAAAACAAAAGTGGAATTGGAATCAGTTTGTGAACGTACACCGTGATGTGCAAGTCAGCGATTTTCATTGTGTGACAGGATGGAGTGTGTATGACGTTACATGGGAAGGGATTCCGCTCAAGAAATTGTTACAAGAAGCAGGCGTGAAGGCCAATGCAAAATATGTGAAGTTTTATTCGGCTGATGGTGTCTATACGGATACGCTTACGGTTGAGCAGGCGATGATGGATGACATCATGGTGGCTGTGTTGATCGATGGTAAACTGATTTCACAGAACAATGGAGGACCAGTCCGATTAATCGTACCTAAAATGTATGCATACAAATCCGTAAAATGGCTGAATCGAATTGAGTTAATACAAAAGGAGCACGTTGGGTATTGGGAAAAAAGAGGATATGACAAGAATGCCTGGGTAAAATCAATCTAAAGTGCTGACAGCTAAAAGGATTTAGTCACTTTTTAAGAGGTGTATTCTACATGTGGACAATCATGTTTTCATTGTACATATCGCGCGAACATCTTGTCCTGAAGTTAAACAACCTCCATTAATTTCACGGTAACTTCTCATATATTCACGGATAGCGTTAATAATTTCACGGATAACTCTCATAATTTCACGTATAAAATTTTTTATCCGATTTTCGACAAATCCCCTTTCTTTTCCATGAAAATGAGTATTAAAATAAATGAAAAGCAATGTGATGAGGGGGTAAAGGGAATGGAAATTGTTGAGATACGGAATGTAGACGAATGTAAAGACGAGCTTTCTGATCTATTAATAAAAGTAGTAGAAGAAGGAGCTTCCATCGGATTCTTGCCTCCGCTAAAAAAACAAGAAGCTGATGATTTTTGGAAAAGCTGTGTGAGTCCTGACATCATGTTTTGGGTTGCAAAAATAGATGGTGCGATCGCAGCCACCATTCAGCTTCACTTGTGCAAAAAACCAAACGGCACTCATCGTGCAGAGGTAGCGAAGCTGATGACACACCCAGCGTTCAGACAAAAAGGAATCGGGCGAAAACTGCTGCTTCACGCAGAACAAAGAGCAAAAGAAATTGGACGGTCACTACTTGTCTTAGATACAAGGGAAGGGGATCCGTCAAATCTACTATATCAGTCGTTTGGTTTTCAAGAGGCTGGGCGAATACCTTTTTTCGCTAAGAATGAAAAAGGTGGATTAGACACAACCATCTTGTACTATAAAACGATTTGACTCATAACTTTTTGCCGTCACTTTTCGAGTACGGCTTTTTTTGTTCTTAATGTTACTTAACGTGTGTTATAAATAGCGAATTCAATCCTGTTCCCTTCCATTTAAGAGGTAAGTTAACGAATTCGCCATAAAATTGTTACGAAAGTATGAATACCCTTATTTTCCCTATTAATTATTTCCCAATCCTTTACAATTGAATTGAAGAATATGGTGAAGGAAGGGAGAGGTATTTATGGATCGCCAACTATTAATCTCAATTGTCATTATCATCATTTTATTTGAGAGTTTGCTTATTTACTTATTTCTTATGTATAAGAAAGGAAACATAGATCAGAACCCTCTATTATTACTCATTAAAAAGGAGTGGAACATCTTATATCATGCTCTCTTTAAATGGAGAACCAAAAAACATATGATGATTCAGAATGATAGTTACCTCTTTCATAAAAACTCCAACTATTTTTATCTATTTCTTGCATTAATCCACGAGCAGATCATTGAAATGATCGTGTTTCATATTTACTTAAAAAAAGAAGAGCCTGATATAGCTCTTATTATGCTAGTTTTACATATTTACAGTGTAATTTACATGTTGGGTGATTATAACTTATTGAGAAATACCCCATTTCGTATCACCAAAGATAAAGTAGTGATGAAAATTGGTGCTAGACGATCTCTTTATTTCGATTTAAGCCAGATTGACTATATACAGCCTGCCTCAATAAAATACAACAAAAGTGGAAGTATCATAAATGAAAAGAAAGTATTCCATGCTACGGCTTTTCCAAGAATACTTACAATTATTTTTGGGATTAGCGACGAGCTGAAATATGAGATCGTTTTTAAGGATCCAGTACATGCAAGAGGTTACTTTGGACAAAAAGAAGAGATTAATAAAGTGCATCTTTATTTTGACCATGCGGGAGATTTTGTAGAGTCACTTCAAAATAGAATGGTGAAAATAGAAGGCGCAGTTAAGAGTAGTATATAAAATCGTTACGCTATTAACTTTTGGAAAACTTCTAAACTTCTAGAAAAACAATATAGTACGTCTCTCTTATGTATAATGGTAATAATTCTAGCTTGAGGAGTGATGAAGGTAATGAACGTAGCTCTACTCAGTAAATGGCACGTGCATGCGGTTGATTACGCACGAGAAGCAATGGAAAATGAAGCGATCACTATAAAAACGGTTTGGGATGAAAACCAAGAGCGGGGTACCCAGTGGGCGGAAGAATTAGGGGTATCGTATGAAGCGGACCTACAGAACGTCCTAGATGATTCAAACATCGACGGAGTCATTGTGACAACGGCAACCAACCGTCATAAAGAGGTCATTATAGCCGCTGCGAACCATGGGAAACACATTTTCACTGAAAAAGTCCTCGCTTTTACTGTAAAAGAATGCGAAGAAATTTTAGAGGCCGTAGATAGAAATAACGTACAATTAATGGTCAATCTACCAAGACTGACAGAAAGCTTTTATCTCTACGCCCAACAAGCTTTGGACAAAGGACTCCTTGGAGATATTACATACATCAGATGCCGTGTTGCACATAACGGATCTGTACCTTCAGAAGAAAATCCAAAAGGATGGCTTCCACCGCACTTTTATAATAAAGAAGAGTGTGGCGGAGGTGCGCTGATCGACCTTGGGGCACACCCGATCTATTTAACGAATCGTTTAGGGGGGAAAGTAAAAGCTGTAAGCGGTAAACTAAATGAATTATACAAATTAGGTGTAGATGATAACGCTGTCGTTATGGTGGAGTATGTATCAGGTGCTATGGGTATGATTGAGACGGGCTTCTTATCTTATGGAAGTCCGCAGCAACTTGAACTTTACGGCACGGAAGGTACAATCATGGTAGAAGGGCAAGATGTAAGGATTAAAAGTAAGCACCTTAACACAGAGGATTGGGTAACCCCAGAGCTGCCGAACCCGATTTCTTCTAATATGGAGCAATGGGTTGATGCCATTGAAAAAGGTACAAAGTCGACGATTTCAAGGGATGATATCGTAAATTTAACCGCCATAAATGAAGCAGCAGCAATTTCAAGTAAAGAAGGTCGTCGTGTACAGTTATCAGAACTAGAAGTGAAGCAAAATATTTGAAGTTAATAAAAAGGAATCCAACCTCCTGGTGCAGAATGTATGTTCGTAAACAGTTCTGCACAAGGAGGTTTTTTTATGTATCAAAAAACGATTTTATTAAATCAAATGGCAGCCAACCATAATGAACCAAACTGGTTTGTCCCCGTTGATCTGGCACTTGAAGGACTTACGGCTGAACAAGCAAGAGAAAAAACAGGAGATAGCAACTCCATATGGGAGATCGTCAACCACTTGATTTTCTGGAACGAACGCTACTTACAGAGGTTTAAAGGAAATTCGCCCCAGCAAAAGATTGAAAGCAATGATGATACGTTTGAGAACGAAAACAGTCATGACTGGGAAACAGCTAAGAATCAATTGTTTGCTGTACTAACGGATTGGGCCACTGTTGTAAAAGAAGCGGATGAGAGTATTTTTGAGATTTCTGCTCATGAAGACCGTCACGATCCTTGGTATTCTGTGCTTGCCAATGTAAACATCCATAATGCCTATCATATCGGGCAGATCATAGAGATCAGAAAATCTAAAGGGAACTGGGATTCTAAAAAAGGTGTTCATTGAGGAGGCGAGAATGTGGAAAATCTGAAGTTTGTATATGTTACTTACATAGAGACTTCTACTAAGAAAGTGTGGGAGGCTCTGACTAATGGAGATCTAACAGAACAATACTTTTTCGGCAGTCGAGTGGATTCAGAATGGAAAGAAGGTTCACAGATTACGTATTCACGGGGCAGTAAGGTTACTGATTGGGGAGAAATCTTAACGTGTGAGCCAGAAAAGAGGCTTTCCTTTACTTGGATCAATAAGTGGGATGAAGAAGAGCGACAAGAGCCAACTATTGCGACATTTCTGCTAAAGGAGATGAACGGTACAGTGCGATTGACACTGCGTCATGAGAATTTGAAGGATGCAGATCTTGTAGAGGATGAAGATACGTTCGTAGGATTTAACAACGGCTGGCCAGCGATCTTGAGCAACTTGAAAACAATGCTAGAAACTGGACGAACATTGCCACCAGTAATTTCTTGATTACTACTTAAAAAGGGGAGAGAGATTCGCCCTTTTTTTATGTATTGAACCATTCACCTTTTAGCGCAGCGATTATTATTAAAATAAAGGCCAGGTTGTTCGCTCACAATTTTATTTCTGTAATTACCAGAGCAAAACATCTCATCTAATGTTGTCCACTCTTGACTCTTAGGATAAATGTATTGCTTTTCTTCTTTTACAGATTACACATTCATCTAGTGAAGTAGAAGATTTAGGATAATTGTACGAATGTTGTACATAGAAATTCTTCCACATTGTTGTGCCCCCTTCTAAAATATTAAAGGCTAAGTCTAGTAAAGAAACTATGGAAATTATTGTTAAATCACTTAACAGTTCATAGGTCTCAGTTTTAAAAAATTGGAGAAGGGAATTATTAAACAAAACATAAAGGAGGTGGCTAGCATGTCTGTTTATGACCAGATCAGCTCTTGTTGCAGCAGGATCGAGAAAGCAGACACAAAGGAAGATGTACTTCGCGAAGTAGATAAGCTGGACAACTACGCCTCTTATCTAAACGCAGAGAAAGCAAAACGACTTCATATTTATTGTGATAACATTCGTAAATTAAATGTTGATGTTCGAACAGAAACGGTCAACCAAGCAGGGTTTATTCGAAATTTATTTGCCTAACATAAAGAACCCTCATGATTTTTTCATGAGGGATTCGTACGTTAATCGTACCTTGTTTCCTGCAGTGCAGCTTGCGTTTCATGAAGATGTCTCAAATATTCTTTGGCATGATGAATGTGTTTCTTTTCTTCATCTGACATTCCTTCACCTGCGTCATGTATGGATTGCTGAGCAGTTTCGAGCCTTAATTTTGCTGTTTGAAAACAAGAGGGCGTTTGGTTTGCTTGAGCTTCTATCATAGCTTCATCCGCACGTTTTACATGGTCTAGTGCTTCTTGAATCTTTGGACTTATTTGATGATCCATTTCTATGATCTCCCATTCATTATTTGATTTTAGGTCTGTTTAGAATTCCCTCCGAATAAGATTTAAGACAAGCATGAGTTGTCCATCTTATACGTGGAGGTCTTCAATGATTATATTTTTTAAATATGTACTGCTAGGTCTATCTCTGGCGGCTCCCATTGGTCCGGTAAACGCTGCACAGATGGACCGCGGAATCAAATATGGATTTTGGCAAGCTTGGATGGTCGGGTTAGGTGCAACCGTTGCAGATGCATTCTATATGCTCATGGTGTACATGGGGCTTGTTAGCTATATCAATACTCCGTTCATCAAAACTTTTCTCTGGCTCTTTGGCAGCTTTGTTCTCCTTTACACTGGAATCGAGACATTCAAAAAAGCTTCAATGGAAAGAAAGAGCAGTCAGCAAGATTACACAGTACATAACAGCAGGAGCTTTCTGGCTGGTTTTCTAATGTCTCTTACCAATCCTCTTACCATCTTATTTTGGTTAGGAATATACGGTTCTATACTCGCAGAAACTGCAACGAAGTATTCGCTGGAAAGTTTACTTCTCTATAGTATGGCCATATTTTCAGGCATTCTCTTATGGGATTTCGCGATGGCTGTTGTATCCAGCAGTTTCCGGAAAATGCTGGCTGATCGCATTTTACATGGAATTTCAAAATTATCAGGATTATCACTGATCGGATTTGGATTTTATTTCGGGTATAAAGGTATATCGTTTTTATTATCGTAAACAAACAGCTTTGGAATTTTTCTAATGCTGTTTTTTTCTTACGCCAATGAATATTCAAACGCTTAAGTAAAACAATAATACTTGTAAAGCAGGAGGGTATTATTGTGAAGAAATCTAGTTGTAATGGACCGGTTCAACCAAATCTTGATCAATCAGAAGCAAAGGATATGGCTTGGTGGCAGCTCTCTCTTGTTGGAGTAGGATGTACAATTGGGACAGGTTATTTTTTGGGATCCACAATTGGGATTCAACTTACCGGCCCTTCAATTGTTTTTTCTTTTATATTGGCAGCTATAGGAACTTATATCGTGTTTCAGTTGCTAGCCAAAATGACAGCGGCTGATCCTCAAAAAGGTTCGTTTTGTTACTATGCCACTCATGCTTATGGAAGATGGGCGGGTTTTAGTTGTGGCTGGAATTATTGGGTCTCGAGCATATTGATCATGGGGAGCCAGCTTACTGCGCTCTCGATCCTTTCTCAATTTTGGTGGCCACATGTTCCGCTTTGGATCTTTGCAGCATTCTACGCGGTGTTAGCCATTATTGTTGTTTTAGCAGGTACGAAGAAATTCGATCAAGTTGAAAATTTGCTGGCTGTCATAAAAGTGGCAGCTATCGTGATGTTTATTATTTTGGCGATTGCAGGATTAATCGGTTTTGTGGACGGTAAAAGCTATGACTTGGATATACCAAGAACGTACAACGGTTATTTTACAGGTGGGTTAAAAGGATTTTGGTCCTCTCTAATCTATGCGTTTTATGCATTTGGCGGAATTGAAGTGATCGGCATGATGGCGATGCAATTGAAAAAGACAGAAGAAGCTTCAAAAGCGGGAACGATCATGCTTTTTATCCTTACCATCATCTACGTTCTATCGATCGGACTTGCCGTGTCTACTGTCGCTATAGAAACATTTGATCATAAAGAAAGTCCGTTTGTTACGGCGATGGAAAGGTATCATCTAGGTTTTTTCCCTCATGTATTTAATGGTGCCATCATCGTAGCTGGGTTTTCAGCGATGGCGGCAGCTCTATTTGGAGTGACCAACTTATTAAGGACGCTTGCAGAAGATGGAGATGCTCCAAAATTGTTTGCGAAAACCATAAAATTTAAAAAACTGCCGCTTCCTGCAATGGGTTTAGGAGCAGGAGGGCTTTTAGCAAGTATTATCACAGCCCTACTTCTCCCAGGGAAGATCTATGAATACATTACAACCGCAGCTGGGATTTTACTTCTATTCAACTGGTTGTTTATCATTATGTCTTCGATGAAGATGTTGCAGCAATCCTTATGGCTGAAGATGATTTCGATTGTTGCTATCCTATTAATTTCTTTAGCCGTTACAGGAACTTGGTTTGAAGAAACAATCCGGCCGGGGCTATACGTTAGTATCGGAATCTCAGTGATTATAGGGATCGTTTCAATGATTATACAAAAGAAACGAAACGATCAAGAAGGTAATATGATTTAATTCTGCTAATTTAAATCACTCGCTTCTCTTTAAAGCATTAACACCTAAATTTTTGAAGGATTATAAGCCTATTTACTCATATTAATACAAAAAATGATCTGATTCGACATCCACTTCGTTAGCTTAGTGCAAGACAAAAAAATTACAGGAGTGTGATGAATCATGATGAAGAAATTTGCGAGTACAGGACTAGCTTTGGGATTGTTATTAGGTGGAGGTACTGCATCCTTTGCTCAAGATGACAACACCACTGTAGATCTTAGCGCGAAGCTCAATGCTGCGATTGAAAATAATGAAACCGTAACTTCCGCTGAATTTGTAGCCTGGGCAGAAGCGAATCATTGGGAGATGTCCGATCTTCAAGCTTGGGCAGAAGCAAAAGGAATGACAGAGAGTGAAATTCAAGCTTGGGCAGAAGAGAATGGCTGGAGTGAGGAAGACAGCGCTTCTTTAGATTTAAACTTAGATGCTAGCCTAGATCTGGACAACATTTTGGATCGTAATGACAACGACCACTGGGAAGACGATGAAAATGATGACGAAGGAATTCTTGATGATATCCTTGGTGATCTATTATAAGAAATGTGAACAAAGAAAGCCGTTCCCGAGGGAGCGGCTTTTTCTTTATACTCAGAATGTATATCTTGTTTGCACGATCAACCAAAACATACGAAGTTTCGAATCTGGGAAAATTGGTATCGTACACGTTGTCTGCGGCCGCCTATCCAAATATAGCCGGTAACGCTGTTTTGACGAATTGCTACAGGGAAGAACCAAAAATCACGACCAAACTGACCTGGGCGACGAAGCCCTAAGAGTCCCCAATTTCCTAAACAGCTGCACAACCGGGCACGAATTTGAGGAGGTTGGAATGTTTGAGTGAAAAAAGGTTGTGGTATTTGGCTTTGGGCAAATTGTTGTGGCGGTGGAGAAAATGGACCTGCTTCATCTTCTTCCGTTTGGCGTTCTAAATAGTGTGATTCATCTATGGAATGCTGATGTTGATGATAATATGGGTGATTGTTCATCGGATTATTATTCATAAGTTTGTTTCCTCCTTCCACTAAACAGTTTGTTCGATATATGAATATGATAGCTGTTCCTTTTGAGTAGCTTGTTCGTTGTACATAATAGTAAAATCAGAATGAAATGGGCTATATGATGGAGGTTTAATGTGAAGAATGAAAGCAATGACAATCGATCGTTACGGCAAGGACGTAGCATTACAAGAAACAGAAATGCACAAACCTGAAATGGGTGATCAGGATCTTTTAGTCAGAATACATGCCGCAAGTATTAATCCAATTGATTTTAAGATTAGAGATGGAAAAGTAAAAATGCTGTTATCTTATGACATGCCACTAATTCTCGGTAATGATTTTTCAGGAACCGTCGAGCAGGTAGGGAGTAAAGTTTCTACGTTTCAACCGGGAGACAAAGTGTATGGAAGGCCAAGAAAAGATCGAATTGGAACATTCGCCGAATTTATTTCGGTACACGAAGATGATGTAGCAATCGCACCAAGTAACATTTCTTTGATTGAGAGTGCTTCTCTGCCGCTAGTTGGCCTGACCACTTGGCAAGCGCTTCATGATGTAATTCAATTGAAAGAAGGACAAAAAATTTTAATCCACGCTGGTGCGGGTGGGGTTGGTACATTTGCGATACAGCTTGCAAAAGCCATGGGGGCATACGTAGCCACTACAGCTAGTGAAAAAGGATACGATCTTGTAAAGTCTTTGGGAGCTGACGAGATCATTAATTACAAAGAACAAGCTTTTGAGAAAGTCCTTAAAGGTTATGACGCTGTTTTTGATACGTTAGGTGGACCTTCTTTAGAAAAATCATTCGAAGTGTTGAGACCAGGTGGAAAGATCGTTTCAGTTTCTGCCGTTCCGAATAAAGAATTTGCAGAACAAAACAACATGGGTTTATTCAAAAAAGTGATTTTTTCTATCGTGAGCAGAAAGTTAACGATGCTTGAAAAGAGACACAACGTCCGCTACCATTTCCTATTTATGAAGCCGAGCGGAGAACAGTTAAGAAGGATTGCTCATTTGGTAGAAAAAGAAGATATCGTACCTGTGATTGATAAAGTCTTTTCATTTGACGATGCACAGAAAGCAATTGAATACGTGGAAACAGGGAGAGCGAAAGGTAAAGTTATCATCAAGGTGGAATCACCTCTAATTGCAAAAGGTTGAAGGAACTCTTACTTACTTTGTGGAAGTTTAGTGGACACAGAAAAATACAAAAAGTAGGATGATTTCAGATGATTAGATATCCATTATTAAAAGAAGAAGCATCAATCGGAGTAACTGCCCCTTCATCAGGTGTACAATCGGCTTTTCATGACATGTTCAAGCAAGCCTGTCTGCGAATGGAGAATAGAGGCTATGAAGTAACTTGTGGTGATACGGTATGGACGCAAAATAAGGCGAAGTCTGCACCAGCAAAAACACGAGCTGTTGAATTTAATGAGATGGTAAGAGACCCAAAGATAGATGTAATCATCCCTCCTTGGGGTGGAGAGCTATTAATCGAAATGTTAGAGCATGTTAATTTCACGAATTTGCCGAATAAGTGGATTTTAGGTTATTCAGACACAAGTACTCTTCTCCTTCCCATCACTTTGAAAACAGGAATCGCCACAGCACATGGCACAAATTTTGTCGATTTAAGAGGTGAGTACTCTGATGAAACCACAGCAATGTGGGAAAAGGTACTCTCTACAAGAGAAAATGATATCGTTCTTCAGAAGTCTTCTGAGAAATATCAAAAAGAGTGGCAACACGACGCACCAACACCATTCGTGTTTCATCTAACTGAAGATACAGAGTGGAAGACGGTCTCAGGTAAATACGAAAAGATTTCTGGACGTCTGCTTGGAGGTTGTATTGATGTGATTCGTCATCTGGTAGGAACACCTTATGGCGACGTCGCTCATTTTAATAAACAGAAGATTAATGGAGAACCCATCGTTTGGTACTTAGAGAATTGTGAAATGAACCCAGCTGATTTGAGAAGATCACTTGTTCAAATGAAGCTAGCCGGCTGGTTTAATAATTGTTCCGGTATTCTGTTTGGCCGAAGCCCTGCAAATGAGCCTGTTAATCATTACACAAAGGAAGACGTGTATAGAGAAATGGAAGATGAGCTGAAAATACCTATTATTTACGATGTGGACTGTGGACATGTACCACCTCAGATTACTTTTATAAACGGGGCTTACGCAGAAGTTGAGGTTGAAGGTGGTAGAGGGAAGGTTTCACAGCATTTTCGTTCATGATAGCGTCTTATATCATTAGTACAGTTGAAAATTTGAATAAAGAATAATTTAGAAGTTGTCTCCTTAGTGAAGGGGACAACTTTTTTTCTGACCACAATTATAGATGAGATGGTAAATTGTAAAAAATTTAAAAATATGGTTTAAGTTTAAAGTTTAAGTGGTACATAGATTATACAAACATATTACATTTATTGTGCATTTGTTTGTATACCCTTTGTGAGGAGAGATGAAATGAAAAAGTTTTTTGGGTCTGCACTAGCTGCAATCATGATGTTTGCTTTGATGGCATCGGGGGTTTTCGCTGAGTCTAATGATGCGATGGTTCGTATTGTACATGCTTCGCCTGATGCACCTGCAGTTGATGTCTATGTAGATGGAAAACCAGTAGTTGAAGGGGCTGAATTCAAGGCAGCAACTGATTACATGCCATTGCCAGCTGGCGAACATAAAGTTGAAGTCTTTGCAGCAGGAACAAAAGATAATGCAGTCATTTCACAAAGCTTAACGGTAGAGGCAGGTAAAGCTTATACGGTAGCTGCGGCAAACATGTTAGAAATGGTTGAGTTGGTAGTAGCAGAAGACTCCATGCAAGCAACTGAAGGAAAAGCAAAAGTACGTATCGGGCATCTTTCTCCTGATGCGCCAACAGTGGATGTTGGTTTAATTGGTGGTGATGCTTTGTTTAGTGGAGCTTCATTCAAAGCATTCACAGATTATAAAGAATTAGATCCAAATACGTATGATCTAGAGATCCGTACTTCAGACGGTACACAAGTGCTTGACCTCTCAGGAACAAAGCTTGAAGCAAATATGGTATACAGCGTGTACGCAATTAATACTGCTGATAAACTTGAAGTATTAGTTCTACAAGACTCAATGGTGATGCCATCAGAAATGCCTAAAACAGGAATGGGTGGAGCATCTGATGAGTCATCATCAAACTATACAGCAGGAATCATCGCAGCAGTGGCTGGGTTTGGAGCAGTAGCGTTTGTCCTATATCGCAAACGTACAGCTCAATAATGATGAAGAAACAAATAATCTTATTTACAACCATATTCCTGCTGAGCAGTTGCTCAGCAGGATATAACACTGAAAGTGATGAGAAACAAAAGTATAGGCAGAACGAGATTCTAGTTTCATCACAAGAAGAAAGAGGGAAAACAAATTCAAAATCAGCCCAACAAACCGAGTCTATGATGAAAATGAATAACGAGGATACAAAAAAAGATCGGCCAGATGAGACTGAATCTATAGGTATTGTTCCAACAAAAATAGAGATTCCAGCTTTAAAAGTTAGCGCTTCTGTAAACGGACAGGGACTAAACAAAGACAGACAGATGGAAGTACCAGATAACGGGGAAGATGTTGGTTGGTATGAACTGGGTGCTAAGCCGGGTGCGAATGGAAATGCGGTTATAGCTGGCCATGTGGATGATTATACGGGACCTGCTGTATTTTATTATTTAAAGAACTTGAAAGCTGGTGATCTCATTCACGTTTATGGAAAAGAAAATGAAAAAGTTTCTTTTCAAGTGGAAAAGGTTGTTTCCTATAAAAAAGACGAAGCACCTTTACGTGTGATTTTTGGACCTAGTCAGCAGCCTAGGTTAAACCTCATAACATGTACAGGTGTATATAACAGGAAAAACAATGAACATGAGAAACGGTTGGTCGTTTATGCAAAGCGAATCAAACAATAAAAAGAGCAGAGACCATCTACTGAAGATGATTCTGCTCTTTATTTGTAACTATTACATCTGTTTAACGCTCATCTTCTCAATCAATCTCCATTCAACATGCCGAACACGCCTTTAGCAATGCTGCCTTCATCGCTAGATCCACCTCTATGAGGAGCTGCAGCAAAGACACGACTTGCTAAGCGACTGAATGGAAGAGATTGAATCCAAACCGTTCCCGGTCCTCTTAATGTGGCAAAGAACAAGCCCTCACCACCAAAAAGCGCTGTTTTCACGCCTTTAACCATCTCGATATTATAATCGACACCGCTTGTCATCGCAACCAAGCATCCTGTATCTACACGCAACACTTCTCCAGGTGCCAATTCTCTTTTATGAATGGTTCCACCGGCATGGACGAAAGCCATCCCATCGCCTTCAAGCTTCTGCATGATAAAACCTTCACCACCGAAGAAACCTGCTCCAATTTTACGTTGAAATTCTATGCCGACTGTTACACCTTTCGCAGCCGCTAAAAATGCATCTTTTTGGCAGATCACTTTACCACCAAGCTCACTTAAGTCCATTGGAATGATTTTCCCAGGGTATGGTGAAGCGAATGAAACGTGTTTCTTTCCGCGCTCTTCATTCGTAAATGTTGTCATAAACAGACTCTCGCCTGTCAGAACGCGCTTACCGGCATTAAAAAGTTTACCCATTAAACCGCTTCCGCCTGATGAACCTGAACCGTCCCCAAAGATGGTTTCCATCTCGATGCCGTCTTCCATCATCATTAATGCACCAGCTTCAGCGATTACCGTTTCTTTTGGATCTAACTCTACTTCGACGAACTGCATATCATCGCCGTAAATTTTATAATCGATCTCGTGGTTATTCATGTTCTGTTCCCCCAATAATGTTTAATCTGTGTTTCCTGAGACCATTTCAAAGTTTGAAGATTTACCGTTTTTGTATAATTGAATGGTTTCATAGGCTTTGTTTAATTCTACCTCATACAATAGTTGTTTTTCTATGTTCTTATCTTCATAATCAGCAATCGTCTCTTCTTCATCGAAGGCTCCTTAAGATTACTGAATGCACAAGTTATTACGCGTTAATAATCTTTTAGTTTCAATTAGTGTTTAAAAAAATTTTGTCACACCTGTTAAGGCTTGAAGGATATGAAAACGTAAGTGAGATAATCTAACAGCTTTGTTGAAAGAAAGATTCATTGAGATATAGTAAAAAGAGGGGGTAGGGCGAAGGAGTGGCTACACTATGTCTTTTGAAAATACACCATATAAAGATAAGAAGGTTATTTCAATAGGTATTGTAAGTGAGTTAACAGGATTGTCATTCAGACAGATTCGTTATTACGAAGAAAGAAAATTGATCTTCCCAGAACGTACTGAAAAAGGGACGCGGAAATATTCGTTTTCGGATATTGAGAAGCTGGTTGAGATTGCAAATAAACGAGAAGACGGAGTACAAACACATGAAATTAGAACTGAGATGAAAAAGGGGAAAGAAAAACAGTCAGAAAAGAGTTTGCTTAAAGAGATGCTTCGTGGCCAATTTAATGCTCATTTTAAGAGCAATCATGATCGAACATCATAAAAAGGCAGTCTCGGGTGACTACCTCTTTTTGTTTCCTACTAATCTCATTGTAATTAACCTTTCTAGTATCTTCCATGGCAGGATGCTTTTTAGCCATAACGTTAATCTCACACCTTTGCCAATCGGATAACGGAGTTTAGGAGTTTTTGTAGAGATAGCAAGTTTAGTCACAAGGTTTGCGACATCAATAGGGTTTCCATGACCTGCCTTGCTGCTTTCCATGTTTTTCAGGAGTGCATCCATATAAAAGGAATAAGGAGACTGAGAATCGATAGTCAAGTTGTCGATCGAAGACCAAATGTTTGTTTGATAAGATCCAGGTTCTATAAGAACGACATCTATTCCGAACGGTCGCAGTTCCAAACGCAAACTTTCGCTGTATCCTTCCAACGCGTGCTTAGATGCCGTATAAGGTGATAGACCAGGAAACCCAAACTTTCCAGAGATGCTGCTCATATTAATGATGCGCCCTCGCTTGTTTTTACGCATGAAGGGAAGGACGGATTGGGTAACTGCCATAACACCAAATACATTTGTCTCAAACTGCAGACGATATTCATTGATTGATAGCTCTTCTGAAAAACCGCCAAGTGCATATCCCGCATTATTTACTAAAACATCAATGTTAGGAAGCTCTTTGATATAGCCTTTAAATGTTTGGATAGAATCTGTTGATGTTACGTCCAGAGCATGAAGAAAAATTTGGTCACTTACCTTGTTTTCGTCTGCCAACTTTAATAGAGCTTCCGCACGCCCGACATTTCGCATCGTACTCACTACATTAAAACCGGCCTTTGCAAGTTCAATTGCACAATACATACCAAACCCGCTAGAAGTGCCTGTAACAATGGCTGTTTTTCTGTTCATTTCAATCTCCTCATGATAAAAAAGTTCGTTAAGTTATGTACTAAACGTAAACGAACTTTTCTAAGCAATCAACTATTTATACGGATTGTTTGGCCGCTTATCTCGATAGTTGTAAATGACAAACACGAAACCTGAGTATGATCCAACCGCAGCTACTCCATAGATGATTCCCATTACGATTCCAGTCCAAAGACTATGTGGGTGTGCAATTAAAACAGATATGATTAAGCCTAGCATGCAGGCGATCGTTGGTATCCAAGCAGAGATGTAAGGAAAGAAGATCTTGAGGATTTCAATCATGATAATGATGGCGGGTATAGCAATCAATGCATCCCAAAAGTTAGTAAGAATGAACGGGAACTCCAAATAGATGCCTCCTTACCCTTTTTTGCCCTTTATATACTCTATACAGAATACAGCTAATCTTTCCTTCTATTTGTCCACATTCCCCAAAAATTTATTTGGATGATGTTTGTGCCCTTTTATAGTCTAGTTACGTATGGTACTACTTCATATCTACCTCTTATTTCCTATACCTTTTCAAATATTACAATGTGTAATTTCTCATACATTCTGCAGAAAATTGTTAAACCGCTGTAACTCCCTCACAATGTCTTTGTCATCTCTGCCTGTTAGTATGAGACAGGTCAGATTAAATAAGAAAAGGGGATGTTACTTTGAAAAAAGCAGCAGGATTAGCAATAGCAGGTGTCGTGGCGTTCAATCCGATAGTGGGTGAAGCCGCTCTTGGAGATCAAACGCTGAAACCTGAGACGCAGCATTCAGACGTACAAGACCTCCAACAAACGTTAGATAAAAAAGGATATTTTTCATATAGCAAAACAACGGATTATTACGGTGACTATACGACAGATGCGGTAAAGAAATTCCAAGCAGATAAAGGTATCACAGTGGATGGCATCGCAGGTGATGAAACATTTAAAGCGTTAGGAATCGATACTTCAGAAAGTGATTCTTCAATTGTTGATGTAGCTAAAAAGTACGAAGGAATAGCTTATCAATGGGGTGGAGCGTCACCAGATGGTTTTGATTGCAGCGGATACTTACAATATATCTTTGACGAAGCAGAGAATGTTGAGTTACCTCGTACAGTGGATGATATTTATGCAGAAGGAACAAAGGTTGATTCACCAGCAGTAGGAGACATCGTATTCTTTGATCTAGAAGGTGACGGGCCGAGTCATGCTGGAGTATATATCGGGAACGACCAGTTCGTACATGCTTCTTCTTCAAAAGGCGTAACAACTTCTGAACTTAATAGCTCTTATTGGTCAGAAAGCTATATCGGAGCAAAAAGTTACGAATAAATTTCATAAGCATGTGAAAACGTCCACTTCAAGTGGGCGTTTTTTTTATGGTAAAGAAGCTTTAGCGGCGAAACTGATTGAAACTCAGGTGTCAATCACTTTGTTACAGGTGGAACTTGGGCACTTGTAGGTGATCATTAATGTGTTACAGGTGAAAAACACCACTTAAACGGCGAACATGTAATAAATATAATATCACGTACCGTAACCGTAACAGTAATAGAGACGCATAAAAAAAGATGACCACGTTAGAAAACGTGAATCATCTCTCGACAGATGCACTTTGCTTTAGCGTATGCTTAACCACCTTTGTGACTTTAAGGTGTTCAGCGCGACTTCCACCAAACTTAAACACGATAACGCCACCGATAATGACGAGCACCCCTAATAACTGCTGAGAGGTAAACGGTATTTTTTCGAGACCGAACAAACCTAGTGAATCCCACATGAGTGCAGAACCTAGCTGTGACGTCAGGACGATCGATATCGCAAATGTTGGACCGAGCAGTCGTGTACCTTGTACTAAACAAACAACAACCCCGACACCAATCAATCCGCTGAACCAAAACCATGTCTCCATGTTCTTCAGTACGAACAATTCTTTTCCTTCAAAAACAACACCTAGTGTCATAGAAGCAAGAAACCCTAAACCTAACACAAGAGCTGTAGTCGACCAAGTTCCTGCATGGTCATTGACTCGGGTATTAAAAATATTTTGCAGACCAACAAGTATGCCTGCCAGAATTGCAAAGAGTAAACCGATAAGCATGTTGCACGCTCCTTTATTTTTCGTATATATTCCGGTGATTAGCTAGTTCACTTAAGCCTTCTCGATTCTTCACTTCAATGAACCCTTTATGCCGTTCCACAAGGCCCTCTCTAGAAAGGTGTTGAATGACTCGGTTCAAGTGGCGATAGCTCGTTCCGATCAAGTTAGCGGCATCTATAAGATGACTCGTGCTCAACTTACCGCTATATAAAGCATCGGATTCGTCAAAACAAACCGACAAAAGATAGCTCGCAAAACGAACTTCGACCGGATATAGAAGATTAAAGCTTAGAGAACTTGATTTTACATAAAACTTCTTGGTGATCACGTTCAACAGAAATTTTAAGAGCGGAGTATGATCGCTACCGTATTTTTTCAACCAGCGGTGATGAATAGCGATCATATGCACTTCAGAAACGGCTTCAACCGTATTGATAAAGTCAGTTCCTTGAACGTACTCAATATCACCTACAACATCTAGAGGTGTTTTAAATGAAAGAATGAGTGTTCTTCCTTCAGGTGAGGTGTTGAAAATCTTCAGTTTTCCTTTTACTAACAAATAGAGGTGGTTGTAAGGATCACCTTGTGTACAGATTAATTCACCATGATCATAGCGGTATAATGTTAGATAAGGTAGAAGCTCATCATTTAAAATAGGTTTGATTTCAAATGTCTGCAAATAATTCTGAAGCAGCTCAGGATGGTGAATTTCTCTCAATTTTCAAACACCTCATCTCATTCTTCCTTAAAATTTCAAGATGACAACTCCCGCGATCATCATAGCGATTCCAATAAATTGTGGAAGCCTCATCTCTTTCTTCAATACACCAAACCAGCCTTTGCCATCGATTAAGAACGTGATCGCTAGCTGTGAGATCAAGATTACCGCAATCGTTAATGTCACACCTATAGAGTGGATTCCATAAATATTTCCATAGATGACGACTGCAGCAAATGATCCTCCCGTTAAATAAATCGGTCGTACTTTCTTAAATTCTTTCCATTTTTGATCTTTTACGATCAAAACAATTAAGATGGCTGCGACAAAACCAGTCAATTGAGTAATCGTGGCTGCTTGCCATGAGCCAATATCCTGGCTGATCCGTGCGTTCGCTACACCTTGCAGAGTAATAAAGGCGCCGGCAAAAAAAGCAAACATTATTCCTTTCATTTCATCACTTCCCAATACAAAATTCTATAACCATTAAAGAATAAGAGAGGATATGTTGGGAAGGACATATGTCCTAAAACTTTAAAATGTATGTTACGAACATGATAGTTACATGATGAAATGTTCCTTTTCCTTTCCACTTTTACATATTTCGTTTAAAATAAAAAGCTGCACGACAATCTCTATGAAAGAGGTAAGAATATGAAACGATTAAAGAATTTATCAAATAAAACTAATAAAAACAATGAACAATCTGCAGAATTTAAGAATCGTGAAAGCTGGTTAAAGATTATTATCATCGGTGCTTTTGCTTTATTGATCTTTTATAAAATAGCCACGGCACCATTCGTATTCCGCTTTTCAGATTTTATTTCTATATTTAGTTCGTTGTTCGCTATAACGATCTCTCTCATCTATTTTAACAAGGTCAGCAAGTTAGAGAAGATGATTGAGTCTTTCACGTCCAAAGAGAGGGCTGTTCAGACTTATGAAACATCTCCGGCAGCAGCTGCAGTAGTTGATGAGCCTGAACAAGAGCAATTAGAGCTGTTCGAGGAAAAGGAAGAATTGATTGAAGCTCCTGTTTCTGAAGTAGAAAAAGATGAAGTAATTGAAGAAGATGAAAAAGAACAAGAAGGAAAAGAAGAAGTAATAGATGAAGAAGAAATCTGGGAAACACAGCGAATAAAAGAAGAAGAGCTAGCCAAGATTGAGATGGATAAAACACAGATCTACAACGAGCTCTTTACACGTGCACAGTTAAGCAACGAAGAAATGACATACTTTAACGAGAAAATCAGAGAAAAAGAAACGGAAAGCTTTAACACAAAACAAGAATTGAATCAGTTTAAAGATCGTATTCAAAATGTGTTCAAGAAAACTCCGCAATTTTTCCAAAAAAGAGATTCACGGATCGAAGGAATTGTTCGCATGATGAATCCAGTCACCCTCAAGAATGCGTCTCTTGAAGACTTAAATCAGCGTATGGATCAAGTGATTGATGTTATTCCTGAAGAAACGCTAAATTCCTTAATTAGAGATGGTTTATTAGATGAAACATACCACCTGACACGCTCTGGTTACCGTGAATTCATGCACGTAAGTAAAACATTTCAATAATAAATGATAGAAAAAAGGTGTGCCTTTGGATTAAGGGCATACCTTTTTGTATATGTGTAAAGCTAGGCAGGACAATATATACAGATTGTTCGTTCAGAAGAAACAGGAAAAATAATTTCACGGTAATTCAGATTATATTCACGGTAATCAGCAATAATTTCGCGGAAAACTAGCATAATTTCAGGTATAAATTAATTTAAACAACTTTCGACAAAACGACATCCTCACCACAACAAACAAGTTCTCACAAATTTATTTTGCAAAAAGGTGATTGCCGATCTTCGTAACCGAAGCTCTTGAAAATATCCAGGTATCCGTTGCAAGTTCAGGGTTGTAGTAATAAACAGATCCGTAAGTCGGATCCCAGCCTTTCATTGCGTCCAGCACTGCACGATATGCATAGCTGGACGGCTTTAAGTGATATTGCCCATCATGAACGGCTGTAAATGCGTTTGTCTGATGAATAACATCACTTACATGACTAGGGAATGCAGGATCTTCTAAACGATTTAATATAACAGCGGCTACAGAAACTTTGCCTATGTAGGATTCACCACGTGCCTCACCGTGAACAACACGTGCCATTTGTTCTACATCTTGTAGCATTAAAAAGGTAGCAGGACCAGCAACGCCATCTGATGAAAGATTCGTCTCATACTGAAAGTTAGCAACTGCTCGTTTAGTAATAGGGCCATAATATCCAGTAACAGGTCCATAGAATAAACCAAGTACTTTTAGTTTTTCTTGTAGGATGGAGACCTCATAGCCCTGACTTCCTTCAGTTAATAGTCCGTGCGCTTGAACTTTAGTCGGAACGAACAAAAACGCCAATGCCACAAAAAAGAGTACCAGCTTACTTAGTAGGTTTCTCATTGTAAAACACCCTTCCCTTCATGATTTCTATATATTATCAATAAAGGATGATTTAAACATGAAGCGCATTCTCTATTTTTTTGCAGCAGTACATGTCCCTCTAAAGTAGGGAAATATGACAATTCATGTTACAAAACTACTAACTCGTTATATAAGCGTTTCAATGCAGAGTGAACGGGTAAATAAATGGATTGGTTAAGAAACGATCCTTACATAAAAATAAACCCATTTAACATTTTGTTAAACGGATATTGTCAATCACTCACAAATCGTGGATTCAGGAAAGAAGCCCGGATATTTGTTGCAAAGTTTTTTGTATTCAATTGGATATTGCTTGCTTAAAAAATGAATATAACAGAGGATTCTATGATTTTGGATATATTTTCTGTTCTTAAAATTCAGTTGATATTCCTGTCCAATAGGGAGGTTTAAAAGAGGCTTGTTCTTAAAAAAGAGAGGAGTCATGCAATTTGAGATGGCATCGTGCACATTTACAACTCGGATACTGTTTATCACTTCTTCATAGAACTTTTTAGTAAAATCTTCATTAGCGATCGGCAAACTAGCAAAACTATAGAGAATAGGATTTATAAAATTAGTGTTAACTGCCGCATCAAGTGTGAATAATGCAGCTAGACTGCCACCAAGGCTATGACCTGTCACGAGTAGCTGTTTATCACCTGTATATAGCTGGTTGATATCCGCTAAGAGAGCATCTCGAAATGTACTATAAATCTTTGTGATTCCTCGATGAGTTAACCCGCTATCCGTAACATAGATATATGGGACTTGTGAAACATCTAGGTATGAGCTTACGTTATCCATGGTCTTTGTTCCCCGAAAAGCCACAACGAGTGAATCCTCAGATTCAGCAATAAATCCAAATGTTTCTCCTGAATCTGAGACGATTGCACGTTTCATCTCGTAATGCTTCGGTAATTCAATCGTGCTAAGTTCGTGAACGATATAAGCTTTGTAAGACATCACTGCCAAGAATAGAGCCATTTCTCCATCGAACACAAATAACTCTTTTGTTATTTTCATACAAAATCACATCCTTCACTTATCCGATTTAATAGTATATGAAGGAAGCAGTGGACAAGTATAGACGCGTACACTGAGAGAATTAACTATTTTTCTTTAAAGTGGATGTCGTGGTTTATTAAAAGAGGAGATCGATACATACTAGTTGAGTGTACTTATTTGATAGTGGGAGAGGAGTTTGTAGATGACAAAAACAGTTCTTAGTTTCATATTTGTAATCGGGTTTGCACTTGTCCATTTAAGCTCTAAGTACTTAAGTTTTATTAAAGACTCTCCACGAAGTAAATTTTTATCTTTTTCAGGCGGCGTAGCTGTTGCTTATGTTTTTCTACATTTGCTCCCTGATTTAAACCACTATCAACAAAAGGTAGGGGAATCGCTTAAAAAAGGGATTGGACACTACGTAGAGGACCATATTTATTTAATTGCGATGCTCGGTTTGGTACTTTTTTATGGGCTAGAGCGGTTAGTCAAGAATTCAAAAAAGAAAAAAGATGCACAGTCAAGTTCTGAAGAAGTTGCTGTTTCTTCAGGTGTATTCTGGATACACGTGACATCGTTCTTCCTTTACAATGCGGTTATTGGCTACTTGCTCATAAGAGAAGAGTACGAGACGAAATGGGGAATGTTTTTCTTCTTTTTGGCATTGAGCATTCACTTTGTCGCCAATGATCATGGCCTGAGAAAGGATCACAAACAAAAATATGACAAGTATGGAAGAGCGTTGCTTACAGTTGCGATTTTAATTGGTTGGGCAGTCGGAGCTATCACCGTAGTTCATGTACTGATCGAATCTATATTAGTTGCTTTGTTAGCTGGAGGTATCATATTAAATGTCCTAAAAGAAGAACTTCCAGAGAATCAGGAAAGCAGTTTTGTCGCGTTTATCGCAGGATTAACTGGTTTTTCGATACTGATGATGTTGGTTTAGAAGATTAGTCATTAATTTTCTTGAAAAGCTCGTTTAACTTTGTAAAAGAAAGCTTTTCTTCAGATGTTAATGGTGAAAGTGATGAAGAAATAATTTCGTTTTTTTTAACCAGCAACCTAGTGATTTCCTGTGAACCATTCTCTGTTAAAGATACATAGACTTTTCTGCGATCAGATTCTGTATATTGCCGATGGACCATTCCTTTTTTAGCAAGTCGATCAATAAGAGTAGAAGTTGAAGCTGGAGTTGTATCGATTTTTTTAGCAAGTGCAGTTATTGTTTGATTTTGATTCTCAAGCAAATAAATCATCGTTTCTATTTGAAGATAATTCAGTTTTTCATCATGAAGAAATGATTCTTTAAAATTTTTAACAAATTTAATCAGTTCGTAGATCTCAAAGTTGTTATTGTTATTCATAATCATTCTCCTAAAGTAAATGAAAAGACGACACTTCTTATTAAGTGTCGTCTCATTTTACTTGATTTTTATATATTAAAACCTTATATTTTTAACTTTATTAACTTATTGCCTACTGTAACATAGTGTATACACGTGTTCAATTTGAAATAAATGGATGAAGGCTTGCCGAAGCCTTCATCATTGACAACTAATAGAAAAAAATAATTTATCGAATGCTAGAAGAATGAATCTGTTCGTTCTGTTCATTTCTATATTTCAGTAGTAGAAATGAGATTCCAATCCCGATTACGGTTAAAAGAAGCGTAACACCGTAAATAGCATGAACCCCAGAAGCAATTATTTCTTGAAGTTGATCCAATTGGCTAGCTTTTAGTTCACCACCGTGTTCAAAAGAAGCGTTCAAATCAAGGTCTTGTCCCGCTTTTTCAGCTTTAGAGATGGTAATCAAGTTAAAAATTGTTCCGAAAACAGCAGATCCGAGCGTCTGGCTGAATGTGTTCGTAAATGTATTTGAAGCTACAGCTACCCCGCGTTTGTTGGAGGGTACAGAAGCTTGAATGATTAGCATGTAAATTGGCGTAATGAGTCCCATCCCAAGGCCAAGAACACCTGAGGCAATATAGATTAAGTATGTTGGAGAATGAGCGTCTAACAGATAGAAAAGTAATGAAGCCATACTTACTACGCTTATTCCAAGAGTAATAATCCAATTATCCTTTAACCGTCCTACTAAGTTGCCAGCAACAAGTGAACCTAAAGTCCACATAACAGGAAGTGGCATCAAAACAAAACCAGCTTGGGTAGCCGTTTTCCCCATAACTCCTTGGCTCCAAATCGGTAAATAAATCGTGATACAAATAACGACAGCACCAGAAATCAATGTGAGTGAGTTTACGATCAACACACTTTTATTTGTAAAAAGGTTAAGTGGAATGAGTGGTTCAGGTGATTTTTTTTCTATATATACAAACAGTACATAAAGCAGGATCGCAGTTAGGAATAGTCCGATAATGATAGGGTTGCTCCACTCTTGAGTTTGGCTGCCTGTTAGAAGTGCATATAGAAAAGCGATCGTACCAAGGGAAAACGTGACAGCTCCCCAATAATCAATATAAGGTTTACCTTTTGTAAGCTTTTCTTTGTAATTTGCTGCGAGCATGAAGAAAGCAAGAAGTCCGAACGGGATATTTAAGAAGAAAATATATCGCCATGATAGCGTGTCAACAAGAAAACCACCAGCTAAGGGTCCAAGAACACCAGCAACTCCCCATACTGCTGAGATCCAGCCTTGTGCTTTCGCTCTTTCCTTTGCCTCAGCATACAGATCTCCAATGATCGTCATCGTAATCGGCATAACTGCACCAGCACCGAGCCCTTGAATAGCACGGTAGAAGATGAGTTGTTCCATTGACATGGCGATTCCGCAAAGAGCAGAGCCTATCAAAAATAGAATAATACCTGCAAGAATTACCTTTTTCCGGCCGAATAAATCCGCAAGCTTTCCATAGATCGGAGTCGATACGGCAGTAGCCAGCATATAAACCGCGTAAACCCAGCTCACCAGTTCAATGCCGGAAAGATCGCTCGTGATACGTGGAATAGCTGTACTCACAATCGTACCTTCCATCGCAGCCAGAACAGTTACTAGCAATAAAGCGGTCATAATTTGTTTTCTCATATATGTCCTCCTTCGTATAAAAAATGACAGAATCATAAGTAGTTCACTTTGTTAAATGAATAAAAAAAAAGAGGCTAACCAAGAAATTAGTTTATCACGTCATTGGGGGATTAGCTATCTTGCAGTATTGCAGAAAGGGGATGGATTAGGCACTGAGCTGTAATTGGACAGATTATTCCCATGTTTGGACAGATTCCTCTTTAGATCGGACAGATTATCTCAGACATTGGACAGATAACGATTATAATCGGACAAATTATGACTGAAAGCGGTGAACGGCTGATCTCGTTTCTTATACTTTTTAATAGGTGATGCTAATGTTTTTAAAAAGAATAAAGCTGTTATGTGATGAAATTAAATCATTTGAAGAGTTTCCGTTCACTATTCCTGCAATCAGTAAACTGGATGAGATACATCTCGAAAAGAACGTGACTTTTTTTGTAGGAGAGAATGGAACGGGGAAATCGACGCTGTTAGAAGCGATCGCGGATAAGTGTGATTTTCATACAGCAGGTGGTGGTCGCAACAATATGTACGACGTGTACGCTTCGGAATCAGATCTAGGAGATTATATTCGCCTTTCGTGGTTGCCGAAAGTATCGAACGGGTTCTTTTTACGTGCAGAATCGTTCTACAGCTTTGCTACTCATCTAGAGGAAGTAGACAATACAGGATTCCGTGATTATGGAGGGCGATCTCTTCACAAACAATCTCATGGTGAATCCTTCCTATCTCTTTTTTTGAATCGTTTTAAAGGAAAAGCGATCTATTTACTAGATGAACCTGAGGCGGCTCTTTCACCTTCAAGACAACTCACTTTCTTAAAGATTATTCATGATCTAACAACCCAAGGTGATACGCAGTTTATAATTGCGACTCATTCTCCGATTTTATTAGGTTATCCGAATGCAGATATACTAAGTTTCGATGATGGAAAGATATCTACCATAGATTATGAATCTACAGATCACTTTCAAGTAACCAAGTACTTTTTAAATAATAGAGAGAAAATGATGAAAGAGCTTCTTAAAGACGATGATGATTAATTGAATTTGAAAATGATGTAAATGAAGCAAGGAGAACTAGTATTTATGTATCTAGTTCTCTATTTGTCGTTAAGCCAAATGGATCATAGATCATTACAAAAGTAGAGAAGGGAATCTCATCACTCGTAATCTCTTCAACGAGTGAAAAACCTAAGTGCTTATAGATTCTCACATTTTGCACTGTTTCTGTTTGAAGCAAACAAAAGGTTCTTTTCTCGTTGGTTTCTGCAACAGCGGCACTCATCATAGTGGTCATGTGACCTTGATGTCGGTGGAGTGGGTCTACGCATACTGAATCTACCAACAGAAAGTTTTTATAGTTATTCTTATAATAGTTAAGTTTGCTGTTAGATGATTGTAAACGGCTCGCTTTTCTCAAAAAATCTACTATAGATAGTTGTATGAAAACACCGGGCAGACGAAATGCGCATGATAGAGCAGCAAGTATTGATTTTCCTAGCTTTGTTTTCTCTCCGTGCTGAGATACACAAAAGAGTCCCTCTACATGATCAGAAGTTACATATAGTGAGCCGTTAGATTGCAGAATACGAAGGACCATAGGGAAGACAGAACGTAAAATTTTTCTCCTTTTATTCGGGATAGGAAAAAAGTACACAAACATTGGATTATCAATAAACGAATTCGTTAAGACTTCACTTGCTTTTGTGAGGTGTTTTTTTTGCAGTTTTTTTAAGTGATCATACATGAAGTAAACTCCCTTCAATGATGAAATCCAACAATATGTCTGCGAGCCTAGCATTACTCTAATGAATATCATTTACTGGGAAAAATCGAACTTCTATGTTAACTTATGTGAATATTCTAAAAAGGTGGTTGAAAGATGATTAATTACGACGGAAAAATATTCGTGTCAGTTCAAAACTCTTCGAACGGTGAAGTATCCTCACAAACAACGTTTCACTACAAACAAGAGGGGAATATCGTGACTGCTTCCTACGGAGGTGGAGATATCTTAAAAGGCACGTTAATCGGAATATCTAATGAAGATGGCAGCTTGAACTTCAGATACAATCATGTGAACACATCTGATGAAATAAGGGGTGGGGCATGTGTTTCACAACCTGAGATCTTGAGTGATGGAAGGATTAGATTGTATGAAAAATGGAGATGGGTTGAGGGAAGCTCTGGTGAATCCATAATTGAAGAAGTAAAATAACTACCTTTTATATGATCGGAAAATCCCGTTGAAATGGGATTTTTAAGTGTTTTCCCTATCTGACACCGTAACAAAAACTCGAAAATAATAAATAAATGTTATAAAAAGTGATCCAAACTGAAAAACCTCCCGTTATCTAGATAAGAAAGTTAGCTAACTTCAAAAATTTCTAGAGACAAGGGAGAGAACTTATAATGAACTTGAAAAAACTAATCGTACCCGCATTAAGCGTATCCTTACTGATTCCTACTGCTGGAAATGTACAAGCAGCTGAGAAACCAACGGTGAACACACCAGCTTCTCAGTTAAGAGCTGACTTGGATTATCTATTATCTGAGCACTTTGTCTTAGCTGTTACGGCTATGACTAAATCGTACGATGGAGCGAAGGATGCTGAAGCAGCGAACAAAGCTCTAGATCAGAACGCTCTTGATATGACACCTGCAATTGCATCTGTATATGGTGAAGAAGGTGCAGCTGAATTCGAGAGAATCTTTAGAGAACACAATAACTACACAGATGATCTTGTAAACGCAGCAAAAGAAAAAGATGAAAATGCTCGTGCAGATGCTGAAAAAGAAGTAGCGGAATTCGTTGAAGAGTTCTCCACGTTCTTAAGTACAGCAACAGAAGGTAAACTTCCAAAAGAAGCTGCTACAGAAGCAGTAAAAGTACATGAAGCTCAAGTATTAGAAGTGTTTGATAATTATGTAGAAGGCGACTATAAAGAAGCGAACGAAACGTTCCGTGAAGGTTATAAACACATGTACGTCATCAGTGATGCTTTATCAGGAGCAATCACTACACAAATGCCTGAGAAATTTGAAAACACGAAATCTGACACACCAGCAGCAGATTTACGTTCAGCACTGAACAGCTTAGCTGCTGAACACTTTGCATTAGCTGCGACAGGCATGCAAAAAGGATTTGATCAGAAAAAAGACTACGATTTTGTAAGCTGGGCGGAAGATGCTCATACAAGTGATTTCAAAGCAGCTATCGCTTCTATCTATGGTGAAGAAGGAGCAGCACAGTTTGAAAAAGTTTGGCAAGGAAACCATATTAACGCACAATCTGAAATCGTTGCAGCAACACTAGAAGGTGATGAGGCAAAAGCAAAAGAAGCAAAAGCAAAACTTGATCAGTTTGCAATGGATTTCGGAGCATTCTTAGGAGCGGCAACGGCTGAAAATCTGCCAGCTGCTGATGCTGAAAAAGCGATCAAAGCACACGAAGACCTAGTAAGACAAACATTTGATCAATACGTGGCAGGAGATTATGATGCATCATACGCTTCATTCCGTGAAGGATACAAATACATGTTTGGTGTAGGTCAAGCATTGGGTGGTGCGATTGTAACTCAAATGCCAGACAAGTTTGCAGGAAGTGAAATGCCTTCAGATATGCCGAAGACAGGATTTGGTGGAGCGAGTGAATCTACATCTGCTTCTGCAATTGCTCTGACTGGTCTTGGCTCACTATTAGCAATGTCAGCACTATTCTTATTCAGAAGAAAGTCAACTAATCAGTAATTAAAACATATATGGAGAGGGGGAAACCTCTCTTCTTTTTTTATAAAAGAGGTGTAATGATCACATGAAAAAAATCATCTTTCTTTCCATCAGCAGTCTGCTTTGTTTTGTCCTGGCAGCTTACAATTACGGAATCTTTCCATCTCAAGCTTCTTCTCTACAAGAGAAATCTAAAGGAGAGCGTATTGAATCCAACCTGGAGAATGCAACACAAACACCTGATACAACTAAGAGTCCTTTAGCAAAAGAGTTCACACTTTTAAAGTCTGAAGTAAAAAAGCTGACTGAAGCTCAAGCAAAAGAGTCTGCGGAAATGAGAGGCATTGTTCCTGTTCGCATTGAGATTCCCGCAATCAATGTTAAAGCACCTATTGAGCAGGTAGGTATTTTAGAAAACGGACAGATGGGTGTTCCAGAAGATACCAATAGTGTAGGATGGTTTGAACCGGGTGCAAAACCTGGTGGAAGAGGAAGCTCAGTTTTGGCAGGACATGTTGATAGCAAAACGGGGCCAGCTATTTTCTTTGATCTCAAGAAATTAAAGCAGGGTGATGAGATCATTATTACCGATAAAAATGGAGCAGCACTGACGTTTGTGGTGAACAAACAAAAAAGCTATCAGAGAAACTCAGCCCCTATCAATGAGATCTTTCAAACTACTAGTGGCCAGAATCTGAATCTAATTACTTGCTCTGGCGTTTTTGATCGAACAGAAGGTACACACGAAGAACGACTTGTTGTATTTGCTGAATTAAAGAAAGAAAACCTTGAAAAACCCGTTACACCGCCTGAAGCTCCTGAGAATGTGGAGGTTAACGGAAGCTTTGTAACCTGGCATGCTGTTCGAAAGGATAACATCGTTGGTTATCGAATTTATAGAAGTGAACAAAAAGATGGGAAGTTCGAACAAGTTGGAAGCATCTCTGCTCATGAAAGAAAGAATTTCACAGATGAAAATGCAGAGAGTTACTATTATTATGTTACATCCATTGATACTTTAGGAAAAGAATCGAAACCTTCTTCAATTGCTAAGGTAAAATAATGACCTCATTAAAAGTACTGCGCATTTTGCAGTGCTTTTTTTGTTTTAGGTAAAAGTGCAGTGATTGTAACGTTCAAGAATAATTATCATTGACTCGTGTGATGAAGTGATGATATTATTTAAAAATTAAATCGTAATAATTACGATTTACAATAAAGTATATGGAGGTTCTAGTGAAAGAGAGATTTCAATTATTACTATCTTTGAAAGTCACTGAGTATGAGATCAATGAACTTTCAAAGTTTGCCAAAGAATGTGATGAGTGTTATGAGCTATTAAAAGTAAAACTTGATAGTCTTCATCATTTTATGAGAGATCCTACTAACCTGCATCGATGGCGAGAGTGGGGTGAAGATAAGGACATAGTGTCTTTATCTGAAAAGCTGCGGGAAGCTTCCGTACAAGCTCTTTGTGAGATGGAAAAATATCAGAGTTTGCGAACATGTAATCATCAATTGAATGCAAGTGAATACATAACTACACTTTCACAAACGGTGAAACAAGAATTAGATGAATTACATATTAACGAGAATTCAAAAGTGTTATTTATAGGTTCAGGAGCGTTTCCCATTTCCGCTCTTACCATTGCGAGTGAAAAGAATGCAGAAGTTCATTGTATAGACATTGACGAAGAAGCGGTTGAGATGGGCAGAAAAGTTTCTGAGATTACAGGACTTCAAGAAACTGTTAGATTTTCTAAGTCCGTTCGAAACGATGTGCCTTTTGCTAAAAGAACGACTCATGTAATAATCGCTTCTCTAGTTAGAAACAAACGGGAAGTACTAAATGAAATAAAGGATTTATTACATCCTCATACAAAAATTATACTCCGATACGGAAACGGTTTAAAATCAATCTTTAACTATCCGTTAGAGATGAAGTTGACTAACGATTGGGAACTGAAGAGTGTAAAGAGATCAGAAGGTATCTATGACACGATGGTCTTAGAGAAAATGAATGTATGAATGTAATGAAGGAAGTGAGTGAAATCATGAATGATATTAGGCCAAGCGACTTAGGGAATACCCTAATCGCAGGCGCTGGGCCAGCTGCTATTCAGACAGCCGTCCAACTATATTCAGGTTTTAGTGAAAGGATAGGACTGTATAATCGCCCTGGTGTACATGCGCAACGTATAAAAAAAGAACTGATTCATAATAATTTTGAAGTTAGCCTGACTATCCAAGGTAAAGAGGCGGAATCAACTGCAAAGATTGATTGTTTTTTTGATGATGTATCCAGTTTACCTGATGAATGGGACACCATAATTCTAGCAACTCCCTGTACGAGTTATGCAAATGTAATGAAGTCTCTTCAAACTGCAGAATTAAAGCGAGTAAGAACTATAATCCTCTTAGCTCCTAACATTGGTTCAAACGATTTAGTAAAAAGTTTGATAGCAAAAGAAACAGTTGAAGTAATCAGTATGTCAACTTATTATGCTGCAACTAAATTTCATGTTGATTCTGCAGTCACTGCTCATACGAAAGCATTTAAAAAACGGATTTACTTAGGTTCTTCAAAAGGCAATAGCCGTATGGTAGGTGTCCTGAAAGAATTTCTAAAATCGTTGAATATTGATGGGGTGATCGTTGATCATCCGCTCGACGCGGAATGCAGAAATATTACAACCTATGTGCATCCAGCCTTCTTTTTAAATACATTTACTTTAAATGAAATATTCGATGTTCAACCGAAAGATAAGAAGTATATGTATAAGTTGTATCCTGAAGGGCCAATCACACAGCAAAGAATAAAAACAATGGTACGGCTCTGGAAAGAAATCTCAACTTTAATAAAAGAATTAGGAGCGGATCCCATAAATTTATTAAAGTTTTTAAATGACGATAATTATCCAGTACCAATCGAATCTATACCAAGAGAAGATATTGATAACTTTTCAGAATATGAGGAAGTCAAACAGGAGTATCTGCTCTATATACGCTATGCTTCTATTCTAATCGACCCATTTTCAAAGCCTGATCATGAAGGAAGATATTTTGAATTCTCAGCAGTTCCCTTTAAAAAAGCAGAAGAAGAAGAGGGAGTATGGAGTAACCCTAGGATACCCTTTGAAGACTACCAAAAATTAATCCTAATCTATGGTCTTGCAGAGAGGTTAGGGATATCAATGCCTGAGATGAAGATGCTCATAAAGAATTTTGAAATAGAGTGTCAACAGATTGAAAAGATGTTAGGAATAACAGAGTCATTGATTGAAGCTAGAAGACTATCTTCATTGCGAGAAGTAACAGACATCATGAAGGAAAGAGAGAGGCGTTATTCATGAAAAACGGTGTTTTGCTCGCCATCCTATCTTCCTTTGTTTTCAGTATTATGAACGTTCTCGTTAAGGCAGTAAGTCTAAACATCCCTTATTCAGAAAGTGTATTCTTTAGAAGTTTGATAGGCACAATCATTATCTACATTATTATGAAAAAGAAAAAGGTAGCCTTCTCAAAGACAGGTGTACCAATGCTTATGGTTCGAGGAGTCTTTGGCGCGTTGTATCTATTAGCCTATTTTTATACAATCGCAAAAATTCCATTAGCAGATGCTAGTATCCTGGCCCATCTGTCTCCCATTTTTGCCGTAGTATTAGCAGGTTTGTTTTTAAAAGAAAAACTAACGAAAACGCTTCTATATATTCTTCCTGTCGTGTTAGCAGGGGCGCTCTTGCTGATTAAACCACAAGATTTCTCGTCCTATTCCATGTATGCGCTAATTGGTGTAGGAAGTGCTTTTTTCGCAGCTTGTGCGGCCACTTCTATACGCTATTTAAGCAGCAGACATCATGCTTATGAAATCGTATTTTATTTTCTCGCTACAGCAACGATAGTTAGTATACCTTTAATGTGGAACCAATTTGTAATACCTTCACCATTAGAACTGTTTTATCTGATCTGTATCGGAGTTGTATCTTTAGTAGGACAGTTATTCTTAACAAGTGCATTTACGCATGAAAATGTCGTTGTTGTAGAGGTTACCCGTTACATTGGAATCGTCTTTAACGCTTTTTGGGGGTTTTTATTCTGGTCAGAGATTCCAGATGGTCAAACGGTTCTAGGAGGTATGTTGATTATTGCTTCATGCATCTTCTTATCTCGAAGACGATCACTGGAAACAAAGGTTGGTAAACTAAAGTTAAATAAAGTAGCGATGAATACAGGTGCGAAAAGGTAAGGAGAAAACGCTCGGTTACGAGCGTTTTCTTTTGTTAACTCACCATCTTTTCTTTATTCGGGTTAAGTGATTTTCTTCTAAACACATACGTTGCACTTATCAATAAATAAATGCCTAGGGTTACACTAGTGATTATAATTGAAGTGGTGAGTACAATGCCGATCAATATAGCAAGTAAAGACAGAATAGCAATCCAAGTGGTATAAGGAAACCATCTTACATAATAGCCGGAAAGCTGTTCATTCTTATTTCGTGACTTTAAATGTGCAAAGGCAATGATTAACCATATAAACAATACGGTATAGCCAAGTGATCCCATAAGATAGTTAAAGGTTTTGTCGCCTGCAAAAATAGAAATGAGTACACCTGCATACAGAGATGCTGTACACAGCAGAATTGCGACAAAAGGAACTTTTTTAGATGAAAGTCGAGCGAAAATCTTAGGAACACGACCATCAACGGCTTGTGTATACAACACACGTGATGAACCATATAACCCTGAGTTCATGGATGAGATGATCGCAAGAAGAATCACACCATTCATCACATGATCTGCACCAGGAATTCCGATCATCTGAAACACCATGACAAAAGGACTTTCATTCACGCCATTTACTTGATTCCAAGGAATTAAGCCAACAATGATAAAGAAAGGAAACAAGTAAAACGCAATGATACGAGTTAATGTACTGCGAACAGCTTGTGGTACTACTTGTTCTGGATTCTTCGTTTCAGCTAAGGTTACACCGATAATCTCCGTTCCACCATACGAATAGATCACGACTAACATAGCTGTCATAAGACCGGCTGAACCGTTCGGGAAGAATCCCCCCTGCTCTGTTAAGTTCGTAAAATTCGGTGCAATATGATCACCAAACGATACGAATAAAAGCAAAAGTCCTGAAAGAATAAAGATGACGATGACACTGATCTTAATAAGTGCTAACCAATACTCCGTCTCAGCAAATATTTTAACGGATAATAGATTTACGATGGTGACGGCGATTGAAACCAAAAAGGCTAGCAGCCAAATTGGCGTATCCGAGAACCAATATTGAAGAAATATCGCTGCCACCACAGCTTCTGCCGCAATGTTTAGCACCCACATCTTCCAATAAATCCAATCAAGAAAATAAGCTGGGAACATGCCTAATACAGATTGAACAAGGTCACGAAACGTTCGGGCACCACTGTTTTGAACAGCCATCTCTGCTAAACCTTGCATCACAAATAATAAAATGATTCCGCCGATCAAATAGGCTAGAACAACAGAGGGACCAGCTGAATCAATAGCCGCACTGCTGCCTTTAAAAAGTCCAGCTCCGATACTGCCTCCAAGAGCCATCATCAAAATATGACGAGAAGTCATCGTTCGTTGTAAGTTCTCTGTGCTTTTTTTCATCTTCATAACCTCTCTTAAAGTGATGTTAGAATCTATAAAACAAATAACAAAAAAAGGCTTACCATCTCTGATCTCATTTGTGAGAAAAGAGACGATAAGCCTTTGGCTGACCGCGGTACCACTCTTGTTGATTCGTCATAGAATCCTGCTTGTAGAACCTGTTAACGAAGGTTAGTCGTCAAAACATAGAGAACGCGTTCTTTTTGTCTTGCTGCTCCAGGGCGAGTTCAAAGTTTTCATAGACTGCGTTCCACCAACCCGCAGCTCTCTAGACTACAAAATGACTTTTACTACTCCCGTTCGTTGCTTTTATCAAAATGATTATTCAGAATAATATGGATTACTATAAAGGCTGTATCTTGGGCTTGTCAACACATAAATTTTAAATGAACCAGCACAAGGTAGTATGGAAACGGTATCATTTATCCACTTTCTGAAGTTATTTCTAGCTGTTCTTAACATGTCATGAGGTGAAGAATGCTAAATAAAAAAAGGGTGCAGGAGGATTTGAAATCCCCTAGCACCGTTACTTATTTCTTTATAGCTAGCTTTTGAAAATAATATTTTCCTACATGGTTCACTTGCGCGTTAAAATCATTTCTTCCATTTTCTTTAAAAGAAGGACCACAACTAGAAGACGTTACTTGAATAACGGAATACTTAATATCTTCACCGTTTCTACCTGAAAAACCACCGTTTGATCCAAGACTGATACACTGGTCATTGATTTCTTTTCGTTTGCCGTTTTTATCAACATAATAATATTTATCATTCACAACCCCATAGATCATGTCCTTCGTTGAGGTGAATGAAACACCATACTGACTGATCTCAGTATCTTTTAGTACATCCAAAGTCTTTTCTTTTACAGGAATTACTGTGTAATCATCTTCTTTTTTTAAAGCGGGTTCGTCTGGCATGTTATAGAACGTAAAGATAGAGCCCTCAAAGCCTTCTGGAATTAAAAAGATGTTGTTTGTAGTCTCTTGTTTGTTAAAACTACAGCCTGCTAAAAACAATATAGATATCGCAACAATTATATATTTTTTCAAGTGCATTCACTCTTTCGATTCATTTTCTTTATTGTATCATTGTATCCAAAATTCCAATAACAACTAACAAGCTTTCCACAGAATTGTAACGAGTTAAACAAATTTTTCCAAAAATAAACCTGTATTATACCATCTTTTTGTATAATGAAAATATAGAAATACAAAATGGGGGTAGAAAGATTATGACTACTTTGTTCCAAAGCGACAAAACCGTTGAAGAAAGCGAATTATTAAGGCTTTTGACTTCAATAAATAACAAGGAAAAGACATGGGAAGATGTAGATCAGGAAGTTGTTTTAGATGCGATGATTCTACATATTGGGTCACCTAATAGTGATCTACGAGAGATGGTTTATCGATCGTTCTATATGTCAATTATCCACGATCAACTCGACTACGAGACATTAAAGAAACTTCTAGATTATAGTGTAACGCACCTTTTATTTAAAGGAATCGGCGAAAGTGGGACAGATTCTGTCTTCACCCGTGCTTTCACAACGATATTGATAGCGGTCATCATCAATAAAGATATCGAAAAGGATTTTCTTCCAAAAAACACCCTCACTGAAGTGAAAAATGAAATCAAGAAGTACATAGAGCTGGAACGTGATGTTAGAGGTTATGTACCCGTAAAAGGTTGGGCACACAGCATTGCTCATGTGGCGGATACATGTGATGAATTGATCAAGAGTGAAAAAATTGCCGAAGTTGAATACTTTCCTATCATTGAAATTCTTTTGAAAAAATATTGTACGACTCCGACTGGATTTTTGCATGGAGAAGACGATCGTGTTGTTATTGCTGTTCTAACAATGCTCAAAAAAGAGGTTGGATTAGAAGAATTAAAAATGTTTGTCGAAGGTATTCCTGGTTTTTTAAAATCTCAAAAAGAAGAATTGTCATCTGAAAAGTATTGGTTCGTTATGGCTAACTGTAAGTCCCTGCTAAAAAGCCTCTTCATAGGAATTAGTGATGATCCAATATGTAACTCATTACAACATACGATTCAAAAATGCTTATCAAAAATTTAAACAAGCTAAAGGAGGCACGCCATTGGTTTAGAGCACTGAACCTCCTTTTGTTATGCTAAATCTCCGTGCTCTGTTCCCCATTCATGCATCTGTTTTAAAATGGGCATTATTGTCGAACCGAATGCAGTCAATGTATATTCTACCTTCGGAGGTACTGTATTGTACGATTTCCGATCAATGAATCCGTCTTCTTCAAGTTCCTTTAATTGCTGAGAAAGAACTTTATGTGTCACTCCTGACAACAGGTTTCTTAATTCGTTGTATCGTAAAGTACCATCTACACCTAAGTGCCATAGAATAACCGTTTTCCATTTACCACCGATTTTTTGTAATGTATATTCAATTGAACATTTTAGCTTGCCATCGTCATGTGTTGATATTTTCACGAAACTAACATCCTTTCTTACTTCTAGGATAGTATGTCACTTTAAAGTGCGCTCTTACATAGTAGGAGAGTGTCTGGGTATAATGATTCCTGTAATCAACAAAAACAGGGAGGAAGATGAATATGCCAATCTATCCAAGAACATTTTCTCATATTGGATTGTCCGTGCCAAATCTAGAAGAAGCCATTAAATTTTACACAGAGGTTTTCGGATGGTACGTTATCATGGAGCCTTCAGATGTAGAGAATGACGATACACCAATCGGTCAAATGTGCCGTGATGTTTTCGGTGATGACTGGGAAACATTTCGAATTGCACATTTAGCAACAGGTGACAAGATTGGAGTAGAGCTTTTTGAGTTTCCTCATAACGAAAAGCCTGAAAATAATTTTGAATATTGGAAAACAGGTTTGTTCCATTTCTGCATCCAAGATCCGGATATTGAAGGAATTGTAGCTAAAATTAAAGAGTATGGCGGCAAACAGCGCATGCCAATTCGTGAATATTATCCGAACGAAAAGCCTTATAAAATGGTCTATGTAGAAGATCCATTCGGCAACATCTTTGAAATCTATACGCATAGTTATGAGCTAACCTACTCTCAAGGAGCATATTAATATACAAGAGAACCGCTGACTATTTTTGTTCAGCGGTTTTTTCATTGCACAGAAAATCAAAGAAAAGAAAAGACTACTATTTATTTTTTTACTTCTGTAAGCTTGATTTAATGAGATTACGTAATGGAGTGAAGAAAATGACAAAGAAATTCAAGGTGGATCTGCCTAAAATTCAGGGAGATTTAGAAGAAGCAAGATTTCGGGATTTGTATTTGGAGGAAGATCCTTATCTTCATGACTGCTCGATAACGGGAGCTTTTTTAGAGAATGAAGAAATCGACAAACTCATCCTATCCAAAGTGAAATTTAATAATGTGACACTAATCCACTCCAGTTTTTATAAAGTGGACATGACTGATGTTGTATTTGAAAACTGTGATCTTTCCAACACAAATTTTAAAGAAGGTATCCTTTACCGCGTTCATTTTAAAGAATGTAAGCTGATGGGTGTAGACTTCGAAAAGGCGAATCTTAGAAATGTAACGTTTGAGAACTGCATGTTAGACATGAGTGAGTTTGTAGAAACAGATCTTAAACCCGTTTTGTTCGATCAATCTTCGCTTAAGAATGCTAACTTTTATGAAACAAAACTTAATAAAGTGAAATTTGAGACGTGTAATATCGAGGAAATCGATTTTACAGAAACAGCATTAAACGGGATTGATATTAGTACTTGTAAATTCAATAACATTAATGTGGACATCACAAGTTTAAAGGGATGCACAGTATCTCGAGAACAGGCAATCGTGTTTTCAACATTGTTAGGATTAAAGGTAAAAGAGGAATAAAAGTAATATTAACGACCAATTGGATAATTATGTTAAAATTAAAGTGTAGGCACATATGGCATGACTTCATGTATAAAATCATTTTCCGCTAGGAGAGATGAAATGAAGGAGAACCTTACACTAGCTTGGATTGCTGCGTTATTTGCTCTTATAGGACAGCTGTTGTTTTTTATAATAATCGCTATTTATTCCGGTGAATGGCGCTTCGTGATGTGGAGTTTCATCGTGAGTATGAGCGTTGGGGTTCCTAGTATGATCCACGTTTGGCAGGCGCAAAAACGTACGAATCTAAACAGAAATTAAGAGAATTCTGGTACACTATAAAGCTCATTTCCCATTTTGAGGGAAATGAGACTTTTTTGTTTTATTTTCTTTAACAAATGAAAAAGAAGGTACCATCCTCCTTTAAGAGAAATATGAAATGAAGATGATAATAGGGAGCTGGTTTTCGATGAGTGGGATTTGAAGCTTTACGGAATTTTTATCAGAAGAGGGATGGAGAACTGCCGTTACAGCGGAAAAAATTAATGAGAACTATAGAACAAGACCTAGTGGCAGATAAAAATGTTTTAGCCGTTTTTTATGGCGGGTCGATCGGAAAAGAAAGCACAGATCTCTATTCAGATATTGATCTTCGTGTTGTCGTGCGAGATGGCGTTTTTGAGAAGTTTCGAGAGAATAAAAAGAAAAGAGCGGCCAATTGGGGGCAAGTTCTTTTCTATGAAGATTTTCCTTGGACAAACTATTCTATCGCTCATTATGACTTCTTTATTAAAGTGGATACTTTCTATTACAAGAAAAAAGATCTTCAGCCTTCTATATGGATGCAGCATTTAAAAATAGTTTACGATCCTGAAGGTCATGTAAACTCAATAAAGCAACAATCACTTCAGCTATCCTACTCACCAACGATAGAAGAAGTAGAGATTTGGCGTACTAAATTCTTCGCATACGTTCATGAGTTCTATAGGCGAGTCATGCGGGGTGAACTCTCATACGCAAAACAATGTTTAGAAAACGGGATCTATTCTATGGTGTCTGGATGGTATATGATGGCAGGTCTACAGCCAAATAACTTTGCTGATTGGTCTAAGGTTGAAGGAATGAGGAGTCCGTTAGCTGACTGGCAGCGCATGCTTCTATCTGAATGGCGCTACAATTCAAACGAAGAGGACATGTTACGAGTCTTAATAAACATCTTACCTCAATTTCAAAAGTTACATAAAGAGTTATGTGAAGTTGTTGAAATTACGTATGACCAGAATTGGGAAGAAGATATTTTGAAAAAGGTCCTATTTAATTTTTAAACTTGAATGAGGTGGTGAGTGTATGGGTGGAGCATCTGGGCTAGCGTTTATGGGCTTATTTACTTTTATTTTTCCAATAGCTGTAGGAACCTTTGTATTGGTCATGCTGTATCGAATGAATCAATCACTAAAAAGAATAGCGGATCGACTAGATGAGAAATAATCATGAAACAAAAGATAGCTGTCTCTGTGTAGACAGCTATCTTTATTTATATCGCTTTTCTATAATCATCCTCTAAAGAAGTATGTTTTTTGAACATAGGTATCTTTAAGTAGACGACCAAGCGTACAAGATATTCAACGGGACCGATGGGCAGATGTTTTAAATAAACGGAACTAAGGAATGCTTGTGTTCCAAAGATAATAACACCTACTACAGTGGCCAGTATTACACCAAGATCACCAAACCAACCTAAACCATAGCCGTAAAAAAGAAATGTACAAATCATCGATTGCATTAAATAATTTGTTAATGATAGTTTTCCCATACTTTCAAAACCACTTAAAAAGCGTCTGAACTTCTGATGGTTGTACATGTAAACGAACAGACTGATATAACCGATAGCAAGCATACTTCCTCCGATCATACTCATATCTAAACGATAATCCCACTGCTTGCTGAGGAGAGGGGTAGCTTTTAGTAAGAGACCGATTGGTATAAATAAACCACTTAGGATTGTGAACTGTTTGATCTTAGAAGACGTGTTTTGCAGCCATTTTCGATGTGCTGCATACATACCAATCAGAAACATCGGACTAAGAACAAAAGGAGTTAATAATAACATGAAGGCGGCTTCACCACCACTCATATCAAGCATTTCGTCATCAAGACTGTGTGCTCTTATTTCTGAGTACGTTCCTGATCCATAGATCTCTTGTGTTTGTTTCATGTATAAATCTATCTTATCAGCACGAATCATTTTGATTTCTTCTGCCTCAAACAGAGAGCCAATGAAGAGAAGAGAGAATAGTAGAACAGCCCAAATCAATAGTGTCTTTGGTTTGCGATTTACCATGACCAAAAGCAGAAGACCCATAAGCCCATATACAAAAAGAATATCTCCTTCCCATAAATACGTACTATGCAAGATCCCAAGAGTCATCAGGAAAGCAAATCTTCTGAAAAGATGCCACTTTACGCGTTTGTTATTTTCCTTTAACTTGTTACGCATAAGAATGAGAGAGTACCCAAAGATGAACATGAAGATGGGAAGGAATGCGCCTTCAATCACCACTTTTGTGAAGTAGTAAGCATATGTATCAGCTGTTGATAACTTGTAATAGTGAATTTCGTCCTTCCCAAAGATTCCGAACTGGAAAATGAGTAGGTTTGCTAAAAGAATCCCTAATAAACTAAATCCCCTAATACCATCGATGATGTTAATTCTCTGTTTGACCAATGACATGTTAATGATCCCCTTTTTCTACATAATTACCAATACCTAACAAATGCGTCGACGACATAACTATAACAGCGCATTTTATAAAATTCAACAATTATTTATTGTTTTACAATAAAAAAATAATGATTATTGAGATTTTATCCTTCTTTTATGGTATGTTAAATTTATGAAATTAAAGAAGAGGAGCAGAAAGATGAAGTGGAAAATTTTTTATAAATATGGAGCGAAATTATGCTCAGTTCTTTTTTATGTTATTGGTCTTATTGGTATTTTTACCTTGGTATATCATTTGTCTTATTTAATGAGTCCAACAGGGGAATTGGCAAAGTCTTTCGGTGCATTTGATCCTGTGTACAGCAACTTAACGTTAGTTTTTGATACTCAACCTTTACTTTATAAGGATGAAGAATTCATCGTCCTCTCATTGGTGACCTCTATCATTATGTTTGTTTTTGCATTAATTTTCTTAAGACTCATGAGAAAATTGTTACAGAATTTACACCAAGAGAGTTTATTTATGATGGAGAACGTTAAGGTTTTATTCAAGATGGGTATCACCATTCTTGTACTTGGGTCAGCTTTTACCTTTATGGACGAGCTTTTAATGACAAAAGCACTTAAGGAAATACATGTAACGAACGCTTCTGTAACATATACAGGATTAGCTTATGTTGATACGTTTTTCACAGGGATTTTCGTAATGATTCTAGCCTCTGCACTAAAGGTTGCCGTAGAGGCAGTAGAAGAAAATAAACACACAATCTAAAAGTGGAGTAGGGATTGCAATGATTAGAATAAAATTAGATGTTATGATGGCACAGCGAAAAATGTCATTGAACCGATTGTCTGAACTGGTTGATATCACCCCTGCTAATCTTTCTGTACTTAAAAATGAAAAAGGAAAAGCGATTCGTTTTTCAACACTAGATGCCTTGTGTAAAGTACTAGAATGTCAGCCAGGCGATCTCATCGAATATATTGAAGACTAAAATAGAGGGAGAGAGGATTTTCACATGAAAAAAGTAGCTGTTAGCTGGAGCGGCGGGAAAGACAGCTGCTTAGCTCTATATCGATTGCTTCAAGAAAAGCATGAAGTTGTATGCTTGATATCCATGGTTTCTGAAGAAGATGTCCGAAATCATGCCCATGGTATTCCATTAGAAATATTACAATTACAAGCAGATGCGATCGACCTTCCTTTAATTATGGTGGATTCAGCTGGGGAGTATGAAGTTTCTTTGGTAAAGTCTTTAACTTCTATAAAGGAACAGTTTGGGATAGATGCGATCGCATTCGGCAGTTTGTATATGGAAGAAGACCGGAAATGGAATGAACAGGTTGCGGAAAAAGCAGGTCTGGATGCTCTTTTCCCCGTATGGATCTTAAAAGAACAAGCCTCTGAACTATTGGAAGAATTTATTTCATTAGGTTTTCAGTCGATTGTTTGTCGAGCTTCAGCAGATATATTGGACTCGACTTGGACAGGTCGCGAGTTGAATACAAGTTTTTGTGAGGATATTGAAGTTACCAAGAGCTGCTCTATGGGTGAACATGGAGAATATCATACATTTGTTGTAGACGGACCAATCTTCGGAAAAAGGCTTGAGATTGTTCACTCAGATGTTATCTTAAATTCAGGATTATGGTCGCTCGACATACATTCATGCAGGTTCATAGATAAGGATACGGAGGCTGTTATGAAATGAACATTCACTTTAGAAAGATGTTAAAACCTGAAGAAAACGTAGTAGAAGCTTTAAATCGTTGGGAGAACGACACAAAGCTTGTTCCATTAACACGACCGAATAAGGATAGAGTAGAACTCGAAAATAAACGAATTATCACGATGGAAGACTTGTATCAACGTTTAGAGTTTCACGAGATTTATTTGATCTTTGTAGATGATCAATTAGTAGGTGAGATGAACTATATGGTCGATCCTCCTCACCTTTTTAAGAGAACGGAAGGAACGGCATGGTTAGGTATTACAATAGGTGAATCGGTTGGAAGAGGTAAAGGAATTGGTTACCAAGCGTTGTCGTACTTAGAGAATGAAATGAAAAGAAATGGTTTGAAACGCATTGAGCTTGGTGTATTTGAATTCAACACCACCGCACAAATGCTTTATCAAAAACTGGGATACTCAGAAATTGGTAGGGTCGAGGCATTCACGTATTATCAAGATCGAATGTGGGCGGATATTCGAATGGAAAAGATGATCAAGTAGTAAAAAATAAGACTATAAGCTGTCCAATAGGGCAGTTTTTTTAATTTAAAGGAATTTTATGGATTTTATTGAATTGTGAAAGCAAGAAGGATAAAAAAGAGGGATCATAATGAAAATTATTGATACTGTTCCATTTTTTCTAGAAAACTATCAACCGTCCATTTCATTTTTAAAAGAATATTATAAGAGGAATCCATGTATCTTTCATGAATATTTTTCTTATCACTGCAAAGACACAGAGGAAAGACATAATTCATCAATTGAAAAGTATCAAGACTCTTGGTCGTCTATACAACGTGTTCACGAGATGATAAAGCCGATTATTCGGGAAGTTGTTCAAGCTTATGAAGAAGCATATGGTGTAATTTTTCCTGTTGAAGTAAATCTAATCGTTGGTGGTTATGGCTCTAATGCTTACACGCATAGACAGATTATACCTAATATTACGTTTGCGTTAGAAAGGTTGTCTCCAGACTGCCATCATTTAAAAACCATCGTAGCTCACGAATTTGGGCATACCACACAAAATATTTTGACAGATAAAACAATTATGAATTGGGAGAGAGTGAATTGGAGCAGTCCAATGACCTGGTTGAATCAAGAAGGCGCTGCAACCCATTTTTCTCAACAAATTGTAGCAGGACTCCATCCCTCCGTATACTTTTCTTTTGATAATCATGGATGTGATTGGTTTGAGTTTGCTCAAAAAAATGAAGATAAAATCTTACTTGCATTTGCAAATGATTACAATTCATTGCCCTCTCAAACGATCTTTTCTGAATGGTTCTCCATAAATGGTGGAAAGAAATTTGGTTACAGTAGATTTGGCTATTACTTAGCGTATCTGTTCTTTCAAGACCAAGTCAAAATGCTGGGTGAGCGAGATGCGATAACTGCTTGGAAAGATGATGATTTCATAAAGAAAGCTGAAACTTGGGTTCGCCAACGCTCAGGAATAAGAAATAATCATTTGGAACTGATGTGATGAGCATGAAACAAGAGAAACCCTTGATTATGATAGTAGGTACTTTTCATATGAGATACACACCGGACCTTCAACGTATGGACTTAGATGATTTATTAGCTGATTCCAGACAACAAGAAATTCTTACGGTGGTGAAGCAATTAAAGAAGTTCAAGCCATCAAAGGTTGCATTAGAGGTGGTGAAAAGTGAAGAGGATAAATTAAATCGGGAATTTCATCAATACAGAGAAGGTGAACTGAAACTAGAGGTTGATGAAGTTCACCAGCTTGGGTTTCGAATAGCTTCAGATCTTCAACATGAAAAAGTTCATGCTGTGGATTGGATGGATACAGTAGGGAATAGAGGATTGGGTCAGGTTTTTGAGTGGGCAGAAAAGAATCAACCTGAGCACTTTCGTTATATAAATGAAAACTATCGTTCTAATCATGAGCTGTCAATAGGGAAAAAGAGTGTATATGATATTATCAAATCACAAAATCATGAGTCATTTATAGAGAAACAGCATGAGATGTATATGGCGATAGCACGAATTGGCTCTAACGTAGAATACATTGGCATTGATTGGATCAGATGGTGGTATCAACGAAATCTAATTCTTTATTACAATTTAACTCAGATTACATCAACATCAGATCGTACCTTATTAATTATCGGTGCGGCTCATGTACATCTAGTTACTCAATTTTTAAAAGAGAGTAACTCATTTAGTGTTGTAAATCCTTTAGACTATCTTGCATAATGTTGAGTATAATCACCTATTATTTATTCTTTCAATCAACGAAATCGTTAAGAATACGGTAAGAGAAGCTACTATAATGAAGGCTGCAGTGTTAGAAATATAATTAAAATCTAATTCATGAACGATTTTAGATTCTTCACCATAATAGTTTAGTAATTCCATTGTTTGGTTTTCATAGTCTAATAGAAAATAAGAAAGAACACTTCCGATGATTGCTCCGAAAATTAGTGAGAGCAATGTTTTATTCATACAACTTAGCACTCCCATTCATATATTTATTTATCGAGTAACATATGTATTATTGTACCATTATATTCCATCAAGGAGGAGCTTATGAATTCAGGTGCTGTGTTCGGAATTGTATTGACTCTAAGTCTTTTTGTGTTTAACTACTTTCCATATACTTTGAAAGAAAAGCTCAGACTGCCTTATTGGGTTTCAGGTATCCTCATTTGCTTTTTAGGACCACTGGTTGCAATGGGGGTAGGATCTTATCTATTAGATGAAGCTCATCGGGATGGTAGCGACGGGTTCGGAGCAGGAATAGCAGGAGCGATTATAGCTATAGTCCTTATTGCAAACGGTGCTCTCTATATAATCGGAAGTGTGGTTTCTGCCATAGAACAATATGTTACACGACGAAAGAAAGACAAAACGTATAATTAGCAAATAAAAATAAACGAATTCCACTTGTTATACTACTTTGACTTTGAGATATCTATAGATAAAAAACACTGCAAAATATCGCAGTGTTTTATTTATTGTTATCATTCAAAATATATTGGTCTGATATATTGAATTTCTCGTCTATAAGTATATAAGGATGTGTTTTCAATAAACTTGTCTGTAAATGTTCTGGCATCCTTTCACCTTCATATGCACAAATGAGTGGGAATGCAAGTTCATTTACCGCACCATCCACGACTCTCTCAAGATCCTCGACCAGATGAAGGGGATCTTCCATCGTGCCCCATTCAACATGTGCCCATGAGCGAAAAGGTTGGTTATTATCTACATATGATTTAACCGTTTTGAAAAAGTAATCAATTATTGCAGGCGGATGATAACTGCCGCTTGAATAGTAAAAATCGAAGTTATTTACATGATGGACAAGCTTCATTTGTTCTGGTGTTAAACAAGTAGTAAGCTCTTTATGAACCATTCGATAGATTCGTTCGTTTTCTATAACCACAACGTATTCTCCTAGAGAGGTACCTTCTTGTATATAACTAACAATTTGTTCCATGTAATTTTTCATTCCATTGTAAGAATAAAGCACATGAACACTTCTTCTTTGTTTAAACAACTCGTTCATATTCATTTTAAATCATCACAACTCTCGGGTATGTATTTCTATTAGTGTACTAGTTTTAAAGGATAAAAGCTAAGGGAAGTATTGTAAAAGCTAAAGTTGTTTTAAATGACATTCAAGTAGCGGTTTTATCACTTTATTTTTGGGCTACTATAAGAGATGTAGCGATAGAACAATAATTTATATTGTTGTTGATCAATGTAAAAATATGTATTGAAAAGGAATTGATGATATGAAAGCCGTTCAAGTGACTGGTTATGGGGATGTAAACAAATTAGAAGTTGTTGAAATAGACATTCCAGAGCCAGGAGAAAATGAAGTATTGGTACAGGTAAAGGCTTGTGGCATCAATAATACTGAAATTTGGATGAGAGAAGGAGCATATGGGAAGGATTCCAAATCCGGATGGCGTCCAGAAGGCGTTCAATTTCCGAGAATTCCGGGATCCGATATTACAGGTACAGTTGTGAAAACAGGTAAACAAGTTGCGACTTCTATAATAGGAAAGGATGTTGTTCTGTTCCCTTTTACATCAACTGGAGAAGACGGCTTCGAACATATTTCTGATGATATGTCTTTTATAGGGTCAGAGTATGACGGAGGATATGCTGAATACGTAGTGTGGCCAGCTGAACTGTGTTTTGATATGCCTTTACAAAGTTTCACAGAAAGTGCAGTTTTCTCAGTGAGCGGTTTAACTGCTTGGCACATGGTTGAACAGATACAAATTCAACCGAATGAGACCATCCTTGTAACAGGTGCCAACGGTGGTGTAGGCTCATTGAATGTACAGATTGCTGCTAAAGTTTTTGGTGCTAAAGTAATTGCAGTAGTAGGTGACCTAACGTTAGAGGGAAAACTAAAAGAACTCGGTGCAACTCATGTCTTGTCATATAAATCGAGTGACCTTGCAAAAGAGATTCAACAAATAAACGGGGGTCCAATTGACTCTGTATTAGATGTAGTTGGGGACGCGTTGTTTTCTATTTCTCTCCAAGCATTAAAAAATGGAGGCAAGTACTGTATTTCAGGATCTGCCGGTGGACAGAAAACAGAACTTGATTTTAGAACCTTATATTTAAAACACATAACACTTTATGGTTCTGTCTTAGGAACAAGGACTGAATTTGTTCGAATGCTTCAAGCGATTTCTCAAGGCAAGATTGTGCCAGTTATAGATCGAACGTTTCCTCTCCAAGAGGCGAGAGAAGCTCAAACGTATTTTAAGAAAGCTGGAAAGTTAGGAAAGATTGTATTAATTCCTTAGTTCATATGTCTTGAAAAAGGAAGTAAAACTAGTTCACACCAAAAGTGAAGAATGGGCTGCCCAAATTAAGTGTTCTTAATTTTTAGGCAGCCTTTGTCATTTAACTTGTTCTTTTTACTTGATCCTCTATAGCATTATCGTCAATCTGCAAACGGGTACGTATTAAGTAATATATACCTGGAACGGCAATAATCACTCCAATAAGAAGGTAAGTCATGCGCGTACTCATTCCTAAGAAACTGGAAGAAGCAAATAAAATTCCGAGTGGCATGGTTATACGTAGAAAAAGTAACCTTACCGCGCTTAATTGTGTTAAGCGTTCTCTAGGGGCTTTCTGTTGAAATAGAGCAGAGCTTTGCGCATTGAACATAGGGAATAAGATTCCTCCTAAAAGCTCGCATCCCCATGCAATATAAATGGTAGGTGCAAAGTATAACGCGATGAAAGACAATCCACCGCCTAAAAGACCAGCGTACATGGTTTTGTTGTTCTTAGGTAACTTTGTAAGAAGTAGCATGCCAAGCGCATATCCGATCGGAAACATTCCCGCGAAAATGGCATATTCCCAAGCTTCTCCGGATAATTCTCCTCTTATAAAAGGCACGTTTAATACCAAAGTAGCTCCCACTGCAAATTGCACAGAAGATGATAATAGAGTAAGTCTTAATAGCTGTGGAAATTGAATGAAAGTTTGATACCCAGCTTTTGTTTCTTGCCACCAGAACTTTTTTGACCATGTCGCTACTCTTTTTGTGCTTACTTGAGGAATTTGAGAAAGCGATATTGAACTAAGTAAGAACATAAGACTGGATAACCCATAGATGATATATAGAGGACTGACTAAGAGAAGTAAGGATGTAACGCCTGGTGCGATAAAACTCATGAGGCGCATAGTTCCGTCGAGTATGCTGTTGGCTGAAACTAATTCTATTTCTTCACAAAGGTCGGGTAGTAAGGAGAACGAAAGACTAGCGTAGATCGGCTGCAAAAGTCCCAACACACATTGCAATACTACTAATCCAGCTATCGTACCCATTTCTGTACCACTTACGTATCCGATCAAAGGAAGGATATAAGCAAATGAGCGGACCCGTTGAATATTTTTAAGCATTCGTTCTTTGATAACTTGATTTAAGAACGGAGCACTAATGCCTTGCAGAATTAAGGAAGGAAGAAAGTAAACTAGCCAAAGTGCTCCCATCCACTCTTTTGAACCAGTTATCTCAAACAATAGAAGTCCGTTTATGATTCCACCGGCAGCACCTCCGAATTCGGATATGATTTCTCCGATCCAGAGAGCTTTAAATGGTCTGGATAATGACTTATTCTTCATTTGTCTATTCTCCTAAATAGTGCTGAAGTTGGTTGGAGAACGAATGAATCTGGTGTGTGTTAGCTGAATAAATACCTCTTTCAACCTTAACAAATTTAGCAGCTTTTAAAAGTGAAAGCTGGTGATGTAGAGTTGTTTTTGATACGTTGAACTGAATGGTTAATTCTTGAAGAGAGAGTGGTCCTCTCATTAGTTGATACAATACCTTTAATCGCAGCTCGTCACCTAGTGCCTTATGACCTCGTACAAGCTCGTTTGGAGGAGAACCGGGCTCTAATAATGCTTCATCAGTTAATGGATAGAAGATCAGCTTTGTATCTGTTGTTTTTTGTTCCAAAATCCATGGTCTGTACGAGACATGTGGAATGAGTTTTATGTTCCACACGGAAGGTTCTGGTACGTATTTTGCGCCTCTTGTAATACGTTCAATTTCTTCTAATGGTTTTTGGTTATCAAGAAGACCATGCTGTTTTTTTTCAAATGAGAGAGCTTGCATCCATTTTTTCCAATCCGTATTTTGGCTGAGCCAGTTGTACCATTCCGAAAGTGTATCAGTTAGCAAGGAGTGCAGTTCATCGCGGCTAATACTCCCAAGCGTTCGTACATATCCCTCTAAATAATCGTGTTCTTTAAATAGAGACGCATATTGATAGAAAGCATCAGGCTGTTCATAACTTTTCGCTGTCTCAGTTCTGTGCGACTCATATGAACGATTTTTATAAGGTAAAAGTGTTTCATAGAAAACGGTAGATGGTAATTCAGAAACCTTTACTGAAAATTCTCTAATTGAAGAAGCTGAAACCTTGTTCTGCAGCATGATCATTCCATACCACAAATTTGTCTGCTCAATTTTATCTAGATTGTTCTCCAAGGATACAGTCATTAAGGACTTTCGATTCGTCCACTGTTCATCTTGCTCAAATGTGTGACGCAGCTTCGCATATGTATAACCCGCAATTCCTAAAGCTAGCTCCCATATCGGTGAACTTTCGATTGACAGTGATACCGTTTCATGAGAATGAGGAGAATGGATATTTTTCATTTCGACCTCCTAAATGTAATGAATTCTAGTTTTTATTCTAATTCAACGAAACTTAAAATTCAATATATTTAGAATATGTAATTCGAAGTAAATTGAAACTTTTCTTAAAATCACTAATAACCTCTATTTTGCCTACCTATGTGCTAAAATTAGGAAAAAAGGGGTCAGAGGTTATGTTTGTTTATAAAATTGACGAGGAGCTATCTCTTCGTATGTTCAATGAAAAAGATGCAACAGAGTTCTTCCAACTAACCATACAATCTAAAGAGTATTTGAAAGAATGGTTAGGCTGGTTAGATTATACAAATGAAGAAGAGGACTCTTTAGCGTTTATAAAAGCAACCTTAAACGGAGTAAAAGAAACAGGGGGCTATCCAAAGACTACAGCAATCATCTATAAAGGAAAAATCGCTGGAATTATTGGGTTTAACGAAATTAGTAGGTTACATAAGATCGGTGTTATGGGTTATTGGCTCGGTCAACAGTTTCAAGGAAAAGGAATTATGATGAGAGCGTGTAAAGCTTATATAAAATATGGCTTCCATGATCTCGATCTTAATCGAATTGAAATACGAGTAGCTGAAGAAAATAAAAAAAGCCGTGTGATTCCTGAGAAACTAGGATTTCAGGAAGAGGGCAAAATTCGCCAAGCAGAATGGCTTTATGATCATTATGTTGATCATGTGATATATGGCCTATTGTCTGAAGAATGGAAACAAAATAACTAGGATGTTAATGAAAGTTGACACGAAAAGGTTTTAACATACCTTTTTGCTGTCGGCTTTTTTTTGTTATAAGTGTGTTTGTATAAACAAATGTTACTTGAAAGTGCCTATCGTACTTGAAAGTGCGTACTTTTAATCATGGTTAAAGAGCGTATGATTACAATTATAAACGACAATTTTTTTCATAGGAGGGCACGACCAACAATGAATCCATTCAAGTATCATCGTTCTTACAATCGAATGTATAAAGAGGGTGAATTGACACTTGGGTTACACATACCTCTTGAAAATTATAGATTTGCCACACCGACGATGGAACAACAAGTTGAACTGTCGCAGTTAGCTGAACAATTAGGTTTTACAAGTTTATGGTTTCGTGATGTTCTGATGGAAGATCCGAATTTTGGAGATCCAGCGGTAGGACAGATTTACGATATGATGATCTATATGACTTATTTAGCAAGTCAGACGAAGGAAATCGCTCTAGGAACAGCAGCTGCAGTCTTACCGTTAAGGCATCCGTTGCGTGTTGCAAAAGAGATCGCAACATTGGATCAATTGTTCCCAGAACGTGTATTACTCGGTGTATCTTCAGGTGACAGGCGTGCTGATTTTTCTGCATTAGGCGTAGCGCACGAAACAAGAGGGGAAGCGTTTGTGGAGGCTTTTCAATATCTTAACGAGGTGCTATACAAAGAGTATCCTAGTATCCGTTCATCTCGAGGAATCGTGCAAGGATCGAACCTTGTACCTAAGCCAACAAAACGAATTCCAACATTTATTACAGGCTATGCACAACAGGAAATGGAGTGGTTTGCAGAGCATGGAGATGGGTGGATGTACTATCCTCGTAGTCCAAAATATCAAGAAGTAACGATCAAGAGATGGAGAGAATTACTAGAGGGTTATCATCCTGATACGTTCAAACCATTCACTCAGCCGATGCATCTTGATCTAGCAGAAAATCCTAATGAAGCTCCGAAACCGATTCGTTTAGGATTTAGAATTGGCCGCAATCCATTGATCGAGCTGTTGCATGTGTATAAAAAATCTGGAGTAAATCACTTGTTCTTTGCGCTTTTTGATAGTGAAAGACCTGCGAAGGAAGTTATACAAGAACTTGGTGAAGAAGTGATACCGCATTTTCCAGCTTTGAAACTTTAAATCGTAATATAGAAAGTCTTGAAGAAAATTTTTCTAAAGTGTAAATATTTTGAAAATCATTGCACTCATGACTGTCCGCAGTATGGCTCCTGTGCAAACATAAAATTGCTGATCGGAAGGAATACACCGACCAGCCTTCTTCTTTAACCTAAATTTCTTAAAAAGTACCATACCAAATTAGTAAACTTTTGGGCTTGAGAAGAAATAGGTGATTCTTCAAAGCACTTTTGAAATGGCTTCAATAATGGCTGAAGAACAATCTTACGAATACGCTCACGTTGAAGTTCACTCATAATCGCATCAAAAAGGTCTTGCTGTTCTTCTGTAAAGGTATAATCCTGCTGTAGTTGATCAGCGAGTGATAGAATGTCATCTATTTTAACTTGTTTTTTATTTGCATTTGTACGAAGTAAATCAATAGCTGAAAGAGGGATGAGAACAGATTCGTTCGTCATCATCTTCGGTACGATCAATTCAATATAAGAAAGAAGTGTATCAACGACATGCTCTAATGAGTATGTCGTATTTGTAATTTTTAATGTAAACAACATATGGTGCATCATTCCGAAGAACAGGATGGTAGCTTCAAAAACATGCTCCCGAACTTCGTCGCCTAAGATCTCAATAAATCGATCGGATATCCATTCCATCTCGTATAACCGGTGCTGCATAACGAGTTTTTTGAGGTCAGCTTCATTAGAAGATAGAATCGCTTCAAAAAGTGGCTGAAGGTTTCTTTCCTGGTTTAATCGCATAATGATTACAATTTGTTCGATGAAAACATCCCGATCGCCTGTATCCTTACCAATCTGAACGGCTATTCGCTGTTGACTGGCGTCATAGCGTAAAAATTCTAATATATCTGCAATACAGTCACTCTTTGATGAGAAATAGTTATAGAACGTACCTTTAGATATATTGGCTTTATCAATGATTTCCTGTATAGAAGTCTGCTGAATACCTTTTTCTATAAAAAGCTTTAAAGCGGTGTCAGCAACTTTTCTTTTCCTGTTATTCATTTGTTCCTCCTAAGTCCAACCCTTATAGCTAGTATAAATTTCTTCAGATGGAAACACAACGCTTTTAGACTGACGGTATAAAATAGTTGATATTTTTATACTGAGGGTATAAACTTAATAAAGTTAAGTAATTATTTTAATACAGAGGAGAAATGACATGGGGAATACAGATTCCACTTTACAACATAAAAAACCGCCCTATTTGATGCTTGCGATCTTGTTCGTTGGAGCGTTCGTAGCTTTCTTAAATAATTCATTGCTGAACGTAGCATTGCCTACCATCATGGTGGATTTAAATGTTAAAGACTATTCGACCGTTCAATGGTTGGTAACCGGATTCATGCTAGTGAGCGGTGTTTTGATACCTGCTTCGGCATTTTTAATCACTCGATTCTCAAATAGAATGTTATTTATTACAGCGATGGCTATCTTTACAATCGGTACAGCGCTATCGGCTTTTGCTCCTAACTTTGGTTTGTTATTAACTGGACGAATGGTGCAAGCTGTAGGTTCATCTGTGATGGGACCAATCCTAATGAACGTTATGCTCGTTAGTTTTCCACGCGAAAAACGAGGTATTGCCATGGGGATTTTCGGGTTGGTCATGATTACAGCTCCTGCGATCGGACCAACATTGTCAGGGTATATCGTAGAATATTACGACTGGCGTCTCCTTTTTGAAATGATTCTGCCTCTAGCTATCCTAAGTTTATTATTTGCAGTGTGGAAGCTTGAAAACGTGATGAAGCAGAACAAAAATGTTTCGTTGGATTATCTTTCTCTCGTATTATCTAGCATCGGTTTTGGAGGTATTCTATACGGATGTAGCACGGCAAGTTCGGACGGATGGACGGATACAGTAGTTCTATCGACACTGATTATTGGTGGAATTGCGTTGGTTATCTTTATCCTGAGACAATTGAAGTTAGATGAACCGTTGTTGAACATTCGAGTATATAAGTATCCAATGTTTGCCCTTGCATCTGTAATTGCGATTGTTAATGCGGTTGCCATGTTTTCAGGCATGATTTTAACACCAGCTTACGTCCAAAGCGTGCGAGGCATATCGCCGTTAGATTCAGGGTTGATGATGCTGCCTGGAGCAATCATTATGGGTATCATGTCTCCGATTACTGGTAAACTTTTTGATAAATTTGGACCTCGTGCTTTAGCGGTTGTCGGACTTTCAATCACTGCGGTATCAACTTATATGCTCGCTCACTTACAAGCTGATTCGGCTTATTCTTACATCATACTGATCTATTCCATGCGCATGTTTGGATTATCAATGGTCATGATGCCGATTATGACGAATGGTCTTAATCAGCTTCCAACGAGCTTAAATCCGCACGGTACAGCCGTTAATAATACAGCACAGCAAGTTTCAGGTTCAATCGGTACAGCAATCCTTGTTACGATTATGAACACTGTTACAAAAACAGAGGCAGAAAGCTTAATGAGCGGAGTAGATCCAGCGACGATTACCGAAGCCTCAACCGCTGCTTTAACACAACAGGCTCTTCTGTCAGGTATTCAATACTCATTTTTTGTTGCATTTGGAATCAACATTGTTGCTTTAGTGCTAGCCTTTTTCGTTAAACGCGTAGATACAAGTGCTGAAGCAGTAAATAAGATTGAAAAAGGTAACAAAACATCAACTAAGTCAGTTACAGCTTAAAATATACTTATAAAACCGACACTAAATTGGGTACGATTAATACCCAATTTAGTGTCGGTTTTTTCTTTTTCTTTAAGAATTAGGACCAGAATGTAGTAGCTGAGTACGCCTGCAACATTAAACAGTATATTTACAGGTGAAGGTGCCTTGATCTCAGGTGAATAGGTTAACATTATCAGTGAAAGTTAAGTGTTTACCGGTGCTCAAAATAATTCTTAGGTGATTACACTCCTTTTATCGGAGAACGTGTAACAAATATAAAAGCACGTACCGTAAAACACTTTAGTTCAACTAATCATGTGTAGTATCTATATGTATTTGGGTAAAGTAATAAGCAGATTGATTTACATCGTCTAAAAATAGGAGTAAGGTCTTAACTAATCTTTTGTAAGTAAAAGGAGTGGAAATGAAGATGAATAAAATGAACACCGATTTTTCAAATATATATATTAACGGCGAATGGAGAAAAGGAAGCAGTGATAGCTTCATGAAAAACACAAATCCGTTCACAGATGAGGAGCTTGTTACGATTCAAGCTGCGACGAAAGAAGACTTGGACGAAGCTTATGAAGCGGCGAGAATTGCTCAAGCTGAATGGGCAAACGAACTTCCACAAAACAAGCGTGCTGTTTTAGAAAAAGTAGCTGACGTTATGCAAGAGAATGAGGAGCTTATTATTGATTGGATCATCAAAGAATCAGGCTCAACGTATATGAAAGCTATCTCAGAATTTCGGGCATCTATCAATATTTTAAAAGAATCAACAACATATCCTTATCGTATGGAAGGAAAGATTCTTCCATCACAAACAGCAGGGAAGGAAAATAGAGTGTACCGTAATCCATTAGGTGTAATTGGAATTATCAGTCCTTGGAATTTTCCGTTCCATCTGGCTATTCGATCCATCGCACCTGCTATCGCGACTGGAAATGCTGTCGTAATTAAACCAGCTACAGACACACCGGTAACAGGTGGATTAATCTTTGCGAGTATTTTTGAAGCGGCTGGCCTTCCAAAAGGTCTGATAAACGTTATTGTAGGACGCGGTTCAGAAATTGGGGATGAAATTGTTACACATCCAACTCCGCGTCTGATCTCGTTTACAGGTTCAACGGAAGTCGGCAGACACATCGGTGAACTTGCTGGTAAGAACTTAAAGAAATCTGCTCTTGAATTAGGCGGTAATAACGTATTTATCGCGTTAAAAGAAGCAGACATTGATCAAGCCGTAGATTCAGCCCTGTTTGGAAAGTTCTATCACCAAGGGCAAATATGTATGGCGATCAATCGTATCTTTGTTCATCAAGATATTTATGAAGAATTTGCAGAAACCTTTGTTCAACGTGCAAAAAATCTAAAATTTGGTGACCCGTCCAAAAAAGATACGAACGTTGGTCCATTAATCAATAGAGACCAAGTTGATCGAATCTTAAAAGATATTGAAGCGAGTGTTTCACAGGGTGCGAAGATTCGTATTGGTGGAGATGCCGACGGAAATGTTTTAGAACCTACTGTAATAACAGATGTGAATAACGAAATGCCTTTAGCGAAGAATGAAATTTTTGGACCAGTAGCTATTCTTATTCCGTTTGAAAAGGATGAAGACGTTGTTCAAATGGCAAATGCTTATCCGTACGGACTGAGCGGAGCCGTTCACTCTAAAAACATTGAACATGCAACAGACATAGCTCATGACATTCATACAGGTATGATTCACATCAATGACCAATCTGTTAACGATGAACCTCACATGCCATTTGGTGGAGAAAAAGATTCAGGACTTGGTCGATTTAATGGTGAGTGGGTGTTAGAAGAATTCACTACTCTAAAATGGTTATCTGTGCAACGTAATCCAAGAAATTATGGACCTTTCATTAGCCAATTAAAGTAAATAAGTACAAAAAGCATCCGGATGTCTTCATTCGGATGCTTTCTTTATTTGAAGCAATTTTATGATGTTTTTCGAAATGGGTAAAAACTCAACTTATTCTTGCCTGTGTTCTTTGAAACGTATAATGCCTCATCTGCATATTCAAGTATGGTTTGTGGTGAAACGTCCTGAGCTACCCATTCTGCTGATCCCATGCTGCATCCAATTTTTATAGAATGTTCCTGAATAAAAAATGGTCGGTTAAGAGTGTCTATGAGGAATTGTGAGATCTCGGTTATTTCATTCAGATAATTCTCCTGAATCGGAAGTACAACTACAAATTCATCTCCACCCAAACGTGCTGCAAAATGTTCCTTCTTTATTAATGAATCAATGATACGCTTACCAACTTCTATTAAAAGTAGATCTCCTGCATGATGTCCATGTGAATCATTGATTGATTTAAAACCGTCCAGGTCCAAATAAAGCACCCCATAGCTACCATTAGAACAATCAAAGCGAACTGAATTCATGTACTCTAAAAGAGCTAACCGATTCGGCATACTTGTCAGAAAGTCGGTATGTGCCATGTTCTCCATCTTGTCTAACTGTTTTTCTGTTTGTTTTAATGATGAGATTAAGCTTCTAAAAGAAGAACTTAGAACTTCTATATCTTTGATTCCTCGCAACAAAGGAATCTCTACGATCTCACCATCTTTCAACTTGTCAGCAGAAATAGCCAAGTCAAAAAGAGGACGAGAAACTCTCTTAGTGATAAACCATCCTATTACAGCCATAAGTAGAGAAATCACAATACCACAGACTAAAATGAATGTTTGCAGATATTGGACGGATGCATAAGCCGCTTGTTCTGATTGACGAATGACAACCGTCCAGCCTAATCCTGGATAATTTTGATATCCGTCGCCAAAAGCATAGCCTGTCACATACTCTTTTCCATCTGGCCAACGTACAAAATTCCACTCGTTTCTCTTTCCTTTATTATCGAGATCACTTATCTTTATTTTTTTACCTAGATCATTTTTATGGCCTAATAATACTGTATCTTCTTTACTGATTATGTACACTTCCACATCTTTTTTCTGCTCTTTAATGGGCTTTAGAATCGCAGCTTCCACTTCTTTAGACCACTCCCAGCTGAGATGGGCGGCTAACACACCTTGGAAAACACCATTTTTATCTGTTAATGGTGTACTGATATCAACTAATTGTAAAGGTGAACCATCCTTGGTTGGAATCAGTTTGGATAACAAAAGGGCATCATGTACATCACCGATAAAAGGCTGTTCAGTTGCTTTTTGAAAAACGGGACGAGCAGATATATCTTGGTTGATGAGAAGTTTCTTTGTTGAAGCTTGAATGACTCCTTGTTGATTCGTTATTCCAACCCAAGAGAAGGAGGGAATTTTATTTTGAAGCTGATCGATCAGAAATTGTGCTTCATTTATTCTTCTTGGGTCTTTCAGAACTTCCTGTTCACTCAAAACTTGTAGTTCCTGGTATCTGGACCACATAAAAGAATCAAGGTTGTGGGATAGTTGAAAAGCTGAAGAAGCTAAAGAATTACCTATTTCTTTTTCTAATAATTCGCTAGATTTATCACTGATAAAGATACTAAGAAATAATGATGTGGCTAATATGATCAATGAGATGCTCACGGACAGATACGTTTGAATTTTGATAGACATAAAACGTGACTCCTATAATAATTAAATTTATTTCATCAAGAACCCTTTGTTATATCGGAACAAGTATTGAAATGATTAGGAATCTATTAGATAAACGATTAGATAAAGTTCTCAAACGAGAATTATGGCAGTTGATTATGCTACACTACGAGGACAAGTCATATACATTAAAGGTGATGATGAGATGCTAATTAATGATAAGATACGCCAAGATTTGTTTGCAGAAGTGGAAGGAATAAATGACGAAAATCTAAATCAAAAACCTTCGGAAAATGAATGGTCCATTAAGCAAATTTTGGAACATCTATATTTAATGGAAGGTGGAATCGCAAGAAACATTAACCATCAACTCCAAAATGGTAAAGTGGTAAACGCAGACAAGAAGCCAATCGAAGCAACAATCAATAGAGATATTAAGGTAGATGCTCCAGAATTTGCAGTGCCAACTTCAGAATATGCATCTATTGAAGAGCTAAAAATGAAATTGGCTGCGACGCATAAAAATTTACTAGATATCGAGAAGACTGCTGATGCAAAAGATTTAGAAGCAAAAGGCTATCCCCATCCTATCTTCGGTGACATAAGTTTAAAACAATGGATTCCATTTGTGGCCTACCATGAACAACGACATATCCTTCAAATTAAAGAAGTGAAAGAAAAGTTAAGTCTTTAAAATAGATAACGGTCAGTACATTCTCCAAGGAGGAGGATGTACTTTTTTTATTGAATGAAATGAGGATAACAAGAATGAAAGTTTCGGTTTAGGTGCAATACTGATTGAAAGAATGAAAAAAGGAGGACTGAAGATGTTGTTGAAAAACAAAATCGCAGTCGTTTATGGTGCTGGTGGTGCAATTGGCGGTGCTGTTGCACGCGCTTTTGCAGAAGAAGGAGCTTCTGTATTTCTGGCAGGAAGATCTATGGATTCACTTCAAATTGTAGCAGATGAGATAACAAATGCTGGAGGCAAAGCAAAAGTTACAAAAGTAGATGCTCTGAATCAAAATGAAATAGTAGGACATCTGGATCGAATCGTTCGACATGTGGGACAAATAGATATTTCCTTTAATGCAATAGGAATACGTGGGGACCTTCAAGGAACTCCACTAATTGAAATGTCAAAGGAAGACTTTATGACTCCTATTCTGACAGGTGTCCAAACTCATTTTCTAACAAGTACTGCAGCGGCAAAGCATATGATCAACCAAAAATCAGGGGTTATCCTAACTCTCTCTGCTTCAACTGCAGCATTGTCAGGCAGAGACCGAACCTATCATTTAACAGGAGGTTTTGCGACCGCATGTTCAGCCATTGAAGGATTTACAAGGAGCTTAGCCGGTGAGCTCGGTTCAAAAGGCATTCGTGTCGTAGCTATAAGATCAGACGCTATTCCAGAAACATGGACTCCAGATTATAATGATATTCAGGCGTATATGGAGGAAGGAACAGCACTAGGACGTCTTCCAAAATTAAAGGAAGTTGCAGATGCAGCAGTATTTATTGCTTCTGACCGAGCAAGCGCAATAACGGGTGCCGTTATGAATGTAACGTGCGGTTCAATAATGGACTGATTCATTTATTGGATTTTTATGTTAAAATTAACTCTATTGGAATATGAAAGCTAAAGGAGCATATAAGAATGTCACATACAAATTGTGTAACATGGTCTCATGAGTAGACAAAGATGTTTATTCATGAAGGGTTAATGTTTATTTTCACCGATTCTCTATGAATGATGTCTCTGTTTACTCCCTTCTAATGATAAAAAAATAGAATGGAGAGATAGCATGATTCATTTAAACCTACTAACTGAGCAAGAGTTTAAGGAATATCAAACATTCATGATTTCAGATTATGCCCTTGAAATCACTAAGAACTTTAACCTATCGTTACAGTCAGCATTAGAAGAATCAGAAATGATGATGAAGGACCTATGGAAAGATGGGTTGTTTACTGAAGGTCAGTATTTATACAAAATTAAAGACTCCAAAACCAATGAAAAAGTAGGAATCCTCTGGTATGGATTGATACCAGAAATCAATCAAGCCTACGTGTATCATATTTTCATAGACGAGCTCTATAGAAGAAAAGGATACGGAAAAGGTACATTAGAAAAGCTTCAAAGTATGTTAAAACAGTCAGGTATAGACTCTATTGGGTTAAGTGTTTTTGGGGAAAATGAAGCCGCTTATCAGTTATATAAGAAATTAGGGTATAAAAATACAAGAATATCAATGGAATTCATCTTATAGAACATTATTAAATATAGGTTTGTGGTAAAGCTTAGGGTCATGGTGACTCTGAGCTTTTTTTCATTCTAATAAATGTGATTTACAGTAACAGGAATTAAATTCCAGAAGGAGAATATAGAGAATTAGAGGTGATTGTATGAAAAAAATACTTGGCTTTTTACTTTTAATCATGTTGGCAGCTTGCAGTGAAAAAGGAGCCGTAGAAAAGCTGAAAATGAATTATCCGAGTGTAAAGAAAGAGATAGAGCAAATGTCGACAGAGGTGCAGAATAAAATGGCAGCTCCAGAAAAACTTCCTTTTCAGCCAAAAGATGTCCAATTAACATATGCTGCAGAACCGGCGGGAGATCCAAAAGGGGATATCTTACATACTGAATTTATTTATGGTAATGAAAAAGGTTCTGTCCTTCATGTAACCACGTTTCAAAATAAGAAGGCAACTTTTAATGATGAAGGTGAGAAGAAGACAACAAAATTGAAAGATGGAACTGAGGTTGTTATTGAAGCTGAAACATCTGACGTTAAATCCATTCGTTGGAGTAAAGACGATGTTTATTACGGGATGATGTTGATGGGTTCTGAATTTAAGATGGAGGATCTTTTGAAATCAGCAAATTCGATGGACTATTAGGAGGTGTTTATTTTGAGTGAAAAATACAGTTATATTTCGTTACTCTTAAGTGCTACTACAGTCGCTTTCTTTCTTTTTATACAAACATATGCCTTTTCTATAGAGTATTTGCGGTTTATCTTGTGGGTAGGAGTACTCTCTGCCATGTATTTTGCATTTCGGTCACCTAAAAAGATCGGTATTCGGGGATTGGCAATTACAGCAGCACTCATTCTCGGAGTTCCTCTTTTACTTATGGAGATGGTCGGATTAGCGTGGCGAAATGGTGGATTCGGAAATTAAGTGAGACATTTGTAGAAAAGAGTAATAAGTTATCTCAAGAATTCTCAAACTATGGGGGACTAAATGATTTTACATACTGAAGTTATAGGAATGGGAGAACCTGTAATCTTCCTGCATACAGGTTTACAAACAGGTAATACAGATTATGAATACCAAAGTGAATATTTTAAAAACAACTATAAAGTAATTAAACCTGATTTAAGAGGTCATGGAAAGTCATATACAAATGATTGTTCTAATTTCTTTCAAGACTCTGCCACTGACCTCCTAGAAACAATGGAACATTTACACATAAAAAAAGCGCACATAGTTGGTTGTTCGCTAGGTGCATTAGTGGGTTTGATTCTTTCACAAAATTATCCCCATAAAGTTCAGTCATTAACAATTTCAGGTGTTTTACCAGAAAAGCCTTCTAACTGGTTAGAACTACATCAAAAAGACGTAGCAAATCAATCGAGTATCTTAGAGAATCAAGAAATAATCGATTATTTTAATAATCTCCATGGTGAAGGATGGAAGCAGTTTATTCTTATGGGTAGAAAAGAAGATTGGTATCCTTTTAAAGAAACTAGTGGATTGAAAGAGATGAGTCTACCTATTTTATTTTTAGTTGGAGAAGGTAATGTTAATGAAACAAAAGGGGCAATTATCTATCCAAAGTTAAATAAACATGTTCATGTTTCGATTATCCCTTATGCATCTCATTTAGTGCATTCAGAGCAACCAGAAATATATACAAAGATTTTAGAATTATTCTTAAATAAACATGCAATCATTCAGCTTTAGATAACGATTACCGAAACTTTCCATCACCTATAACGTATTAAATAATAAGACAAAAAATTGGGGTGGAGAGTAATGATTGAGGTTAGTGTAAAAAAGATAGATAACAACTTTATTATTCGATGGCAGCTATTAAGGGTAGAGATTCCTGCCGATGAAATTCTTAATGTAGGATTAGACGATACATATGGTGGAGAAAATAAGGAAGCTATCCGTATCGGTTTCCAGTATGGAATGACAGATCGGGTTTTTATTGAGACAAAAAAACAAACCTATATTTTGTTTACTTCTAATCCATCAGCTATTATGAAAAAACTAAGTGCTTAAGGAATGATATCGTTTAGACAGAACTCGGATTAAATTTTTCCGAGTTTTCTTATGATCAATTACTTTCTAATCAGAGTAATATACAGATAACAAACAAGGACAGATCTAATATGTTAAGGTGGAATTAGAAATCAAGGATATAATCATATAAAAGAAGGTGTTCTTCTCATGACGAAAGTAAAAGGCTGGAATTTAGATAACAGTTATGCTGAACTTCCAGATAAATTTTTCTCTATCATCTACCCAAATCCAGTTGTTTCACCAAAATTAGTTGTGCTTAATGAATCGGTGGCTATGTCTCTTGGATTGAACGCAGAATTCCTTCGAGATGAAGATGCTGTAAACGTATTTGCAGGCAACGAGCTTCCGGAAGGTGGATCTTCTATAGCGCAAGCCTATGCGGGACATCAGTTTGGTTATTTTAATATGTTAGGTGATGGACGAGCATTAATGGTAGGAGAGCAGATCACTCCTGATGGGAAACGTTTTGACATTCAACTAAAGGGTTCAGGAAGGACTCCCTATTCTAGAGGAGGAGACGGACGGGCAGCTCTTGGTCCGATGCTTCGTGAATATATTGTGAGTGAAGCGATGCACGCATTAGGCATTCCAACGACCCGAAGTCTAGCGGTTGTGACCACTGGTGAATCAATCATGCGTGAAACGGCTCTTTCAGGAGCAATCATGACCAGGGTAGCGTCAAGCCATCTACGAGTGGGTACGTTTGAGTTTGCATCAAAATGGGGAACACTCGATGAATTGAAAGAGTTAGCAGATTATAGTTTGAAGCGCCATTATCCTGAAGTGGAGAGTGACGGAAATCCATATTTGAGTTTACTCAAAAAAGTGATTGAACAGCAGGCGTATTTAATTTCGAAGTGGCAGCTTGTTGGTTTTATCCACGGCGTTATGAACACCGACAATATGACAATCAGCGGAGAAACGATTGATTATGGTCCTTGTGCATTCATGGACAAATATGATCCACTAACTGTTTTCAGTTCAATTGATAGAGAAGGGCGTTATGCTTACGCTAACCAGCCTCGTATTGCAGGTTGGAATCTTGCTCGATTCGCTGAAACATTATTGCCACTCTTACACGATGAACAAGAAAAGGCAGTTGAATTGGCACAAGAAGTTTTATATGGATTCTCTGATCTGTATCATGCTAACTATTTTAGAGGTATGCGATCAAAGCTTGGACTATATAATAAAGAGAAAGAAGATCAATCTCTTATAGAAGAACTACTTTCACTCATGACTACCTATAAAGCTGACTATACAAATACATTCCGTTCCTTAACGCTTGGCAACAAAGATTGTTCTGATCTTTTTGAAGGGGAAGATTTTAAGACTTGGCATCAAAAGTGGGAAGAAAGAAAAACGAGACAACCAAAGTCCAAGGAAGAAACATTGCAGTTGATGCGAAACAACAATCCATCCATCATTCCAAGAAATCATAGAGTGGAAGAGGCTATTCAAGCAGCTGAAAATGGTGATTACAGCGTACTGGAAAGACTTCATCATGTCTTATCTATGCCTTACGATTATTTACCAGATCAAGAAGAATACATGCAACTACCACCTGAAACAGAAGGACCGTACCGAACATTTTGTGGGACATGATCACATAAAAATAAATGAAGAACATATAGATAAAAAGCTGCTCAGAAGAGTAGCTTTTTCTGGTATGCATAATATCTCATGGTAATAGAGGAAGGTATGTTTCGTTGACTTTTTAGTTAATAAGGTGTACTATCTTTTATATTGTTTTCCGCGAAAGTAATTGATAAAGATCTAAAAATAAACTAGAATGATAGATTGGTTACTGAAACTTCAGAGGTGATAGAATGATTAACCAAAAACAATTATTAAACAAACATATGGGATTTTTTCTGCTTACAGTTGTTTTAGTTTGGATAAAATCTTATGCCGCTTATAAAACGGAATTTAATTTGGGAGTTGAAGGTGGATTTCAAGAATTCATCTTGTTTATCAATCCAATTGGCTCAGCACTCTTATTTGTAGGCTTTGCCTTGTTTGCAAAGGGAAGAAAATCATACGTTTGGATGATTATCATCAATACAGCAATGACTTTAATGTTATTTGCAAATATGCTTTATTATCGCTTTTTCACAGACTTTATTACGCTGCCAACATTAACGCAGACAAAAAATGCAGGAACAATCGGAAATAGTATAGGAGCTCTGTTCAATCCGTATGACGTCCTGTTTTTTCTAGATATCGTTGTATTATTAGTATTAGTCTTAACAAAGAAAATTAATCCAGAACCAATCAGAGTAAAACGAAAAAGTATCTTAACGGTTGGTCTAGCTGCAGTTATTGCATTATCTGCAAACTTATTGTTAGCGGAGATGGATCGCCCGCAGTTGTTGACTAGAACGTTTGACCGAAACTATATCGTAAAATACTTAGGGATGTATAACTACACGCTCTATGATGCTGTACTAAGCTCGAAATCTTCCGCACAGCGTGCACTTGCAGACACAGATGATGTTACAGAAGTAGAGAACTATGTGAAGGCTAATTATGCTGAACCTAATCCGGAATATTTCGGAAAAGCAAAAGGCATGAACGTCATCTATCTTCACTTAGAGTCGCTGCAAAATTTTGCGATTAATTACAAATTGAACGGACAAGAAGTAACACCTTTCTTAAACTCGTTAACACAAGATAAAAACACGTTGTATTTTAACAATTTTTATCATCAAACATCACAAGGTAAAACAGCTGATGCTGAGTTTATGATTGAGAACTCGTTATATGGATTACCACAAGGAACAGCGTTTACAACAAAAGGCGAAAACACTTATCAAGCAGCACCAGCCATTATGGAGCAACAAGGTTATTCAACAGCTGTCTTCCATGGTAACTACAAGTCGTTCTGGAATCGAGATGTGATCTATAAGCGCTTTGGTTATCAAAAGTTCTTTGATGCAGAACATTACGATATGAACGAGGAAGATGTTGAGAATTATGGTCTAAAAGATAAGCCGTTCTTTGAAGAATCTATGCCGATGCTTAAATCGTTAAAGCAGCCGTTCTACTCTAAATTCATTACACTATCGAACCATTTCCCTTATCCGATCACAGAAGAGGAAGCTACGATTGAGCCTCACACAACAGGAGATGGAACGGTAGACCGTTATTTCCAAACGGCAAGATATATGGACGAAGCTCTTCAACAGTTCTTTACGGACTTAAAAGAAGCGGGATTATATGATAACACTATGGTCGTGATGTATGGTGACCATTACGGGATTGCCGAAACACGTAATAAATCAATGGAAAAAGTACTCGGAAAAGAGATTACACCTTTTGAGAACACACAACTTCAAAAGGTACCATTATTTATTCATGCACCAGGTTTAAAAGGTGGAACCATTGATAAAGTTGGAGGTCAGATCGACATTCGTCCAACGCTAATGCATTTGTTAGGAATGGATACGAAAGAGTACATTCAGTTTGGTACTGATCTATTGTCTAAGAATCATGACCAAGTCCTTCCGTTGCGTAATGGAGATTTTGTTTCACCTACTGTAACCGGAATTGATGGCAAATATTACGACTCTAAATCCGGTGAGTCTGTTAAGGAAACAAAAGAAATTAAAGCCATCGAAAAAGAAGCAGAGACGAAGTTGGACCTATCTGACCGAACCGTTTACGGTGACTTGCTTCGATTCCATAAAGTAAAAGGGTTCAAGCCAGTTGATCCTTCTAAATATGATTACAACATCAAAGAAGAAGAAAAACCTAAAAGTGAAACAAACGACTAACACAAAAAAGCCGTCCAGATTTTGGATGGCTTTTTTGCTTTAAAAAGACAAGAAGCTCAACATGTATAAATGTTAAGCTTCATTTATAGAACAGTCTTAAATTTCTTCTAGTTTTTCACCCAAAAGCTGAATATCGCGTACTAACTTTTGTTTGTGTTTTTCACATTTACAGCATTTATATTCTTCAAACAATAGACCTAATTTTTTTATTATTTTTATTGCTATTTGGTCATCACACATCTTTAAAAACATCCTAGTCTAGTTATATTATCCTATATAAGAGCGTAGCACATAGTGATTAACTAGGAAACCTTCTACTGTAAACTTTTTATTAAATTTTATAAATATATTAAGAAAAACCTGGATAGCGTTAGAATAAACTTGCACACCCATATTGTAGAATTAATATTTTATTGATACGCCATTTAATAAATGGTCCCAAGTATCATTATGTGTAATGGGATCTATTTTTACAGGTACATAAATGACACACACATGCTTCATACCCCAATTTACTTCTGTTAGTTGTCCTACCTTGTCTGTAGGATAAATCATTAGAATGATAAAATCACCTTTTACACATGTGGATAATACCATCTCTAATTCAGCAGTTTCTTTTTTCAGTTGCTCTTCATCGATATCAATAAGCGACCATCTAATAAATAATATAGAAGAGCTCTTTCTAAACCATTCGTACATTCTCTGCAATCGTTGCTTGATGGTACGTCTAAAGTTTAGATAATTTAACTTACAATGTTGTTCTGGAATAATGGGGCTCTCTGTTTCAATAATTCTTGTAAAAAAACAACCTTCGCAAAGAAGGTTGTTTCTATATCGTTAATCGCTTACCGCAACCCCGGAGAAGCTTTCAGGTCCTACTCGGACAACGCCAACTAAACTTACTGAAATATAAGCTGAATATGTTTGTTGAATATCCGCTGGAGGATTAAAATCAAGCGCGTTAAATGCAAAAGTCTGTGGTCCTAAAATATTCAAGTCCATATTTTCACTGGCGGAATAAACTAGAGGAGAGTTTGGGCTTGTACCCCGCACGACTTGAATCGTTATCGTAGTGACGGCAGGAAGTAATGGCAGCTGCAGCGAAACGGCACCTTGTAAGAGCACCCTAATATTAGGGCCAGCTCCAACTGTACCTAAACCGATTCTTCCGAATAATTGGGGAGCACCTGCTACAGTAATCGGTTGGGCAATCGAGTTAGAGTAACTTGCATTTTGACTTGTTCTTAAATCAAGAAATTTAGCCAAGTAATCACCCCCCCTCTGTTTCAATATATGGTTCTTGGTGAAAATGGCTTGTACAACAGTACAAAAAACAAGAAAATTGAGGGAAAAGATTCAGCAGTATCGTCGTTGAAGTTAAATAAGACAAATCTTTTAGTGAAAAAAGGTTGGTGTACGTCCTTAATCGTTGTATACTGATATGAAAAACTAAAGGCAGGCGTTATCTAATTCATGAAAGTTGCATACTTAGGTCCACAGGGAAGTTTCTCGGAAGAAGCTGCCTTTCGTTATTTTGCAGATCAAGAGAATGAATGGCATAAATGTGATTCTATTGTAGATGTACTTGAAGCCGTAGAAGAGGGTATAGCAGATAAAGGGATCGTACCCATTGAAAACTCAATTGAAGGCACGATTAATATTACGGCAGACGGATTGTTGAGACATGATCTCTTTGTAGAAGCTGAGATCATCTTTCCCGTTTCCTTGCACCTTCTGGCATTAAAAGGAGCTCATTTAGAAGAGATACGTGAAGTATGGTCAATCGTTCCTGCTCTCGCGCAGTGTAGAGATTTTATTCGAGAAGCAAAAGTAAAGAGCAAGCATTATGATAGCACATCTGCAGCGGCACAAGCTGTTAACAATCAAGAAAGAAAAGATGTTGCCGCCATTGCATCCAAATATGCTGCCGAAGTCTTTGATCTAGAAATCATTAAAAGTGGGATTCAAGACAACAGCAATAACCATACGCGCTTTGTTGTGATCAGCAAGGAGAATAAAGAAATTCACCCCGAGAACACAAAAACGATGTTGTTGATTTCACCAACATCAGATTATTCGGGTGTCCTTTCATCCATATTGAACGTATTTACAGCGCTATCTATCAACTTAACGTGGATTGAATCGAGACCCACGAAAAAGCAGCTTGGGACGTATCATTTTTTTGTAGAAGCTCAAAATGGTTTTCATGAAGAGAAAATGAACAAAGCAATTACGATACTTGAAGCCTTCGGACATGATGTACGAGTATTGGGAAGCTACAGAACTACAAAGCTATAACTGGGAAAGAGCTCCGAGAATGTGGGGGCTCTTTTTATTTGGTCACTTATTTTGTTTTCAGTAATAATACAATGCAGTAAAGCATAGCGATCCCTACGATAAGCCATGTGTAAATCAACGAAAGGCCGAGTCCTAAAGGTGTACTAAGATTATCCCGAGGACTAGTCAAACCTGCAATAATAAGGGGGAGTGCTCCGATTAGGTAAAGGAATAGAGTCGTACATACGTTTTTAGAAGTGTGTTTTCTTAGAAAGAGAATAAGTATAAACGAGGTAAATAAAAATAGTTCACTGACAAAAATAACGCTTTCCAATTCATAACCTCCTTAACATGTTAACGGTGCTAATTGATGATGATATACTTAATTGTAAATATATAGTATGAGTGTAAGGGGGGATTTTAGGTGTATCCAACACATCATATTCTTGAAACGTGGAAGAAGTTCGATTCTTTTCCTATGGAAACCTTAACGAAGGCTTGGTACTTCCATAAGGGAACGGCAAAAAAACAAAGAGACGTCTCGTTGATGAAAGAGCATAGGATTCAATACGGCAATACGGGAAACTGCTTTGATCTAGCACTATGGTTATTAGATGAATGTAAACAAGATAGAATCAAAGCCTATCCAATTGGTTCAAAGTTTCATTCCGATGAAGCACATGTAGCTGTTGTGGCATTAGACGAGAATGGTAACCGCTATTTGTGTGATTTAGGTGATCAGTGGCTGCAGCCCATCCTCGTTGAAACAAATAGTAAAGACTTTTCAAATGAAAAGTTAAAAGGGTTCTTTCCTGCGGCTGAAATCCAAGTCCAGTCTAGAAATCAAAACCAGATTGAAATCCTTTATCATAGACCAAATGGCAAAGTTTCAAATCAAATATTTGATCTGACTCCTATTGATACTGATATCTTCTTAAGAGGAGCTGAATATTCGCAGAATCTTATATATCCAAAGCCTCTCTTTGAATGTAGAGTACCTTATAAAGATGAGACTGCACACTGGGAGTTCTTCGATTGGGAAAGTTTTTTAAGTACGAGTGAAGGCTTGATTAAGGGAGATCAAACCGATTCAATTGAACATTGGGTGGAAGTCATTCATCAGAAAAGCGGCTATCGGAAAGACTTTTTAAATGAAGCGTTGTGCAGGTATTGATAAGTTGTTTAATAGGGAAGTGAATAAAATAAAATTTAAGGCGATAATTAACAAATCTGTCCTGCTAGTTCTAATCATTGTTACAGGTTTATATTGTGTAGTGCATATCATATTTGATCTTTCTTTTAATCCCACAATAAAACTTGCTACAAATATCATCGAAGCTTTGCTTTTTCTTTTTTCATTCATTTATGTAAGCGTTGATTTTGAAAAATGATTAAATATGGCCGTCTTATCATCGACCTATCATCACGAAATCATGGGAATAACTTCTAATTGAACCTATGATGAAATAGGGTAATAGAAATCTATTTATTGGAGGTCATAGTGATGATAATGCCAACTCATATTGTGGCAGTGGCAGGATATGTGGAAGATGGTAAAGGGAATGTATTATTAGTAAAAACGATACATAACGGCTGGGTGTTTCCTGGAGGACAAGTAGAAGCAGGAGAAAATTTAATCGACGCATTGGTTCGTGAAATAAAGGAAGAGAGCGGTATTGATACTACCGTTTCATATCTCTCGGGTGTGTACTCGAACACGGCACAATATACATGGCATGATGGAGTCACGAACGTTCCAACGAAAGTGATGTTTGATTTTGTGTGTAAACCGATTGGCGGGGAACTAGGGGTGTCTGATGAAACGACAGATAGCCGGTGGGTGCCAAAAGAAGATGTTTTAGGCATGTTAACAGGAGAGGCATATCTGACACGTTTTAGTGATTACTTAAAAAATGAAGGAAAAGTTATCTACAAAGAATATGTGACCAAACCTAATTTTGAATTGAAGGTCGAGAGAAGCGTATAAATCTAGATTTTGGCTCAGATGTAAAAGGCTTTTTAATCTTAAGCGTTATAGGGGATAAGTTTTATGATAGGAATAAGTATAGCGACGAAGTGGGAATATGAAGCGACCTTAGAATATTTCAGCATAAAAGAGAAAGAACGCTTCGAATATCCTTATGGCGAGTATTTCATGAGAATAATGAATGATTCCGAACTTGTTTTTTATTGTACAGGTGTAAGGAAAGTAAATGGTGTTGGTGGTAATCAGTATATGATTTCAAGATTCAACTTAACGAAGGTAATCGTAGCTGGAACATGTGCAGGCATAGACGATGCGTTTAGTAATTTGGATATCTTCGTACCCGATAAAGCCGTTCAATATGATTGTACAGTAAAAGAAGTTGAACCTTTTATTAAGCAATCCTTCATCGTTGATATTGATTTATCGAAATACGGAAATGATTTTAACACGGGAATAATTGGCACAGCTGATAAAGCAGTCGTTATGTGGAAGGACTATTTAGAGCTTAAAGAAAATCAAATAACAATCGCCGATACAGAAGCGAGTGCAATTGCTTATATCTGTAAGAAGAATGACGTTGAATGTATTATTATCAAAGGTATATCTGATTTTCCAACAGATGAAAGTAACTCTGATAAATTCGTATCAAACAAGGAACAGATTAATGTTTATTTAGAAAATACTCCCAAAGTGATGAACAAAATATTCGGTGAATATTTAAAGAAGTTTATATAATTAAGGAATTATGGCTTTAGTGAAAAAACGCAGAGGATACTAATCCCTCTGCGTTTTTCTAATATGCGATTTGCCATACTAATGATCTGCTATTTCTTGGGAATTTCACAGCCATCATCGTCGCAGCTCATTCCATCTTCATTGTTTAGTATCGTGATTTTGTTTTCAGCTATGATTTTGTTCAACGCTTGTACAAAAACATCTGTCGGCTGTGCACCAGTAAGCGCATATTTTTTGTCGATGAGATAGAAGGGTACACCTGTTACTCCATAAGCTTTTGCTGTTTCTTCATCAGCTCTAACCTCATCAGACAACTTATCGCTTGAAAGCATCTGTCTGACAGCTTCTCTATTTAAACCAACATCTTCTGCAAGATTTGCTAATGTTTCATGATCTCCAATATGTTTGGATTCTGTAAAAAAGGCATATAAGATGCGTTCTGTCATCTCCTGCATCTTACCTTCTTTTTTAGCAAGCATCGTCAAACGGTGAGCATCAAAGGTATTGGTTAGAATCATCGTATCCATGTGATACTCTAGTCCGGAATCCTTTGCCATTTGTATCACGTTTTGCGTGTTTGCTTTAGCGGCGTCAATACTCATGCCATACTTTTTAGATAATTTTTCATAGATGTTTTCGTTAACGTCACGTTCCATTGTAGGATCCAGTTCGAAGCAGCGATACGTTACTTCAATAGGATGATTTATCTTTTTAATAGCGTCCTCCAGACGCTTTTTGCCAATATAGCAGAATGGTCAAGCAAAGTCTGTCCACATTTCAATGTGCAACATAGGTATCCCCCCAATTTATTATTTCACCTATAGTATATAAGGATTCGATTATTTTTACACGTTGTTTGATCGGTCAGCTGGATAAGCAAGTCCAACCTGTCTTCTAGCCTCATCCATAATCTTCATTACTGCAAGTGAATTCGCATGTGAGTTCACTTTAGACTCAAGTTCACCACGTTCGACCAGCTCGATAAATTCTTTTGCTTCGTAATACATCTTTGGTTTGTTCTGCTCTACTGTAATGTCCTCCGTACTTCCATCACGGTAGCGGATTGCAATCTTTGTCATGTCCTGTATATGATCGATCAAAATACTTCCGTTCTCTCCTTGAATTTCAGAAGGTACGTAAGAGTTTGAGATTTTGGAGTACATCACAACGGCTTCACTTTCGCCATAGTTTAAGAGTATACTCCCTTCACCATCGACGCCAGACTCTAGCAGGTAGGCGTTTGCTTTAATATCTGCAGGTTCTCCGAAAAGGACGACCATCGGATACAAACAATAAATTCCGATATCCATTAACGATCCATTTGAGAACTCAGGTTTGAAAGCGTTAAGGATCGTGCCTTCTTTATATTTATCGTAACGGGAAGAATACTGGCAGGAGTTTGCAAAATAACGGCGGATCTTACCGATTTTATGCAGGTTCTCTTGAATGCTCTTAAAGTTCGGTGTCACGGTCGAACGCATAGCTTCCATCAGCAGTACGTTGTTTTCTTTAGCGACAGCGATCATTTTTTCTACTTCTCGTGCATTCGATGCCATAGGTTTTTCACATATTACATGCTTGCCATGGTTCATGAGCGTGATGGCATACTCTGCATGGAAAGAGTTCGGGCTGGCAATATACACCGCATCAATTACATCACTAGCTGCCATCTTTTCTAAATCTGTAAACGTATGTTCAGCACCATTCTTCTCAGCAAATTCTTTCGCTTTTTCTTCTGTACGCGAATAAACTGCGCTCAATGTAAAACCTTTAACTTCTTTAGCGGCAGCAATAAAGCTCTCTGTAATCCAATTCGTTCCAATAACTCCAAATTTCAAGATGACTCATCCTTTCACACGCTGTAGGCAGTACCTGTTGCTTATCATAGTATGTATTCTACTCCTATAGTCATGATTTAGACAAATAATGAGGACTGTCGCACTATTTTTGTAGAAAAAGGTTTCTTACTATAACATACGGGGTAAATAGAAGTTAAAACCTGGTAAGGAGGGATGAGTTATGCTTACTATGACCAATTATAACCAGCAAACGATAAAGCCTTTGGATTTGCCAGTATCACGATACGTGCTTAAAGAACAGTCTGTAGTTGAACAAGAAAAGCGCAAGCCAGAATTTGAATTAACGCCTTTGAATCCGAAATAAAAGACGCTATATATGAAATATGAAGAAAGCGAAGACCTTAGGGGATCTTCGCTTTTTTTGTTTTATTTTTTTGGATTATCCTAAAACAGACAACGAGATTCCGATTCCGTTCACAACTCCATGAATGATGATCGCTGGAATAATGGAACCCGTCTTTTCATATACCCAGCAAAAGACAAGACCTGATGCAAAGTTTACTGGCAATGTGTTATAAGTAGGTATATGAACGATCATGAAAATGAACGAACTTAAAATCATCGCCTTTTTAACACCCCATCGTCTGAACCATGTATACAAAAAACCACGGTAAAAAATCTCTTCATAAATAGGAGAAACCACAGCAGCGGATAGGAAACCAATCACAAATGTAAATGGTGTAAGATCAGCCTTTAAACTGTCTGTCTTAGCATTATTTGTTCCTATGGTGAGGAAATCCATCACTACGACAATTGCGATACTAATGAGTATAAGAAGTATTGTCAATAGAACAATTGTTTTCCACATTTTTTTTGTGAGTGGTGCAATACCCACTGCACGCCATCCTAACTTGTTTGGTTTTAACGCGATCCAATAAACACCTAAAGTAAATACGATTGCCATGCAGAAACCAGTTAATGTTCCCGCGTACAATGTGCTATCCAGCCATTGAAGCAACTGATCATAAAGTACTTTCTCCAATAGAATGGGTACGCCAACTAAACAAAGACTCAATAAAAGTATGAGTTCACGACCATTCCATTTTCTCTCTGTAGTAACTATCATTGTATTGTTCCTCCTGATTAACTTGTTATAATATGTTAATAGTAAGTGGTGACGTAACGTAACCTGCAAGAGAAAAAGGAGAGTTTATTAATCATGAGCTTATTTTCAACAGGAGAGGTTTCAAAACAATATGGCGTTTCGGTAAGAACACTACGATACTATGACCAAATTGGACTGCTTTTACCGAGTATCAAGAGTGATAGCGGTACAAGAATGTATACGAAAGAAGATCTGCAACTATTAGAAAAGATTACACTCTTAAAATCTTTGTCTCTACCTTTAACAGAGATAAAAAAAATAATAGGTGAAGTAACGATAAAAGATATTCTTGCAGCTCAGAAAAAAGATGTACAGACACAGCTGAATCAGCTTCAATCAGCGTCTGAAAAGATAAATACACTTCTCCATATTCTAGAGATTGAGGGAGAGTTGAATTGGGAACATATCCTATCTCTCGTCCAAACAAATGAAGGTGTTAAGATTTCTGATAAGGATAAAAACTGGGAAAAGTTCTTTTCAGACAACGAGAGAAAAACGCTTCAATCTTCTTTACCGAAGCTTGAGGATGCAAGTACTGCAAAATGGGTGAACATTTTAAAAAGAATAGAAATCTGTTTAAGAAAGAATAGTGAACCAACGTCAGAAGAAGGTCTATTAATTGCATCAGATGTTTTACTCTTATCTCATGAAATGTTCCAGGGTGACACCGAATTAGAGGAAAAGTTTTGGAACGCTCGAAAATCCGAAGGTTCATCACACTCACTAAATTTATATCCCATTAGCAACGAAGTCTTAGAATTTTTGGATAGAGCAATCATTAGTTATCAGACCATCAACGCATGACCAAAGTTTTATAAAAATGTAAAACTTTGGTTTAGTAACTCGTGGATAAAGGGTATCAAGAAATAGACTCCAAAATTATCCATGAGGTGAAAAGAAAATATGAAAAAGTTATTGGTGATGGTAGTAGCGCTAAGTGTAATCGTTTTAGGTGGTTGTAACATGTTGATTGAAGATGATTTTAATGCGTATTTGGATGATCGCAATAAACTAATAAAAAAAGATATGGAATTATCTAAACAAGTGGAAGCTAATTTTGAAAAAATGTTACAAGACCCTACTGCGAAAGAAGAACTAGAGACCACAATTGCCGATTATGAAGCATTGGCAAAAGAAGCTGAAGGAATAAGCTTGAATGAATTAGACGATTTAAAAAAATCACAAGATCTTTTTGTGAAAGATATAAAGACTAGAGCAGAAGCGATGAAATTAAGTTTAACTGCAATAGAAGAACAAGATGTAGAATTAGATGAAAAGTCGTATACAATGCTCGAGGAAGCAGAAAAAATGAGCGAAAAAAGTCAGAGTGAATTAGAGAAGTTTGCGGAAGAAAACAACTTTACATTAGAAGAAACAGATTTAAAATAATTGGGTTTGAGGAGCTGAACATACTCAGCTCTTTTTTAAATTCTGTAATAAATTTTGGAAATAAAGAGGGTATTACAGGTAGACTAGAGAATGGTTAGGATGGTCTTGGTGGATTGTAAGTAAGGAGCTGTAAAATGAACGTTCATATAGTGTTTGGAGAAACTATGGCTGGCGCAATGAAATGGATGCTAAGTAAGGAAAAACGCCAGGAACATGTAATTGGATTTCCTGATTCTTTTGCGATCGGACCTATTCGTGAACTGGAAACTGAAAAGGGATTAGTTGGACGGATTCAATGGTTCAAAGACAATTTGTCAATTGGTGACATGGCAGAATATTATTCAAACGATTATGAATCTAGTTTTAGGCAAGCACTTCAGGAAATTGGTGATATTCCTAAAGATGCGACAATTATAATCTGGACAGCTGACAATGCGACTGAACAAACGGGTTTGAGATTTGTGATGAAGTTACTCGAAGATCGAGAAAACAAGATTTTTGTGGTTGATACCAATGAATGTTTTAACAAATATTGCAAACCTCTTGATGTCTTCTATACATCACTGCACACGAGTGAAGTTTCTCCAGATCATCTTAAGATCATTTTAGAGAAATCGGATAGTTACGATCCTATCTCATTAGATGCTAAGAAAAAATTTGTAGAAAAATGGAAGACTTTGAGTGAATCAGAAGAAGTGCTTAGACTTTGGGAAGACGGTGCAATAAGAAGCGTTAGTGTTGACCATTTAGATGCGTACATCATTCATTCCGTAAGACGTTTGGAGTGGAAGTATGGAGAAGGATTTAGAGGTTGCTCACGTCTCGTAGGCGATATACTCGGCCATATCGAACAATATGTGGGTGATGCTTTTATTTTTAACCGGATTCATTATTTGATCGAGCAAGGAAAACTTGAATATGAAGGAACATTAGGCAAGATGAGAAAATTAAGAGTGAGGCTTGCCGAGAAGAAACTTACATAAGAAACGGAGAGAAATATAATGAATCAAAGCGTGGAAACAAATGTTAAATTATCAGGAGACAATATTTATATTAGATTATTGACCGTTGAGGATGCAGAGGATATGGTGAATCTTCAATTAGAGAACCGGGAGTTCTTCAGTAAGTTTGCCATGGAACGTAGCGATGATTTTTATTCCCTTGAAAATCAGCAGAAACGAATTCAGATGTTAGTAGAGAATGCAAAGCAAGATTTAGATTACTATTTTGGTATTTTTACAGTAGGAGAAGAGGTACTGATTGGGACGGTCAACCTGTTTGCGGTAATGCGCGGATCCATTCAAAGTGCCTTTGTCGGATACTTTTTAGATGAAAAGCACAATGGAAAAGGCTATACGACAGAAGCTGTGCGTTTGATTGTAAAATACGCATTTGAAGAGATTAACCTTCATAGAGTGGAAGCGGGTGTGATGCCGCACAACGTTGGTTCTATTCGAGTGTTAGAAAAAGCTGGTTTTGAAAAAGAAGGACTAGCTCGTAAGAATGTAAAGATTAATGGAAAGTGGGAAGATCATCAACAAATGGCTATTATCAATCCTGCTGATTGATGAAAAAATGGATGCTCGTGCTCTCACTAATGATGAGTTTAGCTGGGTACAACGAGGCTGAGAAGCTGATCCGTGTTGATTATCAACTAAGTGAGATGCGAACGGGTGATGGTGGAATCATAACGGATGAGGAGCAGGTGAAATCGATTGGTGCGTTATTTGAAAAAGTGAAGTGGGAAAACGCTAAAATGCAGATGTCGAGAAGAGAAGATATGACTTTAACTCTTTTCTATCTGTATGATCCTAACATGCCTGAGAGATTGGAAGAATATAAAATTTGGTTTCATGATGATAGGGTTGCGGAAATCGTGGATTCAAATGAACACAAGTATGTGAAGCTTAGTAGGGAAGATGCTGAAAAGTTGAAGAAGCAGATTAAGTGATGAGGGAGTCTAGGTGATAGGTTCGAGTCCTGCGGGATGTTCCAGTGTATGGAAGATTTAGTGAGTTGAGCAGATAGTAAGCTTGCATACTTGTTGATAAATGTAAAAAATCTTTACATTCTTTATTTGTTATATCCATCGAAATGATAAGAGCGTAATCCCTCAATGCTCCAACATGTGCAGTCTTAGAGGTATGAAAACAGGCTGCACACTCCCATTTAGCGTTTATCCGATTCATTTGAGTGTTACATTTTGAGCAAAGCACCCCTGTTATCAACTCACTTTTATCAATTCCATAATAGCTTAAGATATCGGGGTTATATGGTTCGTTTAACTTCATCAATAATCTTTTGATCTTTTTTCTTTCTTTCATAAAGAGCACATCCTTTTTATATTGAGCATTGAATTCTTCATACTTACTAAGTAACATCGGGCTTTTAATTACTAACTTTAATGCATTTCTATATGTCTCTGAACTATCAACAAAAGTTCGTGAGTTAGTAATAACAACTAATGTTTCAATGGGGATCTTAGGGATTTTGTGCTGTTCAAGCACTTGATTTAAATGGAAAGATTGTCGTTTTACTTGTTGAATAGGGTCTTCGAATATTTCTCTTCCTTTACTTGAAGTCCGAATGAGTTGTCCATATTTATCATCAAAGAACAGATCTCCTGTATAGTTTTTTATCTCTAACAGAATAAGAAATTTAGAAGTAATAATAAGTGTATCGATCTGAAAAAAGAATTCCATGTGCTTAATTCGAATATTATGGATAATATCAGCCTCTTGTTTTGGTAGATACCGATAAAAATACTGTAGGGATTTTTCACCGTTATGGCCAGCCATATATTTTGCCAGATTTCCTTCCAATTTTGAACGTTTTTGATGACAGCTTTCTAATCTGTCAATAACTGTGCTGAGTTTTTGTATGACATAGGGGATGTGCGGTTGTTTTTTTATAAAATAACCTCCTTTAGGCTTATGAACTCATTATAGGACTCCATAATTTGGCTTTCAATAAACGAGTTTCTGAATAACTGAACCTTAAAATAGTGTGAATCAAATAATTTCTTAGGGAAATCACATAAAAATTTGCACTCATCACATAAAAAATGGGGATTATCACATAAAAAATGGCCGACATCACATAATTTTATAATCCAGAGCTCCTAGCACTGTCTACGGAACTATCCCCGCCGCCGCTAATGTAGTATAATTCAAATTACTGCTTGAAATAAGCACAAGAACGGTCATGGAGTGATTAAAATGAGTAAAGCAAAAGGCAAGAAAAGCGGCGTAGGGCAAGGAACTGGGAAAAAGGGATGGAACCGTTGGAAATCCAGCAGTAAGAAAAAAGGTCCAAAGCCTTATGTGAGTAAAGGTAAGAATAAACCAGAGAACGAAAGTGGAACAGAAAACAATTAATAAAAATAGAACAGTGGGCCATCTGACTACTAAAGTTAGGTGGTTTTTATTTTGGAATAAATCACTCAAATCTACCATAAGATGAACTATTCATTGGTAAATGGGAGGGACGAGCTTTGACTACACAAAATACGAACTATACCATATCAGAAGACTTGATCATAAAATATAACAAACTTAGCGAGAAGAAAAAAGAATTAGAAAAAGAACTAGATGAACTAAAAAAAGTCTTTCATATTTATTTTGATCATTTAGTTGGCCAAAACGAGAAAGGTGAAGTAACAGTAAACAACTACAAATTGCAGCGGCAGATCCGAAAATCAGAGAAGTTTCACGAAGAAAAGACAGTGAATAGACTCACTCAGTTGAATATGACAGATCTCATTCATCATGTACCAAAACCAGATGAGGAAAAGGTAAAGTCTGCGATCATGCTCGGCTTGTTAAGTGAAGGAGATTTGGAAGGGTGCTTAATTAAGAGTGCTTCACAAGCGATTGTTGTTAAAACACTTAAAGCATAAACGGTAAAAAGCAGCTCCCTAAAAGGGAACTGCTTTTCTTATTCTGCCTTCTGCAGGACACCGACAGCTTTTGAGTTTCTGATTTTCTGCAGAATACCTTGAATGGACGTGTATTCGTCATAGAGGAAAACAAGTGTATCACCAGGCTCTGAGCATTCCCATGCTTGGATCAAGGCCTCAGCTTCTTTAGGATAAACAGAAACGGATGTAATGCCCTCCGCTTCTTTTACACCTGTATATAGGTGATGAACCGTTTCTCCAGGAATCCGTCCCCTTAGGTTTACATCTTCTTTGATGATAAAAATATCAGAGTGAGCTCCAAAGATTCGGCCCATCTCTTGTATCGTTTGGTCTTGTCTGTCTCCAGCTGCTGATCCAACCGTTATTACTCGACCACTCTTTAGTTGATCTACCGTTTCAAAAAGTGCCTTCAAGCCAGCAGGGTTATGCGCATAATCTACTACAATTGTACGATCATGAATGTTTAGTACATTAAAGCGTCCTCTGTTTTGATTTTCCGATGAAAGAAAAGTGATCACTTTGCTTCTTAATTCAGACAAAGGTCTTCCTAAAGAATGAGCGGCTGCGAGTGCGCCTAGGACATTTGCGATATTGTGTCGGGCAGCGCCATTAATCGTAATCGGAATGTGTGATACAGGAAGGAACCTTTCCGCTTTACCGTTCTCGTTAAATACCACCCAGTCATCTTCTAGATACCAAACTTTTAACCCTTGCTTTAACTGATCTTGAATAACTGGATTCAATACTGATAGGGAGAAAAAGATTACTTTGCCATTTGTATGATTTGCCATATCCACACATCGTGAATCGTCAGCGTTCAAAACACATGTACCTTCAGGAAGAACAACTTCAGCAACTGTTTGCTTTAATTTCTTCAAATCGTCTAATGTTTCTACCCCATTTAAGCCAAGATGATCTTCACTAACGTTTGTTACGATTCCAACATCACAATAGCGAAACGCAAGGCCTTCGCGCAGCATTCCACCACGAGCGGTCTCTAAGACGGCAATATCTACAGAAGGATGAGATAGAACTTTACGAGCACTTCTTGGTCCGCTGCAATCTCCTTCGTCTAGTTGCTGATCACCAATCCAAACCCCATCAGAGCACGTATATCCAACCGTGATGTTTTCCTTTTGTAAAAGATGTGATACAAGACGAGTGGTCGTCGTTTTTCCATTTGTACCTGTTACAGCCACAACGGGAACCGCAGCTTCCTCACGAGAACCAAACAGATAGTCCACGATTGCTCCACCAGCATCTCTACTTTTTCCTTGTGATGGATGAAGATGCATACGGATACCAGGAGCTGCATTTACTTCAAGAATGGCAGCTTCACCTTCAATAAAGGAAACCGTTACATCGGGCGATAAAATATCGATTCCTGCAATATCAAGACCTACTGCAGCCGCAGCTTCAATGGCCATGTTACGGTAGTCAGGGTGAACGTCTTCTGTCACATCGATTGCCGAACCACCTGTAGACAGGTTTGCGTTACCTAATACTTCTAGAGACTCTCCTTTGTTCAATACGGATTGAAGAGAATAGCCACTCTTCTCAAGATGAACGACCGTACGTTCATCTAAAGGAATCTTGCTCATCGCTTTTTCATGACCATCACCGCGCAATGGATTTAAGTTTTCTTCATCAATAAGTTCAGCTATCGTCTTATATCCGTCACCGATTACGAATGGCGGGAGACGAAGACTTGCTGCAACTAACTCGTTATTTACAACGAAAAAACGGTAATCGTTGCCTGCATAATATCGCTCTAGAATATATGAAGTACCTTCGCTGAACACACAGCGGAAAGCAGCAATTAAATCTGTATCATTTTGAATATTTGTTATGATGTTCTGACCCTGTCTCCCATTAAGCGGTTTAATGACAAGCGGATAACCAATTTTCTCAGCAGATTGCAGCAACTCATATTCATTGGAAACTACATCACCTTTCGGAACTGGGAGCCCAGCACCTCTTACTAATGCTTTGGTCATATCTTTATCACAAGAATTTTCTACTGCTAAATATGACGTTTGGGAGGAGATGGTTGCCTGGACGGATTTTTGCTTTTTACCTGTTCCGATTCTTAAGTAGCTGTTTGTTCCGATACGCTCTACTGGAATCTTTCGTTTTCTAGCAGCTTCATAAATGGCCTCTGTACTCGGACCTAATTTATGTAGATGGTACAGGTCAGAGGTGTGCGAGATGTACGAGTCAGCGCTGATTTCATCTCCTGCTAAGATAGCGGTTACAATTTCAAGTGCAGCTTCGAAAGCGTATAGACCTGATTTCGGTTCTGCATAATCATAGGTTACAAAATAAATTCCTTTTCGTTCACTTGTGATCGTTTTGCCACGTTTGACTGAGATACCAGCAAGATGTTGAATCTCAAGGGCGATATGCTCTAATATATGGCCAATCCACGTTCCTTCATGAAGGCGTTCTACGAATCCGCCCGCATAACCCCTTGAACAAGTATGTGTGTGAAGGGATGGAATGACTTTTAACAATGAATCTACAAACCCTGGTAATGTATTAGAGGGTTTTTCCTCAAATTCTTCTATATCAAGCTCAATCCATATAGTAGGTTTAAAGCTGTAAAGGTTCGGTCCTGTTAAGTAATTGACGCGGTTGATTTTCACTAAGACGTTCTCTCCTTAAGTGATGATTAATTCTCGTTTGTATAAGTCAAAAACAGCACCTGCTCCTAATGTATGGAAACGGATATCGGAAATCGTCATATTTCCTTTATTCTCAGCGATGTCTACGTAAGTCGAGGTTTTGCCATCAAATATGCTGACGTTGTACTCACCGATTACCTCAAACTGCTTACCGTCGTTATGAACCCAGATTGCCGTGTTTTCATCAATTCCGATGCCAATGATCTGAGGATTTAACGCGATAGCTCGCATGAGACGACTAAAACGGTCACGCTGAGAAAAGTGCTGATCAATAATTACGTCCTCTAAAAATCCAAAGCCTGAACCTAACTCAAGTATGGAAACATCTTCTTTTTCAAACAGTTTTGATGATATTATCATCAATCTGCTCATTACAGCAGCACCGGCACTCGTTCCACCGATGATCAAACCGTCTTTCCATTCTCGAAAGAGGTGTTTATAAAAAGATGTCCCACCTAAAATGCTTGTTAATCGTAATTGATCGCCGCCTGTCATGAAAAGACCAGACAGGGAAGAAAGCTGTTCGGGTAATTCAGGATCTTCCGCTTTTTCACGGGAATCTAAATGGAAAAGTAGTGGCTTCGTACCATGCAATGTTTGAAACAGTTGATAGTATTCACTGCCTACTTCTTCCGGATAGCCGGATGCAGTTGTCAGGATTCCGATCGGTCCCTGACGATTTTTACATAGTGCAGAGAATCTAGATAAGATTATTTTCTTTTCGCTCTTGTCCTCATTGCCACCAATGATCAGCAGATCACCTTTTGCCATCTTTCATCAGCCTCTTATTCATTAAGTAGTAGGAAAAACAGGTCGAAATAATCGTCCATTTCGCCCTGTTATGTATTCCACGATCCGCTAGTATTCAAACCTATTTGAGGAATTATTTAACTATTTATTTAAATAGTTAAAATTTTTGTAAAATTATATAGATTCTTGTCAAAACAATTAGTATAATTTACCTATTGGGAGTATTTTACTTTCTAATTTTTTAAAGGGGAGGAGTTATGATTCGTTTAACTATTTAAAGGGAGGATGTATAAATGGAAAAAACATTACTTCTTCGATCCTACGAAATTAACACGAGCACGATGGCACTCTTACCGTTTTATAACGAATACGGAGAGGTTCAAACCGAGATATTAGAAAGCGAAAAAAACGAAAGAGTTGCACTCAGTCCAATCAAGATCATTAACGAGAGCTGTTTGTTCTTTGGATCTAGCTATGAAGGCAGGCGTGAAGCAGTGCGTCGTTCAATGGGCTATGTTAGTCTATCTCCTATCATGATTAACCTCGAACTTGGCATTTTCTTTTTTCCTGTAGAATCTCCTAAGAATGAAACGTGCATCTGGTTATCCCAATCACATGTTCAACGGATAGATTCTATAGATTCCGACACATGCAGTGTCCACTTTAAAAACACCGCAAATTTAATCTTACCCCAATCTAAATATGCATTAGAGGCTAAACTTTTCCGAACAGCACAATATAGATATATTCTTAGTGAGCGAGTGAGTGAAAGAATAATAAGATATTAAGAGAAGTAGAATAATAGAATCACGCCCGATGCAATATGCATGGGCGTTTTTTCATTCAATGTTTTTCATTTATCTGGAACTTTCTTCCTTGTGATGCGTATAACCAGTTAAGGAGGGGATGTTATGAAACACGTAATAAGCTGCATCGTAACCGTAATATTAATGCTAGTCGTTAATTATGTGGTTGCAAATCTATTAGGAGTGGCGTTTATTGATACTTCATTATTTGTTGGTTTGATTTTTGCTCTCACGATTCGATTTTTCACTTCGAAAGGTGGACTTTCATCAAACATGGTTCGCATGCAGGCACAAGCTATGACCGGAATCAAGATTGAAGAAGAAAAAGCTACGTTCAAACCAAGTTATCCTTATTATACAGCTATTATTTATACGCTTGTTTCGTTTGTCTCCATCTTTGTTTATTATAAAGATTATTTTATTTAGTAGATAGTTGATTTTTGATATAAAAATGGCAACAATGGATATTGAACTTCATTTGAAGAATTTAAACAGGAGTGTGCCATATATTGAATCTGCGTTTTGGTCGTTTATCATTATGGTTTTGCATAGCGGGAATTGTTCTTGCTGGCTGGCCATTCATCGTTCGAGATGATGTAGCTCAACAGGTTGCTGTCTTTCTTTTTAGTGGAATCATGTTGTATTTTATCGGTGTCATCTTTAGCGTTATAGCTATTGTAAAGAAAGAAGCTGGAAAAGCTAAGTTTTTTGGACTGTTTTTTATCTTGTTCATGGCTTTGATCTCTATATTCGGTCTGCTGTTGTTATCGTTAGGAATCGGTGGTAAATAATCTTATGCATTAGCTATTGAAATTGTTGGATAAAAAGAGAAAAGCCTTTCCCGAGGGAGAGGCTTTTCTATATTTAAGCTTGTTTTCTTCCTTCTTCTACATCATCAAGTGCTACATCTTCATCGAAAGGTGTGTCGAACTCAGTTGAAATTGGAGCGGTGAATAAGGAAATACCCACTATACTCACCAATCCAGCAGACATACCATAAAGAATGGGATTCGTAGCTGTAAGTCCTTCAATAAACAATCCTGCTAGTACAACAACTGTAGAAATTAAGATAGCGTAGAATCCTGAATTAGGAGTCGCTCGTTTCCAAAAGAATGTCATAACAAGTGGGATGAAGATTGCTCCAGATAGTATTGCATAAGCCACATCAAGTGCAACGAGTACATCTTGAATCCATATGGAAAAGGTAATGGCGATTAAACCGATAATAAGCGTTGTGATCCTTGATGCTCTAATCATTTGTTTGTCAGTAGGAGATTTTAAGAAATACTGTTTTAGGATGTCGTTCGTTATTAAAGTAGAAGACGCAAGTAACGAACCAGATGCGGTTGACATAAGTGCTGAACACACACTTGCAAGTACAAGTCCTAAAATACCAGTAGGGAGAATGGTAAGAGCCATCTCAGCAAACGTGTTCTGCGGATTATCTAGGGTAGGCAGCACCAAGAATGCACACATTCCGATGATGCTTCCTGCAATCGCGTATGCAAAGCTATAAACACCCGCGAAGATAGAGCCGTTTCTAGCAATCTTACTAGATTTTGCTGTGAATACTCGTTGCCAGATGTCTTGTGATACGACCATACCAAGTGCAAACAACAAAAAGTATTGGAAGATCTGCTGATAACCGATACCTGTGAAATCTAAGTGAGACTGAGGAAGTTCTGTTAATAGATTTCCTAAACCATCGACTTTTGAAAGACTCATAGGAACCATAATGAAGAAGACACCGACCGTCATTACGATAAATTGAATAATATCCGTAACTGTAACACTCCACATACCGCCAAGGATTGTGTAGAAGAGAACGATTCCTCCGCCTACTAACATGGAAGTCGTTAAGCTCCAGCCTAAGAGTACATTAATAATCGTTCCCATCCCGATTACTTGGGTAACTGCAATCATCAAAGTATATATGGATGCCACGATGGCACTTAACAGACGTGTTTCGGATTTGTATCGTTTTCCTAATAATTCACTGATTGTTGTAACTTTTAATGAATCGATCTTTTTTATAAATATAGTACCTAAAAGAATAATGCCTAAACCGATCATAGATACAAACCAAATGCCGGAAATTCCAAACTGATATCCTAGCTTTGTCGTTCCAATCGTAGCTGCACCGCCTAAAATAACGGCAGACAAACATCCAAGATACATAAACATGCCAAGGTTTCGTCCTGCAAGAGTAAAATCTTCAGAAGTCTTTGCTTTAGTAGAGCCAATGATTCCTGCACCGATCAATACGGCAAAATACAAAAGAATAATAACTGTATCAAAAGTTTGCATAATAAAAAACCACCTTTTTAGTGTAATGCTTTAACCATGTTATTTAAGCGTTTTGATAGTTTTCCGACAGTTGAGCATGAACCTCATCCAAATATTCTTCAAGTGACTCTTCAAGGACTGCAAGACCTTGATCAATCTGCTCATGATTGATGGTAAGAGGAGGGATCATTCTAATTACTTCACCATGATTTCCACAAAGATAAAAAAGAACGCCTTTCTCTAAACACTTGTCTAGAATTTTCATTAGTGCTTGACCGTCTGGTTTACTTGTAAAAGGATCGATGATTTCAATTCCGATCATAAGTCCTACTGCACGGATACTCCCGATCAAAGGAGTCTTTTCTTGAAGTTCTTTCAATCTTGCAACTGCATAATTCCCCATGTTTTTTGAGTTTTCTATGAGATTTTCTTTTGTTAAAACATCTATTGTAGCGAGCGCTGCTTCACAAGCGATTGGGTTTCCACCAAATGTTGTACCATGACTGCCGAGGGGCCATTGTTGCATCAGTTCTTTAGAAGCAACCGTTGCACTTAGTGGCAGTCCTGAAGCAATCCCTTTTGCGATAGCCATGATGTCTGGTGTAACTCCAAATGATTGAGCAGCGAACCATTCACCTGTTCTTCCAAAACCGGTCTGAACTTCATCGAAAATTAGCAGAATGCCATGTCTGTCACAAACTTCTCTAATTTTCTTCAGCCAGCCACTCGGTGGAACGATGTAGCCTCCTTCACCTAGAACAGGTTCCACAATCATACAGGCGACTTCTTCTGGTGTTACTTGATGATTGAAAAGTGTTTCAAAATCTTTCTCAAGCTTCTCGATGACATACGTTTCTGGATCTTCACCAGCTGGAGCACTTTTTACATCGGCATACGGAACTTGATAGGCAAGACCGTTCGGTTGTAGAAACTTGCGGTATTTACTTTTGGAAGTTGTCACGCTCAACGCACCTAGTGATCGACCATGAAAGCATCCTGTAAAAGAAATAACGTAAGGTCTTTTAGTCACGTGCTTAGCGAGTTTCAGAGCACCTTCTATGGCTTCGGTTCCACTGTTGGCAAAAAAGAAACAGTCCAAATCACCTGGTAGAACATGAGCTAGTTCCTTTGAAAGTCTCAGGATTGATTCATACATGATGACCCCAGATGGCCCGTGCATGAGGTGATCTGCTGCATCTTTGATAGCTTGGACCACCTTTGGATGACGATGGCCAGTATTGGCTGTTGCGATACCAGATGTGAAATCAAGATATTGCTTTCCATCCAATCCATAATAGTAGCAGCCTTCTGCTTTTACGACGGGTAGGTTCGGATGATCTTTTGCCATACTAGGCGCTAAAAGGTTAGGCATTTCGGTTACAAGGTTGCTCCAGTTGTTCATTGACACGTGTATTACCTCCTTGATATTCCATTCTCATGTTGTATAAATAATTTCTATATAGAATATCCATGCAAGGATCATGCCAAAAAACTAAATAATCTGATATTTTTTCATTTTTCTTACGATTGAAGGCTGACTAGTGCCGAGTGCTTCTGCCATCCGTATGGTCGTTTTAAATTTCTTTCTTGCTGTTAATAAAATTTGTTTCTCTGTTTCATCTAACATTTCTTTAAGTGTTTGTTCTGCATGAATAGTTGGCGAGGGTGTAGATGTACCTTCTTTTACATGATCAGGAAGATGTTCATCCGTAATGAGAGTCGTAGGGGAGAGTACCACTAATCGTTCCATGATGTTGATTAGTTCTCGTACATTTCCCCTCCAATCATAGTGCAGAAGATGATGAATGACAGCTTCATCTAACCTTTTCTTCTTGTTATATTTTTCTTCGAATTGCTGTAAGAGCATATGTATAAGTGGTACGATATCTTCGGTTCTCTTCCTGAGTGGGGGAATCGTTACAGGTACTACGTTTAAACGAAAATAGAGATCTTCGCGAAACTGTTTCTCATGGATCGCCTTCTGCAGATCTTTGTTCGTAGCTGAGATCAAACGGAAATCTACTTTGATTGGTTTCGTTCCTCCAACACGATAAAACTGTTTTTCTTGTATGACTTTTAACACTTTTACTTGGTGCTGTAGGGGAAGTTCACCGATCTCATCTAAGAAGAGTGTGCCTCCGTTCGATAGTTCAATAAGACCGACTTTGCCTTTTTGATGTGCACCTGTAAAAGCGCCAGGTTCATAACCAAATAATTCAGCTTCAAATAATGAATCTGGAATAGCACCACAGTTAACCTCAATGAATGGACCTTTTGATCGGTGACTTTTATTGTGAATGAATTTAGCTAACAATGATTTCCCGACACCAGATTCTCCTAAGATGAGTGCATTCACATCTACTTCAGACAACTGAAGTGCTGTTGAAACAGCTTTTTTCATATCTTCACTTTTAGCGATGATTCCAGCATCATGAAGCTGTTTGTTTCTCAATAGTCCAAGCTCCGTTTTTACACGCTGCATCTCTTCTTCCATAGCAAACAAAAACTCTTTATACTGAGCCAGTTCTGTAATGTCGTGTGAGTAGCTTACAATTCTATATAATTCGCCTTGTTCGTTATAAACAGGGATTCCTGTAACAAGCAGTTTTTTTCCTTTATTCGTTGTTTGAACAAACGTAATCTTTTTATTTTCTTTTACAACCATTGGAGTGAGAATCGGTGTAAATAATCCTTGAGCTTCTAGATCATAAACGGATTTTCCGATTAAACTATCTGATTCTACTCCGTAGATCTTTCCTGTAACTTCACTTACTTTAAGGATTATACCCTCTACATTCGTAACTAAGATATCGTCTTTTAAAGAATGAAGAATTTGTTCATTTTCGTTCCAATCTTTTGATTGATTCAAGTTCATCAGTCCTTTTATCAGTTAAATAATATTCATTTCTGAATAATTATTTATTTATGAATAATTATACGACTACTCACTGTGATTGAATATAGAAACTGAGAATATTTTAATTTTAAAAGAGGTGATTTGAAGAAAGGAGAGGGGGATACAAATAAAAAAAGGACCAAAATGAATGATCCTTTAAACTTTAATTATAGAAGTTCAGTTTTCAACTCTACGTCAATGTTGCCGCTTGTTGCTTTAGAATATGGACAAACACCGTGAGCTGTCTTTACTAATTCCTCAGCTTCTTCTTGTGTTACACCGTTAACACCAACGTTTAGTACTACTGCTAGCTTAAACCCGCCATCTGTATCTTTTCCGATAGAAACTTCAGCAGTAACCTTCGATTCAATTCGTTTTTTGCTTTGACGCGCAACAAGGTTTAGTGCTGAATCAAAGCAAGCGGCATATCCTGCTGCAAATAGTTGCTCAGGGTTTGTTGCGTTCTCACTTCCAGATCCTCCAAGTGCTTTAGGCATAGCTAACTCATGATTTAGAACACCGTTATCACTCTTTACTGTACCTGCTCTTCCACCTTCAGCTGTTGCTTTTGCTGTGTATAATGCTTCCATTCCAAACACTCCTTTGTGTAAAATTAAATTGTGTACAACTAAATAACTCGTAATCATCATAACGCATACTTTTTGTAGAGTCAAACAATTTAATTGTGTAAAACTAAATTGTGTTATAATGCAATTACCCTTTACAAAAAGAAAGGAAACATCATGAAAAGTGAAACGTTAAAATTAGAAAATCAGATATGTTTTAAAATCTATACAGCAGAACGTGAGATTACAAAGCTTTATCGAGAGTTGTTAAAAGAACTCAACGTCACATATCCACAATACTTAGTTTTGCTTCTTTTATGGGAAAAACATTCATTGTCTGTAAAAGAATTAGGCCAGCGCTTGTTTTTAGATTCCGGAACTTTAACACCAATGTTAAAACGCATGGAGCTAAATGGTCTTGTTGAAAGAAAACGATCAGAACAAGATGAGCGCAGTGTAATTGTTTCTGTGACTGAAAAAGGAGAAGCACTAAAAGAAAAAGCGGAGTGTATACCGGATCAGCTTGTTGATAATATTCCGATGGGAAAAGATGAACTCACAATATTGAATAAAACATTGACGAGTATGTTAGAACAGTTGCAAGATCATTCAAAATAATAAACGAAAAGACGCTTAGCATTGGTTCTAAGCGTCTTTACAATTTTTATCCTAACTAAAACACAATTCTATTCACATGAGTGATGTAACATAGATATTCGATATTCAGAGTCATTGAAAATGATGACAAGTGATCTACAAAATTAAAAATACCTTGGCAATTGTAGCCAAGGTATTTACTATAAATTAGTTATTGTTATTCGCTTCATCATCTCGCATTAACCAGCCCTCAAAATGGCGCTTCACGTAATTTTCCGCTGCTTGATACGTATCGAAAATTTCATCGACCGGATGTGTCTTATGTGTGATCAGCCATGTTTGATTATCTTCTGAATAGATCTTAGATACTTCACGATGATTGTTCACATATAAGCTGCCATCAGGATTTTCCTTCACGTTGTGCTCGTTTTTCGGTGCATCGATTCGTCTAGGTTGTTCATGGAATGCAGCAACAACAAACTTTTCAAATGCTTCAGAAGTCATGTTTCCGCCAGAAGCTTTTGGATGCCCGCCGCCGCCATATTGTTTGGCGTAGATCGAACAATCCACCTCTTCATGAATGGTACGAAGACCGATCCGTTTGTTAGCGATATTTAGAATTACAATCAAGTCTAAGTGAGGATTCTCACGATTGATCTCGTTCCCAAGCTCAGAGTGATAACGTTCGGCATGAAGAATACCAACCTTATACGTTTTCTCTTCAAATCCTTCGCCTAAAGACCAAGTATCCCAGATTTCGACCATCTGACGTTGTTTCTTTTTAATATAATCTGCAATATTTTCTTCTTCAAGATCCAGAATCGTTGTTTCTGTTTCTGAAAACTGAAAAGAATCACCTTTTAAACGATCCATGATCTGATCCTCAAATTTATCAGGAGGAAGGATAAAGAATAAGTCGTTAAGACGCTTAGCTTCAACTTTTTGGTCAAACCATTCCCACGTATCATATAAACGCACAAGTTCTACATATTCATCGAGCGCACCTGTTGGTTTAAGCTTACCGTTCTCGATCAAATATTCATAGAAAAGGGAAGTAGCACATGTTAAACGTTCATCATCATAACGAACTTGAACATGCCCCCAATCAAACCCATTGAAATGAAGCGCTGTTGCATGGTGGTCGATCAGCTTTACTTTTCCACCTGCATTAGATCGTTCATCAAGTCGCATCATTAATTCTTCGTTAACCGCAATATCTGTAATGATAATTTCTGTTTTTCTTTCTCTCGGATTATCAAGCAGCATCTCTACACGGTCATTAATCGTTCCATGTGAACAATACGATATTTTACAGTTGTCTCCAAATGCTAGTTGTGCTAAATAACCGCACGATTTTCCGTCTAAATCGTTGTGTGAAAATAAATGAATCATGTTAGTATCCTCTCTATTATGCTCTCTGTCTAGAGTATCGTCATAAAGCATAAAGTTCAACCTTTATATCGTAGTATTCTTTTCATTTACAAATTCAGCTGATTTTAACACCGAAACCGGATGAATATGCTAAATAATTCTTGTGAAATTTCACAAGAATTTATTTACAATTGATTTCATTAGGTAGAAAATGGTAATGATGAAAATTATTTAAAGTTGGGGGTTATGATGTGAAGGAGTTTCTGAAAGTGTTTCAGAATAAAAACTTCAGCAAGCTGTTTTTTGCTGGTTTTACTTCAATGATGGGAAGTATTATCGGCGTTACAGCTTTTATGTTTTATTTGTTGGATAAGTTCGGTGAACAGCCGTTTTATGCCACACTTGCAGAATTGATGTATTCTCTGCCAACACTAGCTGTTTTCTTTATCGTAGGGGTATTAGCCGATCGAATGGATCGTCAAAAAATCGCGCTTTATTGTGATTGGATTTGTGCAGGGCTGTGCCTCTTATTAATGGGTGCTATATGGCTAGACTGGATGCCTTTGATTTTTGCTATCTTATTCTTAAGAAGTGCAGTAGGTAAATTCTTTTTTCCTGCTGATCAAGCGATGGTACAAGGTGTACTCTCGAAAGAGGAGTATGCAATTGCAGCTGGATTGAATCAAATGGTAGGTAGTTTATTTATGCTTTTTGGGAACATGATCGCCATTTTTATTTATTGGAGTATAGGAATACAAGGAGCAATTGCATTTGACCTTATTACATATGTTATATCAGCATTATTAATTATGAGTATGAGAGTTGATGAAGATGTTCGTCTGCCGAACGGACAACACAGGTTCAAAGATATTCGTGTAAAGATGGTATGGAAGGATTTTGTTGCGGGGTTCAATTACATTAAACAATCTAAGCTTCTACTTTCATTAATCTTTGGTTTTTTCTTGTTTGGTATAGTAAATGGTGGATTGTCAGTTATGCCGGCTTTTATCATGAAATATAAACTCGCTCCAGATAATTACGAACAAATGATGATGTGGATGGGTGTGGTGTTTGGTGTATCTATCCTTACAGGGAGTGTTATTTGTTCGATGCTCGCTAAAAAGATCAGACTCTCGTATGCGATTGTTCTTGGACTATTCGTAAGTGGATTGTCACTTGGTTTATGCGCCATCGCGCCAAATGTGTTGACATTCTTTATTTTTACAGGATTGGCTGGGTTTAGCATTCCATTAATCAATATTGGAATCGGTGGCTGGTTACCTAAGATCGTAGATCCTAAAATGATGGGACGTGTTCAAGGATGGATTACACCGATCAACATGCTATCTCACACCATGACACTCGGTTTAATCGCTGTGTTTTTCCCGAAAATTCTAACCGTAGAAATGCTGTTCTGGGTTGTGGGAGGATGTCTGATTCTTGTTGGACTATTCTACATGTTCACTCTACCCAGGTATGATATTGAAGAAAATGATAACAAAAATGATTTGGAATTAGAAAAAGTACCAGTTTAAAGCTGGAGATTATGGCGAAGCCCTTTTATAATGAAAAGCGGAGGGGAAGTCATGGCAACTTTTCAAAACGTACTATTCTGGATTTTTTTAATCTTACCAATTATTTTATTCTTTGTAGCTATAGCGAGAACTTCATGGGTGTTGTTGCTTGTTAACTTTTTTTTAGCTCTACCGATCATTTGGTTTGTGAGCTGGATTACAGAAAGTTATGGAGCTGTCTTTGTAGTGTTTGCGATTCATCTGTTCACAGGCGTATGGCTCTGGACTAAAAGACAGAGATTGGATTTTAGATCGTTTTAACCAAGCTAAGCAAAGTAAAATTTGCTTAGCTTTTTTATTTTTTAAAAAAAAATTTAAGTTCAGTACTTGGTTTTTTTAGAATATTACAACTATTATTTTGTTTGAAATGTATCGAAAAATTGAGAAAGTAAAAGAAAAAAGATGATTTGTTTGTTTTTTGTTTCTTAAATAAGTTTATTTAATTCGTTTTTATACGAAATATGAATATTTCAGAGTTTTTAATGGATTTACAACGGCTGAAACCAGGAGTAATATATTGCTTATCGTAAAACTTTAAATTTTTTCCATGACCGCTGAATCCAAATTTGGAACGGAGGAACCATCGGCAGTTTCCATTGCCTGGGGTGAAACTTATAAAGTCGGGCGACTTCTGCCGTCCGAACCCGTCAGCTAACTTCGTAAGCGTGGTAGGAGAGGGAAGGTGAACATTAAAAAAGAGTAATAATAACAATTTTACAAATTATGATTATTATATCATGCGTCTTTATCGCTTAATTCCTAATTTAGGGAGCGGGGGAACCAATCGCAGGCCATTGCGTCTGCATGGGGTGAATCTCGAGAGATCGAGTAGGGCTACTCTCAAGCCCGAATCCGTCAGCTAACTCCGTAAGCGTACAGAGAGAGGCAACAAATTTCGTGTATTCACACGCTTATTCAAGTATGCGTAGAAGCCGCGAGAAGAGTTCCTCTTCCGCAGGCTTCTTTTTTGTTGCCTTTTTTTCACTATCTAAAAGTATAACTTGTCGGCACGATGGTTTTCGACGTAGCAACAAGTTTAAGACGATAGTATAAGCGCAATTAAGGCTGACATGAGAGGCTAGAATTCAGCCTATTTCTTTACGAGATGGAGGGTGGAACGATGGAGAAATCATCTGGGAACGTGCTCATTATGTTTCCTGATCTAGTTTCAGATGTATTTATTTCAAAACTAAGATTGTGTGAAGACTATCAATCTCTTGTTCTCTGTGTTCCTAACCGAGAAGAAGCAGATAGACTCTCACAAGTTGGGTTTCAACATGTATATGTTATGAATTATGGTGACAAGCGTAAAGTTATCGAGATGGTAGGTCCTTTTGTTCAAAAAATCATTGTTGTTGAATCTGGATTTTTAGAATGCTGCCAAACGATTGAACTCATTCGCAGCATTTATAACATACCTGTTTATGTTATCAAATCAGACACACGGTATATTTCCAGAGTTTATAAGGAGTTAGGTGCCGATTACGTAATCTATAACAAAACCGGAAATATTCAATTCTTACTTTCTTCATAAAAAAAAGAGCGGAGGAATTCATTTATGAGATTAAGTCCAAACGAAATTGAACAGATTTTGTTAAAAGCAAAAAGAGATCAATTGAATGCTTATTATGCAAGTGTGATTCAACATAGTCTCTCAAAATGGATCATACAAGACACGCTTAGAAGTAAAGGTTAAACCATTACAGGAGGGAACCCATCAAAGATAAGATGTTCCCTCTGTAAATCCATACCAGTGATAGGCAGGGTGAAAACATGGGGACAGAGTCAGTTGTTTTATTGCCAAAAAGGTTGTCGATCGGACAGATCAATGAATTTGTCAATGCTGCTGGTTCTTTCGAAAGTGAGATTCTATTCTTTTATCAAGGCATACAGATTAATGCGAAAGGCTTACTATCCGTTAATCTATTCTTTTTGTCACACTATTCAAGAAATCAAAACGAACCGATCACACTTAGAATAGAAGGTTGTGATGCTCAAGAGGCTATCAAAAATTTATCTCTAATGCTGAATGGTTACTTAGAACAATGAACTAATAAAAAGAAGGTGTAAAAATGTTAGATGTGATGATGGTTTTATTGATGGTAGGAATGCCAGTCTTAATGATGGGTCTAGCAAAATGGTCATCAAGTGTTGTTGATGAAGGAAGTGTAAATAAATGATGACTGTCATGTTTGGAGTAGCCGTTTTAACAACGGTGTATCTTCTTTACGTATTATTGAATCCAGAGAAATTTTAGGAGGTTTTTCCGTTGATAGTCAGTTTACTCTCTATAGCTATAACTCTACTTATAGCTCTTTTACTTGCAAAACCAGTAGGAATTTATTTAGCGAACTCGTTCAATTATTCGAATAAGAACAAACTCTTTTATCCTTTCGAAAATCTGATTTATTCCATTAGTGGAATGAAAAATAAAAATCAATCTTGGAAAGTTTATGCTTCATCAGTAATCGTGATCAATGCGATTATGATTCTATTAGTTTACTTAATCTTCCGTTTTCAAGGCAGTTTGCCTCTGAATCCGAGTAAGATAGCAAACATGGATCCAAGTCTTGCGTTTAACACAGCAGTAAGTTTTATGACGAATACGAATCTGCAGCATTACAGTGGTGAAAGTGGTTTATCCTATCTTTCACAAATGATTGGCATTCTTTTCATGATGTTTGTTGCACCAGCTACAGCATTAGCAGTAGCAATCGCATTCATTCGTGGGCTATCTGGCAAGTCTTTAGGAAACTTTTTTGTGGATATGGTTAGGGGTATCATTCGTGTGTTACTACCGATCGCTTTTGTAACAGGACTCATTTTCGTTGCACTTGGAGTACCGCAGACATTAGATCCAACGGTTACAGTCACTACAGTTGAAGGTGGAAAACAAAACATAGCAGTTGGACCAGTTGGTTCGTTCCTATCCATAAAAGAATTAGGAAATAACGGCGGTGGGTTTTTCGGAGTTAACTCAGCGCATCCGTTTGAAAATCCGAACGGACCGAGCAACTTTATTCAAATCTTATTGATGCTACTATTACCGATGGCATTACCGTTTACGTACGGAAAGATGGTTGGAAATCCAAAGCAGGGACGTATTCTTTTCGTTTCCATGACGATGATGTTTATTATGTTCCTTGGCATCTCCCTGAGTGCGGAATATCAGGGAAACCAAGCAATCAATGCTCTAGGTGTGCAACATGATCAAGGAAGCATGGAAGGAAAGGAAGTACGATTTGGTGTCGCTCAGTCTTCACTTTACTCGGTTGTTACAACGGCTTCAGAAACGGGGGCTGTTAATACGATGCACGATACACTGACTCCGCTTGGCGGATTAGTTACATTATCCAATATGATGTTAAATACCGTTTATGGCGGTGTAGGGGCAGGCTTTGTCAACGTCTTAATGTATGCGATTATTGGTGTTTTCTTATCTGGATTAATGGTGGGGCGTACCCCGGAATTTCTAGGTAAAAAGATTGAAGGGAAAGAAATGAAGCTGATTGCAGCGACGTTGTTAATCCACCCGTTCCTTATTTTAGGAGCATCTGCTGTAGCTTTCTTTACACCACTCGGACATGAGGCCATTTCGAACTCAGGTTTTCATGGTATTTCACAAGTAATCTATGAATATACCTCTTCAGCAGCAAATAACGGCTCTGGTTTTGAAGGATTAGGAGATGCGACAAACTTCTGGAATATTTCTACCGGAATCGTTATGTATCTTGGAAGATTCTTTTCCATTGTAACGATGCTTGCGGTTGCAGGATCATTGGCTGTAAAACGAACCGTTCCAGAAACGATCGGAACGTTCAGAACAGATAACGGGCTATTTGCAGGTGTGTTTATTGGGGCTGTATTTATTGTTGGGGCTTTAACATTCTTCCCAGTATTGGTATTAGGCCCGATTGCCGAATATTTAACATTATAGATGCTGTAGAGAGGTGAAAAAATAATGGGTGCTCAAGGCTTAAGGACCAAAAAAGAATTATCTCAGTACGTTCCTCCCCAAAAAGGTGGGAACGGACCTATGAAAAAGAATCGTGAGGAAGTACAAATGAATAAAACAATGATGAATAAAGAAATCGTGAATCAGGCGATAAAGGAATCTTTTATTAAACTAGATCCAAGGGTAATGATTAAAAATCCGATCATGTTTGTTGTTGAAATTGGTTTTGTAATTACATTATTATTAACCTTTTTTGGAGATCAAACTCAAGTTGGTTTCAATATTGCTGTAACCTTCATTCTGTTTGTAACCCTCCTGTTTGCAAATTTCGCTGAAGCAATAGCTGAAGGAAGAGGGAAAGCTCAGGCTGATTCATTAAAGAAAACGAAAAAAGAAGTTTATGCAAACCTTGTGCTGGAAAACGGTAAACACAAAACAGTTTCATCAGCTGATCTTCGTAAAGGAAACATCGTTATTGTAAAACAAGGTGAAATGATTCCAGGAGACGGTGAAGTCATATCTGGTCTTGCCTCTGTTGATGAGTCGGCGATTACAGGAGAATCAGCTCCTGTAATTAAAGAAGCTGGCGGTGACTTTAACTCCGTAACAGGAGGAACACGTGTAGTAAGTGATGAAATTAAAGTACGAATTACAGCAGATCCAGGAGAATCATTCCTTGATCGCATGATCTCCCTCGTAGAAGGAGCGAAGCGTCAAAAAACACCGAATGAAATTGCGTTAAGTACTGTTTTAACGAGTTTGACACTTGTTTTTATGATTGTAGTTGTAACACTTCCATTCTTTACAAAGTATCTAGGTTTTGACATACCAGTACCGGTCTTAATCGCATTACTCGTTTGTTTGATTCCGACAACAATCGGTGGACTTTTATCCGCGATCGGTATTGCTGGAATGGACCGTGTTACGAGATTTAATGTAATCGCTATGTCTGGTAAAGCGGTTGAAGCTGCAGGTGACATCAATACGATCATCCTAGATAAAACGGGGACGATTACATTCGGTAACCGTATGGCAAGCGAATTTGTACCAGTAGGATTCGATACGAAAAAATCAGTTGGGGAATGGGCTGCCATCAGTTCATTAAAAGACGATACACCAGAAGGTAAATCCGTTTTGGAACTCATGAAAAAAGAACACTTATCGTTTGATCAATCTCTTGGTGAAGATGGAGAATTTATTGAGTTTAAAGCCGAAACGCGAATGAGCGGAATCGACTTAAAAGATGGAAAAAAAGTACGAAAAGGAGCGGTAGACGCAATTAAAAACTGGGTACTTGCAACTGGTGGAGAAGTGCCACATGACCTTGAAGAAAAAGGAAACCGAATTGCATCTGAAGGTGGAACGCCGCTGGCAGTAGCTGTGGATCAGCATATATACGGACTGATTTATTTAAAAGATACCGTAAAGCCTGGAATGAAAGAACGTTTTGAACAGTTACGAAAAATGGGAATCAAAACGATCATGTGTACAGGTGATAACCCGTTAACGGCTAAAACAATAGCAAGAGAAGCCGGCGTGGATGACTTTATTGCTGAAAGTAAACCGGAAGATAAAATCGCTGTAATTAAGCGTGAACAAGCAGAAGGGAAATTGGTTGCGATGACTGGTGATGGAACGAATGATGCACCAGCACTTGCACAAGCGGATGTAGGGCTTGCCATGAACAGTGGAACGACTGCAGCGAAAGAAGCTGCCAACATGGTAGACTTGGATTCCGATCCGACGAAAATTATTGAAGTGGTTTCCATTGGGAAACAATTGCTAATGACTCGTGGTGCGTTAACAACATTCAGTATCGCGAATGATATTGCGAAGTATTTTGCCATCATCCCAGCGATGTTCATGCTGGCGATTCCTGAGATGGAAGTACTCAAAGTCATGAAGCTTGGCTCACCGATGTCGGCCATACTATCTGCGTTAATATTTAATGCGATTATTATTCCATTGCTCATTCCTCTGGCTATGAGAGGAGTAGCTTACAAACCGATGAGTTCAAATGCATTATTGAAACGTAACCTCTTAATCTATGGTTTCGGTGGTGTAATCGTACCTTTTATCGGAATAAAATTGATTGATCTGATTGTTCACTTGTTCGTGTAACCGTTAGAAAAGAAAGGAATTGATCGATATGCAATCACATTCATTAAATCAACATAATGAAAAAGTATTTATCTTTAACAATATCGTTAAGATGCTTCGCCTTTCCCTTGCTTTAATGGTGATATGCGGTCTTGTATATCCTGTTGTTGTCACAGGAATTGCACAAGTCGTTATGCCGAATCAAGCGGATGGAAGCTTAATCTATAATGAAGATAAAGAAGTAATAGGTTCTGAACTTATTGGTCAAACGTTTACGAAACCCGAATACTTCAGCGGGCGTGTTTCCAGTATCGAGTACGACGCGGCTGGTTCTGGAAGTCCAAACTATGCACCTTCAAATGAAGATATGATGAAACGAATGAAAGAAAGCATAGCTGCATGGGAAAAGGCTAACCCAGCTGTACCTGTTAACGAGCTTCCGATTGATTTAATCACAAACTCCGGATCCGGACTTGATCCGCATATTACTCCTGAGGCTGCAGATGTACAGGTTCCAAGAATTGCAGAAGCAACAGGAATAAATGAAGAAAAACTTAAAAAATTGATTAAAGAAAATACTCAAGGAAGAGAGCTTGGTCTGTTTGGTGAACCTCGCGTGAATGTACTGACACTTAATATTGCTTTAGAGAAATTGTTACAATAGTAGAAGACAAAGCCTTTACTCTAAACACCTAGGGTAAAGGTTCTTGCTTCTTGGTTTGTAGTCGATGATGATGATAACGAGGTGCGTAAATGTATGACAAATACCCTCAACTTAAAAGGAAAACGCCTGAAGAGTTTCTGCAGGAAATCTATCAAGATGAAAAGGGAAAGTTAAAGCTATTCGTTGGAGCAGCACCAGGTGTAGGTAAATCGTATAGAATCCTTTTAGAAGCTCATGATTTAAAAAAACAAGGAGTCGATATCGTAATCGGCTTAATTGAAACCCATGGTAGAAAAGAAACAGCAGAAAGAATTAAAGATCTTGAAATCATACCTAAAAAAATCATTGAATACAAAGATAAAAAACTAGAAGAGTTAAATATAGAAAAGATCATTGAACGCCGACCAGATGTGGTCATAATTGATGAATTGGCCCATACCAATGTTCCAGGTTCAAAAAACAAAAAGCGATACATGGATGTGGAAGAAATACTTGATGCCGGAATTAATGTTGTATCAGCAGTAAACATCCAACATATTGAAAGTGTTCATGATATTGTTCAGCATATTACAGGTGTAGCAGTTCGCGAACGAATACCTGACAGGATTCTGGATATTGCACATGAAGTAATCTTAATCGACGTGACACCAGAAATGCTGAGGCAACGTTTAATAGAAGGTAAAATTTATGCGCAGGAAAAAATAGACCAGGCATTGAACAACTTTTTTACTAAGAACAATTTAGGTGCACTGCGTGAATTATCTCTCCGTGAAATTGCAGATGATGTAGATGAAAAGCTCTTAAAATCCGATATCGTCTTTACCGATAGTGGTCCAACAGGTGTGGCAGAAAAAATTTTAGTCTGTGTACAATATGGTCCAAGTGCAGAAAAGCTGATCCGAAGAGGCTGGCGAATAGCCAATCGTTTAAATGCAGAATTATATGTTTTAAATGTGTTGATCGATCACAGAGGGAACATTTCTCAAGAACAGCGAAAAAGAATCAGAGGCTGGAAAAAACTTGCTGTAGAATTTAACGCTAAATTTATTCTAGAAAGATCCAGACAAAGAAAAATACCACAAGTTATTACAGATGTCGCAAAAGAACATCATATCACTCAGATTATTTTAGGCCAATCGGCAAGAACGAGATGGGAAGAGATTACAAAGGGTTCTATTGTTAACAGTATAATGAGAAATTCAAAAAACATAGACATACACATCGTTTCTGAAGAACAGTCATAATTAATACGAATAAAATTACAATCAAGAGGGGATTTACAAGTTATGAATATTGCATTCTTTCTTCTTCCAAAGAAAGAAGTGATCTGTTTACATGCAGAATCAACCATTCGCCAGGCTATGGAAAAGATGGAGTATCACAGATACACCGCTGTACCTGTAATTGATGAAAAGGGACATTATATAAAAACGATCACAGAGGGTGACCTTTTATGGAAAATTAAAAACACAGAAGGTCTTTCTTTTCAAAATAGTGAGCATCATTATATTAAGGACATAATGGTAAACAGGGACTATCAGCCTGTTCATATAGATGCTGAGATGGAAGACTTAATGTCGCTTGTTGCAGTTCAAAACTTCGTACCAGTTGTGGATGACAACGAAGTATTTATCGGTATCATACGTAGAATGGACATCATTCATTATTTGAGTAAGGTATAAGATTTATGAAAAAATGACCGGCTGGGTAGGCCGGTCTCACTGGTGGGGAGGTAGGCTGTTGGATGACCTAACCTGAAATAATCATAACACGAACATGTGTTCTTGTAAATGTATAATACTTATTTTTTCCATTCTATTAAAAAAGTGCTTCCAGCAGTGGAACTTTTTTTAAGAACTAGTTCTGCACCTAACGCTTTTGCTAGCATTTTACTAAATGGTAGTCCAAGGCCAAGGCCACGCACTTTTAACTTTTTCTTTTCACCACGAAAAAACCGTTCAAAAATATAGGGCTGTTCATTTTCGGGAATCCCTGACCCTGTGTCTGTCACTTCAATCCTATTTTCGTACAAGACAATGCTGATCATTTTTTCATCTCCTAAAGCTTGATAAGCATTGTTTAAAAGGTTAATGATGATCTGCTGTAAACGAAGTGGATCAACTTCTCTATATATGAAGCTTTCTGGAACAATAGCCTTACACATAACTTCTTTGTTCTTGGTCATACTCCATTGGTGAACGATATCTTGAACAAGCTCGTTCATGTTGCATGTTTCATTACGCATCGTAAAAGCTCCGGCGGAAAGAGAGTTATAATCTAATAAATCTTCAATCATCCTTTGCAATCTATAAATTTCCTTCATTGTAATCTGCAGAAATTCTTCTTTTTCATCTCCTGAAACAATCCCGTCTTTAACAGCTTGCACGAGACCACTAATAGACGTAACAGGTGTTTTTAAGTCATGTGTAACTCCTGCCAGTAATTCTGCTCGGAGCTTTTCTAAATGCTTCAACTTCGTACTCATCTGTTCAAAGGAAGTTAAAAGATCATAAATTTCTTGTTCTTTAGCATCTGTAGCTAATTGAATGTCGTAATTTCCATCTTTAATCTGAGAAGCAGCATGTGCCACATCTTGGATGGGTTTTAGAATCTTTTTTAATAGAATATAGATGATCAACCATCCGAGAAGACCAAGGCTTATCAATAGGAAGATAGGAAGACGATAACCTTGATCCACATCTGAGAGGTTTGAGGCAGATTGTATGATGATTACCCAACCTGCTTGGACTCCAGCGTATATTAAAGGTTTTTTTACTGCATAGGCAGACTTGCCATTCACTTTAAATTTGTTAGTTGTTTTTTCACTGTTTACTATTTCAACCGGGATAGTATTCAATTTTAATGTAGGTTTATTTGCATCTGGACCCTTTTTTATAGATTTTAGATTAAGAATGTTACCATTCAAATCCGTAATATATAGTTCAGGTGGCTTTTCCATCTGCAATAGTTCTGCGCGATCATCTAGTTTACGATTGAACCGACCTAAATCATTCTTTCTGTCTCCGGATTCAATACGATCCGTTGTATCAGCTGCCATGTATTCCATGAGTGTTAAACGATTTTCTAAAGCCGTATGCCGTATCCACCACAAAGAACATAAACCTAAGATTACAAGACCAATAAAGAGGGTGAGGACATATCGGGTGGTCCAATACTTTAATAAAGTTGTTCTGTCTTTTTTATTCGTATACACAGAATTGATACCCCAGTCCTCTAAGTGTTCGGATTTCTCCTTGTGTGTCTGGCCATGCAGCAAGTGCTTGACGAACACGTTTGATCGATAAGTCTACAGCACGTTCGCTGCCATAATAATCTAAGCCCCATATTTGTTCAATTAATATCTCTCTTGTGTAGGTGCGGTTTGGATGATTGGCCAAAAAGAGCAATAAGGAGGTGTCTTTTGGTGTTAGAATGATAGGCTCACCATTTATTTTTACAGAATGAGAGTCGAAGTTGATGCTCAGACTTCCATATTGTTTTGTGTTCTCGGTTTCTAGTACATTCGTAGATCGACGAAGGACTGCATGAACTCTCGCAATAACTTCTTCGCCGATAAAGGGCTTTGCTATGTAGTCATCTGCTCCTTGATTTAATCCTTTCAAGCGATAATCGATGTCTCCTAAGGCTGTGAGCATGATAACAGGGCATGAACTATTTCGACGAATCTCTTGAAGGATTAACCACCCATCCTGATCGGGAAGCATTACATCAAGCAATACTAGGTTAAAGGAAGTTTCTTTGAACTGTTGAAGTGCGGTCTTACCGTCAAATGCTTGAACAACATCAAAGTTTTCGTGTTTTAAATAGACAGTTAATACTCTTGATATGGTTACTTCATCTTCTACTAGCAATATACTTTTCATGTTCATACCTCCTGTTAACCCATACTATACTGTAAAAATCCCCAGTTTTATAGACTGGGGATCATAGACTTTACATATCGTTTCCGAATTCGGCCTGCTCATTCATCTGTGGTTGCATCTTATTGTTTGACGGAGGTGCTTCACCTTCAAAACGCTGTCCTTTTTTATGATGTTTAGTAGAGTGACCACCTGGTCCAAAGCCTCCGTAACCTTTACCCATCAGAGGGAAGAAGCCTTCATCTTTTAATGCTTCTAGTTTATTTGGATCCTTCTTTTCAATAGCTTCAATTAGTTCTCTTGTTGATTGATTTTTTGTTGAAATTCCTAGTTCTTTTGCTAAATTTTCTATCTTTTTCTTTTTGATTTCTGAAGCAATTTCTGGAATAGTTTTTCCGTCAATCGTGATGCTAAGCTTCTTAGCATCAGCTTTTACTTTTGCACGTGTAACTTCTTGAGCAACTTCACGAATATTTTTTCCGTCCACAGTAATACCTAATGATTTAGCTTCTTTTTTAATCGAAGCAGTCAACACTTCCTGTTGAAGCACTTTTTGCTCTTTGCCATCAGTAGAGATGCCAAGCTCTTTTGCTTTTTTATTTAGTGTGGTTTGTTTGATTTCTTGTCTTAATGTTTGTTCATCTTTTCCATCAGTTGCAATACCTAGTTTTTTTGCTTCCTTCTTAATCTTTGCCATATGAATTTCATCGCGAAGAACTTCGGCATCTTTCTTTGTGGTAGAGATTCCAAGTTCTTTAGCTTTTTCTTTTAGTTTAGCTAGCCTTACTTCTTCAACGAGTGTATCAATCTCTTTACCAGAAGTCTTAATGCCTAATTCCTTTGCTTCCTTTTTGATTTTTGCGTCACGAATTTCCTTCATGAGCGTTTCAGCATCTTTCCCACTTGTAGCAATTCCAAGTTCTTTGGCTTTTTTGATTAATTCTTCTGAGTTTCCTTTAAGTAAACCTCTGAAATGTTTGTGTCCAAACCCTTTGTCTTTCATCTCCCATTTTTCTGAAACTGAATTCGAACTAGAACGATCATTATCTGCTGCAAGAGATGTTGTAGCATAACCACCAACTAGTAATGCACCTGCAATTGTAAATCCGATTACTTTCTTTTTCATTGAATGTTCCTCCTACTAAGTTTCTAAAGTGTTGTGTTTCTTTCCTTGTACCAATAATGTAACCATTGAACGTGTCAGCATCATGTCAGGCGTAGTAAAAATATAAAAAAAATATAAAATCTACTCAACATTCAATTAAGCTCATATATTCTTCTAAAATAAGCTATTTCATATAGTGATTATGAAGGTTTAATGTGTCAGTAAGATGTCAAAGGGGAATTATGAGACTAATACCTTGCCGTTTTTTATGTAAAGGGCATACACTATTTTTAAAAAACATAGTGTTCTGATTTGTAAAGAAGGGATTGTCGTCGTATGGATTATTTATATGAAAGATATATACAAACAAAGAAACAGCAAGAATGGTTTGATAAGATTGATGCTCTTGCTGGTGGATTTGCTAAGAGAGCGGACACATATGACCAAAAAAGTGAATTTCCATTTGAAAATATAAAAGAGTTAAAAGAAGCGGGGTACCTATCATTAACTATTCCGACTGAGTTTGGTGGAGAAGGATTAAGTTTGTACGAGTTTGTTCTATTACAAGAGAAAATTGCGACTGGTGATGCAGCTACTGCTTTGTGTCTCGGTTGGCACCTTGGCTGTTTTTTAGAACTCGCAGAAGAGCGAACTTGGGATGATGCAATATTTAAGATGCTTTGTGAAAAGGTAGTGCATGATCGAGTTTTAGTGAACCGTGCAGCAACGGAGCCAGCAACAGGAAGTCCTACTCGTGGAGGATTGCCACAAACAACAGCATTTCAAAGTGATGATAAGTGGATTATCAATGGTAGGAAAACCTTCACTTCTATGGCCCCAGCCCTTGATTATGCAATTGTTTCGGCACAGGTAGGAGATACGGGTAAGAAAGGGAATTTCATGATCTCTATGAAATCCGAAGGTGTATCAATTGAAGAAACGTGGGACACTGTAGCGATGCGTGGAACTCGAAGTGATGATCTTATCATGAAGGATGTAAAAGTTGAAAATAATGCTTTAGTCGAACAAGAACGAGGCAAAAGCGAATTGCCAAAAGCGTGGCTGCTTCATATACCAGCGTGTTACATTGGCGTTGCGGTTGCAGCTCGTAATGAAGCCGTTCACTTTGCAAAAACGTACAAACCCAATAGTCTGAGAGGACCAATCGGAGAAGTACCAGAAGTGCAACGAAAGGTGGGGGAGATGGAGCTTGAGCTTTTTCATGCTAGAGAGCTATTATACAGTGTTGCTCTAAGATGGGTAAATGAACCTCATCGCAGAATGCAAATGGGTCCAGAATTGATGGCAGTGAAGCACGTTGTAACGAATGCGGCTGCAAAGGTGGTTGATCTCGCTATGAGGATTGTTGGAGCAAGAAGTCTAGCTATGTCAAACCCCCTACAACGACATTACCGGGATGTTAGAGCAGGGCTTCATAATCCTCCGATGGATGATATGGTTATTAGTACGCTAGCCAAAAGAGCATTAGATAAATGAAAAAAGGCACCTGGAGTTTTAACTCGAGGTGTCTTTTTTCTCGTTTTCTGAAAACATATTACAGTGATTCAATCCGTTCTACAAAACAAAATTCGTTACCGAACGGATCCCCTACTCTAACTTCTTTAAAGCCATGTGCCTCTTCTAGTCCAGGTCTAGCATACTTATACTTTTTTTCTGCCAAAAATTGATGGTAGGCTTCGATTCCTTCAACATGTATCCTTACTTTTATTCCAGGGCTCGAATCACCATGATGTTCAGATAGGTGTAAAGAGCATTCCCCTAGAGAAACCTGCATATAGATGGGGAAATCTTCTTCGTAACGATGTTCCCAATCTAATGAAAATCCAAGGAAATCAAAGTAGAATTCTCTTGCCTTATCTTCATCAAATATTCGAAGGACAGGGATTGTATTTTTAAATTGATAATGATTCATGAAGTAATCACTCTCCAAGTATTTTGTTATAAGACTATTTCTGCTACGCATGACGAGTTCCCTTGTTTTCTAGGAGGATTTTTCTTTTAATAGAAGAATTTTTTATATTAAATAAATCTATTTTATGAGGAGGAGATATCCTTGAATAAAAAACTAATCCGTGTAGGTACGACCTATGTGCCTGTTTTGCATGTTGATCATTCAGCTAAGTGGTACGCTGAAGAGCTTGGTGCAAAGATCAACTATTGTGATGAGGAAAAAGCCATATTAGATCTAGCAGACCAAAGTTTTTTTCTAGTGAGGTCATTAAAAGATGAGACTTCAAACTTTACAGACTACAAAGGGGAAAAAAGATTTTCATTAACATTTGAAGTAGACGGAAAGGAAGCACTGTATAACTTGCATGCTGAATTTAGAACTCAGGGCATACAAACAGGAGATATTGAAGATCGTGGACATAACGGTGAGAATTTCGTTTTTTTCGATCCTGATGGAAATTGTTTTGATGTTTGGAGTGTCCTGAGTCCAAAGTATAAAACTTTACGGAAAGAAACTGTTTCAGAGATTGAAAGATGAGGTGGTTAATAGGTATCTTTTTTTCTATATTAGGTATCTTATTGTTAACCTATGGACTAAATCTAAGGGAGGTTGCTGAAACCCAGGTCGACGGAGACGGCATTGGTGTGTACTTTTTAGGAATAGAAATCAACGAGAGGGTTCCAACGGTAGATATACCATCCTATTCAAATGGTTTTATGGGTTCTGGCATTATATTTTTAATTCTTGCTGTTTGCTTGTTCGTCATTCTATTAAGTGAAAAAAGCACACTAAAACCGATCACACCAAAAAAACAGGCTTGAGACTGTGAGAATATTGGGTAATGTATATTATGAATCTCGAGGATAAATGAAGATTTAAAGTGAAGAGTGGGAGGTGAGTGTATGAAGAAAGTGAATATATTTGTCATCATTTGTTTGCTCATTGCTATTAGTCCCGCTGCTAAGGTAATGTCACCGACAACAACTGATCCTAATGTTCAACTTTCTCACTTTACCCCCGAACCTCAAATACTAGTAGAATAAAACAGAACCCGTTTCCTTAGAAAGCGGGTTCTGTTTTTACGTTATCTTTTTCCTGTAAGACCATACATAATAAACGCCACGATTTGATCAATTTCTTTTTCATCATCCCATTCTTTATCAGAGAAGAGAAGAAAGCGTGGCAGGATATAGCCTATGATACTTGATGCAGTCATGCGCATAATCGTTTCCGGAGGAAGGGGAACAATCTCCCCTTTTTCTTGGAAGTGCTCGATGATTTTCTTGAATTTTTGATAAACATGTTCAGTGAAAAGCTTTTGAAAAGGCTCGCGTAATTCATCGTGAAAAGCAATCTCTTGAATAAAAATTTTTAATACAGGAAATTGCTTCCGAACGAATTCAAGCCTGTTTTTAGCAATCACTCTTATAAAATCTTCATAATGTTCATATTCGTTTTCAAATACCTCTTTAGTGAAGGACTTGATGAAGAAGGGAGCTACAAATTTTGCTACTGTTGGTGTAACAATAGCAAGCAACAGCTCTTTCTTCGTTTTAAAATGACGAAAAATCGTGCCTTCAGCAACTCCAGCTTTTTTGGCAATCTCACTCGTAGAAGAAGCGGCATATCCCTTTTCTGAGAATGTATCGATGGCTGCTTCTAAGATTTTTCGCTGTTTATCACTCATAGTTGGGACATCGTGGTCGTTAATTAGGTCGTTGATCCACTCTGAATTGGACATTAAAGCTACTCCTTTTAAAAACGTACATTTTCTTTATTATAGACACTAAAGTCAGGCAGTACAAACGCTTAACTTATAGTCTGCGGTGTTTTTTCAAAGCGAGCACGTTTAATATCATAAATAAAAGAGAGAACCCAAGGAGCACTAGCACGTTTCCGTAAATATCTCCCCAACCGTCACCTTGAATCATTATATCCCTAATCGCTTCTCCTCCGTATGTTAAAGGCATAATATAGCTCAGGGGCTGAAGCCAATCTGCCATTGTTTCAATGGTAAATAAACCAGAGAAAAACACTTGCGGTACCACGACGAGCGGGATGAATTGAATCATCTGCAGTTCGTTCGTTGCAAAAGCAGAAAGTAATGTTCCGAGTGTGAGGGCCGTTATAGCAAGCATAAGTGTAATCAAAATTACTAACCAAAGAGACCCAGCCATCATAATATCGAGAACATAGATGGCAAACGAAACAATAATGGCTGATTGTAGAATCGTGAAAATGCCAAAGCCTAGAACATATCCAACTACCATTTCCCATCGACGCATCGGAGTAGCGAGCAGCCGTTCAAGTGTTCCAGTCGTTCTTTCGCGTAGAAATGAAACCCCTGAAATTAAAAAAACGAAAAAGAAAATAAAAAATCCTATTAAGAATGGACCGATATAGTCGAAAGTTTCCATATCAGCTGAACCATGCAAATAATGAATCTCCGGATTTAATTTTATTTTTTCTGTGTCTTGATCCGGCATTGTTTTCAATGTCTTTTCAATCATCATAATAGAAGCCTTGTTTGCTGTCGGATTGCTTCCTTCTAGAGTAATAGTAGTTGAGGGAAGTTCGACTTCAAGTACGGCATCAAGTTTTTCTTCTGATAAGTCTTGATGAGCTTCTGAACGCTTTTGATAAACTATGAAAGCTTTATCTGATAATTTCAGTTTGTCTACCACCATTTGTTGATCACTGACAACGCCTATCTTTGGTTCATAGTCATTGCTTGAAAAAACGAGGTTCACAAGCGTTAAGATGAGAAGAGGGGCAATGAACATCATCGCGAGTGTACGTTTGTCCCGCACGAATTGTCTGATTATCCGGATCACTAGAGCCTTAATTCGCATGATGAACACCTCCATAATAAAGAAATGCTTCTTCGATTGAAGTACTTGAAGTGTTATCCTTTAGTTCTCTTGGTGAACCAGATGCAATTAGCTTTCCATCACGAAGCATTCCCAGCTGGTTGCATTTTTCTGCTTCATCCATTACATGTGTTGTGACTAAGATCGTTGTACCACTCTTGCTTAGCTTATACAGTTCATCCCATATAGATTGCCTGAGAACTGGATCGATTCCTACAGTAGGTTCATCTAGAATGAGGATCTTAGGGTCATGCAAGAGTGCAGCAGCTAAAGATAATCTCCGTTTCATGCCCCCGGAATATTGATTAACGGGTTTTTGCAGGAAGTTTGTAAGGTTTACGAGGTCTGATGCCTGATCGATCCGTTCTTTTTGTTTTTGTCCCTTTAAACCATAAATAGAGGAGAAGAATTCAAGATTTTCCTTTCCGCTTAATTCTCCATAAAGGGCATCAGATTGAGCCATAAATCCAATTTGTGTCATGGTGTTAAGTTTTGGCATATCCGAATCAAGAACACTTATACTGCCAGTTGTTGGGGTTTCGATCCCTGCAATCATCTTAACAAGTGTTGTTTTTCCAGCACCTGATGGACCGAGCAATCCATAGATTTCATTTTTGTTCACCGTTAAATCAATGTTCTGTAACACATGATGAGATCGATAATTTTTAGAAACATTTTTCACTTGAATTACGGTTTGCATATGGAAACCACCTCCAAAATTTAAAGTGAGTAATCACTCATTTATAAATATCATACGCGGTAGGGTTTAAATCGTCAAGTGAGTACTCACTCATTTTCGTGTGAGGTTATAGTAGAAAAATTTGTAATCAAATTACTGTTAACTGAAAAAGCTATACATTTAGAAAAATAGGAACACTTAAGATTCGTTTTCCAGGGAGTAAGGGAGTCGTTCTCTCGATAGGATCTAGACAAAGCTTTGTATTTGAAGCGATAAAATTGGAAAGAACCATTCACAGGTAAAGGGAATGGTTCTTTTTTATGCTTTAGTTAGAGTCTTGAGCTTTTTTGTAACGATATTGCTGCCATCTGAACCTGATAAAGCACCCGATACAAAAGCCAAGTATGGCTACGAACGAAGCTGTTGCAACCATTATAGTAGCAATCCAAGCTATAGTACTCCATCCCATTAAATGACTTAAAAATCCTACAGTAAGGAGTGAGATCGCAATCAATTGATTAAACTGTTGCTGATCTTTATCTTCTGGAATGTATTCAGAAGGTTTCTTTTTCAAGAATAATTTAGCAGCTCTCATTATAGGATTGTAATCGAACAACATACCAAGAAGTCCAGCGATTAAAGGCAGCAACAAAAACCAAGTTTGACCAGAAAGCCATGTTGCTAGCGTTGATAAAAAAATGAACCACTGATTTGTTCGCACTAAAGGTCTTGGAATTGAAATGGAGGAGTGGGACATGGAAATCCGACCTTTCTCATAGGTTTAGTTATCTTATTGTAAATGTATTCGTCAGTAATGTGAAGTGTTAATCCTTATTAATGAAAGAAGGGGATTGTTTGTTATAACAAGAATGTCTTATAGCGAGGTGAGAATAATGAAGATAAAAAGAAACGATCGTGATGTGCATTTTCAGTATGCGAAGGAGATTGAGGAAAAGCTAAAGAATGATACTTTTGCAGAGTGGTTAGGTATTGAATTAGTAGAGGTTGGACCAGGAACGGCAGTAGCACAAATGACAATTTCTGAAAATATGCTCAATGCTCATGGTACAGCACATGGTGCTGCATTATTTGCTATTGCTGACTTTGTCTTTGCTGTAGCATGTAATTCCTATGGAAAAACATCAGTAGGACTTTCTGTAAATATTGGATATCTCGCTGCATGTCAAAGTGGTGATAAAATTACAGCAAGAGCTATAGAGATTAAACGTAATCATAGAACTTCTTGGTATGAAGTGAGAGTGGAGAACGATAAAGAGCTTGTTGCTCATGTGAGCGCTCTATCTTATCGGAAGAATGAATATTTTGTAGGGACAGAAGAAGGGTAAGTGGATTCACAAACCTGAAAACAACAAACGACGAAGTGAGGTTGGTACTGCCTCGCTTCGTCGTTTTCTTATATTATCTTAACGTTTTTTTAATATATTTTATTGTCTTTCTTAAATCTTCTGCTGTTGGTCGTCCGAAAGGTCCTGTTTGAATATCAAAATAGACAACTCGTTTTTGATCATCAACTAAAAATAACGCTGGTTCTCCATGTTCACCATGATCGTCATATAATTTTCCGTTATGGTATTGAACCCCATATATTTCTCCCGCCACACGCTCTGTATCACTGAAAACAGGAAAAGAAAGGGAATGTTTGTCCTTCATCTTCTTTAGGTTTTGTTCTTCATCAGTAGAAATCGCGATGATGTGAGTATTCAATTCTTTGAATGTATCAATATTTTGCTCTAGCTCTTTCAATTGATCATTACATACCGGGCACCATTCACCACGGAAGAAGACAAGTAAGTGAAAACGATCATCTTTTTCAAGGTGATTGTAAAAGGAGAAAGATTCTCCGGTTTCGGATTTAATAGTAAAGTCAGGTGCAGTGTCTCCTGTTTGTAACATGTGAACATCCCTCCAAAATAAGTTTCTTCTTTAGGTATTCCTCTTGCAGAAGATTTTAAACTCTTAAGCTTTTTAATTCTAAAAAAATCACTCTTCATACTAGGTCATAGCTACGTCTAGATGAGGAAAGAAGTAATAAAATAAGAGTCTAATCAATGACTTTATTCCTATTTTAAGTTAAAACTTTTAAAAATTAGTAGTTTATATTTGTTTTTGTTAGAATAGTAAAATTCTTCTTTATTTTCTGTAAATTGGGCTCTATATTAGAAATTGTAGTTCAACACCAAATTAGAGGAGTGAAGTAAATGATTAAGAAGATTGCCACGATGGCAGCGGTTTTACCATTAGTAGTTTCACTTGCAACACCAGCGGCAGCTGCAAAAAGCACAGAGGTGAAAGCAAAGGTTACACCTCAAGAAATTATCGTAAAATTTAAAGACAGCGTGTCAGAGTCAAAAGTAAAGTCTCTAGCAGTAAAAGGAAAAGATGAAGTTAAAGAAAAAGGCTCTAAGTTTCATGTAATCAAAGTAAAAGACGGAAACGTAGATGCAGCCATTGCAGAATATGAAGCGAGTGGAGATGTAGAGTATGCAGAGCCAAACTATACATACCATGCGAGCTGGACTCCAAATGACACGTATTTCTCAAACGGAGTACAATATGCACCTCAAAAAGTAAGTGCTCAATCAGCTTGGGACATCACACGCGGTTCATCTACTACAAAAATAGCAATCATTGATACAGGTGTTGATTACAATCACCCTGATCTAGCTGGAAAAGTCATTAAAGGGTATGACTATGTAAGTGATGATTGGGATCCAATGGATCAGAACGACCACGGAACACATGCTGCTGGTATCGCAGCAGCTGCAACGAATAACGCTAGAGGTATCGCAGGTATGGCACCAAACGTATCTATCTATGCTGTACGTGTACTTGATGCGAACGGAAGCGGATCTCTTGATGATGTTGCGAACGGAATCTACCATGCTGTAGATAACGGAGCAAAAGTAGTTTCACTAAGTCTTGGCGGACCTGGATCTGCAACTTCATTACAAAACGCAGTAAACTATGCGGTCTCTAAAGGAGTAGTTGTAGTTGCCGCAGCAGGTAACGAAAACACTTCAGCACCTAGCTACCCAGCATACTATTCGGGTGCCATTGCAGTAGCTGCAACTGACCGCAATGACCTTCGTGCTTCTTTCTCTAACTATGGATCTTGGGTTGACGTTGCTGCTCCTGGTGTAGACATCGCTTCTACTGTACGTAATGGGGGATATGCTTACATGTCTGGTACATCCATGGCTTGTCCTCTAGTAGCTGGTGTTGCAGGCTTACTTGCTTCACAAGGAAGAAGTGCTTCTAATATCCGTGCTGCAATCGAGAACACTGCAGATCCAATCTCAGGAACAGGATCTTACTACTCTAAAGGCCGTGTAAACGCAGCAGACGCAGTACGCTACTAATCTTTTATTTATACTTTCAAACTTCCCAGGCTAGATTTGTTCTAGCCTGGGAAGTTTTTTGTTTACCATAGTTTAATAGAACTAGCAATTCTTGTCGAATTGTGTTGGAATTTAAGGATAAGGACATATGTTCGCATTGCGTAAAATGTCGATGTAGACTTAATAGCTCATTTTAAATACAGGACTTGTGGTAACTTTTAACAATTTGGTAGAATAGTAATATAAAACCTCAACTAGAATCTTTTTTCTTACGTGTATTACATTCTATAAGAAGGGAGGTTCAGAAATTCCCCTTGTATTTCCTAGCGTCACTTTCTTTACAAAACATTCTTTTTAATTAAAAAGGAGGTAAAGATGATGAGTGAAGTTTGCTTAATTCCGTTTGTGTTAGAAGAAGTCATAGAAGAATCAAAAGAAGAGATTCCATACGGAGTCGAGATGATCAATGCACCAGCTTTTTGGCGTGAAGGTGAAAAAGGAAAGGGTGTGGTTGTTGCCGTACTAGATACAGGTTGTGACACGAGCCATCCGGAACTTGCTGAAAGGGTCATTGATGGACGGAATTTTGTTGATGGGAATGAAGAAGATTATCAAGATGCCCACTATCACGGAACACATGTTGCAGGTACGATTGCAGCTACTTTAAACAATGCCGGTGTAGCTGGTGTGGCTCCAGATGTGAAACTCTTGATCTGTAGAGTTCTTGGTAAAGATGGCGGTGGATCATATCAAGGAATCATCGATGCTATTGATTACTCAGTCAGATGGAGAGGAGAAAACGGAGAAAGAGTACGTGTGATCTCGATGTCTCTTGGTGGACCGACGGATGTACCTGAGTTACACGAAGCGATTCAGCAAGCAGTATTGGAAGATGTGCTTGTGGTATGTGCTGCAGGTAACGAAGGGGATAACAAAGAGAATACGAATGAGCACGCTTATCCTGGGGCGTACAAAGAAGTAGTACAAGTTGGTGCAGTAGATGCGAAAATGAAACTTGCTCCATTCTCGAACACGAATGATGAGATTGACCTTGTTGCTCCAGGCGTAGATGTGGTTTCTACTTATCCAGGAAATAAATACGCCAAGTTGTCCGGAACTTCGATGGCGACGCCTCATGTATCGGGAGCAGCTGCATTACTGATTGAACGAGAAGAAAAATTGTTTGGCCGTGAACTTTCAGAAGCGGAGGTTTACGCTCAATTGGTAAAAAATACGTTAAGTATCGGATTAACAAAGAAAGCAGAAGGAAATGGATTGCTAGTTTTAAATGCACAAGAAAAAGCAGTTTGCGATCAGGAGAATTTAAGAGCGATGAGAACTCCTATTGAAACGGCTGCAGCGAAAGAGTCAGAATCATAAAGTTTGCCCCGTTTCTTAGGAAGAAAGGGCGTGTATGGGGATGGCGTACAAAATTATTGCGTTGCTGATCAGCTTTGCGACACTTTGCATTAGAATCTATGAAGAGATAAGCAGACGAGCAAAGAATCGGGCAAAAGAAGAAGAGCTTCAAAAGAAAAAGAAAAGAAAGCGAAAGAAAGCAGTAAAGAAAAAGGAAAAGGAAAGTGCTTAAATGAATAGATGGAATAAAAGCTGATTCAGTGAGATGAGGTATTTTCACATGGATTAGCTTTTTTGTCGTTTTTTTAAGTACTCAGAAGAATGTGTTCGTATTTATTGATGCTCTTTGAAAGTAGTTGATTTCTGCTCCAGGTTGTTCGCTTTTCATAGGGAGAAAAAGTACTGGAAAGTTGCTTCTATGATTTGAAAAGGAGTAATATATGAGCACTACTGTAAAATAGAGAGGAACGTAACTATGCTTTTATTAGGCATTCTACTTGTAATTGTAGCTGCTGTATTTTTATTTATGATGTTTCATCCTGTTTTTGGAAAGAAACCTTCAAAACATGATAGGAGCACCTATGAACCAGTTGAACACTATCAAAAAGGTATTTTTACCAATCAGATAGAAACAGTGATGACTTCCGACCTACGCTCTATGCTCCCTGTATTAAAAGAATTTTTAAGTGGAAGCCCGAATCGTCAGCCTAAGAAAGCAATTCCTATACACTCGTTTCAGTTACCTGAAAAAGCAAATCATGAAACAAGGGTAACTTGGTTTGGACATTCTGCATTATTGATAGAGATGGAAAAAAAACGCATACTTATCGATCCTATGTTCGGCTCCGCGCCATCCCCGGTTCCCTGGTTTGGAAACAAACGTTATAGCAAAGAACTGCCTTTTAAAATTGAAGAACTTCCCCAAGTGGATCTAGTGGTTTTGTCACATGATCATTATGACCATCTGGATTATGGAACCATCAAACAACTCAAACATAAAGTGAAACAGTTTGTTGTCCCGCTTGGTGTTGCTGGACATTTAAAGAGGTGGGGAGTGGAACCAGAACGTATAAAGGAATGTAATTGGTGGGATGAAATAAAAGTCGGTGAAATTTCATTAATCTGTGCGCCAGCACGCCATTTTTCAGGAAGAAGCATAACTGACCGTAACTCAACTCTATGGTGTTCTTGGATTATTCAAGGAAAGCAATCTAACATTTATTTTAGTGGAGACAGTGGATATGGGCCACACTTTAAAGAGATAGGAGATCAATATGGACCATTTGATCTCTCTTTAATGGAATGTGGACAATATCATGAGAAGTGGGCTGCGATACATATGATGCCTGAAGAAACAGTACAAGCACACATTGACGTAAGAGGCACAGTCATGATTCCAATCCATTGGGGAGCTTTTACACTATCTTTGCACGATTGGACAGACCCTGTTGAAAGAGCTGTAAATGCTGCAACAAAAATGAATGTTAAAATATGTACACCTCAGATTGGTGAGACAGTAACTATTGGCTCAGAGTTACGATCTAGCTCCAAATGGTGGAGAGAGAATTCAAATTTATAAAAAAGAGTGCTCTTCACTTTGGAGGGCACTCTTTGCATGTATTCATTAACTTTTCCACAATTCCATCAGAGGACCATCACTTCCAAAAAGAGGATCTTTATCAGGTAAAGGTACGAGCATAATATCATCTAATACAGCAGGTCGATCAGCAGGTTCACCCTTTTTTAAGTTGTGCTCCATACCGTTTGGGTAAGCTCCAGCTACTTTGAAATCCGTGCTGCTACCGATACACTTATGTCCAGTACCAGCAGGGAGTACGATGACATCCCCTTTTGAAACAGTAACTGACACGCCATCCTCTCCTCCAAGAAGAAGGACAGCCTCGCCGCTCATAACTCCGAGAACTTCATGTGTATTGCTATGATAATGATGATAATCAAAAACACCGTTCTTCCAACCATTTGTCCAGCCGTTTTGTTCAAAAACGTCTAATGCATCCTGTGGCTCTTTTAATTTACCTACGTATAGCAAAACTGGCCAGGAAGGATGATTCGGAATCTTCCCATCGTCTGTAAAGAATAAAGTTTTGACATCTTCGCTAAGCATTTTCATACCATATAACCCCTCCCCTGTTTTCGTATCCATTCCCTTATTTTTATGAAAAGAAACCCGTCTTCTTTCGGAAAAAATTATAGGAGAAAAAAGAAAATAAGAGCAATAATGCGAAATTCCTCAATAAATGACGAAAACTTATGTGTTAAAAAAAGTTTTCTTTTATGTGAAAAGAGGTATTAGATAGTTACGTATGATAAATGTTAGTGAAAGGTGGAAATCAGTATGAAGTACAAAGCGAAGGACTGGCTCCGGTTAACGCCGAATGAGAGATACCTGCTTTTATTCGCTGTTTCCCAACTCCAGAAAAAGCTGAGAGCAGGTTAAAAGAACCAAAAAAATAAATTTAAGGCGTTTTCGTTGCCACAACTCCCCCTTGTTTGGTTAAAATAAGAATACAAGATAAACAGGGAGGAACACAGGATGATGACTGACCTCAATACATGGTTCGATAAAGGCATGACACGCTATGCATATATCCATTCAATGAAAACACACAAGGAAAACTTGCTTACGATATATAATTCATTCGTACTGCCTGAACCTATGAAAGATGCGTTGCAAGGCATCCAAAAAAACCGGTTGAGAGCGATCGTTATTACCGAAGATTGGTGTGGCGATGCGATGTTGAATCTTCCTGTTTTTATGCGCATGGCAGATGAAGCACTTATAGATATCCGCTTTATCTTACGCGACCAGCATCCGGAATTAATGGATCGATACCTAACTGCAAAAGCAAAATCAATTCCCATCATCATCTTTATTGATGAAAAGGGCAAAGAGGTTGTAAAGTGGGGGCCGCGTGCACCAAAATTGCAGCAGATCGTAGAAGAACGCAAAAAGAAGATACCTTCTAAAGAAGATCCACGATATGAAAAAGCATTCAAACTATTTGCTGATCGTATCTCTAGTTTGTTTACGACTGACCATGCTCTTTGGGAAGAAGTAAGCCTTGATATCATAAAAAAATTATTAGCTAAACTTAATGTTAACAGCCTGTAAATAGGCTGTTTTTTGTTTTGTGTTAAAATGAAGAAATTGATGCCATATAAAAGAATTAAGTTTGAGGTGTACGATGAAAAAGAAAGCAAATGTTATTATTCTAGCTGGCTTTTTAGGAAGTGGAAAAACAACGTTACTCAAACAGCTGCTAGCGTATGAAAAAGAACATAATCATAAAACGGCTGTGTTGATGAATGAGATCGGGAAAGTTTCAATAGATTCTGATAGTGTTCCAGAAGATGTGCCACTAAAAGAACTTCTCAACGGCTGTATATGCTGCTCTTTATCAGATCAGCTTGAAAAACAGCTTTGGGGACTTTGTAAGGAAAATGAACTGGATACTTTGATCATTGAAGCAACAGGTGTAGCTCATCCTATAGATGTTCTTGATGCCTGTTTGTCACCGTATCTAATCGACGATTTACAGATATCAGGAATTATTTCAGTCATGGACGCGCCTCGATGGTTGGATCGTGAGGGAATGAATGTTCAGGCGAAAATGCTCATGATGGAGCAGATCAAACACGCCGATTACATCGTGTGGAACAAAACAAGCGCTTTGACGGAGAAACAGAAGAGGCAACTTACGAGTGATTCAACAAGGTTGAATGAAGGAACTCCTTTTGTATTAACAGATTTTGCAAAAGTAGAACTATCCCAACTTTTTTCACTTTCGGTAAAGCAACGATCAGAACATCAATCTGTGTCAGCAGAAAAACTAAAAGTGAAAACATTTATGTATAGGTTTGAAGCACCTGTGAATAAAGAGTTGTTTGAACACTGGCTCAGAAATGTACCTTCATCAATCTATAGAATTAAAGGGTATATTCAATTTATAGATCAAATTTATCTCTTTCAGTACTCATATGGATTGCCTACATATGAAAAAGAGTTGATGAAGATGCCGCTAAGACTTGTTTTTATTGGTGAAGATCTTGATTCTGATCAGTTAACAAGAGGGCTGAGTGAAGTTGAAGTAAGAAGTAAATAGAGAAAAAGAGAAAACACTTGTGACTTTAGGGGAATAAGTGTTTTTTTGCGTATTTAAAGCTTTCTGAAGAGAAAAAGAGGATGCACGAATCACTGCTTCTGACAAATTTGTTCCATGAACACAGGTTGGTCCATCATCTTAACGATACCAGGGTCACTTTCAGACAGTTGAATGAAGCTATCAATTATATTCTCTTCATACGTTAATAGGACAGCTTCAAGATGATGATTCCCGCAATTCCCTTTTAGCCGATATATATTTTGTTCAATAGTGCCCTTTTCTAAACCATGAAAATTAACATCGGCAAGTTGGTATGTATGCCGGAACTCAGGCTGAATAGGAATCACAAATACTTTCTTACGTGGAAGAAAAACGTCTGCTTTCCAGCCGTATCTTTCTATCCATTCCATGTGTTTTTCTGGTGTCACAGCTAAGAAGTAAGTATTGAAAAGCATGAAGATGATTCCAAAGGAAAGCAAAAACATTCCTAATCCTATTAGCCACTTTTTGTACAATTGAATCTCTCCTTTGTAAAGAAATTCGGTTTATTTTATGCTATTCTTTTATTATCATTATTTTCCAATCCTTATTGAAGGAGGTGCTATGATGAAAACGAACTTAATGACTCATGACCATCGAAACATTCATTCTGAGATCTATAAAATGAAGATGGGACCAGTTGCTGTTCGTGAGATACCAGCTATGAAGTATGTTACGCAAGAGATGAACACGAATTATCAAATGGATTGGGCAGGTAGACCTGAACCAGTTGATGAGCAATGGATCGTCTGGAAAGTCGTAAATCAGCTTAAACATTTAACAAAAAATAAGTTGAGATATAAATTTACTCTTATGCCTCACGAGATTTTATGGCACGAGAAGAATGACAGCAGATCTCTTACAACTCAAATGATGCAAGTACCTGATTGTATAACCGAAGAATTATTTGAAGAAGCATGTTTTCACGTTGAAAAGAGATTGGGAAACAAGCTTTCTACACTACAACTCATTTCTAATGAGTCGCTCACTTGTGTTCAAAAGTTACATAGAGGTCACTATCGAAACTCAATTGAGACTTTAAGTGAAATCATGAACTTTGCTGATCAAGAGAGTCTTTCACTGAAATCAAGTTATAAAGAAATCTATTTAACTCCTGCAATGAAATGTCATAAACCTGAAACATGGCAAACAGTTGTGAGTGTGGAGATTAATAAAAGTCAACCAGGAGTACGAAATGAATGAAGACAAAATTAAATTTAAATTGGAATTAAAAGAAGATAAGGAATCAATCTATGCATTTCATTTAATATTTACTTTCTTGATCGTTTGTCTTTTGTTTGTTCTTGTTGTAGATATAGATTATCAAAGTGTTGAGACACAAGGAATTGCTAGACAGTGGGGAGAGGCCAAGTTAATAAATAATGAATCAATGCAATACACTTTGCTCTCCGATTCAGAAAAAATGAAGTACGTGGATATTATTTCAGAAACTAATAAAGAAGAACAACCTACCTACTCATTTAAAGAGTTAGATCAGTTTGAATATCGTATAAACAGTAAGGAATATATTTACAAGCTTCACTACTACAAAATGGAATCCTGTGCAGATTGTCAAAAAGATGTATGGGTTCGTATAAAGAAAGAGGATTCCGGTTGGTTTGTATCTCATACGAACTATTCAGAATCTAAAGCTGAAAAGAAGATTCGTAACGTGCAAAGAGAGCAGATTCCTACTTCTGAAAAACAAGAAAAAGAATTGGAAGAAAATAAGTCTTTTATCATGAAGTGGCTGAATTAACTTTTTAAAACAAGGAGTGCTTATATTGAAATATCGATATTGGGGAATTACGTTCGTTATTATAGGTGCACTAATTATGCTAAGTTCTTTTATGATAGATACTGAACATGAGAGGCTTATTCGCATAGGTGGGGGTAGTTTATTCTTCATAGGTACTTTGTTAATACCGGATTATGTAGTTAATTCTAGAAGTCATACGAAGGATAGGTAAGAGCTGCATCGTTATGAGTGCAGCTCTTTTTCTTTCAACAAATCATTGAGGGAGGCAAATATATAATGAGGAGTTACACCTAAAACATCCATTGGCTGATTTCCTCGATTGATCCAAGCAGTCTTAAAACCATATGTTGTTGCACCCGTTATGTCCCAATAGTTAGAACTCATGAATAAGATTTCATCTCGGTTTACCGCTAACGTCTCTTGAGCATACTGATAGGCAGCAGGTGCAGGTTTATATTGTTTAACATCCTCAATTGAAAGTAGATCTATAACATCAGTGAGCTCTCTTTTTTCAATTAATGGCTTTAACATTTTATAAGTTCCATTAGAAAAAATAACCTGCTTTACATTATTCTGTTGAATTTTATGAAGAGTTTCGGGAACTTCTTCATACACTTGGAGCTCTAGATAAGCCTCCATTAAGGAATCAAGTGCATCTTCTTTGCATTGTAGAGAGAATTTTTTTAAAGTATATAAAAGAGCATTGCGTGTGATTTCGGAAAATGGAATGTATGTTCCAGTTAGTTGGTGAAGCATGAAATACTCTAATTGTTTTTTTCGCCACTCTTCACTAATGGCAGCACCATGACCACTAAAAAGAAATTCGGCTTTTTCAGTAACTGAATGTACATCGAAAAGCGTTCCATATGCGTCATAAACATAGGCTTTAATCGTCAATGAAGCACCTCCTCATAATACAAGGTTACCCGAAATCATAGCTGATTAACTTCAAAAAAAATTTTATAAAAATTTAGGTGAATTTCCCTGTCATTGAGGGAATAGATAACAATGAGGTGATAATAATGAAAATGCAATTGTATCTATTATTTGGTTTTATCTTCGCACTGATCATAGCAACATTCGCGGTCATAAACGTTGGTGATGTAGAGATCAACTACCTCTTTGGAACTGCCAACTGGCCATTAGTACTCGTCATTTTAGGATCAGCCGTAATCGGTGGCCTATCAGTCGGACTATTTGGTCTGATTAAAGTAATTCAACTGCAGCGACAAGTGAAAAAGTTGCACCAGATCCATAATGAAAAAGAATCTTGGAAAGAGGAACGTATTATTGAAAATTCTGCTGAAACTGGAACTCCAACAGAAGAAATTCCTCATGAAAAAGTAGAAGAAAACAAGTAGATGCTAAGAAACCCTGTGATTAGTCTTAAGAGACTTCTCTCAGGGTTTTTAAATGGTTACTAACTTATACTTGAAAGCGGTCACAAAAAACGTTAAGATAACAACTAATCAATTCCAAAACGTTTTGGAGGATGCGGATGGCTACAATTAGAGATGTTGCGAAAAAAGCAGGTGTATCTGTTACAACGGTTTCGAGAGCGTTGAACGGCTACTCTGATGTAAACGAAAAGACAAGGGAAAAAATTAAGGTGATCGCTCAAGAACTTAATTATAGTCCGAGTTTGCTAGCTCGAAGTCTTGTGATGAAAAAGACGAAAACCATTGGATTACTCGTATCTGGACTTCGAATTGAAGGAAGTAAAGATAATTTTACCTTTGAAGTACTCTGCGGTGTTAATGACTGTGCTGGAGAGCTTGGATATGAACTAGTATTAATCAGTACAGATTCAAAAAAACAACAGGAAAAAACGTATAACCAGCTATGCAATGAAAGAAAAGTAGAAGGGGTGATTCTGCAAGGAATTAAAACAGACGATCCTTATTTGGATGAGGTATTAAAAAGCGATATTCCTTGTATTCTAATCGATATACCGATTGAAAGTGAATCAGTTGGATATGTTACAACCGACAACAAAGGCGGGGCACAAACAGCGGTAGAGCATCTCACTGATCTCGGACATAAAAACATTGCGATGATTAATGGGCACAGTCAAGCTTTTGTTAGCCGGGAACGGTTAGCAGGCTATCAGGAAGCATTACAGAATAAAGAAATTCCTTTCAACGAAGAGTATGTTGTAAACGGTGCTTTTTTAGAGGAATCGGCAGAACTTGAAACAACCAAACTATTAAGTAAACACCCTGAGATTACAGCGCTGTTTTGTGCCAGTGATCTAATGGCGATGGGGGCTATGAGAGCCGCTAAAAAGATGGGTAAGATACTACCAAAAGATCTATCTGTTGTTGGCTATGACAACATTATCCTATCCGCTTATTCAACGCCTTCTCTATCTACGATTGCACAAGATCGCTATAAATTAGGGTTTGAAGCTACTACACTTCTAACGAAATTGCTAGAAGGAAAGGAAGTTGAAAAGAATAAAGTTCTCCAGACTGCATTCATAAAAAGAGAATCAACAACCGAAAACCACAGATAGTGGTTTTTACTTAGACTAAGACCGAAAACGTTTTGGAAACAACCATTCTTAAAAAAACAGGAGGATTTAGCAAATGGACTACCGTGTAATCAAAGAAAACGATCTATTTTTTTTAACAGATGACAAAGGGAATATCCCGAAAGAGAATGATTACGGACTAGGTTTGTATACGAAAGACACCCGGTTTCTTAGCAAGTTCGATATCAAAATAAACGGTCAAGATCCCATTCTTCTTTCTTCATCTGCGGATGAGAATTATGAAGCTGAAATCCTGCTAACCAACCCTCACATGGAAGAGGACGGAAAACTCATCCTATGGAGGGAATCTGTTGAGATCGAAAGAAAGCGCTTAATTTATGATGGAGTTTTATACGAAACACTTAATCTGAAAAGCTATTATCCAAAGCCGGTAGATTTTGAAATTAGTGTTCATGTTGATGCTGATTTTACAGACATGTTTATTATTCGCGGGTTTCAATATGGTGAAATTGGAAGAAGGACGGGCGAAGAAGTTACAGAGAACTCTATCAATTATTTTTACAGCGGCGCAGACGATATTGAACGTGCGACGAGAGTTCAATGGGATCGAGATGCAAAGTCAGTTGATAGGGACGGATCTATCGCATTTGATTTTCATTTGAATCACGGTGACACCGAGACGGTTACGTTTTCTGTAACTCCAGAAATAAACGGGAAATCAGGAACAGTTATGAATCCGGAGAAAGCGCTTCAACTACTAAAGACTTCATACAAAGATTGGGAAAGAGACACGACAAGAGTTCAAACAGATCATAAGCCTCTTCAAAGACTTGTTGACAGAGGAATTATGGATCTTCGCGTATTGCTAACAGATATTGGGCATGGAGCATTTCCGGTAGCGGGGTTACCTTGGTTTGGTGTTCCTTTCGGAAGAGATAGTTTGATCGCTGCGCTTCAGATGCTTGCCTTTAATCCTGAAATCGCAAAAGGCACTTTATTAACCATGGCATCTCAACAAGGTACTAAGGTGGATCCATGGCGGGATGAGCAGCCTGGAAAGATTATGCATGAAATTCGTTACGGAGAACTAGCTTCTACAAACCAAGTTCCTTTTACACCTTATTACGGGACGATTGATGCAACACCTCTGTTTTTGGTTCTTTTATCTGAGTATACAAAATGGACAGGTGATTTAACTTTGGCAGATCAACTGCAGCCGAATGTAGAGGCAGCACTGAATTGGATCGATGAATATGGTGATCGTGATGGTGATGGATTCGTAGAATATCATCAAGAATCGAGTAAGGGAATCGCGAACCAAGGGTGGAAGGATTCCGGAGATTCTATCGTGCATCGAAACGGAGATTACGCTGAAACACCGATCGCGTTATCAGAGGTTCAAGGTTATGTATATCAAGCTAAAAACGGTATCGCCGCCATTTTCGAAGTACAAGGAAAAGTGGAGGAAGCAAACAGACTTCGTAATGAAGCTGAAAAGCTAAAGAGATTGTATGATGAGAAATTCTGGATGGAAGAGCAAGGGTTCCATGCGATTGCGTTAGACAAGGATAAAAAACAGGTAGGTACATTAACGACCAATCCTGGTCATGTCCTTTTTGCAGAGATGCTGGACGATCATAAAGCAAGTAAGGTGATAGAAAAACTTGTTTCACCTCGTTTTTTCTCTGGTTACGGTATTCGAACGATGGCAGAAGAAGAAGCCGGGTACAACCCGATGAGTTACCACGATGGTAGCATATGGCCACATGACAACAGCATGATCCTGCTTGGAATGAGTAAGGTTAACCACCAAAGGGATGCAAACACTGTGATATCAGGATTGATTAAAGCTGCTAGTCACTTTGAATACGACAGACTTCCTGAGCTTTTCTGTGGATATGGTTCTAAAACAGGAAGAGCAGTAAAATATCCGGTCGCGTGTTCGCCTCAAGCTTGGGCTGCAGGAACACCATTAGTTTTCATCCAAACCATTCTTGGTTTATTTCCAGATAGTTTAAATAAAGTTGTTCACCTCTCTCCACACCTGTTGGAGAACATGAATGAGCTTAGAGTAGATGGAATTAAGATTGGCGAAGGACATCTTTCTGTTCATGTTCGACGTGAGAAAGAAAAAACGATAGTGGAGATTAAAGAGAATACGACAGGATATCAAATGATTCAAAAATAGAGTGATTCATCACCTTAGTTTAGTTAAAGAAGGGAGCTTGAGAAAATGAGGCGTACAAAGTGGCTGTCTACGTTAAGTATATCTTCATTGCTTCTAGCAACGATATTATCTGGCTGTGGAAATGAAGAGAGTCAATCAGAAAAAACAGAGATCGTACTGAGTGGATGGGGAGGGAATCCGACTGAGAAGAAACTTTTAGATGAAGTCCTTTCAGATTTTGAAAAAGAACATCCTCACATCGATGTGAAATTGAATACAATCAGTGATCAGTACATGGACGTACTAAAGACCCGATTGATCGGAGGTACTGCAGCAGATGTATTCTATCTTGATGCTTTTGAAGCCCCTGCTTTAATCGAGACAGGCGCTGTTGAACCGCTCAACAAATATGTGACTCAAGACTTTGAAATAGCAGATTTTGAAAAGCCGATGCTTGACGCCTTTAAAAAAGGTGAGGAGCTTTATGGTTTACCAAAGGATTACTCAACACTTGCTCTTTTTTATAACAAAAAGATGTTTAAAGAAGCCGGTATTACAGATCCTCCACAAACGTGGGAAGAAATGGAGTTAGCGGCTAAAAAGTTGACCGATCAAGAAAAGCAAGTATACGGACTTGGTATGCTTCCACAGATTGAACGGATGTATTATATGGCAGAATCTCGTGGTGGACAGGTCATCACAGACGGTCGAGCCACTTTTGCTGACGATAAAGTCGTGGATGCCATTCAGCCAGTTGTTGATATGCACGTGAAAGATAAGACTGCAGCAACACCTTCAGAAGTGGGTGCAGGGCAATCAGCTGGTGAGATGTTTGGTCGCGGCAATGCAGCAATGGTAATGGAAGGAAATTGGAACATCCCGTTTTTAGAAGACACGTTTCCAGAGCTCGATTATGGAACAGCTGAATTGCCGACTATAAACGGTAAAAAAGGAACGATGTCCTTCACGGTCGGATACGCTATGAATGCAGAATCAGAGCATAAGAAAGAATCTTGGGAACTGATTGATTATCTCACGGGTAAAGAAGGTATGAAGAAGTGGACGAGCAAAGGTTTTGCACTTCCAACAAGAAAGTCTGTAGCCGCTGAACTAGGATTCGATCAAGACAAACTACGCGGTCCGCTTGTTAGCGGAGCGGAATATGCAACTGTATGGCAGGATGGGCCAACATTGCCAATTGTGATGAACAATTTTAACAATCAATTTCTAAGTGCGTACTTGGGTGATCGACCTTTAAAGGAAGCATTAAAAGATGCAGAGAAACAGGCGAACAGGGAGATAAAAGTAACTGAATAAAGACTTTTGAATCGAGGTGAATCATGTGAAGATGTTATCAAAAAAAGATAGAAGAGAAGCGGGACAAGGGTATCTATTTCTACTGCCTGCGCTCCTAGTGTTAGGTGTATTTGTGATCGCACCCATACTTTACGCTGTGTTTCTTTCCTTTCATAAAGTAGAACTGATCGGCGGAGCCACCTACGAGTTTAGAGGGCTTGATAACTTTATGAAAGTTACATTTGATGATCGAGCTATTATTGCACTGAAGAACACGGCTATCTATGTTGCAATCGTAGTACCAACTCAGACATTTTTGGCTCTAGTATTAGCAGCTTCATTGAATGCAGGGCTCAAAGGTCAGAAGTTCTTTCGCATCGTATACTTCTTACCAACGTTAACTTCATCTGCTGTGTTAACACTTATTTTTATGTGGATGTATAATCAGAACGGATTAATTAACTATGTCCTAAAGTTCTTAAATCTACCAACGTATAACTGGATTGGTGATCCAGACGTAGCTCTTATCGCTATCATGATTATGAATATCTGGGCAACAGCACCGTTTTTCATGGTTATTTATTTAGCTGCTCTTCAAGACATTCCAGATAGTCATTATGAAGCTGCTGAACTCGACGGAGCAGGTCCGATTCAAAAGTTTTGGCATATTACGGTTCCAAACTTAAGACCGGTAACATCCTTTGTTGTGGTCATGGGTCTGATCGGGACATTCCAGCTTTTCGATCAATCTTATATTTTCTCTGGAGGATCAGGCGGACCGAACAACTCCACTCTAACTGTCGTTCTCTTAATCTATCAATATGCATTTAAGACACTAGGAACGATGGGTTATGCTACAGCTATCGCTTTCATGCTTGCCATCATCATCTTAGTTGCAACCCTTTTACAGCGCAAATTTTCAAAAGAAGAATCACTATACTAAGGAGGAGATACCATGAAAAAACGTACGGCTGGAAGAAAAGCTTTGTATGTAATCCTTGTCGTTTACGCAATTATCACCGTTATTCCGTTTTTGTGGGCACTGTCTTCTTCCTTTAAAACACTTGGTGAGATCGTAAGTGGATCGATTAATTTTATTCCAAAAGACTTTACACTTGATAACTATAAACAGATCTTTACGAGGGAGCCACTATTCGGAAGATGGTTGTTTAATAGTTTGTTCATTGCAACAATCGGAACCCTATTAAACTTATTGTTCAATTCTATGGCTGGATATGCACTCGCAAGATTAAGCTTTTCAGGGAAAAAGAGCATTTTCTTAATGATCTTGGCCGTACTGATGATTCCTTTCCAAGTAACGCTCATTCCAAACTTCTTAATACTTAAAGAACTTGGATGGCTGAACTCGTATCAAGGAATGATCATTCCAGGTGCGGTGAACGCGACGTTTATCTTTATGATGAGGCAGTTCTTTATCAATTTTCCAAAAGAGGTGGAAGAAGCAGCTGCGATCGACGGGCTTGGACGCTTCGGGACATTTTTCCGTATCGTTTTGCCTCTTGCTAAACCGGCACTTGCAGCTCAGACGATTTTCGTATTCATGGCGTTCTGGAACGATTTTATGAGACCACTCATCATTTTGTCCGATCAAGACATGTTCACTCTACCACTAGGACTGAACTCATTCAAAGGTCAGTTCATCTCATTTTGGAACTATATAATGGCCGCATCGATGGTCTTTACTTTACCGATTATTGTCCTGTACGCTTTCTTTAACCGATATTTTGTAAAAGGAATCAAGTTTACGGGAGACAAATAAAATAATCGAAGTGAAACTGGCTTGAGGTGTGGGAACTAAGCACACGGATAGCCAGTTTTTTTGCTAAAAAACCACTAATTTCACGGTAATCGCTTTTTTATTCACGGTAATCAACATTTTATTCACGGTAACTGCACACAATTTCACACATAAAATAATTTAAACGATCTTCGACTATAGTCGACAAGCTCATTTAGTGTATTAATGGAGTAAACCATTCCAGTCTATTGAATGGTTTACTTATAACATAAATGTTAACATAATTTTATTTTAAGTTGACGTAATTGTGAACCTTCGCTATTCTAAATCGTATATAGAACTTATATTGGAGGTTTATTAAAGATGACAGCACAAAGAAATGGCTTGAAAACGATCGATATTACGTTAGTCGGCATGTTTGTCGCTCTTATGGCGATAGGTGCAAACATCACGACCATGTTTCCTTTCATGGTGGTTGGGGGAGTGCCGATCACGCTGCAGACCTTTTTTTGTATTCTGGCAGGAGCCTTGTTAGGAAGTAGATTAGGTGCCATCGCGATGTGTGTATACGTATTAGTCGGATTAGTCGGAGCACCTGTCTTCGCTCAATTTAAAGGTGGCTTTGCAACAGTGATCAGCCCGACTTTTGGATTTTTACTATCGTACATTTTAGTGGCATATCTTACGGGTCTGATCATTGAAAAGTATGGCGGAAAAACTTCTTATATTGTAGCAACACTTGTAGGAACAGCGATTAACTACATTGTAGGGACAAACTTAATGTTCTTGGCGTATAAAATGTGGGCAGATGCACCAGAAGGTTTCACATATTCTATGGCATGGGCGTGGATGATGGTTCCACTACCTAAAGATATCATTCTAGCCATTTGTGCAGGTATGTTAGCTCCGAGAATTAACTTTGCACGTAAAAAGACGATTTCTCAACGAACAAAACATGCATCATAAAGGAGTGCAATTTAGATGATATGGAATGCTCTTGCAAAAAAAGTTTTGAGTGGTGAAGAGATTACGAACGAAGAGGCACTTGATATTTTGAATTGTCCAGATGAAGATTTGCTATTGCTTCTGCATGGGGCTTATCAAATCAGAAAGCATTATTATGGTAATCTAGTGAAACTCAATATGATTATTAATACAAAGTCAGGCGCATGCCCAGAGAACTGTGGATATTGCTCGCAATCTATTGTTTCAACTGCACCTATTGAAACTTATCGAATGATGGATAAAGATGAGATGGTTAGAGGTGCTGAATCAGCCTATAACTTGAACGTTGGAACATATTGCATCGTTGCGAGTGGTCGCGGACCCTCTAATCGAGATGTAGATAAAGTGGTTGAAGCTGTCAAAGAAATCAAAGATACATATGGCTTAAAAGTATGTGCTTGTCTAGGAATCTTAAAACCAGAACAAGCAGAGCGTCTAAAAGAAGCGGGTGTCGATCGATACAATCATAACTTAAACACTTCAGCTCGGAATCATAAAAATATAACAACGTCTCATACATATGATGATCGAGTGAATACGGTAAACATCGTTAAGGAAAGCGGAATCTCTCCCTGCTCAGGAGTTATCGTTGGTATGCGAGAGACGAAACAAGATGTTATTGATATGGCAAGAAATCTTAACGTACTAGACGCAGATTCTATTCCAGTGAATTTCTTGCATGCGATCGATGGAACGCCGCTAGAAGGGACAGACGAGTTAGATCCACGCTACTGTTTAAAGGTACTTGCATTATTTCGTTATATTAACCCTACAAAGGAGATTCGCATTTCAGGGGGACGTGAGGTGAACTTGAGAAGTCTGCAGCCACTCGGTTTATACGCCGCGAACTCCATATTCGTAGGTGACTATCTGACGACGAGAGGGCAAGAGTCAACAACAGACCATAAGATGTTAGAAGATATGGGCTTTCTGATTGATCGAACTCCAGTTATAGCGCGATAGTTTTTGTTAAAGATTGAAAAGCCACTCGAAGCTTTGTACAATAAGGAGTATTCTATTGTATATAGTGGGAGTGGTTTTTTTGGAAAAATGGCAAAATTGGATGGGGAAAATAAACTGGGCTGAGATTATGCTAGCAGCTGGTTTATGGGCGGCGAAATTCTTATTGATCATCGTCATGTTCTTGGTTATCCGTTCAATCGGTAGACGTGTGATCAACCGAATGTTTGATAAAGCAGCAACACATAGAAAGATGTCTTCAGGAAGAATCATTACGTTGCAAAAGCTTGTGGTCAACCTATTTTCATACGTATTAATCTTTGTTTTTGCTGGTATCTTATTCAAGCAGTTCGGACTTGAAATTGGTACTCTTATTGCGGGGGCTGGAGTAGTCGGATTAGCCATAGGTTTTGGAGCACAGGGACTTGTAAGTGATGTTGTTACCGGATTCTTCATCCTCCTTGAAAAACAGATGGAGGTCGGAGATTACGTAACGATTGGCGGTGTTGATGGAATTGTAGAAGAAGTGGGTTTACGAACGACTCACATACGTGCATTTGATGGTACATTAAACTATATGCCGAACCGTGAGATCAGTACGATCGCAAACCATACACGCGGTAATATGCGAGCACTCGTTGATATTGGGATCGCATACGAAGAAAATATAGATAAGGCTCTTGTTGTATTACAAGATGCTTGCGACAAAGTAAAAGAAAAGAACCCTAGCATTATCGAAGGACCGAACGTGTTAGGTGTTCAAATGTTAGGATCCTCCGACGTTGTCATACGTATTATTTCTAAGACGATAAACGGAGAACAGTGGGCGGTCGAGAGAGAGTTGCGCAAAGCTTTAAAAGAAGCTTTAGACGCAAACGGCATCGAGATTCCGTATCCTCATCAAGTAAATGTAGAAAAAGGAGCATAAGAAAAGCCGGGCGAACGTTCCCCGGCTTTTTTTAATTCTTTTCGATATTCTGTTTTGATAAATATTCGGTCACACTCTTCAGTTTGCTTTTATGAGCCATAATATAAAGTATATCGTGAGCGTGAATCTCGGTTCTTCCTGTTGGTGTGATCAATTCGTCACCACGGATCATAGCACTAACGGCCGATTCTTTTGGTAATGAAATTTCTTCAAGTGTCTGTCCAATGATTTTTGCATGTTCTGGTACAAAGAACTCTACGATCTCTGCGTTTGCTTTACCCATTGAAACAAGTTCCAATACATGTGGAGAAGTAGGTTTTTCTTTTTCAGTTAATTTTAATTTCTGAGCTACCCAAGGAATAGTAGATCCTTGGATGAGAGCCGAAGTAAGAACAACGAAGAATACAAGATTAAAGAGTAATTGGCTGTTCTCTACACCTTCAATGAGTGGGAACGTCGCTAGAACAATAGGAACAGCGCCACGAAGGCCGGACCATGAGATAAATAATTTTTCATTTATTGTAAAAGCAGAAGTAGGCATACTTAGAAAAACACCTATTGGACGTGCGATAACAATAAGTACAAAAGAGATTATTAAGCCTTTTAGCATGATATCAACATGAAACAGCTCACTTGGAAAAACAAGAAGACCTAATATGGCAAACATTAAAATTTGCATCATCCATGCGAAACCCTCATTAAATCGTACAATTGAGTTTCTGTATGTAAGGTGACTATTTCCCATTAAGACAGCCGCAACATATACCGCAAGCAGTCCACTTGCTCCGGCAAGCATCGTGACCCCATATGTTAAGATTGCAAACGAAAGAGCAAATACGGGATAGAGCCCACTTGATTCAAGTCGTATACGGTTGATGGCATAAACCGCAAGTTTACCAAAGAGATACCCAAATACAGCTCCCATTCCCATCTGCCAAAAGAATGAAAGAATGAGTCCAAGAATTGAAGTGGAATCTTTTGTGAGCAGTTCAATAAAGGTAATCGTTAAAAATACTGCCATTGGATCATTGGAACCAGATTCTGCTTCAAGCGTTGAAGAAAGCTTTTCTTTCACATTTTTTCCGGCTAATACAGAGAAAACCGCTGCAGCATCTGTTGAACCAACGATTGATCCGAATAGAAAAGCTTCAAGCCAATTAACATCTAATAACAACTTAACAGATACAGCTACAACAGCAGTTGTAAGGAATACGCCAAAAGTTGCGAGTGAAAGTGATGTGGTCAAGATAGGTTTTACGCTTCCCCATTTTGTCTGTAGCCCACCTTCAAATAGAATAATAATCAGAGCAATTACTCCAACAAGCTGACTTAAGTGTGGATCATCAAAATAAATAAAATTAAGCCCGTCACTTCCAACAAGCATCCCTATTCCAATAAATAGAACAAGAGCGGGTACTCCAAAACGAGAAGAAAATTTTGTAGTCACCACACCTAGCAGCAGTAAAATTGCAAGTAATAAAATAAAATAATCTACGTTAAGACCACCTTCGAACATAACAACTCTCCTTTATTTTTTACAATTATGTAGCCCTCCAGTATTCAACAAATCGTTTTACAGTAACAACGACAATTATTGTCTTGTAACAATTGACATTTTAACCAAAAGCGGGTAATCTTGACGGAAGATAATGGTCGTAAAATTACATCACCTTCGTCATTTTTTTACATAAACTATTAATGGAAGTTTTTTCTCCATCATTTCAGGGTAAGTAAAATGTTGAAGAGATTTACAGGAGGGATTGAACGTGTCAGCGGACCATCAAAAAAGAGAAAATTTAATTGCTGATCTATTGTTACATAATATTTATAAGACAGCAGATGGACGTCATTTATACGAGCTTTCTTTGCAGGATCTTGAACAACAATTAAAGGATTTACTATCCCCGCCTGCAGAAGAAAAAGCCACTTAAAATAAGATGAGTGATAAATGGTAACTAAAACTGGCTTCTATGCCAGTTTTTTATTTTTTTCAAGCTTCAGTTATTTTAAAACTAACATAAATAAAAGAAGACTTCACTCAGGAAGTCTTCTTTTATTTTTATTTATCTGAAGAAACATCTTCTTCCCATGCCTCTGTGTTTTTTAGTCCGATGCTAGACGGACGGAAAATAGGATCTTTTCCTTTTTTCTTTTGCTTCATATAGTCACCAAGTGCATCAAAGGCAATTTTTCCAAGCAGTGAAATAGCAATTAAGTTGATGATCGCCATAAGTCCCATGAACATGTCAGCTAAACTCCAAACAAAATCAAGTGATGCTATTGCACCGTAACCAACCATAGCTACAACAGCTATTCGGTAGATGAACAACCAAGCTTTGTTCGTACTGATAAACTCGATGTTAGACTCACCGTAATAATAGTTTCCAACTACGGAACTGAATGCAAACAACATAACGATTATCGCTAGGAAAGGGCCACCCCAAGATCCAAGTAAAGTGTTTAAAGCTTCTTGCGTTAAAATAATGCCATCTGCTTCCTTAGAATCATACATCCCGGACAATAGAATGATAAAGGCAGTAGAAGAACAGATCAATAGCGTATCAACAAAAACACCTAGGGATTGGATTAAGCCTTGCTTGACAGGGTGGCTGACATCAGCTGTCGCTGCTGCGTTCGGTGCACTACCCATACCCGCTTCGTTTGAGAACAGACCACGTTTGATACCGTTCATCATCGCTGCACCTAGTGCTCCGCCAGCTACTTCCTCTACACCGAAAGCACCTTCGAAGATCATGCTAAAAACAGCAGGAAGTTCTGTAATATTTGTGATCATCAAAAACAGAGCTACGAGTATATAAAGACCTGCCATGATTGGAACGATGATCTCAGATACTTTCGCAATACGTTTGATGCCACCAAAAATGATAATTGCTGTTACAACGGCTAAGAAAATACTTACATAAACAGGTTTTATATCAAAAGATTGTCCAAACGCACTTGCTATCGTATTCGATTGAACAGAATTAAAGGCAAGTCCGAACGTGATAGAAATTAAAATGGCAAAAATAACACCCATCCAGCGAGCATTCAATGCTTTTTCCATGTAATAAGCGGGTCCACCGCGGAATGCAACGCCATCTCTAACTTTGTAGATCTGAGCTAATGTACTTTCTACGAATGCAGACGCAGATCCGATTAATGCGATCAGCCACATCCAAAACACTGCACCGGGTCCACCTGCCGTAATGGCGAGAGCCACCCCAGCTAAGTTACCAGTACCTACGCGTGAAGCTGTACTGATACAAAAAGCCTGGAATGAAGAAACGCCTTTTTTATCAGCTCTTGCTCCTTCACCTAAAAGGCGAATCATCTCTCCTAACATACGGAACTGAACAAATTTTGTTCTGACCGTAAAATAAAGTCCTAACCCAATTAGCATGACAATTAGGATATAAGACCATAAATATGTGTTAACACTTCCTATGAAATTGTTAATCCAATCCATACATACACCTCATTTATTCTTTTGTCTATCTCAGCTGTACACCATTTTTTAATGTAACAAAACCTTACATAATTATCAATTATAATTTTTTCCACTCTCTTTTAGCATGTAAGGTTAGCTGATAAACATTGATGAGCTCCGTTTATTTCTTCCAAATAAATATTCCCTGAAGTATGTAGGAACAAACGGTATAAATGGAAAAAGATTTCAAGAGTCCAGTATTTTCACCAACCTATATTTAATGAATATACTAGATAAAATTGATTGTAATAATCGGAATTAAAGTAGGTGTTGAGGGTGGATGGCGGAACCCCTTTATTTATACAAAAGTTTTTTCAATCACCAAAACAAGTAGGGAGTCTGTTTCCAAGCTCTCTTAGTTTAGCTAAGAGAATGACGGCTCCTCTATGCTGGGATCATATAGACATCGCTGCTGAATTAGGAGCAGGCACAGGTGTAATAACGAAGGAAATAATACGCAATCTAAAGCCAGGCTCAGAGCTTTATATATTCGAAAAAGATGAAGAGATGAGAAAAAAACTCAAACTTGAATTTTTTAAAAATACCGTATGTGAAGATGCTCGTTATATCTTATCTAGTACTGGAAAAGATGAGGAAACACTCGATGCGATTTTCTCAGGGTTGCCTTTTGCAAATTTCACACGCGAATTACAAAACGAGATTGTCGAGGAAGTATACAGGTCGCTACGGCCCGGGGGAATATTAGTAGCATTTCAATATTCTACTCAGATGAAAAGAACATTTCAGAACATCTTTCGTACCGTTGAAATATCATTTGTAGCGAAAAATTTCCCTCCAGCTTTCGTATATATTTGTGAAAAATAAATGAAAGACAAAAAAATGATCAGCACGGTTAAGTGCTGATCATTTTTTTGTTTAACGATAAGAATGGTCCAAGTGATCAGAGATTAAATGCTTATGAACCATCGCCTCCATACATGTTATCAGGATGGCAATAAGAAACGAGCCCCACAAAGTGATACTTACACCAGGTAAAGCAAGTCCCAATAAGTAGACAAGTACAAAACTTGAAGCAAAATCGACTGTAAGCTGCTTGCTGTATGAAATGCGAGGAACCATAATATATTCTAGCAATACACCTAGAGGAGCTAATATGGCCGTGATCCAAATATAAGGTTGGACAAATTCAAAATCTACACTTTTAAATATAAAGTTGGCTAATATAAGTGCGAGTGGAATACCTAAAATTTTTATCATCAAACTTTGCATGCTCATTTACTCCTTGTCCTGATTAAATTGATAGGGATTCTTATGTTTTTCGAACGCTCTTTTCTAAAAGATTGTTGCTTTGAACTCCTTGTCACCTTTGAAAATTGATTGGAGTGGAAGGTGTGAGACTCCTACGGGACAGCCGGACAGCTGAGACACTTAAGAGTGAAACGTACGAATGTGGCTCAGCGTCTGCCCCGTGGAAAGCGAGCAGCCTGGAACGGAAATCAACACTTCCTAAAGCAACAAAGCTTACGAAAACAGCCTTTTCGAATGATGCTAAATCCATCGTAAAAGACCTATAGTTGCAATCTTTAACAGAATGAACGTTACAGCCATGTTTTATACCTTGTTTAAAAACTTCTTCCTTGAAGTGTCATAAAACATGAAGAGAGTGGGTATTACTTCTGTAAGAAAGTAATTTACAAGGAGGCTAGAAAGGTGGAGTATTCACTATATAAAAAGGACGGAAAGTTTCCATGTGATGTTACAGTTGATTATGACAATATGGTCTTTACAGTACGGGATAGTGATACGACAGGTGAAGTCTTCAACAGTGCTAGTGAAGTTGCTCAGTGGATTAAACAGCATTGGTCTGTTGAACAGTTTCAAAGACCAGATGACTATTACGATTTAATGAAGCACCTTGAAAGTTCATTAGAGGACGAAACAAAATAAGTGCAATCGGTATGGCCAAGTTTAAATACTTGGTCTTTTCTTATAGAATCATATGGAAAAACATGTAATAATGGTTGAGACAGAGAATTGGAGATGCCGTTATGAATACTGGAGATTTCGAGATATTGATGACACAGCTTTTTGGAAAGTGGATCAAGGAATTTGAAGACGAGGGTGAATACGGCTTTACGCATAAGGTTGAGAAAGAGATTAAAGTACTCGCTTATGCGACAAATTTAACCCCAGAGACTGTGGAGAAAGCGCATATTAGCGAAGCAGATCTATTGATCACTCATCACGATGCTTGGGATTTTGTTTACGGAATGAAAGAAGTGTGTGTGGATGCGTTAAAGAAACATCATATATCGCATTACTTTACTCATTATCCACTTGATTTTGTGGAATTTGGGACGAGTACAGCTTTATTCGAACGGATAGATATTGATGAGATTACGAGTTTATCCTCATTTAAGGATAATCAAGAGTTTCCAGGCATCGGCATTTTTCATGAGCCACTTACTTTTTTGGAACTAAAAGAACGACTTGAACATGTAATGGAAGAACCAGTAAAAGCATGGAAAAATCACGATCGGCGGATTAACAAAGTAGGTATCCTTACTGGTGCAGGAAATAATACAGCACTCCTTGAGTATGCGAAGAAACAGAACTGCGATGCATTTATTACGGGAGAACGAACGTTATATTCTGTTCAGTATGCAAATTTTGCAGGCATTTCCTTATATGTTGGAAGTCACACATATACTGAAATCTTCGGTGTAGAGAACTTAGTTTTTCGAATTCAGAAACATTATCCAAATGTAAAAGTGGTTAAGATAAACGAAGAACATATAGAATCATGTTAAATGTTAAAAACCTTCTATTCTAAGGAGGTTTTTTTCTTTATGAAAGCAGAGATTAATAAAGGAGTAACTTTGAGCATATATTTTTAATGTTACATAACCGTTTGATATAATAGTATTAAGTAACATCATATAAGGTGGATATTCAGATGGAATATGTTGAAGCTTTAAGAGATATTAAAGAGATCAATGCGATTAAACGTTATTTAAAGAAAAACTCGGTACGTGATTATGTTTTATTTGTTTTAGGAATCAACACGGGTTTAAAAATTACTGAATTACTTTGCATACAAGTAAAAGATTTACTTTCGGAAGATCTCATCGTTCATGATTTTTATTCTGTCCCTAATAAAGAGGGGAATAAAGAGGTATTCTTAAACGAAACAGTTAAAAAGATCATTATTCAGTATGTTGAATGTGCAGATCTAAAGCGAGAGGATTTTTTATTTCTATCTAAAAAAACAAAGTTGCCGATTACTCGACAGCAAGCTTATCGAGTCATTCATCAAGCTGCAGAACATGCGGGGATCAAAGGTAAAATTGGCACGAACTCGCTGCGTAAAACATTCGGCTACCATGCCTATAAAAGGGGAGTAGCCATATCTCTATTGCAAAGGCATTTCAACCATTCAAGTCCTTCTGAAACACTTAAATATCTTGGGATCTCTAGGGAAGATCCCATTAAAACGCAGATTGACGTAAGATTATAAGGGAAAGTGTGGAGGTACTTATGACAGAAGAAGCGATAACAAATGCACAGGCCATGGACCAGATAAAAAAACAACACAAGAAATTAACGAAAGGAAAACTTGCTACAAGAGCGATCCTCATAACGTTCGGAGCCATACTGATGGCAGTTGGATTAGAAATATTCTTAGTACCAAACAATGTTATTGATGGTGGCATAGCTGGTATCTCGATCATGCTATCTCACATCACAGGATTAAAATTAGGACTCTTTCTATTCACATTAAACTTACCGTTTATTTTTGTTGGTTATAAGCAGATTGGAAAAACATTTGCGATCTCAACATTATATGGAATCATCGTTCTTTCAATCGCAACAACATTATTACATCCCGTTCCACCTTTTACAGACGATTTATTATTAGCGACTGTTTTTGGAGGCATATTTATCGGTGTCGGAATTGGAATGGTAATCCGAAGTGGTGGATCTTTAGATGGTACAGAAATCTTAGCTATACTCTCAAATAACAAACTGCCTTTTTCTGTTGGTGAAATTATCATGTTCTTTAATATTTTTATTCTTGGAGCAGCAGGTTTTGTTTTCACTTGGGATAGAGCTATGTATTCACTAATCGCTTACTTTATTGCATTCAAGACGATTGACTTAACGATTACAGGTCTCGAAGAATCGAAGTCCGCATGGATCATTAGTGATAATCATAAAGAGATCGGGGACGCCATCCTTCATCGCTTAGGACGTGGAGTTACCTATCTAAAAGGTGAAGGCGCGTATACAGGTGACGAAAAAGGTGTTGTATTCTGTGTGATCACTCGTCTAGAAGAGGCAAAGCTCAAAGATATTGTCGATGAATTTGATACGAGTGCCTTTCTAGCGATTGCTGATATTGCTGAAGTAAAAGGCGGAAGGTTTAAGAAAAAGGGAATTCACTAAAATAGAGGGAGAGTGTAACTTGTTCGGTATATTGAAAATTGCTTTCTCTGCAGTCGTTTTATTGCTTGCTGTATATGGGTTATCTACAGGAAATCATGATTTAACACCATATACGTCTCTTGGAGTTGCATTATTATTACTTGTTATAGGATTTGAAGAGTGGCAAAAAAAGAAAAAATGGATAAGTTATCTCTGCTTTTTTGCATTTGCTGTAAACCTTTATGTTTCTGTACAATCCTTTATCGTTTAATGTTAAAACGCCTCGTCTTTTTTCGAGGCGTTTTTTCTTTTGGTTATTTTCGTGAAAAAAAGGATGTGAGAGTAAATATCTTTTAGAAAGGAGCGCTTCTTCTATTTTCTTGGTCGATGATTGTTTGTTCAAACAACCATTCCACTCCTTCTTTTAATGTTGCAGCGACATGATCAGGTTGAATATTAGAAGAAGTATGATTTTGATTCCACGAAGCTTTTCCAGAGCCAGTTTGTACTAATATTGCTATGCAACCAGCAGATTTGGCAGCAAGCATATCTGTCCACCGGTCACCAATCACGATACACTTTGATAGATCAAGATTATGATCACTTGCCGCCTCCTTCAGCATGCCGATGGCAGGCTTTCTGCAATCACAGCTCTCTGTATGGTGATGCGGACAAAGATAAACATCATCAAATCCAAACGCACTTAATTCACTGATAAAATCTTCTACGCATGCATCACCACGACTGATTCCAGGCTGATTAGTGAAAGAAAAGACGGAAATATTATGAAATTTGAGAGTTTGAATCACTTCTTCAGTAAAATGAAAAAGTTTAAAATCCCCTGGATATTCTATCTGGTCTGAACCGCCAATCGTTCCGTCACGATCTAAAAAAACAGCTTGAAAAGCTCCAGTCATCTATATCAGCTCCTAATCAAATTTGATTGTTGCATTCGGACATCGTTTACTAAGTTCTTGTAAAAACTCATCCCTATTCTTAGGGGAGATAAGAGCCATTCCAAACTGATACGTAATATTGATACGTTTTAAGGATAGAGCTGGGCTGGAAATTGGATTCAACGTTTTATGGGCAGATGAAATTTCACGATATGGGATTCTTTTGTGGATCGGACCACATCTAATGATCAGTTCTTTTTCTTCTAAAACGTAGTAGGTTGTAAACCAAAGCCAACTGATAAACGCGATTAAGGTAAGATTAATGATGATTGTAATCAGTATTCCTAACAGATCTGCTTTTTCTGAAAGTAAGGCGTATGTACTGATATAAGCGCCATAACCGGTGGCGCCAAAGAGAATCAATCCAAGCCACCAATCTTTTTTTGAGGGGTATTTCATTTTGTGACAACTCCTTTAAAAAAAATAATAGATAAAGGAACTTGTATGCTTTTAGGTAGATAATAATTAATCAAAAAAGGAAGTAGGTTAGGGAACAAAGTAACGATTAGTACAGAATAGCCTATCAATCTAAGGAACGAGGAAAATACATCCTTTTTATTCCATTATAATGGAAGTAGAGTTGAATCTGGAGACTTATTGTTTTTAGGAAGTTAAATTTCTCGTATTGTATTTGTTATGGAACTTTTTACATATTCAGTCGTATTGATTAATAGGGTAAAGAAGTAAATGTTAAAAAAGGGGATAGTTTATGAACATCTTGTTATTTTCCATCATTGTGGGTCTAGCCGCAGCATTAGTGATCTTTCCGATCTCTAGCGGCAAAAAGCCTGTAAAAAAAGAAAAGAAAAACAACCTTACTGGTACTATGATTAGTGTTACTATTTGTACCATTCCTGCAATATTTGTTTTCTATTATATAACGAATCTGGATCGCAATTTTTCGTCAATCTGGATACTTGCGATTATTGTTACAGCCATTGGTGCGTTTTTTGCGACAGGCAAAGAAAGATTGTTCAAGCTGGCTTTGTTCCTTATTAGCTTGATTATTGGTATCTTTTTTCTGTCTGCTGGATTATTTAACGCTAGTGAAAAGTATCAGTCATCCAAAATGGCAGAAAAGACAGAGATCGAGTCTTTTGATGAGAAAGAAACTCCGGCAAGTGTACCGCCCAAGTTTGCAAGAAATAAAATGAGAAAGTCTTTCGGGCAAGTGCCAAACACAAGCTTTTATGAATTAGGAAATCTACAGATTCAAAAAGTGGACGGAAAATACGTCTATATTGCACCTGTTGAATTCTCTGGACTTTTTAAGTGGTGGAATGGCGATGTGACCCCAGGGTATTTTACATTGAGTGCTACCGATTCTTCGGCCAACCCGAAGTTTATTAAATCAGAAATGACTTATACACCATCTTCTTATTTTAATAAAAACGTTGAACGACATATGCGCTCAAGTTATCCAGAATACATTTTCTATGGCGATCCACAACTAGAGATCGATGATGATGGAAAGCCGTTTTATATTCGCTCCTATGGAGAATTCATATCTGCGCGTAACGGATTTAAAGTAAAAGGTATTGTCGTAACAGATCCTGAAAATGGAAATACAAAAAATTATCACATCAAGGACATTCCAGCCTTTATTGATGGCGCAGTATCTCCAGAAACAGTTAGCCTGCAAAACAGTTACTTTGGTAACTATGTGCATGGATTCTGGAACAGTAAATTCGGTAAAAAGGATGTGAAGCTTCCATCTGATGAAGGAACGGAAGCTAATGTAAGCCCAATCTTTGATGAGAATGGTGATATGTTTTACTTTACCGACTTCACAAGCCCGAAAGAGGGAGTCGACTCTATGCTCGGTTATTCATTAACAGATGCAAGAACGGGGAAGGCGACCTATTTTACTGGTAATCTTGAAGAGTCTTATATGGATTCTGAAGGAGCTTTAGAGATCATAGAAAAGAAGTTTATCGAGAAAAAATGGGACGGTGAGATGCCCGTATTGTATAACTTCTATGGAGAAGCAAGCTGGCTGACCCCTGTTCTAGATTCGAATGGATTTCTACAAAACTATTTTATCGTCTCTGCCGCAAATCCAGAGATCTCGGTATATGCAAATACACCGAATGCTGCAATAAAGCAATACAAAACCGCTTTACAGCGAGGTGGAGGTACAGTTGATGGAACATCAAATGCAGAGGAAAAACAGATAACAGGTGCCGTGCTTCGCGTTTATAAAGAAAAAGTAGGGGATTATACGATTGTATCCTTCTTGCTGGATAACCGTAAGAGCTACATCGTATCTTCAGAAAACAGTCCTCTAGCTATCTATTTAAAAGAACAAGATAAAGTTAACGTTACTTATCAAAATACGGGAGAAGCATTTTTACCTGTAACAGAAATGACAATAGAAGGTTTAGAATAATTGATGATAATAAAAAGGCAGAGCACATTTCATTGTGCTCTGCTCTTTTGTTAAGGTTGTGGAATATATCTTCGTGCTCCTGAGAATTCTACAGCATAAGCAGGTGTTGAGATCGGATCGAGTCTTACTGTAGATGCTGTATTTGGAGAGTGGATCATCATACCGTTCCCGGCATACATCGCTACATGATGAACGCGTCCTTTTCCTTCATCATAAGCAAAGAACATGAGATCCCCAGGCTGCAGTTGCTCTTTATCAACGATCAGCCCTTCCTTAGATTGTGGGCCAGAGTCTCGTGGAATTGTTATGCCGTTTGCTTTATGGATGGTGTGTGTAAATCCAGAACAATCAAAGCCAAACCCTGAAGCTCCAGCCCATAAATAAGGAAGACCTAGAAATTTCTTAGCTTCTTCTACGAGTTCTTCGCCTGTTGGAACCGGAATATCACTTTCACTTCTATACACTTTTGCATCTTTCGCATTTAGCCAACGAACTTTTCCTTGAGGTGTTAAAACGGCAATCGTTTTTGCTAGTTTCTTAATAACTGGCAACTTCGTGTTGTAGCTTAATTCAAGATCTTTTTTATGTCCAAATGGTCCTTTAGTAAGCCAAGCAGTTGGACTTGTAATCAATGCAAATTGTTTTCCTTCAGCTTTTTTAAAGTGCTCAGAGTAAGTTAATTGTGCTAGCGGCATCCACCCTGGATATCCAAGCTCATTTCTAGGTGTAGGCTGGCCATAGACCGCAACTTTTACCCAATCACCTTGTTGTTCCAAAATATGTACTTTTTGACCATATAGCGCTTGTGTTTCAAGTTCGCCTACCAACCAAAGCTTTTCTTCATACGTCATACTGGTTGTCCAGCTTCTTAAGTCAACGGGGTAAGAAACCGATGGATCATCAACAGGTCTTGCTGCATCTGGTCCTACCCAAAGGGTTGCTGCAGCAACATTCACATACATATCTTTCCCAACAATATCTTTGTTTGTTGCTCCTTTTTCAGCTGAAACTGTGTTTGAAAATATACCAAGTAACACAGCAAGTGAAAATAATATTTTTACTATTTTTTTCATAGCACCTTCGCTCCTTTTCTATTTTTCTACATCATTCGTGTTTTTGGTTTGGCATTCCTTTTATACTTGCAAAAGATAAGTCGAATAGCCTTATGTATGTTTTGGATCATCTGTAGCTTATGTACTAGAAATGAAAGATTGCAGGTAAAAAGAGGGATGAAAAAAACACCTCCTTTAAGAGGTGTTTGATAGGTCTAGCTTATTAAAAAACGGTTTGCATCCATAAGCTGATTTCCGTAAACAACAAAAGCAGACAAGACTCCTGCTAACAATAGATACATGATCAACACGATCACTTTTGTTTTGGTGTTTGAGACGTAATAGTTTTTAGTTTGTTCAAATTGTTTCTCGATGTTTGCTTTTTCAGTTAACAAGCTTTGTTCATACGCTTCAAACAAGCTGCTGTGGCTAAAGTTTGAGAGCTCTGGTATAGTTGCCAACTCTTCAGGATCAGCTTCTTTATACATGTTATGAATATATTCTTTCTGACGTTGATTGCTCTCATATTCTTCTAAGAGTGTTTGTAGGAACCGTTCTCGGTTGTTTAAAATTTCTATTTCCACTAATGTACGATGCTTACGAATTTTCTTTTTATCCTGCAGAACAGGGAACGAATACCCGGTGGGCATGTTTCGCTTTAGTCTATCTTTTGCAACGCGCACATCTTCTAAATACGTACCGATGATATAACCAAAGTTCGGCATGTCCTTGTATTCATCCATCTCCTGATTAATCTCAGTGAGTTTATCTTGTTCTGATTGAAACAAAGTAAGTGTTTCTTTCAGTTTGTTTTGTTCAAAGTCTTCACGAACTCGTTTCCACCATGTTAGGATACCGAAAATGAAGATTAAGAAAATGATTGGGTCAGGTGATATGAACAAGTAAGGCAGAACAAGTAATAAACCAATAAACCAGATCTTAGTAGACAGAACTCCAACGATTCTTCCGCCATCGAGTGGTGAGACAGGGAACAAATTAAATAAGTTGATCAGAGCCCCTAAAAAGATGACCAAGCCCCAGAATGGTTCTGCAGTCGTTTCATACAGAAATACGGCTGGTAAGAAAGATAATAACCCGAACAACGGTCCTGCATAAGCGATATAGGCTTCATCTTTAGCATTTTTAGGCAACTCTTTCATACCGATCGCGGCACCCATAAACGGGATAAATATCGCGGGCGATGTTTTTATTCCTTTTTGTTTAGCAGCGACTAAATGGCCCATCTCATGCACAAAAATTAGATATACGATCGCTACTGCGAATTTCCATCCATAAAATGCCGCGTATGCACCAAGTGATATAAACATGGAGATGAGTGTTGCGAATTTCCCTAATTTTAGTAGGCTGAACACCCACTTTAATTTACTTAACAGAAACAAACCTATTCCCGCTATGACGGTCCATATACGGGATTGGTTTTGTTTTTCAGCTTTTTGAGCCATGTATGAATCCCCCAACTATAGTTTCTTATTTCTATCTTAAAGGAAATACGTTAAAAGGGGAAAGAAGTTTCTCTTTTAAGAAAAATCCTTTATAGACGGTTTTTTGATTGAAAAATAGGGGTATACGACATTTAAGTACCCCTCTATTGATAGGAAAGTGTTGCGAATGCTGTTATAGATAAGAAGGAGTGATGAGTTTGGCTCTACATGACCATCCATATATTAGTGATGCATTTGTAATGAACAAAGCAGAAGTGATTAAAGCAGTAGAAGGATATTTATTACGCGAAGGCTATGAGACTGAAACGTGCAATGAGATTGACGGCGTAGATCTGACTGCAACAAATGAATATCATACACTTCTGATCGCAGCGGAAGGGAATATGTCTGAAATAACTGGCTATCAAAACCAGAATGAATTTTGTCTGAAATTTGTAAATCTGCTAAAAAGTCATGAAAAAAACCCTGCTAAGACATTAGTACTTGCTCATCCCGACACTCCAAGTTATCGTGAAAAAGCAAATACGATCAGACATGCATTGGATGATTTAGGAATGGTAAGGTTTTGGATTAAAGAAGATGGAACGATAGAGTGGGAATAGAGTTGCTCAACAAGAAAAGGCACCGGAAAAATTCCGGTGCTATTTTACTTTTTCGATTGTATCATGGCTAGCTTCGTATAATTCAGGCAAAACTTCCATCTCTTCAATTTCTCGCTTCGTTTTTTCAGTTCCTAATAAGTAGAGGTTCCTAAACAGTTCGTACACAAGCTTACTGTCTTTTCCTCGATGGTATTGGGCATGTGATTCAGAAAAGTGTCTTTTCGGTGAGAAAATATCCAATCCTTCTTGTTTATTGTTAGCGTGCATTTTAGCAAACAGATGCTCTAGCTGTTGCTTTTCATCATAAGAAGCTTGAATCTCAAAATAATGCACATGATCATCAGTAGGAAGGGGCTCCATATCGCCTTTAGCTGTTACATAAAACGTTCCTTTTTGCTCCATTCTCGAATACCTCCTTTTTCCTTTTCATACCTCTAGTAAGCTATTTTGAAACCTATTACGTAGAAAAGAAAAAAAGAAGCTAAATACTCTTAGCTTCTTGTCCATATAGATCAGCGTTCTTTTTTAGTAAGGAATAGATGTACATATCATAATAATGATCTCCAACTCTTTGGTGTTCGTGAAGTAATGCTTCTTCTTGAAAACCAAGTTTAGTTACAAGTGAGCGTGAAGAATTGTTTTCCGGTCTGATCACAGCAGCAATTCTGTTAAATTCGATCCCATTGAAACCATAATGAAGAATCGCTCGTAATGCTTCATTCATGAATCCATTATGCCAATATGCACGATTTAGTTCATAGCCGAGTTCTGTTCTTCTGTCTGATTTGCTCCAATTATGAAATCCGCATGTTCCGATGAGTTTATCTTGTTCTTTTAGAATGATTCCCCAACGGATGGAGCTTCCTGTTGTAAATCCTTTTTCGAACGCTTGAATAAGCTCATAAGCTTCTTCCTCTGTTTTTAAAGGTTCCATCCCATAGAATTGAAGTGCGTCACCATCAGAGAAGGTTTCGTATATTTCCTTTACATCTGATTGAATAACAGGTCTTAGTCTTAGCCTATCGGTTTCAATGACTGGAAAATGATCGTATGTATTCAATAATTACCTCCTGTATTAAGAAATAGATTTTAACGACATCTCTTCTATAAATAGTTGGGTTAAGTATGGATCCCATTGTGTACCTTTTCCATCCTCTAAGATAGCCAATGCTTTTTCATGGGTCATCCCTTTCCGGTATGGTCTATCAGATGTCATCGCATCATAAGCATCTGCTACAGCAATGATTCTTCCGAAAATAGGGATGTTTTCTCCAGCTAGCTGTTCAGGATAGCCGTTACCATCATAGCGTTCATGATGATAACGAACACCAGGAAGCAGTGGTTGCATCGCATCATAAGGCTGAACTTGCGCTAGGATGTCAGCACCTATTACTGGATGCTTTTTTATTTGTTCAAATTCTTCTGAAGTTAATTTAGATTCTTTCAATAAGACGACATCGGGTATACCGATTTTTCCTATATCATGTAAAAGAGCTGCTTTTCGAAGTTGTACCAATTGTTGAAACGGCAGTCCTGCCATCTGACCGATCTTCATTGCATAATCGGCAACTCGTAAGCTATGCCCCGCTGTGTAAGGATCACGTGCATCCAAAGTGGCAGCCATCGTCGCGAAAAAACTTTCGAGCAGCTGTTTATTTTCATGTTCACGAGATTGTATAGCTTGAGCCATATGATTAAAGCCTTTTATAAGTTTAGAGAACTCATCTGAATACAGATCGTTGACTTTCGCATTAGAATTTCCAGTGCGGACCTCATGCATGCCTGTTTGAAGTTCGTTCATAGGCTGTTGAATATCTTTAAACAATAAGTATGCTCCATAGATAGCAAAAGAAATACCGATCAATAAGATGAAGAAAGCCCAACTCCAATAAGATCCGTTTACAGGTGCGGATAAATGATATAAGCGTACTTGATTCGCGAGTGCGAACAACAGCAATGGAAATGTTCCAATAAATAAGGTGCTCCATTGAATTTTTCGTTGAATAGATATGTGTTTAGAGGTTGCTAAAGACAATATCTTCCCATGGTCCTTAAGCGTTCTTTCCTGAATGTTTCGAAGCACAGGCTGAACAGCTTTCGTCGTCAAAAAGAATTCAATGATCGCATGCATACCTGCCACTAAGATAGCTCCGAGTGATGCGAGATACATGTAATAATAGGGTAGTGACAAATAACCTGACGAGATCGCAATAGCTGTTAGACATAGTGCAGGTATAGATAACCCAAATAAATGTGGACCAAGAATTCGTTTAACCGTTCTTATCGGGAAATGGTGCGCGTGAAAATATGCTTTTTCTGCGAGCTGTATGGCAGGTTGTTGTTTCGAGAAATAATTTTTAAAAACGGCTGTATGCATACGGAAAAAAACAAATTCAAGAGAAAACATAATCATACTAGAAATAAGGAGAATACCACACAAAACTAAAAATTCGAAGGTTGATAAACGGAGTGTGGTAAAAACAAATACCCCTCCGACTCCTAATACGGCAGCGGTTGAACCAATCACGTAATTTTTTAATAAACGTTTTTCAAAATTCTCATATATCTTCATGTTCCCCCGCCTTTCTTACTATGACTTTTAAAAGATATTATTAGCATACCTTACAAAAAGTTGGAAAAAAAGCGATTTTTCAACACTTTTTAACATTTTTTGATAATAACTAGGTATTACGCTTCATTTATGAGTTATGGGTTCAGAAGAAATGAAAATTATTGATAGTAATTGACTGGAGAACAAGAAGGTTTGGCACTAAGTATAGCATGTATGATAGTGGTGCAAAATACACAGGATGGATAATTATTAGTAATAACGGGTATGAAATGGTATACGGAAGTAGGAAGGGAGATTGAATCATGGCATTATCTACACAAGAAATGGACCATTTTAAGCAAATTTTATTATCACGAAAAGAAGAGATAAAAGGAATGAGGGAAAGAAACGACTCATTTGGTAATGATTCAGAATTTCCGAAAGAATCAACAGGTGAACTTTCAAATTATGATAATCATCCTGGTGATCTTGGCACTGAATTATTTGAAAAAGAAAAAGATATTGCGTTAAATGATCTTCATGAAAAAGAACTTGAAGATATAGATGTAGCTTTAAAAAGTATTGAGACAGGTGATTACGGAGTTTGTAAAACGTGTGGCCAAGATATTTTAAAAGAGCGGTTAGAAATTGTACCTTATACGCTTTATTGTAAAGAACATAGCCCTGCACAAAACTCATCAGATGATCGTCCGATTGAAGAAGAGGTAATTGGACCTGATTATAAAACAAGAAGCAATGACAATAAGGATGCGACTTTTTTTGATGGAGAAGATACATGGCAGTCCGTTGCCAAGTATGGAACGAGTGAAACTCCATCAGACTTCACTGATCCTGATAAGAGAGACTACAACGAGATGTATGAAGATTCAGATGATGATGAAGGATTTGTAGAAGATTATGAAAGTTTTGTTGCTACTGACATTACTGGAAAAGAAAGAAGTATTGTTCAAAATAAAAATCATGAAGAATATGAAGAAGAGTTGGACAGGGAAGAGGACAAGCAGTCAGATAGAGAAAAGTATGACAAGTAAAAAGACACGAGGCGCTGACTATGTTTAGGCAGCGCCTTTTGATTTATAAAAACAATGTGAATAATTTATAGGTAAGGAAGCTAGAGAAGGCAAGTAAACCGATTCCTGCTAATCTTGCTAGCCACCTTATTGTAAAATCATTAATGAGCGTACGAAAAAAATGAACGGTAAAGGCTACGTTAAGGTTCCATAGAATAATTCCTACTATTATACAAAAACTTAACCCGATTTTTAACAATTCACTTGTTGCAGAAGGTATGCTTTGAAGTGAACCACCATAAACACCAAACCAAAACATAAAATTATATGGATTCATAAGAGCGATGACAAAACCTGTCCAAAAAGGTTTTTTGACGTCTTTTTTATTTTCTTCGAATAAAGGCAACGGTGTAACGGAATTTCTAATTGTTGAAATTCCTAAGTAACTAAGCATCATAATACCGAATAACAACATGCAGACTGTAATCCATCTCTCGTGTAGGAAAGGCGAGAGTCCTAGGAAGATAAATGACATAAACAATATATCTGCACAAACTGCCCCGATTCCAACGAGCCAAGATGGCCAAAAACCACCGTATAATCCATGCTTAATCATCTCAAGTTTAACAGGGCCGATTGGAATAGCTAAACTGATACCAAGCGTAACGAAATGAATACTCAATATTATGATTTCGTTCAAAGGGTGCCCCCCTTTTCATGTGGCTTGTCTAAGGTACTTACAAAATATGAGATTTAGATCAGAAATAGTACGGAAGGAAAAATTAAAGTAACCTCGAAAATGTAATGTAATAGGAAGCACAGTCTGAATATAAGGAGATTGTAATGTGAAAAAAGCAGGTTTGCTTATTGTTGATGTTCAAAAAGGATTTGATGAAACAGATTTCTGGGGAGAACGAAATAATGCAAATGCTGAAGTGAATATGCTTATATTACTTGGTGCCTTTCGAGAGGTAGGATTGCCTGTCTTTCATGTCCAGCACCAATCAGAAAATGAACACTCTCCATTGCATCCTTCAAAATTAGGTTATCAGTTGAAAACAGGATTTGAACCTAAAGAAGATGAACTTCTTTTTATTAAGAATGTTAATAGTGCATTTATTGGTACAGAGCTTAAAGACGCATTAGAAAAAGAGGGTATCGAACACATTGTGATAATAGGTTTAACAACAAACCACTGTGTGTCTACAACCACAAGAATGGCAGCAAATTACGGTTTTGGAGTGTCTTTAATCCATGATGCAACTGCTGCATTTAAAATTCATTCTTATGATGAAAAAGTGTTCTCAGCTCAAGATGTCCATGAGTCTGCTCTTGCTCACCTTCATCAAGAATTTGCGGAAATAATAAGTACAGAAGAAGCTTTAACACGATGGGTTAGGACTTCTCCTTACATGCAATAACAGACATAGACAATATTCCCCAGGAAATGTCGTATACTGCTAATGGTTTATAGGATTTTATTTAGGGTAAAAATGTATATACTAAATTAATCAGAGTAATCTAGAGGTGTCTTACAGATGAATAGTGATCAAATAGAAAAATTGATGAACAATCCAGAACAAGAATTGGAGTTTTGGAGAGAAGAAGATCAGCAGCCTGAACTTGTTAGAATGCGGTATGTTCCACAAGGAGAAAGTGGTTATTTCCAAGTCACTTTCTTAGATGAGGAAGAGGGAATCATCGGATCACAAGTGTTAGATGAAGTAGAGGATGCTTTGCGTTTTTTAGAGAAAAACAACAATATGAACAAATAGATGAAACCAGAGGGATATGCCCTCTGGTTTTTTAATAATCTCTTTGATTAAGAAAATTTTTTTGCTTGTTTCCATTCTGTAGCATGCTCAATGCATGTTTCTAGTTGTTCAAACTTGCCTTCTTTATGCATTGAAATAATCTTTTGAGCCGTTTCATGTGCAAGTTTCATTTGCTCTTCATTGATATCCCCTTTTTGAAAGGCTTTCATCAATTCATCATCATCTAAAAGAAAGAGCTCTTTGTCAGGAAGAATAACGATATCTAAATAAAGGTCATCAAACCAAGGTATACCTCTATCATCAACTCCATGATCCCCACACATATCAATATAGAATTGTACAACCTCGCCGTTATCGTCCAATACCGTGGTGATCGTGTATTTTTCTCCCTCAGGAAAATGTTGCATCCATGTATAGCCAGAGTCAGCAATACATATCTTATTCTCTTTATAGTTTACAACTAATGGTTCAGAAACTTGCTTCAAATGAATCGCTGTAACTTTCCCTTTAAAGCAAGAACTTTCTTTATGCGTTACTTCAAAATGTTTGTCTGTTACTCTTTTCCAATTTGGCCGATCTGCTGTTTTATGTTCCATAGTGAACCTCCATATCCGGTAATATTATAACCTACATTTATTGATTGTAAAAAAGGTTTATGTAAAATTGTGGAGAATTACGTAGAAAGAATGGTGTAAACGGAGGGGTTGTAAATCATGAAAAGCATGCATAAAGAGTTAGAGGATTTTCAACTGCAAAAAGGATGGGAGATTAGTCAAGATGGTGCTGGCAAAAGCACGGAATCCCTTTTGCTAAATCACATGCTATTAACAACAGAGATAGCGGAGATTGCTGAAGAATTAAGAAGAATGTTAAATAGAGCGTATGAGATGAAAGAAGAAGGTGTTGAAGGGGAGAAGGCTTTTAAACTCGCAAAGGAAGAAGTTGCTGAAGATATTGGGAAAGAAATTGCTGACAGTATTGCTTATCTTTGCAAGTTTGCAACGTTCTTCCAAAGAGATATCGAACAAGATATTCGAAATAAACTGAACGAAATCAATACTCGTTCAAAATCAAATTTACAGAAGCGGATGAAAGAGGAGGTGAAATAGATGGATATTCCGTTTGATCAACATAAGATACAATCACATGATGGAACAATGCTTACAGGTTATGATTATGGCGGTTTGGGGAATCCGTTGATTTTAATTCACTATCTTGGTGGTACAGTGAAAGCCTGGAATCCAGTAATTCCATTCTTGAGAGATCATTATAGAATAATAAGTTATGATCTTCGTGGACATGGGAAATCTGATCAACCCGATTATGGATATTCTTTCGAGGATACCGCGAAGGATTTAGAAAGTGTAATGAATCATTTTGAGATTGAAAAATCACATCTTGTAGGAAGCTCTTACGGGTGTATGGTAGGGTTGTATTTTACAGCGATGCGTCAGGATAGAGTTCTGTCACTCGCAAACATAGACGGCGCGATCATTAACGATACAGGTGAGAATGGTCTTAATGATGAGACGTTAGAAGAGCACCTTGCTAAATTTGAAGGACAACTAGATCCGGATTACGAATCGATAGAAGAATTTCAACAGGTCTATAGAGAGCAATGGTTGCCATGGAATAAGGAACGGGCCAATTATGTAGCAGAATATGAACCACGCATGAAAGAGAACGGAAAAGTAGGTAATATTACTACAGGCCAAACGATGCAGAAGATTATATCCGAAATCTATTATATAGATTTCTTAACTTGGTATAAGAAGGTTCAATCGCCTGTTCTATTTCTACCCGCAGAAAATGAAGGACATTTCCAACAATCATTAAAGTTCATTGGTCAGGCAAAGGTGGGATTGCCTTACAGTGAGACTGTGATTATCCCTAATTCAACACATCTAATGATGTTTGATCATGCCAAAGAACTAGCAGCGGCCATATTAAAGTTTCACTCGGAAATACCTGTTTCAGAGAGATCTTTTAGATGATTGCTAGAAAAGGGCTCCCTACAATGAGGGAGCCCTTTTCTATTTATTAGTCTTCTTTCTGCACAAGCTGATGCGAATTTCTTCGTTTATAGAACTGTTCAAGAATCATACATGTTAGCATCCCCATGATCAGGCCGTTGCTTAATAGCGTTACGATAATATTTGGCCATTCTTTTAAAGCGGCAGCAGGAATGAAGAGACTCCCGATTCCAACCATAAGAGAAGTACTGATAATAAAGAGATTATTTTCCGACTTTAGCTCGGATCTATATTCTTTGAAAGCTAAACCAATCATACTAGAAAAAGGGAGGAATATGGTTGCATATCCTACCGGAGCAGGAATACCAGCAAAGAAAAAAGTAAGTGGCGGAAAAAAACTAATCAAGATAATAAGTGCGTTTCCTATAATGAATGCTAGTTTGCTGAACATTTTTGTAGTTAGTATAAAGCCTGCTGAACCTGAGATGGGTACACTTGCAACTGCTGAAAATAGACCAGCTATCCACGTGTTTATACCCATCATGATTGATGATCGATTATAATTGATAGGTTCATAATCTTTTTTCTCTGTTTCATACGCTTTTTCGACGACGTTAATACTAGCTACCATGTTCGTAAGTAAGAGCATGCCTACGAATAGAGAAGTTATTATCGTTCCGGAAGATAGTTCTGGCATCCCCCAAGCTAGTAACTCTGGAAAAGCAAAAGTCGTATTGCTATGCATCGTTTCTTTTGTTAAGTTCAAGATTCTGAACAATCCCCAACCAAGTAACAAAGAGATCAAGATGGAATAACTTCTTAACCATTTCACACGAGACTTTCCTAGAACGATAGATAAAATTAAGATGAAGAGTGATGTGAGAGCCACTTTGCTATCTGCACCTTCCTGCAGATATCCAATCCCGAGCATACCTTTAATAAAAGAACCACTCAACTGTGAGACGAGAAGGATTAAGTAAGTGCCGGTAACTAAAGGAGTAAAGAGAGCTCTGACCGAACTTATGATGCGAAACATTCCAAGCAGTAGAAAAAGAACGCCGCTGATCAGCATTCCCGCTGTAAGTTGCTGCAGCCCGTCAGCAACCGTTAATGCCCCTGAAGCTACAATCCCCGCGTAAACGGTAAAAACACCCCACCATAATCCAGCAGGTCCTTCATTGATCGGAAGCTTATGTCCGAAAAGTGCTTGCAGAATCGCAGACACTCCAATAATTAAGAATGAACGTTGTAAAAGATCTGCAGTCTCTGCTTGTGTCATTCCAAATGCATCACCAATAGCGATAGGAGCTACTAAACTACCCGCAAGGATAAAAACCATCCATTGAAGAGAAGAAAACGTTAATTTCATGTAAACACCTTCTGTTATGTATTTCGTCACTATTCATTATAGACCTTTCACTTGATTCGTAGAAAGGAAAGATGTTTATAAATGTAGGTATAGCGGGTAAAACTCCATAAAGCAAGAAAGTATTGATAACGAACATTAGAAAAAAATGTGAATTATTTTATTTGTATACCCTCAAAAAAATGGTAGTGGCCGAATTATATAGATACAGGTTAAGACGACCACAAACAAAGGACGATTCTAATGATGCATAAACTTACACATGATGATGTCATTCAATTGTTAGAGAAACATCTATTAGACTTTGAACAGTTTACGCCTTACTTGTTTACTTCACAGTGGATTCATTCTTTTTGTAAGGATAAAGAAAACGGAAATGAGTTCGAAGTAAAATGGGATACATCAGGACAAGAATTGTTCTTCCGACTGTTGGACAACTTGGATTATGATGATCAATGGAAATGGCTTGGCACATTTCAATACACAGAAGAGGTGAAATCATGAGAATTGATGGACAACAACCCGTTCAGCGAAAATATGATGTGAATAAAGTGTATCAGCAGCCTTCTGTAAAGCCGCCATCATTTGCTAAAGACGAACTATACATATCTAACGAGGCAAAAGTGCTGCATGAAAATGCTCAATTAAACATAAGAGAAAAGAAATTATTAGATATTAAAAAACGCATTGATGCTGGTGAATACCAGATCGATGCGCAAGCGATCGCAAAAAAGATCTCACAATTTTATTCCAATTAAACATTACTTATTTTGATTGTCGTTTTTCTGTCTTAACAGAGAAACGGCATTTTTTATGAACTCAGGAATCGGAACATTCATTCTTCCTGCATTCTCAATGATTGATAACAATTCATTAGATAAATAAAAAAAGATAGTAGCGGAATGAATGTAATTTCCACCTAGCAATTGGTCGAGAGAATGGGCTGCTGCGACGATCGCAAATATGATCATTTTTTTTAGTATTCCTCTAAAGCCCTCTTTGCTGTTTAATCTGCCTTCGTAGGCTGAAGCAGCCATACCAGTTAAATAGTCTAATACAATAAATAAGACAAGTGTCTTAAATAACATGCTTGGTGTACCAAATAAGAAGCTGGCAACTGCTCCTAGTGATACTACAGTCATGTTGTATAGCATGGACCATTTTTCCACTCGATCGTTCCCCCTTTGAACTCCAATTTGTATAGTATATGTTTGTACAAACCAATTCGATTTGGCGATTACCTACTACTCGTCCCCTAATTTTTTGAAGCTTTATTTCAAATGTGTTAAATAGTCGAAAAATTAAAAAAATATAGAGTCAGACACGCACTATATCTGTTACAATAAAACAAATCCGGAAAGGGAGGAAAGAAATGCAATGAATAAAATTACGTTAGGCTTGCCTCCACATTGCCACAAAGTAACTTGTGACGGAAGAATGATTAAGATCAAGGATCCTGGTAACAACAAATGGGCGTTTCCGCTCTCTGGTACTGAAAATGCAGTTGTTGATCAAGTGAACGATGAGACAGGGTTACTTACCATTCATGGAAAGGATAAGATACTCGCGACACTTGAGATGCCGATTCGTTTTTGTGAAGTGGGCAGAGGCTGGCTCCTTGATAAACTACCTAAAAAGAAACGTGTGAAAATAAAATAAATAACCTTAAAATAACCGCACAGCAGATTCATTTTGCTGTGCGTTTTTCGTTTTATATGTGTAGGATTTTTTTAAAAAAGAGCCATGTGTTGGAAAAGAAATAATATAGAAAATAAAATGAAAGAAGGAAAAAAATGTTATAATGATTTTGGATACGTGTAGATGGGGTGAATGTATTGGGGAAAAAACACCTGCCTGCACACTTAAATCACATTGCTTGGAATCGAAAAATCATAAATGTATTTTGGGTTGTAATCTTTGTGTCAGTGTGTGTAGAGGTCATTAATAGTTTTTTTACATCTAGGCCATTACAAGAATTTATTGGGATGTACATTATTCTGCCGACAGCGCTTTTGATTTTTATGGTTAGTTTGGCTGAATGGAGTTTTATAAAGAAAACAAAATACATAGATTACATCATTATTTGGACAGCGAGTATGTTCTCCGCAATTTTAATCAGCGTGCACTATGAAATGTATGTCATGTATACGAGTCTGTTTTTCCCTATGTTGATATCGACCATTTATTTTAAAAAGAAGAAAGTGTGGCTGTCGTTTGCTCTTAGCTCACTTACCTATCTGCTGATCTCCAATTTCCATCCGGTCATAAGAAATATGAATGCTGTCATGGATCAAGTCTCAATGATATGCATTCTCTTAACATCAACAGCAATCTGTGTTGGAATTATGAGTAGAGGCTATGAGATGGCGAAAGAGCTTAACAAAGCGCAGGCAGATCATCAAGATTTAATGGTTAAGTCAACAATTATGGAGAAGCAAGTGAAAACAGATGCACTAACAGGGCTGTATAATCATATGGCGTTTTATGAATATATGGATGTGTTGTTGCTTCAAGCAGAAACGTACCATTATCCCGTCCATTTAGCGGTGATGGATATTGACAATTTTAAGAAGATCAACGATACATATGGTCACGGAATTGGAGATGTCGTCTTAAAACGAATTGCGAAAGCGATAAAAGATAATGTCACTACAGATGATTTTGTCGCACGCTACGGCGGAGAAGAATTTGTTGTTATCTTAAATGATATAAATGAGGAAGAAGCCTTTACATTATTAGAAAAAGTACGATTGGTCATACAAAGGCTTGAACACCCTGAAGTTAAGGAAGAACATATAACAATTAGTACAGGGTTGCAAACGTACAGAAGAGGCATGCATAAACAGGCATTCTTTGAAGGTGCCGACAATAGCTTGTACGTTGCAAAGAGGCAAGGGAAGAATAGAGTCATTACTGAAGGATACAGTGAAGCTATACATATTTAATAAGTCACTTATTTGCAGCAAGAGATATCTTGCTGTTTTTTCTTTTTCTTCTAAAATCCTTGTCCATGCATATGTTTGTAAAAGATATGGCCATGGAGGTGAGGGCATGAGTAGTCGAATGAAACAAATACTGCAGATAGCCGCCACTTACATCGGCACTGTTGTCGGTGCTGGGTTTGCTACTGGAAGAGAAATCGTTGAATTTTTTACTAGATACGGCTCAGCTGGATTTGCCGGCATTCTGATCAGTGGCTTCCTTTTTATCATGATTGGTACAAAGCTAATGATCATGGCAAAGCGACTAGGTGCAACTTCTTTTGATGAGATGAATCAATACTTGTTTGGAGCGATTGCCTCAAGAATCGTCAACGTTTTAATGATGATCATGCTCTTTGGAGTCACTGGAGTCATGTTATCAGGTGCAGGAGCATTGTTTTGGGAACAACTTCATCTTCCGTTTCAATTGGGAATTGTTTTTACACTACTCGTAACCTATTTAGTTATGAAAAAAGGCATAGAGGGGATTCTTTGGACAAACTCATTGATTGTCCCCATCATGATATTCTTTTCTATCGTTTTGTCGGTATCAATGTTTGATCTATCTGAAGGTAGGCAGCTTTTTGTTGAAAGTGACTTTGTTGGAGATTGGAGATGGCTTGTAAGTTCATTTGCTTATGCAGCATTTAACTTAACCCTTGCACAAGCTGTCCTTGTTCCTTTATCACGAGAAGCTAATGATGAATCGGTTATTAAGTGGGGCGGCTTTTTAGGTGGCTTAGGATTAACTTTTATTCTATTAAATAGCCACTATGTCCTCTATTCTGTTCCGCGTGTATTGAGTTATGAGATACCAATCGCGGAAATAGTAGGAGGTCTTGGCGTAGCTGTACATTATATTTTTGTGATTGTGATCTATGGGGAGATCTTCTCAACATTAATAGGTAACATTTTCGGACTTGCAGGTGCATTGCAAAGAAATGTTAGGATATCCAATCAAGTTGTATTGATTACTTTGATGACAGGAAGTTACTTGTTGAGTCAAGTAGGCTATTCTGAGCTTCTTCATTATTTGTATCCAGTATTTGGTATAATCGCAATTATTTTTTTAGGTGTTGTTTCTGCTAAAAAACTAACTTGATGCATATCGTTTATATAGGATTGTTTTTTTAGGTGTTGTGAAATTGTTGGAAGGGAAAAGAGCCGATGGCGTATTACAATAAATTAGTGCGAGATAAAATACCAGAACTGCTTGAACAGGCTGGGAAGAAAGGAACTTTTCGGATTCTTGGAAATCAGGAGTTCGAAACAGAACTGAAGAAAAAGCTAACAGAAGGTGTGAAAGAATATCGAGAAGCCAAAAATGAAATAGATGCTGCGGAAGAACTGGCGGAGCTGTTTGAGATCTTGATCGCATTAACGAAAGTACATGATCTTACTCTGAGAGAATTGGATGAGATCAGGCAGGAAAAGGCTCAAAAACAAGGGCGTTTTCACGAGCGTCTCTTCCTGATCAAGGTAGAAGACTAAAGGGGTCTGACCCCAGACAAATACAAATTTAAAGAATTTGTATTTGTCAGAAATACATACTTTGACAACACTGTATACTCGTAATTTATATTCCTATCAAAACGGGCTAAAACAAGCTAACGAACTGCTTGTTTTAGCCCGTTTTTATATAAAAAAAGAGAAAACATGCAAAACAAGTTTGACAAACAAGCATGAAACAGCATAAGATTAGAGTACCACGTGGAAATAAGAGGTAACGGAGGAAATTATTATGTTTTCTGAGGAAAGAAGAGAAAAGATTTTAGAAGTGCTTAAGAATGAAGGTCGAGTGCTTGCAAAAGAATTATCTGATGCCCTCCAAGTTTCGATTGATTCTATTCGCCGGGACTTATCATCTCTAGAGGATAACGGGCTACTTAAACGCACGCATGGTGGCGCAATTCCTGTGACAGAAGTAAAAAAAGGACCTACATCAAACGCAGTTCGTTTTGGAGAAGGATCTAAGTATGAGAGAGCAATAGCGAAGGAAGCTGTGAAGTACATCAAAGAGAACGATACTATTTTCCTAAGTGGAGGCGGAATGCACCATGAGATTGTAAAGCATCTTCCACACTACCGATTAACTGTTGTGACGAACTCTCTTGTAACAGCTGAAATACTTCGCGAAAAAGATAACATCGATCTTTATGTGGTCGGAGGAAAAGTGAAGAGATCAGGAAATATGACGGATGCACTAGTAACAAATTTAATCGGTCAGTATTCGTTTGATGTTTCATTCGCAACAGGTGGCGGGATCTCTGAAAGAGGTATCAGTACGGCGACGCCTGAAGTAGCTGCTTTTATGAATGCAGTTGGAATGGTATCCCGTAAAAGTATCGGTGTATTTCCACATTACAAAATAGGGGTTAACGCGTTTGCGAAAGTTGGGCCAGTTTCCAATCTAGATGTTGTAATCACAGATGATGATGCAGAAAGAGACCATCTGTCAGCCATTGAACAGCAAGGAGTTAGTGTAATAATTGCTCAATCGGAATTTAGCCAGCAGCACTCAGCTTCAGAAACAGAATAATTTTCTTTTTTATAAAAGACCCCCAAATGTGGAGGTCTTTTTATTATTCGTTACTCATTATTAAAGCGAGGTCTCCTACTTCTAACGAAAGGAATACAAGTGGTCCACCTGTTCCTATTGATCCATTTTTTGAAGAAGGTAACGTTATCTTTTCGTCACCTATCGTATTTCGAAGATCCGTTCGTAATTGATCGGGTTCGTTTTTTGTTTTAATCGTAATATCACCAAGATTGGATTTAGCGATAATATCTTTCTTTATATGAAGAAGGTGTATGTCGATATCACCAACGTCTGACTTTGCTGACACAACACCTGTTACATCTTCAAGAAGGATATCTCCTAGATTTGTTTGAAGATGGATGTTATTAGCTTTAATAGCGTGCATCTTGATGTCTGATGTATCTGAGTTTACTTGAAGTCGTTTATACTCAGCTTCGGGAAGTTTAACGAGTAATTCAAGCCTGAATTTGGAAAATTTAAAAGTAGACTATAAAAAGATTTGGCTTTCAAAAGTAAACATCTTATAAAAATTGTGACAATGGAATTCACATCTGGAAATAGAGTGTTAGATTTTATTACACATGAAAGGTTATGGATGTGAGATTAACTTATCCTAATAAATAGAAGGAAGTTCAGTGAATCAAATCTGAAATGAGGTGATTACGTTGTTGCATTCTTCTCATTTTTCATCAGAAGAAAAGCTCATGATTCGTGAACTGAAGAAGAAAATAAGACATGAATCGAATGTAAAAGAAAAAAAGGAACTTGAACGACAGCTCAATAATCTGATCGAAAAAGCTTTTATCAAAAAACAGTTATTACGGCGAAAGGAACTCTGAATTTTTCTGACTCTATAGAACACACTTTCAAAAAACTGAATTAACTGTCTTTTTAGCGAGGTAGTGACAGCTTGATGCTGTATGTGTTAAAGTGACACTAGTCTTTTTCAGATGGACATTTTGTATTGTAGGTTTTTTTAGGGAGTGAACACAACATGAATCAAGACACAGCATTGAAAAAAGATATTGGGCTTTCCGTAGCCATGTCCATCGTTATTGGAACGGTTATTGGATCAGGGATTTTTATGAAACCTGGAAGTGTGCTTGAGTATACAGGAAATTCCAACCTTGCACTATTAGCTTGGGCTCTTGGAGGGTTGATCACGTTAGCTGGCGGGTTAACGATCGCTGAAGTGGCAACACAGATTCCAAAGACAGGTGGTTTGTATGTCTATATGGAAGAAGTTTACGGTAAGCTTTGGGGATACTTGAGTGGTTGGGTTCAGACTGTTATTTATGGACCGGCGGTGATCGGTGCTCTAGGATTATATTTCGGTTCGTTAATGGTTCATTTATTCTCGTGGAAAGAATACTTAGGACCTTGGATTGGAATAGGAACTGTACTTTTTCTCACTGTCGTTAATAACTTTGGAACAAAGTATGGAGGTTTTATCCAAAATATATTTACGATAGGAAAACTGGTTCCGATCGTGCTGATCATTGTTTTTGGATTAACGCAAGGAAATGAACAGATCTTAAATGCTTCAAGTGGGGCAGTTGTTGAAATATCAATGGGTGCAGCGATTTTAGCAACACTTTTTGCTTATGATGGCTGGTTGATGGTTGGATTCGTAGCAGGTGAGATGAAGGATCCCGGAAAAACGTTACCTAAAGCTATTATTGGTGGAATCTTGGTCGTTATGGCAGCATATCTGTTAGTTAACATTGCACTGTTTCACATTTTACCTGCTTCAGAAATCGTAAGACTAGGAGAGAATTCTGCATCAGCAGCAGCAACCATCCTTTTTGGACCACTAGGCGGAAAATTAATAGCAGTCGGCATTGCGGTATCCATATTTGGTTGTTTGAACGGTAAGATTTTAACCATTCCTCGCGTTCCTTTTGCTATGGCAGAACGAAATCAGCTTCCGATGTCAAAAACGTTTAGTCAGGTTAGTGAAAAATATGGTACACCTATTGCTGCTACGTATTTACAAGTCGTGATCGCGATCATCATGATGATCGTAACTGATCCAGACTATCTATCAGAAATGGCGATATTTGCTGTATACATTTTTTATATTTTTGCGTTTTATGCTGTGTTTAAACTGCGCAATCGGAATCGTGATAAAAAGAGAACCTACAGTGTTCCGTTATTTCCTGTCGTTCCTATTTTTGCGATCTTAGGCTCTTTGTACATCGTAGTATCAACGATACTCAACGATCCTTTAGATAGTTTTACAGCTATCTTTATTACAGTTGCGGGACTTCCCGTTTATTATTGGCTAGAGCGAAATAACAAACAGGACTCTTTTTAGAGAGGGTCTTGTTTTTTTTATGAAAAAACCCACCTGAGGCATCAGGCGGGTTAGTGAAAAAAGTTTATACGCTTAATAGTTCTTTCATCTCACGATATCGTGAGGATAGACTAGCAGGTGAGACACCATATTTTTTAGCTGTTTCTGCTTGAGTAGAAGCGATTCCTCGAATATCTTTTGAAACGAGATAGTCAAGGGCAGCCGCGTAAATCTCTTCTTTACGAATAGCAGGTTTGCTTTCTGTAACGTACTCACTCCAAAGCTTTTCTGCTTCTTCTACAACTTCTGTTTCGGCATTCGCTTTAACGAGCTCGGTTACAGCATTGTATTTTTCATCTTTAAAATCCGCTGTTTCTTCTGGTTTTTCAACTTTGGTAGATGTAGCGTCAGTTTCCTTCTTCTCAACTTGAGATTGAGGTACACCAGCACTAATATCGATCAAAGCGAGTTGCAGAACAGCAGGGAATTCGTTCTTGAATGTAACTTTTGGATCTTGGTGAGGCTGAATCTTTTCTATCGCTGTTTTTAGCGGCGGAAGTTCAGTCATCGGCATTTCTACATATCCAACGTAAAACTCATGGTTGATTCCGTTTGAAACGAGTGTTCCAAGTAGTGCACTTTCTGTTTTTGGCTTTTCAGCAGCATTGATCGTGACATCATACACCGCCTCTGTCCAAATATCCTGAACGGTAAAGATGAATCCTGTCTTTTGCTCTAAAACTTTATATAGTGAAGGTGCAGCAGTTGTCCAGCCAGCTAGAATTTCAGCTACTTCTGGTTTAACAGAACTTTTCACTTTTTCTACATAAAGTTGAACAGGGGTCTTGTTTTCCTTAATCTCTGAGCAAAAGATCTCCCAACAAACGGCAATGTTTGCGTATGTTTGTTCTTGCTCTTTAGCAACAGGGTATTTTTTCACATACTTAGAAGTACGTGCAGCTAAATCCTGCTGATAGTTCTCTAGAGCATATTTGATGAGTCCTTCTTGATGAAAGGATACTTCACGTGTTTGCTCTTCTTTATGTAAGCAACATTTTTTATATTTTTTTCCGCTGCCACAATAGCACGGATCATTTCTTCCTATCATTGACATGCTATTCCTCCAGTAAACCACTTACTTATCCTGTACATACTAGCATAAATCGGTTTTTTTTCAAACTACAAATCATCAGACACTATTTTATCACAAAAATGTCTAGGAAAAAATCATTCAATAGGTTGGTTTTTTTGGGAACTGAAACCTTTTTCTTGTAGAGAGCGTCTAAGCGAGAAAGGGGGAATTACGATATGTGGAAGAGATGGAAAATGTGGGTATTCATAACTGTGTTTTTGTTGAGTGCATGCAGCAGCGATAGCAGTTCAAAGAGTGATAAAGCAATAGACCGAGATAGTGGCAGCAAGTCTGAAGCAAACATGGATACCTCTACAGAAGAAAGTCAGAGTTCTGAATCTGAAAAAGGAAAAGATGAGCAACAAATGAAGAACCAAAGAAAAGTGATCTATCACGCTGATCTTGAGATTACAGTAGATAGATTACAAACCTCTATGGAAGCCGTTCGGAAAAAGTTAGAGACAATGGACGGATATATGGTTGAGTCGAACACGAGTACAGGAGAGAAAGATTATGAATCTGGTGTGATGGTTGTTCGTGTACCGATGAAAAATTTTCGTCCTTTCTTAGACGAGGTTCGAGGTTTGAGTAAGGGGACTCCAAACGAAAATATTCGTGGAGAAGATGTTACGGAAGAATACGTTGATCTATCTTCACGGTTAAAAGCCAAACAACAAGTAAGAGAGCGGCTTGAAGCATTCATGAAGAATGCTCAGAAAACAGAAGATTTGTTGAAGATATCGGGTGATCTGGCTGCTGTTCAAGAAGAGATCGAACAGGTAGAGGGTCGTTTGAATTTTTTACAAAACCAAAGTGATTATTCAACTGTTACGATACAATTTGAAGTGAAAAATTTAAATGCGAAAGCACTTGAAACAGAAGGTTTAAATACGTGGGCAAAAACAAAGGTCCTATTTATGGATACAGTTAACTTTTTAATGTCTGCTATTTCGTTTGTTGTAGTAAGTTTATTGGGTCTTGCGCCGATCTGGGTGATCGTAGTCATTGTGATTTATATGTGGTGGTTGAAACGGAAAAAAGAGCAAAAGAAAAAGCCGGAATCACCGACAACTTTGACTTAAAAAATAGGTTTTAACCTGTCAGTAACGGGGACGTCAGAAACACCCTCTGCAGCACGGATGATTCCACCGTTTGCTGAAAGGGTGTTTTGGCTTTTACGGCACCTTTTTAGAGAGTGTGCCGCCCAAAAGCACTAACTGAGAAACGCTTTGTACTCTGCGCTCAATTTCATGAATCGTTCTTTATCTTTTGTATCCAAGGCATTGTCAATTTCTCTTTCATAATATTCTCTGTAATAATTGTGAAGGGCCTCATCCAGTACCATTTGGGCAATAAGGCTGAAGGCAAATGGGTCTCTTTTTTGTTGTTTGTACTGCACCATTTCATTTTGGTTCTTGTTAAAAGAAGCATTTTTGTCTTTCATCCTGTTTCCCTCCTTAAATTATCTCCCTATCCAATTAACCTTTTATGTTTCTAGGTTTCTACTAGTATACTGAGCAAGATGCCTAATGACAACCATTTTGTTTGAAAATTCAGAAAAAATTTCTTTATTGCTTCTAAAGTACCTTTCTTTCACCACCTTCTGGGAAAAATGTTAGTGAATTGTAATTTTTATTTCTGGTAAAAACTATTTGTTACGAATGTTTTATTTCTATGTTTTTTATGTTGTAATTCTGTGTTAGTTATTATTTCCCCGTATTTCAAGAGGGTTAAACTTTTTGAAACCGATAACCTAAAAAATATTGACATTATTGTTTATGTATGAGTAGGATTGTGTTAACTCAATATTGTTATTTCGCTAGGGGTGCTTATTCTAAGCTGAGAGAAGGTTATGACTTTCGACCCTTTGAACCTGATCCAGTTCATACTGGCGTAGGGAAGCGGCGTGGATAAACTATCGTTTCCTTTATGATTTGAAAATTTAAGCCACCCGCTAAATAAGCGGGTGGCTTTTTTGCATAGACAACTAGGAGGTAGAAGTTATGGCACATTTGATAAAAGTTAGTAAAGCCCTCACGATCGCAGGATCAGACAGTGGCGGGGGAGCAGGCATTCAGGCTGATTTAAAAACGTTTCAAGAATTAGGTGTGTACGGTATGTCGGTTCTTACTGCAGTTACTGCTCAGAACACAACAGGTGTCCAAGGGATATTTCCAGTCGCAATAGAGGGATTAGAAGCTCAGTTGAAGTCAATAGGGACTGATCTGACGCCGGATGCCATTAAGACAGGAATGCTTTTTTCAGGTGAGTATATCGAGAGAACAGCATATATGATAAGGGAATTTCAATGGGAGAACGTAGTCGTTGACCCAGTCATGATCGCAAAAGGAGGCGCAACGCTGTTAGGTGAAGAAGCACTTCATGCGATGAAAACATGCATGCTTCCACTCGCAAAAATCATCACACCTAACATTCCAGAAGCAGAAGCATTAACAGGGATAAAGATAGACTGCATTGAAGCTAGAATTGAGGCGGCAAGAGTTTTATTTGACGCTGGTGCTGATCATGTTGTTGTTAAAGGTGGACACTTTGGAGATGGTGAATTTGTATCAGATCTTGTCTTTAATGGCATTGAAATGATCGAACTTGTAGAGAAGCGGATTCAAACAAAAAATACACACGGAACAGGGTGTACGTTCTCAGCGGCTATAGCAGCTGAGCTTGCCTCTGGCAAGAAAGCAGAGAATGCGATAGTGTGTGCAAAAAAATATATACAAACCGCTATCGAACATGGAATTGATGTTGGTTCAGGTCATGGACCGGTCAATCATTTCGCTTATAGGAGGGTTACACATGAACAATACTAGAATACAAGAATGGAAAACGTTCGTATCACAGATCAGAGAAGAAAAGCCGCTCGTTCATCATATAACGAATAACGTAACCATGAACTTTCTAGCTAATGGTGTCCTCTCAGCAGGAGGAAGTCCAATGATGGTGCATGACGCATGTGAAGTAGAAGAAGCAGTAAGTGTGGCCGATGCTTTAGTACTAAACATCGGTACTTTAGATGAAGCATCAGCGAAATCTATGATACTCGCTCTACGAAGAGCAATGCATGCAGAAGTGCCAGTAGTCCTCGATCCAGTGGGGATAGGATTATCATCATTCAGGCAAGAGCTTGTAAGGAAGTTATTGTTTGAATATTCAGAATTGAAGGGGGTCAGACCCCAAACAATTCTAACAATTTGCGGTAATGCTGCTGAGATGCAGTTTTTGGCTGAAGGCGCATGGGAAGGCAGAGGAGTAGATGGTGATCTAGCTAACTCAGAAGAGGATCTCATCAAGCTTGCTAGAGCTGCTGCGAAGCAAACAGGCTGTCTTATCGCCATGACTGGAACTAAAGATGTTATTTCAGATGGTGAAAGAGCAATCGTACTTTCTCATGGAGATCCGATGCTCTCCTATGTCACCGGGACAGGATGCTTTGCTACATCAATGGTAGCTCTCTATCAGGGAAATCGGAAAAAAGAAGTTACAAGAGCTAAAGTTGACCTTCCGATACTAGAACGAACAGCACTTGCACTATTGATGCTCACTAAGGCGGCTGAAGAGGCTGTGAAAACGGCCAAAGGCCCTGGAAGCTTTCAGCAAAACCTTCTCGATCAGCTCTATAGTTTAGAATCTACTCATGAGATATTTCACGGATCCATCCACTGGCAAGATCACGTGTTGAAGGAGGGAGCGAACCGATGAAAACTCAAGCAAAGACACGTTTACAACAAGATCTATCACTCTATTATGTAGCAGGGACGATGAACTGCTGTTCACCAGAAGATTTTTATCGTATTCTTGTGCAAGCGATTCAAGGTGGAATTACCACGTTTCAGTTTCGTGAAAAAGGTGTTAACTGCTTGAGTGGTCAGAAACAGTTAGAAATGGCAAAGCGCGCAAAGGAAATATGCCACAAACATGATGTGCTATTTATCGTGAATGACGACCTAGATTTGATGAAAGCTGTTGATGCGGATGGACTTCATGTTGGTCAAACAGATGGTAATCTGGCGTATATTCGTAAAGAAACAGAAGGTAAACTTTTAGGTGTGTCAGCTCACACACTTGCTGAGGCGAAGGATGCCATCGAACATGGAGCCGATTATATTGGTGCTGGCCCGATCTATCAGACGAGTACAAAACCTGATGCGAAGAAACCTGTAGGCGTTGATCTAATCGCAGAACTTCGCAGCAATCAAGTGAACATTCCGCTTGTTGGTATCGGCGGGATTACGCTGCAAAACGCGAGTGAAGTCATTAAGGCAGGTGCGGATGGTGTAGCTCTAATCTCAGAAATAAGTGGTGCAGTTGATCCTTCTTCCGCTTCAAGCAACCTGCTTTTTGCTATTCAAACAGCGAAAAGAGAAGTGAAGTGAAGATATCTGTTCAAAAACTTACTGTAATGGCTATGTTAGTCGCGATCGGGACGATCTGTTCACATTTGTTATATATTCCTGCTGGAGTAGCAAAAGCGTTTCCCGTTCAGCATGCGATCAACGTGATGGCTGGTGTGATGCTCGGACCCATTCCGGCGGTAATCGTCGCATTCAGTATCGGTTTGCTTCGTAACTTAATTGGAATCGGCTCTCTGCTTGCTTTTCCGGGGGGAATGATCGGTGCATTTTTGGCCGGTTACCTTTATAAAAAGGGAAAAAAATACACGTTCGCAGTAATAGGGGAATGGGTTGGAACTGGAATTATAGGAGCTGTTATAGCAGTGCCGGTTGCTACTGTTTTCTTAGGATCAAAAACGGGTGCATTCTTTTTTGTCACTCCTTTTTTGGTTAGCTCCATCATTGGTGGAGTGATCGGGTTGCTAATTCTCCGTCTTCTTTTTAAAAATGCAGCGGCAAAAAACTGGCTAGGATCGAATGAAGAAAAAGCTCTATGAAGTTATGCACCGGATAGGCTCACATACCGTACAATGTGTACTATCAACCTGAATAGGAGGGGGAAGATCGGATGAAAAAACGTCCAAAACCCTGGGTGTATACAGAGATGGTTCTTATGTTTTTTGGACTGCTTTTAGCTATTTATAACGGTAAGACTTGGGAAAATCCCACTGTATTATTTTCAATCTTGATGGTGATCTTTATCTTTCGTGCAGTTGAGCGAAAAATATTTAATCAAAAAACTGAGTTTTGGTTGAACACAGGAATGGCCACGGTCTTTTTCATTCTTGGAATCGTACCGTTTGTATAAAAAGGATAATGTATAGAAAGCAGGCTGAAATGAAAATCAGTCTGTTTTCTTTATTTTTAGGCAAACGTATATTTTTTTCAAATCTTTGACAAAATGATACTGAACGTAATAAAATAATTTTACGTAAAGAAATATTTTTATGTAACGAACATATATTATTGTGAAGTGAGGTGATGAGAGTGAAGAGGAATCAAAGAATGCCAGAGACGTTTATTGTCACAGAACCGGAACAAGCAGCTGCACTATTGCATCCTGTAAGATCTGAGCTCATAAGTTTGTTAAAAGAGCCGCGTTCTGCGACAGAGCTATCAAAAAGAATGAACGATTCCGCTCAAAAGATTAATTATCATCTTAAAGCACTAGAAAAAGTGGGCCTTGTGATTCGCGCAGGCACAAGGAATGTTAGGAACCTTGTAGAAGTTCTATATGTAAGTGCCGGCCGTTCTTTTTTATTGTCAGATTCATTAGGTCTCTCTTCTGATACGATAAAAAAACTCCAAGATCAAACCGCTCTTGCTCATGTGTTATCCCTTACAGAGAAGATGAAGCGGGATGCCATTTCTTTAATGGAGCAATCGGAGGAAGAAGAGATACCAAGCGCAGTAGTAGAAATGGAACTAGCACTTTCTACCATGGAACACCGCAATGCATTTTTACAGGAATATGCAGATATGCTCACCACTCTCATACAAAAACACCACAGACCAAACGAAGAGAACGCAAAAGTGTATCACGTTTCAATGGCGATGTATCCAAAACCTGAAGGAGGCGGCACAACGTGAATAAGAAGAGCAAAGGTACTGTTATCCCGATCAATTCTGAAGTGGCAAATGAGGATGCGAACATCATTCCTATGAAAACGGAAGTACAGGTGAAAGAAACAGAAACGGTGCAGGAGCCGGCTAAGATCATTTTTATCACGTCAGGATTTGGTAAAATACATGTTTCACCAAAAACAAATACAAACCCAATGGCAATTGCAGCCTAACTAGGAGGAAAACAGATGAATTTAATCCCTATGGTAGTAGAGTCGACAAATCGTGGAGAGCGATCTTATGATATTTATTCGCGTTTATTAAAAGACAGAATTATTATGCTAGGAAGTGCGATCGATGATAACGTGGCAAATTCTATCGTTGCTCAATTGCTCTTCTTAGCTGCTGAAGATCCGGATAAAGATATCTCCATCTACATCAACTCACCAGGAGGTTCTGTTACAGCAGGTCTCGCAATCTACGACACGATGCAGTTCATCAAACCAGATGTTTCAACGATCTGTATCGGGATGGCGGCGTCAATGGGAGCTGTACTCATGGTAGCTGGTGCAAAAGGAAAACGCTACGCGCTTCCGAACGCAGAAGTGATGATACACCAGCCATTAGGCGGAACACAAGGGCAGGCATCCGATATGGCAATTCACGCGAAGCGCATCCTGCAGACTCGTGAGTTGTTGAATAAGATCATCTCTGACCGTTCGGGTCAACCGATCGAGAAGGTAGAAAAAGACACTGACCGTGATTATTTCATGTCTGCAGAAGAAGCATTGAAATACGGGATCATTGATAAAGTGATCGAGAAGATCTAAGAGATAGAAGAGAGATAAGTGCATGGTAGCCAGTCGTGATCAACGACTGGCTTTCTTATGTACTGATGGGGTCAGTCCCCAAACAATTTATTTCCCGTCTTGTTTTAAGATTTTCTCTACGAGTGTTTGTTTCATTTTGAACTTCAGATGCATGCCATTTCGTTCTGATCAGGCTGAATATGGTAATCTAATGTAAGTTGCATTGTTCAACAGTATATGAGTTTGCAAAGATAAACGAAAGAAGGAATGAAGCATGTCAGCTACCACAGGCAAGTCAACAGATACTTCTAACCAACAAAAAACGATCTATTCTATTCTTTTTGCGATAAGTTTTGTGCATTTATTAAATGACTCTATGCAGGCGGTTATTCCAGCCATCTTTCCAATTTTAGAGAAATCAATGAATCTTTCATTTACTCAGCTTGGTTGGATTGCTTTTACTTTAAACATCACGTCTTCTATCATGCAGCCAGTGATTGGTTGGTATACGGATAGAACGACATCACCTTATATCCTACCTGTTGGTATGATGGCAAGTTTAATAGGTATGTTAGGCATCGCGTTTGCAGATTCCTTTTACATGATCATACTCTCGGTAGTTGGAATCGGCTTAGGGTCTGCTGTCTTTCACCCTGAGGGCTCTAGAGTCGCGTATATGGCAGCAGGAAACCGCCGAGGTCTAGCTCAATCCATCTATCAAGTAGGAGGCAATACAGGCAGTTCGCTCGCTCCTGTGATGACGGCACTTGTATTCGTCCCACTCGGACAGTTTGGAGCTGTATGGTTTACTTCACTGGCGGCTATCGCCATTTTTGTACTGTTTTATGTTTCAGGCTGGTATGCTAAACAGCTCGTGCATTTTCCTCGCGTTCAAAAGCAAACTGGCGAGAAGAAAAAGATTGATAGAAAGCGAAAAAAACAAGTAATAGGAGCGATGGCATTACTCGTATTTTTAGTATTTGCTCGTTCATGGTATTTCTCTGGAATCGGAAACTATTATCAATTTTACTTGATCGATGATTATGGTTTAACGATTAGACAAGCTCAAGTTTATTTATTTGTTTTCATGGCCTCCGGTGTACTCGGAACATTCTTTGGAGGACCGATCGCAGACCGGCTAGGAAAGAGAAACATGATCTTTTGGTCGATGGTCGGAACTGCTCCACTCGCTCTCCTTCTTCCACACGTAGGACTGTGGGCCGTTATTCCTTTGTTCTTCTTAATCGGTTTCATTTTGAACACGAGTTTTTCGGTGACGGTCGTGTATGCTCAAGAACTAGTACCAGGCAGAATAGGCATGGTGTCAGGTTTGATCGTAGGTCTGGCGTTTGGTATGGGAGCGCTCGGATCGGTAGTGCTTGGTAAGGTCGCTGACGTTACAAGCATCTCAAACACGATGTTTTTGATCAGCTTCTTGCCGTTAGTAGGATTGTTAACTGTCATGCTGCCAAAAGATAAAACGCTTAAGAAATGGTCTTCAGGGGTCTGACCCGGGTCAGACCCCCAAGAAAGACATTTTTTCGATTATGTCTTTCCCACAAAGACAAAGGCCCCGGTCTCATATGAGACCGGGGCCTTTATCTAGTTATTCAATCGTCTATATCGAGCACTTGCGAACATGAAAATACCGTACGATATAAAGCCGATTGCTACGATGGCGAGAAGCACTGGACCAAACGGCTGTGACGCAAGCTCTAAGAGTGCGCCATCCAAACCCCGAGTTTCTTTTGGATCAGCAAGTATAGCCGTACGAACTAGAAAGAATGCAATAATCATAAAAACGATACCGCGGGCAGCCATTCCAAATGTTCCAATATAACCGCTCCATCGCCATTCTTTTTTGTTCATTTCATTCTTCTTTAAGTCGCGTTTAAATCGGTGTGTAAAGGCTCGAAACATAAATACGATTCCTGTTATGGCAAAAACAATACCTCCAATAGCGACTAACAGTTGACCAAAAGGCTGTGAGAGCATTTGTGCAGAAAGCGTTTGGTAAGTTTCATCAGAAGATTTTGCTCTTGCACGAAACAAGATGCGTAATGAACTGATACACATTGCAATATAAATCCCCGCAATGATTAAAAAATTTAATCGGTTAAACCATCTTTTCCAATCGTGTTTTGCACACTCAGGATCGAAAAGAGCTTTAACAATCTGCCAAAAAGCGAATGCACTCAAACCTAAGGAAAGCACGATTAATAATGCGGGGCCGAATGGCTGTTGAGCGATTGTGTATAGCGCTCCGTTTGAACTCGCTTCATTCGGGTGTTTTCCTATAGACATGATTAGCGCTAGAATGCCGATGATGATATAAACGATACCTTTTGAAAGATACCCGATACGAGCAGAACGATGTACCCAAGGGCGATACGATTCATAATGAGTTTTCATTTTATCTTTGAATGTTGGTTCTTTTACAAAAGGCTGTTTCACGATAAACACGTTTCTCCTTTCAGAGTAGATTACTTCTAGTCTCTGGTGGGTTGTATAACAAGTAGATTCGGTACACGTTACTGATGATCGTCTTCAATACCGCATAAGTAGGGATGGCTAAAAGCAGACCGATAAATCCAAATGCTGCACCTGCCATGAGTACGACAAGGATGATGGTGAGCGGATGGATACGAAGCTGTTTTCCCATGATTTGAGGAGACAAAATATTTCCCTCTACTTGTTGTACAACGAGCGTTACGATAGCGACTTTTACAGCCATAAACGGGTCTTGGATCAAACCTACTAAAAGAGCTGGAAATACACCGATAAATGGTCCTAAAAAAGGAATCACATTTGTTAGAACTGCAAAAAGAGCAAGCACTAAGGCAAACTTTAATCCGATCAATAGATACCCCGCAAACATAAAAATACCTACAAACCAAGCAACGAGAACTTGACCTTTTATGTAGGAGGATAGGGTAGAGTCTATGTCTCTAACAATCGCAGCGACATCATGCTCCATGTGATGAGGAGTAAACCTTAAAAAATAATTAAAAAATTTCTTATCGTCAAGCAACAAGTAAAAAAGAATAAAAGGGACCACTAACAATACTAAAGCGATGTTTGTCAATGTGGCTAAAAGAGCAATAACATCTTTTGAAACGGTACTTGTAAACTTTTCAAGCCGTTGTGTAGCTAATTTTGTTATATGTGTGCTATCGACGAATGATTTTTTGCTTCCAGTAATCATCGTACCTGTTTTTTCAGTAGCTTCTCCAATCTTTTTTGGGAAATCATCAGTGATACTAGAAAGCTGATCTGCTACAACGGGGACGGCTAGCATGGCAACACTAGATATCGCTACGATTAAACCAACCATCACTACCATGATGGCTACAAACTTAGGGACTTTTTTCTCCATTAAAAAACGTATGACCGGTCTAAGCAGATAATAAAGCAACCCAGCGATAAACAAAGGAAAGAAAACGCTAGATATAACAAGATAAAGGAAGTCAAGCAGGTAATCAATTTTCCCTAGTAAATAAAGGATCATTAATAGTAAAACTGAGCCTGCGGCGTACTTGAAAAATGAGTGCTGATACCACATTAAATCTGACCTCCATTTCATAATAGTAGTCTTTTCCCTTTTTAGTAATTCGTAATCTTATTTTGATAATAAAATAATTGACTTTTTCTAAGAGCGCTGATAGATTGTAAGTGTAAATGTAAACGTTTACGTAACAAGAAAGCAGGGAGATGTTTTGAATCCGACAATAAAAGATGTTGCCAAGCATGCAAACGTTTCAATCGCTACAGTATCTCGGATTGTAAACGGATTGCCTGGCTATTCGGAGGAAACAAAGAAAAAAGTTCAGCAATCTATCGAAGCACTCGGTTATCAGCCTAACGCCATCGCACGCGGGCTCATCAACAAGCGGACACAGACGATAGGGGTTCTTTTTCCGGATGTATCCGGAATGCTCTCGTCAGAAGTATTAGAAGGTGTAGAGAATGCGGCGCATGACGGAGGATTTAGCGTAATCGTCTGCAACACGACTTCAAGTGGGAAGAGAACCGTGAAGTATTTGAGGCTGCTGCAAGAAAAACGAGTAGATGGAATCATCTTTGCTTCAGAAGATGTTAAAGAAGAGTACTATAAAATCTTTGAAGAGATGAAAGTACCTGTTGTCCTTGTTTCTACGGCGTCATCCAAATACGATCTTCCGTTTGTTCGGGTAAATGATTTTGATGGAGCTTTTCAAGCTACAGAGTATTTAATTCGAAAAGGTCATAAAGTGATTGGCATGATAGGTGGAAGCGATGAGGATCCGATTGCTGGAGTGCCAAGAATGCAAGGATTTCAAAAAGCTCTTGAGAGCAATGGTCTTTCATTTACTAACAATCACATAACGAAAAATGAAGGCTATCGTTTTCAAAACGGAAAAGAATCGCTGCCACTTCTGCTAAAAAAACTTCCTGACATGACGGCACTATTCGCAGCAAGTGATGAGATGGCCATTGGTGCAATGTCTGCTGCACATCAGTTAGGAATAAGGGTGCCAGAGGAACTATCAATCATCGGTTATGATAATCTGAAGATTGCTGAGATGTGTTATCCGCCACTAACGACTGTATCTCAGCCGTTAAAGGATATGGGACAAACCTCAGGTGAAATGCTAGTCAGTTTGATTAAAGGTGAACAACAAGAAGCAAAAAGCCGTTATATGCCTTTTACTATTGTGGAAAGGCAATCAGTCAGTGAATTTCGTGACAAGTAAAAAACGGGTTACCTCAAAGCTTCATTTTTATTTGGGATTTACGTAAACGTTTACGTAAAACGCTTACACACATAGGAGGAAGTTATAAATGATTAAAGTTACAGTTTGGAATGAAAACCGCCATGAACAGAAAAATCCAGTAGTAAAAGAAATATATCCAAAAGGAATTCATGGTGCTATTCAAGAATTTCTAGAAAAAGCAGGGCATGATGTTAACACAGCAACACTTGATGAAGCTCAACATGGGCTAACAGAAGAAGTATTAGACAACACGGATGTGTTAGTTTGGTGGGGACACTTAGCTCATGATGAAGTAGAAGATGAAATCGTAAATAAAGTTTATCAACGCGTTCTTGATGGAATGGGTCTACTCGTTCTTCACTCTGGTCACTTCTCAAAAATATTTAAAAAGCTGATGGGAACATCCTGTGACCTTAAGTGGCGTGAAGCTGATGAAAAAGAACGCATCTGGATTGTTAATCCAAGCCATCCGATAGCAAACGGACTTGGTGAATACATCGAGCTTGAAAAAGAAGAGATGTATGGGGAGCATTTTGACATTCCTGCTCCAGATGACCTAGTATTTGTTAGCTGGTTTGAAGGAGGAGAAGTATTCCGATCAGGAGCGGCTTACAGCCGTGGTAAAGGAAAAGTGTTCTATTTCCGTCCGGGACATGAGACGTATCCAACGTATTATAACGAAGATGTACAAAAAGTAATCACGAATGCTGTATCTTTCTTAGCTCCTTCAGGCAGTGAAGCGCCAAAGTACGGAAATGCTAAGCCGCTTGAAGCGATCGGTGCAAAGTAAAAATAAAAGCCTTTTTTGAAAAACTATGAAGTTATTGAGAGTGTTTGATCTCCACTCCAGGCTGCTCGCTTTCCGCGGGGCAGGCGGTGAGCCACATTCGTACGTTTCACGTATAAATGTCTCACCAGCCAGCTTGTCCCACAGGAGTCTCGCACCTTACGCTACAATCAAACGAGCAAGGAAGTTTCTTTAAATCTGAGTCTCAGGCATAAGGCATACACCTTACGCACCCATCTACGTGTAAATGAAGCCAATTTAAAAGTCTGTAAAACAACAATCTTTAATAAGGGTTAACAATAAAAGGAGGAACTAAATATGACAATTAAAGTTGGAATTATCGGTTGCGGTAGTATCGCACAACATCGTCACCTTCCAGAATATGCGGCTAATGGAGACGTAGAGATCGTTGCTGTTTGTGACATCATAAAAGAGCGTGCTGAATCAACACAGTCGGTATACGGAGGAAAGATCTTTACGGATTATAATGATCTTCTTGCACTTGAAGAAGTTGATGCAGTAAGTGTTTGTACGCCTAACTTTCTTCACGCACCGATTTCAATTGCAGCTTTACATGCTGGAAAGCACGTTTTATGTGAAAAACCGATGGCAACATCGCTTCAAGAAGCAGAGGAAATGATCGCAGCAGCAGAAAAGAGCGGAAAAACGCTAATGATTGGTCATAATCAGCGCTTTGTTCCGGCACACCAAAAAGCGCGTGAGCTAATTGCCTCTGGTGATATCGGGAAAATTTACAGTTTCCGAACGGCTTTCGGGCATCCAGGACCTGAAGGCTGGAGCGTAGATGGTGTAAACAGCTGGTTCTTTAAAAAGGATGAAGCATTTATCGGCGCAATGGGAGACCTTGGTGTTCATAAAACAGACTTGATTCGATACATTCTTGGAGAAGAGATCGCTGAAGTTGGTGCTTTTGTTGAGACGAGTGCAAAAGAGTTTGCTTCCGTTGATGATACAGCTGTTTGCGTGTTGAAAACAGAGAGTGGAATTATCGGAACATTGGCGGCTAGTTGGTCTTACACGGCAAAAGAGGATAACTCTACAATTATTTATGGTGAAAAAGGAATCCTTCGATTAGAAGATGATCCGAAGTATTCTTTAGTCGCACAATATACGAACGGAAATGTTGTACGCTACGAGATGGGTGCGATCCAAACGAATGATAACCAGTCTAACTCGCATGTGGTAGATCATTTTATTGAAGCGGTCGACTCTGGTAAAGCTCCACTAATCACGGGCGAAGAAGGAAAACGTTCATTGGCAGTCATACTAGCTGCTTTAGAATCAAACGAGAAGAAAACGATCGAAAAAGTTAAAACAGGAGTTCACGCATGAAACTAAGAGTTGGGATCATCGGGGCAGGCGGAATCGCACAAGGCCGTCATATCCCCGCTTTTCAAAAGTTAGGAGAAAAAGCAGAAGTTACTGCGATTAGTGATGTGAACGTGGATGTTGCAAAAAGTGTTGCTGAAAAATTTCACGTACCGAACTATTTTACGAGTTATGTAGAGATGTGGCCTTATGTAGATGCTGTTGTTATCTGTACACCTAACAAGTTTCATAGAGAGATTACAGTTGCAGCATTAGATGCAGGCAAACATGTTTTATGTGAGAAACCGATGGCAATGACCGTTGAAGAATGTGCAGAAATGGTAGAAGCAGAAAAACGATCAGGAAAAGTATTATCGATCGCCTATCACTATCGATACATGAAAGAGTCACAGGCTGCAAAACGAATAATGGAGGCAGGAGAAGTTGGTAATCCTCTTGCTGTTCGTGTACAAGCACTTAGAAGAAGAAAAGTTCCGGGTTGGGGCGTATTTACAAATAAAGAACTTCAAGGTGGCGGTAGCTTGATCGACTATGGCTGTCATCTACTGGATCTAACGCTTTGGCTCCTAGATAATCCAATTGTGAGTGAAGTAACTGGACAAACGTATAACACAGTGAGTCGTGAAGCAGAACAAGTGAACCAATGGGGTTCGTTTGATGCAGAAACGTTTGAAGTTGATGACCACGTAACGGCATATATTCGTCTTGCAAATGGGGGATCAATTCTGTTTGAAACATCGTGGGCGGCAAATATTCCGGACGATGCAGAACTACTTCGTATTTCGGGTGACAAAGGCGGGCTAGATGTCTTTCCACTTACGGTAAACAAAGCAGTAAACGGGATGATGACGACAACTAAAGCAGATTGGATTCTTGGAGAAGATGATCCCGGTCTTCCTCAAGCAGAGAATTTTGTGGACAGCTGTTTAGGTAAAGCAGAACCACTTGTGAAAGCTGAAGAAGCGATGAATACTTCACGCGTAATCGAAGCGATCTATGCTAGCAGTCTTATGGGAAAAGGTATTCAACTAGGAAATGAAAAAGGAGTGAAGTAGCATGAAATTAGGTGTGTTTACGGTTTTGTTCTCACAAAAATCATTTACAGACATGCTTGACTATGTGAAAGAAGCGGGAGTGCAAGCTGTAGAGATTGGAACTGGAAACTATCCAGGAAACGCTCACTGTCCGCTTGATGAACTACTTCAGAGTGAAGAGAAGCGTTCACAATATCTTCATGAAGTAGAAAAGCGAGGTTTGACGATTTCAGCATTCAGTTGTCATGGTAATCCGTTATCTCCAGACGAGGCTTTTGCAAAAGAATCTCATGATACTTTTGTAAAAACTGTTGAACTGGCTGAATTGATGAATGTACCAGTGGTAAACTGTTTCTCTGGTGTACCGGGTGACTCTGAGAATGCAAAGTATCCAAACTGGCCTGTTTCACCTTGGCCGAATGAATACAGCGATGTGTTGAAGTGGCAATGGGAAGAGAAGTTGATTCCGTATTGGCGCACGTGGGGTCAATTTGCAAAAGAACATGGAGTGAAGATTGGCTTAGAGCTTCACGGTGGTTTCTTAGTGCATACTCCATATACGTTACTGAAGCTGCGTGAAGAAACATGTGACGCAATCGGTGCGAACCTTGATCCATCCCATCTTTGGTGGCAAGGCATCGATCCTGTGGCAGCAATCAAAATTCTTGGAAAAGCTGGAGCAATCCACCACTTCCATGCAAAAGACACATACTTAGATCAAGACAACATCAACATGTACGGATTAACGGACATGCAGCCATATGGAGCTGTTCAAAACCGCGCATGGAGCTTCCGTTCAGTAGGCTGTGGTCATTCTGTTCAAGACTGGTCAGACATGATGAGTGCCCTTCGTACGTATGGTTATGATTATGTAGTAAGCATCGAGCATGAAGATCCGATCATGTCGATCGACGAAGGATTCAACCGCGCGGTGAAGAACCTGCAGTCAATCCTCATCGCCGAGCAGCCAGCCGAGATGTGGTGGGTCTAGGGGTCTGACCCCACACAAATACAAATCTACTAAATTTGTATTTGTGGAGTGAACACTCTCTAGCGGTTAACATTCAAGTCTCACAAGCTCTGATAAAACCTGTATCCCAGTTAATGGGATACGGGTTTAGTGTTCATGAAATTAAATGTTGAACCTCATTAATTAAAAAAAATTGACAGTTCATACCAATATCACATATAATTTCAAAAACATATGAAGTAGAAAACGAAGAAGAGGATTAGTAAATCGATTCTGTCTTTCTAGAGAGGAAGCTGTTTGGCTGCAAAGCTTCTACTGACAAACGATTGAACCTGCCTCTGAGTTCTGTATCTTATTCCCATAATAAGATATCCAGCGGTTAAATACCGTTATCATGAAAGAGTGTAAAGCTAAGCTTTGAATTAGGGTGGTACCGCCATGAAATTGGTCCCTAATGAAAAAGTTTAGCTTTTTTTATTTTCTAATAATAGTGAGGAGTGCAACCTATGGCAAAAGAATTTGTAAAAGATGTAACGAGTATGCAAGATGATTTTGCTCAATGGTATACAGATGTTGTTACAAAAGCTGAACTTATCGATTATTCAAGTGTTCGAGGGTCTATGATTTTAAGACCCTACGGATACGCAATATGGGAGAACATTCAAAAGGAACTTGATAAGCAGATCAAAGCGACAGGTCATGAGAATGTGTATATGCCGCTTTTCATACCAGAAAGTCTGCTTCAAAAAGAAAAAGACCATATTGAAGGATTTGCACCTGAAGTAGCATGGGTAACACATGGTGGAGAAGAAAAGCTGACAGAACGTCTTTGTGTTCGCCCCACATCTGAAGTTCTTTTTGCCGAGCATTTTAAAAACATTATCCATTCTCATCGTGATCTTCCAAAGCTTTATAACCAGTGGTCGAACGTTGTGAGATGGGAAAAAACCACAAGACCTTTTCTTCGTACCCTTGAATTCCTCTGGCAGGAAGGACATACGTGCCATGAAAAAGATGAAGAGGCACACGAGGAAACGGTTCGTATGCTTAACGTATACGCTGATCTCTGTGAGGAATTCCTTGCAATACCGGTCGTGAAAGGTCAGAAAACGGAGAAAGAAAAATTTGCTGGAGCGAAATACACTTATACGATTGAAAGCCTAATGCATGATGGGAAGGCGTTACAGTCTGGAACTTCTCATCATTTAGGAGATGGATTTGCCAAAGCGTTCGGTATCGAATTTACGAACAGAGAAGGTAAACTGCAGACGGTTCAGCAGACATCATGGGGCTTCACAACTCGTATTATTGGAGCGATGATCATGGTTCATGGTGATGACCGCGGGCTAGTCGTTCCTCCAAAAATAGCACCAACTCAACTCATGATCGTTCCGATTGCTCAACACAAAGAAGGTGTTCTCGATTTTGCATACGATTTAAAAGATAAGCTTTCACAGACCATTCGAACTGGAATTGATGCAAGTGATAAAAAACCAGGGTGGAAATTTAATGAATATGAGATGAAAGGAATACCGCTTCGTCTTGAGGTTGGGCCGCGTGACATTGAGCAAAACCAAGTCATATTAGTTCGTCGGGATACAGGAGAAAAAGAAACAATATCTCTGCAAGATTTAGAATTACACATACAAAATACATTAGTTGATATTCAGAGTAACTTATTTAAAAAGGCAAAGGCTCATCGAGAACATCAAACAACGACAGTCACTACATTTGATGCATTTAAAAATGAACTAACTGATAAAGGCGGGTTCATTAAAGCGATGTGGTGTGGAAATGAAGCTTGTGAGAATTTCATTAAAGATGAAACAGGTGCAACATCAAGGTGTATACCATTTGAACAAGAAAAGCTCTCAGAAAAGTGCGTTTGCTGCGACCAAGAAGCTAAACAACTTGTCTACTGGGCAAAAGCATATTAAAGGAAAGGGGTCAGACCCGGGGTCTGACCCCTTTCTTTATTTTTAAATATGATAAATTCCATAATATTAGTAACTTTACATTACTGTATGACATACACTATACTATAATCGAGGTGATTGCATGAGCGAATTAATTTTCTCTCTAAAGACAGAACTGCGAAGAGGAACTTTAACTTTAGCAGTTTTAAGCCAGCTCCAAACACCGCAATACGGGTACTCACTCGCACAACGGTTAGAAGAGAACAACGTATCTATTGATCAAAGCACATTGTATCCACTTCTTCGAAGGCTCGAAAAGCAAGAGCTGCTGACGAGTGAGTGGGATACAACCGAGAACCGACCTAGAAAATATTATCTTCTGAGCGAGTTTGGTCAAGAAGTGTTCAGACAGCTGAAAGAAGAATGGCAAAAAACGTCCATGCAATTAAATTCGATGTTATAAGGAGGAATTCCAAATGAATTTGATTGAAACGTATATCAGTGAAGTGACACAAAGACTTCCCGAAAAAATAAAGGATGACATTGCGATGGAATTAAGGTCTACTATCGAAGATATGCTTCCAGATCAATACACAGACAAGGATGTTGAAGTGGTTCTAATGAAACTGGGAGATCCTGTAAAACTTGCAGACGAATACAATAATAAGCCTCGTTATCTCATAGGTCCTATGTTTTATGAAAGTTATATCAATGTCTTGATCGTAGCAGCGATCATTTCTGTTGTAATCAGCAGCCTTACGCTTTTTGTAAACGGTATGATCACGTTTGAGGGTGATAAATCTCTATTCACTGTAATGGCTTTTATCGGTCAACTTTGCTTGAAGATGCTCTTATCCAGCTTGAATGTTTTGTTTCAAGTTTTCTTCTGGGTAACGATTGTATTTATCATGTTAGAGCGATCAGGAGTTTCAAATGGTGATCTTTACACGAGAAAAAAGAAAACATGGTCTCCATCTGATCTATATCAACTTAAGAAAGTAGTTGCGAAAAGACAGATTCCAAAAGCGGAAGTTTTCTTTAGTTTGTTCTGGACAGCAATTTGGGCAATAATCCTATTTAAGTCGTCTGAAATGATCGGCTGGTATGAGCAAAGTGGAAAAGGATTAGAAGGACTTACGCTCAAAGCGCCACTATTTAATGAAGAAGTTTTGTTCACGTATGCTCCTTTTATAGTTTTGCTTATTCTTATTGAAGTGGGTCTTGCTATCTATAAATTTTTCATTGGAAGATGGACGAATCTGCTTGCTTCATTGAACTTAATCTATCATTTTATTTCGGTAGGATTACTTTGCTTTATGCTAACGGATGAAACTCTTTATAATAAGTCATTTACTCAAAAACTATATGACACCGTCCCGGATGTTCCGGCATTTTGGTTTGTATCCACAATAGCAACACTCATGGCTGTATTTTCCATCATTGATATTATTACGGGTTTCAATAAAGCAAATAAATCAAACGCTGTCATCGACCAATGGATGAAAAATGGATAAGAAAAAGGCTTCTAAAAAGAAGTCTTTTTATTTTTGAAATGGAACAATATGTTAAAATTTAATAGTAGAAAAATACGAAGGAGGAATAACGTGTTTACGATAGTAAAAGCAGATTCTTCAAAAGCGAAAGAAATCGCAATCTTCATTGCAAACGAAAACAGAATCACCTCTAACTATTGCGGTTATTGTGGTGAAGAAGAGCATGAAATTCTCCATTCACTAATTGAAGACGTTTCAGATGTTCCTTACAATGAATCCTTCGCATTGGCTTATGAGGAAGACCTCCTTGTAGGAGTGATCGGATTTGATGCAGATCTCGAGAACGGAAACGCAGAAATATGGGGACCTTTTATCCGGCATAGTGAGCACCAGCAAATTACTAAACAGCTTTGGGAGTTTTTACTTCAGCTCATTCCCAAAACGATTAACACGGTTCATTTCTTTATCTCTACAGAAAATACAAATCAGAGAGAGTTCCTACTACATAATGACTTTATGGATCAAGAAAGTAAACATACAATACTTACGGTCAATAAGGAATCCTTAATAGCCGCAGCTTCAGTAAAGAACATAAAAGAACTGACAGAAAATGATAAAGATGTTTTCAAAAATCTCCATGATACATATTTTCCTTCTACTTACTATAATTCACAACAGATCATTGAACGAATTAACGAGTTTCATAAAGTGTTTGTTTATGAGACTGAGAATGAGGTGGTCGGTTACATTTATGTGGAAATACAACCTGAGTTTGCAGAGGGTTCTATTGAATTTTTCGCTGTAGATGAAAAGCATCGAGGAAAAGGAATCGGCGTACAGCTATTAACGTATGCCGTCAAATGGATACTTAGTAATCCGCACATGAGACGTATTGATCTATGCGTAAACCATGATAATAAACAAGCGATTAACCTATACCAGAGAATCGGGTTTGTTATTCAAAAAGAACTATTTCATATTAAGAAGCAACTTTCAGCAGAAACATATTCTAGAAAATAGTACTATTTTTACTTCACCTCTATGAAAAATATTTTTTCCGTATAAAATAGATAGAGTGATTATGAATCTATTTAAGGGGAGAATGTTATGAAAAACACTTGGAAAGCCTATCGTTCACCGATTATATTGCTCCTCGCAATTATTGCCGGAAGCATCATCGGTTCGACGATGGGTAAGGACGCTGCAGTCCTTAAACCGTTCGGCGATCTGTTTCTAAACGTTATGTTCATGATTGTCGTTCCACTCGTTTTCTTTTCGATCTCATCGAGTGTAGCGAGTATGGCTGGAACTAAACGTTTTGGTAAGATTATCAGCTCTATGCTGATCGTCTTTTTATTCACAGGAACGGTTGCTGCTATCATCAGTATGGCTGGAATTAAAATCTTTCCGCCTTCAGAGGGTGTGAAGATCGACTTAGTGAAGCCTGATACAACGGGTGAGGAAGTATCGATTGGTGATCAGTTAGTTAGTACAGTCACTGTGCCAGATTTCGTAGATCTATTAAGTCGTGCCAATATGTTAGCACTAATCCTTTTTTCTGTGTTGTTAGGTCTTGCAACTTCAAAAGTAGGAGAAAAAGCAAAGCCGCTGGCGAACTTCCTTTCAGCGGGAAGTGAAGTTACCCTTCAGATGGTGAAATATGTGATGTATTATGCACCGATTGGTTTAGGAGCATACTTTGCTGCACTTGTAGGTGAATTCGGCCCAACGCTGCTCGGTTCATACTTTAAAGCAGTCTTATTCTACTATCCGTTCTCTATTCTTTATTTCTTTGGTTTCTTTACGCTATACGCGTTCATGGCTCATGGAAAGCTTGGTATTCGTGTGTTTTGGAAAAACATGCTTTCGCCATCTGTAACGAGTTTAGCAACGTGCAGTTCTGCTGCGAGTATTCCTGTTAACTTAGAAGCTACTAAGAAAATGGGAGTACCTGACGATATTAGTGAAACGACGATTCCGCTCGGTGCAACGCTGCATAAAGACGGATCTGTTATAGGTGGGGTATTAAAGATCACGTTCCTTTTTGGAATATTTGGAATGGACTTCTCCGGATTCAATACTTATCTTCTTGTTGGAGGAGTTGCTCTACTAGTCGGTATGGTAATGGGAGCGATCCCTCAAGGTGGACTGATAGCGGAGATGCTTATTCTATCTCTGTTCGGTTTTCCTCCTGAAGCTCTTCCAATAATTGCAGCGATCTCTGCCATTATTGATCCTCCAGCTACTTTATTGAACGCTACAGGTGATAATGTCGCAAGTATGATGACAGCGCGTTTAGTTGAAGGTAAGAACTGGCTGATTAAAAAGACAGGTTCGTTAACAGAACAAAAAGGCGCATAATCTATTTAAATCTCTAACTCATCCTATGTTGAGTTAGAGATTTTTTTTATGGAAAAAATGTGTATCTACACATCCTCAAAACATATTGTAAATGTTACTCTTAATTTAACAAGAATTAACATGATTAGGTTGGAAAAGGAAGTGAACAAATGAATTCTTCATTACAAGCTGACTGTGCTCGTTGTTTTGGTCTTTGCTGTGTGGCTCTCCCTTACGCAAGATCTGCAGATTTTGCTTTTGATAAAGATGGAGGCACTCCTTGTAGGAACTTGCAAGACGATTTTCGTTGTGGAATTCACCAGCACTTAAGAGATAAAGGATTTAAAGGTTGTACGGTATATGAATGCTTTGGTGCGGGGCAAAAAGTCTCACAAAACACTTTTTCTGGAATGGATTGGGCGACTAATCCTAAGTTAGCGAAAGAGATGTTTGATGTCTTTCCCATCATGCAACAACTTCAAGAAATGTTGTATTACCTAACTGAGGCGGTGAACCTCAATGAAACTAGACCTATCCTCCATGAATTAAAAATGGCTATAGGTGAAATTGAAAAACTAACACAACTTAGAGCAGCGGAGATCAAACAGATTAACATATCAAACATCCGGATGAAGATAAAGAAGTTACTGATTCGTACAAGTGAATTAGTAAGAGCGGAATTCATTCATAAAACATATAAAGTAACAGGTAAAAGAAGTGACCTAATAGGCGCTAAACTTCGAAAAGTAGATTTAGTTGGTGCAAATTTACAGGGTGCTCTTCTTATAGCGGCAGACTTAAAAAACGCGGACTTAAGAAAATCAGATCTAATAGGTGCTGATTTACGAGATGCTGATTTAAGTGGTGCAAACTTAAGAGGGAGTATATTTTTAACGCAAGCTCAGGTGAATTCAGCAAAAGGGAATGCTGATACAAAGCTACCTGTTTTGTTATCACATCCCAATCATTGGCTGACAGTAAAAGCAAAATAAAAAAAGCCTTCCGCTAACTAATAACGGAAGACTTAGGTGTAACTAAAAGATTAAGTTTAATACGAGATAAGATAGAGCTGCTAATGTCGCAGAGATCGGAAGTGTGATGAACCAAGTGATGATCATTGTCTTAGCCGTTCCCCATTTAACCCCTTTTAAACGGTGAGACGCACCAACTCCTAGGATAGAAGAAGTGATAACGTGCGTTGTACTTACTGGTATACCTAAGAAAGATGCACCAAAGATAACAGAAGCTCCCGTTAAATCAGCAGATACCCCGTTAACTGGACGAATCTTCATGATCTTTCCGCCAACCGTCTTAATAATTTTCCAGCCACCTACAGAAGTACCAAGACCCATTGCAAGTGCACAGGAAATCTGTACCCAAAGCTGAATATCAGTGCTTTCCGTGTAGCCGTTCGCGATTAGTGCCATCGTGATGATACCCATCGCTTTTTGCGCATCATTCGTACCGTGGGAATAAGCTTGAAGCGCAGCAGTAGCTACCTGCACTTTACGAAAACCGTTATTTGTTTTCGTTAGGTTCGTATTTTTAAATATCATCTTAATAACGTTATAAAATATAAAACCAACAATAAATGCTAGAATCGGAGAAAGAAGTAAACCATAAATAATTTTTAGAAAACCAGAATAATGAAGTGCTTCAAAACCAGCAGCTGCAATCGCAGCACCAGCGATAGAACCGATAATCGCATGTGAAGATGAACTTGGAATTCCGTAGTACCAAGTAATCAAGTTCCAAGCGATTGCCGCAACAAGAGCAGCAAGGATAACGACTGACCCGTTAGGAAGTGTAAATGGGTCAACAATATCTTTTGTGATCGTTTTTGCAACACCAGTGAATGTCATGGCTCCGACAAAGTTCATGACAGCAGCTAAAATAATAGCTCTTCTTGGTGTCAGCGCTTTTGTTGAAACAGATGTTGCAATCGCGTTCGCCGTATCATGAAATCCATTGATAAAATCAAATGCAAGCGCACCGATTACAACAAGAATGGTAATGAGTAATACTGTATCCATACCAGCCACCCGTTACGCGTTTTTCATGATGATAGATTCTAAAGTATTTGCAACGTTCTGGCAGCTGTCGGCAATGCCTTCAAGCACTTCGTACATTTCTTTATACTTAATAACTTTGATCGGATCTGTTTGTGTTGAGAACAACTCACGCTGAGCTTCACGGTAAAGATCGTCACATTTTGATTCGTAATCTTTAATTTTGATAGCATGTTCACGCATATCAAGAAGTTTTTTCTCTGATAACAAATTAACAGTAAGCAGGATTTCTTCCGCACTTAATTTAATGTATTCTACAAATTTAACCATGTATTGATCTGGATTTGTGATTGCGTAAATATCAAACAATGCAGAAGATTGCTCGATACCATCTAAAATATCATCCATGCTCATGGCAAGTGATAAGATGTCTTCTCTTTCAATGGGTGTAATAAATACTTTGTTCAGTTCCATGATAACGGTATGAACATAAGAATCACCTTTAGATTCTAGTTCTTTTAAGTGGTCCGCAAACTCGCGAAGATCATTTTCGTTGTTAATTTTGAAATCGTGGAAATAACCAGCAGAGTCCTTCAAGTTGCTAGCAATATCCGTTAGCATGACCATGAACTTGTCCTTTTTCTTTGTAAACATAGTACCCTCCAAAAGAAATGTCTTTTATCCTTTTTCTTTTACGTTTTTTATAGTGGTTATTTTTTTCTATTTTTTAACCACCCAACACATTATACAAAAAAATAAGAGTTTTTGTCGAAAAAGAATGAATTGTAATCAATTATTTACAAAAGATTAACAAGGTTAACCTATCTTTTTATAATTTACACACACAGAATTTACAATGTAAATGATTTGAAATGGTTTCTTTATATTCTTCTAACTCATCATTCCTTAACGTATTATTTAGAATCTAGTGGCACAGAAAGCCCATAGAAGAACATTTGTAAAATATCTGTTGCTAGCTTTTTTCCATTCTCTCCTGTGATCATCGAGATAAGCATATCGTTATTGAAAAGTTGGATGTATACCATTATCGATTCTAAAGAAAGATCAGGATTAATCTCACCATTATTTTGAGCACTTCTAATCAGGTCAACTATTAAAGGAATTGCATACTTAGATTGAAATTCCGTTAAGTAAATTTTTAACTCCTCATCGTTTAGCATCATCTCTTGAATAACTTCTGGATGAATGTTCAGTACGTTATTCGTCTTTTGATGGATGCTTGCGGTCATTTTTTCTTTAAAAGAAAGATCCTTCTGAAATAGCTTCTTATGGAATTTGTATTCTTCTTCAACAAATTCTTTAATCACTTCACGAAACAATGCTTCCTTGCTGCCAAAATGATTATATATGGTTACTTGAGATACCCCAGCATGTTTTGCGAGATCTTCTATTTTTATTTCTTTAATGCCTTGTTTTTGAAAAAGCGAGAAAGCAGCTTGTTTAATATCTTTTTTCTTCTGTTCCTTACGACGTTCGTATCCGTTCAAATTTCTTCACCTCTTTACTAGGATAAAACATATTTTGAAAAATAACAAATCACATATTTCAAAAAGTATTGCTAAGCGCGACGAAAAGGGTTATGATTATTTTGAAATATATTAAGTTTAATATTTCAAAAAAGGTGGGTGTGACGATGATTATCGTAAAGGGACTGTCAAAGCGATTTACTGAAGAAAAAGGTTTGTTCGACCTGAACTTTGAAGTGCAAAAAGGTGAGGTGTTTGGATATATTGGTCCGAATGGAGCGGGCAAATCAACAACCATTCGTCACTTGATGGGTTTTATGAAACCAGATAGTGGGCATTCTTCAATCGATGGAATGGACTGTTGGAACAACGCTGCACGCATTCAAGAACAAACAGGATACCTGCCCGGAGAGATTGTTTTTTTAGAAGGGATGACAGGGCTTGGCTTTTTGTCACTCGTTCAAAAGATGCGAAAGCAAACCTCTACAAAACGGAGAGACGAATTAATTGAAAGATTTCAGTTAGATGTAAAAGCACCAATAAGGAAGATGTCTAAAGGGATGAAACAAAAAGTGGGAATCATAGCAGCGTTTATGCATGAACCTCAAGTTCTTATATTAGATGAACCTACATCGGGGCTAGATCCACTCATGCAGCGTGTTTTTATCGATCTTATCTTGGAAGAAAAACAAAATAACAAAACGATACTTATGTCATCACATAGTTTTCAAGAGATTGAGCGGACTTGTGATTCGGCAGGGATCATAAAAGACGGAAAATTAGTAGCGCTAGAAGATATGCATAGGTTACGTACGGTTCAACGACGTGTATTTGAAGTGAAAGTTAAGTCTGAAAATGATATGAATACCATTCTTCATTCCAATTTGGATACAGAAGTAAAAGGGGAAAGAACGGTTCATGTTACGGTTCAAGGGAACGATCAGGAATTTCTTCAATTGTTAAGCGGCTGTGAGGTTCAACATATCGATACACGGCCACAGGATTTAGAAGATATTTTTATGCATTATTACGACAGAAGGGAAGTGACGAAATGAGCTTGCCTTTATTCCTTGCGATGATGAAAAGTCACGGAAAGCTGATTGCCGGGTTCATATACGGTGCTGCAGCTTATATTGTCCTGATCATTTGGATATATCCTTCTATTGCTGATATGAAAGGATTTAACGATATGATCGCAGCTCTGCCAGAAGGCATGCGAAAGCTGATCGGTATGGAGAATGGCATAAATTCGCTATCAGACTATGTAGCGGGTGAATTTTACGGTATGTTGTTTTTGATCATATTGATGGTATATGTGATCTTGACTTCAACTCGGGTGATGGCACGCCTGATCGATCAAGGTTCAATGGCCTATATGCTCGCTACACCTAATTCAAGAGTTAAGGTTGCTATCACACAGGCAGCAGTATTGCTTACCGGACTTGCATTGATCGTAGGGTTTACAACGCTTAGTGGCATTGCAGCAAGTGAATGGTTGATTCAAGGGTATCAATTGGATATTCCTTCTTTTATTAGAATGAATGTACTGACCTTTCTTATCTTCTCAACGATCGCAGGTTATTGCTTTTTTATCTCATCGGTAAGTAATGATGAGAAAAAAGCGCTCGGAATTTCTGCTGGGATCACGCTTTTGTTTTATATGTTGAACATGGCAGGTAAACTCAGTGAGAAAACAGAATGGATGTTAAACTTTTCGATCTTTAAATGGTACGACCCGGTTAAGTTGATCAACAATGAAATGGACGCGATCTGGATCGGTTGTTCTCTAAGTATCTCAACATTTTTATTGTTCATGGTTAGTGTGATCGTGTTTAAGAATAGAAATCTTCCGTTATAAATATTCTAAATAGTTCGACTAACGTGTATAATATTAAACAAAGTCACCAAAATAGAAATTCCACATACAATGTTAGTGCTAGGAACCGAATATTGGATAGTTTTCAGGCTGCTGTCGTAAAAGACGGCAGCATTTCTGCTTTTTAAGGGTACTTGAGGATGATAGTTATTATCAATACAGCAGGAGGGGAAGTCCAATGGAACTCTCTGCACGAACACAACTGTTAATGGCAACGACGTCTGGCATCTTCATATTAACGGCATGGATGATGGAAAAGTATTCAGAGTCTCCTTATTATGTGCTCTTTTATCTGTTAGCTTTCATCGTAGGAGGCTATGCAAAAGCGGTTGAGGGGATTCAGGAAAGCATTAAAGAGCGACAATTGAATGTTGAACTTCTTATGATGTTTGCCGCAATTGGATCAGCTGCGATCGGCTATTGGGGAGAAGGCGCTGTTTTGATCTTGATCTTTGCTTATTCTGGTGCGCTAGAGATGTACACTTTACAAAAAAGTGATAAAGAAATCAAAGCATTAATTTCTTTGCAGCCGGAAGAAGCTTGGCTTTTAATGGAGGATAAGGAATATAGAGTGGAAGCTTCCTCCTTAGAACCTGGTAACCTTATAAAGGTTAAGCCAGGAGAACGGGTGCCTGCAGATGGAATCATCGTAAAAGGGAACTCTTTTATTAATGAATCCGCTCTAACAGGTGAGCCCCTTGCTCGAGAGGTCTACGCATCATCGGAAGTATTAGCAGGAACGTTGAATCAATCTGGATTATTAGAGATTTCTGTGACGAAACACATGAAAGACTCTGTGTTTCAAAGAATGATAGATTTAGTGAACAACGCTCAAAGTGATGCTCCGCCAGTGCAAAGGAAGATTGAAGAGTTTGAAACAAAATATGTTCTTTTCGTATTACTGGCAGCAGCCTTAACGTTTCTAGTGCCTGGATCGATTGGTATTTGGAGTTATTCCGAATCTTTATATCGAGCTTGTGTTCTACTAGTTGTTGCTTCTCCTTGTGCACTTGTAGCATCGACAATGCCAGCATTACTTGCTTCGTTATCTAACGCAGCGAAGAATGGGATTCTATTTAAAAGTGGTGTATTTTTGGAGAAGTTGAGTTTAGTGAACGTAATTGCTTTTGACAAAACAGGTACTTTAACAAAAGGCCATCCCACTGTGAAACATGCTGAGTTTCTCCATTCTTCTTGGGCAAAAGAAGAGTTGATCTCAATCATCCATGGAATTGAAAGTAATAGCATACATCCTCTTGCAAAAGCTATTAATGAACATCTTAAAATTCATCAAGAAATAAAACCTATAGAACTGAATGCGTTTGAGGATGTTCCAGGAATGGGTGTGAAAGCTCACATCCAAGATATTATATGGAAAATAGGAAATCGTGAGTGGACTGATATAACAGAAAAGCAAGAGTGCGAGCTGTTGATGAGGATAGAGGACAAAGGAGAAGAAACAGGACACACTGTTGTCTATGTAACGGCTGATGATCAGCTCACAGCCTATTTTCTACTAGGAGATACTGTAAGGGAAGAGACCATTCAAGCGATAAAAGATCTACAAGAAAAACAAATTTTAACGATCATGCTAACTGGTGACTCTAAACGTGGAGCAGAAATGATCGGAAGAATCGCGAAGGTAGACGAAATAGGTTTTTCGTGCATGCCTGAAGATAAAGTTAAGACCGTGAAAAAATGGAAAGATAAAGAAGCGGTGGTAGCTATGATCGGTGATGGTGTGAACGATGCACCTGCTCTCGCTATAGCAGATGTTGGTGTAGCGATGGGAATGGGAAGCGACGCCGCCATTGAGACTGCAGATGTAATCCTCGTAAAAAATGATCTAAGCAAGCTGCTTTATGCCATGCAACTATCTGAACGTTTATCAAAAATTATTAAACAAAATATCATTTTTTCAATCAGTGTTATTTTATTTTTATTATGTGCGAACTATTTACAGTTCCTCACGTTGCCATTTGGGGTGATCGGGCATGAAGGAAGCACGATACTAGTGATTTTAAATGGGCTCCGCTTATTAAAATAGCCACAGAAAAAAGCCGGACTTAACGTCGCGGCTTTTTATCTGAATTAAAAAGTATTATTGTTTATATCACTTTGTTTTTTTTCATAGCTAGAATCTGTTCCTGTCTTTTGCTGTGTATCAGTGGAAGAAAGGGTACGAGGCGTTACAACAGCTTTTGTTTGCGTGTTGGTTTGATAGTTGTCTTTTTCAGCCTCTTGTTTTGCTTCTTCTATCGCAGATTGTGTTTCACTTTTTACCTCAGTCGCCGTATTCTTCGCTTCCTGTAGCTTTTGACGTGCAGAAAGAGAAAGGTTTCCGGATTTTTCTTTTATAGATGCAACTGTATCTTTAGCATCCATCGTTCCAAGTTTTGCTTTTAGCATTGTTTCATCTTTCATCTGTTGCGTTCGTTCTTTCAATTTGATAGACGAATCACGAAGATCGTTTCTAAACTCATTTCCGTTTTTAGGAGCATATAACAATGCTGCAGCAGCCCCTACAAGACCTCCCACTACTAAACCTGTAGCAAAACCAGAAGCATTACTTTTCTTGCTAACGTTAGTATCAGCAGTATCTCGTGTTTGGAAATCGGAATGTGTAAAGACCGGTTCCGCAGTAGTCGTTGTTGTGTTTGTATGGTTAGGCATAGTATTGAATCCTCCTTTTAGTCTGTATAAAACCCTACCCGGAACCTATTGATGATAAACATGAAGCATGAAGGCGTGATGAATATTAATAGAAACAAATTTATCGTTTAGGATGGCATGCATGATGGAAAGCAAATAATATATTTACTCTATATACGGTTGATAGAGAATGATAACTCCAAAACGTTATAAATTTGAATATAGAAAAAGCCGGGCAGCAATCACCCGGCCGAATTCTATTTATTTCATTAACTCTTTAATTCTGGAAGCATACGAATTTCTTCATTCATTGCTGATTTGCAAATGGGGCATTGCGGTTCTTTTTGCAAAGAATAGTCAGCGCGCATCCAGCATGAGCATCCATCACTCGTACATGCCCAAACCTTCGTTTCTACGTCTGGAATCGGCTCTGCAGGTTGTTTTGAAAAAAAAGCCATAGATATCCCCCTTTTCTGTTCTACTTATAGTATACGCCTAAAAGAGGAAAAATATGTATCAATTTGATTACATATTTAAAATAAGTTCATATTGAGCAGAGATTTCCCTTGCCCAGCGTGCATGAATCTCTTTAATTTCTCTCGGAGATTTTATGGAAATGTTCGTTTTCAATGGCCATAAATACTCGGCAGCTTTTTCAACATAAGTTGCCAAAATATCTCCTGTCAGACTGTATAAACCATCTTGTTTCATAGTAATAAATTGCTTAAGAAAAGGGTGAGACTCACAATAAGTTAATTCTTCTAGTAATAAATCTGCTTCGAGTCTAACATAGTTTCTTGGTGAGATTTGAGATGCCCAGTTATGAATAGTTACCTCGGTAAAATCTTTTACCTCTATTGGTTCATAATTTATTACAGCATGCTTGATATCTGATAGTGTAAAAACGTGATAATCCATGAGCGAGTAACAATATGCTGGACAGTACCATTCACCATTTTCGCTATAAAGCCCAATCAGTTGAATGTTGCTATACATTTTTTGTTCTTTCATCGTATATAGGATCGTGACAATCTTTTGTTTGATTGAAGCTTCAAGAATAACTGGCGCAACCTGACTTTTTGGAGGTAATGGTAGCTGCACCAAAAGTCGTTTTTGAATTTGAGTCCAATTGTCTTTAGCATCTTCTGGCATGAACTGATGCAGTTTATGTAAAATAGATTTACTTTGGGTTTGAAAAGGAAAACTTGATTCAGTGTATGCTTGCAAACTAAATAGAATAGAGGAAGCCTCCATTTCGGTAAATCCAATCGGAGGAAGAATACGATCGTTCTCGATGCGATATCCGCCGTGTGGTCCGAATTCAGATACGATTGGAAGGCCCATCTCGATCAGATTTAATAGATCACGTTGAATGGTTCTTGTAGATACTCCAAATTCATCAGCTAATTCCTTTAAGGTAAAATGCTTTTTAGAGTTTATGGAAAGCAGTAACCGTTCCAGTCTTTTTATTTTTGACATGTTAGACCCCTAATTGAAATATTCATATATTAAAACTTTTGTACTAGTCTTTGTATGTTATATCGTACAAATATGCTGAAATGTTAGAGTTTATCCAAACAAAGTAAGAATAAATTAAAAAACACGTTAATCCATTGGATAACGTGTTGATTTCGTAGTATGAAAGGTAGGAAAACTAATCTGCGGTCATTGTTATAAGCAGTTTTTTAATATTAGTTCTTTACTATTGAAGAAAGGCGTTCAATGCATTGAACCATATCCGCAAGCTGTTTATCAGTGAGCTGTGACATGTACTTGATCAGTACACCGTTTCTTTTTTCTTGAATTGCATGAAATGCCACTAAACCAGTTTCATTTAATTGCACATATACAATTCTTCGATCGAGGTCAGAGCGATAACGATCTACTAATCCTCTTTTAACGAGTCGATCGATGATAACGGTAGTAGCACTTGCACGTACTTTCATAGCGTCAGCAATCTCGGAAACCGTCCATTTTTCACGAGATGATAAAGTCTTTAATATTTGGAATTGAGTAGAAGTAATCTCTTCTTCTTCCCATATCTCAGGCTTTATCACGTCCATGATCTCATTAAACGCTTTCTCTATACGCTCTACTTCCATTAATACATTTCTACTATCTGCCACCACTTTCACAGTACTGCCTCCTTAGCTTACATTACTCCTATTTTAATATAAATTTCCGATAAGTTCCATTAAAGAGTAGTATAAAGTATCTAGTTTTCAATGTGTATCTCTGTGCTAGTATTTAAACTATTGAAATATAGGTTTAATTTAGAAACAAAAATATATTTCCTGATAAAAGAGGAATTCACTTGTTACTATCTAATAAAAAATAGAGAGATAAAGGGGGATGTGCAAGATGGCACGTATTGCTTGGATTACAGATAGTACAAGCTGCATAACACAGGATGAAGCGAAAGAACTTGGCATTCATATTATTCCTGTATCTGTCATAATGGAAGATAAAATTTATAAAGACGGAGTAGATATTACCCCGGATGAATTTTATGCAAAACTTGAAAGTGTTTCTGAACTTCCAAAAACGAGCCAGCCAACAGTTGGAGAGTTCTCAGACTTTTATGAAGTGCTGAAACACAACTATGATTGTGGAATTGCCATACATGTTTCTGAAAAATTCAGCGGCACGATCAATGGTTCTAGACTTGGTGCGGAAATGGCAGATTTTCCAGTACATATTGTAGATTCAAAGATTTTATCTGAATCAATGAAACAACTTTTGTTAAAAGGAAAGAAACTTGAATCTGAAGGATTGGAAGCTCAGGAAATTGCTGCGATGCTGCGTGAAACAGCAGATCATGTAAAAGGCTATGTTTGCATCGGGAGTCTTGAGCAATTAAGAAAAGGTGGTAGATTATCTGGTGCAAGCTTCCTTGTTGGAAATCTTCTTCAGATCAAACCCATACTTACCTTTGACGATGGTTCACTTGTACCATTTGAAAAGATCAGAACGTTAAAAAAAGCAGAATCTCGTGTTCTCGCTTTGTTTGATGAAGCGGCAGAAAATAAAGGTGCTTATGGTGTAAGTGTCGTATACAGCGGCTCCTCAGAAAAGGCGGAGGATTGGCTTCACCTGTTAAGAGAGAAGTATCCACACATTACATTCAATCTAGGGCAGCTGAGCCCTGCGATCGGCGTCCACGTTGGCGCAGGCACCCTCGGCCTCCTCTGGTTTGAAGAATAGGGGTCTGACCCCACACAATTACAAACAGGCAAAATGTCCATCCATGATGGACATTTTGCCTGTTTTATTATGATCTATATTGCACTGCTTTTCTTAAGCTTTTTTTCGAACTGCAAAGACGATCAACATACTCCATAGAAGAAGTAGGGGTACCAAAGCTGAAATTTCTGTAAACAAATCTATAGAAAAAAACTCGTTCAAAATCGTTCTTAAGTTCGTTACGATTATTAAGCCACCAGCTAATACGCCTAATAGCGCTGGCTTTAACTTTTGCACAAGCCACGCTGCAAAAGGAGCTGCAATGATCCCACCTAGCATCATCGCAACAACGACCTGCCAAAGCAAAGTTTCCCAACCGATAAACAAAAAGAAACCGATAGAAGCAGATAATGATACTGCAAATTCACTAAAATTTACTGAGCCGATCGCTTTATTAGGAGTAAGGTTTTTCTGTGTAAGCAGAATAGGAGTTGTTATCGGTCCCCATCCACCGCCACCTGTTGCATCCATAAACCCAGCGATTAGCCCTAATGGACGATACATCATTTGCTTAGCACTGCTCTCTGTAGAATCTGTCTCTGTATCCACCTTTACTTTTATCAGTAAAAAGCGGAACAGAACATAAAAGCCAAGACCTAATAAAAATAACGAGATGTACGGTTTGATAAATGCAGAAGGAATGTAACTTAAAAAAGCAGCACCTAAGAATGCACCTATAGCGCCTGGGATGACGAGCTTTTTGACCGTCTTCATATCTACATTTCCGAATTTGAGGTGTGAGTAGCCTGAGACAGCAGATGTCACAACTTCTGATAAGTGAACAGAAGCAGAGGCTAAAGCGGGCGAGAACCCGACTACTAAGAGAAGAGTTGTAGAAGTAACTCCATAAGCCATGCCTAGAGAGCCATCTATGAGTTGAGCCATGAGACCAATCAAAGCCAGCATTACAATTTTTTTCATAAAAGGTCCTCCAACAATAATGATGCTATAGATTATGTGGACAAAATGAGAAAGGTTCAGGTCAAATGTTTATGATTTTATAATTTTTCTTTGTTATTTCATATAAAAAGAACTGAAATAATTGTTTTTTTGTTCATTTTTAGATACTCTAATAGACAGTGTTGCAAGTAGAGGTTAATCGCCTTTATTTTGTGGAATAATACAAAACAGTTATAAATACATAAATTGGAGTGATATGTACAATGGAAATCGGTTTAATCGGCCTTGGGAAAATGGGCTTCAATATGGCACTGAATATGAATGATAAAGGGAATACGGTTTTCGCTACAGATGTTAACAAAGATACAGTGAAAGAGATCTCAACGGAAGGTGTTAAAGGTGTTGACTCGATCGAAGAGCTTGCTAATTCTTTTACAGGAAGAAAAGCGGTTATTCTTTTAGTTCCAGCTGGAGAGATCGTTGACCAAGTAATCGAACAACTGAAGCCACATTTAACAGAGGGAGATATTATCGTTGACGCTGGTAACTCCATGTACAAGCACACTCTTCGCCGATATGAGGAACTAAAAGCATCAGGCATCCATCTAGTTGATGTTGGTACGAGTGGAGGAACTGATGGAGCGCGTTACGGTCTTTGTGCCATGATGGGTGGAGATGACGATGCTGTTAACTACCTTGCTCCGCTATACGAAAAAATTTGTGTAGAAAAAGGATTTATGATTACAGGGCGTGCAGGTTCTGGGCATTTCTTGAAGATGGTTCATAACGGAATCGAGTACGGTATGATGCAAGCAATCGGAGAAGGTTTTGAGATCTTAGATAAAAGTGATTTCGATTACGACTATGAAGCAGTTTCTAGAGTATGGAATAACGGATCAGTTATCCGTAGCTGGCTGATCGAACTGATGGAGAACGCATTCAGCAAACAGCCAAAACTTGAAGACATTCGCGGTGTGATGAATTCTTCAGGTGAAGGGATCTGGACAGTTGAAGCTGCTCTTGATTATCAAGCGTCAGCTCCAGTTATCGCATTATCACAATTCATGCGTTTCCGTTCATTAGAAGACGACACGTTCCACGGTAAAGTCGTTGCAGCTCTTCGTAACGAATTTGGTGGCCATGCAGTCGTGAAAAAATAATAAAATGCCTTAATAAAGACCTCATTGCTTATACGTTTAAGCAGAGGTCTTTCATTAACTTTTGGACATTCAATATATACTAGTGATGAAGAGATAAGAATAGGAGTTTTGATCATGGAAGAAAAATTTGTTCGTGAATCTCGAACAGTAAAATCCTCAGTAGTACTTCCACCGGATACAAATAATCATGGTACGTTATTCGGAGGGAAATTGATGGCTTATATCGATGATGTTGCAGCTATATCAGCGATCCGACATGCACGAAAAAATGTGGTTACAGCTTCAACGGATTCGGTTGACTTTTTACAGCCGATAAAAGAAGGACATTCTGTTTGTTTGGAATCTTTCGTGACATGGACGAAAACAACATCAATGGAAGTTTTCGTAAAAGTGATTTCAGAAAATTTATTGTCTGGAGAACGAAAAGTTTGCGCTGTTTCCTTTCTAACATTTGTAGCGTTAGATGAAGAGGGTAAACCGACCCCAGTGCCAAAAGTTATACCTGAAACAGAAGAAGAAAAATGGCTCCATGAACATGCGCCAGAACGAGCAATTGCAAGAAAAAAGCGCAGAGAAGAAAGCAAGAAATTGGCCAAAGAGTTCGGAGTAAAAAAACCTTGGGATCCAATGTGAGTATAAAGATATATTTTTAGTGTTTTGCAGTTCATAAGATTCGCATTTTTAAAAGAAGATGCTATAATAAAGTTACCTTTTTCCAGCCAGGGATACAGAACCCTGGCATTTATACTGTTAATTTGTTAAAGCCCCTGATCGTTTTCATCAATGAAATCGATCAGGGGCTTTTTTGTGTTTAAAGTGTGTAAACGAATCGTTAGTACATAACCAAGTCGTGTTGTGCAAATGCTAAGAAAAGTTTGGTAAAAAGGCGGATGGTTATGCGGAATAGAAGAAAGCGTCCAATCATTAGAACTCATAAAAAGTTAACAGATATGTTAGCAGATAAAAAGCATGATGATCATTCTTCTCTTCAATCTAATACCATTTCTATGGATACATCAATACAACAGAAAAAAGAAACAGAAAAGCGTGTTGGAGAACTTAGTCCGGTTCTGCATGTGGTGGTTGATAGAGTAAAGACACTCTTAGGTAACCCGATGGATTTAATCGTCCGTGAGTTTGAATTTGAGCTAGAACACAAGGTTACAGCTACATTATTATTTTTAGAAGAAATGAATGATTCTCAAGTGTTAAATGAGTTCATTCTTTCACCATTGATGTCACTGTCATCAGACAAGCAATCTTCTCCAGTGCCAGTAGACCATGCATTACATTACATCAAACAGAATGCTTTAGCCCTTGGAAGAGTATTGGATGTCGAAACGGAAGATGAATTAGTTGAAGCCCTTCTTGCTGGTTTAAGTGTTCTTTTAGTTGAAGGGAATACAAAAGGTCTTAAACTAGGAACGAACGGCGGAAAAGTTCGAGGAATCGAAGAGCCTACATCAGAAGTTGTTATTCGTGGTCCTAAGGATTCATTCACAGAGTCAATCAAGACGAATATCTCGTTAATAAGACGAAGAGTAAGATCAAAAGATATTAGAATTGAAAAGTTCAAAATAGGAGAAGTCACACATACAGATGTTGCGGTTGTTTATCTAGAGAATATCGCCGATCCATTATTGATCCAAGAGATTAAAGAGAGAATTGAAGAAGTGAAGACAGATGGCTTGCTAGAATCCGGTCAACTTGAAGAGTTTATTCAAGACGAGACAGTTACTGTTTTTCCGCAGTTTCTAAATACTGAACGACCAGATGTTGTTATTGGAAACCTGCTCGAAGGTCGTGTGGGTATCATTATTAATGGAACACCGTTTGTTTTAATCGCCCCAGCACAATTTATACAGTTCTTTCAGTCATCAGAAGACTATTATATGAGGTATGACATCAGTACATTTCTTCGTTTGTTGAGATTTTCGGTCTTTATTATTTCCTTGATCGCTCCATCGATTTATATTGCCCTTACCACTTTTCACCAAGCCATGATTCCAACTACTCTTTTGTTTGGAATCGCTGCTCAGCGTGAAGGAGTACCGTTTCCGGCAATAGCAGAAGCGTTAGTGATGGAGATTACATTTGAAATCTTACGTGAAGCAGGAATTAGGATGCCACGGGCGGTAGGCGTCGCCGTTTCGATCGTTGGGGCACTTGTATTAGGTCAAGCAGCAGTTCAAGCAGGACTTGTTTCACCTGCGATGGTTATCGTTGTGGGAATCACTGCAGTAGCCAGCTTTGCGATCCCATCGTTTGCTGTCGCCACATCAGCACGATTATTACGATTTCCGTTAATGCTGATCTCATCAGTTTTCGGCTTCTATGGTCTTACACTAGCTTTGATTGTCATCATCGCACATTTATCAAGCTTAAGATCTTTCGGTTATCCATATTTAAGTCCTTTTGCTCCGTTACAAACACAGGATTTAAAAGATAGTCTGTTTCGATTTCCGATTACTAAATTGTTCAAAAGACCAGAAAAGCTATCGAAAAAAAACCAAACACGTACAAAACCTTATTCGGTTAAGAAGAAACGAGAGGAGGAGACAACACGTTGAAACTTTTAAAAAGTTGCCTTCCTCTCTCACTCTGCCTTCTATTTCTAACAGGCTGCTGGGATCAAAATGAGCTGGATGAGCTTTCAATCGTAATGGGAATTGGAATTAACATTGATAAAAAAGGAAATTTAATTGTGACCTATCAAGTGGTGAACCCAACAGAAGTTGCTCCAGGGATTACCGGAGCGGGAGGAGGAAAACAGCCCGTCTTCACCGTCTATGAGACAACAGGAAGAAACTTGATGGAAGCAACGAGAAAAGCAAGTAAACAAACATCAAGACGCTTGTTTTTTGCGCATGCGAGGATGCTTGTTTTTAGTGAGAAAATTGCAAAAGAGAGTATCTATCAAGCGGTTGACATGATTTCTCGTGACCCTGAAGTTCGTTCGACCATTCAAGTTGTTGTAGCTAGAGATACGACGCCATCAAAATTATTAAGAACGTTTACTGCCATCGATAAAGTTACTTCCGATGAAGTAGCTACTATTTTGAAGATTTCAGAGAAAAATTGGGGAGAAAATATGCAGCAGGATATTAATGAAGTTCTTCAATCCATAATCGATGAAGGCGGAGAACCAATAATCAATGGCATTAAAATTACGGGTGACCATAAATTGGCAGTGACAGCACAAAACTATGAAGTGGGCGATCCCGCGAGAGTTCAGTTATCAGGCATGGGGGTATTTAGAGATGGCAAGCTGCAGGGGTGGTTGGATGGACCTGAAGCGAGAGGCGTTCTGTGGATAAAGGGAAAGCTTGTTAGTTCAGCGATTGCGGTACCTTGTATGGGTAACGATAACGGATATTCTATCGAGATTGTTCGTTCGAATACTGAACTGTCGGCAGATACAAAACAGGATATACCAACGATAACACTCGATGTGTTTCCTGAAGCAAATATTGCAGAAGCAAACTGTGCAGTGAACTTAGAAAAAACTTCTGAAATCCTTAAAATTGAAAGTAAATTAAACCTTGTAATTGAAAAAGAAATTCAAAAAACGATTAACGCATCACAAGACTTTAATAGCGATGTACTTGGATTTGGTGAATTGTTGTATAGAGAAAATCCGAGTAAATGGCGCAATGTTTACAAAAAGAACTACAAAGAAATATTTCCAAAGTTAGAAGTGAAAGTGAATGTCGATTCTCGTATTAGAAGATCAGGTGTTCGAACTTCACCGTTTTTATTTGAGGAAAAGAAAGAGGCTCCAAAATGAAGACCATCAAGATCGACATTCAACAATACTTTATTATCATCGTCTTATTTGAACTCGGAAGTGCGATCCTTGTTGGTTTAGGAATGGATGCTGGCAGGGATGCTTGGATCGCTATCCTGCTCGGTATGACAAGCGGTATGTTTCTATTTGTAGGTTATTATTATCTCTATAAACAATTTCCAGAGCAATCGTTAACACAATATTTGCAGATCTTGTTCGGTAAGTATATAGGAAAATTATTTGGTTTCTTGTACCTAATGTACTTCATGTATTTAGCTGCTCGTGTTTTGCGTGACTTTGGAAGCCTTCTGCTTTCAGCTGTTTTTGTACAAACACCGATTATCGTTGTAAATGCGCTAATGATTGCTACGATCGTTTATGTTTTAAAATTAGGTTTCGAAGTTCTAGTAAGAACAGGGGAGATCATTTTTTTTCTAGTCGTTCTCTTAGGAATCATTCTTGCTGTACTTGTTTTATCAGCAGACTTAATGAAATACAATTATCTTCTTCCTGTTCTAGGCAAGGGGTTCTTGCCGGTCTTAAAGGCGGCGTTCCCAGTAACACCGACTTTTCCTTTTGGAGAAATGGTGGTTTTTACAATGTTGTTGCCATATTTGAAAACAACAAAGAAAAGTAAAGCACTAACAGTTGGGTTATTTGCCATTATGGTGAGTGGGATTATCTTAAGTGTAACGGTCGCGATGGACATTGCGATATTAGGAGGGCATGTTGCTACTCATGTCTACTTCCCATTGCTTGCTGCAGTTGCGAAGATTAACTTAGGAGAATTTATTCAAAGGTTGGATGCGTTAGTGGTATTTACGCTCATTATAGGAGGATTCTTTAAGATCTCTGTATTGTTTTATGTTGCAGTTAAAGCAACCCAAGACATCTTCGGAGTAAAAGAAGAAAAAAAGCTCATAGGACCAATCGGTATTGTATTGATTCTTTCATCTATCGTCATAGCAGCAAATTATGTGGAACATATTACAGAAGGTTTAAATATCGTTCCTCATTTTATCCATTTACCATTTCAAGTTGTTTTACCGAGTCTGTTCATTATTGTATTCTTAATAAGAAGAAAGAAGCTTAAGCCTTTTGCTTCTTCTCCATCCACTTCGACAGAATAAACGTTAGGATGGGTAAGATCATCAAAGTGATCACTAGAACATATTCAACCTTGTCCACATAGTGAAAGAAAGACATAAACGATTTTTTTATAACCGTTGCTGGAGCGATCCCTAGAAACCAATCAATGACAACGAGTAAAGAGAACATACTGAATAGTAAAATGATATAAATAACAACAGGATTCTTCATGACATCCACCTCCTGTTTTTAGTTTTTGCATGATTGACATCCTTATCCATAAGTTGAACCGAGGTGATATGTTTTGTGTGGCAGATATATGCTTTACTACGAAAAAGATGTGATTATTGATGCATTTAACTTAATAAACGAATTTGATTATGATAAACGCTTTAACATTGCTCCGAGTCAGCAAGTTCTTTCGATTATTAAAGCGAGCTCAGGAAATAGAGCAGGATATATGAAGTGGGGACTTGTCCCAAGTTGGGCGAACGATCCGAAAATAGGAAACAAATTAATGAACGCGAGAAGTGAGACAGTTTCTAAAAAACCAAGCTTTAAAAACTCTTTTGTTCAAAAAAGATGCTTGATTCCTGCAAGTGGATTCTACGAATGGGTTATTGAAGAAGGTGTTAGCAAGAAGCAGCCCTATAAGTTTACATTAAGAGATAAAAAGCCGTTCGCATTTGCCGGAATCTGGTCTAGATGGACAGGTGAAGTCGACGGACAGCAAGAAGAAAGAATTACCTGTTCCATCTTAACAAAAGCATCTAATGACTCTATGGAAAAATATCATCACCGTATGCCAGTAATGTTAGAGCCAAACGTTGGAGAGAACTGGTTGGATCGCTCAGCAAGTAAGGATAAACTTTTTTCTATTCTCCAAGACAACAACCCAGAACTATTTGCAGAACAAGTCACTATGGATTTGAACGTTCATAGAACTAGCTGACAGTTTCTTTTGATCTGTATTTGATCAGGTGAAAGTGTCATTTTTTTTACGAAAAATAATCCAAGAGTACTATATTGTAAATTTTTTGTAAGTCTTTCTGACTGTTTTAATATAAAACTAACAATTGAATCGACAGAATTGTGTTATATTTTTCATGGATTTACATGTTTTACATCCTATTATTGAGGCAGGTGGAACGATATGTTCATGAAAATGACGAAAAGGCTTACAAATATAAGTATCATGCTAGTAATGGTGCTTAGCATGGCTATACCACTGCAGCAGACTGCATCTGCAGCTGACGTTCTAACGGTTAGCGAAGCATTGGTTAAGCAGGATAAATCAACACAGATGGTTGAAGGGTATATCGTAGGAACTGTTCATGGAGGTAGTGGGTCTTCTATCTCATTCAAACATGAAGGACCATTTACTGCGAATACCAACTTGGCCATCGCAGATTCAGTGAACGAAACAGACAAAACGAAAATACTAACTGTTCAATTACCTAATAATGCTGCAAGATCTGCATTGAACCTCGTTGATCACCCTGAGAATTTAGGGAAAAAAGTTCAACTTGAAGGAACACTAGAGGCCTATTTTAGTGTGCCAGGACTTAAAAATGTAAACAAATATCAAATTATTGATGGTGCTCCTTCTGAACCACAAGTAGAAGAAGTAAAGTCTTCGGTTGAGGGACAGGTTGTTTCTAAAGGGACTTCAGTCGTACTCTCTACTGAAACAACAGATGCTGAAATTTTTTACACTTTAGATGGACAAGATCCGACTACAGCTAGCACACGTTATACATCTCCTATTTCAGTAGATGAAGATGTAACCATTAGAGCTGTCGCTGTTAAAGAAGGATTTAAGAATAGCAACATATCAGAGTTCAAATACCAAGTTGCTCTATCCGGACTTCGTATCCATGATATTCAAGGTGCAAGTCATCAATCTCCTGTTTCGAATAAAGCAGTAGAGGGTGTCGAAGGAATTGTAACAAAAGTTGTAGATAACAATAATTTTTATATGCAGGACGTTAAACCAGACAAAGACTATAGAACGTCTGAAGGTATTTTAGTCTACCAAAAAGATCACGGTCAGACTAAAGGAAATCTTGTTTCAGTTGATGGGCTAGTAAAAGAATGGGTACTTGAAGGATATTCTGATAAATTAAAAACAGATCTAGCTGTTACAGAGATTAATGGAAGTCGCATCACAAAACTACAAGAAGGACAAAAACTTCCAAAGTCAACAATCATCGGTTTGTTTGGTCTTCAACAACCAACTAGAGTGATTGATAATGATAACTTTGGGTTGTTTGATCCAAAAGAAGATGGCATTGATTTTTATGAGAGTTTAGAAGGTATGCTTGTAGAAGTAAAAAATCCTGGTGTTCTTGCACCTCAAAAATATGGAGAACTTGTTGTTGTTCCAGATTTTTGGAAGCAAAAAGAATTTAACTCATCAGGTGGTCTAAACATCAAGGAATTTGATTACAACCCAGAACGCATTTTTGTCGATATGAACGACGAATCGTTTGTGGCAAAAACAGGAGATTTCTTCTTGGGCTCAATTACTGGAGTTGTCAGCTACGGATTTGGTAACTATAAAGTGTTAGCTGACCGAGAAGAACTTCCAACGTTTGTTGAAGGAAGAACAAAACCGGAAGTTACAAAGATTCACGAAAAACATAAAGAGTTAACGATCGCGAGCTTTAACGTAGAGAACTTTTCTGCACTTGAAGAAGGGCGTGACAGTACGAGCGATGAAAAAGTATCGCGTATCGCAAAATCGATCGTTCGTAACCTGAACGCACCAGATATCGTAGGGCTTGTTGAGATGCAAGATGGAAACGGTCCAACGAATGATGGTACGACAGATGCAAAAGAAAGTGCTGATCGATTAATCGCTGAGATTACGGCGCAAGGTGGTCCACAATATGTGTATACAGATATCGCACCAGTTGATGGACAAGACGGCGGAATTCCTGGTGGTAACATTCGTGTAGGATTCATCTACAATCCTGAACGTGTTTCACTTGCAAAAGGAACTAAAGGAACAGCAACAGAAGCGGTAGGCTATAAGGACGGGAAGCTTACTGTAAATCCTGGGCGTATCGATCCGACAAACCCAGCATTTGAAAACAGCCGTAAGCCAGTCGCAGCACAGTTCATGTTTAAAGGTGAGAGCGTAATTGTGGTTGCGAATCATTTTAACTCAAAAGGCGGAGATCAGCCGCTGTTTGGGAAAAATCAGCCTCCTTTCCTTGGAAGTGAAGCGCAACGTTTAGAAATCGCGGGAATTGTAAATCAGTTTGTTAAAAATGTTAAGAGTGAAGATAAGGATGCAAAGGTCGTGCTGCTTGGAGATTTCAATGATTTCGAGTTTACGAAGACGCTGCAGAAAGTTAAAGGCAAAGAGTTGACGAACATGATTGAGAAAGTTCCTTATAAAGAGCGCTACACATATTCTTACCAAGGGAACGCTCAAGTTCTTGATCATATTTTAGTAACAAACAATATGGCGAGAAAGACAAAAGTGGATATCGTTCATATCAATTCGCAGTTTATGGAAGAACACGGTCGAGCAAGTGACCATGATCCTGTGTTAATTCAAGTAAAACTAGATAAAGTCAGATAAATAAATAAAAGTCATCCGCATATTGTGGATGACTTTTTCATATTAACTGCAGTTTAGCGTCGGTATCCGCCACCTAGCTGTTGTTCAGCCATTTGAACAAGACGTTTAGTGATTTCACCACCAACAGATCCATTCGCACGGGATGTTGTGTCTGGTCCTAGTTGAACACCAAACTCAGAAGCGATTTCATACTTCATTTGATCCAAAGCTGCTTGTGCTCCAGCTACTACTAATTCGTTAGAGTTATTGTTACGTGCCATATGTATCACCTCCTTGTATTACTAGTTTGTATATATTTAACAATTTTATGCGCATGATGGAAAAGTTTTTTTCGGAAGAAGAGATCGATAGGTATTCGCATATTTTTGCTTTAACCGACACCAAAACCCGTAAGTTTCGTATGATACATCATCCCCCTATTTTTATTTTCAAGATAAGCGCTGAGCTGGTTTGTTAAGCTCAGTGCTTTCTGTTTTTATGACGCCTGTTGATACTATGGTAGGTAATTGATTACTAGCTGATTGATACATAAAAAGATAAAATTGTAGAAATTAGAGTAATAAAATATATTTGATTTTAACGCATTCGTTTTATAATGAATGAAGGATATAGATTCAATAGTAATATGAATAGATGAAGGATCAGAAACGTTAGAACTTCATGCAATTGGGAGAGCGGGTGTAGGATGGGGAATCAAAAAGAGTATTCCCGGTGGAAAGGTATAGGACTAGCCTTAGCAGGAGCATCTCTTTGGGGGTTTTCAGGAAACGCAGCAGAATGGATCTTTTCACATTCAGCAATGACCGCAACATGGTTAGTTTCAGTCCGTATGGTAATGGCTGGAGCGCTGCTATTATTTCTAGTCTCTTTTCATCACAATATATTTGAAGTTTGGAGAACTAAAAAAGACCGAATGGATTTAATAGTATTTTCTTTAACGGGTATGCTTGGGGCACAGCTTACGTTCTTTTTGAGTATAGAAGCGGGTAATGCACCAACGGCTACACTGCTTCAATTTTTAGGCCCGGTGTTTATTACGATCTATTTTGCGTTAAAGTTCTTAAAATGGCCAAAACGAAAAGAATGGATCGCAGTACTAATGGCTCTTTCAGGAACATTCTTGCTCTTAACCAATGGAAGTTTGCAAGAGATAACGGTTTCCGAAAAAGCTATATTCTGGGGAGTTCTCTCAGGTATTTCAGTAGCTATATATACCGTCTATCCAGTGAGACTGTTAAAACAGTATGCATCTGCTACGATCGTAGGTTGGGCCATGTTGCTTGGTGGATCTGCTGTTTCTATTTTTACTCAGCCGTGGCAGGCGAATGCAATCGAATGGTCTTTCTCATTATTTAGAATGCTATCATTTGTAGTAGTATTCGGAACACTATTGCCTTTTTATCTCTACTTAGACAGTTTAAAGTATATAAGCTCGACAGAAACGAGCTTACTTGGAAGTGCAGAACCTTTAGTAGCAACCCTTGTATCTGTCATATGGTTTGGTACTGCGTTTGGGAGTTTCCAAACAGCAGGTGGCATGCTCATTATTTTGACAGTATTCTTGCTATCTATGCCAGAAAAGGGACTAATACAAGTGAGTCAGTCAATAAAAAAGTAAAGCAAAACGCATGATTTGACATTTATACGGAATCGTACCACTATGGTAGGGAAAAACATTCAACAGGAGACGATGCATATGAATGACAAAATAGTATTTTTTGATATAGATGGAACGCTAGTAAATGATGAGAAAATTATTCCTGACAGCACGAAAGAGAGTATACTTCAGTTGAAAAAGAACGGCGTTCATGTAGCAATCGCCACTGGACGTGGCCCGTTCATGTTTGAACCAATTCGTGAGGAATTAGAGGTGGATTCGTTTGTGAGTTTTAACGGATCATATGTTGTTTTTAAAGATGAAGTGATCCACAAGACGCCATTATCTAGAGAAGCTATTTTAAAAATAGAACAAGAAGCTGAAAAGGCGGGTCACCCACTTGTGTATCTTGATCATGAACGAGCAACAAGCAATGCTGATAATCATGAGATCATCAAGAACTGTACGTTTAATCTAATGCCTAGTTATCCGGTTTTTCATCCTGGTTTTTATAAGGAGAATGAGGTTTATCAAGTTTTATTATTCTGCCAGGAACAGCATGAACATGTCTATCGCGATGGATACAAAGGCACGTTCGATTTTATACGCTGGCATGAAAATGCATTAGACATTTTGCCAACTGGTGGTTCTAAAGCAAAAGGAATTGAAGCTTTTATGAACCAGATGAACATGAAACCTGAGAATGTGTACGCATTTGGTGATGCGTTAAATGATATCGAAATGCTTAAAGCAGCGGGAACAGGAATTGCGATGGGCAATGGTTTAAAAGAAGCAAAAGACGCGGCAGACTTTGTTACAAAATCAGTTGATGAAGATGGTATCTATCATGGACTTAAACATTTTGGATTAATTTAATCATGGAGCACCCTAGTTGAATTCAGCTAGGGTTTTTTTGTTCTGAAAATTGCAGTGAAAAAGGTAAAGGAGCAACCTTTTAATGACGATATAACACGTACAGCAAGTAAAGAACTTTTCAAATAGGAGTTGAAACGTGTGAGATTGAATGTAAAGGTGATGTGTTACTTTTTAATCGCTGTCTTTTTAATCGTAAGCTTTCCATTAAGACCTGCCTCGGCAGCAGGAAAAACGGCAACAGTGAATGCAACAAGCTTGAATGTTCGCACAGAACCTTCGTCATCGTCAAAACAGATCGGATCATTAAAAAAAGGCTCGATAGTTACGGTGTTCCAGATAGAAAAAGGATGGGCAAACATATCTTTTCAGGATAGAAAAGCTTGGGTTAGTTCAGCGTACATAAAGGTAAATAACTCAACTAGTTCCAAAACACCATCTCAAAAGGAAGCAAAAAATATTAAAACAGCAAAAGTAACAGCAACTTCTCTAAATGTGCGGAGTGGTGCAGGAACTCAATATAAGACGGTAAGCTCGCTAAAGAATGGAGCGGTAGTTTCTGTAATTAAAGAAGAAGGCAATTGGGCTAATATAACATACGGTTCAATTAAAGGATGGGTAAGTAGTGCATATCTATTGAATCAAACAGGTACAACTCCTCCTAAGCCTCCTACAAACAAACCTGTAAACAATGGAAAGTGGGGAACAGTAACAGCGACGTATTTGAATTTTCGATCATCCGGAAATTTATCTTCACCAATCATCGGCTCACTCAAATATGGTACTTCTGTTCAGATTTTGTCAGTGTCAGGAAGCTGGCTTTTCATTCAAACGTCCGATGGAAAGAAAGGTTGGGTATCTAGCCAGTACATATCACTAAAAACGGGAGGGTCTCCAATCGTTACAAACCCTAAGCCTGCAACGAAACCTCCAGTTGCTCCACCTTCATCTGTATCAAAAAAAGTTGTCGTCTTGTCAGATGGAGTGAATATTAGGCAAGGTCCTTCTACAGCCTACTTAATAGTGGGTCATGCAAATCAAGGGGACGAATTCGCATTTCTTCAATCTAAGAACGACTGGGTACAAATTAAGCTGCCAAATGGTAAAAGTGCTTGGGTGGCAGGATGGCTTGTAGCTGTTCAACAATCATCCTCTAACAATCCTTCAACTCCTAAACCATCCTTGAAGGGATTAAAAGGAAAAAGGATTGTGATAGATCCTGGTCATGGTGGAAATGATCCAGGAGCTTCAGGAAAATCATCGGGTACACAAGAAGCCGCTATGACGTTGATGAGTGCGAGATTATTAGCCACACAGCTTAGTAATGCAGGTGCAAAAGTCATCTTAACTCGAAGTGATAATACGTATATATCTCTTAATAAACGTGTGGAGATTAGTCATTATCATTTTGCAGATGCATTTGTTAGTCTACATTACAACTCAGCTTCAGATAGATCCGCTACAGGACTGTTAACCTTTTATTACGGCCAGAAGGACCTGAAATTGGCGAACTCGGTAAACAACGGATTAATTGGAGCAAATACGGGATTAAAAGGTGGAAATGTTAGATATGGAAACTTTCACGTTCTACGTGAAAACAAACAACCTGCCGTATTAGTAGAGCTTGGTTTTTTGTCAAATCCATTTGATGAAAGTATAATCAAGAGTAATTCTTTTCAAACAAAAGCAGCAACGGGTATTACGAAAGGATTGGCTCAATATTTTCAATAAGGTGAAGAGGCAGTGATTAAAAGTGTGAACTTTTAAACGGTGCCTCTTTTGTTTCAGTAAGTATCTTTTCCTATTCATAATTCGCTTGACTGGATTTTATGTTCACTTTATTCATATAATTAAAACCATAAATAATAAATGCAGTTAACAATAGGTGGTGCCAAATTTGGAGAACTCTGGACTTATTCTTGAAGGTGGCGGAATGCGCGGTGTTTATACGGCAGGGGTACTCGATGTTTTTATGGAGAACGACCTTTACTTTCCGTATGTGATCGGGGCATCTGCCGGTGCTTGTAACGCTGTATCATACTTATCACGCCAGCACGGAAGAAATCGCACGGTGAATCTAGAATATAGCTCACATCCTGAATATATTTCTTATAAGAATTGGTTGTTTAAGAAGAAGGGGTTGTTCGGTATGGACTTTATATTTGATGAACTTCCGAACCGCCTAGTTCCCTTCGATTATGCTGCATTTAAACAATCGAATGAAAGATTTGTAGTCGTTGTAACAGACGTAAGAACAGGCCAACCCGTTTATTTGAATAAAGAAGATTACGAAGAGATGGAGATCTCAAATGTTCTACGTGCATCATCATCCATTCCTTTTATCGCACCAGTAGTCGAGCTTGCAGGAGGTCAGATGATGGACGGAGGGATTGCGGATCCCATACCTGTTCATAAAGCTTTGAAAGATGGCGTACAAAAAGGAGTCGTAATCCTCACTCAGAATGAGGGTTATCGCAAGAAAAAGCCTAAAATGACGTGGGTAACGAAAAAATTCTATCCTGAATACACAGGTCTCGACGAAAGTTTACGTGGACGCTACATCAAATATAATGAGACGCTTGATTATATAGAAAAAGAAGAGAAAAGTGGAAACTTATTTGTCCTTCGTCCCAAGGAGAAAATGATAGTAAAAAGAATTGAACGCGATCCTAAACGACTTGGAGTTCTGTACGAACAAGGAAGAATAGATGCACTTAACCAATTGGATAACTTAAGAAGTTGGTTATCCAATTAAAATCAATCCACTTTCCCGTATCATTTCATGCCATAAAAATAGAAAAGCTTGCAATAGAAGTCATGAAACAGATCTCTATAGCAAGCTTTTTTCATTTAGTATATCTTTTGAATAACTTGTTCAATATCTGGTTCTTTCATCTGAATATCGACCGGTTCTCCCCATTGCGTGACTTTTTGAAGTAATAGAGGTGAAGATAGAAGAGAGCGATCATAATCGATAATTAACTTTTCGTCTTCCCATGTCATTCTTTCAATTCCTTCTAATTGTATGTCATCCGTGTTTGGTTTTACACGATACTGAATCTCCATGACGCTTGGTAATCCAATATTCTTACGTAAATCTTCCAGCGTTCCATCTAAAACCATTTGTCCGTGATTGATCACGATCACGCGGCTGCATAACCGTTCAATATCATCCATATCATGTGTGGTTAACAGGATGGTCTTCTTCTCGTTTTCGTTCAATTCTTTCAAAAAGGCTCGTATACTTGTTTTTGCATTAACATCTAATCCGATCGTAGGTTCATCTAAGAAAAGGATGTCAGGATCATGAATCATGGCTGCAGCAAGGTCCCCGCGCATCCGTTGCCCTAGAGATAGTTTTCGAACAGGCGTGTCCATAAACTTTCCAATCTGAAGCATATCATCATACAACCTCAAAAACTGGCGATATTTTTCGTCAGGTACTTTATACATTTCTTTTAAAATATCAAAGGAATCACGTAACGGGAGATCCCACCATAGTTGTGTACGCTGTCCGAATACAATGCCGATCTTTTTGGCTACTTCTTTTCTTTTTTTCTGCGGGCTAAATCCCCCCACTGTAATTTTACCGCTAGTTGGATGAAGAATACCTGATAACATTTTAATCGTAGTGGATTTTCCAGCTCCGTTCGGCCCGATATAACCTACGAATTCACCCTCTTCAATCGAAAAAGAAATATCATCTACAGCTCTTACCACATGATGCTTTGTAGAAAGAAGAGAACTAAACGACCCGATAAATCCTTTCTTTGTTTCATAGATTTTAAAGTGTTTATTTAACTGCTGAGCTTGAATCATGTATAGCCCTCCTCAACTTCCTGTACTATGGTAATGGCGGATTCCAAACATCCAGAATCGTAACGCTATGAAAAGAAAAACGATTGAAACGAGTGGTGGTAATGCTAGGTTCCAAACGTCACCACCTTTATTTAATAGAAACAGAACAGGTGTATAGTTCATGAATCCTACTGGGATGACTGTGAAAAAAATGATTTTGAGCCAGCCGGGATAGATGTTCATCGGATAGTTTGCTGCATTAAAAGGAGCATATAGAGTAAAGGTTTGGAAATCTTTGATCCTCTGTGTCCAAAAGGCAATGGTAGCTGTGATCAACCCTAGAGAAAAACAAATAAGTAATCCAGAAATGATAGTTACAGGTAAATAAATTAACAAAAGAAATAATTCAACGTTATTAAGTTTTAAACCGATAATAGAAATAACAAGGATCAGGATACCTTGTATCGTTCCTCCTATTCGGGATAGGTCTATGTTTTTAGTCAGAAGCAATGATAACGGAGAGACAGGTCGAATTAGAAGACTATCGAATTCACCTTCGACCATATAACGTTCAAAATTATGCACCTCTACACAAAATACTCTGTACAGAGTAATGGCAACAGATGAAATTCCATAGAGAAGCCCCACTTCATAAAGATTCCAGCCTTTTACATCGTCAAAACGCTGCAGAATGGCTGCGAGCAGTATAAAATCAACCGCCATGATCAAACCGTATGATAAGGAGGATACGAGAAAGTTCATCTTATACTGCATACGTGAACGTAAACTTCCTGATAAAAGTTTCAGATAAAGGTTCATGACTTATCCTCCTTGTATTTCTAACTTATGGCGTGCCTTCTCAGTTAGCCATAGGTTGAAGCATGTTAAGACCACGACCCAAACCAACTGGATAAGAATAACTTCACTTGAACTCTTCTCAAGGAAAATCATGACAGGGTAATAGATGGCTCCTGCAAAAGGTAAATAGGGTGTGATAGAAGATAGGGGAGTTGGAAGTAAATCGATAGGTACAAGTTGTCCTCCAAGTCCAACCAATAAAGTAAAGTTTACAAAATGCGCCCAATCGATCTCAGTCGTCCAGCATGCACTTATCCCTACTAGGTAGTGCAGGTTAATAGAAATGATCATGGCAAAAAGAATAGAAATACATAAGAAAAAATAAGTCAGTATGTGTTGAGGAATATAAAAGCCTACCGTTAAGGAAAAAACAAGCCCAATAGGAAGAAATCGAAAGAACAAGTTATACACTAATCTTCCAGCTTCTTGAGAGGTAACATAGAGAAAAAAGTTTGTTGGTCTTGCTAATTCTAAAGATATTGCACCATTTCTTATTCCGTTATGAATATTGAGTCCTGCCGTTAAGAAACCGGATAACCAGAGGATGCATTGTACAGCCGCAATGTAAAAGGTCATATCTAGGGCAGTGTAGGGACTGTCATTCTCTTTTCCTTGCAGTACACCGACCCATATGGCAATGAAAACAAATCCGAAGATCGCACTCGCTGCATTATTGATCAGATGCGCCACTTTATATTGCATGTTACGCATAAAGCTTTTTTGTAAAAGAATCCAATAAACCATAAGTCCCCCTTTATGAAGTTTTCATTTTTTAGCGCAGGAATATAAAATAGCAAATTTTACAAAAGTTTGCAATTCTTTTTTTGGAGGTTATTTCTATGTCATGTTCACAGTGTCGTCCAACAGGAGATTTTCCGGAGAGTGGCTTTTTTCATATCCGTACCGATCATCCCGTTCTTTTGGAAAGTTTGATGAATTTATTTAAAGAGCACGGTTTGGAAGGCATTCATTCTGGAAATGTTGCATCAGCAAAATATAGCAATCTTATAGAACTGCAAGATTTCATGGAAAAGTCACTTGAAACATTTAACGAAATGGCTGTACGGTCATTTTATTGTTCAGTTACTTCTGCATTGGAAGAAATGAGCGTCTTCACACCTTGGATTTCATTTCAGCAATTTTATGAAAGAATGAAGCATATCGATCTGTATGACATTATTCAACAGCAGCTCTTCACTACACACTCGCAGCCTATTGTTTTTTTACAGAGTGGAGAGATTTATGGATATGAGTTCTTACTTCGTCCATCAACTGAAGAATTTGAATTCAAACCTTATGAACTTTTTCAGTTTGCTGAACGAGCAGGTCTTCAGGCGCTGTTGGACGGAAATGCTAGGATGACTTCTATTCGAAACAGCGCTGGAGCCGTTTCACCAGGCTTGAAACGATTCATTAATTTCCTTCCGTCATCGATTTACGACCCAAAGCATTGTCTGGCTACAACATTTAAAGCAGCAGCTGACGCAGGAGTAGATCCAAACGATCTTGTCTTTGAAGTGGTGGAGACTGAAGAAATCGCAGACATCGATCATTTAAAAAGTATCCTTCAAGCTTACCAAGAGCAAGGAATGAAAGTAGCACTAGATGACTTAGGTGCAGGACATTCAACACTTTCTGTATTAAAAGAGCTGAAACCAGACTATGTGAAGATTGACCGTAAAATCGTTTCTTTCTGTGATGAAGACGCATCTAAGGAAGATATGATACAAAAAATCGTTGAGGTTGCAAGAGAAATAGGTGCTGTCGTACTTGCTGAAGGAATCGAGAGAAAAGAAGAAGCAGATATCGCACTTAAATGCGGAGTTGAGCTTGCACAAGGCTACTATTTTGGCCGTCCAGTTCCAACAAAATCTTTAGCTGCAGCTGTTCAATAAATTTACGAAAACCTTATCAAAAAAAGATAAGGTTTTTTTTACCGAATGACTTGGAATAGTGACCAACTTCTAGTAATCTATAGGTAGATGCTTTTGTAATATAATTGTAAAATTAACGGGAATATTTCCAAAAGGAGCGGAATGATGGTAACGAAAGCGGATCCGGAAAAAAAGAGGAAAAAGTCGCAAGTGCCCTTTCGTTTAAATGTCTTGTTTTTGGTCGTCTTTTTTCTTTTCTCAGTCCTTATTTTAAGGCTTGGTGTTCTCCAAATCGTAAATGGAGAGGAAAAACGGCTAGAGTCTGAAGCAGTTGAAGAAGTTATCGCAAGGAAAGAAGCGCCACGAGGAAAGCTGTTAGACAGCAACTTCCGTGAGGTCGTAGGGAATGAACCTTTCTTTTCTTTAACATATACGAAAACAGTAGATACAAAAGCAAAAGACACGATGCGAATTGCAGAATGGCTAGCTGATCGCCTTGGGGTTACAGAAGATCAGATTAAAAAGATCACAGAACGCGATAAAAAAGACTATTTTATCGCGAAACAAGATGTGACGAAGATGCTGGAAGAGCGCCTTAGCAAGAAGGAAAAGAAATTAAGTGACAAAGATCAATATATCGCACTCGTCAATAAGATTACAGAGGAAGAAATCAATAGTCTAACTGACAAAGATATTAAAATTCTGGCTTATAAACGTGCAATGGATACGGGTTATGCGTATTCAGCACAACGAATTAAAACGAACTTGAACAACGAGGAAGTTTCCGTAATCTCAGAGAATCTTGGTGACCTTCCAGGGGTAGATATTATGGCGGATTCAAAAAGAATCTATCCGTACGGTGATTCTACCATTTTTGGACAAGTTAAACAGATTCCAAAATCTAAAACAGATTACTTTATGAGCATGGGATATGATCGAAGCGATCAAGTGGGAATCAGTGGTCTTGAAGATCAATACGAAAATGTATTAAGAGGCACAAAAGAAAAATCCGTTTACCTGACAAATCCAAAAACAGGTGCAACGATCGGTGAACCTAAAACGATTCCAGGTCAACGTGGAAAAGATATCGTATTAACTTTGGATATGGAGCTGCAATTCCATTTAGAAAAAATTCTTGAGGAAGAAATATTACGAGCTAAGCCACTAGGAGGAAATGACCTTCTAGATTCAGCTTACATCGTTATGATGAACCCTAAAACAGGTGAAATAAAAGGGATCGCAGGGAAAAAGTACAAAGATGGAAAATTTACGAATGATTCTTATGGGGCACTGTTTGATGCCTATGAAATGGGGTCAACTGTAAAGGGAGCTACCGTATTAACAGGTCTTCAACATGGATATATTGGTACGGGAGAAGTAATTTATGACACTCCTTTCACAAAAAATGGTATGAATAAGTCTTCGTGGAGAAACATGGGATACATTAATGATTTGGATGCATTAAGAATGTCATCTAACGTTTATATGTTTAATATTATGGACCGAATGATCGGACCAGAACATTGGACACAAACATATGCCAAAGCACGTTTTTCATTCAATCAGTTTGGGTTAGGTGTTAAAACAGGAATTGATTTTCCAAACGAAGCTGTTGGGTATGAAGGAAAGCCACCTGAAGGGGAATCAGGAACTCTATATGACTTAGGTATCGGTCAGTTCGATACTTATACAACGATGCAACTGTTGCAATATGTTTCGACGATTGCCAATGATGGTTATCGTGTTAAGCCGCAGCTTGTAAAAGAAATCCGTGAACCAGCAACAAATTCTGAAAGTCATGGTAAACTTTTAAAACGCTTTGAACCTGAAATCCTAAATAAGATTGATGTTGATCAAAAGCATATCGAGCGTGTACAGCAAGGATTTTGGCAAGTGATGCATGCGACTGGAGGAACTGCTAAAGGCTATTTTGATGACCCTGCAAAATACCACAACCCAGCAGGAAAAACAGGGACTGCTCAACGTATCATAAGACATCCTCGTACGGGGAACATTGTGGAAAAGCATAATCTTACGCTTGTAGGTTACGCACCATTTGAGAATCCTGAGATTGCATTTGCCGTAGTGGTTCCAGAAGGTACACCACAGAACGGAAACCAAAAGATCAACAAGTACATCGGCCAACGTGCACTCGAAGCATATTGGAATTTGAAAGAAGAATACGGTGAGAATGCAGCAACAGTTACCGGTAATTTAGAAAAAGAAAGCGAAGAGGACTCAGCAGAATGATGCTGAGTTTTTCTTTTTAGTCAGTTTGTTTTTTTAAAAAGGTTCTTTTTAAAAGTTTGTTGCTTTTAAAACTTTTTTATTTACGTCTATGACAGTTGATTGGAGCGTAAGGTGCGAGACTCCTGCGGGACAGGTGGGCAGGTGAGACACTTAAGAGTGAAACGTACGAATGTGGCTCACCGCCTGCCCCGCGGAAAGCGAGCAACCTGGAGCGGAAATCAACTACTTTCGGGAAGTAAATTTGTATACGAAAACAGCCTTTATAAAATAGAAAAAAACCGGCACATGGCCGGTTTTCTCCCTGCACACTATTCATTATTAGCAGAAGCAAGCTGCCCCAACAATAATCAATAGAATAAATAACACTACTACCAATGCAAAAGAATTGCCATAAGAATAACCCATCGATTTTTCCTCCTTTAATTCTTGCAATTGTTAATTCCATATATCCTATGCCTGTTTTCATAATTGAAGTGGGCAGGAGCCCAGATTCCATCAAAATAGGCGTTAAATGTATGTTTGACCATAAAAGTGTCAACGATTTGTAAAGACTGGATACTTGTGAAGAACATATATTCTTTGTTTTAATGAAAAGAGAAAGAAAATACGTGACAGGGAGTCAGCTTATGAAAAAATTACTTTTACCTTTAGTATTATTATTTACGATTGTTTTCCAACTGCCTTTATCGGCGTCTGCTCATTCTAAACTAGAAACTTCTACTCCTGCAGAAGGTGAGAAGGTTACAACAGATCTTGAAGCGGTTGTTTTAACGTTTTCAACGAAGATTGAGTCGTTAAGTACGATGACGTTAAAAAACGGTGAGAAAGAGATTCCTTTACAGATTAGTGTAGAGGACGATCAAATGACAGGAGCGATCACAAATCCGCTTGAAAATGGAAACTATACAGTTGCGTATAAAATCATTGGCGCTGACAGTCATGTGATCGAGGGGAACTACTCATTTTCGGTAGATCGCCCTGAACAAGAAGAAACACCAGAAGAGGGTACAACAGATAAAGGGACTCAAGAGAAACAAGAAGACAATAGTGAAAAAGCATTGGATGATCAAGAAAAAAACGAAAAGCCGAATAATCCATCATATTTTGCACCATTAACCATTGGTTTAATTATCATTATTGCTATCGTGTCATTCTTTGCATTTAGAAGAAAGCGTTAAAGGAAAAGCCTCGAATATATCGGGGCTTTTTTTCGTACTATAGGAAAGATAACAAAGTGAATTATTTATTTTGTTTTTAGTAAAGAATATGAGCAAATAGATAGTTTTTTCTAACTATTCTGTTATATGATGTATATTGTCTTTTAATTTTCAGAAGGGGGTAGGTGATAGGGTGGATACATTTAAGAGATTAAAAGATTTTTATTGGCCGTATAAAACGTACTTTTATTGGTCGATCTTGACATTGATTCTAGTGTCAGGAATTACAGTTGTTTATCCGATGGTCTTACAATTTACCATCGATGAAATCATTATTAAAGGGGAATATTCAACCGTCCCATATGTTGCATTAGGCTTTGTACTTCTGATGGTAATAAAAGGGGCAGCTACATACACTCATCAGTTTTATGGAGATCTGTTCGGTATTCGTTCTGTTTATGAACTTCGTGAATCTTTATACGAAAAGCTGCAGTTTCTGCCATTCGATTATTATGATAATGCAAAGACTGGAGATTTAATGTCGAGGTTAACTGCTGATGTTGAAGGTTTTCGTTTTTTTCTTTCTTTTGGCTTCTCACAGTTAATAAATTTTGTTTTAATCATAGCTTTTAGTCTCTCCGTAATGTTCTTCTATTCAGTTCCATTAGCACTCATTACACTGTGCATGATGCCTTTCCTCGCACTCGTTGTTTACAAGTTTGATAAAGAAGTTCATCCGGCTTTCCGTGGAATTCGGAAATCTATGGCGAATCTCAATACGAAGGTTCAGGAGAATATTAGCGGAATCAACACTGTTAAATCGTTATCACGTGAAGATTTTGAGATTAATAAGTTTGATACGTCTAATGAAGATTATAAGTCTCAGTACTTAAACACGTCTCATATTTGGGCTAAGTACTTTCCGGTAATGGAATTGATCGGAAATCTGTCGGTCGTTTTACTGCTTGCTTATGGTGGCTATCTTGTTATTCAAGGGAACCTGACAGCTGGAGAGCTCGTGGCGTTCTTTAGTCTTGTTTGGTATATCATGGGACCCATTATGAATCTAGGGTTTATCATGAACACTTTCTCTCAATCAAAAGCATCAGGAGAGCGTTTGTTGGAAGTGTTAGACGAACCTCTTGAGATGGAAGGGAAAGATCGCGAACTTGAAATGGTTCGCTTTCACGGAGAAGTGACGTTTGAAAATGTTACACATCGTTATAAAAACGAGAAAAAAGAAGCACTCAAAGATATTTCTTTTACAGCAAAACCTGGTCAGACGATTGGATTGATCGGTGCCACGGGTTCTGGAAAAACATCCATTACCCAACTACTATCGAGGTTTTACAATCCTGAATCAGGAACCATCTTAATAGATGGTAATCCACTCGAAGATTATTCGTTAAGAACGATCAGGAAAAACATTGGCACCGTTCTTCAGGAGTCTTTTTTGTTTTCGTCAACGATAAAAGATAACATCTCTTACGGTAACCCATATGCAGATATGGATGATATTATCGATGCAGCAAAACGAGCTCAAGCGCACGACTTTATAATGGAGCTTCCTGATGGTTACGATACGATATTAGGAGAAAGAGGACTAGGACTATCTGGAGGCCAAAAACAAAGGATTTCAATAGCTAGAGCGATCCTTATCGATCCAACAATCTTAATACTTGATGATGCGACAAGTGCTGTAGATATGGAGACAGAATTCAGGATACAAAAGGCTTTAAAAGAAGTGATGAGCGACCGTACAACATTCATTATTGCTCACCGTATCTCTTCTTTAAAACATGCTGATGAGATACTTGTCCTATCAAAAGGGAAGGTAATCGAACGAGGTACACACGACGAGTTGATACAGCAAGAATCAGGAGCGTATCGAAGAATTTATGATATTCAGTATCAAGATAAAGATAAAGTCTTTCAAATGAACGGGCAGGGGGTGTAAGGAGGATGCAGCATTCAAAGGAATTAAAAACGAAGAAATTACCTCGTTTTAAATATTCTTCTGAACAAGTGATTGATAAACCGTTCAACTGGGGGCAGATTATTCGGTTGTTTCAATACATGAAGCCTTACAGCAAGAACTTGTTGCCAAAGGCGATCATCGCGATGATGGTTTCGACTGCAGTAAGACTTGTAGTTCCTATTTTTATAGGTGTTCTAACGTTTGATCATGCCATCAAGAACAAAGATACGAACCTTCTTGTGAAATTAATCATTGCGATCGGGGGCCTCTACCTCATATCCTGGGGTGCGAATACGTTACGGATAAAATGGATGAACTATCTTGGGCAATATGTGATCTACGACATACGTCAGCATCTGTTCAAGCATATTCAGCGCCTGTCACATCGCTTTTTTGATCAGCGCTCTGCAGGATCTATTCTTGTTCGCATCATTAATGACGTGAACTCTTTACAAGATCTGTTCACGAACGGTGTTATCAACGTATTGATGGATATCATCCTTCTGTTTGGTATCATCGTCATCATGTTCATCTACAGCCCAGAGCTAACGCTAGCGATCATGGTGATCTTGCCTCTTATGTTCTTCATCTCGACAAGTTTACGAAAGAAGATCAGACGCTCTTGGCAAGTTGTACGTATTAAACAAGCTAAGCTCAATTCACACCTGAATGAAAGCATACAGGGGATACGAGTGACTAAATCGTACACACAAGAAAAAGAGAACATGAGCTTTTTTAATGGAGTTAACAATGAAACATATGATAGCTGGAAAACGGCGACACAACAGAATGCATTGTTCAGACCTTTTGTTGAAATGTCTAATGCGATTGGAACAGCGATTCTATTGTGGTTTGGTTCCTACTTGATACAAGGTGAGGCACTTGAAATTGGGGTATTTGTTACGTTTGCTTTTTATCTTGGTATGTTTTGGGAGCCGATCTCTCGACTTGGGCAAGTTTACAATCAGCTTTTAGTAGGAATGGCTTCATCTGAAAGAATATTTGAATTTTTAGATGAAAAACCGAATGTTCACGAAAAAGAAAATGCTTTTTTGTTTTCAAAAATTAATGGGGAAATTCAGTTTAAGGACGTTGAATTCTCCTATAATGCGGATCGAAAAGCATTAAAAGGCATCGATCTAACGATACAAGGGGGTCAGACCGTCGCACTGGTCGGCCATACAGGGTCAGGTAAGACTACAATCGCTAACTTAGTCAGCAGATTTTATGATCCGACATCGGGTACGGTACAGATTGATGGAAAAGATTTGAAAGACGTCAATCTAGCGAGTCTTCGTGAAAAAGTAAGTGTCGTTCTTCAAGATACTTTTATCTTTTCAGGAACGATAAAAGAGAATATTCGCTTTGGGAGACCAGGTGCTTCCGATGAAGATGTTAAGAATGCTGCAAAAGCAGTTGGAGCACATGCATTTATTGAGAGATTGTCGAATGGCTATGAAACAGAAGTAGAGGAAAGAGGGAATGTTTTATCAGTTGGTGAAAGACAGCTTCTTTCATTTGCAAGAGCACTTCTTGCAGATCCTAATATTCTGATTCTTGATGAAGCAACGGCAAGTATCGATACCGAATCTGAACAAAAGATACAACAAGCCTTAAAGACGCTTTTAAAGGGAAGAACAGCGATCATCATTGCTCATCGACTTTCTACGATCAGAGAGGCAGATAATATCGTCGTTCTCGATCACGGTGAGATTATGGAGCAAGGAAGTCATGCGGAGCTTATGCATGCAGAAGGCATTTATTATCACCTTGTCGTATCTCAGTTTAAGATGCTTGATGCGATATAAAAAAACGCCTGGGAAATTTTTTCCTAGGCGTTTTTGTTTATTGTAATGCTTTTGAAAGTGTATCAATGTTTTGGTTCATGATAGATAGGTAATCTCGCTCTTTTTTAATGTCGTCCTTCGTTAATGTCTCTAAATTATGAAGAGTCAATGTTTCCGCGCCGACTTCTTTCTTAATCATTGCAGCTACTTTGTTATTTACGTTCTCTTCATATAAAATATAGCTGGTCTTTTCTTTTTTTGCGTTTTCGATAATCTCTTCGATCTGATGCTGACTAGGTTCATGTGAAGGTGAGAGACCGCTGATTGCTATTTGTTCAAGGCCGTAGCGTTCTGCCCAGTATCCGTATGCAGCATGTGATACGATGAACGAATTCTTTGGTGCTTCTTCCACTTTTGTTTTAAACGTTGAATCCAATTTCTCTAAATCTGCAACTAGTGCTTTATGATTCTTTTTAAATTCAGCTTTTGCATCAGGATTTAATTTTACGAGTCCGTTATAAATATTATCTGCAATCTGCTGTGCGAGAACAGGATCAAGCCAAATATGAGGATCTAAAGAACCATGCTCATGATGTCCTTCTTCCTCATGAGCATGATTTTCTTCTTCATGAGCGTGTTCTTCCTCTTCATGAGCATGTTCTTCTTCATGAGCATGCTCTTCGCTTTCATGTTCTGCAGATTCGTGATAGGATATTCCTTTTGCACCATCAATGATAGGCATATCTTCTTCTTTTAATGTATCTGCAACGGAAGATGAGAATTCATCAGACTGGAGTTTGTTATAAACGAAAGCATCACCTTCAGTCATTTCGACCATCTTTTTTGTAGAAGGTTCATACGTGTGTGCATCAGCACCAGGAGGTATAATAGAAGATACTTCTACATGTTTCCCTCCAATTCTTTCAGTGAAATATTCTAATGGATACATGGTTGTATAGATCTTCAATGTACCCTCTTTTTGATCAGATGTGCTATTATTACCGCATGCAGCTGATAGAATTAACATTATCGTTACGCTTAATAAGCTTATCGTTCGCATTTTAGCTTTCTCTCCTTTCAAACAATCCTTACTCATTATAAACGTAATCATTACGATTTGTAAAATATTATTTCTTGTATTGGAAGATTTTTTACTAGATGTGAAATATATAGTCTAAAACGAAAACTCTAAAGGGTAGTGATTTTACAAGCAGGTAGAAGTCATTTTTGGTATAATAAAGAAGATGTTTTTTAACTAAGCGTTTTAATAAGCGTGAATCAGGCTTAAAAAGGAGAGCGCGTACTAACATGAATATTGCTTTTTATTTGTTGCCTAAAGATGAAGTGAAGTATTTGAACCCAGAAGCAACGATGAGACAGGCACTTGAAAAGTTATCTTACCACAAGTACACCTCTGTGCCTCTCGTCTCAGAAGAAGGTCGTTACATAGGAACGTTAACGGAAGGCGATCTGTTATGGAAACTTAGAGAAGCCTTTGACAAAGGGTATGATGACGTATTAAAGACGAAGTTAGTGAATGTACCTCAGCGGATAAATAATATCTCTGTTTCCATCAACTCTAACATGGAAGATCTTATTACTTTGTCTACCGATCAAAATTTTATACCCGTTACAGATGATGACGGCCATTTTATTGGAATTATTAGAAGACGGGATATTATCAAGTATTGTGCAAATTTAATCTGGAATAAAGAAGTTACGAAAGATTAAGGCTGAATGTCTTAATCTTTTTGTACATATAGGAGGATTATTTTAGGTGAAAATACTTGCAGTCGCATTTGGAGGAATAGTTGGAGCACTGCTGCGATTTTGGTGCGGTCTTTTTCTTTTCCACCCACAGGGGTCTTTTCCGTTTTCGACTTTTTTGGTTAACGTAATCGGCAGTTTTATTCTAGGCTGGTTTGTTGTTTTTGGTGTGAAACGTATAAACAACAACCATTTAATAGTAGCTCTACAGACTGGTTTAATCGGTTCTTTTACAACATTCTCTACTTTCAACACAGAAATATTATTACTGGTTGAGGATCAGCTGTATACAATGGCATTGTTATATTTTTCTGCAAGTGCTGTTACAGGTGTTATCGCTATCTACTTGGGAATGAAGTTAGGTTCTATTTACTATGGCAAAGCAGGTGAAGAACAATGATCGCACAAACAATAGCCGTAGCAGCAGGTGGGGCCGTAGGTGCAGTTGTTCGTTTTTTAATTAGTCAACGGATAAATAGAGGTTTCCCATGGGGAACGTTGGCTGTTAACGTCGCTGGATCGCTTCTGTTAGGGTGGTATGTGGCAGAGGCAGATGAAGGAGACAGTCTATTGAGTTCACTGTATGCGACTGGTTTTTTGGGAGCTCTCACCACTTTTTCCACCTTGCAATTTGAAGCAGTTACTATATTGAAGAGTAATGCTAAAAGAGGTCTAACGTATTTGTTCCTTACATATATATTAGGACTACTAGCAGCTTGGACAGGCTTTGTTATCGGCATAAAATGAAAAATTAAAGGAGATATAATGAAAGATTTAGTAATTTCTTTATTAGAATGGATTATGAGTTTAGGACATCTTGGGATCGCACTTGGTTTGATGGTCGAAGTGATCCCGAGTGAGCTGGTTTTGTCTTATGGAGGGTATATGGTGTCACAGGGGCACTTAAACTTCACGCTGAGTGTTATTGCTGGAACGATCGGAGGAACGATTGCACAGCTCTTTTTGTATTGGATGGGATATTACGGTGGCCGTCCGTTTCTTGAGAAGTATGGAAAGTATGTCCTAATCACAAAGAAGCAGATCGACTTGTCTGAAAGATGGTTCAATAAATATGGAACAGGTGTCATCTTTTTTGCACGATTTATTCCGGTTGTGAGACATGCTATCAGCATTCCAGCGGGAATCGCAAAAATGTCATTCGCGAAGTTTACGTTGTTCACAACATTAGCTGTTATTCCATGGTCAATTTTCTTTATTGAATTAGGCAGCCGTCTTGGTTCTAACTGGGAGGATATTAAAACGATTGCAGCTCCTTATACACGCGGAATCATGATCATAGCTGTTGTTGTCATCTTTTTGTTTATTCTTTATAAAGTAAAGAAGAAATAATCATCGCTGTCATATTGTCTTACACGTAATGGCCTGGTATTTATGTACCGGGCTTTTTTTATTATTCTTCAAATAACGTATAGACAAATTCTAACGAGAGTTGTACACAACATATATATCGCTACCGCAATATAAAACAAAAGGGGAGGAATTGAGATGGATACATTTATTAAGAGTTATCATGAAACATACAATGCAGCTAAAGTTAATGAGTTGCTTCTGCGCATTAAAGAACACCAAGGGAAGGAAAATATCGCTGCGAAAGTGACTGAAGCGATGGAGATCTGTGGATTCACCCCTGGAGACATTGAGCAAGTGCTAAAACAACTGCGAGGGGGGGACAGACCCTAGACAATTACACTTTCACTAATTTTGTACATCTACAGTGGACACATTATACCACCATGGCATTTGCCTTATATGTGGAATGGATCAATCCCTTTCTTAGACGATAACCTCACTTCTGCGTTATACTTCTTGTAAGAGGTGATGGTTATGGATATAACATTAAGCGCAAAGAAGTATATAGAAGAAGTGCTTGAAATGAACAACGCCAATGGAATAAGAGTTTACTTTTCAGGAATGGGCTGAGGAGGTCCTAAGCTTGGCCTGGCTCTGGATGAGCCGGAAAACTCTGATATTATCGAAGAGATCAACGGAATTCGTGTAGCGTTTGATCCAAGGATCAAAGAGCAGACTTCTGCATTAAAATTAGACTTTGAAGATTCTAAATATGGATCAGGTCTCGTGATGCTTGGACAGGACGATTGTTGTTAACAAATTAAACCGCTGATGACTTTTTAAAAGTCATCAGCGGTTTTTATTATTGTTTAGATTTTCTAAATCCCGAATCCATCGCTTCTTTTTCTGTGCAAAACCATAATTCGGGCTTTGTCACTTTATAATAACGGCCACTCTCCAGATGATAAATTTTATCTCCAGAAGGGCTGATGTTACCTTTTATCGTACAATCTTCATTTTGTGATTTGTGTTGTGGTTTCTCTTCTTCATTATCTGAAACATAACCTTCTTCTTGAACATAGTTCTCTAAGCTCCAAATACCAACACCCTCTTTCTGGGCTTGCTTTTGAATATTTTCGTACTGATCTACATATTTCGTATTCGGCTCGAACACATAGGCTACACGTGCGAATCCTTTCTTTAGCAGGCTTTCTTGAACGCTTTGTCCATCTGCATAGACATAAGCGAGAAGACGACCGTACTTATCTCGTTCTCCTATTCCAAGCTCTAACTGAACATCAGCTTCTTCTAGCATAGTTTCTGTGTGATTACTAGCTTCTTTGCTAAAAGGCTGAACGGGTTTAGAAGGATGAACACTTTCTGGTGTATCAACGAGCAGAAAGCGAACCGTTTCTAACTTACCATCAACTCGAACTTTTATCGTATCTCCGTCAACAACCTTTTCAACTTTTACAGGAATTCGTTGTTCATCGTTAGAAGTCAAATAACTACAGCCAGACATAAGGAACACGATACTAATGATAGAGACTAGCAATTTCTTTTTTAACATATAAACATCCTTCATATTTAATTGATTGAATATGCTTTACCATTTACTATTATAATAAATGATAGGTCGTAGAGATTATAGATTACCATAAATCATTCTTTTGAAACGTAAGAAAGGGGATTCACTTGAAAAAGATATATAGAAATCTCAGTATGTGTGTAGTCACTATTCTAATGCTTGTTGCAGCGGGATGTGGAAACGATTCAAAATTAAAAGAAGCAAAGCTAGAGAACCAAAACAGTGAAACTGTAGTTGTTTTCCCATCTGACAAACCATCACTCATCTTTTTATTTACTACAGCTGGCTGAGGTCTCTGCCAAAAGCAGCTGGTTCAGCTGAATGAAAATATAGGTAAATTTAAGGATATGGATGTAAATATCTATGCGGTAAGCTCTGATACGGTTGAGCATCTGTCTTTCCTTCACAAAGAGATGAAGCCTGCTTTTCCGTTTTTATCTGATCCGGAATTTAAGCTCATTGACCATTTGGATATGAAAGGGGACAGTGTAGCTAAACGTGGATACGCACTAATCGATAAGGAAGGAAAGGTTATCGTTACAGAGGTGAACGACCATTGGGGAGAAGAGATCGAACAAACTTCTAAACAGATTCATGAAAAATATAAGAAGTTAGAGAAATAGTCCGGCAACCAACGGACTATTTTTTTCGGGATTTCTTATCTGTCACAGTTTCTCCATACTAGTTGTTATAAAATGGGGTTATAATGATAGTAGAAACACTCTAGGAGGGATTTTCCATGCTTAAAAAATCTTTTTGGCTTGTAGCGATCGCAGTTCTTGCTATTGGCATACTGGCAGCTTGCGGTGGAGGAAAAGACAAAGAAAAAAGCACTAAGAATGCGGAAGAAACGATTACAATTGAAGCTACTAATTTTAAATTCGATAAAAAAGAGTATGAGATACCAGCAAATAAAGACGTAGCTCTTAAACTAGCAAACGTTGATGGTAACCACGCGGTCATGATTGAGGGAGAAGACGTGAACGTAACAGGTGGTTCTTCTGATGTCGTAAATTTAAAGCCTGGTGAATATACATTACGATGCAGCGTTCCTTGTGGAAACGGTCATGCAGATATGGTATCAAAACTTGTTGTAAAATAAATAATCAGCCTCTAGCTATAAAAGCTAGAGGCTTTCATTATATCTTTTTAATCTGCAGAAGCTCCTTATTGTAAGGAACTTCATTTCCTGTAGAAGCCCACAGATTACCTAATAATCTTGGCATCATCTGGTCTGAAGGAATCGCACCTCTATGATGGCGAAAATGTTCATAATACAAAAGATAGAGCCAAGAAGAAGTAGGAATCAGTATATTTTGAGCAAATTCGTGACTTTCCGTTATCGTTGCAAAAGAATGGGACTCCCATCCTGAAATGAAACGTGTGCGCTTACCGTTCAGCTTAGATTCTATGTAGTGAAGAGAGTGTGCCACTTGTGGATCATCATCACCATCAGCGTGTGCCAATCTTGATTGGAATTCTAGAGGCACGGAATCAATGTCATCTACTACGGCGACGACATGGCATAGCGCTTTATCGTAATGCGCGTTTAACGGTGTCCATTTATTTCGCTGTAGCAACTCTACAAATGGTAGTTGTTCAATGGGAATATCCGTGTAAGGCGGTGGAAAGAGCTGTCTGCCATATTTGATCTCGTGAAACGTTTTTCTTTCGAAAGAAGCACACACATACCACGTATCGGTTTCGTCCTTAATTAACCGTTCACCAGACTCCAAGGAATATGGGGTGTACAACCCTTTTTTTGAGATTTCATAAGAGGGCAATTCTTCCTCGTACAATTCACTCAATGTTTCATCACCAGGCTGTTCGATCGCAGCCATTACAAAAGTTGTAATCCGCATGGTTATCATATTCCTTTAGTTTTTTATTTTCTTAAAGGTATCTTTTAAATCTGTGAATCCTTCTTTAACAGCTGAAAAACTATTTTTCTTTTGGTAGATGTCATATCTTAAGTAATCTTTCTTTTCTTGAAGAAGTTGCTGCTGTGTTTTTACATCGTTCATACGAGCGGTAATGCTGTCACCGGTGCTCTTCATTTGTTGAACGGTACTCATTGACTCCTTCATAGCCTTAATTCCTGGAATTAAAATAAATAGAGCTGCAGCTGCGCATATAGCTAAGAAAATCCATAACCACATCAATACAATCGCCTCCAATCAATCTATCTATACTAAATTACCCGTAATTGATAAAGAAAAAACAAAAAATCGAGGACAGAAAGTCTCGATTTTATCGCTTTGGACATGTAGAACAGCAAGTCCCGTTATCTGTTTTGTAATAAAGGCAGCAAGTCTTACGGGTCTTAGTAGGTCCGCAGCCAATAGGAGCTGCAAAGCGATGGAAAGGGTTTTTCGTTAACCCAAAATGAAAAGCATGAGCTTCCATAAAGAATTCATAATCTTCTTGGATTCTTTTCATAACTTCTGCTGGATGTTCTTCATTTAACCACGTTTCATAAACCCAGCGTATGTAAATCCATGCGTTCTCCCAAAGAGTTGCTTTTGAAATGCGTGCAGTGCTTGCGATATGATTCAACATGACTGACATGTTCTCTTTAAAAAGTGTTTCAATAACTGAAGATCGCCAATCTGCTCTATTTTCGTCAGCAATGCGAGCAGATGCATCTTTCAGTGTGAATGATGGAAGCCACATGCTGTCAGAGTTGTGATCGATAAGATAGACATTTTTTATGTTCATATCAAATGACTTGTTCAGGATGGTCATCCCATATAAACAGGAAGTTAAACTGCAATACGCATAGCGCTTAAAGAAAAGAGACGCTGTTACAGGGCGTTTGTTTGAACCGATACGCGGTCCTGTTTGATCCAAAAATTGAAGCAGATTATCAGAGCTCAACAGTTGTTCGGCAGAAACGACAACTTCATTCTCATACGGCGCTTGAAAAGAGAAGCGATAGTTCGAACTGATATGCTTTTTTTCTTCTGCTGTCCAACCGTTTGACTTAGGCGTACTGAGGAGTATTGACATGTCGAACGACTCGCCCCTTTCCATATGGAATACACATTGGTGTGCCGAAAACTGGATCAGGAATCACAGAACTCGCCATCTGAAATACATCTTCTACTAATTGTTCGTTCATAATTTCTTCAGGTGCACCCTGTGCGTAGACGGTTTTATCTTGAATCGCTACAATATGATGAGCATACCGGCAAGCAAGATTTAGATCATGAAGCACCATAACTATTGTTCGCTTTTCTTTTTCATTTAACTCAAAAAGCAGGTCGAGAATCTCAATTTGATGTGTCATGTCTAAGTAAGTAGTAGGTTCATCTAAAAGAATGGTTTCTGTTCCTTGCGCTAATGTCATAGCGATCCACGCTCGTTGACGCTGACCACCTGAAAGTGAATCGACTGGTGTTTCCATAAAAGGAAGAAGGTTTGTAGCATCAAGTGCGTTCATCACAGCTTCTTCATCTTCTCGTGACCATTGCTGCAGCCATGATTGATAAGGAAATCGTCCTTGTTTAACGAGCTGCAGTACAGTTAATCCTTCAGGAGCAATTGGTCCTTGCGGCAAGATTGCTAGTTCTTTTGCTACTTGTTTTGTAGAACGTTTCGCAACGTCTTTACCGTTTAGCAATACATGACCACCTTTAGGGTTTAAGAGTCTTGCCATAGAACGTAACAGAGTGGATTTTCCACAACCATTGCTTCCGATCAAGACGGTAATCTTACCTTTAGGAATCTGTAGGTTCAACTCGTCGATAATCGGTTCTTTTCCATAAGCTAATGTTAGGTTAGAGGTTGTAATTACAGCCATCTGTCATCCACTCCTGTTATTGGTTTTTAAATAAAAGATAGATAAAGTAGGGAGCACCGATCGCCGCTGTAAAAACACCGGCGGGTACTTCTAAAGGTGAGAATAAGGTACGTCCGGCAAGGTCCGCCAATACGACCATGATACCCCCGATCAAGGCCGAAGCTGGAAACAAGCCGCCGAACGATGATCCTGAAATTCTTCTAGCGATATGTGGTCCGATAAGCCCAACAAACCCCATCGCACCTGCAAACGCGACTGCTGAACCAGCAAGAGCTGTACAGACCATTAAAAGTAAGAAACGTTCACGATGAACGGAGATTCCTGCTCCTTTTGTAAGGTCATCACCGAATCCTTGAATGTTCAAACGGCGGACGAGTAGTACTAAGATCGGAATCAATCCAATAAACCAAGGCAGCAATGCTTTTACTTCGTTCCAAGAAGTACCGTACACCGTTCCAGTAAGCCATATTGTGGCCTGACTCGCTCTATAGATCGGTCCCATAAGCATCATGAGCGTTGTTAAAGCCTGTAATAAAGCCATAAGCCCGATTCCTATTAATATGAGACGAATAGGTGTAACTCCGTCTTTCCAAGCTAATGCATAAATTAAGAAAGCAACGATAGTAGCGCCACCAAAAGCAAACAGTGGTAAATAATTAATACTTAATAAAAGGTTGTTTGAATCATCACTGAACATCGTTAGAAAGGCAACTGCAGCAAAACCTGCACCACCTGTTATTCCAATCATATCGGGAGAGGCTAGTGGGTTACGAATAATGCCTTGCAAGATAGCACCCGAAAGAGCGAGTGAGGCTCCTGCAATAAATGCGACTAATACCCTCGGCAGCCTAAATTCAGTAATGATGAGCTGGTTAATATCTAGCCCAGTTCCGATTAATGCATTGAACACATCCCACGGTGCGATATACATATCACCGACACCGATACTTATTAGCATGGCAGCTATTGCTGCTAGTGTTAAGGCAATTATGCTAACAGTCGTTTTTTTATCAATTAAAAAAGAAAATGATTTACGCTGTAAGACCCAGTACTTTCTCATTTTTGAAAAATTCCTTTTCGAACAATATAGATGAAGAAGGGTGTACCGATCAGGGCTGTTACAACTCCAACAGGTGCTTCTTCAGGCATGATGATATAACGTGCGCCAATATCTGCAACGACGAGCATAATGCCACCTATAATAGCAGAGTATGGCACGATCCAGCGGTGATCATTTCCTACAAGATACCTAGCAAAATGAGGAACAACAATTCCTATGAAACTGATAGGGCCAGCAATTGCAACTGATCCTCCAGCTAGTATGATAACCATGAGAGCTGCCGCTAGTTTAAAAACGACTGTTTTTTGACCTAAACTGATGGCGACGTCCTCTCCAAGCGCAAAGGCATTTAACTGCCTTGATAATAAGAGGGAAATCACCCAAGCGATAACAAGTGCAGGTAAGACCGCGACTAGCATAGAAAGTTTTCTTCCTTCTACTGAACCAGCTAACCAGAATAGAACCTCATCTAGTGCTTTTTCATTGGTAACGAGCATACCTTGCGTGAGAGATGCAAAAAGAGCGGCCATCACAGCTCCAGCAAGTGTCAATTTAACAGGTGTAAGTCCACCTTGACCAGCAGAACCTAATGCATAAGCCAATCCTGCAGCAACTGCAGCTCCTAAGAAACCGATCCACATAAATTGTTGTATGGATGATACTCCTAGGAAAGTAACGCCAAAAACAATAAAGAATCCAGCACCGGCATTAACACCAAATATATCCGGAGATGCAATTGGATTTCGAGTGAGCGCTTGCATGAGAACGCCGGCGATCCCTAAAGAGATGCCAACAGCCATACCTACAAGTGAACGTGGGACTCGAGATAGTTGAATAATTAAATGTTCGTTAGAGCCGTTAAAAGCCGTATACGCTTCAATAGCTTGTTTTAGTGAAGTGTTCGTATAACCAAGCACAACACTCAAGACCATTATAATGAGTGCGATTAGTATGCCAACGATAAGCCCGGCTGTCTTCAATTTATTTCCGTATAATATTCCGTTCATTAGAGCCTCTTTTATTAATGAAAGTTATTCTCATTTATCAGTTTAAAAGTAAAGTAGGTTTCTGTCAATGACTTTGAAAATCATTATCATTTAGTTGTTGACAACGTATTCATAACATATTATGATACGAATTGTAATTGATTCTCATTATCATTTACATTATAAAAAGGGGAGAGAAAATAGAATGAAAAAAATTACATACAAATGGCTTGCGTTCGCAGCGGTGTTAACGTTAATGCTTGCATTGGCAGCATGTGGCGGGAAAGATAAAGAAAAAGAAGAAAAATCAGAAGGATCTTCTGAGAACTATAAAGTAGAACATGCAATGGGGACAACAGAAGTTAAGGAAAACAAGAGAGTGGTTGTTTTAACAAACGAAGGTACTGAAGCAGTACTAGCACTTGGGGTAAAACCGGTTGGAGCCGTTAAATCTTGGTTAGGTGATCCTTGGTATGATCATATTAAAAGTGACATGGATGGCGTTGAAGTAGTAGGTGACGAAAGTGCTGTGAACGTTGAGAAGATCGCAGCTTTAAAGCCTGACTTAATCATCGGAAACAAACAGCGTCAAGAGAAACAATATGACGAACTAAACAAAATTGCACCAACTGTATTTTCAGAAGAGCTTCGTGGTGATTGGAAGATCAACTTCGAACTATATGCAAAAGCATTAAATAAAGAAGAAAAAGGAAAAGAAGTTCTAGCTGCATTCGACAAGCGTATTGAGGATATGAAGAAAAAGGCAGCGGATCAATTAAAAACAGAAGTTTCAGTGGTTCGTTTCTTGCCTGGAACATCTCGTATCTATCACAAAGATTCTTTCTCTGGTGTAATTCTTGATCAAGTTGGATTTGCACGTCCTGGTGATCAGAACAAGGATGATTTTATGGCAGAAGTAACACAAGAACGTATTCCTGATATGAATGGTGACATTCTGTTCTACTTTACGTACGAAGCTGGAGATGGAAAAGCGACTGATACAGAAAAAGAATGGACAGGTAACCCGCTTTGGAAAAACCTTGATGTTGTTAAAGCAGATAAAGCGTACAAAGTAAGTGATGCAATCTGGAATACAGCTGGTGGAGTAAAGGCTGCAAACTTAATGTTAGATGATCTGGAGAAGTACTTCTTAAAAAAATAAGTGTGTAATAGAGAGGGAGCGAGCAGTCGCTTCCTTTTTTCTTCTTCAAGTCAACTCTAGTTTTTACTTAAAAATTGAACATGGATGAAGATAACCAGGAGGAAAGGCGTTCTTAATTTGTACACAAATTCGCAATAAATCTGCCATAAGTTTTCCAAGGGAAAAGGGATAAAAAACATAAAGTATAAGTGTAGACAAAATTTATTCCTGGAGGTTTGTGTGATGGAAAAGAAAACGTCGCTTGAAAAGGAACTGCAGCAACGTGAGATCTTAATGAAAGACGAGCAAACAAATGCTTGGTTTTACGAAGATCACATCACAGCCATCGTTAACCGTGCACGTAAAGAAGGTGCATTCGATAATCTAGATGGATTAGGGAAGCCACTCCAGCTTGATGAAGATCTTGCTTATAATCCTGAAAAGCGCCTTCATAAAGTAATGAAAGATAATAACATTCTCCCGAATTGGGTGAAACTTGGTCAGGAGATAGACGTACTAAAAGAGGAACTAAAAACGTACACAGTAGAATTTAACATCAAAAAGACAGTAGAGACCATTAACCAAAAAGTCTTTCAGTATAATTTAACTTGTCCGCCTAGTGCACAAAGGATGAAGATAAATCTGGAGGACGTTTTGAAGAAATAATTGGAGGGTGTATGTCAAAGAAAAGTACATTAAATGCTGAACATTATCAATGGGGAGATGCATGTGATGGCTGGCACCTTCTAAAGCAAGATAACCTAAGCATCATACAAGAAAGAATGCCCCCTCAAACTGCTGAGGTGAGACATTATCATGTGTTTTCACATCAATTCTTCTTTGTGTTAGACGGAGAATTGTTGATCGAAAAAGATGGAGAAGAAATTACACTTACCGCGCATCAAGGAATAGCTATTCCGGCAGGAACAACCCATCAGATTCGTAACGAGACAAGTTTGCCTGTTGAGTTTCTTTTAACTTCTCAGCCACCTGCGCAAGGAGATAGAGTTGTAGTGAAAAAAGTAAAAAGTATTAGTACAGTGACCCTTTAACCTCTAATTGGATAAAGGGTTATTTTTTTGTCATGTGAATCTCATTTATGGGAAAGATAGAAGAAAAAGCCCAGGAGTCATGAGATGTTAATGTATAAAGAGACCACGAATCAATCTGTACGCATTGAACACTTTGTAATGCCAAAAGAAGAAGAAACGATTTGGATGTTTTATCAATCTCCTGAAGAAATGAATCAAGACGAAATATTAGAGCAGCTTGATCTTCATCCTTTAGCCAAGCATGCTTTTATGAATTTTTCGGAACATCCACAATTGAATGTCTATGCAAATCACGCTGTTGTTTCAACGTTTTATTTAGGAACAGAAAATTATGAACCAATAAGGCTTAACCTATTAATCGGTAAGAACTATTTAATTGTCATGAGTGAACATGAAATATCTTTTAGGGAACAACTTGTTAATGATTTCACGAGCAATCCCGAGCACATGAAGCATGTTAGTTATATGTTGTACTATCTGATGAAGGATATTGTAAGTTCTTATCTAGAAGTAGTAGATCAACTTTCGGATGAGTTTTTAGAGCTTGAAAAAAGTGTGTTTATCGACCCGCAGAAACGTGAGATAGGGCGAGATGTCTACCGCTGGAAGACTCGTTTACACAAGCTTAGACAATATGTTGAAGCTGAAGAGAGCATCATTCAGAAAATGGGACACGATGACTTTGAATATGCAAATGAAGAGTCAGGTTTTTACTTTAAGGATTTGCTATCCTCATTTTCAAGGGTAACTGCTGCTTTTGACAGTTTTAAAGAAAATTTAAAAGGTATTCTAGATCTCCAAATGTCTTTGAAGTCCGATCACATGAATAGAATCATGAAAACTTTGACCTTGGTTAGTGCGGTATTCATACCTCTCACATTTATTGCTGGTCTTTATGGAATGAATTTTGAATTTATACCTGAACTTAAATGGCGATATGGTTATTTCTACGTTTTAACTCTTTGTTTAGCTCTCGCTATCATGATCATGAGCTATTTTAGAAAGAAAAGATGGTGGTGATTTTACATAAAAATGTATGAGCTGAGGAAAATAAAGAAAAAAGGAGGACGTGTTGAATGGAAAAAAGACCGTATTACATTAATGTTGAAACTGGTGAGATCCTTCCCATCAAAACTGCTTCTACTTTTCAGTTTGAAATTTCTGCTTCTGATGAAGACGTAAGACATCTTGAAAGAAAGTTTAGTGAGCTAGACAGTACGGCAAATGATACTTTTGTGAGGTCACACTTACCATATGTACCTTATTCAAACGACTCAGACAACGACAGGTATGATGAAAAACTAAGAGAAGCGTATCAGATGATTCATGATCTCGGTCAAGAGGAAACAAGACAATTTATTGAAAGTATGAGTTTTTGGAATCCTGAGAAACCACAAGATTTAGAAAAAAGACCAAAAGACTAAATGTCTTTTGGTCTTTAAGTTCTTAGTAGACAAAATAGGCAATGTAGATGATGAGGCCGATCACAAGTGTGAAGCCGGCGAGTGCAATAAATACAGGATTCAACAATGCAGTATGTCTTGATACAACAGGATTTACTTCATCTTCCGTATACATTTTTTGTTTTTTTGCGATTTTCATCGTCCACCAGAGACCTACTGCAGCTACAAGGACAGATAACAAAATAAAGAACAATGTAAACAATTTGTGTTCACTCCTTAAACCTTGTTTGTCCTAATAGTGTTTGTGGTTTTATAAGCTTTCATGCATAAGAAAAGAAGGTTGCTTCAATGAATCCAGTCGTGCCAGTTCATTCTTTACAAGTGTAAGAATCTTATCCTGATCATTTGTATCAAAAATGTTGTACTGATCACTCTCAATCATCAATACAGGCGTTTTATCGTAGGCTTTAATCCATTCTTTGTATTTAGCATGAAGTGTTCGATAATATGCCAAAAGTTCTGGGTTCTCATCAACTTGTTCGTATGAACGACCTCTTTGACGGATACGACTTAATACAGTCTCAATATCACTATCCAAATAGATAAGTAAATCAGGACGTGATTTTGGTGTTTTGTCGATCTCGTTCATCATCGTTTCAAGTAAATCTTTATATGTGTCAAATTCAAGCTGTGTCATGTTTCCGGAATCAAAATTCAGTTCGGCAAAAATTAAATCTTCATAAAGGCTACGATCAAGAACGTTATCTGAACTTGTACGAGCTTCTCGGATGGTCTTAAAACGTGTGTTCAAAAAATAAATTTGAAGCGGGAAAGCCCAGCGCTTCGGGTTTTTGTAATAATCGGGTAAAATAGGATTGTCAACGACGCTTTCATAAAAGATAGAACTCCCAAGCTGCTCGCTCAAAAATTCAGCATATGTAGACTTGCCTGTACCGATCATACCTGCCATTAAAATCACGGTATATCCTCCTAAAATGGTGCATCATCTGCTCTGAAATCAGTGATGCGGGACTAGTGTAAAACGTATGTATTCATAAGTTCAAAAATCAATATATGGTATGTAAGTAATAAAGCCTTTCTAAATATATCATGTAATACAAAAGGTGAACAGAGGTTGTTTCATTAAGAAATAAGACTTAATGGGGGATTTTCTGATCAACCACGAATACGTACTGCTGTAGGATGATATGAGATTTGAAAGAGCGGTGGAGATTAAGACTTATTGCTTGAACTATGATCATTATGTAAATATCATAAGCTTCAAAAGTGAAAACATTTTAAAAAGCAGAACTGAGGTTTAACTAAAGGGGATATAAACATGACCATTCATATAAAAGTATATTCTGATTTTGTGTGTCCATATTGTTTCTTAGCTGAAACGCCGCTATTAAAAGCAACTGAAGGTAAAGATGTTGAAATTGAGTGGATGCCATATGAACTCAGACCATTTCCGCAAGAAACGTTACGAGCTGATGAAGATTATCTACAGCGTTCGTGGCAGGAGTCCGTTCAGCCTTTATCAAAGAAAATGGGTGTTGATATGATTTTGCCAGATGTGTCACCTCAACCACATACTTTCTACGCACATGAAGGACTGTTATTTGCCAAAGAATACAACAAGGAAAGAGAGTATGCACATCTTGTTTTTAAAACTTTTTATCAAAAGGGTGAAGATATCGGAAAGATCACCGTACTTCGTAAGATCGCCGAAGAAGTGGGTCTCGATGGCAACGCATTTCAACACGCTTTGGAATACCGTGAATTTAATCAAGAAAGAGAAAAGTATTTAAAAGAAGCTGTAGAAGATCTGAACATCACTGCTGTTCCTACCATTATTATTGGTGAGCGAGTCCTAAAAGGCCTGCATCCTCAAGCAAATATCGAACGTGCATTAAGAGGTGCAATTAGGGATGCAAAATTTGAATTTTGTGATGGCGACGAATGTGAATGAAAGTGAAAATAATGAAAAAAGAGCGCTTAGAAGGTTGTCCTTCTTAGCGCTCTCTTTCGTTCTTAACAATGAAAAAAGGGGGTTGTTGATAGGGATGTCTATAATATATCAATCTCCAATTCATTATGGACGAATATGTGATTTTTTTGATAAACGTTATCACTTTGTGACAAAGTCGCGCTGACGGACTAAAGGCATTCATTTAAAAATGAAAAAAGCCCTTAATTAGGGGAGGGCTTTTTTCGGGAAAGGGGGGTACACCTATATATGACGAAGGAAAAATAGAAAAGTTTCAAAAAATGTAAATTTTCTACGCTATCACTATAAAAAAATGATAGAGTAGGTAACAGAAATAGAAGAGAGAAGGAATGGAGATGAGGGGTTTACTTAGAAAGTGGCATCCTGCAGTAATCGTAATTGTTGCTGGAACACTATTTACACGAGCGGCATTCTTTATGACAATGCCATTTTTAGCCATTTATTTGTACAATGAAAAAGGAATCGATCCAGCTATGGTTGGATTGATTATAGGAGTAAGTGCTTTAACTGGCACGTTCGGTGGTTTCTTCGGAGGCTATCTATCCGATCGTATAGGAAGACTGCCTGTGATGACAGTTGCTATATTTACATGGAGTGCCGTCTTTGTTGGGTTTGCTGTAGCCGATCTAGTATGGCATTTCTTTTTATTGAACATGTTAAACGGGCTTTGTCGCTCATGGTTTGAACCAATATCAAGAGCATTGCTTGCGGATGTAACGACAAAGGAAAACCGGCTTCATGTCTTCAATGCTCGTTACTTTGCGATCAATGTCGGTGCTGCGATTGGTCCGGTTGTAGGGACACAGCTTGGTACATCAAATTCAACTCAAGCTTTCTACATTACGGCTGTAGCATATTTATTGTATGCATTATTGATTGTATTCACATTGAGAGGCTACTCAACTGAGTTGAAAGGTGGAGAAGAAAGGAAGTTTTCCATCAAGTCTGCCATTGGTGTTCTTTCAAGAGATAGAGTGCTTGCTTTTTTTCTAATCGGCAACACAATTGTTATGATGGCACAGTCACAAATGGATACTACGCTAGCGCAATATATAGGGAATGCTCCTCAATTTGAAAATGGTGTTAAGCTATTTGCCTACCTAGTCGTTACAAATGCAATTACTGTGCTGCTTTTACAGTTTCCGGTCACTAACTATGTAAGACGATTTCAGCCCATGAATGCACTTCGATTTGGAAGTTTTGCATTTAGTCTAGCTTTGCTTGGATTCGGACTTTCAACGAATTGGATTTTTCTCATGATTAGTATGATATTTCTTACAGTGGGAGAAATAATTGTGTTCGTAATGAGTGATGTATTATTAGATGATTTAGCACCTGAGCATATGAGAGGTACATATTTTGGGGCGATGTCTTTTCGATCGATTGGCTTCAGCGCGGGACCTTGGATTGGTGGTTTACTGTTAAGCACGTTTGGATTTGAACAAGGATTTTATGTGTTTGGCATTCTTACGCTTATCTCCTTACTTTCCTTACCGTTCTTTCAATATGGAGAAGGCATCCGCAAAACGCTTCTTGAACAACAATCTGCTTCAACATAAGAAAGGGGAAAACAACAATGATTACTGGAATTGAACATACGGGAATTATGGTTTCTAACATGGAGAACTCTATCAAGTTTTATACCGATGTACTTGGCTTAGATCTATTAGATCGTTTTGACCATACTAGTGTACCCGTTGAATTAGCATTCTTAGGGGTAGACGGAAAAGTGCTTGTTGAGCTGATCGCTGGATATACCGGACCAGTTACGAATGAGGGGAAAGTGCATCACATTGCGTTTTCTGTCAATGACATTGAAAAACAGTATGAGTTGTTGCAGAAAAAAGACGTAGTCATGAAAGATAAAGAAATTACAGAGCTTCCAAACGGAAAATATTTCTTCTTTTACGGACCAGACGAAGAATCACTTGAATTTTTTGAGAGCAAATAGAAATGAAGACTGCATGGATTGCAGTCTTTTTTTATTTCTTTGTAAAGAGTACATCGAGGTAGAAGGTGATGAGACAGCAGTAAAGAAGTCTTTGAATGGGAATTAAATCCCTGGCAGTGTTTCTTTTAAATACTGGTTTGAACAATATTCAACACCATACTTGTAGCGACTTTCTCTGACATTCCGTGCTTTCTTCGGATCGATATGAATCCGTTTGATCTCAGGATAGGTTTCCATAATTTTTGAAGCTATTTTGTCACCGGGTTCATCTGGGTCAGTTAATACATAAACTTCATCACAAAGAATCAATGCTTCTTCAATCGCTCTTCGTTCTTTATGTCGAAACGATATTCCATTTAATATGACAAAATGGGCGTGAGGATGAACACTTTGTACTCTCAGTTGATCACTTTTGCCTTCAACAATGTATCCGGTCATAGCGCCTCCTGTAAAAACTAAGATTCATTATCATTTTATGGAGAGCATATCGATAATAGTACGACTTCTACAAAATATTTGGACAAAGGAAGTGTAATGATTGAAGAAGCTAATATCTTTTATTAGAAATATTTTTCTTAGCTTCTTTTCACTTTTGATGGTTTACGGATTGTTTTTACTGCTCAGTGATATAGAGGGTTTATTTGTAGGGGTGATTCTCCTTTTAGTATGCTTTTTCTTATTCAGCATGCGATTCATAGAAATCCTTAAAGGAAGAAGAGCAACTTTTCTTAAAGCACGAATTCAGCCAAACCTCATTATTACTATTGTTATTGCATTCGCTACCGTATTTTTATCTATAAGCAACTATGCGCTCGAAACTTCTTTGCCTAATTCGTTAACATCAAGAGTAAAAAATCAATTTTATTTGGAAGCAATTTTAGTGGAAAAGGATAGAATATTTGAGCGCGTATCCTTCTTAAAAACTTTAGAAAATGTAAATGAGGGAAATGCTACGGTTTTTTATGAACCGCAAGATGAGAAGTTTGCAGGATCTGCAATTCGGCATATCCGTAAAATGCAGTCTTATCACAATGAATGGATTGATGTTCATCAAGCTCTTCCGGTTACGCTCATCCTCTATCGAAACCCATTAATCTTTCAGCAACATTTGCCATTTCATTCTTATGAAAATCTGCAAGCATTGTACGTCCCTGCTCAAGAAACAATCCATCTGCTTGTTACTGACGAAATGGATGAGAATCCTGATAAATTTCTAGAGTTGGTGGGACATGAATATACACATCATTGGATTGTAAGTTACTTGTTTGAAAATAAATTGGATAATCGGCATCTGCCTAGGTGGTTTGAAGAAGGAATTGCAGAATATGCAGGAAAACAGAGTGTGAGAGAGGTGCCTATCTTTGTACCTCTAAACTTCATTCCCTTCACAAGACTGCACTCAGTCGATGAATGGGCTTATGAGAATCGAAGAAAATCTACTCATCGTCCATACAGACAGAGCTACTATGCGATCGACCAATTGGTTAAAGACGGAAATCAAGCTAAAATCAAATCGTTATTACTTAATAAGCAGCAAAATTTTTATCGTATGTTTGAGAAAGAAACAGGTGAATCACTCATTGAGTTTGAAGTACGTTTCTTAAGAGAAGAGTTTATGAACATGAAGCGGTGAAATTGATCTGTTCAATGAACGGGTGCCTAAACAAAAAGAACTCCTTAGAAAGGAGCTCTTTAGTTATTATCTGCTTTTTAACTTTCGTTTAATAATTGGCAATAACCTTTTCTTACCTTGTTTTATTAAAAAAGCAACCGCCATTCCTTTAATGCCTTTTTTAATACGTCCCATTTTCATCCTCCTATAAAAATCATAGTTGTTTCATGTAATATACCCGAAATCAGCATGCAGCAATCCTTTTATATTTTTACGGGTTACTTGTCTATACGTTTCAGCACGATATGAATAATATGAACCGAATACAATTTTATAGGAGTTGAATGTATTGAGTATGAATAGAAGTTTTCCACCTTTTCCAGGTCAAGGCGGCGGGCAAGGTGGAGGGCAAGGGTTTGGCCCACCAGGTGGACCTCCAGGCGGACCACCAGGAGGCGGCGGTGGAATGGCACCAACATCAGCACCTCCTACGTTTACACCATCTCAATCACAAGGTTTTAGTTTGCAAGGTGGAGGCGGAGGCGGTGGAAGTCAGCCAGGAGTTTATGCAGTTGATCCGGGAGCGATTAGACCTTGTTTGTACCAATATGTCTACATCTGGCCAACATGGGGACCAGGATTTTGGGCATGGCTTACCTTTGCAGGTCGTAGATCGGTTGCAGGATTCCGTTGGACCGGCAATAGATGGATCTATTTCGGCATGGATACACGCCAAATAAGTTCATTTTATTGTTACTAAGAACAGCCGCCTCTGTGCGGTTGTTTTTTATTCTAAGGGTATAGTGATTCTTTCAGAACACTCCATGTTTCATATATTTTAATATCAGAGGAAATGTGTTTTGTTAGTATATATTGAGCTGCTTCCCAAACAAGAGGAGAGCACCAATCACTTCTAAGATTATTGGGGTGTATCCATCTTGTGCCTTTAGAGTCTTGATCAGGAATATCTGCTAAATTGGCTTGTGAAATAGTATCTAGCATACATTCAAAATATACAGCTGTATGCTGTGAGGAGGTCCATTGCTTATAGATCCATGGAAGTTCGTAACAGCGTTCGCCTAGCTTAATTCCTTTCTTTACACCAAATCCCGTCTCTTCTAATACTTCACGGATAACCGTTTCGTATTCAGTTTCACCAACGATTGGTGTGCCTCCAGGAAGATCGAACCGATTTTTATAAGGTCCTCCGTTTTTTTCAATTACGAGCAGTTCTCCAGTTTCGTTATAAGAGATACAATAGATACCTCTGTGTGTATGCATCTTATACACCCTTTCATAACAAAAATACCTCTCCAATATACATGAAAAGGTATTTTATCATTTTTATTTCTTTACGAGTGCATTTAGTTCTGAAGTTAATGCTTCAAACTTGTTGAAACTTTCTACCACTTCTTCTACACATCTATGTTGCTCTTCTACCGATGCGAGAACCTCTTCCACAGAACCACTAGATGTTTCTGCGATTCCTGAAACCGAATGAATTTCTCCTACAATATATCCGGTAGATTCATACAATTGATTAATCAATTCTTGTACTTCAGAAGACTGTGTTGCAACTTGATCAGTGTTTACTAAAATTTGAATAAAATTGTTTGCAGTCTTCTCAGTCGCTTCAAGACTGGATGTGACGACACCTTGCGAACCATCTACAAATTGAGCTGCTTGTTTGGCTTTGTTACGGATTTCACCTAAGATTGCTCCAATCTGCTTTGTAGAATGTTGAGAATCCTCAGCAAGGCGGCGAACCTCGTCTGCAACAACTGCAAATCCTCTACCTTGATCCCCGGCACGCGCTGCTTCAATTGCGGCATTCAATGCAAGCAGATTCGTTTGAGAAGAAATTTCTTCAATTGTCGTTAAAATTCCTTCTATGGATTCACTTTGCTGATTTAATTCATGCATAAGAGTGTTTGTTTGCTGCATTAGTTCGCTCACTTCTTTCATCTTAGAAGAGAGTTCTAATACTTGGTTTTCTCCTGCTTTTGTAACAGTTGCTGTTTGCTCTGAAAGTTTTTTCATATCGCTGGAGTGTTGAAAAAGGCCTTTTGCTACGTCGTTGGTACTTGTGACAGATTGACTCATTCCACCTACACTGACAGCCTGAGATTCCACACCTTTTGCTACTTCAGTAAAGGCGAAAGTAATGTTGCTCGATATTTCACCTGTTCGTTTTACGTTTTCCTTTACCGATTGACTAAAGTGATGCAAATTTTCTGTTGCATCCTTAATCTTAGTCAACAACTGTTCCAATTTAACTCTATCATTTTCCGATTGTTTTTCAGCATCCCTAATATTTTCATGCATACGCTGACCAATTCTCGCTTGTGCGACTAAAGCTGCAGTAATTACTGTTAAGAAAACGTTTAATGAGATAATGATCTTAGGGTCTTGTCCGGCAAACATCGTTTCTTTATATTGAAAAAAGAAGAAATTAGTTAACAATAATCCACTAATACCCGATAGTAAGATAGAAAGATAGTTATGATACAACGTGATAACTGCCAAGCATACATATGTCATAAGATAAGTTGAAATCTTCGGGTTCGTGTCCGCCATGATAACCGTCAGAATCGTTAAGCCGATAACAACAAAATATTGAACGGCGAATGGAGCCCATTTTCGGTACGTCCAAATCGATAGTGAGAGAAGTATAACTAGTCCAGCTATACCATAAAACATGACACTGTCTATGGTTTTCGTACTAGCGAAAGTACTTGCTAGACCAAGGAAATACATACCCCACAGCATTTTTGTAACTAGTTTATTCGTTTGTAAATTTGAGGCAAATGATGGATTCAAATTTCGTCATCTCCGTTTTAAAATGTATAAGTACTATTTATATATCGTCAGGATTCTCATAGCATTTAAGGTGTTTACCAAAATTTGTTTTATATGTCTGGATACGTAGTTCATTACTATCAAACTTTTAATTTGAGGTGTTTAACAATGATAAAAAAAACGTGGATATTTGCAATCATACTAATGCTTGCAGCTTGTAGCAGTGAATCGAAAAGCACCGATACAACAGAAGAACCAGTTCCGAAAACAGCCGAAACTTCACCAACTGAAAAGAATGAAGAAGTAAAAGAAGAACCAGTTAACGAAGAAGTTACTTCTATTGAAGAAGAAGGAACGTATATTGGTCTGATTGACAATAATTCTATTGAAGTAGAAGCTGCAGGTGAAACATTAGTTCTTCGACTTACAGACGAAGTAAGGGATGACGTTGAGAGTTTGGAGGAAGGAGCCAAAGTTAACATCATCTATAAGAAGAATGAAGAAGGACAATGGCTGCTTGAGCAGATTACAGAAAAAAGTGTGCCAGAGGCTGCTCCATCGAAAAAGCTAACGTACATAGTGGATGGAACCTCTATTGAAGAGGACGCCGTTTTAACAGAGAGTGAACTGAATTACCACTTTTATAAGCTACCAGATTTTGAATTTACAGCAGAGGAACCACGAAAAGATTTACTATTTGCTACGAAATTTGCTGAAACATTCGTTAGAATAGAGCCGTTGTCAGAGGAGTCGTCCATTGATGATCTAAAAGAATGGGCGAATGATGAGCTTAAAGCGGTTGGAGAAGTAAGTGAAGTGAACGGAAAAGAGATCGCTGGGCCTGCATTTGAAAACACTGCGTTATTTATTACAGCATCAAAAGATTCTTACAAAAAATACATTGTGATTCAAGATTTAAGCAATGGAGATCAAGTCAAATATACGGTTAACTTGCCTGAGCATAAGAACGCTGCTAAATGGGAGCAAGCCATTTGGGCAATGCTTTCTACAATTCAAACCAAATAGTGAAAAAAAGCGTATCGTATTGGTGCGCTTTTTTTATGAGTAGCAACATTAAAATAAATAACAAATCATTATCATAAAAGTGGCAGATGGCATATAATATTTACAAAGGTTTAAAAAGTTTCCTCAAGGAAAGATAGGTGAATGTTATGTGGTATAAAGAGAGTTCATTGTTTAAACTTCAGCAGTACACAATAATTCTACACAAACTTGGAATCTTTTCGCAGGAAGATAAAGTAGATATATTAGGTAAGATACAAAAGTATAAATTAAAAGTTGGTTTAAAAGACTAGGCTGCCTCAATAGGGAGCCTCTTTATTTGTACATATATTTGCATACAGAAAAAACCCGGCAGTTACTGCCGGGTTTTTATATATAAGCCGAACTTATTTTTTAGTTACGTTAGCTGCTTGTGGTCCGCGAGCTCCGTCAACAATTTCAAATTCTACTTCTTGACCTTCGTCAAGTGATTTAAAACCTTCTGATTGGATAGCAGAGAAATGTACGAATACGTCGTCTCCACCTTCAACTTCGATGAATCCAAAACCTTTTTCAGCGTTAAACCATTTTACTTTACCTGTTTGCATGTAAATGCCTCCTAGAACGTTTGCACTTTTGTGCTCTGTAATTACCAAACCACTTTCAAACTCTTAAGTTAAGATGTAATCCAGTACTGAATGGTTGTCACAAATATATCACAAGAAAAAAGCTCTCGCAAGGAACTTTTCTGAAAAATAGGAATAAAGAGTCAGGTTATTTGTTCTTATGTAAATTTCAACTGAATGTTATGGTTATTAGGTATACTTTACGAAATAAACATGATTGATTGTACAGTAAATAAAAACCATCTGCCTTCTATTCGCTAGCAGGAGATGGTTTCAAATCGTGTGATGGTCGAGTTGCTACAATACCTGTAGCTTTTACAATCTGGTTTAAGATGTTGACTCTGGATTGATCATCAAAGTTTTGAGCTTTGACAAAAGCGTATCCATCTTCATTTGATACATAGCGGGGTGGTAAATTGTTAAGTGTAATCGCAAAGACATCAGCTTTACAAACTTCGCATTTGCAAGGCAGCTGAAGTTGTCCCCAATAATTTTTTAATGCTTCTTCTACTAGAATCTCCATGGCGTTTTTTACATTCATGGGCTTTTTACCCCTTTATACACAATCTATATGAATAGAATAGCTTATTCTTACTACATATGTAAACTTCTAGTGTGTGTAACAAGACTATTTAACTATAATTATTTTTTCATAAAATACCATATGATACTTTTTTACTAAATTAACAATAATATATGATTTTTCTGATAATTAGCTTGAAATCATATATGATTTGCGATTAACATAGGATTATGAAGACTAAACATAAAACAAACAAACAGCAGTATGCTTATCAAGTCATCCGTTCTCGTATCTTAGATGGCAGGTATCCGCCTGGTCACAAACTTGTTATTGACCAACTGGCAAGAGAGCTTCAAACGAGTGCTATCCCGGTTCGTGAAGCGATTAGATTGCTTGAAGCGGATTCCTTGATTTCATTTAAGCCATACTCAGGAGCGATTGTTACCCCCTTTGATGAACAAGCATATTTAGAAACTTTATCCGTTCTAGCCGTATTAGAAGGTTTTGCGACTGCAGAATCATCCGTCCACTTTCCTCATGAAAAACTTGAAGGTTTAAGAGAGTATACAAAGCTTATGGAAGATGCACTTGAACATCTTGATTATTCTCTTTTCTCCAACTACAACAAAGAATTTCACAAACTCACCTACAAATATTGCACCAATCAATTTCTGTTAGAACAGATTCATACAACATGGGAAAGGCTGGGTACTGTTCGCAAACAGGGGTCAACAATGAAACCTGTACGTATGAAACGCTCAGTCACAGAACACTATCAACTAATTGAAATGATAGAAAGAAGAGAAGATCCAAAAGTAATAGAATCATATACAAGAAACCATAAGTTGAACACGCTAAAAGCTTTTCTTGAGGATTCGAAACAAAATACATTTTGAGGAGATGAAGGCATGAAAGTAGAAGAGGTAAAAAAGTCTTTAAGAGGATCAATTGCTCCGATCATCACACCGTTTCATGATGATGAGTCGCTGGATCTCGAAACGCTAAAAAATTTAATTGACTGGCATATCCAGTCTGGAAGTCACGGGATTTCCGTCACCGGGACGACAGGAGAACCATCGTCGCTGACATTAAAAGAACGTGAGCTTGTCATGGAAACAGCGATAAAAGCAGTAAATAAAAGAGTGCCTATCGTACCAGGAACTGGATCAACGAACCATCAAGAATCACTATATTTAACGAAATTAGCTCAAGAAATGGGTGCAGATGCCGCTATGGTCATTGTCCCATACTACAACAAGCCCTCTCAGCATGCGCTATACAAACATTTTAAACTTATCGCAGACTCAGTAGACATTCCTCTAATCATTTATAACATCCCAGGAAGAACAGCAGTAAATTTAGAAGTGAAGACACTTGCACGCCTGAACGAAGACTGTCCGAATATTATCGGAGTAAAAGAATCCAATAAAGACTTTGAGCATATTAACCGAGTGCTCTTAAACTGTGGACGTGACTTTTTGCTGTTTTCAGGCATAGAACTTCTTTGTTATCCGATGCTTGCCATTGGTGGTGCAGGATACATATCAGCAACAGCAAATGTGCTACCTTCTAAAGTGGCAGAAGTATACAACGCCTGGGAGTCTGGAAATGTAGAAGAAGCACTTAAGCTTCACTATGATTTAATGCCTCTAAATGATGTTCTGTTTAAAGATACGAATCCTGCTCCACTAAAAGCTGCGTTAGGCATGATGGGCAAGATCAATCCAAAATTAAGATTGCCAATGGACTTGCCAGCAGATTCTTTGCAAAAAGAAATAAGAAGTGTACTTGCTGATTACGGGTTAGTAGAAAAAATAGGGAGTGAAGTATAAATGAAGCATGCTCGTGTGATTTTTGAAGGAAGAGAACAAAAAGGAACTGTAGTGGATGATGTGATCACATTTTCATCAGGGAAATCAGCCAAGGTTAGTGAAATCAAAACGTGGCTTCCTCCATTTAAGCCGAACAAGATGATCGGGTTAGCGCTAAACTATGCCGATCATGCCGATGAGCTGGGACTGGAGAAACCGGCTGAGCCTGTCCTTTTTATTAAACCAAACTCATCATTAGTGGGTCATAAAGGGCAAGTATTCTATCCAGATGGTGCAACATACATGCACTATGAAAATGAACTAGCTGTGGTCATTGGTAAAGAGGGAAGAAATATTAAAGCTGAAAACGCGATGGATTTTGTAAGCGGTTACACCATTGCGAACGATGTAACAGTCCGTGATTTTGTGAACAACTGGTACCGTCCTCCAGTACGCGCAAAAGGACATGACACATTTGGTCCGATGGGTCCTTATTATGTTGATGCCACAGATATCCCAGATGTTACGAACCTAGAACTACGCACCTATGTGAACGGTGAATTGAGACAGCAGGGTAACACCAAAGATCTTATGTACTCTATCCCTGAGATCATTGAATTTGTTTCATCGTTCATGACGCTTGAACCAAATGATGTGATCTGGACAGGTACACCAAAAGGAATATCACACGTTCACCCAGGTGATGTGATTAGACTGGAGATTGATTACTTAGGCTGTTTAGAGAATACGATCGTCGATGGTCGTACAGAAAAAGTTCCAACTGGAGGGAAGGATCATGAAACCGGAAATTAAAGAGTTGGTTCACCATTATATAGATGGTCAGTTTGTAACGGGACACAAAGGAGATCTTTTTGTAAACGTAAATCCTTTTACGAATGAAAAGATCAATACGGTTAGTGAAGGTACGATTGAAGATATAAATCGAGCTGCAGCTGCTGCAAAAAAGGCCTTCAAGCAAGGACCATGGGGCAAGATGAAGCAGGAAAAGCGACTGCAATACATCTATAAGGTTGCTGATTTAATCGATAGGGATGTAGAAGAGATTGCGTTGTTAGAGTCCTATGATACGGGACTTCCTATTGCTCAAACCCGAAAGATGGTAGGGCGTGCTGCGGATAACTTTAGATTTTATGCAGAAATGGTAAAGAACCGTATGTCTGGTGAAGCTTATCATGTGGATGATGAGTTCATGAACTATACGATTCAAAAGCCGGTCGGCGTTGCAGGGTTGATCACGCCATGGAATGCACCTTTCATGCTTGAGACTTGGAAGATCGCACCTGCACTTGCCACGGGAAACACGGTCATTTTGAAACCAGCTGAATGGTCGCCGTTAACTGCTAATAAACTAGCTGAACTTGTGGATGAAGCAGGACTTCCTGCAGGTGTTTTCAACATCGTTCATGGTTTTGGAGAGACAGCTGGAGCATCTCTTGTTGCTCATGAAGATGTACAGCTTATCTCGTTTACAGGTGAGACAAAGACAGGTTCAGAGATTATGAGAAACGGCGCTGCATCTTTAAAGCGTTTTTCAATGGAACTGGGCGGAAAGTCGCCGATCATCGTATTTGATGATTGTGATTTTGAACGTGCTCTTGATGCTTGTGTATGGGGAATCTTTTCTTTTAATGGAGAAAGGTGTACAGCGAACTCCCGCTTGTTCATTCAAGAATCGATTAAAGACGAGTTCGTAACACGTTTGAAAGAAAGGGTAGACAACATTATCGTAGGTGACCCGTCAGATCCAGATACAGAAGTCGGGCCACTCATTCATACAGAACACTATGAAAATGTAAAACGATATTTACAGATTGCTAAAGACGAAGGTGCAGAAGTATACAGTCAGCCTATCTCTGAAACTCACAAAAAAGGAAACTTTGTTGCTCCGACACTTTTATTAAATGTGAAAAATGATATGACCGTAGCCCAAGAAGAAATATTCGGTCCAGTATTATCTGTGATGACCTTTAAAGATGAAGAAGAAGTAATTGATTATGCAAATGATATTAAGTATGGTCTAGCAGGCTATGTGTGGACAAATGACATGAAAAAAGGTCTACGCGTCGCAAACGCGGTTGAAGCTGGGATGTTATGGGTGAACTCGCAAAACGTTCGTGATCTTCGTATTCCTTTCGGAGGCTCTAAGAATTCGGGGATCGGTCGTGAAGGCGGACACTATGCGTTTGAGTTTTATACTGAGATGAAAGTAGTGCATGTTGCACTAGCTGACCATCACATTCAGCAGTTCGGAAAGAAAAAACAATCGCTTCAAACCGAAGCAAAACATTAGGAGGGATTTCTTTGCCTGCACGCACGGGGGAACAATATATCCAAGGGATTTCAAAGGCTAAGAATAACGTTTGGATTCATGGTGAGAAAGTGGAAGATGTTCCTTCTCATCCAGCTTTTCGAAACATTGTAAGATCCATTGCTAACCTGTATGACCTCCAGCATGAAAAAGCAGACAAGATGCTCTATACCTCTGATCAGACAGGAGATAAAGTGGGTCTCTCCTTTATTGCTCCTAAAACTGTAGACGATCTCATTCGCCGGCGTGAGATGATTTCTGAATGGGCGGGATACACAGGCGGAATGATGGGGCGTACGCCAGATTATTTAAATACGAGTGTTATGGCATTCGGTACGTCAGGTAACTTTTTTGCACAAAACGATCCAATGTTCGCAGAGAACGCAAGAAAGTATTATGACTATTGCCGGGAAAATGACATCAGCTTAACTCATACTCTGATTCATCCACAGACGAATCGTTCGAAAAAGCAATCTGAACAAAAAGATCCATATTTATCCGCTCGCATCGTTGAAAAGAATAAAGACGGTATCGTAGTTAAAGGGGCGAGGTTGTTAGCTACACTCGGTGGGGTAACGGATGAGATCGTCGTGTTCCCATCAACATTGAACAAAGCTTCGTCTGAAGATGATCCGTATGCGATGGCTTTTGCTATTCCGAACAATACAGAAGGCTTAAAGTTCTTATGTCGAGAATCCTTTGATACGGGGCGAAGCCAATGGGATCATCCGTTAAGCTCTCGCTTTGAAGAGAGTGATGCGATTGTTGTTTTTGACAATGTGCTTGTACCTTGGGAGCGCGTGTTTGTAAGCGGCAGTTCTGATATTTGTAACCGTACGTATGTGGAGACGAACGCCATCGTTCATATGGCTCATCAAGTAATCGCAAAGAATACGGTAAAAACAGAATTTGTGCTCGGCGTCATCCTAAATATGATGGAATCAATCGGTATTGATGTGTTTCCACATGTCAAAGAAAAAGCATCTGAAGTCATGCTTATCCTGGAAACGATGCGTTCTCACCTTTACCGTGCAGAGCACAACGCTTCTCTTGATAAGTATGGAAACATGACACCGGACTTTGCGCCATTGAACGCAGCTCGTAACTGGTATCCAAAAATGTATCAGCGCATTGTTGAAATTGTGAAGATCCTCGGTGCTTCTGGTTTGATGGGAATTCCAACAGAAGCAGATTTTAATGCTGATGACATCGGAGAACTTGTTCATCGTTATACACAAGGGGCTAACATTGATGGGTACGAACGCACTCAATTGTTCCGTTTAGCATGGGATATTTCAATCAGCACATTCGGTGGTCGCCAAGCTCTTTATGAATATTACTTCTTTGGAGATCCGGCACGTATGTCGAACATCTATTATGATCAATTTAACAAAGAGCCTTATAAAGCGATGGTGAAAGATTTTTTGCAGCGCGTGAATTCTAAAAGCCATAATTACAGTAGTGTATAGGAGGAGCCGTCATGAATTTTAACATTATTCGAATTGCGCGTGTTGTCATGAACGTAACCGACCTTCATGCTTCCCGTGATTTTTACGTAAATGCTCTTGGATTCATTGAAACAGCCTCTTCATCAGAATGGATTGCATTACGTGGACTGGAGGAGCACTCTCATCACAGCCTTTTGTTGAAAAAAGCTGATAAACCTGGCGTTCATGTTGTGAGCTACAAGGTGTGGGAAGACAGTCACTTAAATGCACTCGAAACCTTTTTTAAAGGGAAGGGCGCAAAAGTGCTATGGAAAGATGCAGATCCTGCAGTTGGAATCGGTAAAACGTTATGTGTAGAAGACCCTTCAGGCATACCGCTTGAGTTTTTTGTAGAGATGGAAAGTGTGGAGCGCTGTATCCAGAAGTATGATCTTTACCGCGGTGCACGTGTCCAGCGTATCGATCATATAAACTGTATGGTTCCAGATGTGGAAGCAGCTGTTCAATTCTATACAGATGAACTCGGATTTAGAATTTCTGAATATACAGCTACAGAAGATGATCGCACATGGGCGGCATGGCTTCATCGTAAGCCGACTGTACATGATGTTGCGTTTATGAACGGAGAAGGACCTCGTCTTCATCATGTAGGCTTTTGGCTGTCTGATCCGATGAGTCTCATCCATTGCTGTGATGTTATGGCGAGCATGGGATATGCTGACAATATCGAGCGTGGGCCAGGACGTCACGGATTATCGAACGCCTTCTTTTTATACGTCCGTGATCCCGATGGAAATCGCATTGAGTTATATAATGGAGACTATCTGACGAGTGATCCTGACTTTAAGCCGATCAAGTGGGATATTAACGACCCGAGGCGCCAGACGTTCTGGGGACATAAAGCTCCTGACAGCTGGTTTAACGAAGCAACCTCTTTTTTGAGTTTGGAAAAAGGTGAGCCGGTAGAGCTGAGAAGTCCGACTCTAGCGCAGCGCAAGCCTGATTTTGTGACTTGATTCTTGGATGAAGTTATACAGTGATGGAAGCTGGCTCCTGTTTGTTGCAGGAGGCGGCTTTTTGTATTTTTTAGGAGTCTATTGGAGTATATTCTGTAGGTTTTAACGATTTAAGCTCGTCTAGCGGCATTTTATGCACGCTGGATGAGCGATTCTCAAGATTTATGAGCGATTCTCAAGATTTATGAGCGATTCTCAAGATTTATGAGCGATTCTCAAGATTTATGAGCGATTCTCAAGATTTATGAGCGATTCTCAAGATTTATGAGCGATTCTTAAGATTTATGAGCGATTCTCAAGATTTAAGACCTCTACAATTCATTCTTAATATAAAGTAGTCCGCTCTCAGTCAGCCTTGTTCCTTTTCGCCCTTTTGCTTTCACGATAAATCCTTTTCTCTCCAAGAGGTCTAAGCGCAATCTGATTTGGGCTTCCGAGAGCTTAACGCCTTGTAATTCCAAGTCCAGCAGTAAGCTCTTTCGGCTGGATGCTTTACCAGAAAGATGATTGCTATAGATGCAGCTCATAATCGCAGCTTCTTCATTTGGTGCGATAAGCGGCAGTTCCTCCGAGGTGACTGAAATCTCCTTAATCGCCTCTCCTGCAAAAGTACTCTCAAAACTACTTATTCTCATCACTTCCTGAGGCAGATCCCAAACAGTAATCTTCTCTTTGTCGCAAACAGCAAGCATATAATCAATGGCGTTCTTTAATTCTCTAATATTACCCGTCCAGGAGCGGTTTATAAGATGGCCAACGACTTCATTCTCCACTTTCATTTTTTTCGTAGTACGCATCGCTAAAAAATGATTCAGTAAAAGTGGGATATCGCCTTTTCTCTCACGAAGTGCCGGGATTTTTAAATAAAGAACATTTAAACGATGATACAGATCTTCCCGGAACAATCCTTGCTTTATGTCAGATGCCAAGTCCTTGTTCGTTGCAGAAATAACCCTTACGTCAATAGGGAGTACACGAGTTCCTCCGACTCGCCTTAATTCTTTTTCCTGCAGAACACGTAAGAGGCGTGTCTGAAGTTTGACGCTAATATCACCAATTTCATCGAGAAAAATGGTACCACCTTCTGCTTGTTCAAAAAGACCTTGTTTTCCGCCTTTTTTTGCACCTGTAAATGCACCTTCTTCATATCCGAATAGTTCACTTTCTAATAAGTCCTCAGAAAGAGCAGAACAGTTTACTGCTAGAAAAGGGCCGTTTCTTCTGCGGGACTCGTTATGAATGGAGCTTGCGAAGAGTTCTTTACCCGTGCCGCTCTCCCCTTGTATGAGGAGGGAGAGATCTGTTGCAGCTAGTTTCTTCGCAATATTTTTTGTTCGAATAATTTCCTCGGAGTCCCCGATGATATCACTGAAAAAATACTTTCCAATATAACCTTTTCGCTTTAGTTCATGTCGTGCGGCTTTCTCCATCGAGATTGTAGTGCTCGTGTTTTTAAATGTTGCAATCATTGTGTTTTCCGCCGGTAATGCGAAACGATGAACCATAACATTTGTATCATTGATCGTGAAAAATTGATCTGATTGTTCACTTGTTGTATCTGTTAGAAAGTTCAGCAGGTCTTTATCTTTCATAATTTGTTTAATATGTTTTCCGACAGCTTGTCTTGAATCGGTTGAAAATATGCTTTTCAATTCTTCGTTAAATACGGTAATCTTTCCCGTATGATCAAATGATAAAATACCATCATTCACTCCATTTAATACTTTGTCCAGGTGTTCGTTAAGTTGAAGTGCCTTTTGATTAGCAAGTGCAAGCTTCTTAGACAACTGAATAATTTTTTCTGTAAAACGTTCAGAAATGCCTGTTGCCCGGTCATCTAAGACACCAAGTATGCTCAAAATCTCTGTTATGGTAGTAATGTCGATCAGACGTACGCCGATATTAATAATTCTCTTAACCTCTTTTGGCACGAGATGCATCTCGCCGGGTGTCACAGCGATATCTGCATGTTGGTAGTGAGGAATGCCAGGATAGTAGGGAAGGTAATTCAAGTGATTGATTCCTAGATGTTTGAGAGTTTGTACCGACTGTTCTACCGTTTGAGGAAAATCGTTCACATACATAACATCTGTACCCTCTGGCAGTTGTAAAAGCTGATCCATAAATTCATAGTTGACGGTGCGTCTTGCCGTAATCACTCTACAAGATTCACTCAAACAGTGAGCTACCTCGCGTTTTATCAGATAAGAAGATAGAATTACGATTTCATTCTCCAGTCGTGTAGGAAGAATCTCTTCGGAAGAATAGCTTCTAATATGAAAATAGTCGCCTAATATGGATTGAAGTTGGCAGGATAAAGCAATACGAGTTTCCTTTGTACCTGCTAATAGAACAATCTGTTTTTTAGTTTCCATCATATACACCTTCTTTTAATGGTCTTTTTTAGGTCGTTTTTTGGTTATGAAACTATTATCTTATAACCAGCCATTAAATAAAACAAAATATTTAAAAACCTTTAACAAAGGGAGACGGAATGTTGGCATAATTCTTGCAAATGATGAATGGTGAATTATAGAAAAGGGGGAAGTAACGTGGATAAGAAAAAAGGTATTACGATGCCGGACACGTTTGTTATCGTGTTTTTTGTTGTAGCATTAATGGCTTTACTAACGTATATCATTCCGGCAGGTCAATTTGAGACAAAAGAAACAACCTTTATGCAGGGTGGCGAAGAGCAGACTAAAACAGTACTTGTTCCTGATAGCTTTTCGTATGTAAAAGGGGAGGACGGAGAGCCAGCTACTCAAGGGGTAAGTCTGTTTGAAGAAGGCGGTGGTGCCGGTTTTTTAAACTACATTTTTGAAGGTTTAGTTTCTGGGGATAAATGGGGGTCAGCAGTTGGGGTTGTTGCCTTTATACTAATCATCGGCGGCGCGTTCGGTATCATTATGAAAACGCGTGCGATAGAAGACAGTATATTAAAAATGATCGACCATACTAAAGGTAGAGAAGCACTCATTATCCCGCTCATGTTCTTATTATTCTCTCTAGGCGGTGCTGTTTTTGGGATGGGTGAAGAAGCGATTGCATTTGCGATGATTCTTGTCCCCGTTGTGATAGCACTCGGTTATGATGCCATAACAGCCATTATGATTACATACGTTGCAACACAGATTGGTTTTGCAACATCATGGATGAACCCGTTCGGTGTCGCGATTGCACAAGGTGTTGCTGGCATTCCAGTACTATCTGGTGCACCATTCCGAATTGGGATGTGGGCTTTCTTTACATTAGTAGGAATTGTATATACATGGATATACGCATCAAGAATTAGAAAAGATCCAAAGCGTTCCTTATCTTATGATTCAGATGCATACTTCCGTGAAGATTTTAAACATACAGATATTATATCAAACTTTGGAACAGGCCATATCTTAATTCTTCTTACTATTTTAGCGGGAGTTGCCTGGATCGTTTGGGGAGTTGTAGAAAGAGCATATTACATTCCAGAAATTGCGACTCAATTTTTTACGATTGGTATAGTTGCGGGTATAATTGGTATTATATTCAAGATGAACGACATGACAGTGAACGGAATTGCTGATGGCTTTAAAGAAGGGGCAAAGGATCTTCTTCCAGCAGCACTTATCGTCGGTATGGCAAAAGGTATTGTGATCATCCTTGGTGGTGACAATCCTGCTGAAGCATCAGTATTAAACACGATTCTACATGCGGCAGGTGGAATTGTTGAAGATGTGCCTACAGCGCTATCGGCTTGGATTATGTATGTATTCCAATCTGTGTTTAACTTCTTTGTTGTATCAGGTTCAGGTCAAGCGGCACTGACAATGCCGTTAATGTCTCCGCTTGCTGATCTTGCGGGAGTTACAAGGCAAGTCGCAGTTCTAGCTTTCCAACTTGGTGACGGTTTTACGAACATGATTGTACCAACTTCTGCGGCTTTGATGGGAACACTAGGAGTTGCACGTCTAGATTGGGGAAAATGGTTCAAGTTCCAAATTAAGTTTCAAGCGTTGTTGTTTACTTTTGCCTCAATCATAATTGTAATTGCTGTACTAATTGGTTTTAAATAATCTATCTTTGAAGAATAAAGGAATGATTTACATGTTTACTCTTATCAAAGGCGGTGAGGTATATACGCCTCATTATCTTGGTAAAAAGGATATCTTACTAGCTGCTGGGAAGATTGCCAGCATCTCAGAAAATATTAATTGGCCGGCACCTGCTCTAGATATTAATATTATTGATGCAACCGGAAAAATTGTGACACCAGGATTTATTGATGCACATGTTCATATTACTGGTGGCGGAGGAGAAGGCGGTTATAAAACGAGAACTCCTGAGATCTATTTTTCAGATGTTACTAAAGCTGGTGTGACAACCATTGTTGGTGTGATCGGGACAGACGGAACAGCTCGTACGATGACTAATTTAATCGCGAAAGCAAAAGCGCTTAAAGAGGAAGGAATATCGTGCTTCGTTCATACTGGATCATACCAAGTACCTGTTAAAACGTTAACGGGGAATATCGAAACAGACATTATGATGATTGATGAGATTATTGGTGTAGGTGAAATTGCTATTGCTGATCATCGATCCAGCCAGCCGGTTGCTCACGAAATCGCAAGGCTTGCGTCACAAGCAAGAGTTGGAGGTATGCTTTCAGGAAAAGCGGGTGTAGTGAACATTCACCTTGGCGACAGTAAACGCATGTTGTCTTTAATTGAGGAAGTTGTAGAGACGACTGATCTGCCTATTTCTCAATTTTATCCGACTCATATTAACCGAAATTCTTATTTATTTGAAGCAGGTATCGAATATGCAAAAAAAGGCGGTATCGTGGATTTTACAACGAGTACGACAAAGCAGTTTTTAGAAGAAGGCGAAGTCAAATGCAGCATTGGGTTAAAGAAAATGCTTGATAGAGGGGTTGCTATCGAACAAATAACCTTCACATCAGACGCGCAGGGAAGTTTGCCTGCATTTAATGAATTTGGAGAATTTACTGGGCTGCGTATCGGTAAAGTGAACTCGCTGTACAGCGAAGTGCGTGACGCAGTTAAAACAGAAGGTGTTGCATTTCAAACAGCATTGCAAACAATCACTTCTAATCCCGCTCGCGTTTTAAAGCTTAAACAAAAAGGAAGGTTGCAAGAAGGACTTGATGCTGATCTTGTTCTGCTTAATGAAGATCTTAGCATCGATTCAGTTATTGCGTTAGGGCAAGTGGTGGTTCAAAATGGAGAAGCTTTGGTCAAGGGAACTTTTGAAGAGTAAAGGGAGCTAATTATTGGCTTCCTTTTTCACTTTTAACTTATGAAATATATGGTAAAATAGGGAACATACATAATTTTTCTAAAAGGTGGCGATCATGTGGCAAAACAAGAAATTCCGACAGCATTAAGTCCAGAATTGTTTGAACACCTGCAAGGCGAACAGCTTGTCCTCTTAGGAACCGTTGACGTAGAAACGAAAGCTCCATCTGTTAACGCAATATCTTGGGTAAAGAGCTTGTCAAAAGAAAAGATTCGATTTACGGTTACGAACAATTCACGTATCGTAACAAACATTAAAGATAATCCAAATGTGGTCCTTACGGTGGTAGGGCTTGAAACGGTGTATTCTATTAATGGAAGAGCGAATATACTTCAAGATACCATGGAAGGTGTACCATTAAAGCTTGCGAAGATTGAAGTGGAAATTGATCATGTTTTTGAAAGCATGTTCTGGGGTGCAAAGATCGTCCAAGAACCTGTTTATGAAAAAACGTATAATGAAAAGAAAGCGAAAGAGTTAGATGTACAAGTGTATGACGCTCTAATGAAATAAGGTGGCTTTCTACAACTAGAAGAATCATACAAACCGTCAAAACATTATGTTGTGGCGGTTTTTTGTTTATTTATAGATTTGTTCTTAGAAAGGAAGTCATGAAAAAACAAGGAGGAGATCACATGCCTATCGTATACAGATTGTTTTTCTTATCTGGTCTAATTTCAATGTTTGTAGGCATCTTGCAGATCACGAGTCTTGTGGAAACAACTGATGGATTGAACGTTTGGGGATATTTTCTTCTGCTGTGGGGGATTGCTGCATTTTTATGTGCGTTAAACCGCTTTAATATTGGGTGGATAAACAAACTGTTGGCTGTTGTGGGAATTTTAATTCACGGGACAGTAGTTATGTATGGTCTTTTGTTTCCGGTTGACGCAGAAACAAAAGGAGTACAGGTTATAATTATTTTGTCTCCATTATTCTCATTTATCTCCGTATGCTGCTGTGGATTTATTGTAGGACAAAAAAGTGATAAAACACATTCAAATACGTTAAGCAAATAGTGAACTTTTGTCTCTTTGTGATAAAATTAAATGATTAACTCCTTGTTTTTCCTAAAGTCGGTTTTAAACAAGTTAACTGTGGCAACGATGAGGGTATGAGGAAGAAAAGGGTGAACGATGGATGGACTGGCGAAACTGGGAACGCTATTTTACTGAAAAAAATATATTAGAGCTGCTTGATCAATACAAAGATCTAGGTTTTTTGCCAGGAATATTGCTGCCTATGCTTGAATCATTTCTGCCGATTCTTCCGCTCTTTATCTTTGTAGCGGGAAATGCAGCAGCATACGGATTTTGGTTAGGTTTTCTCTATTCATGGATTGGGGTTTGCGTAGGTTCTATCATCGTATTCTTGCTAGTACGGCGGTATGGACAAAAGCGTTTTTTGAATTTCTTAAACAGGCATACAAACACTACACGAATGCTAGGCTGGGTAGAGAGGCATGGTTTTGGTATGCTATTTCTTATTTATTGTTTTCCGTTTACTCCTTCCGCTCTAGTAAATGTTGTAGGCGGATTATCGAGGATAAATATTAAAACCTTTTTGCTTGCATTAACTCTCGGTAAATTGGTGATGATCGCGATCGTTTCTTTTATCGGGTATGATTTTATCGATGTGTTGAAAAGTCCTTTAAAACTTGGGATGATTGCTTTTGGCATATTTGTATTGTGGCTAGGTGGAAAAATAGTTGAATCAAGACTTAAAGAATCAGAGCATCGGGCGTGATAAAACGCCAGGTGCTTTTTTACTTTCACGAAGATCTTTTTCCTTGAATATAGTTAAAAAAGAGGAAGGGAGACTTTGTATTGATTAAGATCAAGTCACAAAAGCAGATTGAAAAGATGCATGAAGCGGGAAGGCTGCTTGCTTCATGTCACAGAGAATTAAGCAAGCTTGTTCTACCCGGAACAACAACTTTTAAAATTGATCAGTTTGTTGAAAGTTTTTTAACAGCTCACGGAGCAAAAGCTGCTCAAAAAGGATATATGGGGTATCCTTTTGCGACATGTGCTTCTGTAAATGATGAAGTATGTCACGGGCTGCCAAATAAAAATGCGTTAAGAGACGGAGATATCGTAACGATTGATTTTGTTGTAAATTTAAATGGGTGGCTTGCTGATTCCGCTTGGTCATATGAAGTAGGAAAGGTTTCTAAAAAGTCTCGTGCTTTGTTGGAAACAACTAAACAAGCTCTATTTAAGGGGATAGAACAAGCTCGGGTTGGTAATCGTATAGGTGATATCGGTCATGCGATTCAATCTTATGCGGAGAATAAGGGCTATTCGATTGTTCGAGAGTTTATTGGGCATGGTATAGGTCGCTCCATACACGAAGAGCCTCAAGTTCACCATGTTGGAGAGCGTAACACAGGAATCACTTTAAAAGAGGGTATGGTCATAACCATTGAACCTATACTCAATGGAGGGCGGCCGCACGTTAGTTTATTGGAGGATGGTTGGACCGCCGTCACTTATGATGGAAGTCTTTCAGCACAATATGAACATACTGTTGCCATTACAAAAGAGGGACCAATTATTTTAACAGAACAAGCTTAAAATAAACATTGCCGCATATTCTTTAAAGAAGAGCGGTAATTTTTTTTGCTCTTAAGGTTATTTTTTTAAAGTAACTTGACATAGACAAGTTACTCATTGTAATATACTAACATAAAGTAAGTTAAATTCATGAAGAGAAAGAGGGATAGGGATGTTATCATTAGGATTACTGATTATTCGATTAGTAGTAGGTCTAGCATTAGCAGCACATGGAGCTCAAAAGTTGTTTGGGTGGTTCGGCGGTTATGGATTAAAAGGAACTGGAGGCTGGATGGAATCTATCGGTATTAAACCAGGCTATACGATGGCTCTATTAGCAGGTCTGGCTGAATTTGGCGGAGGACTTTTGTTTGCCGCAGGTTTGTTCACCGAAATTGGTGCTGTGCTGATCGCTGGAACGATGCTTGTGGCTGCAGTTAAAGTTCACTTGCAGAACGGGTTCTGGGTAACTTCGAACGGCTATGAGTTTAACCTAGTCTTAATCGCAGTAGTGATAGGAGTCGCCTTAACAGGTGCAGGAGATTATTCTTTGGATCACCTTTGGTTAAAATAGAACTGAATACAGAACAAAAATGACGAAACCACTTTATGCTAAGTGGTTTTTTCTTTTGCCTAAGTAATTAAGATCAGAAGAAAAGATTCAATACGATACCATAGTCACAGTTAGAAAAATCACTTATAATGGTGAAGTACTTTTATAAGGAGGTGACGTTCCTTGTTTAAAGAGATGTCAGAGAACCAGATATTATTATATGTCATAAAAAACTTAAAAGAGTTACGAAAAAAAGAATTTCAGCTCTTAATCGATGAACTTCACCCGTATGATATCGCAAATGTTTATAAAAATTTGCCGGAAAAGCACAGACATAAGTTTGTTACGTTTTTAACCACAAGACAGATCGCTTCCTTGATTCAAGAGCTAGAAAGTGACCTTCAGATGGAAATTCTGAACAAACTTGGCATTGAGCGCTCATCTCACATCATGAACTTAATGGAGAATGACGATTTGGCCGATCTTCTCGGCAACTTGGATGTTAATGAGATCCAAGATTTTCTGTCTTCCATGAAAGCAGATGAATCGAAGACGGTTCAAAGTCTTATGCAGTATGATTCAGATACCGCTGGTGGAATCATGACTAATCGGTTTGTATGGATTCCGCAAGTGTATACAGTCAGAGATGCGGTTGAAAAGCTAAAGACATTTGCCGGGTTTGCAGAGAATATTTATTACTTATATGTAATTGATGATGATAGAAGGCTTGTTGGTGTTGTCTCTTATCGTGATCTGTTATTAGCAGAGATGGATGAGAAGATCGAGGAAATCATGTACAGCAGGGTTATCTCCGTACCTGCAGAGACAGACCAAGAAGAAGTAGCGCGTACCATTGAGCGCTATGACTTTATAGCTGTCCCTGTAACAGATGAACATGATCGTTTGATCGGGATTGTTACAGTCGATGATGTCCTCGATGTATTAATTGAAGAAGCGAATGAAGACATCGAGAAGTTATCGGCAACAGGTAAATCCATTGATTTTCAGACGAGTGCTCTTGTAGCTTCCTACAGAAGACTGCCTTGGCTTATTTTACTTCTTTTTATTGGAATCTTATCCGGTAGTATCATTAGCACGTTTGAAGGCACGATCGAACGCGCGGTTGCACTTACGTACTTTATGCCAATGATTGCAGGTATGACAGGAAATACAGGCACACAATCACTTGCAGTAGTTGTTCGTGGACTTGTATCGCATGACATCGATCGGCCGACCATTATGAAATTAATACTCCGAGAATTTGGTGTTGGTTTTATTATAGGAATTACATGCGGAATTTTAATCTCAATCGTGGCTTTCTTATGGAAAGGCAATCTAATATTGGGGCTTGTTGTGGGCAGTTCCTTGTTCTTCACATTAATAATTGGAACGCTTGCTGGAACGCTTATTCCGTTATTGCTATACAGATTTAAGATTGACCCAGCGGTAGCGTCGGGACCTCTTATCACAACATTGAATGATATTTTTTCACTCTTGGTTTACTTTGGTACAGCAACAATGTTTTTGTCTCATCTTCTATAGAAATAAGAAAATCAGTCTTCTGACTGGTTTTTTATTTTTTAAAAAAATGTTGCATTTTTCCAATTCGCGGATACAATTAAACAAAATAAGGAGGAGTATAGAGATGATAGTTAAGATGGATCAAACGTGGCATGAAAAAGTTATGAACTATTTGAGTGCAGAACCTGCGCTAAACTTATTCATCATCGCTGATATTGAGAATTTTGGTTATGAAACAGATTCTCAAGACATCTGGGCAGATGTTGAAGAGAACGGAGCGATCACTGGAATCCTTCTTCGTTATAAAGGAAACTACCTTCCCTACGCCAAAGGGGAGATTAATGCAAAAGCATTCTCAGAGATTATCAATAAAGATAAAAGTTATGAGATGCTTTCTGGTAAAAAGGAAATCACAGAGCAGTTTATCCCTTATTTACAGTTTGAGCGAACAAAAGAACTATATTTTGCTGAACTAAAAGATGCAACATCATTAAAGAAAAATATATCAAGAGAAAGCATCTTACAAGCAGAGCTTAAAGATGTTGATAGCCTCATGGAATTAAAATATTTGATCAAAGAATTCTCAATTGGAAAAACAGCTAAGGAAAGCTTGGAGCAAGCATTATCCACCAAAACAGGGCGCACTTATTTTATTAGAGAAGAGGATACCGTTGTTTCTTGTGCATCCTCTACGGCAGAAAATTCAGTGTCAGCGATGATTGTCGGCGTGTGTTCACATCCTGAAAAAAGAAACAAAGGGTATGCTTCACTTTGTATGGAAGCGCTATGCTACGATATTTTAGCTGAAGGGAAAACGCTTTGTCTTTTCTATGATAATCCTAAAGCAGGGTCGATATATAAGCGTTTAGGCTTTAAAGATATTGGATTTTGGAGTATGAACTATTCAGTCCAAACAACAGAAACCCCAAAAAACCAAGAAGTAGTGAAATAACTTTCAAATCTTTTTTCTCCTCTGACAATTGAATGAAGTGAAGATGCGTAACTCTCGGCTAGGACGCTGAGGGCAGCCCGAAGAATGATGTGTCCAATAGCGAAAAAAAGACGGCAGAATCAACTCTAGCGATTCTGCCGTCTTTCTCTTGGGCACTTTTCTAGAAGATTGTTGCTTTAAACACTTTGTCACCTTTGATAATTGATTGAAGTGGAAGGTGTGTGCCTACCACCTGAGATACTCCATGCAAGGCATGCGACGAGGAAGCTTACTACCAAGCATCACTTGTAGACGCAGGAGCAAGAAACTTCTTAAGGCGGGCAGTTTGAAAAGTGGAAGTGGCTCGTTCAGCCCCGAAAAGCAAAAGTTGAATGGGCCATGAAGGCGCACTTTGCCTTCTTGACCGTTAAACTTTTGACCTCGAGGGGCTAGCCACTGCAACTAGACAGCTGAGCCACTTAAGAGTGAAACGTACGAATGTGGCTCAGCGCTTGCCCCGTGGAAAGCGAGCAGCCTGGAACGGAAATCAACACTTCCAAAAGCAACAAAGTTTACGAAAACAGCCTTTTCTTTTGTTAACTAACCAAGCTTCCGTTCTGCAGCTTGTTCATTTGAGGCATTCTTTTCTTCATTTGAAGTTCTTAGTGGTATTTCTCTTAAGAAGAAGAAGGTTAATATGAATGCAGTGCCAATAACGATTGCGCCGGTTAAGAAAACGCCGTTTAAAGCATGACTCAATGACTCACGCAATATCCCAAGTACTTGTTTAATAACGTTTAACGATTCCGGTGGTAAAGCACTAAATTTTTCTAAAACAGCTTCTTGGTTCAGCAGCACTTGAGGATTTGCAAGCTCTTTAATCTGCTCGCCCATCTCAGGTGTAACACTGGGAGAAGAGGCGACTAACTTTTGGGACTCTTTGTTAAAGTGATCGGCTAGAGAGTTATTCATAACACTTCCCATGATTGAAACACCAATCGTACCACCAAGCTGCCTGAACAGCTGAACAGAAGAGGTCGCAACACCTAAATATTTATGCTCAATTGCGTTCTGCACAGTTAAGGTGAAGATGGGAAACGCGATTCCAAGTCCTGAACCTACGAGGATCATATTCATGATTGCTGTCGTATTAGTCGTTTGAGTATCCATAAAATGCATGCTTGTCATACCACTTACCATGATGAACAATCCAAGCATAGCCAATTTCTTGTACTTGCCTGTCTTAGTTATAATCTGCCCACTTATCGTGCTTCCTGCAACCATGGCAAGTGTTAATGGCATCATTACAAACCCGGATTTAGTAGCAGATGTTCCCATCACTCCTTGTATAAAGAAAGGCATATACATGATGGATCCAAACATGCCTGCTCCTAAAAAGAATCCGATTATATTAGAAACGGTGAACACTTTATTTTTGAACATATCAAGTGGTAGTACAGGACTTGATACATGCTTTTCTGTTAGCACAAACAAAAAGAAAGCTACGATCGTTACAGTGAAAAGTCCGATGATCTCTGGAGATACCCAATCGTATTCATTTCCTGCCCAGGTGAATGAAAGGAGAAGAGGAACCATTGTTAACGTTAGTAGCAGAGAACCTGTGTAATCAATAGATCCTTTCTCTTTTCTTTGTACAGAAGGAAATAAAAAGTAGATAGCAGCAAAAGCGACGAGGCCAAAGGGAAGAAAGATCCAGAATACCCAGTGCCAATGAAAGTGGTCGACGATGTATCCGCCTAATGTAGGACCAAATACGCTAGCTAAACCGAAAACACTGCTCATAATTCCTTGCCATCTGCCGCGTTCGCGAGGTGGAAATAGATCGCCAACTGCTGTGAAAGCAGTTGACATGATCATACCGCCTCCAAAGCCTTGAACACCTCTGTATAAGATGAGCTCAAGGATGCTTCCGGATATGCCGCATAAAAGCGAACCTGCCGTAAACACTCCAATCCCTAAAAGGATAAATGGCTTTCTTCCGTAAATGTCTGATAGTTTTCCAACTAAAATAGCAGTGATACTTGAAGTGAGCATGAAAATCGTGAAAACCCAGCTGTAGTATTCTATTCCTCCAAGATCAGCAATGATTTTTGGTAAGGACGTACCAACAATTGTTTGGTTTAACGCAGCAAAAAGCATAGCAGACATGATGGAAAGCATGATAATAACTTTCCGCCGCATTTCAAGATGTTCCATGCATCATCCTCCTATTCATGTTGTAAATAATTCACAATATGAATTATTTGCTAAAAAGAAAACTGCTCCATTAATCAAGCAGTTTTGTTGAAGATTCTATCATTCGTTTTATGTCTCCATCTGATAAAGCAGCAAACTTTTTTTCTAGGTAGTTATTTTTAATGTTATCCATTTTTCGTGCAATTTCTCTACCATCTTCAGTAATTTCCAAATAGACGATCCGACGGTCTGAATCTGATCGTACACGCTGAATATAATTCTTTCCAACAAGCCGATCCGTAACCGCGGTAATATGGCTTGATGAAACTTTTAATTCGTTAGCGATTTCGGAAGCCATCAGAGGACTTTGAATAAATAAAGTCTGAAGAACAGCAAACTCATTGCTTGGGATATAATCTGAGTACACTTCGTTCAAACCTTTTCTTAACGTGCGAAAAAGTCTGCGTAAACTCATTTCCAATTCGCGCTCTAAATCATTTCTTAATGGGGTTTGTTCTCTATTTTCCATTTTAACACCCTTGCTTTTTGTTTCTTCTTCTACTAGTATATGATAATTTATATTTAATAAGAAAGAAAGCAAAAGGTTTGGGGAGACACGGATTATGAAAAATTCAACATTATTTTTTGTGCTTTTAGGCTTTGGATTTTTGATCGGAGCAGCTTACTGGGTTTGGGCGATCACAACACAATCACAACCAGGTGGAATGTAAAAAATGAGCCGTAATGGCTCTTTTTTTGTATAAACAAACACTTCTAATTTAAATAAATGGGAGGTGTTGGTATGAAAGTGAAGTATCAGATTACAACTAAACTTATTAAGAAAGAATGGAAACAGCGTCCAGGAGGTAATCGTATACCACGCTATGCGGTTGCGCAAGATACTGGTAACCCTAACTCTACGGCTCAACAGAACTATGAATATTTTAACAGCAGACAACTAGAGGCTTCTGCACACGTATTCATAGATGATAAACAGATATTGATGATCATTCCATTGCTAGAAAAAGCTTATCACGTTCGCTCTAACGTATCGGATGCTAATGAATGGGCGATTGGGGTAGAGTTATGCTTTGGACCTTCCATAGATTTTAACAAAGCTTATAGCCGTTATGTATGGTTTTTTGCGTATTTATGTGAGATGTATCAATGGGACCCTGCGCGGGACATAAAAGGGCACTTTCAGCTAGACCCAAAAAGAAGGACAGATCCTTTAAACTGTTTTCATCAATATGATAAAACATTTCCATTTTTCATTGAGGATGTTAAGTATGAGCTAAAAAAGTTTGTTGTTAACCAGAACGAGTTTAAAGAACTTCTCACTGCAGAAGAAAAGCTCTATAAGGTGCAGATTGGGGCATTCACATCTAGAGAGAATGCCGAAAACCTTTCTCGAAAAGCTAAATCTGCAGGATTTGCTGTTCATATTGATCACTCTTAAAACAATATATGGCAAAACAGCCTTGCGATGTGTTGATTTTTGATTCCAGGTCGCTCGCTTTCCGATCGGCAGGCTATTTTTTTGTGAGAATAGGTTTTAAGTACACAAATTAATGGTAAATAAGTTGGAGGTATGCCATTTTTTGTGTACATAGGGGGAAGCAGTAGAACATGGAGCAACAATTGAGGGTATTAGGTAAAAAAATCATTGAGCATAAATATGATCTATCAAAGAAAATTGATGAGGTGCGCGTATCACTTGGTGAGCATCCTACAGAGCAAACGGAATTTGTGTTAAACCTCCGTGGAGAACTATTTTCATACTTTGGAAAAGCTCTTTACGAAGATAAGAAAACATCACAAGAACATTTTATTAACTGGGGAAGAAAAAATGGCGAGCTTGCTGTTCAGCATGAAGTTCCGCTGGACAAAGCATTAAGCAGTACCAGATACTATAGAATGGTGCTTTGGGATTTCATACGTAACGAAATTAGTAATGAAAAATTCAGCGTTGAAACCATTTTGAAAGCCGCCTCTATCATCGACCCATTTCTAGATGAAACGGTCCATGCTTTTAGTGTCGCATATGTTGAGAATAATAATCGTGTACTTGGATTGGCTAGAGAGGCAATTGAAGAGTTGTCTGTTCCCGTTGTCAGGCTGACAAGAGCGGTTGCGGTTCTCCCGCTTGTAGGAACGATTGATACGCATCGCTCTAAGTTAATTATGGAAACTTCTCTTCAAAAATGCATGGAATTACAGATTGAACATCTATTTATCGATCTATCTGGTGTAGCCGTGATTGATACGATGGTCGCTCATAATTTATTTAAGGTAATAAATTCTCTTAAGCTTTTAGGTGTAAATGTAACCTTAAGCGGGATGCGTCCTGAACTTGCTCAGACTGTCGTTTCGCTAGGAATTAGTTTCGAAGGATTTTCAATTGCTGGAAACTTGTATCAGGAGCTTGAAGCAATGGGGATTCGACCTCAAAAAAATAAATAAACCACAAATACTTGCCTCTTAAGTAAGGCAGGTATTTTTTTCTAGTATAAAAAGAACGTTTGTTCGCATATAATATAAAAAAGGAGGTTGCTTCATGACTAACTTATTAATGAGATGCATTCAAGAACGGGTTGGAATAGAAATGATCTACCTCTCGCAAAAAGGTGATATCTCGCACCGTTTTGTAATTCCATACTCTTTCGACGGTCATACAATAAAGGGATACTGCTCGGCAAAAAAGCAGATTCGAAGTTTTCACATAAGAAACATATTATCCGTACATTCACGTTTTTTGTCTTCTTGAGATTGGGGGGATTGTCGTGCAATATGGAAGCGAAGAAGAGCGTTCGCTTATTGAAAAATTTGTGATGTATCCGATTTTACTTACAGTGTTTAATCGCGATCTGCAGATTATTTGCGGCTCTCCATTTAAATTGAGACAGCCATACGTTGCATTAGTAGAACAAATTATGAATCAAATCAGCAAAGATCTATTTGATGTACGAATTGAATTGAGAAAAAGAAGAATTAAAGTTATGGATGCACGCCGTGAGGAAGATATTACAGAATATGAAATCTTTATTAGGGGTTATCGTGAAATTATGAGGTTTCCAAACATTCATCTAAAAAACAAAGCAGAAACACTTATGCTTTCTTATCTACAAGTGACCGTAGAATAATGGATAAAGCATGCCAGTTTCATTTTCGATAACATCTGTATACAATGAACGTATTGCAGAAACATAAGATGATGATAATAGGATTAGAATTTGAATTGAGGAACCTTATGGAACACTTTATCCAGCTAGCTAGACAATTGAACAGAGAAATAATGATTGAAAGCCGCAGCCCATTTGATCCGGTATGTCCGGTGAATACACCACACCCTTGGCAGATGCTGGGCTGTGGGAACTATGCAGCGGTGTTTTCACATCCTGATCATCCAGCATATGTAGTTAAGATTTACGGCAGGGATGAGCATGGATTGTTAGAGGAAAAAAAGGTTTATGATCGACTAGGAACACACCCTGGATTTTCTGTTTGTTATTATTCCGAACAACGTTTTTTAATCTTAAAACGTATTGAGGGAATGACTATGTACGACTGTGTGCATAAAGGTGTTAAAATTCCTGAAAATGTGATTTATGACATCGATGAAGCAGTGAGGCATGCAAAAGACAAAGGATTGTTTCCTAACGATGTACATGGAAAAAATGTCATGATATCCAATAATACAGGAATTATTGTAGACGTATCTGATTTTAGCCGATACGAAACTTGCAGGAAATGGAAAGATTTGAGGAAAGCTTATTTTACATTTTACAAGAAAACGCTGTATTACTTTCCAATAAAGATTCCTTATATTGTTTTGAATGGAGTAAGGATTGGGTATAGGTACTATAGAAAGTTAAAAATATCCAAAAAAAAAAGCCTAAAATAATAGGATTAAAGAACTATTAAAATCATTGGCACAAATTACCTTAGTAGGATATAATAACTATAAATCAATAGAAACCTTTGTTATTAAGGGCAAACCAGTTGAAAAGCTGGGACGCAAAGCTATGGGCCTAAAGTATGGTGAACATGCAATGGCAGCCGGTTGCCAAAGGGAAACGGACTCGTGTTTAGACACAAGCGTTTCTATGAAGCTTTATTCTCGTATTTTGTAGTTTCTCTGCAGGAATAATGTGTTCATAGAGGTTAAAAGTATCTAAAACATAAATTGAAGCCATTCCCTTTATTAGGTGATGGCTTTTTGTATGTAATTTTTGAGGGATTTGAGGGGTTGTAGAATGGAAAACTTCCAACTAGACTTACGCGCACTCAAAAGAAACTTGTTACCAGAATTTATGAAGTCTATTCCAGCCATGATACATACACACAAAGAACATCTAAGAAAAAATGAAGACTTTCATACGTTTCTAAACGGTTTTGTTGAGCAATACGAGAAGATACTAGAGAAATTTTTACGCGGGATTGTGCATGCAGTGTTTTTAGAAGAAGAACGATTTAAATCCTTTTTAAAACAAGGAGAGCAGAAAGCGTTTCGATCAGGTATTCATTTTTTAAGGCATCAACGAATTCCTCATCAAGCACTTGCGTGTTTTACAACGAGTATTAGTGAATCCGTTTTATTTGAAGTAAAAAAAGCAACGTCCAACGAGCCGTTAGTGATACAACTATTTATGTTAGATCGCTGGAACCGGATTTCTCACCATGCTGTTACAGGTTTTCTAAGCGGTTTCTCTTCTCAACAGTTTAAAGATCTTAAGGAGATTAGCATTCGTGATCCATTAACAAATCTGTATAATCGTCGTTACTTTTATGATTGTTTAGAAAAGGAGCTAGAAAAGGCAAATAGACTTAAGCTTCCTCTTACACTTGTCATGTTTGATATCAATAACTTTAAATTAATCAATGACGAGCTAGGGCATCACGCGGGTGACGAGATACTTCAGCAGATCGCAGAACTTTCAAAGCGACTAAAATTGTTCTCTGGATTTAGATTCGGTGGAGATGAATTTGTTTTTCTCTTACCAGGAATTAATGAAGATGAAGCATACATCTTAACTGAAAAACTAGAGAGTCAGCTTATCGTTTGGAATGAATCCATCTCATTAGCGTATGGTGCAATAGAATTACTTGCAGATGCATGCGAAAACATAGACTATTACCTGCAGCTTGCTGATGAGCGTATGTACACGAACAAAAGAGCTAGAAGTGAGAATAAATCACTGATTTGATCATGTAAAATAATGGGCCTTTCTGCTATGTTTTTCGCAGATCGTATAACGTAAAGGAAGTTGAATGCATGAAAGATTCATTTACGATTACGGAACACCGTTCTGAAACCATATCATCTTTGTTACGGTGGTTCTTTTTAATTCTTTGTATACCTGTTTTTTATTATCAACCTATATCAAGCGTCTTGAATTATGAAACGGAAACTTTTCCGATCCTTTTTATAATCGGCATTATATATATGACATCCACACAAGTTGTATTACACCGATTGCCAGAGACGTCACTGTACTACCGTGTTTTTACAAGAGGTGGAATTGTTTTTGATTGTCTTGCTTATGCATGGTTGATGCAGCTTACTGGTGGAGCTGATAGTCCGTTTGTTGCTGTTGGTTACCTAATCGTTATCCATGCTGCTCTGTATTGGAGGTTAAAGGGCGCTTTTATAGTAGGAACAGTGAGTTTTACCATTCTCTGTTACTTTTTTATAAGAGATAGTGGGTATTTGAACACGCTCTCTTCCTTTGAATTTTTAATGAAGAGCATCTTCTTATGGTTGATAGCTTTTTACGGCGGTGTGATTGCCTCAAAAGAAAGACAATATTATTTCGAGAAGAATATGTATCAGCTTCAATCTGAACAAGACTATTTAACAGGTTTGCTGAATCATCGGAAATTTCAAGAGGACGTATTGGAAAAAACAAAACAGAATAAACCTTTTACACTTGTATTATGTGATATTGATCGGTTTAAAATGTTTAACGATCAGCACGGCCATTTAATTGGTGATGAGGTGCTCAAGCTTGTAGGTGCAACGTTTAAACGCTTCATTTCTTTAAAAGAAGGAGAAGCTTATCGTTACGGTGGAGAAGAGTTCGCCTGGATTCTCCATACTACATGCAGAACAGAAGTGAAAAATACGATTGAAACGATCAATAAGCATTTAGAAACCTTTCCGTATATATCAGGTGATAATGAGTTACCTGTTACACTTAGTTATGGCATTGCGAGTTATGTAGAAGGTGAGAAGCCTTCGCAAATGATTCAAAGAGCTGATGTGCTACTATACGAGGCAAAGGCAGCAGGAAGAAATACGTTAAAATTGGATACGGTCACAATGGAGGAAAATCAGCTATCAATATAGCGGTTTTCCTTTTTTGTGATTTTCGTTCCTTGGTGCACTCTCGTCTACCCGAAATGATGGTATGTGCCTTTTACCAATATTATTCGTTTACGTAACTATCCTATAACTACCAGGAGGATGTGCTTCTTTTTAAAGGTCATAGCCTTTGATGTCATAGTAGATTATGAGATAATGAAGTTAGAATTCGAGTGCGGAACAGGGGATGAACATAATGAGTTTGCAATTTATTTTGGGACGATCCGGCTGCGGAAAGTCCCACTCTGTATTTAAGGAGATCCAAAGAGAACTTACAGAACGTCCTTCAGGAAATCCGATCATCTATCTTGTACCAGATCAGATGACCTTTCAATCGGAGTATAAGCTTGCATCAACGCCAGAATTATCCGGAATGATGCGTGCGCAAGTCTTTAGTTTTTCAAGGCTTGCTTGGCGTATTCTTGGTGAGACCGGTGGTTTGACAAGAATGCACATCACATCTACTGGAATAAGAATGATGCTTCGGAAAATCGTCGAGCATAAAAAAGAAGATCTTAAAATCTTTCGAAAAGCCTCTGAACAAAGTGGTTTTTACGAATTACTTGAGTTGATGACTACAGAACTTAAACGATATTGTGTTAGTGCAGAAGATCTTTCGTGGAATGCTGAAACACTGCTTTCTCTCGGTCAAAAAGAAAATAATAAAAAAGTGCTTCAGGATAAATTATCAGATCTGAGTGTCATTTCGAGCTCCTTGGATGAGGCACTGATTGGGAAGTATGTAGATTCAGAAGATTATTTACGTTTGCTTCAAGCAAAGATTCCTTTATCCGAGAGCATTAATGAAAGTGAAATTTACATAGATGGATTTCATTCGTTTACTCCACAAGAACTTGAAGTTATAGCGGGATTACTGGCACACGCCAAAAAAGTGACCATTGCACTCACTGTCGATGAATCTTTTACTACGGAGTCAGAACCTCATGAGCTAGATTTGTTTTATATGACAAAAAAGACGGCTCAGACGCTAACAGCACAGGCCAAAGAACTTGGTGTATTCGTTGAGGAACCAATCTATCTTCATGAAAAGCCAAAATTTAATTCAAGTGCTATCGCTCATATCGAAGAGCAGTATGATCGAAGGCCGGCCATACCATCTTCCAAACATGAAGGTGTTGGAGTAGCGGCAGCTGTCAATGTTCGGTCAGAAGTTGAAGGAGCGGCAAGGAAAATAGCAGAACTCGTTCGTGACCACGGATATAGGTATCGCGATATCGCAGTTACAGTCCGAAATGCTGGTAGTTATCAAACACTGATCGAAACGGTATTTACAGATTATGAGATACCTGTTTTTCTTGATCAAAAAAAATCTATGCTTCACCATCCACTGATTGAGCTTATACGTTCTTCACTAGATATTGTCTTAAAGAATTGGCGCTATGAAGCCGTTTTTCGAGCTGTTAAAACAGATATGCTCTATCCGCTTGATGAGATAAGAAAAACGACTTCTGAGATGAGACGTTGTATGGATGAACTTGAAAATTATGTGTTAGCACTTGGTATCCAAGGCAGAAGGTGGACAGATCCAAAACCTTGGAAATATAAAAGATTTAGAGGGTTCGAAGCAGAAGATTTTGGAAAGACAACACGTGACGATGAAAAGGAACAACTGATTAACGATATGCGGGACATGATTGTATCTCCTTTGAGTCGTTTATCTAAAAACCTATCAAACAGTAAAAGTATCATCCAATATTGTAAAAGTCTTTATCAGTATCTTGAGGATTTAAATGTACCGATGAAACTTGAACGCTTGAGACTTCATGCGGAATCAGCAGGTAAATTACGGTCAGCATCTGAACATGGCCAAGTTTGGAATGCGGTTCTTGGTCTCCTCGATGAGATGGTAGAGTTGACTGGTGAGGAAGAACTTTCTAAAGAAACGTGGATGCAAATGCTTGAAACAGGGCTTGAGAGTCTTAAATTTGCTCTTGTTCCTCCTTCTCTCGATCAAGTACTAGTAGGAACGATGGAAAGATCTCGTTTCACAGATGTAAAAGTGAATTTTGTTCTTGGCGTAAACGATGGAATCATTCCGTTAAAACCTAAGGACGATGGATTGCTTTCAGAAGATGAAAGAGAGGCTCTGGATCGAAACGGTGTGGTGCTAGCACCGACGGCACGCAGAAAGCTGCTTGATGAACAGTTTATGATCTATCTGGCTTTAACGAATGCTAGTGATCATCTGTTTGTTTCATATGCCCTAGCAGACGAGGAAGGGAAAACGATGCAGCCTTCTATGGTCATACAGCGATTACATGATCTTTTTCCTGATTTAAAGGAAGAACTATATCAAAATGAACCAGCTTTACAAAACGATTTGGATTTTGTGCAGCATCCAATAAAGAGTGTATCTTATTTAAGTACGCAGCTCAGAGAATGGAAAAAAGGTTATCCGATCTCTTCCGTTTGGTGGGATGTATACAATTGGGTGGTCAGAGACAAGGATTATGATTTCTATGCAAAGCGAGCTCTGTCTTCTCTCTTCTATTTTAATAGAGAAGCACCTCTCAGTTCATCTGTATCAAGAGATCTTTATGGTGATAAGATTTTAACGAGCATCTCGAGAATGGAGCTTTTCCAATCATGTCCATTCTCTCAGTTCATGTCGTATGGTCTGAAGCTTAAAGAACGGCAAATGTACAGACTTGAAGCTCCAGATATCGGACAGCTTTTTCATGCTGCGTTAAAACAGATGAATGATTCGCTTCAGCAAAGAAGCGTAGCCTGGAGTGATCTTTCAAAAGGGGACTGCTATCGTTTGGCAGGAGATATTGTAGAACTCTTGGCACCACAGCTTCAACATGAGATTCTGTTAAGTTCTAATAGACATCTTTATATCAAGAAAAAGCTAAAAGAAGTAGTCGGAAAAGCTTCTCACATATTAAGTCAGCACGCAAAGGCGAGTGGTTTCACACCTGCAGGTCTTGAACTAGCATTCGCTTCTGGTGCAACATTGCCGCCATTAACCTATAAATTGCCGAATGGAACGACTATGGAAGTTATCGGACGTATCGATCGTGTTGATACAGCAAAAAGTTCAAAAGGACTTCTTATGCGCGTGATTGATTATAAATCAAGCTCAACTGGTCTCAACTTGGCAGAGCTGTATCATGGAATTGCTCTGCAGATGCTGACTTATCTAGACGTTGCAGTCACACATTCAGAAAGTTGGCTTGGTGAAGAGTCCGTTCCAGCAGGCGTTCTGTATTTCCATGTACACAACCCACTATTGAATCAAAAGAAACTGCTTAGTGTGGAAGAAATCGAAAAAGAAGTGTTAAAGAAGTTTAAGATGAAAGGTTTAGTACTTGCTGAAGAAGAGGCCGTTCAACTTATGGACAGTACAATGGATAAGCGTTCTTCTATCATTCCAGTCGCTCTAACTCAAAAAGGATTTCATAAGTCACATTCCTCGATCGCCTCAAGTGAGCAGTTTAACACGATGCGTAATCATGCGCGAAAGATGGCTGTAACGAGTGGAGAAGGAATTACAAACGGAGTGATCGATATCTCTCCATATGAGATGAAGAAAAAAACACCATGTACGTTCTGTTCATATAAGCCTGTTTGTCAGTTTGATCAAACCCTTGAAGAGAATCAATACCGTCAACTTCGTTCAGAAAAAGATGACGTCATCCTAGAAAAAATGCATCAGGAAGGAGGAACTGTCAATTGAAGACTTTAATCCCAAAACCAGAAGGTGCCACTTGGACGGATGAACAGTGGCAGGCTATTCAAGCCAGAGGGGAAAACGTTCTCGTTGCTGCAGCAGCTGGATCAGGAAAAACGGCCGTGCTTGTCGAACGAATCATCACGATGATACGTGAAATGATTGCTGATGTAGATCGGTTGCTTATCGTTACGTTCACAAACGCTGCTGCTGCTGAAATGAGAAAAAGAATTGGAGAAGCAATCGATAAAGAGCTGTCTTTAAACCCTTCATCTCTACACTTAAGAAGACAGCTTAACTTGTTAAACAAAGCATCGATCTCTACTCTTCATTCTTTTTGTATTGAGGTGCTTCGTAAACACTATTACGAAACGAATCTCGATCCTGGCTTTCGTGTAGCAGAAGAAACAGAAGCAGAACTTATTCGCCAAGAAGTGATAGAAGATTTATTTGAAGAAGAGTATAGCAAGGGAGAAGACCATATTTTCTACCAAGTGGTCGATGCTTATAGTTCTGACCGAAATGATATAGAACTGCAAAAACTGATCTTATCGCTCTATGATTTCGCTCGAAGTCATCCTGATCCGAGTGGATGGCTAGACCAGATGGCGGAAACTTATCAAGTCCAAGCTACTTCAATAGACGACCTACCTTGGACAAAGGAGCTTCTTTTTGATATATCGCTTCAAATAGAAGGGCTACGTTCGTTGGCGCTCAGAGCGATAGAGCTCAGCCAGCTTTCAGGGGGACCTCTCGCATATGCAGAAACACTACAGGAAGATCTTGTCTTCATCGAACGATTACTTCATGCAAAATGTAGTTGGAATGAGCTTTATGAGGAATTCCAATCTTATGATCCTCCAAAATTAAAAGCCATCCGCGGGAAAGATGTAGATGAAGAACTGAAGAATAAAGTAAAAGCGATGAGAGACAGCATCAAAAAACGGACGAGCGCATTAAAAGAAGAATATTTTGAAAGACATCCAGATTCGTATATCGTTCATATTGAAGAGATGGCTCCTGTCGTTAAAGAACTTTCTTCCTTGGTGAAAAAGTTTGGTGAACGTTATTTGGAAGCAAAGCAGGAAAAGTCTCTTGTTGATTTTGGTGACCTTGAGCATTATTGCCTTGGAGTTTTAAAAGGTGTAGGGTCTACGATGGATGCACCGGTTCCATCAGAAGCGGCTCTAGAATATCGCGAAAGATTTGTAGAGGTACTAGTCGATGAGTATCAAGACACGAATTTTGTCCAAGAATCCATTGTACGCCTAGTATCAAAGGATGAGGAAGCAGGAAACATGTTCATGGTAGGTGATGTAAAGCAATCCATCTATCGATTCAGACTAGCAGAACCACTTCTTTTCTTAAGCAAGTACAAGCAGTTCACGAAAGAAGGCGGAAACGGATTACGCATTGACCTTGCCAAAAACTTTAGAAGCAGAAATGGAATCTTGCAAGCAACAAACTATTTGTTCAGACAGATCATGAACGAAACAGTAGGAGAGATTGAGTACAACGATGATGCTGAATTAAAGCTTGGTGCTACTTATTATCCGGAGCAAGAGGGCAATGAGCCAGAACTTCTTCTAATTAATAAAAGTCAGCCTGTAACAGATGAAGATGGCCTTGAGAGTGGAGAAGTAGAGAAGTCTGAGCTTGAAACCGTTCAGTTAGAGGCAAGAGTCATCGCTGAAAAAATAAAACAGATCGTTGGAACAGCGGGTAATTCTCCTCATCTCGTTCTTGATAAACATACGAAAAAATTACGTCCTGCAAAATACAAAGACATTGTCATGTTGTTTCGTGCAACCTCCGTATGGGCACCAGTCATACTAGAAGAGTTTAAACAGCAAGGAATACCAGCGTATGCTGAACTTTCAACTGGCTATTTTGATGCGACGGAAATTCATGTCATGATGTCACTTTTAAAAGTGATCGATAACCCAATGCAAGATATTCCGCTTGCCGCCGTTCTTCGTTCCCCGCTGGTCGGAATAACAGGTGAAGAACTTGCAGTGATCAGATTAAAACAAAAGCAAGATAATTATTTAGGAGCCGTAGAACTGTATCGTTCAGAAGGAGAAAACGCAGAGCTTCAAGGAAAGGTCTCTACGTTTTTAGACCAGCTGGAAAAGTGGCGTCATCAAGCGCGTCAAGGGTCTCTTTCTGATCTGATCTGGGACATCTACCGTGAAACCGGGTATTTTGATTACGTAGGCGGATTAACCGGTGGAAAACAACGTCAAGCAAACTTAAGAGCACTATATGATCGTGCGAAGATGTATGAAAGTACATCATTTAGAGGGCTTTTCCGCTTTCTTCATTTTATTGAAAGAATGCAGGAACGAGGCAAAGATCTAGGAGCGGCAAGAGCGCTAGGTGAGCAAGAAGATGTAGTTCGTGTAATGACGATTCATAAAAGTAAAGGTCTAGAGTTTCCAATCGTTTTCGTTGGAGGCATTAACAAACAGTTTAATACAAGAGATCTGAACGAAAAAGTTCTTCTTCATAAAGAACTCGGACTAGGAACTCAATATATAAATCCCGAGTACCGAATCGCTTATCCCACATTGCCAAAGCTTGCGATCGCTGGAAGAAAGAAAATGGAATTGATCTCAGAAGAGATGCGTGTACTATATGTCGCTCTTACACGCGCTAAAGAAAAATTGTATTTAGTCGGCACAGTAAATGATATTGAAAAATCTGTGGATGCATGGAGCGATTCTCTTTATGAAGAGAGCTGGATTCTACCAGACTTTGAAAGAGCTGGTGTGAAAAGTTATCTCGATTGGATCGGGAGAGCAGTCATCCGCCATAAGAATGCAGACCCTCTCCTATCCCTTCTTGGAACAGGTGAAAGAGGTAGAGGTGAAGTTTATCTGGATGAAACAGAATGGAAGATTACCGTCCTGCAAGCGAGTCAATATGAAGAGTTGAAAGTCGAAGAGAAAGAAAAACAAGAAGAACTGCTGAATCGTCTAGAGAACTATGAAACGGTGAATCTTGTTACGAATGATTTTGATGAAGTTAAGCGGCGACTGGAATGGAGTTATACACATAAACACTCAACATATACCCGTTCTAAACAATCTGTTACAGAAATTAAAAAACAGTATCAAGCCGATGAGTATAGTTCTACCGAATTAGTAAAAGCGGCCCAACAAGCTATACATGAGCGGCCAAAATTTATGCAGGAAGAACAGTTGAACGCTGCTGAAGTTGGAACAGCCATGCATATGGTCATGCAGCATGTTGACTTTAGAATACCAGCTACACTAGATTCTCTTCAAAACCAGCTTGCAGAAATGGAAACGAAAGAGCTGCTTACAAGAGAACAAGCTCAATACATCCAGCTTCCACAAATCCAGGAGTTTATGGAAGGACCACTTGGCGAGAGAATCAAAGAGAACGAGAATTTAGAAAGAGAAATTCCGTTTAGTATAGCGCTCCCGATATCAGAGATTCAAAGAGAGTGGACCGGCGAAGAAGAACATGTTCTCGTACAAGGTGTTATTGACTGTCTCATTGAAGAGGAAGACGGTTATATACTGATTGATTATAAAACAGACAAAATCACGAACCGCTTTACAAATGGCTTTACAGGAGCAAGAGACATCCTGTTCAACCGTTACGAGTTGCAGCTTAATTTGTACGCAAAGGCTATTGAAAGAATATTAAAAAAGCCTGTTAAAGAAAGTTATCTTTACTTTTTTGATGGTGGACACATTCTTCAAGTGAAATAAGGAGGGATAGGATGCGATTACTTCATACGGCTGACTGGCATCTTGGGCGCTCATTAGAAGGACGAAGCAGACTTAAGGAACAACAAGATTTTTTAGACGAACTAATAGAGATCGTACAGCGTGAAAAAATAGATGCGGTATTAATGGCGGGAGATGTTTTTGATACGGTAAATCCTCCAGCTGCGGCAGAGCAAATGTTTTATGATGCACTGTCACGGATCAATAGAAAAGGAGAATGCCCATTTATCGCGATAGCGGGAAACCATGATCATCCAGAGAGACTAGCAGCATCTTTCCCGCTTTTAAGAGAACTGGGCATAACGCTAGTAGGTCTTCCAACGTTAGACCTTCAACGTGTCCCGATAAAGAGAACGGGAGAAATGCTAGAAATCGCAGCATTACCTTATCCTTCTGAATCAAGGCTGAAAATGCTTTTGAGTGAATCAGCTGAAGAATTAGATGTTAGAACCCAATACGATGATTGGGTAGACTCTTATTTTAAGAAGATCACATCTCAATTTAGCCCAGGAAATGTGAATGTTGCCATGAGTCATCTTTATGTAGCAGGAAGCAAGGAGACTGACTCTGAGCGCCCTGTACATATTGGTGGTGCTTATACGGTTGCTGCTGAAAGCCTTCCGAGTGCCGCACAATACGTGGCATTAGGCCATCTGCATCGTCCACAGCGAATTAAACGAGCAAAAACAGACGCAAGGTATTCAGGTTCTCCACTTTCTTATAGTTTCTCAGAAAGCGGTCAAGCAAAATCCGTATCCATTATTGACGTGCAACCAAACGGTATAGCAGAGGTAGAAGAGATTCATTTACGTGCAGGAAAACCACTTGTAGCATGGGAAGCTAGAAATGGTGTGTCAGAGGTTTTTCAAGGAATTCAAGATGGAATGTATCATAATTGCTGGATTGATCTATCCGTACATGTTCAAGATGCACTGTCGATGGAAGAGATTCAACGGCTAAGAAAAGCACATGATGGTATTGTTCATATCAAACCTGTGTTTCAAGAAAGATTCGGAGAACAAATTGCGGTATCCGCTCAAAAACTACCTGTAGATGAACTATTTACAACGTTTTATGAGCGACAGACAGGTGGAGCGGTTCCTGACAATGAGTTGATCTCCTTATTTCTTGATCTTGTTGGAGAAGAGGAAACAGAAGGAGAGGAACGCGAATGAGACCTATATCATTAACCGTTTCAGGCTTGCAAAGTTTTCGAGAAGCACAATCCGTTCCTTTTCATGAGCTTTGTTCTGGCGGAGTCTTCGGTATCTTTGGACCGACCGGCAGTGGGAAGTCCACGATTCTTGACGCGGTGACACTTGCTCTATACGGGAAAGTTGAGCGTGCAGCTGGTGGAACACACGGAATTATGAACCAGGCTGAAGATAAACTGTCTGTTTCGTTTACTTTTCAATTAGGTGAAGGTACTCAGCAAAAAGAATATAGCGTGGAACGTACGTTTAAAAGAAGTGGCGAACATTCCATTCGAACAAGTACGTGCAGATTAATTGAAACCGTGAATCATGAATCTGTCGTTCATGCAGACAAAGAACGGGATGTTACACGTCTTGTGCAAGAGCTGATCGGTCTAACAATCGATGATTTCACGCGTGCAGTCGTGTTGCCTCAAGGTAAGTTTGCTGAATTTTTATCGCTAAAAGGTGCGGATAGAAGGCAGATGCTGCAACGGTTGTTTCAGCTTGAAAAATACGGAGATAAACTGAATCAAAAGTTAAAGAAGCGGTCGGATGAACAAAAAAATCGCTTAAATGAAATCACTGCTGAGCAAACGGGTCTAGGTGAAGCTTCCTTAGAAACTCTTCAGCAGGCAACCGTTTATCTGAAGGAAAATGAAAAAAAGTTAGAACAGATATCCAAAAAGTACAAAGAAAAAGAAGAGAACCTCAAAAAGCTTGAGGTGTATTGGGATGCTCAAGTTCAAAATGAAAAGCTGATCCAAGAGAGAAACGAACTGAAGAAACTGGAAATCCCTATGGAACGTGTTCAAGGGAATCTAAAGAAAGCTGTTTCTGCAGACAAAATTTATCCTTATGCAAACGAATGGAAGCATTCGCTCACAGATGAGAAAAAAATCCGTGGAGAGCAAGAGGAACTAAAAAGACAAACTGAAAAGCTTAAAACCATTCTTGAAGAGCTTGAAGAGAAATATGAATCAGCCAAGAAGGCAATCAATCAGGAAGAGCCTGTTCTTATCGAAAAAAGAAGTGGCTTAAAAGAAGCGGTTGACTGGGAAAAGGATCTTGATAGAAAAAATGAATTTTTGCAAAACGAAACCCAAAAGCATAAACAATTAGTGACATTGTACGAAAAATGCGAAAAAGCTGAGTATGATGCCACGCAAGTACTTAAGCGTGGGAAGGATAAACAATCTGCGTTAAAGAAAGAATTGTCTCAAATTGAAATAACACAAAAAGACCGGACTAAATTTCAACAAGCCATCTTGCTAAATCAACGATTAGAAGATGTTCACGATGAAGAGAAAAAGATACAAAAAGAAATCTCCTTTTCAGAAACTGAAATGATTTCTGCAGAAAAAACAAAAAAACAGATCAGTTCAACAATAGCTGACAGTTACGATGCAGGAAAGAAACTGCTGAAACATATTCAAGATATGTATGCAGAAGTGGCAGAAGCTCTGCGTTCGAATGAAATGGTCTCAAAAAATTTAAAGGCTAACCTTCGTGAATTGAAAAACGAACAAGAAAAAATGAGGATCAACCATTTAGCTGCACAGCTTTCTGCAGAATTAAAAGAGAACGAGCCGTGCTCTGTATGTGGTTCAACAACCCATCCTTCACCGAACCGAATGCATGAGACTTTTGAACATGATAACGAGCGTATTCAAGAATTAGAAGAAGCGAATGAAAGTCTGAAAGAGCATTATCATGTGCTAAAACATCTTAGTGAAGGACTTGAAAAGGATTCCCAAACGCTATGGAAAAAGCTAAATCTTGCTGAAGCGGAAATTGCAGCAGCAGATCAGAGTATGACTTTGGTGGAGAAAGAAAATATCAGCGTGTTTTCTTTGGAACAATTCAAGGATCATGTAACGAGAGTAAAAGGTATTCAGCAAGATAAGCTTCAAGTGGAAGAACGCATGCAGAAGTTATTGTCCAAATTAGAAGAAGATCAAAAACAATATGAACGAATTTCTATTTCTGTTGAAAATGGTGAAGAGACAACGAACAAGTTAAGTCAACAGCTTTCTTTGATATCAACAAAAATGGAACAGATTCATTCGGAATGGAAGCAATCTGAGATACCTTTTTCATCAACAGAGCTGAAAGAGCAGCAAGAAATTTTTCAGCAAAAAGAAAGTCGTCATGCGGAAATCGTAAAAAGCTTGAACATTGCGGAAGAATTTCTAGAAACACAAACGAAAAAAATGGAATCTGCCAAAGAGCAAAAATCTGAGTTGAAGATGAGTTTATCGGTCTCTTCTAATCAACAAGAGATGCTTCAAAAAGAAATTCAAAATTTAAAAGAAAAGTTATATAACAGAGTAGGCAATGAAAAAGTTCAAAAAGTTCTTGTAGAAACACAGAATGAGTTGCAGAATCTGAAGACAGCATACATTGATTCAGAACGGGAGTATGACATTGCGAAGAAGCAATATGTAGAAAGTGATAAAGTATACCATTCTTCTGTTCAACGGATGAATGATGCTGTATCAAGAGTAGAAAAAGCAAAACAAGAATGGAACAAACAGTTAAGAAAGTCAGATTTCCAATCGTATGAAGACTTTGAAAACTGTTTGAAAGATGAGCAAGTTCAGATGGAATGGGAAAAGCAGATAGCGGATTACCATGATCGGCGTAAATCAAATGCTTTGGCTTTAGAAGCGATAAAAGAAAAGCTCCCTGAGGAGATTCTTTCAGATCAACATGTTGAATCTGCGAGAAGCCAACTATTAAGTCTCAAGCAAGAAATGAATCATACGCATGAGGCTGTTGGTGAAGCGCGACAAAGATATATGATGATTGAGAAAAATCATAAACGTTTCAACGAGTTGGAAAAGGAAAAGAAAAAGGTTTCTAACTTATTAGAGCAATTAGGTAAGCTTCAAGTTGTATTCCGTGGAAATGCTTTTGTTGAATTTATGGCCGAAGAGCAGCTGCATCTTGTAACACGCGATGCATCTGGCAGACTCGCAAAACTTACTCGTGGACGATATGCGATCGAAGTAGATTCAGCGGGTGGTTTTGTTATCCGGGATGATGCTAACGGAGGAATCAAACGCCCCGTAACCTCTTTATCTGGTGGAGAAACCTTTTTAACATCACTCGCACTCGCGCTTTCGCTTTCTGCTCAGATTCAATTAAGAGGAAAGTTTCCTCTTCAGTTTTTCTTCCTAGACGAAGGATTTGGCACACTTGACCAAGAGCTGCTAGATACAGTTGTAACTGCGTTAGAAAAAGTTAGGATGGAAAACTTTTCGATCGGAGTAATATCTCACGTTCCTGAGTTGAAAGCAAGATTAACGAAACGACTGATCGTCGAACCTGCTGAACCTTCTGGCAAAGGAACTCGGGTTAAATTAGATCAGTTATAAAAAGGATGCAGGGCGTTTAAGCCTTGCATCCTTTTATTATTCGATAATTCCATGACCGATGACTTTTACCTTAACTGAAGCGGTATAATCGATGTTTGGATACTCTTTGTTCCAATCTAATTTTTTCCATGTTGGGTTGTGAAATGCAATTAGCTTTCTGCCAACGCCGAATGTATCGCTGTTCATGTCTTGTAGTTTTTTAATAATGATGTTAGCATCTTTTGTTAGTGATTTGGTCAACGCGTTTTCGATATTTTGTATTTTCTTTTTTGAAGTAAGGTTATCTCCAGGGTACTCTGTAATAACCACTTTCATATTGAGTTTAATATGAGCAGATATCTTATCATCAGGTGAAACATTTACATTGAAGGTTCGTTTATTTCTCTTCACTTTTATCGAAGCGTAGTTCAGAATTTTGTCCTTATGTTTATCGGAAATCTTTTTTGTCAAAGACATAGAGATCGTCTTCTGTTTTCCGGTAAGCAACGTAAACACTACCGCCTCAGCACCATGCATCTTACCTACCATCTCATAACCATGAAAAATTGCGATTCCATTCACTGAAACGGCATTCTTTTTGGGTACAAGATAAGGTAAAGCAAAATCCTGACCAGGATCAAACATTACTGGACATACGGTCTGAATGTTTTCCGCTGGCACTGTTGAAGCACCTTCTGCAGCACGAATAGATTCACTCAGATACTTACCAATTCCTATGGAGGATTTTGTTTCTTCAAACCTTGCACTGATCACATCTGATGCCTTGCCTTTCGCTACTGCTATCCGAGCATTAAGAGCTGACTTTGGATCTCGATAGAAGACATCTAAAATGTGATAAATGTCCTTCTTTGCTGCCTCTTCTCCGAACACGACAATTAGGTTTTTAGAAGCTTCCACTCTTTCGGAAACCTTTCTATCTAAACGTATTCGACTTTGTCTTGCCGTATTTCCCTTAGCGGAAAAAATCTCATTAAATACTTTCCCGGTCCCAGTGTCAGCACTCATTGCCTGCGGTACAGCTGCGGTTGTCTTGATCTTACCATCCTTCGTATAATCAAATCCTGCAGCTCGGATCAGCTTGGATTCGTTAAGCTGTGCTTGATCCCAGCAACCTGATAACAATACTAGGCATGAAAAGAAAAGGAGTAATTTTTTAAGTATCATGTTGAAGCAGCTCCTTTTTCTTTTCTTTTCCTGATAATGGCGATCAGCAATAATAAGATTGGGAAAAGAGCAGAAAAAATCATTGCTGTCATTCCGATTGTCTTGGACCACATTTGGACATCTAACTTACTTCCTGGTATTGAAGCTATTAAAGCACAAATGATACCTACATATGGTGCAGCAGATTTGTGATGGTGAAGCTTAAATAAGGTCTGAACGCCTTTTGCCGTAAAGAATAGATAACTGATCAAAGACGTTGTAACAGAAACGATCCATATCGTTAAAAAGATTAAGTCAGTACGTTCCAAGAATTTAAAAGAGAACGCTTTTAACATATAAAGGACTGGTTCCGGTACGATTACAATCTCTACAGGGTTAAAGAATATATAAGTTGTAAATGTTACAAAGCAATAAAAAAGAGTAACACATAGTGAGGTATACGACATCGCTTTTAGCTTACTAGTAGACTTTCCTTCCGTATAAGCTAAAAAGACTAAAGCGGTATCAAAACCAAGTAAGGCGATCAACGCATCAGTAGAAGTAGAGATAATGGTTTTAATACCAGTTGCCCCTACTGGAAAAGCGTAAAGAAGATGTACATCTGTATACGCGTAACCAACAAAGAAAAATAAGATGAGTAACAATGGTGAAACAAGCATTAAAAATCTCGCAATTTCTCTTGCAGTACATGTAATACAATAAACACAAGTAAGAGCTAGGATAATGATGACTATGAATCGCGGTGTCTGAAAAAATATCCATTTTGATACAATGTTATTATAGAGAATTAAGATTACGATACATACTGAGAACAGATGAACGATAAAAAGAATATTTAATAGTAAACCGAGTTTAGTGCCTAAGATCTTAGGCATAAAATCAAAGATGGTCTGTTTTGGATACATCTCGCAGAGCTTCCAAATCGCAAGGATGGAAAACTGTATAAAAATACCTGCTAACAGTAGAGAAATCCATCCATCTGTTTTTGCTTTAGCAAACAACGTGTATGGTAGTGAAAGGACTCCGACTCCGATCTGGGATTGTATGAGAACAAAGAACAGCTGTCTATGAGTAATTGTATGGCTGCTATTCATTGTTTTTCCCACTTTCTGGTGTGATTATCTTCATCTTTCTTTAACGGCCTAATATCTTCAGGTCGGGAGTTCATTTTGAAAAAGGGTAAACGAATGATTGTATCCTTTAAGTCTCCTATTCTAAAAGGCGCAAGCGGTGCGAAATAAGGTGTTCCAAAAGAATAGAGACGACATAGATGAAAGAACATAATGATCAAACCAAAAATAATACCTAGAAACCCGAAAGTTGCAGCAGCTACCATGAAAGGAAAACGTAGTAAACGAACAGCTAAGCTCATCTCGTTTGAAGGTACGGTGTAGGCAGCGATTGCCGTTGTAGCCACAACGATAATCATTAGGTTCGAGATCAGCCCAGCTTTAACTACCGCATCTCCAATAACTAAACCACCAACAATGGCAATGGTAGAACCAATTCTTGTAGGCAGACGGATTGCTGCTTCACGGATTAATTCAATCGTCAGCTCCATCACTAACGCTTCAAATAATGGTGGGTAAGGTATATTCTCTAGTGAACTCTTCATCAACAATACTAACGCAGAGGGGATGACCTCAAAATGGAAGGAAACGACGGCAATATAAAAAGCCGGAAGTCCTATGGCAATGTAAAAGCTAAACAATCGGATCAGTCTATAAAAGCTTCCTAACATCCAGCGTTTATTATAATCATCTGGTGTTTGATAAAAGACAAAAAAGTTCACGGGAGCAATGTTTACAGTTGGTGAACTGTCATACAATAATGCGACTCTTCCTTCCATAAGGTTTGCAGCAACACGGTCAGGCCGCTCTGTACTTAAGGTTTGTGGAAACAGACTAAATGTTTTATCTTCTATGCTCTCCTCAATATTTCCAGGAGTCATAACAGCGTCAGCTTCTATTGAATTGATTCTTCTTTCCATCTCATGAAGTAGTTCTGGATTGGCGATATCCGACATATAAAGCATGGCTACATTCGTATGTGTCTCTTTACCAACTTTTAAGTATTTAACAACCAACTTTTGACTCTTCAGCCGTTTCCTAATAAGAGCGATGTTTGTAGACATACTCTCTATAAAACCTTCGTGAGAACCGCGAATAACAGCCTCGTTATCTGGTTCCGAAATGTCTCGTTCTGTCTTAATCGGTGTGAATACTGAATAATAACAGGTCGTATCCTTTGTAAATATAATCGTATAAGATTGTAAAAGTAACTCTTCTATATTTGTAAAGTCTGTTTGTTTCCTAAAATCAATATTTATTACTTTTTCAAATGTTCTAAGATCAATATCTTTGTCCAATTCAAACAAAGGATTAATTTTTTGTTTATCGATGATAGAATCTAAAAATATTAAAGCAACGTCACTCTTATCAGAGGGCATTTCAATCCAATGCGTCTGCAAATCTTGTGATGAAGAAAAACTCTCCTCAATTTCTGCTAACAGTTGATTTATTGTCTTATTTTGATTGTTGCTCTTCTCCTGTTCAAACTGTGAATTTTGAGATGAATTTGTTCTAGCGGATGGATTAGGTTCTTGGTGTTTTTCTGTACTTTTTTGTTCTAGTAATTTTTTTGGTTTTTTAAAGAAAGTCATGATGTACATCATCCCGATTCGCAATAATTTGCTTTAGTTTTTGCTACCTCAACGTAATTATGCGGATAAGGTACTATTTTTCAAAAATGAGTCAGAAATTGTCATTATGAGTAAAAAATTGTGATAACATAGACAGAGATAAAGAGAGAAGGGGGCGGCACCATGACAGGAAGGGCACAATTTATTCCTGCTTTAACTAAGCCGAATACATATTTTGCGTTTTATAATGAATGGAAAGATAAAGAGGGTTTTTGGATCCGTTTTTTTGCTATATTAGTTGCTAGCGGGTTGCTGCATGCACTTTCTTTTTTTGCAGCGTTCCCATCGTTCAAAACTATTTCTTTTGTAGAAACAGCTAAACTAAGTGGAGCGGAACTTGAACTCTTGCGATACCTTATCGCTTTAGTAGGTGGTGCTTGGGGATTGATCGTACCATTCATAGTAATAAATTCAGGAGCATTATTTTTGTATGTTTTTTTTCGGGACATCGGATATAAAGCACTTTTTTATGTAATGACAGCGGTATATCTTTTATTTATTCTCGGGCTGCTATTCGAACTACCGATCCAGTTTGTAACAGGTGCTGAAGAAGTAGTTCAGCCTTTAGGTTTCGGTTTTGCTGGTGTACTATTCTTTAAGCAAGGATTTTGGCAAGAATGTTTAAACGCCATCAATATCTTTACAATCTGGGGTTCAGTTGTTTTGTATTTTGCACTTCGACAATTATCGTTTAAAGAAAAGAATTACTGCTTGATTGTTACAATAGGATTTTTTGTTGTTTTCATTTTATTATCTTCACTATACGCTGCATTAACTAGTGGACAGCTGGTTTAAGGAGGAGACAAGCTTATGAATAAACTAAAATGGGTTGCTGCAGCTATTATGGTCATCCTCCTTGTCGTGATGAACATCGTGATTTTCGATAAAAAGGAATCAGCCGCAGTTGAAGCACCTAGAGTTGAAACGGGTCTATCTACACAGAAAGATTTTACAAAAAAACACGAAACAACAGGTGTTGCTCAGTCAAAGAATACATTTGAGATTTTTGAAAATGCATCCCTAGGCTCGATTAAAGAAATAATGGTATCGAAGGGGGAGACCGTTACATCTGGTCAAACTTTAATTACATATGAAAATGCAGAGATTGAAAAAGAACTTCGCAACTTGAAACGAGACCAAGAAGCAGCAGATGTTCGAAGCAACCATTATTCTGGACAAATAAGTGAATGGAAAAGTGAACTCTCGGATTTTGATGAAGAAAAAGACAGCAAAGATTCTAAAGTACTTCTTCAAGAAAAATTAGCAGAAGCTGAGTTGCAAAATGAGTTAGCTGAAAACGAAAGTTCCGTCTTATCAGATGAAATATCAGATCTAGAAAAACAGCTTGATGATCTTAGTGTAAAAAGTCCGGCTGACGGTGTAGTTTCAGAATTAAATGGTGTAGGCGATGATGAACCGCTTCTATCCATTGTAGGGCAAGGAAACTTTGAACTTGTTGCTGACATCGATCAGAAAATGGCGTCTCTCGTGAAGACAGGAGACTCAGTTCTAATCAAGTCCAACGGTGAAAAGATGTTGAAGGGTACTGTTCAAACTGTATTACCAGCTGATCAGAATAATTTTAAGTTAACCGTTCTCGTAGAGGATGAAGCGGCTTGGGTTGAAGGACAAACTGCTCAGATCATCGTAACAGAAAAACTTGCAGAAAATGCGATTACTGTGCCAAAACAAGCAATCTTAAAAGATGATGGGAAAACGTATGTGTTAACGATTGTGAAAAACAAATTGTATAAGCTGAAGGTTTCAGCGGGTCTTGAGCAAAAGGGTAATGTTCAGATTACCAAAGGACTTAAAAAGGGTCAGGTTGTCGTACTTAATCCTTCTCCTGTTTTTGTTTCAGGGCAGCCGGTCTTAAAGAAGTAATTGCTATTTAGATCTTAAATTTTTACCAATAAAAAACAAGTGGGATTAAACTAGTGTTACGTTTTATAAGAAGAAAAAGGGTTTCGCAAGTATATTACTTGCGAAACCCTTGTTTTTTACTTAGCTTTTTTTAGTTAGTGTCTTTAATCTTTATCGTGCTAACTTTTAGGGATTGGAGTGGAAGGGTACTGACTCCTGCGGGACGAGTGGGACAGGTGAGCCCCGCGGAAACCATGTACCCTCGAACGGAGATCCCCGCTTTCACAATTTACGAATTTTTTGTTAACAATGACTTTTTAGATGTTGTGAACACTTTTGTTGATTGTTGCTTAGGATCAAACAACGCAATAAGTAAGAAATTTTTCTCCCCTTGTGGCACTAGTTGATCTGATAATGGATCAATCGCTGTTTCTGTGACAAAAGCGTGTTTATGCATATCTTTTTCAGAAAGAGCTGGAAAGCCATCGATCATTTCCGGGTATTGAGCGAGCAGCGAAAGCACTCTAGATGTTTCTTCTTTGTTCTGTGTGTTCTCCCACCATGGTTTACGAGGTTTGAACTGTTGTCTTTCTAAATAATCAAGCTTCATCAGGCTTTCAGCAACAGGAAGTGCATGTGGTGCAGCTTCCGTTAAGAATGCGATCAAGCGCGTGTATAAGTCTTCTAATTGATGACCGATTCTTGACCAACCGCGCGTTTCCCAATAAGTCCCGAATTCTTGGAAGAAATCAAAAGGCGATTGGAATACATGGTGTATCAGGTATTTAACGGTATGATCCATTCGATGGTCGTTCCAATATTTTTCTAATACGTCTTCAACTTGTTTGATACGAATAATCTCATCAAAAGTAAGAACATTGTTTCCTAAGATCTCATATGGAGAGTGATCCATATACACGTAGTCATGTTTTTCAGCTGTTAATCGTAGACCTGTCCCTCTTAACATCTTTAAGAAACCTAACTGAACTTCTTCGATGCCAAAAGCGAATACATCGTTAAATGTTTTTCTGAACGAGTTGTAGTCTTCCTCAGGCAATCCAGCGATTAAGTCCAGATGCTGAACGATCTTCCCGCCATCGCGCACAGTTGTTACCGTACGAGTCAGCTTTTCGAAATTCTGTCGGCGTTGTACCAGTTCGTTAACCGCGTCATTTGTAGATTGAACACCGATTTCAAAACGGAAGAGCCCTTTTGGTGCATGTTCGTTCAAGTAATCGATGACTTCTGGCCTCATGATATCAGCTGTGATCTCAAACTGAAAAACAACTCCTGGTCTTCTGTTTTCGATCAAGAACGAAAACATATCGAGTGCATAATCTCTGCGAATGTTAAATGTTCTGTCTACAAACTTAATGATCTTTGCTCCGTTATCCATCAAAAAGATCAAATCATCTTTAACGAGTGTAGGGTCAAAATATCGAACACCAACTTCAATAGAAGACAAGCAAAACGCACATGAATAGGGACAGCCGCGGCTTGTTTCAAAATAAGTGATCCTTTTTGATAGTGACTGGATATCTTCTTCGAAGCGGAAAGGTGATGGTACGGCTTTTAAGTCCAGTTTTTCACGCGGACCATTAATTTTTGGCTTTCCGTCTTTTCGATAAGCAAGGCCAGCTACGGAATCAAATCCAGCACCGTTCTGAATTTGAGTCAACAAATGCTTAAATGTTTCCTCCCCTTCATTAACAACGATAAAATCCACTTCTGGAATGCTCTCGAGCCAATGCGCCACATCGTAAGATACTTCAGGTCCACCTAAAACGATTTTCGTTTCTGGCTTGATCTTTTTAAACATCTGAATTACTTTTATCGTCTCTTCAATGTTCCAAATATAGCAGCTGAATCCGAGAACATCAGGCTCTTGGCTGTAAAGATCAGTCACGATATTAAGAGAAGGATCCTTGATCGTGAACTCTCGAATCGTCACAGGGAAATCAGGCTCGCTATAGGCCTTTAAATAGCGCAGCGCAAGACACGTGTGTATATATTTAGCATTTAACGTACTTAGTACAGTTTTCATAATTTGATAACCTCATTACTGTTACCCATTCAATTGGGCGTTTTAGATGACAAACTATTTTACCATATTTTAAAAAGAATCAAAAATGAGTATTGTGTTTTCATACAGCAAATTTCTTTACGGTACAAAGTCAGAACCTATATAGTAGTAATAATTACTTTGTAAGCGTTTGTTAAAAAGGAGGAATTCGTTATTGTGAAATGGGTTACAGCTGTTAGGAATGAAAAGACGTTTATAGGCATCGTAAAAGAAGAAAAGGTATTCAATTTAACAGCACTTGCTAAGAGCAGTGATGTGAAGTTTCCATCAACATTAATTAAAGCTATTTCACTTGGAGAATCAGTTTTTGAGCAAGTCGAGACTTTGATTCATTCTGATTCTGCACAGAACCATACATATGAGTTAAATGAAGTCCAGTTAAAATCACCTATCCCGCGTCCATGGAAAAATGTATTCTGTATCGGGAAAAATTATCGCGATCATGCGATAGAGATGGGAAGCGAAATGGACATTCCTGAAGATATCATGGTATTTTCAAAAGCTCCTACGTCTGTGATCGGTCATGGAGATGGTATTCCAAATCACTCGTCTATAACCAATCAGCTTGACTATGAAGGTGAACTTGCCGTAATTATCGGCAAAACGGGTACAGGTATAAAGAAAGAGAACGCGATGGATCACATTTTCGGCTATACCATCATCAACGATATTACAGCACGTGATCTTCAGAAGAAGCATAAGCAATTTTTGCTCGGGAAAAGTTTGAATGGAACTTGCCCGATGGGTCCATGGATTGTTCATCATTCTGATGTACCAAACCCGGAAAACCTATCGATCGTTACAAAAGTAAACGGAGAAGTAAGGCAGAACGGAAACACATCTGATTTTATCTTTGATATACCGACGATGATCACTGAGCTTTCAAAAGGCATGACGCTTGAAGCGGGAGATATTATCGCAACAGGTACACCTGCTGGAGTAGGTAAAGGAATGAAGCCACCTGTTTTTTTAAAGCCAAGAGATGTTATCGAGATTACAATTGAAGGAATCGGGACACTTCGTAATGAAATAGTAGAATGAAGTCGAATTAACTAGTTACATAGAGGAGGAATTCACATGGAAAAGCTGCTTTATATTAACGGTTCATGGACAGGAGATTCTCTCGAAAAAATAGAGGTTTACAACCCTGCTAACGGTGAAGTGGTAGGAACTGTGGCATCTTGTGGAAAAGAAGAAACAGATGCTGCAATTGATGCAGCTCACAAAGCATTTCCGAGCTGGTCTAAGTTAACAGCTTATGAACGCGCTGACTATCTTATGAAACTGCATGACTTAATGATCGAACAAAAAGAAGAATTAGCAGAACTAATGACGCTTGAGATGGGAAAACCGTTAAAAGAATCTGTAGGCGAAGTGATGTATGCTGCCTCCTTTATTAAGTGGTATGCAGAAGAAGGGAAGCGCATCTACGGTCGTACGATTCCTTCAAGTGCAGAAAATAAAAGAATGCAAGTATTACGCCAACCTGTTGGGGTGGTAGCGGCCATCACGCCATGGAACTTTCCAGCAGCAATGATCACAAGAAAGCTAGGTCCAGCGCTCGCTGCAGGCTGTACGTTTATTGTGAAGCCACCAAAAGAAACACCATTAACTGCGATTAAATTAGTAGAATTAGCAGATCAAGCAGGCTTTCCAAAAGGTGTAATCAATCTCGTAACAGGATCTTCTTCTGTGATCGGCAAAGCGATTATGGATTCTGAGAAAGTTAGAAAAGTGACCTTTACAGGCTCTACAGAGATTGGTAAGAAATTGATCGAGCAAAGTGCCGCAACTGTAAAGAACGTTTCTATGGAACTAGGAGGTCATGCTCCAGCAGTTGTACTAGAGGATGCAGACCTAAAAAAAGCAGTAGCTGGAATTGTAGCTTCTAAGTTTCGTAACGCAGGTCAAACGTGTATTTGTATCAACCGAGTATACGTGCAAGAAAGTGTTTATGAAGAGTTTGTAGAACGAGTAGCTGCTGAAGCAAAGAAACTAAAAGTAGGAAACGGTTTAGAAGAAGGTACAGATATCGGTCCGATCATCAACAAAGACGGATATGAAAAAATCTCCGAGCACGTGGAAAATGCTGTTTCAAATGGTGCAGAGTGTGTAACAGGCGGAAAAGGAAGAGCAGATAACGGTGGGTATTATTACGAGCCGACAGTCTTAAAGAATGTTTCACAAGATATGCTGATCATGAATGAAGAAACGTTCGGTCCAGTCATTCCAATTCACAAGATCAGCAGTGTTGAAGAAGGTATTCGTCTCGCAAACACGAGTCCGTTTGGTTTAGCGGCATATGTTTATACAGAAAGCATGTCCAAAGGAACTCAAGTTGTTGAAGGACTAGATTATGGAATCATCGGCTGGAACGATGGTGTTCCTTCCGCTGCACAAGCACCGTTCGGAGGTATGAAAGAGAGCGGTCTTGGACGTGAAGGTGGCGTAGAAGGTATGGAAGCTTATCTGGAAACGAAGTACGTAAGTTTCGTATTGTAAAATCTCTCTAAGAAACCAGGTGATTGTGATATGGATCTAGGATTAAAAGGAAAAAATGTACTCGTCCTTGCTTCAAGTAAAGGGCTCGGAAAAGCTTGTGCATTGGAATTTGCCCGTGAAGGTGCGAACGTGATGTTGACAAGCCGAGATGAAGATCAGCTTTCTCTGACTGCAGAAGAGATAAAGCGTGAAACAGGTACGGATGTTCATTATAAAAAATGTGACATCACACAGCGTAATGAGATCGATGAACTCGTTGCAGCTGCCGTAGAGAAGTTGGGCAGTGTGGACGTGCTCGTGAACAATGCAGGTGGTCCTCCTGCTGGTACGTTTAATGATTTTGAGGATGAGCATTGGCAGGGAGCATTTGAGTTAACGTTACTGAGCCTTGTACGTACCGTTCGAGCCGTTACGCCTAATATGCTTAAAAACGGTGGAGGACGCATCGTAAATATCGCTTCTTCGTCTTTTAAACAACCAATCGACGGACTCATCTTATCAAACACTTTTCGAACAGCGATTAATGGATTATCAAAGAGTCTTTCACAAGAGCTAGGGAAAGAAGGCATTCTGATTAATACCATCGGACCTGGACGCATCGGAACAGATCGAGTAGGTGAATTAGACCAGATGATGGCTGATAAAAAAGGAGTTTCTGCTGAAGACGTTAGAACTTCCATGGAAAGCGGAATTCCACTTGGACGATACGGTAAACCTGCGGAATTTGCTAAGATGGTCGTATTCCTGTGCTCTGACGCAAACACTTATATAACTGGCCAGTCACTGCTGATCGATGGCGGTATGGTGAAAGCACTATAAAGGGAAGAAGCAGCTCATGGCTGCTTCTTTTTTTTGATTTAAGTGAGGGGTATCAGTTGCAGTACAAATGTCGATATTTGTAGACTCGTGGATAAACAGTGAAAACTTTTGGATTGAGAGCTAAAACTTCTGGATAAACCGCTAAAACTTTTGGATTGATCCATAAAAGTTGTGGATTCATCTATTAAAAAACGGATTAATACCCTAGTCCGTATATGAAATTTAGCTCAATTGTAGCCCTAAAAAAAGCTGACTCCAAAAAGAGTCAGCTCTCAATAAATCAAATTAAACAGAAAGTACGTTTTTAATGCGTTCGATCGCCCAATCTAGATCTTCATCAGAAATGATTAATGGCGGTGCGAAACGAATAACGTTTTCGTGTGTTTCTTTACATAACAAGCCTTGCTCTTTTAAACGCTCACAATATGGACGAGCTGGTTCGTTCAGTTCAACACCAATGAACAGACCTTTACCGCGAACTTCCTTGATCACTGGATTATCAATCTTCTTTAACTCGCCTAAGAAATATTCACCCAGTTTAAGCGAACGTTCAACCAAGTTTTCTTCTACAAGCACGTCTACAGAAGCGACTGATACCGCACAAGAAAGCGGGTTTCCTCCAAAAGTTGATCCGTGTGATCCAGGATTGAACACACCAAGTACTTCACGGTTTGCTGCTACACAAGAGATTGGCATTACGCCGCCGCCAAGTGCTTTTCCTAAGATGTACATGTCTGGCTCGATCTCTTCCCAGTCACAAGCAAACATTTTGCCAGAACGGCCAAGTCCAGATTGAATCTCGTCTGCAACAAAGAGTACATTTTCAGACTTACAAACGTCAAGCGCTTCTTTCAAGAAACCTTCACGTGGAATAACGATTCCCGCTTCACCTTGGATTGGCTCTAGAATGAATGCAGCGGTATTAGGTGTAATAGCTGCTTTCAGGGCGTCTAAGTCACCGTAAGGAATCACTTTGATTCCTGGTAGCATAGGACCGAACCCACGTTGGTAATCAGGATCAGATGACATCGAAACTGCAGTCATCGTGCGTCCATGGAAGTTTCCTTCACATACGATGATCTCTGCTTGATTATCCGCAACACCTTTAACATCATATGCCCAGCGGCGAACAGCCTTAATAGCTGTTTCAACAGCTTCTGCACCAGTGTTCATCGGTAACACCATATCTTTTTTTGTTAGGCTTGATACTTTTTCATAAAAGTCACCAAGCTGATCGTTATGAAATGCGCGTGATGTTAATGTAACTTTGTCTGCTTGGTCTTTTAGTGCTTGAATGATCTTAGGGTGGCGGTGTCCTTGGTTTACCGCAGAATATGCACTAAGCATGTCCATGTAGCGGTTACCTTCCGGATCTGTTACCCATACACCTTCAGCTACCGAGATAACGATAGGAAGCGGATGATAGTTTTGTGCACCATATTGTTCCGTTTTAGAAATTACAGTTTCCGTATTTCTCGTTTCTGTCTGTTTCAAAGGAAACACCTCTATTCTGCAAGATTTCTCACATTGCTATTATAGCAATGAAAGTGCTTACTTTACAGAGGGAACTCTTTTGATTGCCTAGTTCATAGCAGTTCATGGTATAGTAATATGGAGAATTATACATAGGAGGATATATTTATGATTCATGCTCATGTAACATCGTGGTTTCTGGCATTAATTTTGTTTTTTGTAACGTATATGCTATACAAAAAAAATGTAGGAAAAAAATCGAAAATTTTGCATATGATACTGCGCGTTCTGTACTTAGCGATTCTGGCAACAGGTGGTCACATGCTGGCTGGTTATTTAACCAATCCAGGAATTGTTAATCAAGGGCCGATAATTATTAAAGGAACTTTAGGAGTAGTCCTCATTGGTTTAATGGAAATCATCCTTGTTCAAAGAAAACGTGGTGAGAGCCGCCTGCTCAATTGGGTGTTTTTCTGGATTACTTTATTGTTAGTACTATTTTACGGTTATTCTGTACTTGGTTAATGCGTTTTAAGCCGCCCTTGCAGGACGGCTTTTTTTATTGGATAAAATAACCAATCTTTGTTTTGTTAACAATGCCTCCTGTACACCGATATAAATGATAGCACGTATCACTTTATAAATTGGTTCATTGGACAGATGAGGTGTAAGAATGAAAGAGATGGATGAATATTTAGCGCTATCTCATTTAATCAAGATGAATACGAAAGAGATGGAAGAGCTTAATGATAATCTAATTGAATCTGAACAACGTTATAAATCGTTGTTCGATCATAATCCTGATATGATCTATTCTATGGATCTACAAGGTTATATAACGAGTGTGAACCATGCGCTCGTTCAGTCTTTAGCATATTCAGAAGAAGAGTTACTCTCAACCCACGCTCTGCAATTTGTGTGCGATGAAGATCATAAACGGGTTGTTGAACACTTCAGGCTCGCCGTACATGATAAACCGCAAAATTTTATAGCGAGTATCAAGAAAAAAGATGGCGGACACATTTTAAGCAGCATCACGAACATTCCAATCGTCGTAAACGATCAAGTAGTTGGTGTATATGGGATCGGAAAGAACATTACCTGGCAGCAAAAAGCGGAAGAAGAGATCGAACAGCTAGCGTTCCACGATTCGTTAACCGGTTTACCGAACAGAAGTTTATTTGAAAAAAGGCTGAGAGAACTTGTTTCTGAAAGTGATTCTGGAAACCACTTATTAGCTGTGATGTTTGTGGATATTGATCATTTTAAGATCATAAATGAGAGTTTAGGTCATCATATCGGAGACGTTGTGTTAAGGCATGTAAGCAATCAGCTTAGACAAGTAATCCATAGTCAAGATTTGCTATGCCGGTTCGCGGGGGACTTATTTACGTTAATCTTGACGATTGAAAAGCCAGCAGACGTGATCGATACAGCAGATCGGATTGAAGAAGCACTTCAATTACCGATCTATCTTGATGGACAAGAGTATACGGTTAGTACGTCAATCGGTGTCAGTATCTATCCAAATGACAGTACAAGTGCTGATGTTCTTATAAAGAATGCTGACACGGCTCTGCATAAAGCAAAAGAAAAGGGCCGTGGGAAACGTGAATTCTTTACCGGAGATATGAACGCATTCACACTTGAAAGGCTAAAGCTAGAAGGCTTTTTGCGTAAGGCGGTTCAAAAGGGTGAGCTAGAACCTTATTTTCAACCTCAATTTTGTTTGAAAACGGAAATGGTCCTCGGATTTGAGGCGCTTGTAAGATGGAATCATCCTGACTTAGGTCTGGTATCTCCGATGCAGTTCATACCTTTAGCTGAAGAGATCGGACTTATTGATGAGATCGGTCGGTTTGTTCTATTCGAGTCTTGTAAGCAGCTAAAAAGATGGCATGATGATGGCGCGCCTCATCTTTCTATCTCTGTAAATGTTTCAGGCAGACAGTTTCAAAGGTTATCATTTGTATATGAAGTAAAAGAAGCGATAGAAACAGCAGGAATATCAGCTGAATATTTACACCTAGAATTAACAGAGAGTACGATGATACAAAACGTCCAATACAGCATCAGCATCATGCAAGAATTAAGAGAGCTAGGTGTTCGTTTATCGATCGACGACTTTGGTACAGGTTACAGTTCTCTTAGTTATTTAAAAGATTTTCCGGTCGATTATTTAAAAATTGATCAAAGCTTTATCAGACATCTTAGTGATGACTTTTTTAATACGAGTGATGCAGCAATCATAAAAGCGATCATCATGATGTGTGAAGGTCTTTCTCTTTCTACGGTGGCAGAAGGTGTAGAAACATATGAACAGATGAAATTACTTCAAGAATATGGCTGTCATACTGCACAAGGCTATATAATCAGTAAGCCTATGCCTGCTTATGAAGCGAGTGAGTTCTTAAAGAAGTTTCTGGCAGAAAAAAACAGCACAACTCCGTAAAGGAAGTGCTGTTTTTGTTCGTGCTATTTTTTCTTTTCATAATACATAAATGCTAGGGCACCAATCAGTATAGAACCTTTTACGATATCTTGTGCGTAGTACGGAATGTTTAACATCGTTAAACCATTAAGAAGTATACCGATCAAAACAGCACCAACAAAAGTACCGATCACATTCGGTTTCCCTGCACCAAAAACAGAAAAGCCAATAAATGCAGCTGCAACACCATCCATTAACAAAGGAGCACCAGCAGAAACTTGGCCGGTTCCGATTCGTGATGCTAATAGAATACCAGCAAGAGTGGCAAAGAATGCAGATAAAAGATAAGCATACATCTTGTAACGCTGAACAGGGACACCAGATAGACGAGCTGCTTCTTCATTTCCACCTGTAATATACAATAATCTTCCAAACCTAGTCTGCTGTAGAATGATATGAACGACAATAACGGCGATCAGCATGATAATGACGGGAACTGGAACCGACCATATTTCACCTTGACCGATAAATAAGAAAGAAGGAAGAAAAACCCCAGGAGCTGTTCCACCTTCTGACAAAGGCATGTTGTTATAGATCGAAAATCCTTTTGTGAAGGTAAGGTGCAATCCATTGATTATATACATAACTGCAAGAGTTGCGAGCAGATCTGGAAGTCTTACTTTTACAACGAAGAACGAGTTTAATAGTCCTACTAATAAACCAATAGCAATGGGAATGAGAATGGCGATAATCGTTTCTTGGCGATACAGAACAAGAGCCGCAGCACTCGTAACGGTCGCAAGGCTTGCCGTTGATCCGACAGAAAGGTCAAAGCCACCAACGATTAAAGAGATGGTAACACCGATCGCAAGCAATGTAATAATGGAAACAGAGCGTAAAATATCCGTAAAGTTTTGATAGCTTAAGAACTTGTCGTTTGCTAGACTAAAGCCGATTACGGTTAATAATATGACAAGAAGCGTGCCGTATCGGTAAAGAAAAGGAAAGACCTTTTCTTGAAGTGAGGGTTTAGTAGTGTTTATGTCGTTCTCAACATGTTCTTTATGAACGTACTGTGCCATAATGACCTCCAGTTGCATAGTGCATAATTTTTTCAGTGGTAGCTTCGTGTTTGTTTAATTCTCCAGCAATTTTACCATCGTACATAATGAGGATGCGGTCACAAAAAGCGAGTAGTTCTTGTATCTCACTCGTGAAATAGAGAATTCCTTTTTTGTTTGCAGCTAAGTTTTTGATGCATTGAAACACATCTTGCTTAGCACCAACATCTATTCCTTTTGTCGGCTCATCGAAAATAAATACATCTCCGTCCGTAAGAAGCCATTTACCGATCGAAGCTTTTTGCTGATTACCTCCGCTTAAATGGTTCAGAAGAAGAGACGATTTTTGTGTCTTGATACCGAGCTGTTTGATCCATTTCTCAGCTTCTGTTTTTTCGCGTTTTCTTTGGATAAACCCAAACTTGGTAAACTGTTTTAAGACGGGTAGTGTTAAGTTCTCAATCACATTGTAATCCACGAGTATTCCTTCTTTACGGCGTTCTTCTGGAACAAAACCGATACCAGCAGAAATGGCTTTTTGAGGGTTAGAGATTCTAACTTTTTTTCCTTTCATGTAAATAGAGTCTCTAGAGGGATCTGCACCAAATAATGCTCTCGCCGTTTCGGTCTTTCCTGCACCTACTAATCCGGCAACGCCAACAATTTCACCTTCTCGAACGGAAAAAGATACAGATTCATTGGTAGCAGGAACACTGAAATGTTTGGCTTCTAAAAGGGTAGCGCCTAGTATTCTGTCTTCTTCATCGTTTAAGAGTTCAACCAATTCATTGCCTAGCATCGCGCGAACTATTTCTTCAGAAGAGCAGTCAGACGTTTCTTTTTGAAGCGTCACATACCCATCTTTTAAGACGGTTACTCTAGTCGACAACTCCATGACTTCAGGTAAACGGTGTGAAATATAGATAATGCCAACACCTTGCTTTTGAAGTTCACGAAGTACAGAGAAAAGATGCTGAGCTTCTTTCGTACTAAGTGCGGCTGTAGGTTCATCAAGAATAATAAAAGATATATTCCGAGAAATGGCTTTTGCAATGAGAACTAACTGTTTTTCAGCTAAAGAGCAATGAGAAAGAGGAAGGGCAGGGTCAAGATGTAGACCAACTCTGTTCAAAAGCTCTTGGGCTACTTTATATCTTTTTTTCCAAGAAAAAAAAGCAGGTCCTGAGATAAAAGTATTCATTGTAACGTTCTCAGCGATACTTAATGAGGAAACGAGGGCGGTATCTACTTCTTGAACGACCATTTCAATGCCTGCTTCTTTTGCATGAGCTGGTGTTTTAATAATCAGCTCTTTTTCATTCAATGTGATAACACCGCCATCACGTTCATAATCACCAGACAGTATTTTCATAAGGGTACTTTTACCTGCACCATTGGCTCCTAAAAGAGCATGGACCTCACCGCTTTTTACGGTAAAGTCCACTCCTTTTAATACAATCTGTTCACCAAATGATTTTTGTATAGAAGTTAAGGAGAGTATCGTCATTGTTTGGTATCCTTACTTAAGTTTTCCATCCATGGAGATGTTCCCGCGTCAGATTTGCCCCATCCTTCCACGTACTTACCGATTTCATCCATGGATACCTTAGATTTTGGCAGATCCTCTTTTTCTACAAGGTGAGGTTGAACACTATAAATTTGTGGTGTTTCTTCACCGGCTACTTTTTGGTAGAGAAAGCGTACTTGCAGCTTTCCAACGTCAGCAGGATCTGTTGCTGCTGTTGAAACCCATGGACTGTTTTCTTCTTGCATCAGTTGTAGATCTTCGTCACTTAAGTCGATTCCATATACTTTAATCTCGTCACGTCCAGCTTGTTGGATCGCACGCGTTACGCCTTTAGCAAATTCGTCCCAAGGAGCGAATACAGCGTCAATATCACCTTTTTTCGGATATTTCTGTAGTAAAGCTTCCATTTGTGACTGTGTATCAAGTGCAGTGTTTTGTGTCGCTGTACCGAATCGAGCGATTTCTTTAATAGAAGGATAACGTTTCTTAAAAGCTTCATACATAACGTTTCTTCGTTCCATCGGTGTAAAACCGCCTACCCAAACGTATACGATCTCACCTTTACCATTTAAGTCTTGGGCCATGCTTCGTAAAGCATTCCAAGAAAGGCTATAGTCATCCTGATCGATGACAGTTACTCCTGGAATGTTGATATCACTATCAAAAGCGACAACTGGTATTCCTGCTGCAACTGCTTTTTTCACACTTGGAGCGATCGCATCTGCACGACCATGATCGATTAGTATTCCATCAACTTGTTGGTTAACGGCTGTTTCAACATATGCTGCCATTTTTGAAAGATCGTTATCAGCGTTATAAATTTGCACTTCACCGCCAAACTCTTCCACTTGCTTTTTTACGCCACTAATATATTGAGAAGAAAAAGTACCGATAGAGAACTGATTAATTGAAGCGATCTTTAAAGGCTTCTGAAGTTGTTTTGGAACTTTGCTTGACGTTGAAGCAGTTACTGTAGAATTTGATTGTGACTCATTTGCTGCAGCAGGTTTTGTTTCTGTCTTATTGGAAAGAGCATCTTGCTCATTGGTACATCCTGTTAAGAACAAGGCTGATGTTAGGCAAGCGGTTGCCAAGATTCTAAAAGGTCTCAATGCTTTTTTTCCTCCTTAAGTGTTGATAGTGCTTCTTTATAATTGCCATTGATGATTCCTTTTTCAGTTATGATCGCTGAGATGTATTCAGCGGGAGTTACATCGAAAGCGGGATTGAACACTTTTATTCCTTCTGGTGCAATGCGAACACCGTTTAGATGCGTGACTTCTTCTTCCGGACGTTCTTCGATCGGAATATCATCACCGCTTGTTGTACTGAGATCTAAGGTAGAAAGAGGACAAGCGACATAAAAGGGAATACCAAGCGCTTTTGCTTGTAGCGCAAGACCAAAAGTTCCGATTTTGTTAGCTGTATCGCCATTCGCTGCCACTCGGTCACATCCAACGATCACCGCTTTAATGTTCTTTGTTTTTAGCGTGTGGGCTGCCATATTATCTGTGATCAAGGTCACATCGATATCGTTTGCTTGCAGCTCCCATGCTGTTAAACGAGAACCTTGTAAAACAGGACGAGTTTCGTTCGCGTAAACAGAGAGGTTCCAGCCTTGTTCTTTAGCAAGATGAAAAGGAGCTAATGCTGTTCCATATTTGCTTGTCGCGATGGCACCTGCATTACAGATCGTCATGACAGCGTCTCCGTCTTGGAGAAGTGACAAAGCGTACTCACCGATCTTTCTGCATGTATTCTCGTCTTCTTCTTGAATTAAAAGTGATTCAGCTTCAATTCTACTTTTCGCCTCTTCTACTGAAGTTGATTGTTGAGCAGAAGCAACAACACGATCTAATGCCCAGAATAAATTGACAGCGGTAGGGCGGGAAGACGCTAAGTAATCTCTTTGTCTTTGCAATTTAGTTAAAAACGAGGAATGATCCACCTCTTTTTCAGAATTACTCCATAGTGCGAGTCCGAATGCAGCAGCGATTCCAATTGCTGGCGCGCCTCGAACTTTAAGCTTAGAAATTGCGTCCCATACGTGTTCAATCGTGGTTACATTTAAGTAAACCGTGTGATGGGGAAGTTGTTGTTGATCTAATATAAGAAGATGGTCACCTCTGTATCGAACAGAAGGAACCCATTTTTCTGCTACAGTCATCATTTAAGCACCTCTAATCCAGTCAGTAAGTTCTGTGATGTTTGTAAGTTTCCTTTGATTTTTAACAAGTTTTGCCCCTAACGCTAGTGCTGTTTTTTTATAAAAGAGCTCGACCTCTTTTTGGGGGATAGTGTCTAGATCAGCAACGTGTGCAAGTCCAATCGTTCTTCGAATGATCTCACAACCAGCAAATCCAATCGCTTCTTGAAACGTTTTTACTAAGAAATTCTCTAGAACACCTTCAATCTTGGCAAAAGGATCAGTCGCTTTCTCGTTCCAAAGTTGTGTAAATGTATTTGTGTATGTTTCCCAAGTCTTTTCGATCGTTTGTAACAGGTAGGTTTGTAAAGATTCGCGATGAAACGGCTCTTTTGCATGTGCATTCTGAGAAAGATGATTAAGCGCAAGGTTAGCTATGAAGTGAGCGATATCGAATCCGGCTGGCCCATAGAACGCAAACTCAGGATCGATCACTTTAGTAGAATCGCTTTTTACAAAAATACTTCCAGAATGTAGATCTCCATGAAGAAGAACTTCTGCTTTAGTTAAGAATGATAGTCGCAGTTGAGCTACCTCTTGTAAAAGCTCTTTGTCATTCCAAATTACATCAACTTCACTTTGGAGTTCAGCAGGGAAGTCATTTGTATCATGATTGAAGAATGGATCAGTGAACACTAAGTCTTCCGTGATCTTGCAAAGTTCAGGGTTTGAAAATTGTTTAACTTGTTCTTTTTTTTCAAAAGGATGCAGGTAGAAATCACTAGAATAAAAAGCTGTTTTTGCAGCAAATGTTCCAATGTCATCAGCAAGTTTGGGATAAATTTGACCGTCAATAAGTCCTTTTCGAAGGATGACATGGTCAGACAAATCTTCCATAACTGTGACAGCAAGTGTTGAATCTGAGAATAAAACCTTCGGAACTAAGTGAGGAACGGATTCAGCTTCTGTTAATAACGCATCGCTCTCGATTCGTGCACGATCTAGTGTGAGCGGCCAACTTTCTCCAACCACTTTTGCATAAGGAAGTGCTTGTTTAACGATTACAGCTTTTTTGGATAGTGTGCTTTCTATATGAAAGACAAGGTTTAAGTTGCCATCTCCAATCTCTCTAACATGCAGTTGGTCTTGTTCGGATGCATCAAAAAATGCTAAAGGTTTTACCACATCAAGGACTGTCAGTTCGTTTAACGGTTCATATGTAGGTCTTACTTGTACGCTCATTTTTTTTCCCCCCGGAAAGTTTTTTTACAAATAAAAAGAGCCTCTTTTCGTATAAGAAAAGAGGCTCGGAATGATGATTTCCCGCGCCTCTTATCTTAGCAAAACAAAATGTTTTGCCGGAATTAGCACCGTGCCATACGCTGACTAGATCAGCGGCTCCCCGTATAATGCGGGCGCCCCATCTTACAATGGTATTACGGTCGGTTGCTGGGTTTCATCGGGCCATATCCCTCCACCTGCTCTTGATAAGAGACCAAAATTATTCGTTTTGTTAATGCGTAACAATATTCACGCAATTCATAATCGTTATACTACAACGTTGTGTGGAGATCTGTCAACACTAAATTTTCGAAATGGATTTAATACAGATCTGTTCGACGGTCGTTAAATACAGGAACCTTTACACGGACTTCGTCTACTAATTCAGGTGAGATCTCTGCTGTAAGGATCTCCTCTTCGTGCACAGATCCTTCAGCAATGATATCTCCCCATGGATCGATAATTAGTGATTGACCAGCGAAGGTGTTTTTAGGGTCGCTTCCAACCCGGTTACAAGCAATAACGTAGCATTGATTCTCTATAGCACGTGCAATAAGCAATGCTCGCCAATGAGATTGTCTTTGAATCGGCCATTCGGCAGGAACGAACAATATTTTTGCCCCTTTTATGAAAGGAGCACGGATCCATTCAGGAAAACGGATGTCATAACAGATAGCAAGGGTCGAGAGATTACCGTCGATTGTAAACAGATTGCTATTACTGCCGGGGGAGATATATTTTTCCTCTTCCATAAGTGTGATCAGGTGAGCCTTTGAGTAGGTGCCAACATGTTCACCGTTTCGGTTGTAAGTGAGTGATGTGTTGTAAACTGAGTTACTCTCACGATATGCGATAGACCCTCCGACAATGTTAGTATCAAGCTCTTTAGATAACTCGCTTAACCATTTCTTTGCTTTCTCACCATCATGATCGCTAATCTCATCTAATCGGGTAAGATCATACCCAGTATCCCACAGTTCTGGTAGTACGATCGTATCAGGATTATGATGTTTAACGGCTTTACGAATTTTATTTTCGATGTGTTTATAATTTTCATCAGGTTTCCCATATTGAATGTCAACTTGTATGCAGGCAATTTTCATGATTGTACCCTCCAGGTTGTAAAAAAAGTCTTTACAGAATTTCCTTAAGCGTATAACATAACTGATTAGAATTTCAAGAACATTCAAATTAGACTGGAAGTGATCGTCGTGAAACGTTTTGAGCAGGCAGAAGTGATGGGGAAACTGCCAGAGCAATTTTTCGCCAAGCTTGTAAGAAAAGTATCTTACTATGTAGAGCAAGGCTTTGATGTTATTAATCTAGGACAAGGGAATCCTGATCAACCAACTCCACAGCATATTGTTGAAGCATTAAAAGATGGAGCCGATAGACCTGATTTTCATAAGTATTCACCGTTTCGCGGACACGGATTTTTGAAGCAGGCAGCTGCCGATTTTTATAAACGAGAATATGGAGTAACACTCGATCCTGAGAAAGAAGTAGCCGTACTCTTTGGCGGGAAAGTAGGTTTAGTAGAGCTATCGCAGTGCTATTTAAATCAAGGAGATGTTGCACTCGTTCCAGACCCGGGATACCCTGATTATTGGTCAGGTGTTGCAATGGCTGGTGCTACTATGGAGACGATGCCCTTAAGAAAAGAAAATGACTTTCTCCCGAAGTATGATGAATTACCTGAGACAGTATTGAACAAAGCAAAGCTTATGTTCTTGAACTATCCGAACAATCCTACAGCAGGGGTTGCAACAAAATCCTTTTTTAAAGAAACAGTAGAACTCGCTAACAAACATGATATTCTCGTGTGCCATGATTTTGCTTATGGAGCAATCGGATTTGATGGACAAAAGCCGGTCAGTTTTCTACAGATAGAAGGAGCAAAGGACGTAGGTATAGAGATTTACACCCTTTCTAAAACGTATAACATGGCAGGATGGCGCGTTGGATTCGCGGTTGGAAACGAAACTGTTATTGAATCTATTAACCTTCTTCAAGATCATTTTTATGTAAGCTTGTTCGGAGCTGTCCAGCACGCAGCGGCTGAGGCATTGAACGGACCACAGCAATGTGTGGATGAACTGGTAGATACATATGAACGTCGCCGAAATGCATTCATCGGACGTTTGAACGAAAACGGCTGGAAGGTAGAATCGCCAAAAGGTTCATTTTTCTGCTGGCTGCCTGTACCTGATGGGTATACTTCTGAAACTTTCGCAGACTATTTGCTAGAGAAAGCACACGTCGTAGTCGCGCCAGGAATCGGATTCGGAAGCGAAGGCGATCGGTATGTACGTGCCGGCCTACTAACATCAGAAGAACGTCTGATAGAGGCTGCTGATCGGATTGCTAAATTATTTTAGAAGTTTTACTTAATTCTTTTTGCCTCTTTGATTAGTTGAATGGAGTGTAAGATGCGAGACTCCTACGGGACAGGCGGGCAGGTGAGACACTTAAGAGTGAAACGTACGAATGTGGCTCACCGCCTGCCCCGTGGAAAGCGAGTATCTGGAATGGAGATCAACATCTTTCAAAAACTTTAAAGCTTACTAATGAGATATTGAAGGTTTTGGTTGACAGATCCTTCATACCCTGTCATAATCACAATTAAAATTATATTCTAACAATTTGCACTCTTATTAAGAGCAGGTGGAGGGACTAGCCCGATGAAACCCGGCAACCATTCAGTTAATTTTGCTTAACTGAAAACGGTGCTAATTCTTGCAGTCGAACGTTGACTGAGAGATAAGAGGAAGTGGAACTGTCAATATGTAGACACCCCTTCCTCGTGAAGGGGTTTTTTGTGTTTTTGAAAGGAGAACGACAAACATGAGTAAAATTACAGCGACGTACTTAGTACATGATAAGAAAGAGAACTTACAAAAAAAAGCGGAAGGAATTGCACTAGGACTTACAGTAGGTTCTTGGACAGATCTTCCTCAACTTGAGCAAGAACAGCTAAAAAAACATAAAGGGATTGTGGAAGAGGTCATTGAACTTCCTGAAGATCCACGTGCTGATCAATTTTTAGGAAGTAAAAGAACTAAAGGCTTGCTTAAGATTTCCTATCCATCAGCGAACTTTTCAAATGATATTCCAGCAATTCTAACGACGGTTTTCGGTAAACTTTCGTTAGATGGTGAGATCAAGCTCGTAGATTTAGAGTTTGATAGAGAGCTAGAAAAACAATTTCCCGGTCCGAAGTTTGGAATAACAGGAATTCGAGATATCTTAGGCGTACATAACCGTCCACTTGTTATGAGTATTTTTAAAGGGGTACTCGGAAAAGATCTTTCATTCTTCAAGCAGCAATTATATGAGCAGGCCATAGGTGGGGTAGATCTTGTAAAAGATGATGAAATTCTTTTTGAGAATCCACTCACTCCTTTTGAAGAAAGAGTGAAAATCGCTAAAGAAGTATTAAAGTCTGTTCACGAGCGAACAGGCGAAAAGACGCTCTACGCAGTTAACTTAACAGGCAGAACGAGTGAACTTCGAGATAAAGCGAGGCGCGCAGCAGAATTAGGAGCAAACGCATTACTATTTAACGTTTTATCTTACGGACCAGATGTATTGCAAGAACTGGCCGAAGATAAAGAGATTCCACTACCGATCATGGCTCATCCTGCACTATCCGGAGCTATAGGGTCATCATCACTTTACGGAATTGGTTACTCAGTATTATTAGGCAAATTGCTTCGTTATGCAGGAGCAGATCTTGTGTTGTTCCCATCTCCATATGGAAGTGTAGCACTTGATCGTCAAGAAACATTAAGCATTGCGGATGCCTTAACAACAGATAGCATCTTATTAAACAAATCGTTTCCAGTCCCTTCAGCTGGTATCCATCCAGGACTAACTCCGGTTTTATACAATGACTTTGGTTTGGACAGTGTTATAAATGCAGGTGGAGGCATACATGGTCACCCAGATGGAGCTGCCGGTGGAGCACGTGCTTTCCGTCAGGCGATAGATGCCGTTGTTAAAGGAGAAGACTTTGAAAGTTTTGCTGAAAAACATGCAGAACTTCAAAAAGCATTAGAGCTTTGGGGTGGTGTTCCTGTAAAATGACAACTCAACACCGATCGGTAATCTTTTGTGATTTTGATGGGACAGTTACCGAAAAAGATAACATCGTCGCCATCATGGAAGAATTTTCACCTGAGGGATGGCAGCCGATCGTAAATGAAATCTTGAATGAAACGATCTCGATTCGAGAAGGTGTAGGAAAAATGTTTTCCAGAATTCCTTCGGATAAAAAGAAAGAGATTATTGAATTCGTTTTAACACGTTCTAAGATTAGAGATGGCTTTCAGGAATTTATTCAATTTACTCAAAGCGAGAGAATTCCGTTATACATCGTTAGTGGCGGCATTGATTTTTTTGTTCATCCTGTTTTAGAAAACAAGCTAGATTCACAATACGTATTTTGTAATGCCAGTGACTTTACCAGTGACACGATAAAAATCACTTGGCCGAATGCGTGTGATGATCAATGTGACAATGATTGTGGGTGTTGCAAACCGTCTGTTATCAGAAGACTTGAAGAGAAATATTCCCAAGCAGAAAAGATTGTGATCGGTGATTCAATTACTGATCTTCAAGCTTCTAAGATGGCTGATGTTGTTTTTGCAAGAGATTATCTGATTGAAAAATGCGAAGAAAACCAAATACCATATACTTCATTTGAAACGTTTCATGACATCATTCATGTCTTAGAGAAAAGAGGTGTGAAAAGTTGAGTAAACAACAGCGTTGGAATGAGCTTGCTGATGTAAAGGATGAGCTGGCTTCACGGAACTGGTTTCCTGGAACAAGTGGTAACGTATCGATTAAAGTAAGTGACTCACCGCTCAACTTTTATGTTTCTGCAAGTGGAAAAGATAAAACAAAGCGTACCTCTGAAGACTTTCTTTTAGTAGATCAGTATGGGGATCCGGTAGAAGAAACGCATTTAAAAGCTTCAGCAGAAACAGGCATTCATTGTGAAGTCTATCGATTAACGGATGCAGGCTGCTGTTTACACGTTCACACCGTGGATAATAATTTAATCTCTGAGTTATATGGTGATGTAGGGAAGATTACGTTTCAAGGTCAAGAACTGATAAAAGCTTTTGGAATATGGGAAGAAGAAGGAAGTATCACGGTTCCTATCGTTGAAAATTACGGTGACCTTTCGAAGCTGTCAGAAGCGGTAGGTGCTGTTATAAATACGGATACCAAAGCTGTCCTGATCCGCAATCATGGTATTACCGTATGGGGCAGAAATGCTTTTGAAGCGAAGAAACACCTAGAAGCTTTCGAGTTTCTGTTCTCTTACCATATCAAATTACAAACTTTAAACGTTTTAAATAAAAATCAATCATTTGGAGGCGTTAAAAATGGCACAACTACGATTTCATGATAACAACGAAAGAATTGAAAAACAAAGCGAGGTAGAATCGTACTTAAACTCACAGGAAGTTATTTACGAAAAGTGGGACATTGAAAAACTTCCATCACACCTTCGTGAAAATTTTTCGTTAAGTGATGAGGACAAAGAAGAAGTGATTCAAACCTTCCGTAGTGAGATCGATGATATTTCTGAGCGTAGAGGGTATGTAACAGAAGATGTTATCTCCCTTTCTGATGCGACACCAAACTTAGATGAGCTTTTGAAAAACTTCTTAGCAGAACATCATCACACAGATGATGAAGTACGATTTATCGTTTCTGGACATGGAATCTTTGCGATCGAAGGACCTAATGGAAGGTTCTTTGATGTAGAGCTTGAGCCGGGAGATCTAATCTCCGTTCCAGAAAATTTCCGTCACTATTTCACGCTGCAAGAAGATCGTAAAGTAGTAGCGGTCCGCATCTTCAAATCAAAAGAAGGCTGGGTACCGATCTACGATAAACAGCCACAAGAAGCAAAATAATAAACCTTTCACACCATTTTACTTGAATGAAATGGTGTGTTTTCTTTTGTAATGAGAGAGTTGTTGGCGGGTCAGGCGCTCGTCCGGCGGCAGACAAGCAGGCTGGACGAGCGCCATACAGAAAATACGAGCAAAGAAAAAGCATCGGACTTTAATATTAAGTAGTTCAGTTATTGTGGAAAAACTTTAAAAAACAAACTAAATAACATTTTTGTTTATTGCTCTGAGCTTTTTTAGAGAATTTTTTTCTTTAAAGCCCCCATAAGTAAATCTTCACTTATTTTTACCTTTTCGAAAATGTCTTTTATCAGCAGCACTTAGTATAAATAAGGTGGCAACACCCCATACAATCGCTTGTATTAGTATTGTCATCAATTCACCAAATGACATTAAAAGTAATATTATTGGACTAAATAAAGTTAAAGATAAGCCTATAAAAAATGCCAACTTTTCAGGTAATTCCTTTATTTTATTTAACATTTTTTCACCATCCCCCTTAAACAATCTTGCCCTTTTACGGAACAAGACTAATATCTCTCCAATTAAATTGCAACATAAATTACCTAATCCTTTTGTTATTTTTAGTACAACAAATAACAACTATAATCACACCCAAATAACGGAATGACAATAGTTGTTGTCATTTCGTTAATTCATATGAAATTTCACTTGTTAATTCGGCATTAAAAACATGAATAACCCTTACATATCAATAAAAAATCGAGTATAAAATCTTTGCGATTTCATACTCGATTTCCTATGCTAAATCTTTTGTTTCTCCACGTTATCTGAACTACGTACTTAATATCCGATGCTTTTTCAAATTCCTCATTATTTTAAAGCTCTTTTGATTTTCTTAGATTGATTAAACGATAGGTGTGCAGGGCGATAACCTTAAGAACCGCATATACTGGAACGGCTAGAATCAATCCAAGGAGACCACCTAGGCTTCCTGCTACAAGCAAGATAGAAATAATTGTAAGCGGATGGATATCCAGCTTTTTACCCATAACTTGAGGAGAGATTACATTACCTTCGATCTGTTGAGCGATAACCATAACAATTAGTACTTTGATCACCATCGCCGGCGAGTCAACGACCGCTACGATCAGCGCAGGAACGACTCCAATAATCGGTCCAAGGAACGGAATAACATTTGTGAACATCGCGATAATGGCTAAGATCAGTGAATACTCGATTCCAATTACGAGATAACCGATATATAGCATGGTTCCAACACAAACACTGACGAGGATTTGACCTTGGATGTATGAACTAAGGGCGATGTCCATGTCTTTTAGAATTTTTGTTCCATTCGTACGCTGTCTTTCCGGAAGCGTTTGAAGTACCATCTGTGGAGCTTTTTCACCCTCTTTTAACATGTAATAAAGAATGAAAGGAACGGTAACAAAAATCATAATAATGTTTGTGATGATTCCAATAAAGTTTGCGATGTTCGTACCGATTGTTTGAACACTTGTAGATAAATAGGCAGTTACTTTATCAGAGATTTCTTTTACATCAAACTGGTCACTTTCTTGGAAACGGCTGACCCATTCATTTTGCTGTAAATCATTTAGCTTAGAACGAATAGCATCGATTAAAGCGGGTGTATTCTCGATTAAATTACTTACCTGTCTTTGTAATATCGGACCAATAGAATAGAACAGCAATACGAATAATCCGATAGCAAGCAAGTAGATGAGAAGGATGGATAACACCTTCGGCACATTTCGCTTATGCAAAAATTGAACGACAGGCCGGAACAGATAGTAAAGAACACCGCCAAGTAAAAACGGGAAGAATAGCGTTTGAACAAGAACGACGATCGGCCTGAAAATAAAATCAATCTTTGTTCCTACTAAAATAATTAGAAAAATGAGGAGAAATCCGTAACCGATACGAAAAAACTTCGACTGTGGCATTTAATGATCACCTTTATCTTCTGAAATATGTATTCATTATATACAACTTATAAGAACATACACAAATTTTAAAAAAACACCTGTACAAGGATAAAAGCATATGCTGAGTAATGGGCATAGATACTAGAAATGGAGTTTGTACAGAAAGGATGAAACCAATGTGCGGAATAACGGGTTGGGCAGATTGGAATCGTAACCTCACACATGAAAAGAATATATTAATTAAGATGGCCTCTCCATTATCAAAAAGAGGACCAGACGCACTTAATGTATGGAGTACCACACATGCAGGTTTTGGTCACGCAAGGTTAGCAGTTGTAGATATTGAAGGCGGCGTTCAGCCGATGACAAGAACGAAGAACAAATTGAATTATACACTTTGCTATAACGGAGAGCTGTACAACACAGAAGATCTCCGGAAAGAACTTTTACAAAGAGGGTACACGTTTGATGGGCATTCCGATACGGAAGTTTTACTTACTTCTTATATGGAGTGGGGAGAGAGTTGTATCGATCGGTTTAATGGAATATTTGCATTTGGAATTTGGGATGAAGAAAAGGAAAGCTTGTTTGTAGCTCGTGATCGATTAGGGGTAAAGCCATTTTTCTATACTGAAAAAGGCGGTATGCTGTTATTTGGATCTGAAATAAAGTCCATATTAGCTCATCCAGATGTCAAGGCTGAAATAGATCGTGAAGGACTACAAGAAGTCTTCGGTCTAGGACCATCTCGTACCCCAGGTAACGGAGTATATAAAGGGATAAAAGAACTTCGTCCGGCACATGCTGCGACGTATTCAAAAAACGGGCTGAAAATTTGGCGGTATTGGAACGTAGAAAGTAAACCACATCAAGACTCTTTAGAAGATACAGTTGAAAAAGTGAAATATCTCGTGAATGATGCAGTGACGCGACAACTGATTGCAGACGTACCAGTAAGTACTTTTCTTTCTGGCGGTCTCGATTCAAGTGCGATCACCGCAATCGCAGCGAAATATTTTAAAGAAGAAAACAAGGGTGACCTCCATACGTTCAGCATTGATTATGTAGATAATGATAAGTATTTTAAAGCGAGTGATTATCAGCCGAATTCAGATGCGTATTGGATCAATCAGATGGTTGAAGCTACAGGCTCTGTTCATCATAGCTGCGTGATTGATAACGAACTATTAATCAATCATTTGCGTGAAGCTGTCACAGTTCGGGATCTGCCAGGAATGGCTGATGTTGATTCTTCACTTTTATGGTTCTGCCGTCAGATTAAACCTCAGTCAACAGTTGCACTTTCAGGAGAATGCGCAGACGAAATCTTTGGTGGGTATCCATGGTTTCATAAAGAGAAACTCTTGAATCGTCCAATGTTTCCGTGGATGCGTTCAACAGAAGCGCGCCAAAATCTTTTACAAGACTCATGGGCTAGCAAGTTGAATCTAGCTTCATATGTTCAGCAACGATACGAAGAAACAGTGAATGAAACGCCTGTTTTAGAAGGAGAATCTAAAATAGAAGCGAGAAGACGTGAAATCTTCTATTTGAATATGATTTGGTTCATGACGACACTGTTGGATCGTAAAGACCGAATGAGTATGGGAGCTTCATTAGAAGTGAGGGTACCCTTTGCAGATCATAGAATTGTAGAATACGCATGGAACATTCCTTGGGACATGAAAATGCTGGATGGAAGAGAGAAGGGAATACTTAGAAAAGCACTTACTGGGGTACTTCCGAATGATGTACTGTATCGAAAAAAGAGCCCTTACCCGAAAACGTTCCATCCGGATTATACGAACGGCGTAAAAGATTGGTTAACAAGCATCGTCGCGAAAAAGAACTCACCATTGTTTGAAGTATTAAACCGAGCACGTGTTCAAGAAATTATTCAAACGAATGGTGAGACGTTTAAAGAGCCTTGGTTTGGTCAACTTATGACCGGCCCACAATTAATGGCTCATCTTGCGCAGATCGACAGCTGGCTGACCGACTATAATATTAATATCGTAGATTAAACGAAAAAACCGGAAACATTTCTGTTCTCCGGTTTTTTAATTTATGCAGTTGCTTCATGTTTGACGACTAATTGTTTTTGCCATTTTCTTTTTCGCCACCTCGACAGCATAAAGAGTCCCCGCAGCCATTCATCTGCAGTGAAGGCGAGCCAAATTCCTATTAAACCAAGATCGAAAGTAATCCCTAACAAGTATGCGAGTGGTACACTAACTCCCCACATAGAGATGACACCCATAATGACGGGAAACTTAACATCACCTGCAGCTCTCAAACTTGAAATGATAACAAGATTAAAAGAACGGCCAGGTTCGAGCAGGAGCGTTAAGTATAAAAGAATAGTACCCTCCTTAATAATCTCAGGATTATCTGTGAAAATAGATAGAAGTGGCTTTGCGAATAGTGAAGCTATACCTGCCATAAGAAAACTTATGATCATGGCATACGTCTGACTTTTGAGACACATCTTATAAGCAGAGTCGTACGATTTAGCACCGATTAAGTGACCAATTAATATCTGTGTACCTTGGCCGATCGCTACAGCGAAAAGGAAGATAAACATCATAATATTAAAGGTATATACCTTTGTAGTAAGTGCCGTTGTACCAAGCAGCGTGATGAAGAACGTAATCAGCATCTGAGATCCACTATAAGATAGATGCTCTCCAGCTGATGGCAATCCGATTTTTAATACACCCTTTATATGAATAGGAAATAATTTGAATGAGCTGGAAAAAGGTAATGGTATAGAAGAGCGCTTAAACAACAGATACAGAATTACAAGTAAACCTAAAAATCGGCTAACAGATGTTGAAATCGCTACACCTTCAACACACAATACCGGAAAACCGAAAGCACCGAAGATAAATAAATAGTTTCCAAATACGTTCAAGATGTTCATCCCGATCGTGACATACATGGCATCTTTCGTAAAACCGTAGCTTCTAATGGCAGCTCCGATCGTCATGATGACCGATTGGATAAATGAAAATCCACCTACGATCATTAAATAGCTTGATGCTTCAGCCATTAACTCTGGTGGCGTATTCATCCATGTTAAAAATACATCGCCAAAGACAAGTAATGCAGCGCTTAAGAGTACCCCAAAAAGCAAGTTGCCTAAGATGGCAACTACTGCTACTTCAGCAGCTGTACGTTCAAGTTTAGCACCTATTGCCTGTGCAATAACTACACTCGCTCCTGTTGCAACAAATCCAAACATAACGATTACAATCGATAACAGTTGATTAGTGAGTCCGACAGCAGCCACTGAATGATCAGAATATTGACTGAGCATAAGAGTATCAGCGTTCCCCATCAACATATGAAGCATTATTTCTATAAATATTGGCCACGTTATGGCAAAAAGGGAAAGCTTAGCAGCTTTGTTGCCTTTCATGTAAATCCCTCTCCATCGTGTTTATATTGTATGGTTATAACATTTACCTATTGTATCAGGTATGAGTAGTTACTGAAATAAAATCCCCTCACTTTTAACAGTGAGGGGGAACATGTTTATTTTCCTCTATATATACTAAAGCCGTATCCAGGCAAAGATCCTGAGAATGATGATCCCAAAATATGTGTGTAGCCTTCAGGGATATCAATGGAAAGGTCAGCGCTTTCTTCACCCGCATTTAAAAGGATCCATACATTTTCCTCATTTGATGAACGCTCATATACTAATGTTTTCTCATTTACCTTGATAAACTTCATTTCGCCGTCATTGGCTAGAACTTTATGAACTTGACGAAGAGTTAGCAAAGATTGAATATGTTCAAACAGATCTAAATCTTGTTTGTTTTCATCCCATTCCATACATTTTCTGCAACCTGGATCATTACCACCTGTCATACCGATCTCGTCTCCATAATAGATACATGGAGTTCCTTTAAAGGTTAACATCAATAGAAACAATAACTTCATCTTATCCTTATTCTCATCACAGAACGTTAGAACACGTTTTGTATCATGTGAACCTAATAGGTTAAACGCAGCTTCGTTAACATTTTCAGGATACATATGAAGTACAGCCGTCATTTTTTCCGCAAACACTTTTGCATCAATCGTTTCTTTTGCTACAAAATCAAGAGCCGCATTTGTGAATGGATAGTTCATAACGGCGTCGAATTGATCTCCTTGTAGCCAGTTCATGGAATCATGCCAGATCTCACCTAAGATATATGCATCTGGTTTGACAGACTTAACAGCTGTTCTGAATTCTCTCCAAAATGAATGATCAACCTCATTGGCAACATCTAATCTCCATCCATCAATATCAAACTCTTCCACCCAATAGCGAGCGACCTTGAGTAAGTATTCGCGAACCTCTGGGTTTTCAGTGTTCAGTTTCGGCATCGCTTTTTCGAAAGCAAACGTATCATAATTAGGGCGTGGTTCAGTCTGGATTGGAAATTCTCTTAAATGGAACCAATTCTTATAAGATGAATTCTCTTGATTCTGAAGTACGTCCTGAAATGGTTTAAAATAGTATCCGCTGTGATTAAACACAGCATCGAGCATAACTTTAATTCCGTTTTCATGGCAAACTTTTACTAATTGCTTAAACGTTTCTTTATCACCGAATTGTGGATCGATCTCTAAATAATCAATCGTATCGTACTTGTGGTTAGACTTCGCTTTAAAGATCGGTGTGAAATAAATACCAGTCACACCTAGTTTAACGAGATGATCGATATGATCGATCACACCTTGAAAATCTCCTCCAAAAAAATTGTTGAACTTCGGCTCTTCACTAGCCCACGGAAGAGAACCTTCAGGATCGTTGCTCGTATCTCCATTCGCAAAACGTTCAGGGAATATTTGATACCAAACCGTATCTTTTACCCAAGAAGGGGCACGAAATACATCAATTCCATTTAAGAATGGAAAACAAAAATAATAAGCTGTGTCATCGAACGGAGCTTCATTATAGAAGCCTTTTTCAGTATATACCAACGTCTCATCACCATTCTTCAGTTCAAATCCATAGCGTAAACGGCGAAACGGGGGAGAGATAGCAATAAAATAGTAATCAAAATATTCATCTGTACCTGATAGAGTCATCAGTGACCGAGACGTCTGCCAGCCATCCTTCGTCCAGTCATAAGGATCACCGTGAATTAACGTTACAGAATCAACATCACCTTTTTTGGTACGAAGACGGATGTGGAGGGTAGTTTCGTCATAAGCATAAGCAAAATTGTTACCTGCTCTGTGGTAGATTGCTTCTTTTAACATAGTTTGATCTCCTCTCAGTTTCAGCAATAAAAAAGGGGCACAACCTATAAAAACTAGGTTGTACCCCTAAAGGAACGTACATTGCCTTCAACTTGTAATGGTGATAGTATAAACCGCTTTCAGCGATAAAATCAAGATAAATGAAAGCGAAACCAAAAATAATTAAAAAAGTATTGTAAAAATTCAAAGCATAGGTATAATGAAATTGAGCAGGTAATGCAATCGTTTTCATAAACGGCAAAAAACTTCATAAGAAGACAGAAAAACATTTTTTTTGCTAATCTGTGCAAACGTTTGTATGCTTTGATCTTTTAACAATAATGGGGGGTACAATTGATGAAAAAGTTATTAGCATTGCCTTTAACTTTTGCTCTAGCTGCAAGTGCGTTAGCTGCTTGCGGACCGCAAGAAGATAGTTCTTCTACAGGCGGTAAGAAAGAATCTGGCTCAGACAAGCCTGAAAAATTAGTTATGTGGGAAGACCAAGAAAAAGGTGCTGGAACAAAAGATGCTATTAAAAAGTTCGAAGAGAAATACGGCATCAAAGTTGAGCTAAAAGAAATTCCAATGCTAGACCAGCAAGAGAAGCTTCGTCTTGATGGACCAGCTAAAAAAGGACCGGATGTTATTACAACTCCGCATGACCGTATTGGACCATTAGCGATCGAAGGTCTGATCGCACCGATCGAAGTATCTGATGATGTAACAAAGCTTTACACTGAATCTTCAATTAACGCATTAACATATGATGGGAAACTTTACGGACTTCCTAAGTCAACAGAAACACCAGTATTTATCTACAATAAAAAACAGATGCCTGAAGCACCAGAATCTTTAGAAGATGTTCTTGCATTCTCTAAAGGTGATAAAGGTGGAGCGCAATACGGTTTCCTAGCAAACTGGACTGATTTCTACTTTGCAAATGGTGTGCTTTCTGGATATGGAAGCTATGTATTTAAAGACGACAACGGAACATTAGATCCTAAAGACCTTGGCCTTTCTAACAAAGGTGCAGTTGAAGGACTAGATTATATCACTAGCTGGTACAAAGATGGCTTGTTCCCAAAAGGAATCATCGGTGAAAAAGCAGGACAAACAATCGATGGTCTTTTCCAAGAAGGTAAAGTTGCTTCTGTAATGAACGGACCTTGGTCTTTCCAAGGCTATAAAGATGCTGGAATCGATATCGGTGTTGCACCAATGCCTAAACTTCCAAACGGTGAAGATGTTAAAACATTCATCGGAGTTAAAGGTTACAACGTAAGTCAGTTCTCTCCTAACCAAGAATGGGCTGCTAAACTGGTTGAGTTCATTACAAACGAAGAAAGCGCTAAGACTCGTTTTGAGAAAACAGCAGAAATTCCTCCAGTTGTATCTTTAATGGAGGACCCAATCATTGCAGACAACGAAGCAGCTAAAGCTGTAGCAGTTCAATCAGAACGTGGAGTTCCAATGCCTAACATTCCTGAAATGGCAGAAGTTTGGGCTCCAGCTGCAAATGCACTTCAATTATCTGCTACTGGCAAGTCTGAGCCAAAAGCTGCTCTAGAAAGCGCAGTTAAGACGATTGGACAAAACATTGAAGCGAACCATGGTAAATAATAATAAGCAATAAGTGGAAAGCGGTACCCAGACGTCGCGGGTACTGCTTTCTCTAACTATTGTGTGTGTTGGAAAGATTTCGCTTATGTATGGGTCCTAAAATCTTTCGAACTACACACAAAACAGTTAGTGGGGAAAAGAAAGGGGAAACCTGTAATGACACACCGTAAGACGGCAGCTTTGCTGTCCATCATTCCAGGAATGGGGCAATTCTATAACAAGCAATTTGTTAAAGGTTTCGCATTCTTGTTTTTAGCGATATGTTACTTTATTGCATTTCTTGATTTTCTGAATATCGGACTTTGGGGAATCGTAACACTAGGTACAGAAGTGCCTAGAGATCATTCCATCTTCTTACTTGTGAACGGCGTTATTTCCATACTAGTAGTAGGCATCGGTTTAGGGTTTTACTACTTTAATATCTATGATGCGTTCCAAAATGGGAAAAAACGTGATAACGGCTTGAAACTTAACTCACTAAAAGAGCAATATCATAATGTTGTAGACAAAGGATTTCCTTATCTAATGGTGGGACCTGGATTCTTACTGTTGATCTTCGTTGTCATTTTTCCGATCATCTTTATGTTGTTGTTAGCATTCACAAACTATAATCTATACAACTCTCCACCAGCGAAGCTTGTTGATTGGGTTGGGTTTAAGAACTTTATCGAAATCTTCTCACTAGACATTTGGCGTGAAACGTTTATCTCTGTATTTGCATGGACGATTATATGGACATTTACAGCTACTACACTTCAAGTTTCTGTTGGTATTTTCTTAGCAGTTGTATTGAACCAGAAAGAAATTAAGTTTAAAGGGATTATTCGTACACTTTTAATCTTACCTTGGGCAGTGCCAGCATTCGTTTCGATCTTAATTTTCTCTGGATTATTTAATGACACGTTTGGAGCAATCAACCAATCTATTTTAGCACCTCTTGGAATCGATTCCATACCTTGGATGACTGATCCTTTTTATACAAAGATCGCTTTGATCTTCATCCAATCTTGGCTTGGTTTCCCGTTCATCATGGCTATGACTACAGGAGTACTTCAGTCTATTCCTGGTGAACTTTATGAAGCTGCAACTGTAGATGGGGCATCAAATTGGGATAAATTCCGTAAGATCACACTGCCGATGGTCTTATTTACAACAGCACCAATATTAATCACACAATACACGTTTAACTTTAATAACTTTAACGTTATCTATCTATTCAACAACGGTGGACCTGCAGTAGCTGATCAAAATGCAGGAGGGACAGACATCTTGATCTCTTGGATCTACAACTTAACGATGACTTCAGCTCAATATAGTAAGGCAGCAGCTGTAACTGTATTATTATCGTTGATCATCGTGTCACTTGCATTGTGGCAGTTTAGAAAAACGAAATCATTTAAGGACGAAGGAATGATTTAATATGAGTATAAAAACAGCAAGAAGAATACGATTAACTCTGTCCTATCTAGTACTATTGTCAGCAATTGCGATTGTGGTCTACCCAATTCTTTGGGTAATTGGATCTTCATTCAATCCAGGTAACACTTTATCAAGTTCGACGATAATTCCAGAGAATGCAACTCTAGCTCACTATAAAGAGCTGTTCGCTGAAACGGATTATCTAATCTGGTATTGGAACACGCTAAAAATCTGTTTTATAACAATGGTACTTTCTGTAATCTTTATTGGCTTAACGGCTTATGCTTTCTCAAGATATAAGTTTGTTGGTCGTAAGAACGGATTGCTTCTTTTCCTAATTTTGCAGATGATTCCACAATTCGTAGCGATTCTTGCAATCTACATCCTAGCTTACCAAGTAGGATTGCTTGATACACACTTTGCCTTAATCCTTGTTTATGTCGGTGGATTGATTCCGATGAACACATACTTGGCAAAGAACTATTACGATACGATTCCAAAAGAACTAGACGAATCTGCGCGAATTGATGGCGCTGGTCACTTTCGTATCTTTTGGCAGATCATCCTGCCGCTTTCAAAGCCAATCTTAGCGGTAATCGCACTTTTCAGTTTCATCTCACCGTTCGCTGATTTTATCTTAGCGTCCATTCTGATCAGTTCAGATGAGAAGATGACACTTGCGGTTGGACTGTTTAACATGATTAAGAACGAATTCGGTAACAGTTTTACATTGTTTGCAGCGGGTTCTGTATTAGTAGCGATTCCGATTGGTCTATTATTCTTATCACTGCAGCGTTACTTTATCTCTGGCTTAACTGCTGGTGGTACTAAAGGTTAATCACAGCACCTTACTATAGGAGGAACGGCGATGGGCAAAAGAATGATATTCTTAGCTATGTCGTTTCTTCTTTTTTTATCTGTTCAAAATAAAGCGCTTGCAGAAAAAAAGGAAGAACGATCATGGAAAGACGAGACAATCTACTTTATTATGGTGGACCGGTTTAATAATGGAAACAAAGATAACGATTTTGATGTAGATCTTAATGACCCCACAGCTTACCATGGGGGAGACTTCAAAGGGATAATGGATAAGCTTGATTATCTTGATGATCTTGGGGTTACGGCGATATGGCTAACACCTGTGGTTAAGAACGAACCCGGTGGCTATCACGGTTATTGGACGGAGAATTTCTATGAAACGGAAGAACATTTTGGTTCAAAGGATGAGTTGAAGCAACTTGTTAAAAAAGCGCATGATCGTGATATAAAAATTATATTAGATCTAGTCGTAAATCATACAGGCTATAAACATCCTTGGTTAGATGAGGCGTCAAAAAAGGCTTGGTTTCACCCAGAGATGGAGATCGGGAACTGGGATAACCAACAAGAAGTTGAGAACGGCTGGCTTGCTGGTTTGCCCGATCTGAACACAGAGAACAATGAAACACGTAAGTATTTACTCGACATGGCTGAATATTGGATTAAAGAAACAGATATAGACGGCTACCGCTTAGATACTGTTAAACATGTGCCCAAAGACTTTTGGATAGATTTTTCTGAACGAGTGAAGAAAGCAAAGCCTGGCTTTTATTTAATTGGTGAAGTTTGGCACAATGATCCAAAATATATTGCTGAGTACAATAAAGCAGGAATTCAATCGTTTGTAGACTATCCTTTGTTTAATGAGATGGTTCGTATCTTTAGACAAAGTGGTCAATCACTTTCAGAGCTGAACGCTGTATGGGAGCGGAATAAATTCTATTATAAAGATCCGTATACGTTAGGAAACTTTATTGATAATCATGATAACATTCGATTTGTACGTGAAGTGCTATTGAAGCAAGAAGATCCCGAAAAAAGGCTGAAGCTTGCTCTTACCTATCTTTACTCGGCACCTGGTATTCCTATCCTCTATCAAGGAACAGAGCATATGATGGACGGAGCCAAAGATCCGGACAACCGTCACATGATGGACTTTACTCAAAATAAGGAGTTTGAAACGTTCACTTCTAAATTAGGAAAACTTAGACAAAAACATCCTGCACTTAGACGGGGCGATTATTCAATGATTGTTGATAAAGATGGGAAAGCGGTCTTTAAACGAAAATTTCAAAATGAAACATTATTTATCGTGTTTAACAATGATAAGAAGAAGTCGGGTATTTCTTTTTCAGATAAAAGCCTTCATAATAAAAAGCTTGTGAGTCTTTTATCAAACGAAGAGATAAAGGTGCATGATACTTCTGTTGAAGTGAATATGGCTGGGGAAACGGCTGAGATATATGCTGTTCAAAAAGCAGATTCACAATGGAAGCTATATACGATTGTTGCTGTAGCAATTGTTGTAGTAATAGTGAGCTCTTTCTATCTAATCAGAAGAAGAAAACAACGCTAATAATAACCACCTAGTAGCGGAATAAAACGATTTAAGCCTTATAGTCTAAAAGAAACCGTTCAATTTACAAAAATAGTGAAAAACATTAAAAGTGGAAAGGAATTATTATTTCTTTTTTCCTACGAATTCTATACAATTATTGATGGAATTAAGTAAGCGTATACACTAAGCCAAATAGTCTGAAAGGAGGACTATACCATGTCAGTTACTATAAAAGATGTAGCAAAATTAGCAGATGTTGCACCCTCAACCGTTTCAAGGGTAATCGCGAATAATCCTCGAATATCAGAAAAAACAAAACGAAAAGTAAAAGAAGCGATGGACTATCTTGGCTATCATCCAAACTTTAATGCGAGAAGTTTGGCAAACCGAAGCACACAGGCGATCGGACTTGTCATGCCTAGTTCTGCTGACAAAGCCTTCCAGAATCCGTTTTTTCCAGAAGTAATCAGAGGCATCAGTACCATTGCACATGAGCAAGAATACGCTCTATACATGTCGACTGGAAATACAGAAGATGAAATATTTGAAGGTGTTGTTCGAATGGTACAAGGACGTCGAGTGGATGGAATCGTTATGTTGTATTCACGTGTAGATGATCGGATCATGTGCTACTTACAAGAACAGAAATTTCCTTTCACGGTAATCGGAAAGCCGTTTAAGAACGCTGAAACTATCACACATATAGATAATGACAACTTCAAAGCTGCTCAAGAAATGACTGAATATCTCATATCACTTGGTCATGAACGAATCGGGTTTGTAGGTGGAAATTTAAATCTAGTCGTAACCATCGACCGGTTATTAGGCTATGAAAAAGCGATCCGAAATGCGGGTCTGCCTTATAAAGATGAGTACATCGTTCATGAGGAGTTCTTAAAAGAAGGCGGGCAGGAAGCAGTTAAAGAGCTCCTCGCGCTAAATGAGCCTCCATCGGCACTTCTTGTTATTGATGACGTTATGTCCTTCGGTGTGCTGAGCACATTAAACGAGTTAGGAGTGAGCGTACCAGATGACATCTCATTACTAAGTTTCAACAACGTTATGCTATCTGAACTCTCATCCCCTTCACTAACATCAGTAGATATCAATATCTTTAAACTTGGTTATGAAGCGGCTAAGGGACTTCTAGAATGCATTCAATGTCCAGAAAAAGAAGCAAAACGAGTAGTCGTACCTTTTCAATTGATCGAAAGGCAGACGTGCAGTAAAGTTAGCGAAAAGTAATGATCTGCCTATGGAACGAGCTGTCAGGTGGAGACTCCTTATGGCGTTTAGCGGCTGGAGGCTCATCGCATCCCCATGGAAAGCGTGTTACATTGAGCGGAACGATAGCAACAAAGTATACAAAAAAAAGCCTCAAGAAGATGTGTTGAAATCTTCTTAGAGGCTTTTTTCTTTAAGAGCATTAATAACAGGTAGGATAGGCTGTTTACTTTTACAAGAATAAAAATTTTTAAACGGGTCACCTACATCGTTTATACGATCGATGATGGTGGTAAGGGGAAATTGCTCAGGCTTTAATGCAGCGTTCACTTCTTCCCAGTATAAAGGAGTGGCAACTAAAGCATCATCATTTCCTCTTACAGAATAGGGAGCAATGATTGTTTTGCCTTCTGCGTGTTGAATATAATCAATGTAACAACGGTTGCTTCTGTTCTTTTTTAAACGTTCAATCGTAAACCATTTCGGCTCTCGTTCGATTAAATAATGGGCTAGAAACGCTGTGAATAGTCGTGAGTCTTCGAAGGTAACGGCTTGTTCAGGTAACGGAATGTATATCTGCATGCCTTTATTACCGCTTGTTTTGATAAATGTAGTGAGATGTAACTTGTCACACACTTCTTTTATCAATAACGCAGCTTCGACAGAAAGATGAAATTCCTTTCGAGATGGAGGATCTAAGTCCATCACGATCTCAGATGGATGACTATTCTTAACTGTTCGGTATGGAATATGAAACTCAAAGGCAAGCTGGTTTCCTAGCCAAAGTAGTGTAGGTAAGTTATTACAAACAATATAATTAATATCTTCTTCTATACTCGTATGTACATAGTGTGGAGCATAATCAGGACAATTCTTTTGATAAAAGCGCTCCTCACCAACTCCATGAGGATATCTGATTACCGTTAAAGCCCGGTTTGTTAAAAAAGGCAGCATATAAGGTGCAATTTGGGTTAAATAGTTAATATATTCGACTTTTACAATTTCGAGATCTGGCCAAAGTGGTTTGTTAGGGCTTGTTAATGTTACGATCTCGTTGTTTACGTTGAGATCTACTTGTTCTTTTGTAGACTTTCCCATGTACAATCCTCCCAATTTGTATCAAAACGGAATGAAACAAACCTTGGCTGTCTCAATTGATTTTTATATAGTTCTAAATAAGAAAGTTCTACGCAGATTGACGGCTCTATTAAAATAAGAGATCCGTTCCTGCTGGCAATATTTTTCTTTATAATTTGTATCAAAGCTTCCTTCTCTTGAGGGGAAATGCCATGAGAGAATAACCCCACGAATTGAACAGAACGATCTTTAATAACGCCAACATGAAAAAACCCGTTCTCTGAATCGTAACCTAATAAAATAAAAGGATGGAATTTAAGATTTTTAACTTTGATCCATTCGTTCGTTCGGATGCCAGAAGACCATTTACTATAAAGCTTCTTCGCCACAATTCCTTCGCTATTACTTCCTTTCACATCCTCCATGATTTTAGATTTTTCAGAAGTGAAATTGATAAAATTAAGACGGCGATCGGGTGATATTTTAATGTTAGGAATACCTGTAGTCCGAAGCAGTTTTCGCAATTTTTCTTTGCGATCCAAAAAGGGTAGTGTATTCATATATTCATTCTCTATGGCAAGCAGATCAAACGCGCAAAAAGAAGAAGGATATTGTTTAGAAGCTATCACAATTTTATCGAGCTGTTTTAGTCGGCCTCTTTTTTGAATCTGTTCAAAGTTTGCTTTATTTTCATTTTCTAGAATACATAGTTCTCCATCTAAAAGTATGGGGAACAAGTCTTTGACTTTATTCTCGATCGTTTTAAGGTGATCTACAACCTCAGGGAAAATGGTATGCAGAGGATGACCATTTCTAGATGTCATGATAACATTCGCGTGATCCCAATAAAGTAAACATCTAAAACCGTCGTATTTCACTTCATATACCCAATGACTCTCTTCCGGCAATTCGTTTGAAAGAGAAGGGAGCATGGGCTTTAAAAAGTGTTGAATCATGAACTAGCTTTCTTCTTTGCAGCTGTTTTTTTCTTCTTAGGTTTTGGTTCATCCGCACTTTTACTGTTTTTAGACGAGGTATCCTTTGTTTTCTTATTGTTATCAGTCGATTCTTTTCCTTTACTCTCATTGATAGAGGCCTGAAGTGCTTCCATAAGATCCACGACATTTGTTTTTGGCTTTTCTTTAGCAACTTTCACTTCATCACCAGAAATCTTGCTGTTGATCAATTCGAGAACCGCTTCACGATATTCGTCTTCATACTTTTCAGGCTCAAACGGAGCTGTTAATTGTTCGATAAGCTGTTTAGCCATCTCAACTTCTTTTTCATTTAATGACACTTCATCTGTTAAACCAGGAACATGGTCAACATTTCTTACTTCGTCCGGGTAGAAGATAGTTTCTAGAACTAAACCGTTCTTGTACACTCGAACAGCTGCAAGATGTTCCTTTGATCGAAGTGTAAATTTAGCAAGTCCGATCTTTCCGGTATCTTCCATAGCTTTTTTCAAGAGTGCGAAAGATTTTGTCCCATTCTCGCCAGGTCCAACGAAATAAGAACGATTATAAAAGATAGGATCAATCTCTTCTAATTTAATAAAATCAATGATCTCGATCGATTTATCAGATACACCTGCTAATTCATCAAGTTCTTCTTTCTCAACAACTACGAATTTACCCGGTTCATACTCATAACCTTTAACGATTTCTTTTGAATCCACAGTCTCTTCACATACAGGGCAGATTTTTTCATACTGAACAGGACTATGGCACTTTTCATGTAAATATCTCATCTTAATATCTTTATTCTCAGTTGCAGCAAACAGCTTGATCGGTATATTCACAAGACCAAAGCTAATCGCACCTTTCCACATCGTGTGCATCATGACCATCCTTCCAAACTCATTTACAAATAGTTTCTCCAGACGTATCAACATCATGTATATTTTTCCATAGTTTATACAGATTTCGACAATGCATTGTAGAAACATGCAATATCATTCATAATGAGAATAGAGATTTTCAATAGGCTCTTTTCTAATGATTGTTGCTTTTGATTTCGAATAATTACGCATCATTGACAAGTTGTTTATAGTAAAAGGTTCGAGACTCTTATGGAACGAGCGGGCAGGTGGAGACTACATGCACGCCCCATGGAAGGCGAGCAACCTAAGAGCGGAAATCAACAACTATCGAAAGCAACAATGAAAACGAAAACAGCCGCTTTCAATAAAAGGGTGATAACATTGGATAGCAGTACAAACATACAAACAAATACAGAACTTGCTCAATTCTTGAAGATGCAAAAAACAAGCATTGTTGAAAAATGGCTGGAGAACGTACTGTTGCCTCAAAATGACCCTTTCTTTGAAGAAGTGAAAAAGAACGGCCATCAAACGATCATAGAATTAATTAATTATTTAGAAACAGGGTCACTCGAAAGGCTAAAGGCTTTAACAAGCAAGATTGCCAAAGAAAGAATCGAAGCCAAAGCGAACGTAGGCGATTTCGTTCACAACATCAACGTTGGACGAAGCATCGTTTATGAACTTTTAATGTGTTCACTTTTAAATGATCAATTAAAAGGTGATGGGGTATTAAAGATGCAGCGGTATTTTGATCAGCTCGTCTTTTTGAGTGTAAAAGAATACACAGCACTTAAGGATTCAATTATTGATCGGAAAAATCAGTTCATTCAAGAGATGCATCACGATCGATTAACGATGCTTGGGCAGATCGCCGCCAGCTTTGCTCATGAATTCAGAAATCCGCTGACTTCAGTTAAAGGATTTATCTACCTTCTACAAAAGGAATTAAATAAAACAGACCAATCAGAGTATTACTTTGAAATTATTCAAAATGAGATGCAGAGTCTTGAAGAAAAGATAACGCAATTTTTATATTTATCAAAGATGAGAGGCTTAGAAGATAAGCTTGAAAAAGTCTCTTTATCATCCCTCTTGAAAGAAATGCTTAATTTTATGTATCCGCGTTTTACTGAAGCGAATATCGTAACCATCTCACAAGTCGAAAATTCCGTATATACCGAAGGAGACAGTTCACAGATCAAACAAGTGTTATTAAATATTCTAGTGAATGCAGTCGAAGAATTGAGCGGTTGGAACGGTGAGAGAAAGATTAAAGTATCACTAAGGGAAAACGAAGAAAACATGGCAGAATTATCAATCTGCAATAATGGTAACCCGATTCCTGATTATTTACTCGAGAACGTGTTTGAACCTTTTGTTACGACAAAGTCACTTGGAACAGGGCTTGGGCTTTCTGTGTGTAAACAGATCGTTGAAAAGCATAATGGTACGATTGAAGTATCTTCAACGAAAGACGATACTTGTTTTACGATTAAATTTCCAATCATCTAAACGGTGATGATAAAGTGTAAATAATGAAAAAAAAGCTCCCTTTCAAAAGGGGGCTTTTCCTATCTTTAAAGATGATCAGGTTTTTTAGAATAAGGTTGTTTTCCGTTTTGTTTACTTTGGAGCTCTGCTTCATTTTTCATTTGGTTCATAGCCTGATTATCTGCTGGTCGTTTATTATTGTCTTTCGTATTACGGTGTGTCATAAATATCCCTCCTGATTCTAACATCTGTCAGAAGGGGTTCCATTATTCATCATGTTTTAAGATACATTTTTAGGTGTATTTAAGAAGAATAAAGCAATTGTTCCTGGCCCTGCATGAGCGCCTATCGCACAGCCGATCATTGTAACTAAAATATTTTTGTTGCCTGTTTCTTCAATAATTAAATCTTTTAATGCTTTCGCCGTTTCAGTATCATCTGCATGACTGATACCGATCGTTATGTCATCAAGAGAAGAAGCTCTTTCCTTCATGATTTCTACCATGCGTCCTAAAACTTTTTTCTTTCCACGTAGTTTTTCGAGTGGAAACAATTTTCCGTCTTCCATATGAAGAACAGGTTTTATTTTTAAGAGTGTTCCCATGACTGCCGCCGTTTTACTCACTCTGCCGCCACGCAATAAATATTCAAGGTCATCTACGGTAAAAATATGTTCTAGATGGTTTTGGTAATGTTGAAGGGTTTGAAGGATTTCCTCAAAAGATTTTCCTTCCTTCGCTTCTTTAGCAGCTTCATGCACCATTAATCCATATCCTAATGATGCAGATTGGCTATCAAAGACTTCAATCTGAGCGTTTGGAAATTCTTCAAGTACTTCATTTTTCATAAGAACAGCTGTCTGATAGGTTCCGCTGATTCCTGAGGACAAAGTAATATAAATGGCAGGTTGGCCATTCCTTGCAAATGAAGTTAATGTTTCTTTAATAATAGATGGAGGGACTTGAGCCGTTTTAGGAACAGCGCCTTCCTTCATATATGTATATAACTGTTTTGGTTCGATATTAGATCGATCTAAATACTCTTCATCATTTACTTGAACGATTAAAGGAAGCATAATAATCTCGTATTCATCCAAAAGCTGTTTAGGTAGATCAGATCCTGTATCGGTTATTATCGTAGTCATTATAGTTCACCTGCTTGGCTTTTTTCTATAGTTTAACTTGTGTTGGAATGAAAAGGCAATGATCATGTTTGAAAAATAGCTCTTATGACTATTGACGCGGGGTATCTTTATCTGTTAAAAATGAATCTTGGATTAATGAAAAAAGGAGGGACTCTCACTTATGACAGAACGTTTTCGCTTAAGCGACTTAGGTATAACTGAACTAAAAAAGATCTTTTTTATCATTGTAGGAGCCCTGCTTAATGCCGTATCTCTTAACATGTTCTTAATACCGGCAAAAGTTTATGCTAGTGGATTTACTGGGGTTTCCCAGTTGATTTCATCCTTACTCGTTAACACTGCTTTCCCGATCAGCACTGGTATTTTGTACTTATTGTTTAATATTCCTGTTACGATTTTAGGCTGGCTGAAAGTAGGAAAGTCTTTTACGGTATATAGCTTCTTGAGCGTTATCATGATCACGGCATTTCTAGAGATCATACCCATAACCGTTGTTTCTTCTGATATTTTGCTGAATGCTGTGTTCGGCGGAGTTATAGCAGCTTTAGGTGTAGGCGTTACCTTAAAGTATGGAGCTTCAACAGGTGGACTTGATATCATCGCTATGATCTTATCGAGAATGAAGAACAAACCGATCGGTGGTTATTTCTTTATCCTAAACGGCTTGATCATCCTCGCTGCAGGTTTCCTATTTGGATGGGAGAAGGCGTTATATACGCTTGTAGCTCTCTATGTATCATCACGTGTTATTGACGCGGTACATACGCGTCACGAAAAGCTTACGGCAATGATTGTTACTAAGAAGGGGAATGAGATCCAAGAAGCGATCCACGGTAAGATGGTTCGAGGAATAACGATCGTACCTGCAAAAGGAGCTTTCTCTAAGCAAGATAAAGAGATGCTTATCATCGTTATCACACGATATGAACTATATGATTTAGAACAGGTTCTTAAAGAAGTTGATCCGAAAGCCTTCACAAATATCGTGCACACAACGGGCATCTACGGCTTCTTCAGAAACGACTGAGGGGGGTCTGACCCCACACAATTACAAAACTTTACTTTTGTACACACGGTATGGACAAGGTCCATACCGTGTGTTTTTTTGCGAATGTTTTCAATAAAATCACCATATAAAGGTAAGAATGAAAGTGAGGTGATTTGTTAACATGAAGCACTATAAAACGACCGTTATAGTCTTTCTAACCATTTGTGCGGTTATTTTTCTAATGTCAGCTTGTAGCAAGCAAAAGGAGAAGCCTAAAGAAAAACACGGTGAAGTAGCTTCTCAGCTTAATCCCGTTCTATCCATCCAACAAAGAAACGATGGCATTGATATACTGGCTGTTCTCGAGAACCAAAGCAATCATACTGTAACTTTATCATTCAACAGTTCCAAGATGTTCGATGTTTCTATAGTGGATTCTTCAAGTAAAGAAGTTTTCAGGCATTCTAAAGGGAAAAACTATGAGAAAAAACAAGAGGATGTACAGATAAAAGCAGGAGCAAGTCACATTTGGAAAACAAAGTGGAAACTCTCTGCTGCAAAAAGAAAAGCCGGGATCTATAAAGTGAACGCAACCTTTCTACCGAATGAAATATCACCTGGTTCATTGAAGACTGAGGATGTTACAGTGAAAGAAACGCTCACTCTTCAAGGAGGAACTGAAGGACAGAGAAATAATTCTTTTCGAAACATACACTTTTCAGGAAAAGACGGTAGTTACAAAGTTTCAGGAGAGGCGAGAGTATTTGAAGCATCTTTTGCCTATTCAGTATCTGATGGTCATAACGTTTTTATTGAAAGACATGAACAAACAGCTGAAGGTGCACCAGCTTGGGCTATATTCTCGTTTAACATTAACATTCCTGAGGAAGATTTACCTATAAATGGCACCCTCATGCTTGAATTGTATAACTACAATCCTAAAAATGGAGGGAAATCAGATACACTAGCGGTGCCGCTTCAATCATTCAAATAGACGTTAGTCATGTGTACAAGTTTATACCAACAAAAAAACCAGCCTAATCATAAAGGCTGGTGTGAAAATTTAAGCATTCTCTTCTAGTGCTTTTTGAATTTCTGGCATTATATCGTTCCAGTCACTGTCGTTCGTTTTATTTACTGTAATAAAGTTTTCAAAACCAAAAATTGATTCTACTCCATCAATGGATAATAGTGCTTTTGCAAGTGGTGAATCTGATTCATCACCTACGCGTGCAGAAAGTCTGCCTTCTAAAAATTTCTCTGAACCATCAAATTTAATTGCGTTTGGATTCGGTGTTGGTTGGATTGAAAATTCTACTGCCATTACAAACACTCCTTTAAAGTATAGTATTAAAAATGAAATGCATATCTTTTAGAGATGATATCATGGAAATCCAATGAATTATACAGATGCTTCGTAACTGAGTTATTGATACCCGTTTCGAGTTCAATGGATTTAATGCCATCTCTTTCGGCCCAATAGATCAAGTGTAGCAAAATTTTACGGGCGATTCCTCTGTTACGGTGTTTTTCATGTACATAAAGCTCATTTAACCAAAGATATGGTCCACCGATACGAAGACTTACTCCCAAGTTGAAGAAGGCTAGTCCAATCACGGAATTTTCTTCTTCGGCAATGATAATTCCGCTTTTATCTGGGTTTTCAAGTGCCATCTTAATACCAGCAAACGTTCTGGATTTGTCTTCTGGTTCACCGTCCATCGTACGCTGCTGTAAGAATAAATGCGCAATTTCTTCAATGATATGAGATTCAGCTTCATTCGTTACACGATATATTTTCATACAATGCCCCCAAAATTACTCTAAAACATATGGTATCTCGCTTACATAACACATTATAACAAAAATAATAAGAGTTTGACGTTTGATAAATGGTAATTTCTTTCGAATAGTTTAAATAGAGAGATTTAAAAGAGGAGATGAGTAAGAAATGAAGACTCTTGTTTGTTTTGGAGACAGCATCACTTCAAAAGAAAAGAGTAAAGATGGCTCACTTAGATTAACTTCCCGTTTAAGGCAAGAACTAACCGAATGGGTAGTTATGAATGCTGGAATACCTGCAGAAACAACGAGAGCTGCTCTAGTTAGACTACAAGATGACGTTCTAAGGCATCACCCTGATTTTGTAACTATTCTTTTTGGCGCGAATGATTCAAGTGATCATAGACTTATACCATTAAAAGAGTATGAAAAGAACCTGACTTACATGGTAAATAAAATTGGGGCAGAAAAAGTGATATTGATCAGTCCAGCTCCTGTGTTTGAGAAACAGCAAATGGCACGCACAAATGATAGAATGAAAAAGTATGCACAAACGGTTAAAAAGGTAGCGAAACACGAGGGAACATCATATGTACCTTTGTTCGAAACACTAGTGGAAAAGAACATTCAAAAATACGTGATAGATGATGGTCTTCATTTTAATAAATTCGGATATGAAGAATTAAGTGAACTTGTGCTAAGAAAAATCAAAACATTGACAGCCATTACATTCCCAAAAAAACAGCTTTCTCCGTGAAAAGAGAAAGCTGTTTCTAGTTCTATTTTAGGCGATCGGGATTGTCTTCCAATAAGCTTTCAGCGTCTTCTAAACTTAAGCCAGTGGCTTGAGTAAAAGATTGAGGCTGACCTGACTCTGTATGTTGGTTGTCTGCATGTTCAGATATAGAATTGACAGAAGACATAACACCAGCGTGGCCATCCAATTCTTTTTGAAACTCAGCCAACTGAGCTCGCTCTGCATCAGACGAATTAGCCATTGCAGAAGAAAGAGCATTCTGTGCAACTTCCTTGTCATGACCAGAAAGTTCAGCATGAGGGGCATGTTCACTGTTAGATATCTTGTTATTTAAATCATGTGTGGAATGTTGTACCTTTCCAACAGCCTGTTGAACAGCATTTCTCGCGATTTGAAATAATCTGTTTGCCATCGTTATATGCCTCCTAATGAATTTCTTTCTTCTTTTTCACGTTTGCGATCTTGTTGCTCATCTTTACTGAAAGCCATAGTTGTTTCCTGACTTACCATATCGGCTCCTTGCTTAGTTGCTCGTTTGGAACGACTCTTTTTACTCATTATAAATTCCTCCTTTTCTCCCGTATCTTTAGTTTTTACCGTAAGAAGTACAATATGTAGCTAGAAGCTTCAAACGTTTTAAAAAAGAAATGGAAAAAAAGATCTCCAGCTGACATTCAGCAGAAGATCTTTATCGTGATTAAACAAGTTTTAATATATTTTTTAAGTAATGAGCAATACCTTCTTCTTCGTTTGTAAGGGTTACATAATTCGCTCGTGATTTAAGTTCATCGATCGCATTTCCCATTGCCACTCCATGCCCTGCGTATTCAATCATTTCAAAGTCATTGTCTTCATCGCCAAAAGCTACAATCCGATCTTGTGGGATGTTGTAGTATGCAGCGATTTTTTCCAGGCCAGAGGCTTTGCTTATACCAGAACGAATAACCTCTATAATGTTCCATGGAGCTGCCCAAACTCTTTGGTCGACAACTTCGGCATGCTCCTTTTCAAGCATCGCTCTTAACTCTGGAATATGATGATCCTCTGGATGAACAAGAATTGCGGTAGGGTCATCTTTCAAGGTTTTATGAAGGTCGCCAATTTGAAGAGGATTTTCATTCATGATGAAAGTATTAACAATCACTTCATCAGGTTTTTTTAAATATACATCATCAAGAACCTCCACCATAATATTCTTAACTTTAAACGTCTCACAGGCTGAAATGATACGTTTAGCAACGTCAAGTTCAAGTGGGGAATGGTGAATACCGAAACTTGCATCGTGTGGGTGATGAACAAAAGCACCATTAAAGTTCACAATGGGAGTGTTGAGTTCTAGCTCCTCATAATACATGTTTGAAGAACGAAAAGGACGACCAGTAGAAATACAAACATGGTGACCATGATCGATCAATTGAAAAAGTAGTTCTTTTGTTTTTCTAGGAATTTTTTTCTCATCGTTTAATAAAGTTCCGTCAAGATCTAATGCAATTAAGTAAGGTTGTGTCACGAAAGTACCTGCCTTTTTTAGGATGCTTATATAAAGTGTATTATTTTACTTACAAAAAGTCTATTCATACAGGGCGTCTTTCATGAAAAAGAAACATGTCTCATGATAAGATGGAAAAAAAGAGAAAGAGGAGATACACACATGGTATGTATACAAAAAGGAACGATCGGCGATATTCCTTTCTTACTTGCGGAAAAAAAAGAAAATGCGGGTAAACCGTTGCCGCTTTTTATTTTCATACACGGATATACGAGTGCAAAAGAGCATAATTTACATTTTGCATATTCACTAGCTGAAAAAGATTTTCGAGTCATTTTACCAGATGCACTTCATCATGGTGATCGAATCGTCGCAAACCCTCCTAAGTCAATGGAGTATGATTTCTGGAATATCGTTCAACAAGGTATTCAAGATGTGAACAATATAATGGATTGGGCAAAAGAAAACGAATTTGTTTTGGAAGATCAAATTGCGGTAGGTGGAACTTCTATGGGAGCTATCATTACTTACGGTTCACTCGTAAATAACCCGATGATCAGTGCCGGATGTGCACTGATGGGAACACCAGCTCATCAAAAGTTTGCTAAATGGCAGATCGAAAGAATTCAGAAGGCAGGTTACGATATTCCTCTTACACTAGAAGAGCTTGAAGAATCAATTTCTACATTGAAGGATTTCGATCTTACATTAAATCTTGAAAAGCTTAATAACCGTCCATTATTCATTTGGCATAGTGAGGCTGATGCAGTAATACCATATGAGTTTGCAAAACCTTACGTACAAACCTTAACCGAGAAGAATAGTTCATCGGTGTATATGAACGACAAAACCTCCGGACACAAAGTTTCACGTGCTGCCTATTTAACCGCAGTAGAATGGATTGCACAACAATTGAAAGTAAAAAAAGAAACGGTGTAAGGATTACCCCGTTTCTTCAAGCTTAAGCCTATATGTTCTTTTTGGCTGATACATATGGTCGATTTCGTCAATTTGCTTTTGTAGAGAATGCATGATGCGAAGGGACCAAACTCCCTGTTCGTTAAATTCTTCTGGGATGTCGGTTATGGTTACTTTATAGCCGGATCGGTGGTAATATTCATAAGAAACCTTCATTCGATCAACATCCTTTCCATAATTTAAAAAAATAATAACAAAGAAAAAGATAAAAGTAAACTGAAAAGTGTATATATTCTGAAAATTAAAGGAGTGGGAATTTTGCCAGTCACAAAAAGAACACCACTACCTATTGCTGAGGCAGTAAATAAAATCATGGAACACACCCGCCTATGGGAAATTGAAAAAGTTTCAATCATGGAGTGTGATCTTCGAATATTGGCAGAGGATCTTACAGCTACCCATGATGTTCCTCCTTTCAATCGGTCACCATATGATGGTTTCGCAATTCGTTCTGATGATACGAAACATGCATCACTGGATAACCCCATTACATTAAATGTTGTAGAGACGATAGGGGCAGGACAAGTTGCAACTCGTGAAGTGAAGAGCGGGATAGCAGTTCGCATTATGACAGGTGCACAAATCCCGGATGGTGCTGATGCAGTTATCATGCTGGAACTAGTAAAAGAGCTTGTTAACGATAATCAAATCATCATAAAACGATCTGTTAAAAAGGATGAAAACATTTCCTTTCAAGGGGAAGACACACAAAATGGAACACTCTTAGTAAGAGCAGGAACGAAAATCACTCCAGGAATAGTAGCGATTCTCTCAACGTTTGGTTATCACACCGTTTCTGTGTACAAAAGACCTATCGTAGGTATTCTTTCAACAGGAACAGAACTTCTCGACGTAAATGAAGAACTGCAGCCAGGAAAAATAAGAAACAGCAATGCATACATGTGTGCAGCACAAGTTAGAGCGATGGGAGCAGAAGTAAAGCTCTATCAACATCGTGAGGATAACTTTGATTCTTTATATAAAAGTATTAAAGCAGCACTGCAAGAAACTGATGTTTTGATTACAACAGGTGGTGTATCTGTTGGTGATTATGATTTTCTTCCAGAGGTATACAAAAAGCTTGGTGCAGATGTTCTTTTTAATAAAATTGCCATGCGTCCAGGCAGTGTTACTACCGTTGCACGTTATGAAGATAAATGGCTTTTTGGCCTTTCAGGAAACCCGTCAGCTTGCTTTGTTGGAGCTGAACTTTTTATAAGACCTGTAATTTTAAAAGGAATGAACATGTTAAAACCACACTGCACAGTTACAAAAGCAATACTTTCGAGTGATTTTCCAAAGCCTAATCCGTTTACTCGATTTGTTAGAGCTGTAATAACTGAAGTAGGCGGTGGAAAAATCGTAACGCCTGCTGGTCTTGATAAATCAAGCTCTGTTTCCTCTTTAGTTGAGGCAAACTGTCTAATTGTTTTGCCTGGAGGTACAAGAGGTTGGGAAAAAGGAAACGAGGTTGGTGTAATCACATGGCACGGCGAAGGGAGCGAATGGCCGTGGGATCACCCGTTATTCTCCAAGTCGTCGGTTATCAAAACAGTGGAAAAACAACACTAATAAAAAAATTGCTCAAAAGGTTGGCGGAACTCCATCTACAAACAGGAGTGATTAAGCATCATGGTCACGGAGTTCGGGTAGACCATAATGATTCTGGAAAAGATACAGAGCAACATCGAAACGCCGGTGCGCATGTAACATGTGTGATTTCATCTGAGAACTCAATATTGACTATGAATTCAGAATTACCATTGAATAAAGCGATCGCTATATACGAAACCCTTGAAATGGACTGTATTCTAATAGAAGGTTATAAAAATATACAATTTCCGCGAGTCGTACTTTTACGAAACGATGCAGAAGATATTGATCTATTGATTCATTCTCGTGATGTGATCGCAACGATCCATTTGAACAAGTCTTTAGCAACACCAATTCAGAGAACAGGCAGTCCTAGTCCCAGATTTACAAGGGATGATGAAAAGAAGTGGATGGATTGTATAGTAACATACATCATTCAAGAACATCGCAAGGAGAGTGGGTCATGAAAAGATTTAATATCACGGAGAAGTCTATAAACAATCAAGAAGTCATTGATCAAGTGGTCCATCACAATGCAGGTGCCATTTCTGTCTTTATCGGTACGGTTAGGGAAATGACTGGAGAAAAACAAACGAAGTTTCTTCATTATGAAGCATATGTACCGATGGCAGAAAAGCAGCTTGAAAAAATCGGAATCGAGATTCAAGAAAAATGGCCGAATGCGATCACGGCTATAACACATCGAATCGGAACCCTCCAAATATCTGATATCGCGGTTTCGATTGCTGTATCTACTCCTCATCGGCAAGATGCATTTGAAGCAAGTCGATATGCAATTGAGCGTATCAAGGAAATAGTGCCCATTTGGAAAAAAGAGCATTATGCAGATGGAGAAGAGTGGGTAGGCAACCAAAAAGGTACAAAAACTTATCCTGCTGGACACCCAGAGGGAGTGAAGAAATGATGATAAAAATCTTATTGTTTGCAAATTTGGCGCAGCAAGCCGAAACAGAAAGAGTTTCTATTGAAGTAAAATCTCCTCTTTCTGTAGAAGAAGTAAGAAACATGCTTCAAAATCAAATCGGAAAACTATCTGGAATCGAAAATGCACTCGTTGCTGTAAATGAGGAGTATGTAGATTTAACGGATCAAGTAAACGATGGGGACACGGTTGCTTTCATACCACCTGTTAGTGGGGGTTAATGACTAGTGATTGTTAAAAACCGAGAAGTATTATTTTGAAAGTAGTTGATTTTGACGAAAACCAATTTGCATATGTAGAGAACTAGAAACATGCAAAAGCAAAAAAACTTATAGAAAAAATGAAGGAACCTGCCTGACTCGTCACTCTGTAGGTTCCTTTTTGTTTTGTTCAAAACAAGATATACAGAGATTTTGATTATTTACGATGTGACCTTGAAAAAAACCGTCCACACAATATAAATTTTTAGCGCAGATTGCACAGATCCCTACAAGTTCCTTCATTCCTTCATCTCCTTCGCTTTAAACGGTTTGATTTTTTCATTCGAGGTAACGCTGATGAGGGCTGTTTACGCAGCCATTTTAAGAATTTTTTTAGTTCTGGAGCATTCCTTAACTTTTCAACGGTGTTGTATAGTGACGCTAGCTCAGAATTTGTATACAAAAAGTGAATCTGTTTATGACAAGGGATACATAGGTTTGCGGTGGCAGAGAATCTGCCGCCTTCTTCTTTAGGTATTAGGTGATGAACGGTTAATTCTAGTGGTTCTCTTCTACAAAGCTCACATGTACCTTTCTCCAAGGTTTTTCACAATCCCTTCAACTTATAATATCTGTCTATAGATATATGTACCATCTTCTTTTCCTTTGAATAGGATGTGGTAGAAGGAGGGGGTAATATGTATCCGCAACCATATCCGTATGGAGGATCACAAAATTTTGGTGGGCAATCGGCGGGAATGGGTCGATCCCCATTTAAAAAAATGTATAAAACATGCTTAAAAAACAGAAATCAGCATGTGCAATTAATGTTGATGGATGGTGCAACATATACAGGATTTATTGAATATGTCGACCAACAAAACGTTTATTTTGCTATCCCTTATGTAGAAGAAGCTCAAGAAAATCGTAACTCAGAAGCGCAATATGATGTAAGAGGATATCAGATCTATCGATGTATGTTTCCGCTTCATGCTGTGGCAGGAGTAAACGGAGCATTTTAAGGGAAATTTTGATGGAATCCTTCTTTTTTTAGCAAGAGTTATCAGTGTAAGCGCGGGTAACCTATAGAAGAAAGGAGGGTACATCAACGTATGGGGCAAAATAAACATTTCAAACATGGCCAGAAAGCACCAAATAACGGGATGTATGTAGAAATTGGTGAAACAGGAAGTATGGTAAATGATCCGCAGCAGGTCCATTTATCAGCCGGTGACCGATTTCCAGAGACAACGAATCATAACAGAGTTTGGACATATAAAAGAAAGCCATAGCAAAAATAAAAACCCGGTAACTAACCCGGGTTTTTATTTTATATTTCTTCGCTTTTTGCTGGTAATAACTCACCAAGAATAGAAATAATGACTGTAAATACTACTCCAAAAATACAAGCTGTTACGAAATCGAATGTTCCGCCTTGCATTGAAACGAGCACATAAAAAATCATATTACTTAATAATAAAGACCAGATTAACGTCCAAATATAACGCATGCCACATTCACCTCTTTATGTAAACGAATTCTTTACCCTTCTGTATAGTAACAAAAGTTGAGATAAAGGGAAAGATTCTTTGTGTAAATAATCGATCAATAATCCATAAATGTTAGAAATTTTCATAAATTGTTCAAGCTTAACAGGATAAGGAATGAGTACGAAGAAGAAAGTACATATAAAATAGACATTAATATTCGGAGGGATGAAAGATGGAAGAAAAGTTGGATGAATTGAAAGCGTTAGAAGAACAAGAAGAAAAGAATTTGACTTCTGAAGGAAAACAAACGTTAGAACAATTGAAAAAAGAACTTAATTCTTAGGCAGATAACTTTAGCTAATTTGTTTCCCCTGCATACATTGGTTAAGAAAAGCGAATTCGAGGGGAGAAATGTGAGTATCGACAAACGCACTTTCCAGATAGACAATCAATGGAATATTATACACCTACCGAAGCAGCCGAACGGTTTTGGCGTCATGATCATCGGCGATTGCAGTCATTATGTTGATGAGCATACAAGTCTTTGGAAACAAAACACAGAACGTGCAAATCTCATTCAAGCCCTCAAAAATCAAGGATATACCATCTTTTATTCTAACTTATACGGAAGACATTGGGGCAGTCCGAGAGCAGTCATTCTTGCAAAGCGACTATACCACTATGTTATGAAGCATGAAATATTAAACCCGAATATTCATTTGATCGCAGAGGGTATGGGATCACTTGTTGCACTGCAGCTAATGGAGGATATGGAAAAAAATATTCGCTCCGCCTTATTTATAAACCCTTGTATAGACCTGCAGCATCATTTTAATCATGAAAGACAGAACCGGTTATTTTTTAAACGGCTGAAAAGAGAAATTATTTCTGCTTACAACTCCGAAGAAGATATTGATTCATTTATAGATAAACTACCTCAAACAGAACAACTTACAGCGAAAACTCCTGTTCAGATATGGCATGCGGCACGCGGTGTTGCATTTAATTTTAAAGAACACAGCAGGCCATATGAGAAGAGAAGACAAGAGATTGATGCGCCTATATCATTATCTATTCATGTACCTGAAGCTACGTTTAATCCGGCAAGGGCCTTTCAAGAATATTTTAAAAACCATGAAAAAGTGTTATAGAAACTCCATTACCGTAGTACGTGATGGGGTTTTTGTGTGCAAAAAAAGTATCGTATTCTCTCGAGTATCACCATAGGATAGTAAGAGGAGAAAAATGGACTGGAGGCTCTTACATGAAAAAGGCATTTGTAACAGGAGCGGCAGGGTTTATCGGTTACCATTTGTGCAGCCGTTTGTTGGATGAAGAAGTGGACGTCGTCGGCATTGATATGGCAGAATCTCCAGACCGGATTGATTTTATTGCACGTCATGCCGGATTTCAATATCTTCCTTATGATATTAATGAAACGGATCTTCAACCACATACAAACGGCTGCGATGTTATTTTCCACCTAGCTTGCTCAGTCAAACCAACAGCACCGTGGGCGAATATTGAAGATGAAGTGCAAAGAAACGTATCCGTTCTTAAAAAAGTCGCTTCTTTAGCTAATAGTGAAACAAAATTAATTTATGTATCTTCCTATGATGTATATGGTAAAAGACAGGGTGATGTTTTGGAGACTTCACCAAAAAATCCAGAATCCCTTTTTGGTCTAATAAAGTTAACGGAAGAAAATATCGTAAAACAACTTGCTGAACAGCATGATTTTCCGTTCGTAATCATGAGACTTCCTACTGTCTATGGACCCGGACAGCCCGAACATCATACGTACCAACAGGTGATTTCAATAGAGGACGAAGACCAGAATAGGAATGATTCGATCTCCAAAGATTCTGTTACAGAGGACGTATTGTTCGTTGATGACGCAGCTGAGGCATTATTCTTGGCAGGTAAATCAAACGCGAAAAATGAGATCTATAACATATCTAGTGGCAACCAGAACCAATGGCTAGAAGGATTAACAGAATTAAAAGCAGATCAATTAACATTTAAAGAAAAAAGAAAGATGCGGATTAAAGGCGAAAAAGCGGAGACTGAGCTCGGGTTTCGTGCGAAAACGAAAATAAAAGAAGGCATCATGAAACAAATAATGCATTTTAGAAATAGAAATAAAAAATCAAAGCCAAATTCTAAAGAGATTTAGCTAAAAAAGGTGGTCCTGAAGATTTTCGGGAGCACCTTTTTAGATGTTTTAGGGAAGTTTACGGACTAAATGGATCGTAGTGGGGGATAGGCTATTTTGTAGTTTATCAATGGCGAGGTATGTCGCTTCGCCAGTAAATGAAAAAAACTACCGGAATAAGTTCCACATTTCTAGTTGGCTTTAAAATTAATCACAAAACGTTTTATCCACCGAACATTTTTCTTTATAATAGAAAATGGGTTAAAAGCCGTTTACATAATGTAAGGGAGGAACTTAAGAAGATGGATACAGAACGCAATATGAAATTTATGCAGATCGCTATGTCACATCTGCCAGAAGCACAAGCTTTTTTAGAGAAAAAAGGAATTGAGCTTGGCATGGAGGATGTGCAGCCGATGCTTCAGCTTTTGATGAACGTAATGAACGATGCATACGAACTCGGAAAAGAAGAGGGTAAGTAAACAAAGAAAAGCCAACCAGCTCGGGTTGGCTTTTTTTACTTCTTCTTAAACGCAGAAAAGATAGGTGAGATCTGTTGTGCGACTTTTACTGATTGGTCGATAACAGCAAAAATTTTATTATAGTCTAGAGAACCTTCCTGCGTTCGAAAAGAATGTAGAAATGGTCGAGGCATCGGTTGATGAAACGGTGGTGCCGGCATGCCTCTGAATCCAGGGCCGCCAAAATGTTGAGGTGGTGGAAACCCTTGCTGCATATGCTGCTGGTTTTGGCCCATTGGAAAACGTCCAGGAAACTGCGGAGGATACATTGGTTGCTGTCTAGCTTGAGGATTATGCATGTTGAACCACTCCTAATATCAATTTCACTAAACTTACATTTTTCTTCCATACAGGATATGCCCTACGGCTTATATTGGTGAAAAGAAAAGAACTTTAACTAGACAAAATATAAGAGATATCATAAAATTAGTACCAGGTCATAATATTTGATTATAAAGATTTTACAATTATTTCTTTCCTTTTAGGAAGTAATAAATTGAAGTGGCAAGTTGCTCACCTAAACAGGAGCGATGGAAAAGATTTTCATTGAAAATAAACTAAAGCCAAAGGGGTAATGTTATGAATGCAGGAATCATAGGGATGGGAAGTTATATCCCTGAAAAAATTCTAGCGAACTCCGACCTGGAAAAGATGGTTGATACAAGTGACGAGTGGATTCGAACTCGAACAGGAATCGTAGAACGTAGAATTGCGGAGGAATCGGTAAAAACGTCTCATATGGCTAGATATGCAGCGGAAGAAGCGATAAAAGATGCTGGCATCTCTGCAGAAGAAATTGATCTTATCGTTGTTGCGACGGTGACACCAGATAATCCTTTTCCATCAGTTGCATGTCAATTACAAGAATCACTAGGTGCGAAGAACGCCGTAGGTATGGATGTAAGTGCAGCTTGTGCAGGATTTATTTATGGTTTGGTGGTAGGAAAGCAATTTATTGAAACGGGAACATATAAAAATGTTCTAGTCGTTGGTGCTGAAAAGCTATCTAAGATAACAGATTGGAAAGATCGTAATACAGCTGTGCTTTTCGGAGACGGAGCTGGAGCGGCTATCCTTTCAAATGTTAGTGAAGGTAGAGGCATCCTTTCATTTGAGCTTGGTTCAGACGGAACAGGAGCAAAACATTTGTACCAAGACGAATTTATCCATATGAATGGCAGAGAAGTTTTTAAATTTGCTGTGCGTCAAATGGGTGAGACTTCATTAAATGTTGTTCATAAAGCAGGTTTGACGAAAGAAGACGTTGATTTCTTAATTCCGCATCAAGCGAATATAAGAATCATGGAAGCTTCACGAGAACGTTTAGAGCTTCCGAAAGAAAAAATGGTCATGACGATTGACAAGTTTGGTAATACATCATCTGCTTCAATACCAATGGCATTAAAAGAAGCCCTGAAAGATGGTAGAATAAAAGAAGATCATACAATCGTACTTGTTGGATTTGGTGGAGGACTAACCTGGGGTGCTGTTGCGCTTCGTTGGGGACGATAAATCATCAATTACAACAATGTGTACAAAGGAGAGTTGGTTTTACAATGAAAAAGAGAGTAGTCGTAACCGGTCTAGGAGCCGTAACACCTCTTGGAAACAGCGTAGAAGAAACATGGAAAAAGATTGTTGAAGGTCAAAGTGGTGTAGGTCCACTTACAAGAAGAGATAAAGAAAAGTTTCCGGTTAAAGTTGCTGCAGAAGCAACAGAATTTAATCCGGAAGATTTTATGGATAAAAGAGAAGCACGCCGTATGGATCGTTTTACGCAGTTTGCGGTAGCAGCATCTATTATGGCTGTTAAAGATGCGAATTTAGATATCACGGAAGAAATTGCACCTCGCGTAGGAGTATGGATTGGTTCTGGTATTGGTGGAATGGATACTCATGAAGAACAATTCCGTATTTTTGAAGCGAAAGGTGTAAGACGCGTTAGTCCATTTTTCGTACCGATGATGATTCCGGATATGGCATCTGGTCAAGTTTCGATTACAATTGGTGCTAAAGGTATGAACTCATGTACCGTAACGGCTTGTGCATCAGGTGCAAACTCAATCGGAGATGCATTCAAAGTGATCCAGCGCGGAGATGCAGATGTAATGGTTACAGGTGGAACAGAAGCACCGATCACAGACATGGCACTAGCAGGATTCTGCCAAGCAGGAGCACTATCAACGAATCCAGATCCAAAAACAGCTAGCCGTCCGTTCGATAAAGACAGAACTGGATTTATCATCGGTGAAGGAGCTGGGATTCTAGTTCTAGAAGAATACGAATTTGCGAAAAAACGGGGAGCTAAAATTTACGCAGAAATCGTAGGGTACGGAGCTACAGGTGATGCTTATCATATCACTCAACCTGCTCCAGGCGGTGAAGGCGGAGCACGTGCCATGAGACAAGCTGTTGAAGATAGCGGTCTAGCTCCAGAAGAAATCTCTTACATTAACGCGCATGGTACAAGTACGGATTACAACGATAAGTTTGAAACAGCGGCCATTAAAGCTGTGTTTAACGAGCATGCTTATAAGATTCCGGTCAGCTCTACAAAATCAATGACCGGCCACTTATTAGGAGCTGCAGGTGGAATTGAAGCAATCTTCTCTGTAAAAGCGATTCAGGAAAGTATTCTTCCTCCAACAATTAACTATGAAACACCAGATGAAGAGTGCGATCTTGATTATGTTCCAAATACGGCAAGACAGGCAGAAGTGAAAGCTGTTCTTAGTAACTCACTAGGTTTCGGTGGACATAATGCATCATTAGTCTTTAAAAAAATAGAAGAATAATTCGTTGTCAAACCCCGTTTTCTTTTGAAAGCGGGGTTTTGCATACTTCGAGTTAATTACCTTAATTTAGAATAAAAAGGACAACCTCTGACTATACTGATTTTAAATACAAATCGGCAAAGAAGTGAGGGGTACAGATGTTATATTTACGTGATGTTTGGGTCAACTGGTTTGAAGGAGAAGAGAACGGCTATAACGTTTGTGAGTTTCATGAATGGAGAAAAGACGACTATATTGAATTATTGGATCAAGTACCCATTATTAAAATAGAATCCACACTCTTTCATTATATCGAGAATGATTTGAATGATCTGCCGGATTCCCTGCTTGAAGAGGTACACCAGAAAGCTTACGTTAGAAAGAACAACCAAAGGGTGCAACTCGAACATTGCTTTATCATCACGGATGAAAAGAAATCTCTCATCATAGATACGATGGGTTATAGAATACCAATCCGTAAGAGCAGACTCATACCAAGACAAGAACAGCTAGTATTTGAGATGGCAGAGCAGACGGAGACAAACGTCTATACGTTCAGTGAGAAGCAGTTAAGTAAGGAATATCACATCCTATCTCCGAATCCAGACAGCATGCGAGGCTTAACTCGTAAAGAGAGACAGTTGAAGCAACTCTTATTCATGGCTTTAGATCAGCTTCATTCAACAAAAAATGTCGCTGAGATGAGATATTGGTGTACAGAGTGGATGCCAGAGCAATACGGTAGAATTCAAAGGATGGATTTTGACGAAGCATGGGATGCTTTATACTGTGAATTAAAAAGCGGATGGTCCAAACAACATGTGGATATGTGTGAGAGGCTAGTAAAAGGACAACCGTATTTTGAAAAGATCTGGGAGCTTGAGAACGGTACACAAGTGAACTAGGTATCGTTTCTAAAATAAGAAAAACCAGCAGTTGATCAAAGAATCAGTTCTGCTGGTTTTTTTGTGTGTTCAATTTTTTATAGAGTTCGAAAAATCGATAAAATTAAACACGTTTACGAGCTAATCCCATTGCTCGCTCCGCTTTGTTCAACGTTTTATTCGCCACACGATTTGCTTTTTCTGCACCAGAATCAAGAATGTCATCTAATTCAGTCGATGCTAAATATTCTTTATAACGTTCTTGGATAGGTTTAAGAGCGTTAATGACAGCTTCTGCCACACCTTGTTTAAAGTCACCATACCCTTTGCCCTCATACTTTTCTACGAGCGATTTGATGCTTTCTCCTGATAACTGTGAATAGATCGTTAATAGGTTTGAAATGCCTGGCTTATTTTCTTTGTCATAAGCAACTACACCTTCTGAGTCAGTAGTAGCACGCTTAATTTTCTTTAAGATTAAAGATTCGTCATCAAGCATAGAGATAAATGAATTTTGATTAGGATCAGACTTGCTCATCTTTTTCTCAGGATCCACAAGTGACATGATTCTTGCACCTTCCGAAGCAATACGAGGCTCTGGAACCACAAAGACTTCACGATACTTCTTATTAAAGCGTTCAGCGATATCTCGAGTTAACTCAAGATGCTGCTTTTGATCATCTCCAACTGGAACGATACTCGTGTTATAGAGAAGGATATCTGCTGCCATAAGAGGTGGATAGGTTAGTAACCCAGCAGATACAGCTTCTTTTCCAGTTGATTTATCTTTGAACTGTGTCATGCGCTCTAATTCACCAATATACGTAACACATTGCATCATCCATCCCATTTTCGTGTGAGCTGGAACTTCAGATTGAATGAAAATTGTCGATTTTTCAGGATCGATTCCTGCTGCTAAATACAAAGCAGCTAAATTTCTGCTGTTTTTTTTCAATTCAACAGGATCTTGTGCCACCGTAATGGCGTGCTGATTAACAACGCAGAAATAACATTCATGTTCATTTTGAAGTTCAACAAAATGCCTCATCGCTCCAATGTAGTTACCGATCGTTAAATTTCCGCTCGGCTGAATGCCTGAGAAGATTACAGACATGATTCATCTCTCCTTTGTTTTTAAAAATCAATATAAAAAGGCCCACTCGTCGCCTCATGCAAGGGACGAATGGACCGCGGTGCCACCCTTATAATTTTCATACATACTGAAAATCACTTTGACACGTACAGGTAAAGTACCGATACGCTGTCCATTATATCGTGCGGACATCTACACGCCTGAGCCTACTAGTAAGGTTCGGTCAGAATGCTCAAAAGCCCATTCCATTATGATTCACTACCTGTTCTCACCAACCACAGGCTCTCTGAGAGCTTCACATCATGTACTCTTCTTTCTCATCGCATATAACATTTATTTTTTGTAGTATACACAAATTATAGAAGATATGCAACGGCAATCGTGATGAAAGTTAAAAGAAGGCCACTGTATAAAAACGACTTCATATATGAGACATTTATTCGCTCTGATACTTGAAAGTTTGTCTTAAATGAAACCACATCATCGATCTCTGGATGTCTTGATAATGATCGAGCCACTTTTTTAAAGCTGTACGTTATAAAATCAAAGAATCCACCTTTTGCTACGTATAAAGCAATGCCAATAAGCGCAATCGATAATGAAAAATAAAATAAAGTATTTACGTATTTTTCAAGGGTAAAAGGTCCGGAAGATATTAAACTAACACCAAATGCTATCACGACAGGGAACGCTGATATGATCAGGATTCTCTTAAAAAGTATGTTCATCTGTAGAAGCCTCCATCTAGTAAGAATTACACCATAAACATAAAGAAATGTACCATATTTTTTGAATTATACCGTCAGACTTTACTCCCATTGTAACAAATGAAATATAAAAATGACGAATTATCTTACAAAGTGAAGCATGTCTTATCCTCACAAAAAATCGAGAATGTAATATTCATGCTAGTTTACACATAATTTTGGTAAAATTTGTAGAATTATCAGAAAATAAACCCTATTTAGTAATAGGTATATATACCTATTTTTTGTTAAGGAAAAGTAAATATAATGGGCTTTTTGTAAAACTCTTAAAAAAAATAAATGCACAATTGTTTGAAAACTTGTATAATCGAACTTGTAGATGAAAATGTCTGATAATTCTTGATGCTTTTATCTGCTAACAATTTAACAGGATAAAAAGGGGAGGTCGACTCATGAAGAAGTCAAAATGGTCATTGCTTCTTACATTAGTACTTGTACTAAGCATGTTCTTAGCTGCATGTAGTGGCGGAGACAAAGACAAGGCAAGCGATTCTAAAGGCGGCGAAGGCGAGAAAGCAACTGAAAAGCCAAATGAGCCACAAGTACTTAATCTTGTTGATTCAACGGAGATTCCATCAATGGATTCTTCACAAGCAACAGATGCAGTTTCATTTGAAGTAATGAACAACGTGTTCGAAGGATTATATCGTCTTGATAAAGACAATCAACCAACTGAAGGTGTTGCTGAAAGTCACAAAGTAAACGAAGATGGCACAGTTTACACGTTCAAATTAAATCCAGACGCTAAATGGAGCGATGGTTCTCAAGTAGTAGCGAAAGATTTCGTTTACGCTTGGCAAAAAGCATTACACCCAGATACTCTTTCTGAGTATGCTTACATCATGGGACCTGTTAAGAACGCAAACGCGATCCAAACTGATGGTGACCCATTATACGGTAAAGTAGAAGAGTTAGGTGTTAAAGCAGTTGATGAAACGACTCTTGAAGTAACTCTTGAAGCTCCAGCTCCTTATTTCCTAGGACTAACTGGATTTGCAACGTTCTACCCGCAAAAAGAAGAATATGTTAAATCTCAAGGTGATAAGTTCTCCCTTGAAGCTAACACAATGATCTACAATGGTCCTTTCGTTCTTTCTGAGTGGAAGCATAACGAAGGATGGCAAATGAAGAAGAACGATCAATATTGGGACAAAGACACTGTGAAGCTTGACGAAGTTAACGTAAAAATCGTTAAAGACGTAGCTACAGGTGTTAACTTATATGAAACAGGTCAAGTCGATACGGTTGGATTAAACTCTGAGTTTGTTGATCAGTTCCAAGGTAACGAAGATCTTTACACTCGTGGTGAAGCAACTGTGTTCTTCCTACGTATCAACCAAAAAAGAGAAGAACTTAAAAACGTAAATATCCGTAAGGCAATTGATATGGCTTACGATAAAAAAGCTCTAGTTGATGTATTACTTAACAACGGATCTACTCCAGCTTACTACTTAGTACCTGGTGAGTTCACGTTCAGCCCTGAAGGTAACGAAGATTTCCGTAAAACGAACGGAGACTTTGGTAAATTTGATCCTGAAGAAGCGAAAAAGCTTTGGGAAAAAGGACTTAAAGAAATTGGTAAGAAAGAAGTTGCTATTGAGTTCTTGAACTATGATTCTGATGGTGCTAAGAAAGACGGAGAATACATTAAGAACCAATTAGAAAAGAACCTACCTGGTTTGAAAGTTTCTATTAAAGCTCAACCGTTCAAGCAAAAACTTGAGCTAGAGTCTAAAGGTGAGTATGACATTTCTTATGCTGGTTGGGGTCCTGACTATCAAGATCCAATGACTTTCATCGACATGTTCGTAACTGGTGGAGCTCATAACCAAATGGAATATTCTAACCCTAAGTATGACGAGCTAGTTAATAACGCGAAGAAAGAAACTGACGTTAACAAGCGTTGGGATATGATGCTTGAAGCAGAAAAAGTACTTTTTGAAGATCAAGCAATCTCTCCAATTTACCAAAGAGGTGTAACTGGACTTCGTAAACCTTATGTAAAAGGTGTAGTTAACCACTTATTTGGTGCAGATGTTTCTTACAAGTGGATCTATATCGATGGTAAACAGTAATAATTGTACTATTGAAAAATAGTAAATAGTTTTTCTCAGGAGAGTACATGTGTTCCTGACATGTACTCTCTTTTTTGCCATGAAAAGGGCAGTTGGGAATTTTTATAATGTAAAAAGAAATCAGAAAATGTCGAAAAAAGAATATTTTCTATTGATATAAAATATTTTGTCCCTTAAGATAGATATTACAGAAAGATTTCAAAATATTAAGGCTTGAAACATTTGGGGGAGGTGTTTGTAATGTTGCGCTATATTACACAGCGAATTCTATATATGCTTTTAACTTTGCTGATCATTGCAACGATTACATTCTTTTTAATGAAGCTGTTACCGGGTTCTCCATTTAACAATCAAGATAAGTTAACGGAAACTCAAAGGTACGCATTAAATGAAAAATACGGGTTAAATGACCCGGTGCCTGTTCAGTACATCAACTATATTACGAAATTGGCACAGGGTGATTTAGGATATACGTTTCAGTTTGATGGACGTACCGTCAATTCATTGATTGTCAATGGTATGGGACCATCAGCTACTGTTGGTTTTGAAGCGTTATTGTTCGGGACTATTGTCGGACTGTTGCTGGGTATTTTGGCTGCGTTAAGGCATAATACATTCTTGGATTACGGGGCTATGGTTATAGCTGTATTCGGAATAGCAATACCATCGTTTGTATTTGCAGGGCTTTTGCAATACTACGTAGGTGTTAAACTTGGATGGCTTCCAGTTGCATTCTGGAACGGTCCGGAATACCACATCATGCCAGCATTCTCTTTATCCGTTGGAGTTATTGCTACAGTAGCTCGTTTCATGCGTACTGAAATGCTAGAGATACTAGGAACAGATTACATCCTTATGGCACGTTCAAAAGGAGTAAGCAAATCCGCTGTAATATTTAAACACTCAGTAAGAAATAGTTTAATACCTATCGTAACAATTCTCGGGCCAATGGCAATCGGTCTAATTACAGGATCTTTAGTAATTGAAAATATTTTTGCGATACCTGGTATTGGAGAACAGTTTGTTAAAGCTATCACGGTAAATGATTACCCAGTAATTATGGGTACTACTATTTTTTATAGTTTCTTAATCGTTTCCATTATTTTAATTGTAGATATCTTATACGGCATCATTGATCCACGTATTCGTGTAGCAGGAGGTAAATCATAATGAGTATGTCAGAACGCAAACTAACACCAGATTTATTCCGCCCAGCGAATCTTAATTCAGACAAAGCAGAAGAAATTTCTAAACCAAGCTTAAGCTTTTGGCAAGATGCCTTTAGACGTCTTAAACAAAACAAAGGTGCAATGTTAGGCCTTTTCGCTATCGTGTTCATCATAGTGTTTTCATTGATTGCACCTACATTTACAAAGTATGGAATAGATGATCAAGAACTAATGAGATCTAACTTACCACCCAAAATTCCTGGGCTTGAAAAAATTGAGTTTCTTGGAGTAAATGGTGTAGACATTAGAGATGTGAATCAATATGAAATGAAGAATGTTCCGAAAGATGACTACTTCTGGTTCGGTACAGATAGCTTAGGACGAGATCAGTGGACTAGGGTTTGGAAAGGGACGCAGATTTCTTTATACATTGCATTTTTAGCATCAGCAATTGAATTAATTATCGGAGTTGTTTATGGTGGGGTTTCTGCATTTTACGGTGGAAGAACAGATGACATCATGCAGCGTATCGTAGAAATTTTATATGGTATTCCTAACTTGGTGGTAATCATCTTGTTCATCATCATACTAGACCCAGGGATACTCTCTATAACACTCGCATTAGTAATTACAGGTTGGATAGGTATGTCACGTATCGTACGGGCACAGATCATATCATTAAAGAATCGTGAGTTTGTTTTAGCATCCAGAACACTCGGATCAACTAATGGTAGATTAATTTCTAAGCATCTATTACCAAACACACTAGGTGCAATTATCGTTACAAGTACGTTCACTATTCCTGGGGCAATATTCTTTGAATCGTTCTTAAGCTTTATCGGTTTAGGAATTCAGCCGCCGATCGCTTCCCTAGGATCGTTGATTGCGGATGGGTTTAGATCCATTAGAATCTATCCTCACTTAGCAATCTATCCTGCTTCAGTATTATGTATACTGATGATCAGCTTTAACCTTCTTGGTGATGGTCTTCGTGACGCGCTTGATCCTAAGATGAGAAGATAGGAAGGGGATTATATAAATGGAAAAACTATTAGAGTTAGAAAACATACATGTCTCCTTCCAGACGTATGGGGGAGAAGTTAAGGCCGTTCGTGGCGTTAGCTTTACATTAGATAAAGGTGAATCACTTGCTATCGTTGGTGAATCTGGTTCAGGTAAATCAGTAACATCTAAATCAATCATGAGACTGTTACCAAATAAAATTGGTTCGATCAAGCAAGGGTCGATTAAGTTTCAAGGGAAAGACCTTGCAAAAGCATCAGAACGTGAGATGGAAAAAATTCGTGGTGCTGAAATCTCGATGATCTTCCAAGATCCTATGACATCTCTTAACCCGACGATGACAATCGGTAAACAGATTATGGAAGGTCTACGTAAGCACCAAAACATGAGCAAGAGTGAAGCAAAAGAACGTTCTATCAACTTACTAAAACTTGTTGGTATTCCTAATCCTGAGCTTCGTGTGGATGAATATCCTCATCAATTTTCAGGTGGAATGCGTCAGCGTGTAGTTATCGCAATTGCACTATCTTGTAACCCAAAAGTATTAATCGCTGATGAACCTACAACAGCGCTAGATGTTACTATCCAAGCACAGATTCTTGACTTGATGCGTGATCTACAAGATAAAACAGGTACAGCGATTATCTTGATCACACATGATCTTGGAGTTGTAGCTAACTTAGCTCAACGTGTAGCTGTAATGTACGGTGGTATGATCGTTGAGACTGGAACAGTTGATGAAATCTTTTATAAGCCGAAACACCCGTACACTTGGGGATTATTGGCTTCAATGCCGAAGATAAATGCAGAATCAAAAGAACTTTTAGCGATTCCAGGAACACCGCCTGATCTAATGAATCCTCCAAAGGGATGTCCGTTTGCAGCGCGTTGTCCATATGCAATGGAAGTTTGTTTGGAGAATATGCCTGAAGCTACAGATGTATCTTCTTCTCACAAAGCAGCTTGCTGGTTATTAGATGAGCGAGCGCCAAAAGTTGAACCGCCGGAAGAGGCATTAGTTGGGGGTGCTCGATAATGGCAGTAGTAGAAAGAGAAAAATTATTAGAAGTAAAAAATCTTAAAAAGTATTTCCCAGCTGGAAAAAAGGGCGTACTAAAAGCTGTAGATGATGTTTCCTTTGATATTTATAAAGGAGAAACACTTGGACTTGTAGGTGAGTCAGGTTGTGGTAAATCTACAACTGGACGTACAATTATTCGTCTATATGATGCTACTGATGGTGAAGTTTTTTACGAAGGCGATGATGTTCATGATAAAAAGTCTCGTTCTGAGTTAAAGAAATTTAACCGCAAAATGCAAATGATCTTCCAAGATCCATACGCTTCTCTTAATCCGCGTATGACCGTTAAGGATATTATTGCTGAAGGTATCGATATCCACGGATTGGCGAAAACAAAGAAAGACCGTGAAAATCGAGTTTATGAACTACTTGAAACAGTAGGATTAAATAAAGAACACGCAAACCGCTACCCGCATGAATTCTCAGGTGGACAGCGTCAACGTATCGGTATTGCTCGTGCACTAGCCGTAGATCCGGACTTTATTATTGCCGATGAGCCGATTTCAGCTCTAGACGTATCCATTCAAGCGCAAGTTGTTAACTTGATGATGGAACTGCAAAAAGAACGTGGACTTACTTACCTATTTATTGCCCATGATCTATCTATGGTTAAACATATTTCTGATCGTGTAGGTGTAATGTACCTAGGTAATATCGTAGAGCTTACAACAAGTGATGAGCTTTATGAAGAGCCGCTTCACCCGTATACACAAGCTCTTTTATCAGCGATTCCAGTTCCGGATCCTGAACTTGAAAGAAGCCGTGAACGTATCATCTTAGAGGGAGATGTTCCGAGTCCGATCAATCCTCCAAGTGGCTGCCGTTTCCGTACTCGTTGCCCACATGCAATGGATGTGTGTGCAGCAGTTAAACCTAAATGGCAAGAAGCTAGAGAAGGTCATTGGGTAGCATGTCACCTTTATGATGAAGAAGCTGTAAAGCAACAGAATTAACACATTTAAAACGATCTCCTATAATACAGGAGGTCGTTTTTATGTTAAACTAATAGAAGTGTGTAAAGCGTATACAATTCTTTATACATCCCTAATAATTGATCGAGAAGCAGAAATGGGGTAGAACAATATGAACCTTAGTTTTATAGTAGATAGCGCAAGTGACCTTAAAATAGATCTTGAGAAACTGGATTATTCGTTAACCGTTGTACCTTTGAATGTACAATTTGGAGAAGACCATTATTTAGATGGCGTGAACATTACTGAAGATGAATTTTATAAACGTATGAGTATGGAACCAGAACTTCCTAAAACAAGTCAGCCCTCTCCACAATCTTTTTATGAAGCCTTTCAAAAAGAAGTAGATAAAGGGCATGATGTCCTATACATCGGCATCTCATCTAACTTAAGTGGAACGGTTCAAAGTGCTACGATCGGAAAGAGCATGTTAACTGAAGAAGAACAAGAAAAAGTGATCATTCTAGATTCCGGTATCGCTTCAGGCGGTGTACAAATTTTACTAAATGAAGCGATTGAATTAGCACGTGAAGGAAAAGCTTTAACTGAAATCGTTAGTAACTTAGAGAAGACGAAGTCGGGCATTAAAGCGTATGTACTGCTTGAAACGTTAGAAAACTTGAAAAAAGGTGGAAGAATATCTGCTGTTCAAGGTGCTATCGCAGGAATGTTAAATATTAAACCGATGATTTCAATCATTGATGGCGTTGTTGAAACCATTGGGAAGTTTAGAGGAAGTAAGAAGGGTCTTTCGAAAATGAAAGAATATATTTCTGAATGGAAAGCAGAAAATCCTGAGAAAACACTTTACCTCATTCATAGTTTTCCTTCTACTGATGAAGTGATAAAGGAATTTGAAGAATTATTCTCATTATCTAGTTTCCCAAAAGTGATCTATACTCGATTTGGAAGCACGATCGGAACATATTCGAGTGAAAAGGCTATTGGATTTGTAGCTTACTAAAAATAATATGTAAGAATGTTAAAAACACTCTTTTCCTTTCTTAGGAAACAGAGTGTTTTACTTTTTCTTCTTCATGATATTCATCTACCATTTCATCTAATTTTTTGATCATGGTTATAGCTTTCATATCACTAATCGTACGATAGTGGTGGCTTCCGCCTGGTTCTTCATCTGCTTCGTCAGCTAATGCAACAACTTTTTGCAACGGATTAAGGTTTAGCGAGCCAGCAGGGAGATAAGAATCGGTGTGCAGTAAAATGGCAAGAGCAATTTCCTTTGCATTTTTACGGTCTTCACCTAAAGATACTAATATACGATGTGCGCGTTCTGCACCTTTAATCGCATGAATATCATTTTCTTTGTACATGTCATAGTCCCAATGACCATTCTTGTACCATGTATAGTGACCGATATCATGAAGAAAAGCAGCCTTTGTCGCTAAATCAGGATTCACACCATATTTTTGAGACAAACGGTATGCATGATAAGCTGTTGAGATGGCATGAACCATTCCTGACCGCTTTACATATTTTTGAACATGAGGATGATTATATAGATCAAGTAAGCTAATATTTCGCATATGATTTCTCCTTTCTCTAAAAATGTATATTGTTATATACAATAACACCATTTGGACAATTTATCAACTAAAACAACCAAAAAAAGAAGCGAAATCGCTTCTTCTTTTGTTGCTAAGCTATAGAGAGGATTACTTTTTAAAGTACTCATCCCAACGATCTGTCACTAATTTATCAATATCTTCACGAGTTTCAACCACATCCGGATAGAATGGCTTCATTCGCGCATCAATAATAATTGTGCCTTCATATTTAATACGATTTCTGTCTATCGTGCTTTTTGCATAAACATCATAAGCTGGATCAAACCGTGTAAAGGTTGTCCATAAGAATTCAGCCTGCGTTGCAGCAATGGATGCATCATCTACAAGGAAAACTAATGGCCAGTCTATGAAAGAATCGTGACCATTAACAAGTAGTTTTTCTGCAAAGTCAGGTGCTTCCTCAAACGATGGTCCACTTACCGTTAAACAGCCACCACAAAATACGCCTACGTCACCGATGCCTGAAATAGTTCCACCTTCATAGGTGCGTTTTAGTTCTCGCACAGGTTCTCCTAGCCCCGTCATAATTGCTTTTGAACCTGTATTGAACTTACGGCCGGTATAATCAAGAGTATCCATAGAAGTATCATGGATAATTAAGAGATCGCGTTCAGGAAGAAACCTCTCCAGTACCCCTTCTGCAAGTTCTGCAAAATTTTGAAGGTTTACAGGCTTATTTGTTACCATCAAGAACTTTGTAAGTGTTAGTTGTCCTTCACCCATAATACGAAACGCGTGAGCTAAACCTTCTTTATAATAAGATTCGCGCACGACAGCTCCTGCAAGTGCATGAAAGCCTGTTTCTGCATACGTCCAAAGATCTTTTACACCGTTCATAACAACAGGGAATAATGGACTCATCAATCTTTGCAGATATTCTCCGATAAAATAATCTTCTTGTTTTGGTTTTCCAACTACCGTTGCAGGATAGATGGCATCTTTTCGCTTCCACATCTTATCAACATTGAATACTGGAAAATCATGTGCCCATGAATAGTAGCCATAATGATCTCCGAATGGTCCTTCAGGTTCTCGAACATGTGGTGGAACAACTCCTCCAAACGCAAACTCAGCCTCTGCAATTAAAGGATGCGGATGGCCATCAACATGCGCAAGACTTAACTTCTCTCCCATTAACATCGAAGAAAACATAAGTTCAGGAACTGCTTCAGGAAGTGGAGCGATGGCTGAAATCATTAATGAAGGAGGTCCGCCTAGAAACAGTGTAACAGGTAATGCCTCGTTTTTTTGTTCAGCGGCATAATGGTGGAAGCCTCCACCTTTATGAATCTGCCAGTGAATCCCCGTTTTGTTTTTCTCTTTGATCTCAATTCTGTACATACCGAGATTATGCTCATGTTTATCTGGATGTTCCGTATACACGAGTGGCAGAGTTACGAACGGATTACTATCTAAATGCCAGCCAGTTAATGCAGGCAAGTCTTGCATGTTAACATTTGTCGTAAAAGTTTCTAATAAAGGAGCTTTATTTTTGTTCACTGCTTTCGTGCCAAGTGATAATACATCTTTAATCATGCCTTTTTTCTTCCATAAGACAGAAGGGGAGGGAGGCATTAACTCATCGATCGACCCTACTAGTTCTTTTACTAACTGCTCTGGTTTTGGACCAAAAGCCATGTCTACTCGTTTTATTGTTCCAAAAAGATTTGTTACAACAGGAATATTCTTACCTTTAACATTTGTAAACAGAAGAGCTGGTCCTTCTTCTGAGATCACACGTCTATGGATTTCAGGGATTTCTAAATAAGGATCAACTTCTGTATGAATTTCTACAATTTCTTTTTCAGCTCTTAACTGGTTGATGAAAGTTCTAAGGTTTTTATGCATTTGAACACCTCTATTATGTATGCTACCCTTATATTATAAAGTAGTTCGGACTTGAAATGTAAAAAACAACCCAAAATTCACGGGTTGTTCGCATTTTATCTTCTTTTAACAGGTCTCCAGTTTTCTTGAAAAGACTTCGATTTATCCACAAAATGAAAAACTTTTTTACCGCCGAACAATTTTACAGCAATGAATTGGGAGATGCTTCCCATGAGTGCTGTGATTCCAACTACACAAAGTGCCAGCAACGTTAAATCGGTAAAGAATGAAATCAAATGAGGACTCCTCCTTTTCGCAACGAGTTCACCACGTACTTCTTTCTTTATTGTATCTCATGATAACAAAGGAAGAAAGAGGGAAAACTATATAATATCACCAAAAATTTAAGGAGCTGATGGGGAAAAAATGAACTGGTATGAGAAGTTAAATCAATATTTTCCGATTGAAGAGATGAAATCTAAAGAGCATATGGAATTATTATTAGACGAAAAGAGTGACATTTATCACAAAGATGAAGGTCAGTATCACGTATTGATGTATGTTGAATTAGCTGACTTTGTATTTATTGATTATTTATTTGTGTCAAAAGATGCTAGAGGGCAAGGACTCGGTCATAAGCTTATTGAAAAGTTAAAAGAAAAGGGAAAACCAATCATTTTAGAAGTTGAGCCAGTCGATTATGAAGATACGGATACAGAAAAGAGATTGCGATTCTACACACGTGAAGGATTTGAACATGCCTCTAGCATTGGATATAGAAGACGTTCACTTGCTACGAATGAAGTAAATGAGATGGAGATCCTTTATTGGACACCAACAGAAGAATCTGAAGAAACTATTTATGAAAACATGAAAAAGACGTATAATGAAATACACACGTACAAGGATAGTGAATTGTACGGTAAGTCCTATCAGCCTGCAAGTGAAGTGCTAACTTTAGATACAGAGAATTCAGTACCTAAACCTGAGATCGTTGATGATGAGTCATCAGATGTTTCAGGAAAACCTGCTTCCGAGTAATAATATTTTCCTTTTTGAAGGAGGATGAGGCGTTATGAAACAAAAGGACAAAAAGAAAAAAACAAAACGAGAACTATGGAAAGAAATGCTTAAGAAAAATCTTAAGAGATTCAAACCAAGCATTTCTAGAAAAGGCCCAGCATCACAAGTAAAAAAAACGATCGCATAAGATAGGGCTGTTAGAAAGAAGGTAAACTTTCTTCTAACAGCCCTCATTTTTTTATATGAATGATTAAGTTTTTTCTATTTCTACTGAGATTAGTATTAAACTCATCTTAAGTAAACATTCGAAATATTAATTCATAAAACTTATTCTTTTTTTATGTTTTATGAAACTTATTCTTGGGTAATACGTCTATATATATGTTGAAACGGAAAAGTTGTGTAGAATATTTGTAGATGTATTACATTTGTATGACAAATTCGTAAAAATGTACAAAAGTCTGTATAACCTCTACCGAAAATGTAAAATGTGTAGTATACTATTAATGATGATTTAATAACTTTTTTAAAGTACCTAAATCAGAGAGAGGGGAAGGAGAGTTCCACTATGGTCACACTATTTACTTCGCCGAGCTGTACATCATGCCGTAAAGCAAAAGCATGGTTAAAAGAGAATGACATTCCTTATCAAGAAAGAAATATCTTTTCAGAACCTTTATCAATAGAAGAAGTTAAACAAATCTTGAGAATGACAGAGGACGGTACTGACGAGATTATTTCTACTCGTTCTAAAACGTTCCAGGAACTTAACATCAATCTCGAATCCATGCCTTTGCAAGACTTATACCAATTGATTGCAGATCATCCTGGATTATTACGCAGACCTATTATCTTGGATGAAAAACGTTTGCAAGTTGGATATAACGAAGACGAAATTCGTCGTTTCTTACCAAGACGTGTACGTACATTTCAGCTTATGGAAGCACAGCGTCTTGTTAATGAATAATAGAAAAACTTCCACTATCTTATAGTGGGAGTTTTTTATTGTTTTGTTCCAAAAAAGGAAGTCCGTGCGCTATAGCAAGGACTTCCTATTTACTTAACTTGCACGTTTCTTTTTAAACGTATTCGTCAGAATTCCTGCAAGAATTACTCCAACAACTAAAAATACGTATAAGCCGTATTTCAGTATATCATTTCCTTCAAATACAGAATGAATCATCCGCTCTTCTACGATCATTCCTGCTGATGTAAAGGCAAGTACTCCAGCACCAATGTAAATTAAAACAGGGAATCTTTCCATAAAGTGCAATATTATTTTACTTCCCCATATAATAATAGGAACAGATACTAACAGACCGATTACAACCAAAACGATATTCCCATGTGCAGCACCTGCAACGGCTAGTACATTATCAAGACCCATTGCAATATCAGCAAAAACGATGGTTTTTACAGCGTCAGATAAGTTATTGCCGGCTTTGACATCAAGCTCATCATCTTCTTCTAGGATTAGCTTATAAGCAATAATTAGAAGTAAAATTCCTCCTGCTAAATATAAGAAAGGAATATTTAATAAATAAACAGCTACAATGGTTAGTACTACACGAACAACAATAGCAAGTCCAGTTCCTAAGAAAATAGCTTTATTTCTTTGAGCTTCTGGTAAGTTTCTACTGGCAAGGGCAATTACTATAGCGTTGTCTCCGCCGAGAAGGATATCAATTGCGATGATCTGCAACAGTGATATCAGAAATTCTGTTTCCAAACGTAAACCCCCCGTAAATAATGAAATTTCACTTGTGTTATGGTACAATATGTTAACCTTAAAGACCTTTGAATTATAGTCCAGCTTGACCTGCTCCGTCAAGTTGAGAGCTTGAGATTCATCGCGTGAACAGGTTCAAAAAAGGGCAGTTTATACAGGCCTTTTTTATTTCCATATTTTCCGTTTTGTCATAGAATAAGGTACAAGAGGTTTAATTGTGATTGATGTAATTTTCGACGGAGAACATTTGGAAATAAGATTTGCTTTTTTCTAGGGGTATTTATCCCTTCACGAACAAACCGGAGAGAAGGGAGAGAAGCAGGATGGAAATTGAAAGAGTGAATGAGTTCACCATTAAATTTTTCATTACGTACAGAGATATTGAAGATCGCGGTTTCGATCGTGAAGAAATATGGTCTGATCGCGAAAGAGGAGAAGAACTCTTTTGGGAAATGATGGACGAAGCACATCAGCAAGAGCAGTTTCCATTAGAAGGTCCACTGTGGATTCAAGTTCAGGCTCTGGATAAAGGTCTCGAAATTATTGTAACTCGTGCTCAAATGTCCAAAGACGGTAAAAAAATTGAGCTTCCTATAGGCGATGATAAATTGGATTTACCGGTTGATCAAAATATTGAACAAATATTGGATCAACAGTTTCAAGCGGAAGAAGACTTTGATGAATTAGAAGAAACAGAAGAAGACTATTTATCCTTCCTCATTTCTTTTGGAGATTTTGAAGATGTTATCTCTTTAAGTCATACCATTGATTCTTCGTCTTTTGAGAATTCGCTGTTTCATTTCGAGGGTAAATATTATTTGTATGTGACATTTAATGTAGAAACTTCAGATCGCGAACAAGACGATTTATTAGCGCAACTATTGGAATACGGTAACGACTCTGATCTATCTGTTTACCGCATACAAGAGTATGGAAAGACGATTGTTGCAGAAGAGGCATTAGATCACGTACAACAATATTTTAAATTATAAGAGATCACCGATTTCAGCTATTTTGAAATCGGTTTTTGTTTTTTTAATAGGAAGTTTTGAACAAAAATGATAGAGATTCATAACCGATTAGAGAAAATGAAGATGTGAAGTTTCTACAATCTTCGTTCATCATGATGATTGTGGAGGTGAGACGGATTGTTAGTCGCTCTTTTTAATGATCAGTATGTTGATATGGTTGGAGAAACGACGAAGGAAGAATGGTATCAAAAAAATAAGTCTGGAAATTTACGCTGTCCAGTCTGTCAAAATAAAGTCATACCGAAATGTGGAACCAAAAAGACATGGCATTTTGCTCATCATTCTTTTAGAGAATGTAACGGATATCATGAAGGAGAAACCGATTATCATCTGCTAGGAAAAAAAGGATTATATAAATGGCTTATTAATGTAGATGAAGAACCAATTCTTGAATATTATTTACGGGATATTCATCAGCGTCCAGATTTGTTTCTCGAAAAATATCAGCATGCTATTGAGTTTCAATGTGCAACAGTCACAGGCAATGATCTGAGAAAAAGAATAGCAGGATTTGAGTCTCTAAATATGGAATCCGACTGGATTTTTGGTATGAAACGTATAAAGCAAAAAGGACCAAATTTATTCTATATTCAAAGCTCTGATCTATCCGCAGCAAAAAAGGATGACAATGGCCACTTATATCTCAATTACTATTGTCCCCTTAAAGAACAATTTCTGCTGCTTAGAAATATAATTCCTCTTTCACAAACAAAAGCTGCTGCTCATGCACATGCGTTCTCAACGAAAAATTTCACGGATATACAATGTTTATCAAAAACATTTACGAATTTAAAACAGGATAACTTAAATTATAACGCTTTATGGAATAAACAAAAAAAGACATGGAGAATGACGGCTTTTAAGAATAATTCTCCTGGTGTTATGTATTTTAAAAAAGTTTTATATTTTAATCACCGTTCCTTAACTTTGTTTCCCTCTATTGCGGGTATCCCTTCAAAAGATTACTATCACATCGAAACATCATCTTACTTGTGGCAAACGTATATGCTGTTCTTGATTGAACAGTTGCCGCCTTCACTATTCTCCTTAAACTTTATACACTTGGAATTTCAAAGATTGCTGCATAAACGAATTCTGCAAAATAGAGATTTTCCTTATCTTAATGAATCTTGGAAAGATGCCATCCATGGCTACTTAGATTTTTTAGTCGACCATCTGCTCATAGAAAAAGTGTCAGAAGGAACATTTAGAAAGCTGCAGCGTGTTCATTATCCTAAAACTTTGGATGAGGCGTTTAAACTAGACGAAATTTTCAGTGAAAAGTCGTAATTTTTGACTTTGCTTAAGCATTTTCTGGTAATATGTAGATATACATAAGGAGAAAGTATTCCTACTATTCTCTTTAATTTACTTGGAGGTGTATGTATGTCTCAAACTAAAACGAAATCATTGCCAAAACGTAATGAAGTCCCTGTTTCAGATACGTGGGATTTAGAAGCAATATATGCGTCAGATGATGTATGGGAAAAAGAATTCAATGAAACGAAAAACCTGTTGCCTGAACTAAAATCTTTTCAAGGAAAACTTGGAGAATCGGCGGAAACCCTTTTTTCATATCTTCAAAAACAAGACGAAGTAACGAAAAAGCTTGGTAAACTTTATACATATGCTCATATGAGATACGATCAAGATACAACGAACTCCATGTACCAAGGTTTGAATGACCGTGCTTCGAACTTAGCAACTCAAGTAAGCAGTACAGTCTCATTTGCAGTACCAGAAATTCTATCTCTATCTGAGGACGCGTTGGTTCAATTCTTACAAAGTCACGAACCATTGAAGTTATATAAACAAGCGTTAGATGAGATTAATCGTCAGCGTCCTCACGTACTTTCGAAAGAAGAAGAAGCACTCTTAGCAGATGTTAGAGAAGTAGCTAATACTTCAAGCAATACATTCGGTATGCTGAATAACGCTGACCTTAAATTCCCGGTCATTCAAGACGAGAACGGGGAAGAAATCGAAGTAACACATGGACGTTATATCCGCTTTTTAGAAAGCTCAGATCGTAGAGTAAGAGAAGATGCTTTCAAAGCTGTATATGGCACATATGATTCTTACAAAAATACATTTGCAAGCACTCTTGCAGGAACGGTAAAGCGAGATAATTTCTTTGCAAAAACTAGAAAGTTTAGTTCAGCTCGTGAAGCAGCATTGAACAACAATAACATCCCTGAAGCAGTTTATGATAATTTAGTAAAGACAGTAAATGATAACCTTGGATTATTGCATCGTTATGTTCGTTTGCGTAAAAAAGCGCTTGGACTTGATGAACTTCATATGTATGATCTTTATACGCCACTTGTAAAAGATGCAAAGATGGAAGTGAGCTTTAAAGAGGCTCAGCAGCTTGTATTAGACAGTTTAGATCCGATGGGTGATGAGTATAAAGAGATCGTAAAAGAGGGCTATGAGAAGCGTTGGATCGATGTACATGAGAACGCAGGTAAACGAAGTGGTGCCTATTCATCTGGTGCTTATGGAACAATGCCTTATATCCTAATGAACTGGCAAGATAACGTAAACAACTTGTTCACACTCACGCATGAGATCGGACATTCTGTTCATAGTTACTACACACGTGAGAATCAACCTTATCCTTATGCGGATTACTCAATCTTTGTTGCAGAGGTTGCGTCTACTTGTAATGAAGCTTTGTTGAATCATTATATGTTAGAGAAAACATCTGATAAAAAAGAAAAGTTGTACTTGTTGAACCACCATTTAGAAGGCTTTAGAGGTACTGTTTTCCGTCAGACGATGTTTGCAGAATTCGAACAAGAGATTCATGTTCGTGCAGCGAATGGTGAGCCGCTAACGCCAGAACTATTAACGAAAATCTATTACGATCTAAATGTTAAATATTTCGGTGATGATCTAGTGATTGATAAAGAGATTGGTCTAGAGTGGGCTAGAATTCCTCATTTCTATTACAATTTCTATGTTTATCAATACGCAACTGGATTTAGCGCGGCAGCTTCCTTGTCTAAACAGATACTAGATGAAGGAAAACCAGCTGTTGATCGTTACCTAGATTTCTTAAAAGCAGGAAGCTCTGATTATCCGATCGAAGTATTGAAAAAAGCTGGTGTGGATATGACTACACCAGAACCAATTGAAAATGCTCTTAAAGTTTTTGAATCCATTCTTGATGAGATGGAAGAACTGCTTTTTGAGAAGTAAACACAAAAAATCCTGTCCAGAACTCTGGGCAGGATTTTGTTATGTTTGTTCTAGCCTATTCTTCTTAGTTTTGATCGGTAGTTATAACACAGTGTTGTTAAAAGTACGGCGATAAAGAGTCCCGGAATCGCTAAAATTTTTGGTGCCATGTTTAACAGAGAGAGCACAAAGAAATAAAAACTCCCTGCAAGTGAAAGTAAACTCACCAAAATCATAATCAAATACATAAAATTCTCCCTCCCTTTGTACATGTTTATTCATGTAGGGGAAGTATATGCAAAGCGTGTCCGGATATTAAAGGCTCTTCTCCACAAACTGTTGCTTTCCTCTAGGTATTTTTCAATTCTCTTCCTATGCAAGTTGATTAAAGCGCAAGGTTGCCGACTCCTATATGGATCGAGCGATCAGTTTGAAATGAGGAAGTGGCTCGTTCAGTCTCGACAAGCAAGAGTAACTCAAATAAAAAAACCGCTGAACATGATCAGCGGTTGGGGAGGTATCTCCAAAATGTTCCGTACTTTACAGGGACTCGTTCAACTTTTTGCTGCAGTACGAGACGTTTTAATCTCTTTTCTGCTTCTTCACAACTAATCTGATATACAACTGAAACCTCTTTTGTAGCTACAAATGAGTAAGAAGAAAGAAAGTCTTCTAATTCAGGAAGCGGTGAAGGCTCCAATGGAACCTCAGTCATTTCTTTAAGGATCTGCACATAAACATCATAGGAATAACAGCCAGATATTTTAATTCCATCATCATCTGTTTTGTCATTAAAAACAATGAGTGTTGGGATTTGAGTAACATCCATTTCTTGTGAAAATTTTAAATCACAGCGAAGAGCTTTAATCGTAGCTTCAGATGAAAGATCACTTAAAAATTCATCTTCGTCTAAGTTAACAGAGCGAGCTATATCTAATAATACGTCATCGTTTCCAATGTTTTGTTTGTTTAAGAATAAGTTTTCTCTGAGCTTTCTTAAGAACTTCATTCCTTGCTGCTTTCCTTGTAACTCAGCAGCTTTGATAGCTAGCGTTGCTTTATGAGGGGCAGAAATGGGGTTTTCCAACCATACATCTCCATCACAGCTCATACCAGAAAGGGAAGCTGTTTTTTCCCACTTCTCAGCAATTTGTTCAGCGGTATTAATCCCCTTTTTTCGAGGAACGTACGTATTGAGTGATTCCAGGCTGCCACTAACAAAATGGCGTAATGTGAAATAGTGGCCGTATTGGACTTGTAATTTTTTAATAACAGGCTCTAATGACCAGCATTCTGGGCATAGCGGATCGATGACAGAATAGATTTCCAATGGCTTTTGACAGGCATGGTTTTTGTTGTTCTCTTGTTCGTCATAAAAGGAATTGGAATTATACAGTGTCAGCATTCTCGCCCCTTTCTGAATCCTCCGTATTAACCATATGAAAAGCAGTCATTTTTAATCGGCTTAACAGTATGTTTTGCAATTCAGGTTCTATTTTTTGAATCGTCATCGCTTTTTCCATACAGGTTATCCATGCTTTTGCGTGCACATTTGTTATGGGAAAAGGCATGTGACGCGCTCTAAGCATAGGATGTCCATGTTCCTCAGTATATAGTGGCGGCCCGCCAAAAAACTGGCTTAAAAATTGAGTTTGTTTATAGGCAGTCTCTGTTAAGTCGTCAGGAAAAAGTGGAGAAAGCAATGAATCTTGACTGACTAGATTGTAAAAAGTAGTAACAAGTTTTTCAATACCTTCCTTTTCTCCTAACAGATCATATGGTGTTTTTGATTCGTCAAACATGGTCCAAAAGCTCCTTGCGTCAATTTGTAATTTTATTGTAGCAAGGTTCATGAATAGTAAGCAAACAATATGAATAGAGAAGGATGTTCGTAAGTTTGTAAATCTCCGTAATGCCGCTATAAAATGGAGTATCGAACCCAATAAAAAAACCCTCAGAATTTGAGGGTTATACGAGTGATTGATACGTATTCATAATTTTATTAACGTAAGAAATCGTTTCTTTAAAAGGGGGAATACCTTTATATTTTGCTACGTTTCCAGGACCAGCATTATAAGCGGCAAGTGCAAGTTTCTGATTGCCATCATATTTATCAAGCATCATCTTTAAATACTTTGTTCCGGCTTCCACGTTTTGTATAGGGTCGAATGGGTTAGTAACTCCTAACGACCTTGCCGTTGCAGGCATCAGTTGCATCAGCCCTTGAGCACCTGCATGGCTTTCTGCAGTTGTTTTAAAATTAGATTCGTGTTTAATGACTGAACGAATAAGGTTAGGATCCACTTCAAATTTCTTAGCTGTGTTTTCAATCAGCTCATCTAGGTTTTTAGAAGGTATGCTTAACTTTTCACTTGAAGTCGGTAATGCTGGTGGTACTGGTAATGAGTAAGGTGTACTTGTATACGCAGTGAAAGGTTGAAGCGTTTGTCCAAAGTTGGGCTTAACATTAGTTTCCAGATCACTTGTGCCTCCAACATGTGAATAGGCTTCTTGCAACAATGCTGCAAAAGGACTTGCTGATGTATTTTGCAAACTAGAGAAAGAAGAAGACGAAGCATTTACATTCAACTGCTGAAGTGCTTGAATTTCCATAAGTGCCTTATATGACTGAATATTCAAGAGATATCCTCCTAAATGGATTAACGTTTTACTTATTTCTACGGCTCTCATTAAAGAATCGAGCAATTTTGCTTTCTGTATCTCTAACAGGAATCTGTTTAATAGAAAGCAATTCATTAAAAGTATTTAGTCCACTAGTATAATCGGCAGATTCGTATTCTATTTCATAGTCGATTTTACCTAAATAATGATTTTCATCTAAAACAAGAAGGCCATCTTTATACGGAAACTCAACACGAAATGTAGTGAGCTCTCCTAAATATGTAATTTTCTTTGCATCGATATTCATTTTACTAATTTGATCAGAGACTTCTCCTGAGGGCAGCGGTTCTCCTTTTAATAATTCTTCAAAAATATGCTTAGAAACATTTTGGTGGGTTTCAAGAATATGTTTGTCTAATTTTTGTTTAAGCGTTAGCGTGTTTTCATTATTTTTTGTTCGAACTCGTAAAGCACTTTTCTGCTTTTTAAGTTCAAAGTATTGGGTATCAAAATAATAGTTGGTCTGTTTATGAAAATCTTCTTGCTGAACATCAAACTCATCGATAAGTTTTAAGAATTCAAGCTGTGTTAGCAAATTCTTAAACTCAATTTCAATTTCTTGAGACACTTGGTTTATCCCCCTATAGCTATACTTAAGTTAACTTATTATCTCATAGCGATTACTGCATCTCAATTTCTTATTAAACTGCTATTTTGTGTTACACTAAACAAGAAGAAACAGGAGGTTGTTAACATGATGCCACGACGATTGAATGTGCAGTCAACTGCATGGAATGAAAATAAGCTGATTTTGCTTATTCAAAATGAATCAAACAAAGGAATTTCTGACTGGAAAGACAGTGAAAGAATGCTAGTAGATTCTGATGGGTTAGCATTCATCTATGTTCTTGAGGATGAAGAAGGATTCATTTATATCTCAATTGATAATAATCATTGGAACGAAGTGAAGAGTGCACTCCAAAAAGATGCGGTTTTCGTTGTTCAAAATGAAAAGAGAGAAGAGCTTGAACTTACTGCTTTCTCTAGAGAAATGGACTTTTTGACAGACAATATACAAGGAAATGCTAACTATGGTCAACAGATGGAAGACGAAGTGATCAAGATTTTTGGAACTGAGGAAAAAGCCCAATGAACATGGACTGGGAAGCGCTATTAATTCCGTACAAGCAAGCAGTTGATGAGCTTAAAATAAAATTTAGAGGTATGCGGGAGCAATTTGAAAAGTCAAATCAGCATTGTCCGATTGAGTTCGTTACGGGAAGAGTGAAACCCATTAAGTCAATCGTGAACAAAGCTTATCAAAAAAACATTCCCGATCAACATCTAGAAACGGAAATTCAAGATTTAGCGGGACTTAGGATCATGTGTCAGTTCACCGACGATATTACCACAGTGATTAACTTGTTACGTCAACGCAATGATTTTACTATTGTTGAAGAACGAGACTATATCACACATAAGAAGCCAAGTGGATATCGGTCGTATCATATCGTTATCGAATACCCTGTTCAAGTACTAGATGGGGAAAAAAAGATTCTTGTAGAAGTTCAAGTCCGCACACTGGCTATGAATTTTTGGGCTACAATCGAACACTCTATGAACTATAAGTATCAGGGACAAATTCCCGAAGATATCCGTCAAAGGTTGCAAAGGGCTGCAGAAGCTGCAAATAGACTAGATGAAGAAATGTCTCAAATCAAAGGGGAAATTCAAGAAGCTCAGCTTGTGTTTTTGGAACGCAATGATAAATCCAATGAAACTAATTTAGGATCATAAAGGATGGAGAGAGAATGAAATTTGCCATCGTATCAAAAGGAGATAACAAATCAAATATTTTAACGGAAAAAATCCGGGCATATTTGGAAGAATTTGAATTGGTTTATGAAGAAAAAGAACCAGAGATTGTAATAACAGTTGGTGGAGACGGTACTTTGCTTCATGCATTCCATCATTATGTGCATCGCATTGACAAGACTGCTTTTGTTGGTGTTCATACCGGTCACCTTGGCTTTTTTGCAGACTGGCTGCCTGAAGAGGTGGAAAAGCTCGTTATACATATCGCAAAAACACCTTTTCAAATTGTTGAATATCCATTACTTGAGGTTACAGTAAGATATATTGATGGTTTAGATGAAAAAAGATATCTTGCTGTTAACGAATGTACGGTGAAAAGTGTTGAAGGATCCCTCGTTATGGATGTTGAGATCAAAGGAGAAAAATTTGAAACGTTCAGAGGCGATGGTCTTTGTATTTCAACTCCTTCAGGAAGTACGGCTTACAATAAAGCATTAGGTGGAGCGATCATCCACCCGTCTCTTGCATCTATTCAATTATCAGAAATGGCTTCTATCAACAATCGTGTATTCCGAACGATAGGCTCGCCGCTTGTTCTTCCACAGCATCATACTTGTATATTGAAACCAGTAAACGATGTAGATTTTCATATAACGATTGACCATCGATTCTTAGTTCAGAAAAAAGTGAAGTCGATACAATATCGAGTAGCTGAAGAGAAAATTCGTTTTGCTCGTTTTCGTCCTTTTCCATTCTGGAAAAGAGTTAAAGAATCATTCGTCGGAGAATAATATGAATAAATTTACAATTACATGGTATGTGCAAAATGAAGAAGCTCCCATTCTTTTACGGGAGTATTTAAAAAACAAACAGATTTCCAAAGCAGCGCTGACCGATATTAAGTTTCACGGCGGCGCTCTTTTTGTTAACAAAAAAGAAGTAACAGTCAGAACCGCTCTTAATGGTGGTGATGAGGTCACAGTAAGGTTTCCTCCAGAAACAAAAAGCTCTTCAATGGAAGCGGAAGATATACCATTAGACATTATTTTTGAAGATCAACATTTTATTGCTGTTCATAAACCAGCTGGAATGCCAACGATTCCTTCGCTTTATCAGCCAAACGGGTCTCTAGCTTCAGCCGTTTTATACTATTATCAGCAACATGATATCCCGGGTACATTTCATGCGGTAAACCGCTTAGACAAAGATACATCAGGTATTGTATTAATAGCGAAACACCGATTCGCCCATTCGCTCATGTCTAAACAGCAAAAAGATAAAGTGATAAAGAGGGAATATATTGCATTTGTTCACGGAGAGTTAAAGGATGAAAGAGGAACGGTGGATCGTCCGATCGCAAGAAATCCAGAGAGTATTATTGAAAGAATGGTAAGTGGAGATGGCCAGCGATCAATCACTCATTATGAAACAATAGATTATGTGGAAGAAACAAACTTTACCGTTGTCTCATTACGATTAGAAACAGGCAGAACACACCAAATCAGAGTACATATGTCTTCAATCGGTCACCCTCTACTTGGAGATGACTTATATGGTGGTTCATTAGAACTGATTCAACGACAGGCTTTACATAGTGAGAAAACCTCATTTATCCATCCATTTTCAGAGAAGCTCATTACGTTAAAAGCTGATTTACCTTTAGACATGAAAAATCTTTGGAATCAATGATAAATACGCGCTAAAACGGTAAAAGAGGAGTGTTGCCCATAGGCTCGTCACTCCTCTTTTTTAATCGTGAAAAGACCGAAACTTTTCAGGAACATATGGCATGGCTGACGGTACGCTAATTGTCTCCATTTCAGGATAACGAAGGGCGCTAAGCTTACCACCGAAGACGCATCCTGTATCAATATTCCACGTATTTTGAATATGACGCACTTCTTCAACAGGTGTATGTCCATAAACGATGGTGATTTTTCCAGAGTGAGTTCTTGCCCAATCTCTTCTTACGGGGGTTCCATCAGGGTTTGACTTCCCTGTTATATCTCCATATAGAACGAATGTTTTTACTTTATCATGAGTTTGGCCAACATAATCTTCTCGTATTCCTGCATGAGCAACGACTAACTTACCGTGATCGAGATGCAGATAAAGAGGAGCACTTTCGTAAAGGGTACAAAAATGATCTCTGACTTTTTGTCTTTCAACAGGATTGAGCGCGTTAAGTTCCGCAACAGTTGTTTCGAGTCCATGTTTAATCTGAACGTTGCGTCCTAAAAAGTATCGATACAGCTTGTTACAATGATTGCCTGGTGAGTATAGGGCTAGATCATTTTGTACAAGTTCATATACATGTTCCATTACTTTTATTGATTCTGGGCCACGATCCATCAAGTCACCTAAAAATACGAGTTTTCGGTTGTCTTTATGTACAGGAAGGTTGTTATTCCATTGATATCCCAGCTTCGTTACAAGTTCTTCGTATTCCTTAAAACATCCATGAATGTCACCGATAATATCATATTTCATGTCCATCACCTCATAAACATTAGGATACTTCAAAGTCAAAAGAAAAACACCTGATAAATATCAGGTGCTATTCAAACATATATTTAGTCGTTCTCGATCGAACGTTTAATACGAGCCCAAAGGCAATCATGTATGCGAGTATCGAACTTCCTCCATAACTGATGAACGGTAGGGGAATACCTGTGATCGGCATAACTTGAATGTTCATTCCAATGTTCTGGAACACTTGGAAAGTAAGCATACCAATTACTCCTGCACATAAGTAACTTCCAAAAGCTTCATTACTCTCAAGAGCGGTATTGATCATTCTGTAAACCATCAAGAAGAATAGAGAAATAACGATACTTGTTCCGAAGAAACCAAATTCTTCACCGATGATCGAGAAAATAAAATCAGTTTGTGCTTCTGGCAGATAAACAGAACCTTCTGTGAAACCTTTACCAAAAAGCATTCCGCTGCCGATCGCGAGTAGTGCGTTTCTTGTATGATATCCCGCATCTTTATGTTCATACGGTTCAAGCCAAGCGTAGAAGCGATTAAGCTGATACTGATCGAGAATATGATCCACAAAAAATTGTGGAAAGGTAAAATATATCCAAACTAGGATTGATATGAACAAGATAAAGGAAAGAATAAGGATAACAATAATTCTCCATCTAATTCCGGATACTAATAAAAGACTTCCTGTGATCGCCATAAATACAAGACTCGTACCTAGGTCAGGCTGCATAAGGACAAGCAGTGTAGGGAAACCAGCAATTAACGCAATTTTACCAAGCAATAACAGGTCTTCATGCAATGTGCGAACAATATACTTTTCATTGTGAGTAGCAATTGTATTGGCGATGGCTATGACTAGAGCCACTTTTACAAGTTCTGAAGGCTGCAAGGCGAAAGGACCAAATCTGTACCAGCTCTGCGCACCATTGATATTTGGAACGATGCTCTCAGGAGCGACTAGAATACCAAGCAGTAACAGGATACCGAACCCATATACGTACCAAGATAATTTTCTAAACTGATCAAAATCTAATACCATAACACCGACTACAGCAATTCCACCGATAACGTACCAAACGAGCTGCTTTATGACGAAGTTGCTGCCGTATTGATCCATCATCTGCGCGCTATAGATGGCAACACAGCTCGTGATGACCATTAAGAACAAAAGAAACAAAAGATTGTAATCGAGTTGCTGCCATGGTGACTTGTGGTTATTCTGCATGTGGATCGACTCCTTAAAGTAAAACAATAACATGTATTATCTTACCTAAAAATAAAGTGTTTGCAAATCATTTTGAGTATAATCGTTTGACATTTCTTTTTCTGCTTTACTATAGTAAACCAATAATATAAAGAAACGACGGAGGTTTTATGGAAGAACATGCATCGTTTACTTCATTAGTATTAGTCATTCTTACAGCATTTTTCGTTCCTATTCTGCTAAACAAATTTAGGTTGCGAGTAATACCTGTTGTTGTAGCGGAAATCATTGTAGGTATTATTCTAGGAAAGAGCGGCTTTGATGTCGTCCATTCTGACGCATGGCTTGAGATCTTATCCGTACTCGGTTTTATTTTCTTAATGTTTTTAAGTGGCCTAGAAATTGATTTTAGTATCTTTGCAGGCGAGTCCAATTCTAAGAAAAAGAAAGCAGAGAAGAAAGAACCGAATCGTATATTCGTTTCAAGCATCATTTTTCTCTTCATACTGATCCTGTCATACGGATTATCTCTTCTTTTTGTTTGGGGTGGCTTTACAGAAAGTGCGTTCTTTATGACGCTTGTTATCTCAACCATCTCACTAGGCGTAGTTGTCCCAACATTAAAAGAAGAAAAGTTATCAAAGACAACCATTGGTCAAATCATCTTATTAGTTGCGGTAATTGCTGATCTTGTAACCATGATTTTACTTGCTCTTTTTGTTTCAATGGAATCAGGAGATCCAAGCAGAATGTGGCTGTTACTTATCCTTTTTGCCGCAGGAGTTCTATTATATTTTGTCGGGAAACAAATGAGACATAGATCATTTCTCGACACGATGTCAAAAGGAACGATACAGCTAGATACACGGGCTGTCTTTACATTAATCATCGTTTTGGTCGGACTTTCTGAATCGGTTGGGGCAGAGAACATATTAGGCGCTTTCTTAGCAGGGGTTCTCGTTTCTCTCCTTTCACCCAATAAACAACTGGTTCATAAACTCGATTCTTTTGGATATGGATTTCTAATACCTATCTTTTTTGTAATGGTAGGGGTTGAACTGGATATTCGTTCGATATTTGCTGATCCTAAAGCATTAGCACTGATACCGTTATTATTGATCGCGTTGCTTATTTCTAAGTTTTTGCCTATTTTGTACCTTCGAAAGTGGTATGACTGGAAAACGGTAACGGCTGCAGGGTTCTTATTAACTTCTACACTGTCGTTGGTGATCGCTGCTGCTAAAATTGGAGAACGAATCAATGTAATTGATGCTCGAACATCATCAGCATTAATCTTAACGGCTGTTATTAGCGCAATCATTACACCTATATTCTTTAAAAAACTGTTTCCGAAAAAAGAGGAAGCGGAAGCGGGTAAAGAACAACTTGTATTTGTTGGTGCCAATCAATTTACACTGCCGTTAACGACAGAGCTTGATCAAACTCGTTTTGAATATCGACTATATCACACGAAACAAGAAGAAAAAGACCAAAAACAACTGGATAGCTTTAAAATACAAGAGCTTGATGATTACGAAACAACAACATTAATGCAGGCAAATGTTTTTGATACAGATATTATTGTATTAGCAACAGGAAGCGATGAAACAAATGAAAACCTTGCTCTGATTGCAAAAGAGGAAGGGGTGGAACGAGTTGTTGCTCGTATTGAGGATCCACTAAAGAGGGATGCACTTAAAGACAAAGGGATTGAAGTATATTCTGTTTACTTTTCTTCTCAAGTGTTACTAAAAGCGTTAATCGAAAATCCTGCGGTAGTGGATATCCTTACAACGTCAGATAATAGTCTGAATGAAATTCTTGTCGAAAACAGTGCTTACCACAGAACAGCTTTAAGAAACTTTCCTTTTCTTGGGGATAGCATTATCGTTCGTATCTACCGAGGAAAAGAGTCAATCGTTCCGCACGGTGATACCGAGATTTTATTAGGAGATAAAATGGTTGTGACGGGCAGTAAGCAACAAGTGCTGCAGATGAGACAAATATTAGGTTAATTCAAAAAGCACTGGCTTTTAAGTCAGTGCTTTTTGTTGCCTATAAAAAGATAAGTCCTAAATTACTATAAAAATGAGCATGCTAAGCGTAAAGATAAAATATAGGGAGTTGAAATGATATGATGCCAGTTGTTCATTGTCCAAAATGCGGAAAAGAACATGATCTTAATGGAGAGGTCTTAATCGCTCAATCGAATCAAAATGTGATTTATCGCTGTGATTCATGCGGTTTTGAAGTGAAAGATATTCAGACGAGTAAAGGTTAATAGTGAAAATCCTCTCTACTTCTGTTATACTAATTAGGACTTGGTACTAATAACAATTACTAATAAATAAAATGAACAGATTGATGGGGAGGAAGCTTTATATGTATCAACTATCATTAGAAAACAAAACGTTTGTTGTAATGGGTGTTGCAAATAAGAGAAGTATTGCTTGGGGTATTGCACAATCTCTTTCAAACGCAGGTGCCCGCCTAGTATTTACATATGCAGGCGAAAGATTAGAGAAGAATGTTCGAGATCTAGCAGAATCACTTGGAAGAAACGATTCAATCGTACTTCCATGTGATATTACGAATGATGAAGAAATTAAAAAGACTTTTGCTACATTAAAAGAAGAAGTAGGAGTGATTCACGGACTTGCTCATTGTATCGCTTTTGCGAACACAGAAGAATTAAAAGGCGAGTATTTAAACACAACTCGCGAAGGGTTCCTTCTTGCTCATAATATTTCATCGTATTCCTTGACTGCTGTAGTTAAAGAAGCTCGTCCACTAATGACAGAAGGTGGAAGTATCGTTACGCTAACGTATCTTGGAGGAGAAAGAGTAGTTTCTAACTACAATGTTATGGGTGTAGCGAAAGCATCATTAGACGCAAGTGTGAAGTATCTTGCAAGTGACGTAGGTAAAGACGGAATTCGCGTGAACGCCATTTCAGCTGGACCGATTCGTACCCTTGCTGCTAAAGGAATCGGCGACTTTAACTCTGTACTAAAAGAGATCGAAGAAAAATCACCACTTCGTAAAGCAAATACACAAGAAGAAGTAGGCGATGCTGCACTGTTCTTGATGAGTGACTTGGCTCGTGGAATCACGGGAGAAATTCTTCACGTGGATAGTGGTTATAACACAATCGCTAGATAATTAAATGATAATAAAAACCCCTTCGAAGGCTCACAATGGGCTCCGAAGGGGTTTTTTGACGTTTTACCTTGCTCTCAATGGGAAGGTAAAACGTTTGGTAATTGCAGTCTCTATTAACCTAGAGCTCCTGCGCCGTTTCCGTTAGTAGTTTGTGGTACGCATACGATACCACAAATGCAGCGACAGTCGATTACAAACGTTTGGTTTAAACCAGTCGTTGCATCCAAGTAAGAGAATACTGCACAGCTGCTGTCGTCGTCAAAACGAACTAATGTAAAGATAGTAGGTGTAGTTTCTCCACCAAGAGAAAGAGGTGTAGAAGCACCTTTCAATACGATTAGAAGTCTTTGCTGAGCAGCCATGCTGCAGAAATTACCGTTTGTGTTTGCGATGTTGTTTAACAACTCACATACACAAGACTTGTTTCTTGACCGTGATCCACCTGCAGCTTCTCCATTTCCGCCACAGCAAGATCCTTTAAATAGGCTAGACATTAAATTGCCTCCTTATAGATTAGATACATGTACCTGAACGTTTCATCAGGGTTAATATACTATATTAACGGAGGCTATTATTTGCATGAGACATGTACCTAGTTAATGCCCAATCTTCTATAAATAGGTTTTAGCCCTTTCTTCTAAACTTCTTAAATTTCCGCTCATTTACTAGTCGATTCATCTATGCACAAGTTGTAATTTTTCATATCTATATATAAAGCTAGTACAAATTTTAGCTAGCTTGTTTTATTCCTGAAGGGAGAAAGATTTATATGGCGATTTTTGGAACACAAAACTTAAGAGCGAGATTAATTCAAAATGCAAGATTGGCTACAAATATTGATGTTATTTATGTACCATCAACACAAGTTGTGGCTGCTCCTGCTTTAGAGGCAGTTACAATTACTGAAGTACAAGCAGATTTTATTATCGTTAATGATGGTACTACAAATTACCTTGTACCAATTGACAAGATTATCACAATCCAAGACACAGCAGTAATCTAATTTAGAAAATAAGAAAGGAGTTGGAATAGTGGGATTATTATTTAGAAGCATGTTAAGAAACATGCAGGGACAGAATACAGTTATCACACAAGTGTTTACATCATGTGAAGAGACAAACCTTTTTGGAGTAACTGTCGTATCTGTACAAGAAAATTTTGTGATTTTTGCAGGTGCGGGTTCAGGTGCCGGATCTGTTTATTATATTCGTCTTAACGATATTCTTGGTATCGAAATTTAATTCAACGAAGACTTCATGTTTACATGAAGTCTTTTCAATTTATTTAGAAAGGGTTAATAGATGAGCAAGTTAAATATACTCTTTATATCAAAAAACACTAGCCAATTTATTGATAAATCAAGTCATTATTTATACCAAGAACTTCAAAAACATGTGAATGTTGAAGTGTGGAGCGAACATGCTTCTATTCAATATATTCTTTCACGTGTTCAAAGGAAACCTGATTTCATATTATTTAATGATATTCACAAAAACTATAGTCCTTTTATAAATGGACTCGAGACATTGAACGTACCATCTGGGATGATCGTTCACGATTTGCATTACAACCCAAAATTACGTGAGAGGATTATGAAATTAAGTTGTATTAAAGTTTTATTTCCTCATTATAAAGAAGCTTTTATCCAAACTTTTCCTTCACTATCAGATAAGGTACATTGGTTCCCTCATCATGTGAACGAAAATGTTTTCAAAGATTACCAGATTACAAAAGAAACAGACGTTTTAATGGTAGGTGCAAACTATCCGCATCTTTATCCTCTTAGAGCCAAGATCATGCAAGAGATGAAAACTTTTAGTGGTTTTAAAACCTTCAAGCATCCTGGATACCGTGATATAAAAGCGCATGAGAAAGAAATTATCTCAGGCGCAGAATATGCAAAAGAAATAAATGCTGCCAAGATATTTATTACATGTGATTCGATCTATCATTATCCACTTTTGAAGTATTTCGAAGTATTAGCCTCAAAAACATTGTTGCTAGCTCCAGGTTCACCAGAATTATATGAACTTGGATTTATTGATGGTCAAACTTTCGTACAAATTGATCTCAATAATTATAAAGAAAAGATCACTTATTACCTTGCTAACGAAATAGAACGGAATGTTATCGCTAGACAAGGATATAAGATGGTTCACGAGAGACATATCTCAAGCAAAAGAGCTCTTGAAATGATACACAAAATACAAACAATTATTGAAAGGAAACTTTGAATGGATAAAGTATCTATTATTATCCCATTTTACAACTGTACTTATGTCACACACGCTATACAAAGTGCGTTGAATCAAACGTACAAACATATTGAAATTATTGTCGTAAATGATGGATCGTTTCAACATAACGAGAAATTAGACGCTTTTAGAGATCAGGTTACGATCCTCTCAAAACCAAATGGTGGAACTGCAAGTGCATTAAATGCCGGCATAAAAGCTGCAAGTGGTGACTTTATATGTTGGTTAAGTTCAGATGACATGTTTCTTCCATACAAAGTAGAACGTCAGATTGCATTTATGAAAGAAGTAGGCGCGCTGATCAGCAGTACGAACTTCAGACTTATGAATGAGGATAATGTTCTTACAAGTTCAACACTCGGTTTCGATAACACTGATTATTTGGCATTTCTAAAAGTGATGAGAAGAAGCTGTGTGATCAATGGATGTACAGTTATGATGGATAAAAAACTCATTCAGCAAATAGGATACTTTGATGAAGAGCTTCCGAGTACGCAAGATTATGATTATTGGTTACGAGTGATCTGTTCGGACATCCTATTTTTTCACTACAATCAGCCGTTAACCCATTATCGCGTGCACAGTGAAATGGGTTCACAGGTACGTAAACCGTCGATAGGAAAAGAAGTTAAGCTTGTCTCTAAAAGATATAAAAGAATGATGACTCAACAGATCGTTAAACGAATTAAAGGCACATAAAAAAGCCCTCTTTAGGAGCTTTTTTTGTGAACAAACTTAGGATATCTGTATTTTATTTTAAAATATTCATAAATTCTTGGGCATACGTATCCAGGTTAAATACATCTAAGTGATTGTATGCTTGATCTATAATACTAGAACGTAACACCACATTGTTAACCAGTTCTAATGCTTCCGGAACAGCCGTTTCAATTCTAGCATTCGTGTAAAATTTACCAGTTTGATTATGAGCGATGAATGCTTTTACACCATCTGAATCAGAAGAGAGAACAGGGCATCTGCAGCTCATCGCCTCAATGACTGCGTACCCGAATCCTTCTACTATAGAAGTCGATAATAAGAATCCTCCAGAATCCCCGATCATGGAAAAGTAGTTGGCCATCTGTTTATGAGGGATGTTCGCATGCAGCTTTAATGAAGTGCTTAACCCCATCTGAGTCACCAGTCTATTAAACTTCATTCGCTCCTTTTGATCGCCTAGTGTATCGTCTATGAACATCCAAAATTGAGTGTCAGGTCTATGCTTTAAGAAGCGAAAGGAAAACTCTAAATAATCTTTCCAATTTTTATTCTCTTCAATTCTCCCAACCCAGCCAACGATCGGAAAGCTCGGTTTTTCCATTGAAACATAACAAAATTCATCTTTATCAAAACAATTATGAAAGCAATATTTAGGTGTGGAAGGATAGTAGGCTTGAATCAAGTTGATTAGATGAGGTGTATTAGGAAAAAGGATTCCGTTAGAATATGTTTCCACGTTCGGCTTTGCCTGAAGCAAAATTTTTTCAGCGTTTTGGTAACTACCTAACCCTTGCACCTCATATATAAGTTTACCTGTAAACCCAAGCTTTCTTATACGGTGAAGTAAGTTAATGTCTGAGCAAACGAAGATGGCATCAAAATCATCCATTATTATTCTTTTAATCTCTTCATCATTATTTGTGATATAAGTAGTAATCTCAGAAATGTTTTGCATGCCTGTACCATTCTGAAGGTAGAGAAGATGACAGTCGATGCCGTGGTTCTTAAGGGCTTTACAGCGTTGACGGTTCAATGTTTCCATGCCGCCGCTAGGTAAATAAAAAACAAACAATATTTTAGCTGTGATCATACAGTAGCTCCTTTTAAATTCTATAAGCCATTGTATGAATTCATAGAAAAGATGTTCTAAACACTCACTCTGAAGGGGTGCCTTTTTTGTTTGTACAGGGTAGGGGTCTAGTCCACATTGGGAATACAATCATAGTTTAATATAAAGTTTTAATTTTAATTATGGAAGGAGAGTTTCATTGAAAATAGTAACTATTCTTGGAACACGTCCTGAGATCATACGACTAAGTTTGATCATCAAAAAACTAGATCAATTAGCAGATCAACATGTTTTGATTCACACAGGTCAAAACTTCACACCTTCATTAAATGACGTGTTTTTCCAAGAGTTTCAACTTAGAAAGCCAGACTATATTTTAATGAAACAACAATTTTCTTTCGGAAATCAAATTGCACATCTGTTTTCAGAGCTAGAGAAAATATTGTTACATGAGAAACCTGATAAAGTTTTGGTTCTTGGTGACACGAATAGTGCTCTTTCTTCTATCGTAACAGAAAGGTTGAACATACCAGTCGTTCATATGGAAGCGGGTAACCGATGTTTTGACCTAAATGTACCAGAAGAGAAAAACAGAAAAGTAATCGACGCCATCTCTACCTTTAATCTGCCGTATACCAAATACAGCAGAGAGAACTTAATTAGAGAAGGTGTCCCTGTTAACCGAATCATGGTTTCAGGTAACCCGATCTATGAAGTGTTAACTCAATTTGCAGAACAGATTGATAATAGCAGAATTCTAGAAAAATTAAATGTTTCAAAAGGAAAGTATATGTTAGTCACAGCCCATCGTGCTGAGAACGTGGACAATCACGTTCATTTAAAAGAGATTTTAACAGGTTTAAATTTAGTTGCAGAACATTTTAAAATGCCGATTATCTGCTCTATCCACCCACGCACAAAATCAAGGATTCTAGAAAGCAGCACGGTACAGATGAACCCATTCGTACAATTTCATGAACCATTTGGATTCTTTGACTTTGTAAAGTTAGAAAAGCACGCATTTTGTGCACTAACAGATAGTGGGACCGTTCAAGAGGAATGTTGTTTATTCCAAGTGCCGACTGTAACGATGAGAAATAGTACCGAACGGCCAGAAACCGTTGAGTGTGGCAGCAATTGTGTATCAGGTGTTTCAGCCACACAAATTTTAGCTTCAGTAAAAGTAATGACAAATCAGAAGAAGCAATGGTCCATTCCCGAAGGCTATGGAGATTTAGATGTTTCAGATCGAGTCGTAAAGTTTATTTTAGGAGGAAATAGTATTGTTTAATAAAAGAATTTTAATTACGGGGGGCACGGGATCTTGGGGTCATGAGCTAGTCAAACAGCTTCTGCCAAAAGAACCGAAAGAAATAATCGTTCTCTCGCGTAATGAAGCAAGTCAAGTAGCTATGCAAAGACAGTTTGATTATAATCCCAAGCTTACCTTTATGATTGGTGATATCAGAGATAAAGATTCCTTAATGAGAGCGAGCGAAGGCATCGATTATATCTATCATCTTGCAGCATTAAAGCATGTACCCATCTGTGAGCTCCAACCTTATGAAGCATTGAAAAGCAATATTCAAGGAACACAAAACGTAATCGAAACAGCCATTCATCATAAGGTGACGAAAGTGATCTATATTTCAACTGACAAAGCAGCGAACCCTTCTAATCTTTACGGAATGACGAAAGCGATCGGTGAAAAGTTAATCATTCATGCAAACCTATTAAGTAAGCATACACGATTTGTCTGCGTAAGAGGCGGTAATGTTTTAGGCACAAATGGTAGTGTTATTCACGTGTTTAAAAGTCAGATCAAGAACAAAGGACAAGTGGGCATTACTGACTTTGAAATGACACGTTTCTTCTTAACCTTAGAAGAAGCAATCAGTCTATTATTTAAAGCCACTTATGAAAGTGTAGGTGGTGAGATCTTTGTTATGAAGATGCCTACGTGCAAGATTACAGATCTAGCACAAGTTCTTATTGATGCTTCAGGAGAAAAAGGGGTAAAGATGATCGAACTTGGAAAACGTCCAGGAGAGAAGCTTCATGAAATCCTATTATCTGAATATGAAAGTACAACGACAGTCCTTTTTGATAATGAATACTTTGTAATTCTACCTACTATTGATATAGACGGATTGAATGAACACTATGCATCTTTCGATAAAGTAGAGCTTGAAAGCTATAGTTCTGAGACGGATTTAATGACGAAAAAAGAGATTCATCAGATGCTCGTTGAAGGTGGATTTCTGTCTTGAAGATCATGATTTTAGGGGCGAATGGGATGGCTGGTCATATGATCGCCTCCTATTTCAAAACAAAGACAACACATGAGCTCCTTCTGACTTCTAGAGATGGAACGGAGGGCCATATCCTGCTGGATGCAACGAATTTAACGCAGATTGCAGAAGTTGTTCAGCATTATAAACCAGATCTTATTATTAATGGCATCGGTCTATTAAACGAATATGCTGCCATCCATCAAAGAGACGCAATCCTTGTAAACAGCTTACTTCCACACGAATTAGCTAAACAACTCAATGGGTATGGAGGCAAGTTGATCCACATTAGTACAGATTGCGTGTTTAGTGGACATCAAGGTAATTACAATGAAGAATCGGTACCAGATGGATTATCGATGTATGCTAAAACTAAACAGCTTGGAGAAATAAAAACAGAACCTCATCTAACGATTCGAACATCTATTATTGGTCCCGAGTTAAAAAATGGTATCGGCCTTTTTAATTGGTTTATTCAGCAAAAGGGAATCATTAAAGGTTTTACTCATGTGAAATGGAACGGTGTTACAACATTAGAACTTGCTAAATTTATTGATCATACCACGACTAATCCAATATCAGGTCTTTATCATTTAACCGCTCCAGAAGTTCTTTCAAAGTATGAACTTTTAAAGATTATCAAGGATATCTATCAGAAGGGTGATGTTGATATTATCCCGCATACCGAGCCACGATTAGATCGAACACTCTTTAACACAAGGACAGATTCAACATTTAAGGTCGCATCTTATGAAAAACAGGTACAAGATTTAAAAGATTGGTTAAAATGAAAAAAAAGATCGTAATAACAGGTGCAACTGGATTTACAGGGCTTCATGCCTGTCAGTACTTTGTGGATAAAGGATATGAAGTAATAGGCATTTCAAGAAGTTCCTTTTCTATTTCGAAGGTGCATGCAGAAACATGTGATCTTTTAAACAAAGCAAGTATTTCGGAAATCCTAAACAAGCATAAACCTAACTTCTGCCTTCATTTGGCAGGTGTGAATTCTGTACCTCATTCATGGGAAGACCCGATCTCGACGATTGAAGCAAATGTTCTAGGAACACTTTATTTACTTGAAGCTATTCGTTCATCAGTCCCATCGTGCCGAACAGTAATTGTTACCTCAGCACTTTCGGGAAAGGATCATCCGTATGGAGTGAGTAAACAGCTTCAACAAAACCTAGTGATGGACTGGACGCATCTGTTTGATCTTCAAGTTATGGTAGCAAAACCATGTAATTTAATCGGACCAGGCACATCACCTGGTTTCGTTTCTTTTTTAGCAAAGCGTATTATCCACAGGGAGAATACGGGTGATGTAAGTGCTATTAATATCAGTCATCTTGGAAACAAGCGAGAGTTCTTAGATGTAAGAGATGCGATATCTGCTTATGAAGTTCTGTTGAAGAAAGGCCATCATAATAAGACCTACGAAATAGGATCAGGAAAGATGACAACACTGTTAGAGATAGCTGATATCTTTCAAACGTTTACGAAAGAAAAACTGACTTTGTTAGAGACAGCCGCTTCTCCAGAAAAAAGTCCCAATGTCATGGATTCAAAACTCTTACAAGAACTCCTTTGGCAGAAAAAATACCCATTAGAAATTTCGATACAGCAAACTCTTACATTTTACAGATCAATCAGGTAATGTAACAAGTTAATACACTAAAAAAGCGTCCCTCATTCATGGGGACGCTCTATTTATTTCATTCGCTTATGGTATAGAGCCATATTCATCCAATGTGTATTTCCAGGCTTAATATGCTGGCTATAAAAGTGAGTCTCAACTTGATTGTTTGAGACGCCACTCAAACTTTTATGAAGAGATCTTAATCGATACAAAACGGCGTATGGTTGAATGGTTTTATTTAACGAGGATTTAACATACCGAGTACCTCTAATAATTGGTCCTGAAGTCAAACGTCCTCGACGGTCGTACCAAATTTTATGATTCGTTACCAACAGATCTGTTTCTGACGGTAAGGATTCCATTTTTAACACCATCTGTTCTAGCGCTTGTGGATCAAGCCAGTCTTCACCTGTCATAAAAAGAACATAATCTCCAATGCAATAATCAAGAGCTATTTCAATGGTTTCCGCTTTTCCGCGATGATTTAGCAACAATGGAATCATTCTAAAGTCGTGTGTTCGATGAATTGAATCAGGAGTAAAATCGGTCGAACCATCATCCACAATAACAATCTGAAAATCGCTCAACGTTTGTTGAAGAATGCTGTTCAATGCAAGATCGATCGTTTTCACATGATTGTGTGAATAAAGGACAACACTTACTTTTGGTACCTTTCCGATACTTTTTTGTATATCGATACTGCTAGCCATACTTTCCATCGTCAGCTGTTCGGGTGGGATGTTTGTTGTAAGTGCAAATCGTCCATTAAAACGATATTCCATAATATATTCCCGGAGCAGTACAAAATCGCCATGCTGAAGCAAGCGGATCCAAAAATCATGGTCTTGTACGTTAGGGAAATCTACCCGATAGCCCCCAGCTTTTGAAAAAGCTTCACTCGTAAACATGAAAGATGCTCCAATAAAACAATTCTGGAAAATGTCTTCTCGTTTTCTCGTCATAAAATGCTCAACATATTCGTACCATGCTTTTGTATAAGTGATTGGTGTACCATGTTGATCAATCCGCCTATAAAATGAATACACCAATACGGTTTCCTTTGGAGCTTGATCCATCGTATCGACTAACCGCTCTAAAAAGTTTGGATCATGTCTGTTATCACTCGAGATCCATGTCAGATAAGGACAATCTTTAACAAGTTCAAAGCCCTCATTTAAAGTAGGAGAAATTCCAAGATTAACCTTTCGATCAACGATCTCATATGGAATGGTTAAAAGTTTACTAGCTTCTTTTATTGCGGTGACCGTTTCATCATTAGGTCCATCAAGAACGATTACAAGTTTATAATCACGAAAAGTTTGTCTTTCCATCGATTGTATACATTCAAAAATATACTCCCTTTCCTGGTGATAAACGGGGAGTACTACGCCTACTTTCACTAAAGTTCCTCCTAAGTTCAATTTCTCTATGATTGATAATGTCATAGTGCGATACAAGCATTCTATTCATTTATATAAGAATGGGACTGGTTATTTTGGTAAAAAAATTTTCTGTTTAGACTGCTTCTAAAATAAATGCTGTCTACATGCTGAAGTGCTCTTGAATGTAGTTGTTTTCCGTTTCAGGAGTCTCGCACCTTACACGTCAATCAACTTATCAGGGAAGTAAAAAAATTAAGGCGGTATTGAGAAATTTCATTTGCAGTGTAAATGATTTTACTCACAGAACTTGTCTAACCTTCATACACTAGTAATGATTAGCAATGGCTAATGAATGAATAGTTGAGGTGAAATCGATGCTCCTTCTTCCTCATGGTGGAAGTTTAGTCAATCGACAGTTTACTAACGTCGATTACAATCAAAACCTAATTAAAATTGAATTAGATCCAATCAGTTTATCTGATTTAGAATGTCTTGCTAACGGTGCATTTAGTCCTCTTGATTCTTTTATGAACAAAGCGGAATACGAAGCTGTAGTACGTCATATGAGGCTAACTAACGGACTTCCTTGGAGTGTTCCAATAACGTTACCTGTTACTGAAGACAATGCTAAACAATTAAAAAAACAACATGAAGCTTTACTGAAATATGAAAATACGATATATGGAAAAATAGAAATCACAGATATCTTCAAACCTGACAAACTTCTAGAAGTGAGGCATGTCTATCGTACAGAGGATCAAACGCATCCAGGGGTACGCAATGTGATGAATAGAGGAAGCTGCTACGTAGGGGGAAGAGTTACTTTGGTGAACAAACCTCCTCGAAAAGTTGGTTCATCTTATTATTTAGATCCTAAAGAGACAAGGGAACAATTTAATAAGAATGGTTGGGAAAAGATCGTTGGTTTCCAAACGAGAAATCCCATTCATCGTGCACACGAATATTTACAAAAAACAGCACTTGAACAGATGGACGGGCTCTTATTACATCCTTTAGTAGGGGAGACAAAACAGGATGACATACCTGCAGAAGTTAGGATGGAGTCTTATGAAACGCTTCTCCAACATTATTACCCGAAAAATCGTGTCCTGTTGAGTGCGTTTCCTGGATCGATGAGATATGCGGGTCCACGTGAGGCGATCTTTCATTCCATCATAAGAAAGAATTATGGATGCAGCCACATTATAATAGGAAGAGATCATGCTGGTGTCGGAAATTTTTATGGTCCTTATGATGCGCAGCATATTTTTGCAGAGTTTGATCTGGAGGAGATAGGAATTACACCTATCTTCTTCGAGAATAGTTTTTATTGCACGAAATGTGGAGCTATGGCCACGATTAAAACGTGTCCACATGACGAAATGGACAGACTTACTTTATCAGGAACGAAAGTAAGAGAAATGCTAAAAAATAACGAGCCGATTCCAACTAATTTTAGCAGGAGTGAAGTCATTTCAATATTACGCGATTATTATGCTAAATAAAAAGGTATGGAGGCTAAAGATTTGAGTCAAGAAGATAAGAATATAACATGGCAACAGCATAATGTGACCAAGGAAATGAGACAGAAACTTCATGGTCATAAGAGCTTTGTGCTTTGGTTTACAGGTCTATCGGGTTCTGGAAAATCAACGATAGCTTCCGAAGTTGAGAAAATGTTATACCAAAGACAGTACAGTACCATGTTGCTTGATGGAGATAATGTAAGACACGGATTAAATCGAGATCTAACTTTCTCAAAAGAAGCAAGAACAGAAAACATCAGAAGAGTCGGAGAAGTTACAAAGTTATTTGTAGAAGGCGGATCGATTGTTTTAGTTGCAGCTATTTCTCCTATTGCTGCAGATCGAGATGCTGTTAGAAGTTTGTTGTCAAGAGAAGAATTTGTTGAAGTCTATATAGATTGCAGTCTTATAGAATGTGAGAAACGAGATCCAAAAGGGCTATATAAGAAGGTAAGAGAAGGATTGATTACTAATTTTACGGGTATCTCTGATCCGTATGAAGCACCAGTTTCTCCTGAAATTACTGTAAAAACAGATCACCTGGAAGTAAAAGAATGTGCCGAACAAATCATAAAATATTTGGAGGAAAATCAATATATTTCTTAAAGGCAAAAGCTGCACCCTAAGGTGACAGCTTTTTAGTTAGATTTATTAGGTTTCCATGTTACTTTGCCGCAAGAACTGCAGCCTTTTTTTACAGGGGGGTTAATTAGAGATTGGTTCTTCCCTGCATTGTTCAGTTTCTTTGTTTTGATCTCAGCATAAAGCTTTTGTAAATCCTCTTTATTCACTTCTAATCTCTCCTCTTAATTAAATATCTTGGCGCAATGCCATTATATTCTCAATCTGAGGACGGGGTGTTCTTATTTGGTTGAAATGGACGAATGACTGAAGTTCTCTTTGATTCAGCAGTATTCTTATTAAACGGTTGGATCGTTTTTTCAGTAGGGCTGTTTGATTTAAAAGGACTGATTGGACTTGCATTTCTTGATAAAACCTTACTTTGCTCATAGGGTTTTGGAATCTGGTTGGTGATGAGCGAACCAGCAGATGAAAAGGGTCGAATTTGGGGAACAGTCGCTTTTGGTGCATCTAATCTTCTATTAACAGGCTTCTGTTCATTTGCCTCATAAAAAAGATCTTCCCTCTTGTTTTGTACAGGAGAAGAAGGGGAGGACTTTAGCTTAACTTCTACATTTGGTCTTTCTTCAATTTCGTCTACTAACGGGATTTGAGCTGCTGCAAAGTAAGGATTAATAATCTTTAAGATTTTATTCGCGCAAGAAAAGAAAGTTGATTCTGAAACGGAAGAAAGAGATTCAAAAGAAACACGCAGAAAGGTTTGAATGACTAAATAACTGATCCACTCTACAACTTTACCTTCATAAGAAGGCTGCACGGCTAAGAAGAGAGGTCCGTCTTTTCTTTTTAATGTGATACCTTTATGAATGCCAGCTTGAACGGGTAACCTGAAAGTGGGAGAAGGGTTCAAGTAATATAATTGTTTCTCAGGTGTATTCAGAGCAAGTGGCATTGGATGACCACTATGGAAATCCACATAAAAACGATGGTCACATTTTACATGATCATCTGTTGTCACTCTGATTCCTGTATGGCTTAAAAGCTTATCAAGTTCTTTAACTCTCTTTTGTGATAGCCCTTGTATACCAAACATAAATGTAGAAAGAGCTCCTGTAATGGTTTCTCCGTCCTCGGAGATCTGCAATCCCCAATAAGGCAATAAAAGACATAAAGCCTCATATTCTATGGATGATAACTCACATACCTTCTGATCTTGATACCAGATTGGTCTCATGATAGCTTCCTCCTTAACGCTTATCTATAAAAATAGGCTTTCGTTCTTGTGTCATAACCCACTCTATTTCCATAGTATGTATGGAATCTTCAGATCATGATGAGGAAAGGAAGGGAAACAATGGGAAATAATCATAAACACTTGCAGGATGAGTGTATCCGCGTTCAGAAAGTTTACGACTGGGTGACTGATACACTAAACGTAAGAAAGACCGTTTCTTTTACTCCTGAACAAATCGCAGCTATAGAAGAAGCATTGGATGATCCTTCACGCCGACCGTTAAGATTGGTTACGAAAGTACCTAAAACTCCTCCAGCATTCCCGCTAACAGGTGAAACAACTGAAGCGGCAGCATGCCCTGAACTATATCTATGCGAGCAAGTTGGAGATAAGAGAGATGTTACAGTAGCGCTTAACGGAGGTTTTGCTGAAGCACAGCTTGTAGAGCTACTCTTTACAACAGATATCAAAGTTCAAGTTGTAGACCGTAACGGAGTAATCGTTGTAGAACAGTTGGTTAATGCATCAGTATTTGAATCTTTCGTCTTGTGTTATCCAGATGGAACAGACTTATACTGCCGAATCACTAAAATCTTTGCTCGAATCCCAACAGGGACTGTGTTGTTGAATAGTCCATCACCAACTTCATTCGTTGTAGACATTACATTCTGCGTTGATATCCAAGTTGAAGCAGAAGTTAAATTAGAGGTATTGGCGAAGTTCTGCTCGCCTCGTGAAAATGACCTAAATGCAGAGGAAAGCGAGGGAGAAATGTGTCCAGAGGTAGTGTTCCCACAACAATGCCCGGACATATATCCCAGGCCAGGCTGCCTGTGTAGATCACGAGGAACTGCTAGCGGATTAACGTGTGAAGAGGATGGAGCAACAGAAACTGGCAGGGCAACGATATCCGTTGAAATCTGTCCGAATTACAACCTGTCAGGAAGCAGATTCCAATTATCTCTAAACGATACAGGATATACAGCTACAGAATTCACACAAGAAACACTTAGCTGTGATGAGTATGCTGGTGGACTAAGATTGACTGTTTCAGGAAGAGGAATAATGGACGCTTCAGGAGAACAGTATCAGTTTAACCTGGCTATTGTTGAGACAGAGCATGGAAATCAATTTGAGGTAGAACTTATTGACAGAGCAGGAACTAAAGTATTTACTACAGGTGTTGTAAAAGCAGATTCTGGAGAAATCGCTATAGAAAACTGCCTTCAACACCAATAATTAATGGATCTGAAGAACAGAAAGACCTGAGGCGATTTGCCTGCAGGTCTTTCTTGTTTATGAAAAAAAGGTGAACGAATAATTGTAGCTTACATACAATAGGGAAAGAGCCTAATTATGCAAGGGGGAAGATGCATGGGGACGAAGGATAAATTAAGTTATGAGCGGCTCGTTTCTAGGGTGGACTATTACAAGGACAAAGCACTTGATCTTGAGAAAAAGCTCGTCTTTGCTGAAGAAACCATTGAACGACTCGAAAATGAGACGAACAATGATCGATCACTTAAAATAATTGAAGAGAATGAAAAAGAACTTCAAGGACTAAGAAAACAAGTCGAAGACCTCACAAGGAAATTAAAACGGCTAGAAGAACATGAGATGGAAAAAAGGATGCAGAGTTACGAAGAATTGTTGAAGAGCATACAAGATGAAATGAACGATAAAGACCAACAGATCGATCTGTATCAACAGCGCATAAAAAGTATGGAAAAGCGAATTAACATTAACCGCACTTCTGAACCGGTTTTTGAAGAGCTTGATTCAGATAATAGTAAATCAGAACCACAGAAAAAAGAAGGCTTGAATAGTGCATGTTATTTCGACTATTCGGTAATTTTTACAAAAGATAAGAAGGGCTTTATTAGAGGTTCCTTCTTTATCGAAAACACTGGAACAGAAACGTTGGAAAATCCTTATATTTGTTTCAGATTCCAACCTGCTGAAGCTTGTGCATTAAAAGGAAAAATTATATCGTTGATCGCGTCACCCTCACAGGAAGAGATGACGCAGTCTATTTGGATGTATATGGATAATGAGTGGGCGGAAAAAGCAAAAGAACGTGGAGAGATGTGGATCTGTCCACTACGTGAAACCACATTTAAAAGTGGTGACAAACTCTCTTTGGATGATTTCCAGATTCCATTTAAGAGTGGTATTGATGAAAACATTACGGTAGAAGCGTTCGTTTATTTTCATAAACAAAACTATCGAACAAAAGCAGTTAATCATATAGCTATTAATTTTTAGTGAGACAGCCTATAACCAACTCGTCAGACTTGCATATGATGTACTATACGAGGAGGTTGTAACATGGAAGATTGTTATTATTGTAAAAGGAAGAAGAAGCATAAAAAACATAAGAAGGTTTATGCTGATAAAGTAATCATTAAAGCAGATAAAGTTATTATTCATGAAAAGAAGGTAGAGTGCGAATCAAGCTCTAGCAAATGGGAGTCTAGTCATAAACATGAGTCTAGCCACAAACATGAGTCATCTTCTAAACATGAATCTAGTCATAAACATGAATCTAGTCATAAACATGAATCTAGTCATAAACATGAATCTAGCTCAAAGCATGAATCTTCTTCAAAACATGAATCTTCTTCTAGCTCAAGCTCAATTTCCAGCTCAAGCTCAAGCAATAGCTGCCACTATGATCCTTGGGTGTAAGCAATCCAAATGTTTCTTTAGAGTACTCTCAACAGAGTGCTCTTTTTTTTAGTATTACACTTAGAAAACATAGAATTAGAAGGAATAGGGTAAGAAATATAGAAGTAATGATAAAGGAGAGGATATCGATGGGGTATATCTTGCCGTACCTACCAATTCAGCAGCTGCAATATGCTAGTCGGATGGAAAAAGCTGAGAGAGGATTGCCTGTTGTTGCTAGTGTTCCTCCAATTCAAAATGATGATGTACGTTCATTTCAGCACAAGAAGAGATTGACATTTGAAGAAAAGCGTTCTTTTGATCAGATTTTAAGTGAAATGGAAGGCAAAGGGAATATAATTAACGAAACCATCTGATGGTTTCTTTTTTTGTTCATAACATATGACTTGGAGGTTTTATAGTGGAATTTATTGAACTTTCGACTGACTGTTATTACTTCAAGGGTGCTGTTAACATAGGGTATATTGTAAATAATGATAAAAGCAAAGGAATGTTAATAGATGCTGGTCTGGAAACATCAGCAGCCAAAAAAGTGATAAAGCAACTTCAAAATGAAAAGCTTCCGTTAACACATCTATTTATTACTCATGCACATGCAGACCATTTTGGAGGAGCTTTGTACATACAACAAAACTATGATGTACATACAATCGCCCCTGCTCTAGAAGAAGCAATTATGAGGAATCCTGTACTAGAACCGATCTACTTATCTCATGGAAATTACCCGCTAAAGGAAATGCGGAACAAATTTTTAGAAGCACCAGCTATACGTGTTGATGAAATTTGCTCGGAAGGATATATAGAACGATTTCCAGAAGTTCACTTAATTCATCTTCCAGGTCATAGTTATAATCAACATGGCATCTTATTCCGCGGTATTTTATATGCTGCAGATGCTTTTTTAGGTATAGATGTACTTGCAAAGCATAAGATTCCTTTTATAGTTGACGCACGTCAGAATATAGAGACATTACAAAAACTTAAAGAAATTGAAGTGGAAGGTATGGTCCCTGGACATGGAAGTTTTGTTACCAGATACCAGGAAGTTATTAAAGACAACTTACTTATACACGAAACCATCACTGCGAAAGTACATGAGGAGATCAAACAATCAAGCAGATCTGGAATATCATTAGAGAATTTAGTTGCTGTCATGCTAAAAAATTATGAAGTGGACCCTCCTAACTTAGGAGCTTATTCATTGTTTCGAACGGCCATCTCTGCACATATTATTCAATTGCTAGAGGAGGGAAGTGTAGCATATAAGATTACAAACGGAGTGCCTGTTATTTTTTCGGCTTCGTACATGGCATGACTAACAGTTCACCTTCTGAGAATTCTGCATAAACAATACCTTCCACATTGGAGTAGCCTTGTTGCTGTAGCAGCTCATAAAGTTCGCTTTGTGAAAGTCCCGCTGTTGAAAGGTTATCATGATTAAGCTCACCGTCTAGTATGAGAGTTACAGGGAGTTCAGGCTGTTCTTCAGATCGCAGGTTCAAATCCTGTCTGTTTGGTGGCCCATATTGATACTTAGGCAATATGCTTAAAGATCCATTAGATTCTAATATGGCATATTCAACTTCTCTTAAACCGAAAAATCCTTTTTGTCTGACTAAGTTTTGAAGTTGGTTGATATCGAGCTTGCTCTTTTTGAGCATGTCTCGATCGATCAGTCCGTTACGAATAACGATAGTAGGTGCGCCTTCCAGAAATTTTCGCGTTCCTTTAAATTTCTGAGATATAATTTCAACTACATAGACCATAGAACCCCAGATTACAATAGCATACAAAATAACGAATATAGAAGTCTCATCATCATACATAGCATTACCAACTAATTCACCCAAAAAAATAGACGATATAAAATCAAAAGGTGTTATCTGAGAAATTTGCGTTTTTCCTAAAACTTTTGTTAACAAAAAAAGGGCGATAAACCCTACGATTAATTCGGTTGTCAATTGTCCAACATGAATGTTCATCAACCTTAGTCTCCTCAACGTACGTTTTATTGTACAGTTTTGACGAGATTAGATCGTAATAAACAAAAAAGCATTGAAATCGTCATGACGATTTCAATGCTTTTTTCATAGCTACATGCGGGATGTTAGCATCCAGGAAGGGTTCCTTTGATGTTGTAAGGTACCCTAGTTTTTTGTAAAAGTCTTCTGCTTGTGTTTGTGCATATAATATAAGGCTCGGTAAAGAACGTTCGATGGCTGCTGTTTCCATAGCGTTCATCAGTTCTTCACCTAATCCTTTTTTACGATGTGAAGACAATATACAAACTCGTTCTACTTTTCCCTCTCCGTTCACTTCACGAAGCCTTGCCGCACCTATTGGTTTATCTCCATCGTAAAGAACGAAATGCAGGGAGACATCTTCGTTGTTGTCGATTTCTTCTTTTTCATCAATCTGCTGCTCGCGAACAAAAACATCTTTTCTTACAGCTAAAGCATCTTGAAATCCTTGTTCGCTCGTTGTATACGTCTTAATCAATCTAATTAAACTCCTTTTCCAAGTCGAAATGTTTCATAGACTGTCCATGAGCCGTTATCAAGTTGATAGAGCAGTTGAAAACGATCGATACGTTCTTCATGTTCAATATCAATCATACGCAAACGTTCTAAAACGTCTGAATGCTCTTCATCCGACAGCTTTTGTCCGAGTGTTAAGTGCGGTACAAAGTTGTAGGGCTGCTGATGTTCGAGTGGACCGGAATATAACTGCTCATGCAGCGATTTTATCTCTTCAGCTTCATTCACCTTTAAAAAGATAACATTATTAACAGGATGGAAAGATCCTACTTTATTAATCATGATTGAAAACGGGTCTATGTTCTTTGCAACAGAAGAAATATAAGAGATATGTTCTTGAATTTCTTCCTCTGTTGCCTCATAAGGCTCCTTAAGTGTGATATGAGGTGCGATAAGGGCATAATGCGGATCATAACGCTTTCGGTAGGAATTCACTTTATCTTGTAGATTTTTTGATGGAAAAATTGCAATGCCGTATTTCATATTTCTTCCTCCCTCATATTTTAAACTAGTATACCAAATATTCTATTTATTTCCCACAGTTACTGGTCGCTGTAAAGAAACCTTAAAGCGGGAATTAAGTCTTTCTGCCAATTTACCCAGAGATGATTTCCTTGAAACTCAGCGTATTCATAATCGAGAGCTAAATTGTTTAAAAGCTTACTCAGCTGTCTGTTTGGAGTTAAGAAATCTTTGGTAATTCCTTCAGGATTCGTAAACTGTTCTTCTTCATCACCTATAGAGTGGTAGATGGTTAACGTTTGCATATGTTCTATGGATTCAACGGTTTCAATAAGGCTCTCTGGAACATAAGGAGATTGTACAATCACTTTCCCGAACGTATTCGGATACAGAATACTCAGCTTAAATGCTATGTAACCACCTAGAGAATCTCCGATTAAGCCCATGCCTGCACCAAGTTGGAGCGTGTTAAACTTCTCATTAAGATAAGAGGTAAGTTCAAAAGCCATGAATCGGATGTAATTCTCGTGCTTCTCTCCTGTGGGGTCATATTTTGCTTTTCGATCTTCGATTCCTTTATGATTTACACCAACAATGATACAGCTCTGTAAATTTTCTTCTTCCATTAGCAGATCGGCGGTTTTCGCCAACTTTCCTAACTGAAAGTAGTCTCTGCCATCTTGTGCGATTAGAATAGGGTATTTAACGAGTGGAGTAAACTTAGAAGGCAGGTAGATGAGCAAGTCAATCTCCTCATCCAAGTAGTTGCTGTATATTTTATCATCTGTAATAGAACCTTTAAGTATGGCCATAAAAAGTACCTCCTGTGCTGACTGATCTTTAAATTATAAGCGTTTTCATTCAACTCGTTTTATTGTATCACATAATGATATAATGAAAGAATCAAATCGTTTTGCCATAAGAGATCGAACATTAAGAAGAGGTGAAGTCTGTTGAATAATAGAGTGCACAGTCGAGAAGTTGAAGCAGCGGCTAGAAGGCTGTTGAATGAAAGAGGCGTCACAATTCCTGAAATCGCTGAGATCGTATATGAAATGCAGATCCCATTTTCACCTGGCTTAACGAAAGAAGAGTGTATAGAAAGCGTCGATGCTGTTCTCATGAAGCGCGAGATTCAGCATGCTATTCTAGTCGGAGTAGAACTTGATATACTAGCGGAACAAAGAAAGTTATCTGAACCACTTCAAAGTATCGTTGAACAAGATGAGGGATTGTTTGGAGTAGATGAAACCATCGCTCTTGGTGCCGTTTTCGGATATGGATCCATAGCTGTTACAACCTTTGGTCACCTAGACAAATTTAAAATGGGTATTATTCAAAAATTAGATACGAAGATAGCAAATGGGAAAGTGCATACATTCTTGGATGACCTTGTTGCAAGCATTGCTGCTAATGCTTCAAGCCGACTCGCACACAGACTCCGAGATAAGCAGGAGCGTCTTGATGTAGAAGAGATTAAAATACGTGATGAGGAAGAGAAGATAGGATAAGTATTACACAAAAAACACGCCATAATTTCGGCGTGTTTCTTTATTTTTATTAATTACAAGACATCAATAGATACGATATCTAAGAGTGGAAATTTTGTTTGTGCTGCGTTATTAATACGTGCGTAATCTGATTGTACTTCTTCAATTTGTACGCCATTGAACACTCTACCAGCTACGATTAAATCTACTATAACATCTCCATTAGCTAATGTAATCAAGACTGAACGAATAGTACGACTTGTTACATTCGGGGTATTGGTTGTAACTAATATAGAATTTTGATCTACTGCAGCAATAGTTGTGAACGGAATATATCTATCAACCGTTGCATTTGTCACTCGAATATAATCCGATCCAACCTCTCTTATTGTCACATTCGTAAGAAATGCTGCTGCTAGACCCGGAACATAAATATCCACAGTGAATACTCTTGCAAAATCAATTACACGAGCTCTAAAATCAGCACTGTTTACTTCAGGAGTTACCCCCGCGCCTAGTGTATTATCAATGCTTCCAATTTCAAACAGATTGATTAATGCATTAATACCAGTAACTAAGTTGAAAACGCGAATGAAATTACCACCAACTTCTCTAATTGAAACACTATTAAAAGGGGTTACTGCATTCCCCGTGATATAAACATCTACTAGATTTTCACTAGCTAGAGGAATGATTCTGCTTCTTAGCGTGCGGCTTTGGATGATCGCCATATGATTCACCTCCTTGCCGGAACAAACTTTTATAGCAAGACGATGCCCAGTATAAAGATTCCATACTATAATCTATTAATAAAGTGAGAAAGTGTGTAGTGTTCTATCTTGCGTTTATCATAGGTAAACACATATTTATCGATTAATAGGCATGTATCCTATCATTTTCGAAATAAATTAATATGCTATTTAGTATCTGGTATACAGATTGATTTATTTCTTAAATGGATGGGAGGTCAGTAACGATGGGTGACTCTTTATTCCACGGAAAAGAGAAATGTACAAAGCATGATAACACACGCGGTTGTGATAGCTGTGTATGTGATTTCTTTCGTGATCTATCCGACGACATTGATTTTTGTAGCCAAAACTTAAACAACTTCCTTGTAATCGTCTTAAAAGGAATTGGACCGTTAAGCTTGAATGGAACAACAGATCCTACGTTGTTCAGATTTGTACGTTGGGAACACACAAAGTGCTGTGTTGTGCTTTCTTATGAAGTAACGACGGCAACGGGTACAGCTACTCGTAATCTATTAGTTAACTGTAAAGACATCATAGCTGTAACTTGTGTACAAGACGGAGATCTTGCTGCAGGTACGTTCAACTAATCGTTGACTCAGCCGGGATCTTCTCCCGGTGTTTACATATAATCAGGCGAAGACACATTTTTTTGTTGAACAATAAAGAAAAGTGTTGTCAAAACTCGTAAAAAGCATATATAATAATTTTTGTTAGACAAAGGCATTGATTCGATAGCTCAGCTGGGAGAGCGCTACCTTGACAGGGTAGAGGTCGGGGGTTCGAACCCCTCTCGAGTCACCATACATAATAAGCAAACCTCCTTAGCGATAAGGAGGTTTTTTTGATCCTTTTTTTTGTTATATTTTAATGTGTTACAGCAGCAAAAACACGCCAGAGATAAAGACCCCTGTAATGATCATCATAACAAGACCATATCCCATGATGTCTTTTGCTTTTAATCCAGCAATAGCTAAAGCAGGAAGCGCATAGAATGGTTGGATCATGTTTGTCCAAGCATCACCCCAAGCTACAGCCATAGCCGTTCTTGATAACGAAACGCCTAAGTTTTGTGCTGCTTCTAACATAACAGGTCCTTGAACCGCCCATTGTCCACCGCCAGACGGAACAAAAAAGTTAACGAGGCCAGCACTCCATAAAGTAAATAAATGAAAAGTATGTTCGTTTGAAAAGGAAATAAGCATATTGGATAGGACCGCCACAAGTCCCGATGAAGTTACGATTCCCATTAGTCCTGCATAAAAAGGAAACTGAATAATAATTCCGCTCGCATTTTTCACAGCATCCGTAACCGCTTTCAAAAATAACAGCGGTGTTTTATGTAAGATGATACCGATAAAAAGGAATAAAAAGTTTACGATATCTAGATTTAAGCTAAATCCATTTTTCGTGAAATAATAGACTAGGTATAAGATTCCTAATAGCCCTATGAGAATAGATAATAACTGACTATTTTCAAGTCGATCAGCAGGTGTTTGAAGGGTTTCTTCTTTACTTGCTGCCTCATGTGATTGCTTGTCCTCTAACAAAGCGGGATCTATTACAAACGCTTTTTCACCCGGAGGAACCATTAATCTGTTAATGAGCGGTACCATTATGAATAAGCCAGCTAGAATAATTAAGTTGAACGATGAAAAGATTGTCTCACTAGTCGGAACAACTCCCATAATGTTTTCGGTAAAGTGTCCCGGTGTAGCGATTGTTAAGACAACCGATCCTGATAGACCTCCACACCATATGATAAAACCACTATAAGCACTTGCGATTAATAACCGGTAGTCGACACCTTTTACTTTCATCGCAATTTCTTTTGCGAATAGAGCACCTATTATAAGTCCGAACCCCCAATTGATCCAGCATGCGACGAGCGCGACTAACGTTACGAGTATGATAGCTTGCCCAGGTGTTTTTGGGATTTTTGCTAAAGAACCTAATAGTTTCTTAAATAGCGGGGAGCTTGCCATAACGTGACCGGTCACTAATATTAACACCATCTGCATGGAAAACGTTAATAAACTCCAAAAACCTGTACCCCAATAATTAACGATTTGCACAGGAGTGCTATCAGTCGCAAATAGTGCTAAACCACATACGAAGAATGTCAGTAAGATGACCAACAGAAAAGGATCGGGCATATACCTTTGCATCAATCTGTTTGAAAATGAAATTAAAAGTCTCAAATTTCTTCTTCCTCTCCTCATAAATGATATTTGAATAGTATGTATTTCAAGTACAGTTCGATTAATTTCTACAAAATCCTTTTAATACTTATTGATAAATGGACGAACTTTTTAAGTCGTCCTACATAAAATATAGAGAAATAGGATATAAGGTTTTTGAAAGGAGAACATTTTTTTGGCTTTATTTAAACGCCCTGGCATTTTTGCCAAAAAGGGAATGGTTCCTAATATGGGTGCAATGGGACCTACGATGGGAGCAATGGGTCAGATGGCGCCTACGATGGGAGCTATGCAACAGATGCCCCAGATGGGTGGATGTGGATACCCAGCAGTATCACCATCTCAATATTATCCTCCACAAGTTATGCCTGCACAGTTTAGCCCTACGAACCAACAAGTTCAATATAACCAGCAAGATGTATATGTTCCGATGGTTCATCCAACTCAAACGACTCAAGTCAACCAGATGAACTATAAATATGTACATTATTTCCCTCAGAACACGAACGTCGTAAACCAAGCAACGCAGCAAAACCTTTGTGGAACGGTCCAACCCATCATGGCACCTTGTCCCCCGCCCTGCCCTCCTCCATGTGGTCCTTGGAGAAAGAAGTAATAGTGAAGCTGTCGACACGGTCGGCAGCTTTCATTATTTCGACTAGTACACTCCACACGTTATAGATTTTTGAATAATTAAACTTTTCTAACTATAATGAATAAAAAATAGTATGATTAAACAATCGGCTAATAGAAAACCATTAGTTTACTTTTAAAGAGTTTGCAGACGACTTCTAAGGAGGGACATACATGCCAGCAATATTGGAGAAGGACACGATTTCTTTTTTCTATATAGAAGCAACTCTAAACAATGTAATCTTAATAATGAATGATCGATTGAAAGAAGAAATAAACAACACTGTTATAAATGAATCAATTGAAACAGTATTCGATGAGTGGAAACCAACATCAGGAGGCAATTTAATTCAAGCTCGTTTGAAGGATAAGAACTTTATTTTTATTAAAGATAAAATATCAATATCAGGTAATAGGTTTGTTTACGTAGGAATCGTTTCTGCTGAATTGGAAAAGAAGTCTGAAGAAGTGAAAGAACTTCAGAGATGGAATCTTCACCTTGATGCTATCATTGAAAGTTCATACGATGGCATTTATATAACAGATAAAGACGGAATTACGTTACGGACAAACTCTGCCATTGAACGAATAACAGGAATACCAAAGGAATATTACATAAATAAAAAAGTGGATGATCTAGTGAAAAGAGGAATTCTTGAAAACTCGATCACAGATAAGGTCATCCAAAAGAAGAAAAGTGTCACACACATTCAATTAAGCTATTCTGGACGCGAAACTCTGCTTACAGGAAATCCTGTTTTTAATGAAAACGGTGAAGTTGAAAGTGTCGTTACCAATATACGTGATCTATCTGAATTAAACAGTTTACAAAAAGCACTTAGTCAGGCGAATAAGTTAAACGAAAGTTACCAAAAAGAAATAGAACGCTTAAAAGGGAGCGCATCTTTATTTGGTGGAAAAACAGTTGTTGAGGCGGATCAGATGAAACTTATCTACGATACAGCGAGTCGAATTGCGGATGTATCGGCAACTGTACTTATTTTAGGAGAAACTGGGGTAGGTAAGGATGTACTGGCAAAGTACATCTATAATAAAAGCGAGAGAAAAAGAAGTGGCACGTTTGTTAAAGTAAATTGTGGTGCTATTCCTCCTGATCTCTTAGAATCTGAATTGTTTGGGTATGCACCGGGAGCCTTTACAGGTGCAAACAAACAGGGAAAACCAGGTTTGTTTGAATTAGCTGATAAAGGCGTATTATTTTTAGATGAAGTTGGAGAGATGCCGTCGAACCTTCAGGTGAAACTGTTAAAAGTTATTCAAGAAAAAGAGATTCAACGTGTTGGCGGAACAGTAACTAAGAAAGTGGATGTACGTATTATTGCTGCTACGAACCGTAACTTAAAAGAGATGGTGCAACTGGGAACGTTTAGAGAGGATTTATTTTATCGACTAAATGTTGTTCCTTTATTCATACCAGCCCTTCGTGAAAGAAGGAAAGAGATCCCTAGTTTAATTTCATTATTTTTGGAACAAATCAACCAAAAGTACAACACAGCAAAAGTAATAGATTCAGAGCTCAATGCTTTTTTTTACAAGTATTCTTTTCCGGGTAATATAAGAGAACTTTCAAATGTATTAGAGCAGCTTGTCCTTCTTAACAGTGAGGATTTATTGGGACTGAGACATTTACCAGAGGAATATCAGTCAAGTAAAGCTTCAATGAATGAAACAGAAATTCAAACATTAAAAGAAGTTGTTGAACATGCAGAAAGAAAATATTTAAGTCAAGCAGCAATCAAATACACAACCACCTATGAACTTGCTAAAGCTCTTGATACAAGTCAGCCAACAATCGTAAGAAAACTAAAAAAATATAATATCCGTTTAAATGAGTAATTCGAGCCACTTCTTTTTGGAAGGGGCTTTTTGCTTTTAATAGTTATCAATGATTCATTTTTGAATCATTGATTCTTTTTTAAATCATAGAAGGAATATCCAATTTGTTACGATTTTGATTCATTTATGAATTCCGCTCTTTTTACTCATATTGTTATTCATGTTATTGAGAGATTAGTGCGGGAAAGATTCCCGAAACTTCTGCGGGGGTTCGCCGGACAACACGCGGATAGCGATCATGTGATACGGAAATCAGCACTTTATAGAGAAATCATGTATCTGATTTGCAGAAAAATGAACATTCTCTAGAGTTGGCATGGAAATTGCATATCTGTTAACTAAGAACTTTTTCATAATTTTTGTATTCAAAAGGAGGAAGAAAATGATTACGACATTAGCCCCAGAAATTGAACAGATGAAACAAATGGTGAAAAACTTTGTTGAAAACGAGGTAGAGCCTTATGCTCAACAAATTGAAGAGGATGATAAGATACCGCAACATTTGGTAGAACAAGCAAAAGAACTTGGTTTATTCGGGATGAGTATACCAGAGGAATATGGAGGAATCGGTTTAAATACAGTTGGAAAAGCAACGGTGCTGGAACAGCTTGGACGCACTCATAATGGATTTGTGAGTTTAATAGGTGCTCATACCGGCATCGGAAGTACGGGACTTGTAAAACTTGCATCGGAAGAGCTCAAGCAGAAATACTTACCAGCGATGGCGACAGGTGATAGGATCGCTGCGTTTGCTCTATCTGAACCTGGTGCTGGATCTGATGCGACCAACTTATCAACTCGAGCTGTAAAAAATGGTGATAAATGGATTTTGAATGGAACGAAACACTTTATAACCAATGCTCCGATCGCCGATTTTTTCACAGTCTTTGCTTTAACAGATAAAGAAAAAGGGGCTAAAGGCGGAATAACTGCCTTTTTAATTGAGAGGAATTCACCTGGATTTAGTATAGGGAAAAAAGATAAAAAAATGGGTTTACGTGGATCTTATACAGCGCAACTCATATTTGAAGATTGTGAAGTACCTGAAGAGAACGTGATTGGTGAAGTTGGTATGGGCTATATGTCTGCTTTAAAGATATTGGGAGAGGGACGAATAGGATTAGCTGCAAGAGCAGTAGGTTCATGTGACAAACTGATCGAGCTCTCTGCATCTTATGCAAAGGAACGGAAACAGTTTGGAAAACCGATTGCTGATAATCAAGCTATTCAATGGATGTTAGCAGATATGGCAACCGAAACGGAAGCCGCTCGCTTGTTAACGTTGAAAGCAGCGCAAATGGTCGATGAAGGAAAGAAAGTGATTAAAGAAGCTTCTATGGCTAAATTATTTGCAAGTGATGTGTTTAATAGAGTGGCCGATAAAGCTGTTCAAATTCATGGCGGAATGGGTTACGTTTCCGATTATCCTGTTGAGCGGTTCTACAGAGATGCAAGGATCACAAAGATTTATGAAGGGACCAATGAGATTCAGCGGTTAATTATCTCGAGAAGAATTCTTGAAGAAAATTAAAATCCTTATCTAAATTACAGAAATGAGGGATTATATGCGTTGGATCGTCCTCGTTTTATTATTCTTTGGAATGATCATTAATTTTGCAGACAAGTCTATTATTGGACTTGCTGCAGCTCCAATTATGAAGGACTTTAACCTTTCCTACACGGAATGGGGTCTTGTTGGAAGCAGCTATTACTGGTTGTATCCGGTAACAGGTATATTTGGAGCAGCGTGGGCTGACAGAATAGGAGCTAAGAAAGTATTAGGATTACTGATGTTAACATGGGCAGTTCTGCAATTTGGAGTGTTAGCGATCACTGCCTTACCGTTATTAATTGCTTATCGTATCCTACTTGGAGCATTTGAGGGACCATTCAGCCCAGTGGCATATAGTCATGCGAATAAGTGGTTTCCTCCTAAACTGCGAGGTCTTGCTAATTCAGTAGTCGTATCAGGTGCAACAGTAGGTGCCATGGTGGTTGCCCCTATTCTTGTGGCATTGATTAGCACGTTGGGATGGAAACCTGCTTTTGCTTGTTTAGGTGCTGCAAGTATCGTTTGGGCGGTTGCTTTTCATTTTTTTACGAAAGAAAATCCATTGAAAGTATTTGAAGAAAAGGAGAAGAAGCGAAAGGAGAAACTAGAAAAAATCAATCTAAGAGATTTTGGCAGATTACTGCTATCTCCTTCTGCATTATTTACAACACTCGCTTACTTTTCAACCTATTTCCTGGTCGTTTGGATCGCGGTTTGGCTGCCGATCTACTTAGTGGAAGTTGTGGAAATGACATCTAAGCAAATGGGTTTAGCCGTGATGATTATCGGTATAGTGTCCACGTTTATCTATATCGGAGTGTCTTTTATTTCTGATCATCTATACAAGAAAAATGAGAATTGGCGGATTTCCAGAGTTTATGTTGTAGGAATCTCTATGGTGATTGGAGCGTTATTAATGGCTTCTATTACCTTTTATCAAAATCCGGTATGGGTAATTATAGCCATGTGTTTGTCTAAGGGGTTAACTTATGCAATTTTACCAATTGGCCCAACCATTATGATCAACGAGATGCCAGAACGAGGAGGTTTAATGACCAGTATCCTCACTTCATCTGGCAATCTTGCAGGTATAATCGCGCCAATCATTACTGGATATATTATTGCGATCTCCGATTCTAGTAAGATTACCGGATATAACTATTCTGTGCTGTTTATGGCTTTTCTCGTATTGACTTTTGCACTGCTGTTTCTACTATTTGTTAAACCTGATTCCACGTACAAGGAAAGATCACAGGGTCAGATGGAAGTGTTAGAAAAGAAGGTCAATTAGTCTGATATGAATCTCGTAATTTTGTTGGGAGGGAATACGAATGAACGAGATCCAGAACCGTCCATGGGACAAATACTACCGAGATGTGAACGAAGCAATAGTGTTTCCAGAAGTATCACTCTACTCATTTTTAGCAGACTCAGAAAACAAATATGGAGACCAACCCGCTATAACCTTTAATGATCAAGTTATCACGTATTCGGAATTAAAGAACAAGACAGATCGATTAGCAAACAGTTGGAGAGACCGAGGTTTTGAAAAAGGTGAACGTATCGGTTTGATGTTAGGCAATCACCCTGATTATATCGTTTCTTACTATGCGGCCATGTCGTTAGGGTTAATCATTGTTCAAATTAACCCTTCTTATACACCAAGAGAATTTCTGCAAATTTTGGACGATGCAAAAGTTTCTTATATTGTTGCAGATAATCGGTCATTGCAAACCATCTATGAGATTGAAGAATTCTACCCTTTTAAATACGTTATGACATCCCAGGTAAAAAAACAAAAAACAGATTACTTTCTTACCTTGGACGAGCTCATTGAACAAGGTTCACCATTATACTGCCCAGTCGAAATCAAGGCTAAAGATGATATAGCTGTCATTCAATACACAGGTGGGACGACAGGTAAAATAAAAGGTGCCATGTTAACTCATCATAATTTAACAACGAATGCGTATCAGAGTTTTACGATGTATAGACAAAAATATATTCCAGGTAAAGAAACGGTCTTAACCGTAACACCGCTTTATCATGTTTATGCGATGACGAGTGCAATGAATGTGGGCATTTTCTTAGGAGCTAACCTGTTATTATTGGAGAAGTTTGATATCGATAAAATGATGAAGGTGATAAAAAAATACAGACCTACTGTTTTTCCAGGTGTTCCTAAAATGTATATTTCAATCGCTAATTACCCAAATGCAGAGCGGTTTGGATTAAACAGCTTGAAAATATGTTCTTCAGGATCAGCTCCTCTTCCTGTAGAAGTAATTAGAAGATTTGAAGAGGTTTCTGGCGCGACAATTCTAGAAGGATTCGGAATGTCTGAAACATCTCCTACCACCCATCGAACTCCGATCAATGGAAAACGGAAGGTAGGAAGCATCGGTATTCCAGTTCCAGAAACCGATTGCTGTATAACGGATAATGAGCATAACCTTCTCGAACCAAACTACGTAGGTGAGCTGTTGATCAGAGGTCCTCAAGTTATGAAAGGGTATTGGAACAATGAATCTGAAACGAAACATGCGCTTGTGAATGGTTGGCTCCGCACGGGTGATTTAGCAACGATGGATCATGATGGGTACTTTTATATCGTCGGAAGAAAAAAAGAAATGATTATTTTTGGTGGATTTAATATTTATCCGCAAGAAATTGAAAGCGTTTTATATGATCATGAAGATGTGAAGGAAGCAGCTGTAGTAGGCATTCCAGATGAAATACATGATGAGATCGTAAAAGCGTATGTTGTCCCTAAAGAAGGACGAACTATAGACACCGATGCACTGAAAAGTCATTGTTACTCCAATCTTACTCCATATAAAGTGCCAAAGAGTATTGAAGTGAGAGAAAGTCTCCCTAGGAATGGAGTAGGCAAGTTATTAAAAAGACTATTAGTTAAAGAAGAGATGGAAAAAGGAGTGAGAGTGAATGAATAATATGTCTATTCAAAGAGTAGCAGTCGTAGGTTCAGGTGCGATGGGATCACAGATTGCAATGGTATGTGCACTAGCTGGGTATCCTGTCGTACTGCAAGATATTCGTGAAGAAAGTCTTGTTAAAGGAAAAGAGCAATTAAAGAAGCAGATGGAAAAAAGAGTCACAAAAGGGAAGTTAACATCAAACGAGGTGAAGCAGGCGTTTAATCTTATTACCTTTACTACTTCTTTAGATGAGTTATCAGAAGCGGATCTTGTTATAGAAGCAATCATTGAAAAGTTAGACGCGAAGAAAGAATTGTTTCAAAACGTAGAAAAAATAGTTTCAGAACAGACGATACTGGCAACAAATAGTTCAACGATTGTAAGCTCAAAAATTGCAGAAGCTGTAAGTCGACCAGAGAATGTATGTAATATTCATTTTTTCAACCCTGCACTTGTTATGGAACTTGTTGAAGTAGTAAAAGGACCACATACGTCGAATCAAACTTCTGAAAGATGTATGGATTTTGTTCGAAGCATTAATAAAGCCCCTGTATTGCTAAAAAAAGAAATTTCAGGATTTATTGCGAACCGTATCTTAGGAAAACTAATGGATGAAGCACTTTTTCTATATGAGAATGGTTATGCAACACATGACGAAATTGACTTAGTTTGCAAAAAAGCGCTTAATCATCCAATCGGTCCGTTTGCTTTAATGGATTTAACAGGTTTAGACGTTAATTATTATGTTCGAATGCAGAGGTTTGAGGAAAGTGGAGATGAAAACGAAAAGCCTTCAAAAGTTGTAGCTGAAAAAGTAAGAAAAGGAGAATTAGGTAAAAAGACAGGTAAAGGATTTTATGAATACGATGAAAAAGGAAGAAAAGTAGAAGTAGTTTTATAGTATTTATCTCTCCCATCAGTCTAACGGGCGTGAAGCACCCTGTTCTACTTCAGTTCTTAAAAAATGGTTACGGGAGAATGAAATCATGATAAACGAAAGAAATTATAATTCACATTCAGCATTCTTTAATCATCTAGGAATAAAGAGGGAACCAAATGAGAATAAGAATGTCATCATATCACTCAATATGAAAGAAGAGCATTGTAATGAGTCAGGAGTGTTATCAAATGGAATCTATTATACCCTGCTTGATATAGCACTTGGGACTTCGATTACAGAAATGAAAAATTGCTTTACGATAACGATTAACATGCATGTTCAAGTATATGAAAACAGGTATGTAGAGCAACTTACATGCAAAGGACGTTCTATTAATATAACCGGAAATATTGGAAGTGGAGTAGGAGACATATTTGATGAGAATGGAAATCATTGTGCTTCAGGTTCGGCTACTTTCAAAATCATTCCGGCAGGAGGGGAGCGTAAATACTAAAATGACTACACCTGTTATTGTGTCAGCTGTTAGAACCGCAATCGGCAAACAAGGAGGGGCTTTGGCGACACTTCCTTATTATATGTTCGGAGCAGAAGTAATGAGAGAGGCTGTGAGAAGAGCAGAAATTCAGCATCACGAGATCGATGATGTAATTTTTGGGAATTGTTTAAGTGGAGGAGGAAATCCAGCACGAATGACGTTATTACAAGCTGGAATACCATTTGAAGTACCTGGTATGACGATTGACCGTCAATGTGGTACAGGCATTAATGCAGTTGCTCTTGCAGCAGATCTTATCAAGGCTGGAAGAGGAAGTGTGTATTTAACTGGAGGAGTAGAAAGCATGTCCCGTTCTCCCTATCTATTATCACCAGCAACTAGAACGTATGACCGAAATCCTCCACAGTTTATTAAGAGAAAACTCTCTCCTGACGACATTGGCGACCCACCAATGGGCATCACAGCTGAAAATGTTGCTGAAAAATATAAGATTACAAGAGAAGAACAGGACGAATATGCAGCTGAAAGTCAAAGACGTATGGCAAGGGCGATGGAAGAGGGATTGTTTGATAAGCAAATCGTACCTATTGAGATAAGAGGTAAGAAAGAAACATATGTTTTTAAACAAGATGAACATCCTCGCCATTCAACAACTATAGAAAGTTTATCCCCTCTTTCCCCTGTATTTAAAGAGGGTGGAACGGTTACAGCTGGAAATGCATCAGGTGTGAATGACGGTGCGTCTGCAGTAGTGATGATGTCTCATGATGAAGCCCAGAAGCGCCATTTAACAGTACTTGCTACAGTTGTAGATTCACAAGTTGCAGGAGTAGATCCAAATATGATGGGTATGGGTCCGGTTCCTGCAGTTAGAAAACTACTAAAACGAAACCAATTGTCGATCAAGGATATAGATTTTGTGGAATTGAACGAAGCATTTGCATCCCAAGTCCTAGCATGTAACCGTGAGTTGGAGATTCCAAAAGAAAAATTAAATGTTAACGGTGGTGCTATCGCGCATGGCCATCCAATTGCAGCGACCGGAGGGATTTTAATAACGAAAGCGGTCTATCATATGAATAAGACACGTGCCAAACGTGCGATTGTTACGGCATGTATCGGTGGTGGACAAGGGATAGCGATTTTATTAGAAAATACAAACGAGGTGAAGTAATCATGCAAACCTTTCAAAATATTATTGTTGAAAAATCTAATCAGCTCGCCTATCTAATTATAAACTTACCTGAACAGCGAAATGCGTTGGGTAAAGAAACGCTCTTAGAGATAAAGAAAGCGTTGGATGAGTTAAAGAACGATGATCAAATTTACTGTATCGTATTTACAGGGAAAGGAGACAAATCATTTGCAGCAGGAGCAGATATTAGTCAGTTGAAAGACCGTGAGCCTTTAGATGTTTTCAATCCAGATGGAATGCAAGAAACGTATGATCATATTGAAGGGTTTGAGAAGCCAACTATTGCTATGATAAATGGATATGCTTTAGGCGGAGGATGCGAGCTTGCAATGGCATGTGATATTAGAATAGCTTCTCAAGATGCCAAACTTGGTCTTCCTGAATTGAATTTAGGTATTATTCCAAGTGCAGGGGGAACACAACGATTAGCGCGTTTAATCGGAAAAGGAAAAGCGATGGAACTTATACTGACTGGAAAAATAATATCGGCAGATGAAGCGGAAAGAATTGGCCTCGTGTCCGAAGTTGCACCAGCTAGACAATTGAAAGAATCCGTAGAGAGAACGGCACATCAAATCATATCTAAAGGACCGCTGGCAGTTAAGTTTGCTAAATTAGCCATTCATGCAGGTTATGATTCTGATATGAAAGCTGGATTATTAATAGAAAAGCTGGCTCAAGCTGTTTTATTTTCAACCGAAGATAAAAAGGAAGGAACAAGGGCTTTTCTTGAGAAAAGAGCTCCTGAATTCATGTCTAGATAGAAACGAAGGAAGAAGGGACAAACGATATGCCATTAACAATCGATGAAATCCACAAAGAATTTGCGCATTGTCCATACCTTCACCACTTAGGTATAGAGATCGTATCTTTTGAAGAAGAAAATGTGAGGATAAAATTAAATATAAAGAATGAATTGTTGAATACGAATGGTACCCTTCATGGGGGTGTATATGCCTCCATCATTGACTTCGTTCAAAGTATGCATCTTCGCTCTGTTACAAAGACGAGGTGTGTGACGATGAGTTTAACCGTTCATTTTACAGCACCAGTCAAAACAGGCTACATATATGCAGAGGCTCATATTATTTCTAAAGGTCATAAGACCGCTTTTGTGGATGGGGTAATTAAAGATGAGTACGGAAATGTTGTTTCAAAAGGAACAGGGACTTTTAAGTTGATTCATGTGTAGGAATAGTTGCATGAGGATGAAAGATAACACTTCAAATCTAGGAGGTGGTGATGTTGGAACGAACTAGAATGATTGCAGGTCATGCGAAGCTTCCTCAAGGTATGTCGGCGAGTGAAATTCATCAAACATTAACAGTTACTATTGAAACGGATCATCAATACTGGGTGATTCTAAATGCTTCATGTACTTTATCAACGCAACATGCTCAAAATTTTTTTAGTAGTTTATTAAAAGGGTTTAGTCTCATGGATGGGTGTGATCCCATTGTGAATACGATTGAAAGAAATTATCACGGAAAGGCAAAAACGGCATTAATAACGGCGGTAAAAGATGCCTATAAACAATATAGTGCAATAAGAGCAAAAACAGAGATCTGATGGACTTGTTAAATTTCTGATTATTCAATTTATTTATTGACACAAGATAAAAACTGATTTAAAATGATATAAATATTACCCGTAGGTTGGTGTCCCCTACCACGGCTAGTAATAGTTAGTATGCAACTTATAATTAATAATAACTGTTAAGTCTATCGGACTTTTACCAAAAGCCAAAAGTAGACTACAAGCCAGTTTTATCATTTCCTAATGAAATGGTACAACTGGCTATTTTTGTGGAAAAAAAGGAGGAAGAAAAATGAGCGTAACTAAAGAAAATGAGAAAACATTTGTAGGAACATACGGTACTTTTAAGGTGAATAGTCATCCGAATCATCAACGACTATATCATCTAGTCATTGAAAAAGATTCATTATTAGCATTTTTGACTGAAAATCAACTAGTGAATGCACAACAATTAGAGTACGTTCCTTATATGAGACTCGTATTATCGCAATCATTGGAAAGACACTTAGGTAGTTCATTTTCTGATACCGTTCGTTCCATATTACACGATCGGAATACAGGTGGTTTTACAGTCGGAATGCAAGGGTTAACTCAAAATTATGATGAGTATATTAAATTTTCAACTGCTTTATCTCACTTGATCGGAGGGGTAAACTTTGATGCGATGTCAGGAACCTACTACGCTAGATTTACAGTTAAAGATACAGACGAAAGTGATTCCTACTTAAGGCAAGCATATCGACGTTTTACTCTTCATACAGATGGAACGTTCGTAGATGAACCTACAGATTGGCTTCTAATGATGAAGTTTGCGGAAGAAAATGCGAAAGGTGGAGAGTCTCGGGTTTTACATTTAGATGATTGGGAAGAATTAGACCACTTTTCCCGCCACCCATTAGCAACTTGTCGTATTGAATATAAGGCACCGGCTAGTAAAAATGTTGCAAAAAATGTTTATAATGAAACATTTTTTGAACATAACGGCAAACCATGTATCTGTTTTATTGACCAATTTGCTCATCCAACAACGATGGATCAAGCCGTTTACTTAAAAAATCTTTCTGAGTCTATGGAGAACAGCAAGTACACCATCGACCTCCCTCTCCCTGTTGGAGACCTTGTTATGGTGAACAATACTTTCTGGCTGCATGGCAGAGCTGCATTCGCAAAGAATCCTGAGCTTCATCGTGAATTATTAAGACAAAGAGGTTATTTTGCTAGAGTGTAACAACTACGAACATATCCGGAGGGAAATATGGAAGATATCGTAATTATCGGGGGAGGAATTGTTGGATTATCCACTGCGTACTCATTAAGCAAGAGATTTCCACACGCTCGTCTTAGCGTATTAGAAAAGGAAGATTCATGGTCAAAACATCAGACAGGAAATAACAGCGGTGTAATCCACTCAGGCATTTACTATAAACCAGGAAGTTTAAAAGCTAAGTTTGCAAAAGAAGGAAATAAAGAAATGATAGACTTTTGTCAAAAGTACAATGTGAACTATGAACAATGCGGCAAAGTTATAGTGGCAACGAAACAAGATGAATTGCCGCATATTAAAAATTTGTATCAAAGAGGCATTGCAAACGAGCTTGAGCTATCAATGATTGGTCCAGAACAAATAAAAGAAGAGGAACCATTTGTTCATGGGATACAGGCAGTTAAGGTGCCTTCAGCTGGCATTGTAGACTATAAACAGGTATGTTTGACTCTTGTTTCCATTTTAGAAAAGCATGGAGTTGAACTGCTTTTAAATACTGAAGTAAAAAAGATTATTGAAAAAAGCGAGCAAGTAGATATTGTCACAAATCAAAAGGATTTCACTGCTAAATATATTGTGAACTGTGGCGGACTTCACAGTGATCGGCTTGCTAAAATGACGGGTTTATCACCAGATGTAAAAATAATCCCTTTTAGAGGAGAGTATTTCGAACTTAAACCAGATAAACAGTATTTAGTGAAAAATTTAATATATCCTGTTCCGAATCCAGAGTTTCCTTTTTTAGGTGTGCATTTTACTAGAATGATAAATGGTGGCGTTGAGGCTGGTCCAAATGCCGTTTTAGGATTAAAAAGGGAAGGCTATTTAAAACGTGATATTAACTTTAAAGATGCAACGGAAATCATGCTATATTCAGGTTTTTGGAAGATGGCACGTAAATATTGGAAAGAAGGAACGGTAGAAATTTGGCGATCTTTAAGCAAGAAAGCCTTTGTAAAGAGCCTTCAAGAGCTCGTACCAGACATTCAAGAAAGTGATATTATACCTTCACCATCTGGTGTTAGAGCACAAGCTTTGCGATCTGACGGCTCATTAGTCGATGATTTCTTCATTGAACAGAGTAAACGAAGTATTAATGTGTGTAATGCACCTTCTCCAGCAGCTACTGCATGTTTTCCAATCGGAAGAGAAATTGCTAAAAGAGTGCCTGAATTAGAGTATAAACTTTTTGCTGCAAGATAGTTTGGAATGTAAAGAGAAGAGAGTGTAAAAACAATTGTTTTTATGCTCTTTTTTTATGTGTAAGTCGTTGATGAAAATAATAGAAAGAGGGGAAAGAATAGTATATATGGATTTTTTATTTTAGGAGGAACTTATTATGGTTAAGACTAGAGGTATAGTATTGGTTACAGGTGCAGCCGAGGGAATTGGAAAACAGATAGCAATTGATTTTGCCAAAGCAGGATGGAAGGTCTCGCTAATTGATTACAATAAAAATGAGCTTGAAACTACATTTTCTGAAGTCCGTCAAATTCAAGCAGATAGCATCTTTATTACATGCGATGTAAAAAATCCAGAGGAAATTATTAAAGCAGTATCAGAAACACATGATAGATTAGGCGGTCTGAACTGTGTTATCAACAACGCTGGTATTTCAAAATGGAAATCGCCATATGAATTAACAGTAGATGAATGGGATGACATTTTAAACACGAACTTGCGAAGTGTTTTTCTTTTTTCTAGAGAAGCGGCTAAGTACATGTCCCAGTCTGGAGGAGGTTCTATCATCAATATGGCTTCCACTCGTGCGGTAATGTCTGAGCCTCATTCCGAAGCATATGCGGCAACTAAAGGCGGAATTGTTGCTTTAACTCACGCCTTGGCTGCATCGTTCTCTGAAGATTTTATTACCGTGAATTCTATTAGTCCTGGTTGGATACATACAGGAGATTATAAAGAGCTGCGTGAAGTTGATCACGATCAGCATCTCTCAAAAAGAGTGGGTATGCCAGCTGATATTTCAAGGGCATGCTTATTCTTAGCGCAGTCTGACAATAATTTTATTACCGGGGAAAATATTACGATCGATGGCGGGATGACTAGAAAAATGATCTATGAACATTAATGTTTCCTATAGGGAAAAAGATTGCTCTAGACCCACCCCGAATCCATTCTTTATGATGTAAAAGGTATTATTTAACGAAGGAGAATAGAGAATGCAATCTGATCAGCAAAAAAGAGTGGAACGCGGTGTTTATCTTAGTCTAGGAGCATATATTTTTCTATCAATAGTTAAACTTGTGTCAGGTATTTTTTATAATTCCGATGCATTAGTTGCTGACGGATTAAACAATGCTACTGACATTATCGCTTCTATCGCAGTATTAATAGGATTGAAAATTTCAAGGAAGCCAGCAGATGAGGATCATCCTTATGGACACTTGCGTGCAGAAACGATTGCATCGATGGTTGCTTCATTTATTATGGTAGTCATCGGTATTGAAGTATTGATTTCATCTATTAAAAAGATGTTTAACGGAGTGGAAACGGAGCCTTCACTTACGGCGGCCTTGATCGCTCTGTTCGGTGCAGCTGTGATGTTGATCGTTTATTTGTATAATATAAAAGTTGCAAAAGAAACAGACAGCCAAGGGCTGAAAGCAGCCGCTCTTGATAACCGTTCAGACGCATTTGTCAGTATTGGAGCAGCAGTCGGAATTCTTGGCGCACAGATCGGCTTACCGTGGCTAGATCCAGCAGCAGCAGTTCTTGTTGGTCTGATCATCATTAAGACAGGTTGGGAGATTTTCACTGAAACCTCCCATAACCTTTCAGATGGCTTTGATTATGAAGAAGGCAAGGAAATGGAACACAAGATTTTAGATGTTGAAGGTGTAGAGAACGTGGGAGACCTGAAAGCTCGTAAACACGGTAACCGAGCTATTATCGATGTAACGATTAAAGTTGATCCTTCCCTTAATGTAGTGGAGAGTCACGAGATCACAGAAAAGATAGAAGACACGATTAAAGAAGCTTATAATGTCGAGAGTATACAAGTTCACGTTGAACCAGAAGACGGAAAGAACAAAGATAATTCATTAAAGTGAAGAGGGCTGAATGAATTCTATACGATTTCCGAAGGGATCTCGTATCGTAAAGCGTGAAAATCCAGGAAACGGCAGTTCTTGTTGTATCGGTACTTGATGAAGAGCCAAATGATCTTTGAAACTTGTGAGGTCATCGACTAAAAAGGCCGGGTGATGTTTACCTTTGTAAACCTGATCTTCCACTCCGATGTGTAGTTGTTGATGACCGAATTGGAACCATATCCCACCATTTTTTCGAAGAGCATCTGGTTTTGGAATTTCTTCAAGTTGCAGGATTCCTTTATAAAAAGCTCGTGCTTCATCTTCCTTTTCTCGTGGAATACATATTTGGACATGATGGATACCTGTTATTTTCATGGTTTATTACCTCCATTGAATAATTAATTGAATAATTAGCAGAACAGTTACAGTCCTCATAAGGATTGTAACTTGTTTTGTTTTTAAATGAGGTGCAAGTTTTACCGCAGCTTGAGCACCGCATATACTTCCAATCGTAAGCGGTATAGCCACACTCCACATATAATGTCCTGCCCATAAATAAGTGAATACAGCCCCTGTACAGCTTAAGAACGTATTGAATCGTGTAAATGAGACGGTGCGAATATAGGAAAAGCCGTTTCGCATAAAAAGCTGCATCTGCAAGGTACCTTGACCTGGACCGAATAAGCCGTCATATGCCCCGATGCCAAAAAGGTAAGGATACTTACTCGGAGGGAGCTGTTTGATCTCATCATTAGGATCTTTTTCTCTTTTTGTTTTTAGAAAAGTTAAGAAGAGTGCACAGGTGAGTAAGAAAAGTGCGATGATGGTTAAATTCTCTCTTGAGATTAAGGAAGCAGTCAAGCCACCTGCAATTCCTCCTAGTAGACTGATAACACCAGAAATGAGGTAAGGGGTAAGCTTTGTATCATTTTTTCGTAAGAGAACAAAAAAGCTTGAAAAAGAACTGAACATATTGGCAAATTTATTCGCTGCAATCGCAGAGTGGACTGGAACACCTAACAATAACATGATAGGAAAATTGATCATGCCGCCACTTCCAGAAAGAGTGCCGATAAAAGTCGCTACAAACCCAACGAATATTAGGATATACATTGTTTTCACATCCCTTCATTTTCCCTTTACATATCTATCCTATGTTAAGGTATACTTAAAATAAATTACATAAAATAGATATTTTTCAATAAGTAAAACTTATCATAGTAAAAGAAGGAGAAATGATGCAGTTATCTGAATTTCGTATTTTAAAAGTTCTTGCTGAAGAATTAAACATGAGAAAAGCATCTGAGCGGCTATATGTATCTCAACCAGCTCTTAGTCAGCGACTTCAAACGATTGAAAATAATTGGGGAACCATCATTTTTATTCGTTCTCAAAAAGGATTGAATTTAACGCCCTCTGGAGAAAAGATTCTTGCTTTTGTAACGGAAGTTCTTCAAAAAGAAGAACTTGTAAAAGAAGAACTTCAATCTCTTTCAGAGCATGTTCACGGTACATTAAAGCTTGCGGTTGCCTCAATCATAGGTCAATATTGGTTGCCCCATGTGTTAAAGGAGTATGTAAATCTATACCCTCATGTAAATATATCACTTATTACGGGTTGGAGTTCTGAAATCATTAAACACCTTTATGAAGATAAGATCCATCTTGGCATTGTAAGAGGAAATCCAGAGTGGAGAGGCAGTAAAGAGCATATTTTGTCAGATCATTTATACTTAGTAGATACGACGATTTCATCCATTGACGAGCTTTCTGATACGACTAAACCATTTATTCAATTCAAGAGCCATTCAACGTATTATCAAGAAATACAAGATTGGTGGCACACTCATTTTAAAACTACACCGCAAAAGACGATTGTTGTTGATCAGATTGAAACGTGTAAGCAGATGGCGCTAAATGGAATTGGTTATGCGATTCTCCCATCGATCAGTCTTCGACCAGAGGATGATATGTTTAAGATTCCATTAACAGATAAAAAGGGTAATGCCATTAAACGAGATACTTGGCTCATTCATCACGGTACGGGATCGGAGCTAAAACAAGTGAATGTGTTTATGGATTTGATTCGAAAACTAACCGATGAATAACGTTTGAATCTTTCTATATTTAGTGGTTTAATACAATACAGAATGACTTTTAAGGAGGAACTACCAAACATGAAAATGATGGATGCAAACGAAATTATCTCATTTATCCAAAACGCAACAAAATCTACACCCGTAAAAGTTTACGTAAAAGGAAATCTTGAAAATATCGATTTCGGACAAGATACGAAAGTGTTCCCTTCAGGCAACACGGCTGTTTTATTCGGCGAGTGGAAAGATATTGAAGCTGCATTAAAAGCAAATGAAAGCAACATTGAAGACTTCGTGATCGAAAATGATCGTCGTAATTCGGCGATTCCATTGTTAGATATGAAAAACATTAAAGCTCGTATTGAACCAGGTGCCATCATTCGTGACCAAGTCGAGATCGGTGACAATGCTGTAATCATGATGGGTGCTTCCATTAACATCGGAGCAGTAATCGGTGAAGGAACGATGATCGACATGAACGTAGTACTTGGTGGACGAGCTACTGTAGGAAAGAACTGCCACATCGGAGCAGGAACTGTGCTTGCAGGTGTAATCGAACCACCTTCAGCAAAACCAGTAGTTGTAGAAGACGATGTAGTCATTGGAGCGAACGTAGTTGTTCTTGAAGGCGTTACGGTAGGTAAGGGCGCAGTTGTAGCTGCAGGTGCCATTGTGATCGAAGACGTAGAACCATACACAGTGGTTGGTGGAACTCCAGCTCGCGTACTAAAAAAGATCGACGAAAAAACAAAATCAAAAACAGAAATCAGACAAGAGCTTCGTCAATTAAACGACTAATTTTAAGTAGGGGATGAGAGAAGATGAAATCATTGCTTGAGATAAGAAAAGACTTGCACCGTATACCGGAGCCAGGATTTTTAGAGTTTAAAACGCAGAGATATATCCTTGATCTCATCTCCACTTTTCCTCAGGACCATTTAGAAATTCATACGTGGGAAACAGGCATATTTGTAAAAGTAATCGGAAGAAATCCATCTAAAACGATAGCTTATCGAACAGATATGGATGGTCTACCTATCAGTGAAGAAACTGGCTATGAATTTTCCTCTCTTCACGAAGGAATGATGCATGCCTGCGGTCATGATCTTCATATGACGATCGCGTTAGGGCTATTGGCTCATTTTGCGGAGAACCCAATAGATGATCATCTGTTATTTATCTTTCAGCCTGCTGAAGAAGGACCAGGGGGAGCTCTCCCAATGCGAGAGAGTGAGCTGTTTAAGCAGCTAAAACCCGACATGATCACAGCGCTTCACATAGCTCCGGAATATCCGGTCGGCACGATCGCTGTAAAAGAAGGATTATTATTTGCTAATACTTCTGAACTTTTTGTTGATCTGATCGGAAAAGGCGGCCATGCTGCTTATCCGCATTTAAGTAATGACATGGTAGTCGCAGCAAGCCATCTTGTTACACAGTTGCAGTCGATCATCTCACGTAATATTGATCCACTGGATTCAGCTGTTGTAACGATCGGTAAGATCACTGGTGGAACGAAGCAAAATATCATTGCAGAAAAAGCAAGACTCGAAGGCACTATTCGAACGTTATCTCCAGAAGCGATGGAAAAAGTGAAAAAGAGGATCGAAGCTTTAGTTGAAGGTATTTCGCGCGGGTTTGAATGTGAAACAGTGATTGATTATGGTTCGAATTATCGCCAAGTGGATAACGAACCGGTCTTAACCAGAGAATTCATGGAATTTGCAAAACAGCGAGAAACTGTGAATGTTATTGAATGTAAAGAAGCTATGACCGGGGAAGACTATGGATATTTTTTAGAAAAAATCCCTGGATTCATGTTCTGGCTAGGGGCTGATACCCAATATGGTCTTCATCATTCAAAGTTAAAACCGCAAGCAGAAGCCATTCAGCATGCGGTAGATCTATTAGTTCAATATTTCCACTTTAAAGGGAATAGAATGTAGGGAAACGGCCAATCGGCCGTTTTTTTCTTGCCCATTTCCCTAATTTCAGTCTCCTAATCACACTCAATTCACGAATTTTTCCCTCCAATCCAGAAATTTTAACCGTCAATCCAAAGTTTTAATACGCAATCCAAAAGTTTTGGTGCTCAATCCAAAAGTTTTTATGATTTATCCGCGAGTCGACACGTGACGTCATATATCGACATGCGTGTCTTAATAGCAACACTTCATTTCTGCATTACATATTCCCATTATGAGTTGGAAACATTAAGAAAGGTAAGGAGGTGGGAATATGGCTAGAATTGGTGTAGAACAATCATTATCAAACGTCTCAGATGCTTTGCGATCAAAGGGACATGATGTTGTAGAACTTCGACAAGAGCAAGACGCTAACGGCTGTGATTGCTGTGTAATTTCCGGACAGGATCAGAACATTATGGGCATTCAAAATGCAGAAACACAAGGATCTGTATTGAACGCTCATGGTATGTCAGCAGATGAAGTATGTCAGGCTGTTGAGAGCAGATTACAATCATAACACTCCTGGGGACAGCCATGCTGCCCCTTTATTTCTGTTTAACGCACGTTTTAACAGGGAATTAATTGACCAATCATAAAAAAATATGTTGTTTAGCAGCAGATGGGGAGGTCCATATGCCAATCTTTAATGTAATCATGATTATTTTACTTATCGTATTAACCGCATTTTTTGTAGTTACTGAATTTGCCATTGTTAAAGTACGTAGGACGCGAATAGACCATTTAGCTTCCGAAGGTAATAGTAAAGCGATCGCTGCACAAAAAGTTATCGGAAATCTTGATGGCTATTTGTCAGCTTGTCAGTTAGGGATAACCATTACAGCACTAGGACTAGGTTGGTTGGGTGAGCCGACTGTTGAGATCTTTTTACGACCATTGTTTGAAAATGCAGGATTGAATGAAGGACTAACGCATACGCTCTCATTTTCAATCGCTTTCTTCTTAATTACATTCTTGCACGTGGTACTAGGAGAATTAGCACCTAAAACAGTCGCGATTCAAAAAGCTGAAATGGTCTCGTTGGCTACAGCAAAACCAATAATCCTGTTTTATAAGGTCATGTATCCTTTTATTTTCTTACTAAATGGTTCAGCGAATCTTTTAACACGAGTCTTCGGTATTAGCCCAGCTAGTGAACATGAAGTAGTACATACAGAAGAAGAGTTGCGTCTTATTCTTTCTGAAAGTTTACAGGGTGGAGAGATTAATCAATCAGAATACCGTTATGTGAACAGAATTTTTGAATTTGATGACCGTGTAGCCAAGGAAATCATGATTCCTCGAACAGAGATGGTCTGTTTATTTCTAGAAAATACGTGTGAACAGAACATGGCGATCATGCGTGAAGAAAAGTTCACGAGATATCCTGTTGGGCATGATGATAAGGATCATATCGTAGGTATAGTAAACATTAAGGAATTCTTTAATGAAAATTTCAGCAAAGAAAATTTTGATTTAAATGATTATATTCGCCCTATTATTACGGTCCATGAATCTATACCGATTCAAAAACTATTAGTCAAAATGCAAAAAGATCAGACACATATGGCTGTGCTCGTAGACGAGTACGGAGGAACTGCTGGAATTGTTACGGTTGAAGACATCTTAGAAGAAATCGTTGGGGAGATCAGAGATGAATTTGATATCGATGAAGAACCTGAAATTCAACAACTCGATCAAAATCAAACGGTAGTGGATGGAAAAGTGCTCATCTCACAAATCAATGAACTATTCGCACTCGATATTGATAACAGTGAAATCGATACAATTGGAGGTTGGGTTCTAACAAGATCAGTTGATTTAGAAACTCATCACTCGTTTAATTACGAAAGTTATCGATTTACGATTTTAGAGCTAGATGGCAGACAGATTAAAAAAATCGGAATTGAAAAGATATTTGAAGAAAAGAATGTCGATACAAATAAAGACTCCTGAACGATGTTTCAGGAGTCTTTGCTTTTCCATTGTCCATTTTTTGTTTTTTCGTATTTATGTTTTACTGCGCTCCATGCTACCTTGTGTGCGGTTTCTTCTTCTTTATACTCTTGAAGTGCAGAATTGAAAGCCTCTTTATAGATTTCCTGACCGTGGTGGGGGAGATGATCTCTTACTCCCTCAGGTAGATCTTTAAGCGAATCATACGGCATATTTATCCCTCCTATACGATAAAGCGTTCCCGTGGAATCCTCAATGTAAACTCTTTATTGAGAATGAAAAGCATCTAAAATGAGCGAATAATTTCACATTTATAGTTTAAGTTGCTATGATTAAGGAGAAATTAAGTCGTGGGAATACCTTTCCTTATTTAAATTAATTATTATTTAATATTGACTAAAAATAAGGACTGTACTATAATTACCCATGTAAATAAAACAGTTTTTTTGGAGGGATTTTCACCTATGGCAGAACGTATGGTAGCAAAACAAGCACCTAGATTTGAAATGGATGCAGTATTACCAAACAAAGAATTTGGAAAAGTTAGCTTAGAAGAAAACATGAAGAATGACAAGTGGACTGTTCTTTTCTTCTATCCAATGGACTTCACTTTCGTTTGTCCTACAGAAATTACATCACTTAGCGACCGTTTTGACGAGTTCGAAGATTTAGATGCTGATGTAATTGGTGTTTCTACAGATACAATCCACACTCACAAAGCTTGGATCAACACACCACGTGACATGAACGGTCTTGGTGAGTTAAAATATTCTCTAGCAGCTGATACAAACCACACTGTAGCTCGTGATTATGGTGTTCTAATCGAAGAAGAAGGTATTGCTCTTCGCGGTTTATTCATCATCTCTCCAGAGGGTGAATTAATGTACTCTGTTGTTAACCATAACAACATTGGCCGTGATGTTGATGAAACATTACGTGTACTTCAAGCACTTCAAACAGGTGGACTTTGCCCAGCAAACTGGAAGCCTGGTCAAAAGACTCTTTAATCGTCAAATCGTGTATATTTCATAACCCAAGACGTTGTTCTTGGGTTATTTTTATAATTAATAATGAAAACGTGAACATATTCTGTATTTTTTACATAAGAGGTATTAGTTAGATATTGATTTGTAAATAATGTGGTAAAATAAGGCTATACCGCGAAAGATTGGAGTGAGGGACTTTGAAAAAGCAATATGCTGTAATCGGACTAGGTCGTTTTGGCGGTAGTATGTGTAAAGCATTGGCCGATCAAGGAATGGAAGTTCTTGCGATTGATATTGATGAGGATCGTGTGAATGAGTTTTCAAACGTTGTGACGCACGCTGTAATTGCAGATTCTACAGATGAAGGGGTATTGAAAAGTCTTGGGATACGGAATTTTCAGCATGTAGTGGTCGCGATTGGTGACAATCTTCAGTCGTCCATTCTTACAACACTGATCTTAAAAGAGATGGGTGTAGAAAAGATTACGGTTAAAGCTCAAAATGATTACCATGAAAAGGTGTTAAGAAAGATCGGTGCAGATAAAATTATTCACCCTGAGCGAGACATGGGTGTTAGAATTGCGCATCAAATCGTATCAAACAACGTTCTTGATTATTTAGAACTATCCGACGAACATAGCATCGTTGAATTAGTAGCAAGTAAGAAGATGAACAATAAATCTTTGATACAGTTAGACATTCGAGCAAAGTATGGCTGTAACGTTGTAGCTGTTAAGAGGGGAAAAGACATCTTCGTTTCTCCACAAGCTGATCAAAACATTCACCAAGGAGATGTATTGATTGTAATCGGTGGAGATAAGGACATCAACCGCTTAGAAAAACAAATGGCTAATGAAGAATAAAAAAACCGTTACCCTTGAATAGGGAACGGTTTTTATTATGAAACTAAATTTCCATGATGATAGGTAGGATCATTGGACGTCTTTTTGTTTTTTCATATAAGAAAGGAGCCAAAGTATCTGTGATTTCATTCTTGATCTCAGACCACTGTGTGGTTCTTTTTTCGTTCATGATCGTCTCTAAATGTTTGCTAAGAAGACTTTGAGCATCGTGAATCAAGTCTCCAGACTCACGCATATAAACAAAACCTCGTGAAATGATATCAGGTCCTGTCTCTATTCTAAACTCTTTCATGTCCATGCTTACGACAACAACTACAAGGCCTTCTTCTGAGAGAATTTTTCGGTCTCGAAGTACGATGTTCCCGATATCACCAATTCCACTTCCATCTACATAGACGGAACCTGAAGGGATCTTACCAGCAACCATAGCCTCATTTTGTGAAAGAGCTAAAACTTCGCCATTATCCATTACAAATGAATTCTGAGATGGAACATCACAATCAGAAGCAAGCTTCGTGTGCATCTTAAGCATTCTATATTCACCATGAATCGGCATAAAGAATTTAGGCTTCATAAGACGTAACATAAGCTTTTGTTCTTGTTGTCCGCCATGACCGGAAGTATGGATATCGTTTAATGATCCATGAATCACTTCTGCACCTGCACGGAACAACTGGTTGATCGTCTTACTGACACTAAGAGCATTTCCTGGGATAGGTGAGGATGAGAAGACAACCGTGTCTCCAGGAATGATTTGTATCTGTCTATGAGTTCCGTTAGCAATTCTTGAGAGAGCAGCCATTGGTTCACCTTGGCTTCCTGTACATAGAATCGTAACTTGATTATCAGGCAATCGATTGATCTGATTTGCATCAACAAACGTATTTTTAGGTGCTTTAATAAATCCAAGCTCTTGTCCAACCGTTATCGCAGAATCCATACTACGTCCAAACACAGCAATTTTTCTATTGTTTGCAACAGAAGCTTCAACAACTTGCTGCAATCTATGAATGTTCGAAGCGAAGGTAGCGAAGATCACTCGGCCTTCCATTTTTCTGAAGATGTCTTGTATGCTTTCTCCGACACGTCTCTCAGAAAGAGTGAACCCAGGAACTTCACTGTTTGTTGAATCAGAAAGTAAGCAGAGTACACCTTCTTTTCCGATCTCAGCCATTTTTGTTAAGTTAGCAGGTTCACCAACAGGCGTGAAATCAAACTTAAAGTCACCTGTATGAACGATGTTACCAGGTGGTGTTTTCACTACCAATCCATATGAATCTGGAATACTGTGAGTCGTTCTGAAGAAACTTACAGATGTTTTACGGAATTTAATCACATCGTCCTCAGTGATTTCATGTAATTGTGCACGACGAAGCAAACCGTGTTCTTCTAGTTTGTTCTTGATCAGAGCAAGCGCGAGTTTACCACCATAGATAGGGATGTTCACTTGTCTTAAAAGATAAGGAATACCGCCAATATGATCTTCGTGTCCATGTGTGATAAATAGCCCTTTGATCTTTTCTTCGTTCTTAACAAGATACGTGTAATCTGGTATTACGTAATCAATTCCTAGGAGTTCATCTTCTGGAAATTTAATTCCTGCATCAATAAGGATGATCTCATCTTGAAACTGAACGGCATACGTATTTTTACCGATTTCTCCTAGACCGCCAAGTGCGAAAACAGCGGCTTGATGATTTTTTACAAATTTCATAAATTATACATTCTCCAATTCCAATGAATTCGTGTCTTTTTCATACTCAAGAAATTTACCGTTAATTTCTTGTATGTATTCAATATTGTATTTGCGGTCAGCTAGTTTTTTACGTACGTCGTTGATCGTTTCCGCTTCTACATATACTGATTGAGTGTGTTCACGAACAGGAACCTCTGTTAAGCTAGTTTGAAAAAATACTTTATAAATCATATTTCATGTCTCCTTACCGGTCTGTAGTTTTTGAGTTTCTTCGTCCTATTATAAAGGAAAGTGACATGTTTTTCATGTTTTTTCATAATGCTTCATTGGAAAACCACAAAAATATAAAAATAATAACTGTTAAGCTATAGGTATTATCCTTTATAATTACTTTAGTTAAGAGAGAAACTTAACCTAGTTAAGAATTAATTTCCCGTTATTATTTTGTTGTCTTACCCATTTCCTAAGTCTTTTTAATAAGCGTGTTCTCATCTTCATTTATTGCCCTCCATGCCAATTTTTATTACTAGTATGTGTATTTGAATCGATATTGCTAGAGGGAAATTGTTACAATTCTTTATTTGCGGTGTTTATATGAACGGGGGTGAACAAATGAAGCTATATTCAGCGCTTTTTGTTTTAAGTTTAATATGGGGAATGTCTTTCTTATTTATAAAAGTCCTGCTCGGTGTATTCGATCCTTGGCAAATTGTATTTATTCGCTGTTTGTTAGGAATAATGACGATCGTTCCGTTGTTCATGATAAGCAGGCAGACAGTGAACTGGAAAACACTTCCCTTGAAGAAGTTACTTTTCGTAGGTTTCTTGAACGCTGGTCTTCCTTGGGGGCTTATTGCTTGGAGCGAAACCTTCCTAGATAGCGGGTACACCGCTATATTAAATGCTACTACACCGATTTGGACGTCAATAATGGGCGTATTCTTTTTTTCCATTACATTGCGATGGAAACAATGGATTGGTGTAATAATCGGTTTTGTTGGTATTCTATTGCTAATGGATGTTGATGCTCCTGGATTGACAAAGAGTCAGCTCGGTTTAGGGATTGTTTTAATGTTAATAGCTACGTGTTGTTATGGATACAGTTCACAGTACGCAAAAAAACATCTACAAGAAACGACGGTTTGGATCACGGCCTCTTCTACACTTTTTGCAGGTATGCTTTTAAGTGCCATGATGATGTTATTCACGGATGGATGGCATTTACCTGAAGACTCCTTAAATTACTATTCTTTATTATCTATCGTCGGTCTTGGAGTCTTTGGTTCAGGTATTGCATACTTGCTTTATTATTATATGATATCTGCAGGTTCGGCAGAGTTTGCTACTCTTGTTACCTATCTAGTCCCAGTTTCAGCGGTTATATGGGGAAGCGTATTATTAGATGAAAAAATTCATCTCAGTGCATTTTGGGGCTTGCTGCTTATTTTTACCGGAGTCTATTTAACAGGCAAGAGGGGAAAGAAAAAGAAACCTTTACAACTTCAACATGACAGAACAGCCTAAAAGCATTCAATTGAAAATTGAGTGTTTTTTTTATTTCGTGTAGAATGTAAGCGTATACAACGTGAGGGGGAATCTGGTTGATTACATTCTTAGTTTCAATCGTGTTATTGGTCGTTGGTTATTTTACGTATGGAAAGTACGTTGAAAAAGTGTTTGGAGTAAAACAGAAAAGAAAGACTCCTGCATATGCGCAAGAAGATGGTATTGATTATGTCCCGATGGGTACAAAAACGAATTCTCTGATCCAGTTATTGAACATTGCCGGAGTGGGTCCTATTTTTGGTCCCATTATGGGGGCGCTATACGGTCCGGTTGCATTTCTCTGGATTGTACTTGGTGCCATATTTGCTGGAGCTGTTCACGATTATTTGACTGGCATGATATCCATTCGTAATAGAGGGGCACATTTACCACAACTAGCTGGTAAATTTTTAGGGAATGCGATGAGACATGTTGTAAATGGCTTTACTCTTTTACTCTTGTTGTTAGTAGGGACTGTTTTTGTTAGTGCTCCAGCAGCATTGATTCATGATCTTACTGGAGACTGGTTAAGCATAAGTCTCATCATTGGTTTGATCTTTGTTTATTATATTCTAGCTACACTCTTACCGATCGATAAGATAATAGGTCGTGTCTATCCAATCTTTGGTGCATTGCTTGTTATAAGTGCTATTGGTATAGGTGGGGGTCTAGTAGTTACAGGGGCACCGATCCCTGAACTCTCATTTGAAAATATGCATCCAGATAATGTTCCTATATTTCCACTCTTATTCTTGACGATTTCTTGCGGAGCACTTTCAGGATTTCATGCTACCCAATCTCCTATCATTTCTCGCACGACTAAAAATGAAAAAGAAGGTAGAAAAATCTTTTATGGCATGATGATTGCAGAAGCTGTAATCGCGATGATCTGGGCAGCGGCTGCAATGAGTTTATTTGATGGAAAATCGTTATCTGGAATTATTGCAGAAGGTGGACCAGCTGCAGTTGTCAGTGAAGTGTCAGTAACGATGCTAGGAGCAATCGGAGGGACGCTTGCGGTAATCGGTGTCATCATTTTACCGATTACTTCGGGAGATACCTCTTTCCGAAGTGCTAGAATGATACTAGCTGATTACTTTAACATTGGTCAAAAGAAATTATCTTCGAGGCTTTGGATTGCTATACCAATGTTTGTTATTTCTTTTCTTTTAACTAAGATTGATTTTACATTATTATGGCGTTATTTTTCTTGGGCGAACCAATCAACGGCAATGCTAGCTCTTTGGGTAGGAGCTATGTATTTGAAAAGATCGAAAAAAAATCATTGGATCGCTACGCTTCCTGCAATTTTTATGACGATGGTGACTGTTACTTACATTTGTAATGCTCCAATAGGTCTTGGGCTGTCGAATGGGATATCCTACACGATTGCTACAATAACGACTGTATTTGTATCAATCTTATTCATTCGAAGTAAAACAAGCGATGAAGATGTCATGCTCGTTGATGATGATCGTGATGTAGCTTAATGAAAGTTGTAACTAATTCCGGTAGCAAGTTATGCGTAAAAACAAAAAACTCACTATGTCGCTCTTTCGACTTAGTGAGTTTTTTTAGTTAATCGTTATCTGATAACAACAGAATTTGCAGGAGGTTCAAATGGTTGTTTTTCATTGATTCGATCATAGAACATGATACCGTCTAAATGGTCAAGTTCATGTTGAAAGCAAATGCCAGGAAGCCCTTTTAACTTCAAGCTAACTTCTGAGCCGTCAGGTGTGAACCCTTTTACAGTAACCTTGGCATATCGAGGTACAAGTCCAGGAACATCTCTGTCTACAGACAAGCATCCTTCTCCTCCATCTAAATAAGTCATTTGAACCGAATGACTAATAATTTTCGGATTCAACAGTGCATAACTGTATAGATTTCCGTTTTCATCTGATACATGAAAAGCAAAAATTCGTTTTGAGATTCCGATTTGAGGTGCAGCAATCCCTATACCGGGTCTTAAGTTGTATTTTGCCGCAAGTTCTGGATCTTGGCTGTTCTTTACAAATTCCAGGAGCTGATTAGCTGTTTTAATATCTTCATCTGAAAAAGGAAAAGGTACTTCGACCGCTTTTTCTCTAAGTGTTGGGTGACCTTCTCTTATAACATCTTTCATTGTTAACACAAGCAAAACCTCCGTGCCGATATACTTTTAAGTTAATTTAGTTTCCCCTTATCATAACATAGAGGATTTTTAATAAAAAAGAACGGGAATAAAATATTTTGCTTCATCTTCTATTTTGCCCTTCGTCTGTAAGCGTATCTATATAAGTATACAATGACTGATACAGCAGAAGAATTATAATGAAACAGTTACTGGGATGAGAGTTGTAAACGTCATATGAACGAAGTCAAAAAGATGTGGCAACTATATGTAACCTATAGATTGACTGTGTATGAGCAGTGGTGTAAACTAATTTACGTGAAAAGGATTGTTGTGTTACTCTAGATATGTAAATTAGTAATACAGTTAGGATGCCGCAAGATGGTTTAGCTCTTTGATACAAGGGAAAACTTCAGTGGGTATACAAAGGCATACCTAAAAGCCTTTTAAAAATATAAACCTGTCTTAAAAATGTTTCACTTTGGGCAACCTATTAAATATGTGCATGTTTTTAAGATCAGGGAAAATTGACAGGGTAAAAGAAAGGAAGAGGTGACTTTTCATGACGAAAACAATTGATGCAGTTCAAGATCAATTTGAAACGTTCCAGATTCTTTCTGAAGATGGAGAAGTTGTTAACGAATCGGCAATGCCGAATTTGTCTGATGAAGATCTGCAAGAACTAATGCGCCGCATGGTTTACACACGAATTTGGGATCAGCGTGCTATCTCTCTAAACAGACAAGGGCGTCTTGGATTCTATGCTCCAGTAGCAGGACAAGAAGCTTCCATGCTTGGAACTCACTATGCTTTAGATAAAGAAGACTGGATTCTTCCAGGATACCGTGATATCCCTCAAATGGTTTTCCACGGCTTCCCATTAACACAAGCATTCTTATGGTCTCGCGGACACTTCCAAGGTGGACAGATTCCTGAAGGTGTAAACGTGTTGATGCCTCAAATCATCATCGGTGCTCAAATTATTCAAGCGGCTGGTGTTGGTTTTGGACTTAAGAAACAAGGTAAAAAGAACGTATGTATCACTTACACTGGTGACGGTGGAGCATCACAAGGTGACTTCTACGAAGGTTTAAACTTTGCAGGAGCATACCGTGCTAACACGATCTTCGTTGTTCAAAACAACCGTTTTGCAATCTCTGTTCCAGTTGAAAAGCAATCTGCAGCAAAAACGATCGCTCAAAAAGCAGTTGCAGCTGGTATTGAAGGAATTCAAGTTGATGGAATGGATGTTCTTGCAGTTTATGCAGCGACTCAACAAGCTCGTGAACGTGCCATTTCTGGTGAAGGTCCTACATTAATTGAAACTCTTACTTATCGTTACGGACCACATACGATGGCAGGAGATGATCCTACTCGTTACCGTACAAAAGATCTTGATAACGAATGGGAAAAGAAAGATCCACTTGTTCGTTTCCGTAAGTTCTTGGAAAAGAAGAACCTTTGGTCTGAAGAGCAAGAAAACAAAGTTGTAGAAGAAGCAAAAGAAGATATTAAAGCTGCGATCAAGAAAGCAGACGGAGCGCCTAAGCAAAAGGTCACTGACCTTATCGGCTTCATGTTTGAAGACCTTCCGTTCAACCTTCGTGAGCAGTTAGAAGAATACACAGCAAAGGAGTCGAAATAATATGGCTCAAATGACTATGATTCAAGCAATTACAGACGCTATGCGCAATGAATTAAAAAGCAATGAACAAGTTCTTGTTTTCGGTGAAGACGTAGGCCAAAACGGTGGAGTATTCCGTGCTACTGAAGGACTTCAAAAAGAATTTGGAGAAGATCGCGTTTTTGATACTCCGCTAGCTGAGTCTGGAATTGGGGGACTTGCAATAGGTCTAGGGCTTACAGGTTTCCGTCCAGTAATGGAGATTCAGTTCTTCGGTTTCGTATTTGAAGTATTTGATTCAGTTGCTGCACAAATGGGTCGTATGAGATACCGTTCAGGCGGGGTTTACACTTCTCCAGTAACGATCCGTTCACCATTTGGTGGAGGCGTTAAAACACCTGAGCTTCATGCAGACAGCCTTGAAGGTTTAATGTACCAAACTCCTGGTATCAAAGTTGTTATACCTTCAACTCCTTATGACGCAAAAGGTCTATTAATCTCTGCAATTCGTGATAATGACCCAGTAGTTTATCTAGAGCATATGAAACTATACCGTTCTTTCCGTGGCGAAGTGCCTGAGGAAGAATACACGATCGAACTTGGAAAAGCAGATGTGAAACGTGAAGGTAAGGATGTTTCTATCATTACTTACGGTGCTATGGTTCACGCATCACTAAAAGCTGCTGAAGAATTAGAAAAAGAAGGCATCTCTGCTGAAGTGATCGACCTTCGTACAATCAGCCCGCTTGATATCGAAACGATCATGGCGTCTGTTGAAAAAACGGGTCGAGCGATTGTTGTACAAGAAGCACAAAAACAAGCTGGTATTGGAGCGTTCGTTGTAGCTGAAATTAACGACCGTGCAATCCTTCACTTAGAAGCACCTGTACTGCGTGTTACTGCACCAGACACAGTGTTCCCATATGCTTCTGCAGAAGATGTTTGGATTCCAGATCATCGTGATATTGTAGACAAAGCAAAGAAAGTCTACAATTTCTAAAAAAAAATGAAGGTTAGCTGAAAGAGACGTCTGTACTAGACTGTTTCTTTCAGCTCTTTCACATCAGTGACGAAAAAAGATTGTTATTAACTAGGAGGCGTTAATCGTGGCATTTGAATTTAAGCTTCCCGATATTGGAGAAGGAATTCACGAAGGAGAGATCGTAAAGTGGTTTGTAAAAGCAGGGGATGAAGTTAAAGAAGACGATATCCTGCTTGAAGTACAAAACGATAAAGCTGTAGTTGAAATTCCATCACCTGTAGACGGTAAAATTCTTGAACTAAAAGTAGACGAAGGAACAGTATCTGTTGTTGGTGATGTTCTAGTAACAATTGAAGCAGAAGGTGAAATTCCTGCTGATGCTCATGGTGGTGGCGAGGAAGCTCCAGAACAACCTAAAGCTGAAGAAGAAAAGAACGTAACTGCTGATCAAGCTAAAGAAGCTGACAAATCAGAAGCTAAAACAGATAAAACTGAAGATACAGCTAAAGAAGAACCAGCAGACGAATCTAAGCGTGTAATCGCAATGCCTTCTGTTCGTAAATATGCGCGTGAAAAAGAAGTTGATATTCGTAAAGTACAAGGTTCTGGAGATAACGGACGTGTACTTAAAGAAGACATCGACAAATTCGTAAGCGGCGGCGGAGCAGCTGAAGCAGCACCACAAGCTACTGAAACCGAAGCAGCTCCAAAAGCTGAAGCGAAGAAAGAAGCGCCTAAAGCAATTCCTGCTGGAGAAATGGAAACTCGTGAAAAGATCAAAGGTATTAGAAAAGCGATCTCAAAAGCGATGGTTAACTCCAAACATACAGCTCCGCATGTTACACTAATGGATGAAGTGGACGTTACTGATCTTGTTGCACACCGTAAGAAATTTAAGCAAGTTGCTGCAGATAAAGGCATCAAGCTTACTTATCTTCCATACGTGGTAAAAGCATTAACTTCTGCATTGCGTGAATACCCTGTGCTTAATGCATCTATCGACGATGCGAACGAAGAAATCGTATACAAGCACTATTACAACATCGGTATTGCGGCAGATACAGATAACGGACTAATGGTACCAGTTGTTAAAGATGCTGATCGTAAATCCATCTTCAAAATCTCTTCTGAAATCAATGAACTAGCTACTAAAGCACGTGATGGTAAGCTTTCTGGTGAAGAGATGAAGGGCGGATCTTGTACGATTACAAATATCGGTTCTGCAGGCGGTCAATGGTTCACTCCAGTAATCAACCACCCAGAAGTAGCGATCTTAGGTATCGGCCGTATTGCTGAAAAAGCAGTTGTTAAAGACGGAGAAGTAGTAGTAGCTCCTGTTTTAGCTTTATCTCTTAGCTTTGACCACCGTCTGATCGATGGTGCAACAGCTCAAAATGCATTGAATCACATTAAGCGTTTATTGAACGATCCACAACTATTAGTAATGGAGGCGTAATTCGATGGTAGTAGGAGATTTTCCAATTGAGTTAGACACACTTGTCATAGGTTCAGGTCCTGGGGGATATGTTGCAGCAATCCGTGCAGCACAGTTAGGACAAAAAGTGGCTATTGCGGAAAAGGCAGAAATGGGCGGCGTTTGTTTGAACGTTGGTTGTATTCCATCAAAAGCTTTAATTAATGCAGGTCACCGTGTAGAACATGCTAATCACTCTGAAGATATGGGGATTACTGTTGATAACGTAACAGTAGATTTCAGCAAAGTTCAAGACTGGAAAGCAGGCATCGTTAAGAAGCTTACTGGCGGGGTTGAAGGACTTTTAAAAGGAAATAAAGTTGAAATCATTCGTGGTGAAGCTTATTTCGTAAATGAAAACACTGTACGTATTATGGATGAGAAGAACTCTCAAACCTATACGTTTAAAAATGCGATCATCGCTACGGGTTCACGTCCTATTGAAATCCCAGGTTTCAAATGGAGTGACCGTATTATCTCTTCTACAGGAGCTCTTGCTCTTAAAGAAATTCCTAAGAAGATGGTAGTTATCGGTGGTGGTTATATCGGTATGGAGCTTGGAACAGCTTATGCCAACTTCGGTACTGAAGTAACAATCCTTGAAGGTGGAAAACAAATCCTTCCAGGTTTCGAAAAGCAAATGAGTCAAGTCGTTTCTAAACGCTTAAAGAAAAAAGGCAATGTGGAAGTATTTACTGAATCAATGGCAAAAGGCGTTGAAGAAACAAAAGACGGAGTTACTGTAACTGCTGAGATCAAAGGTGAATCTAAGACATTTGAAGCTGACTATGTTCTTGTTACTGTTGGACGTCGTCCAAACACTGAAGAACTAGGTCTTGAGCAAGTTGGTGTTGAAATGACTGAACGCGGTCTTATCAAAATCAATAAGAAAGCTCAAACAAGTGTTAACGGCATCTATGCAATCGGTGATGTCGTAGAAGGTCCAGCTCTTGCTCATAAGGCTTCTTATGAAGGTAAAGTAGCAGCAGAAGTGATTTCAGGACATGCGGCAGAAATTGATTACTTAGCGATTCCGGCTGTAGTATTCACAGACCCAGAACTAGCTTCTGTTGGTTATGATGAAAAATCAGCAAAAGAAGCAGGATACGAAGTGAAAGCTTCTAAATTCCCGTTTGCAGCAAATGGTCGTGCTCTATCTATGAACGAGACAGATGGTTTCATGAAACTAATCACTCGTAAAGAAGATGGACTTGTACTAGGAGCTCAAATTGCTGGTGGAAATGCATCTGATATGATCGCAGAATTAGGATTAGCAATCGAAGCAGGTATGACTGCTGAAGACATCGCTATGACTATTCACGCTCATCCGACTTTCGGAGAAATTTCTATGGAAGCAGCTGAAGTTGCGATTGGACTTCCTGTACACATTGTAAAATAAATAAGTGAAAACCCCTTGTGACTGTTTTTACAGCTCACAAGGGGTTTTTTTCTGTTCAATCATATATAAGTAAACGCATCATAATCTTTATTTAGAAGCACTTGTCTAAACAGATGAATGTAGACAGTGGTTTTTTCTAATTTGATTAAGCCCTATCAAAATAATTCATATCGTTAAAATGGAGGAAGCGATGAGAGTTTTATTATGCACTTTCATTCAGATTGTAATGTGGTGCGGTTATTCAATCGTACTGTTTCTCTCACATCATGACCATAATTTTTTTGAAACAATATTAATGTTGATGTTTGGGTATTTTAATTTTCTGGTAGCACAGCGTTTAAACATAAACAAATCAGTAGCTTTAAACATGACGATATCGTTAACTCTTATTTATGTTACCGGTAAAATGATGATTGGATAGCTCATAGATGCTTCCTAAGCATGCTGGTTATAGCGCAATGTGGCGAGAGACTCCTATGGCAGAAAGCAGCAGGAAGCTCACCATAGGCCGCATGGATAACGAGTTAGTGTGAGCTTAAATTATACTTTCAGAGCAACATTGAATATGATAAACAGCTTATTTTAATTTTGTCTCTTCAGAAAGTGCCTTTTTAAGAGAGATCATCATAAAGATCAGTACGAATGCAAACGGGAAAGCTGCTATAATCGATGCAGTTTGCAATCCTTCTAATCCGCCTGTGTACAATAGTATCGATGAAGCTGCTGCGATAACGATACCCCAAATGAATTTAGTCATAGAAGTAGGATTCAATCGACCGTCACTTGTTTGCATACCTAGAACGAACGTAGCAGAATCAGCAGATGTAATGAAGAACGTACTGATTAAGAAAATAGCTAATAAGGACATGATCGTTCCGAACGGAAGATGTTCAAAGAGTGCGAAAAGAGCGACCTCTGTACCTTTGTCCGCAATGATCTTGTTTAGACCGACATTATTAAAAATTTCTAGATGCAATGCTGCTCCGCCGAAAATAGAAAACCAAAGTGCACCAAAAACAGTCGGGACAAGCAATACACCCATGATAAATTCACGAATTGTTCTACCTTTTGAAACACGAGCGATAAATGTACCAACGAATGGTGCCCATGCGATCCACCAAGCCCAATAAAAGACTGTCCAACCTTGAATCCAGCCTGCTTCACTAGGTCTGAAAGGACTTAGTTTTAAACTCATGCTTGGAAGGTATTGCAGGTAGTTCCCAAGAGATTGTACGAAAACATCCATGATGAAGTTTGTTGATGACGCAAAAAGCAAGAACGCCATTAACAGAACAGCTATAATAATGTTCAGGTTACTTAAGTATTTAATCCCTTTATTTAATCCTGTTTGAGCAGAAAGTGTAAATAAGACAGTCACAATGCCGATGATGATCAATTGTGTCGTAAAGTTATTTGCAATGTTCGTTAAATAAGATACTCCACCGCTTATTTGGACAGCTCCAAGACCTAAGGAAGTTGCTACTCCAAAGATCGTTGCAAATACGGCGATTATATCAATCGTTTTACCAATTGGTCCATGAACTTTGTCACCTAATAAAGGAGTAAAGATTGCACTGATTAATCCAGGTGCACCTTTTCTAAATTTAAAATAAGCAAGTGACAACCCAATTAACGTGTATATCCCCCAAGGGTGCAATCCCCAATGAAAGAAGCTGTAACGAAGCGCAGCTTGAGCAGAGGCGGCATTTCCTCCTTCGCCTGATGGTGGAGTATAAAAGTGGCTGATTGGCTCAGCTACACCCCAAAAGACAAGCCCTATACCCATACCAGCACTAAACAGCATAGCAAACCACGTGATAGTAGAGTATTCAGGTTTATCATCTGGTTCTCCAAGTTTAATTTTTCCGTACTTACTAAAAGCTAGATAAAGTACAAAAATCAAAAAGCTTGTAGCAGAAAGTAGATAGAACCAGCCGAATTTCTCTTGTAAGAAATTTTGAATGACGGTAGCCTTAGCTTGGAATTCGGTAGGAAATAAACTTCCTATGATAACAAAAACGACAGAAATTATTAGTGAAACGATAAAAACAGTATTTGGTTGTTTTTTCATTTCTTCACATCCTTTCATGATATGTATCCATTTTATTTTTCCCTAAGGGCCCGAAAGTTTACATTGTAGTAAAAATAAAATAGGAAGTCCAATCATATGATTGGGCTTCCTATAGAAAATTACCTATACTTTCCTTATTTTTTGGGGTAATAATACATTACTCTGCCATTAAAAAGGTGAAGTTCGCCTTTTAGTTTTGAAGCGATAAACTTACAGAACTCATTGGCCTTACCTTTGTCACCGTGAGTTGAAATATCGGTTAGGGTAAATTGTATGTAATGTTTTTCAAGATCTGAGTCACTTTCTTTTTCTGTTCCGATACCAACTAAAATATATTTATTTTTCCTTTGATCTAAACCTTTTAAATAAAACCATCGCCCGTCAGCTTCTGCTTTTTCCTCAATCGTATACGGAAACGCTGCATCTTCATAGCCCCATGATAATTGTTCACCTGTTTTAGTCGTGATGGAACGGTAATACAGCAGAAGGTCTTTCAGTTCATCTATTGTGATCACTTGTTTTTCAGATGCGGGAACAAGTTTTACATAGGCGCTTTGAGACATGTAATCCACTCCAATTTGTAATTTTTAACGTCATCCAAACATACTAATAGTATATCATATTTTAAGAAGATTTTGACAAATTGAGTTTGAATCTTCTTAAATTAGGGAATTACTCTTACATTCAATGACACTCTTATTAGTATAACTTATTTAATTCCAGTAATAGACGACCCGATCGATGAAAGAGGCAATCATACGAGGAGGGGTAATATGGAATGGTTTGAGAAATTGTATGACGAGAGTGAATCCGTTAATGTTAGGTTTGTAGGTTTTACTACAGATACTGTCAGGTATGACTTTGGTATTGTTTATACGAATATGTTCTTCGGTAAACCATTAGTAGTATGTATGCAAACGGGAAGATCGGCTTTATTGGACTCGAACGATATGCGGAATTTGGAATACATCAAACAGGTTTTTCATATTAAAACCCTTAAAGAAGCGGAAGATCTAGCCCTATTTTTTGAAGAGGCTGTTCCTAATATCCATACCATTGAGCAATATGATTAAATAGCATATTTTTTTAATGTGTTATACTAAATGTGTTGACAAAGTTAATGTGACATAATAATATAAGATTACAAACGTAAGCGCTTTCAAAATGTGAAGGGAGATGGAACGGATGGGAGTAATCATTTGCCAAACGTGTGAAACAACAATTGAACATTTTGAAGAGGAAAAAGTGACCACATTATATTCAAACACATGCCCGCATTGCCACGAGCAAACGAACTTAGATAAGTAAGAAAAAAAGAAGACCTCAAGAGGTCTTCTTTTTTTGGGAAATCAGCGTATGGCAACTTGTTCTTGAATAACCTTCAAGTACTTTAAATCTGCATTTTCTGGACCTTGAACGGGTAGACCGGCTTCAAGGTTTTCTTTAATATAATCTAAGTTTTCTTTTGTGATGATTTCACCAGGAATGAAAATCGGTATTCCAGGTGGATAGACCATTACGAACTCTGCTATAATCCTGCCGGCAGATTCTTCAAACGGAACACTCTCTGTATTTGCGTAAAATGCATCACGTGGTGATAATGCAAGCACAGGAATATCTGGAACGTGTACAGGTATTGATTTGATCTCCTCATTCTTTGAATGGCTTAACTCATCAGAAAGTTGAGATAACGCTTGAACGAGTACCATTGTATCTTTTTCATGATCTGCCGTTGTAATCAAACAAAGGATGTTGTAGAGATCAGATAATTCCACTTCAATATTAAAGTTTTGACGAAGCCAAGTTTCCGCGTCATATCCTGTAATGCCTAAGTCTTTTACTGATATTAAAAGCTTTGATGGATCATAATCAAAAGTTGCAGATGTGCCAAGCTTCTCTTCCCCTACACAGTATAGGTTAGGGATATCATTGATCTTTGCTCTCGTTTCATTAGCAAGTCGAATTGTTTTTTCAATTAGTGTATACCCTTCAGTAGCAAGACGGCGACGAGCCGCATCCAAAGAGGCAAGAAGGATATAGGATGTAGATGTCGTAGTCATCATACTTAGAATGGTTTGCACGCGTTCAGGTGAAACAAGACCTTCCCTCACGTTTAAAATGGAGCTTCCTGTCAATGACCCGCCCAGTTTATGAACGCTCGTTGCTGCCATGTCTGCTCCAGCTTGCATGGCAGATAGTGGCATGTGATCATGAAAGTGGATCAGAACACCGTGTGCTTCATCTACAAGTACAGGTACGTCAAATCGATGAGCAATATCGACGATTCCTTTTAAGTCAGCAGCGAAACCAAAATAAGTTGGGTTGATAACAAGCACAGCTTTTGTGTCTGGATGCTGATTTAAAGCCTTTTCTACACTGTCTGGTGTTATTCCGTGTGAGATCCCTAGTTCAGGATCGATCTCAGGGTGGATAAAGATTGGAGTTGCGCCTGAGAATACGATTGCTGTCATAATCGATTTATGAACGTTTCGTGGTACAAGAATCTTATCTCCTGGTGACACAACAGACATGATCATCGTCATGATGGCACCGCTTGTTCCTTGTACAGAAAAGAAAGTGTGATCCGCACCAAATGCTTGTGCAGCAAGTGCTTGTGCTTTTTTAATCATTCCTTTTGGATGATGCAGGTCATCTAGTGGTGTAATGTTAATAAGGTCGATTGATAATGCGTTCGGTCCAATAAAATCTTTAAATTCTTCATCCATTCCCTGCCCTTTTTTGTGACCAGGAATGTGAAACTGTAATGGGTTCTTGTTTGCATGTTCACGCAAACCAGTAAATAAAGGAGTTTCGTGTTGAGACAATGTATTCTACACCTCATCTATCGTTAACTGATAATAAATTTTATCTTTTTATAAAACAAAAGAAGTATAACAGAAAATGCATGAAGATGTAAGTAAATGATTTAATTTTCAAGGAGGAAATGAGTTGAACACTAGACTAACAGAACTATTACATATTAAGTTTCCAATTATTCAAGGAGGGCTCGCATATCTGGCATATTCTGAACTTGCTTCAGCCGTTTCTAACGCGGGTGGTTTAGGTCAGATTACAGCTATGTCTTTAGCAGATTCAAAGTCATTAAAGTCTGAAATTCAGAAGACAAAAAAATTAACCTCAAACCCTTTTGGAGTTAATTTTGCAATCGGACAGCATGGTAGGCCATATGAAGACTTGCTTGAGACTGCAATTGAAGAAGGTGTAAAGGTAATCAGTGTAACGGGAGGCAATCCAGCACCAGTATTAGAGCGACTAAGAGATACAGATATTCAAACATTAGTCCTTGTATCAAGTGTCAGACAAGCTATAAAAGCAGAACAATTAGGCGCGGATGCTGTAATGGCGGTAGGTCAAGAAGGCGGTGGCCATATCGGAAAGGATGACACGGGTACAATTGTGTTAATTCCTGGAGTAGTTGAAAATGTTTCGATCCCAGTAATCGCCTCTGGAGGAATCGGGGATGGAAAAGGACTGATGGCAGCGCTGGCTCTAGGAGCGGAAGGTGTTGAGATGGGTACAAGATTTATAGCTACAAAAGAATGTGTTCATGCACATTCAGCATATAAAAAACTTGTAGTTGAAAGTTCAGAACTAGATACGGTGGTTATTAAAAGAACGCTAGGGGCCCCCGGCAGAACGCTCAGAACAGATTTCACACTCAACATTTTAAAAGAAGAAGGTATGGGTGGAACGTATGATCAAATAAAGGATTACATTAGTGGTGCGGCCAATCAAAAATTTATTTATGAAGGAAAAAGTGGAGAAGGCTTTGGGTGGGCTGGACAAATTATCGGAAGGATTAAAGATATACCTTCAGTAGAAGAATTATTCAATAGGATGAATACGGAAGCTGAAACCATTAAACAAAGATTAAACAACCTATTCTAACACTTTTCTAACAATGATGATACTTACCCATACATTTCTGTTGTACGGCAATATACTAGTGGTAAGAAGCAGCGTATTCACTGCTTCCTGCCACTTTTTTTCATTACAGTTTTTTCTTTAATTCGTATAGGGGTAAAAGCGTCTTAAACGTTTCATCAATTCGTTCGTACCAGTCATTCTCACTCATGTTTGACGCTTCGTCTCTTTCAATGCGAACGCCACAAAGCAATTCAGCTTATTTCACAGTGCTAAGACGGCTTGCCATTTCTTCTAGTCGTTCCTTTTTAACCTCACGATGTGGAAAACTATCCGGCATCATATGATCATCAGACCATACGAAATCGTTAGGTATATTCTTCTTAATCTTGTTTAGGTTCTTAAGGATCAATTGGCCATAAGCATCCTTTATTGGTGCTTCGTAAATGAGCGCGAACCACAGGAATACATGTGTTTCCCAAAGTCCTATTTGAAAATGTGGCAACATTTTATATCCTCTTTTGTTAGGTGCAAAGGCTACCCAAGTATCCTTTGGAGGATTTACAGTCCTTCTTGCATGTTTTGCTACATGAAAGAACATTTCTTCTCCAGTAAGAACAGTAAGTTCTTCTGCATATTTATTACCTAAGGACTCAAGTTTTGGCCGAATCTGGCTGATGATTTGCTCCATACGCTCATCAAGACCTTGCGTTTGGAAAACATTGAAGTCTGAATCATTAAATCCGTTAAATGTCATTTGAAAAATCCTCCTGATGATCAAGTGCTACAAAGAATTTTACCATACGAAAAGCTTTATAAAAAAATGTTTGCATTAGATTCCGCAAAGTGCCGTTTCCATATACATGGTTGCTTCATAAAATGAAGAAAAGAAGAAAACGAAAAGAAAGGATGTGCCCGTGAAATGAAACAAGTAATGAACACTTTAAAAAGAACGGATGCAGAAAGAAGAATTCCAGTATTAAAACTTGAGATTGATTATGAACTAGCTACTTTGTTTGATGCTTTAAAAGCGAAAGATCAAAAACAGATCAACGAATCGAAGCGTAAGCTCGAACGATTAAGGCTGGAGCTCGTGAGATTAGAAGCATGATCCAAGCTGATAGCGGATAACAAAAACGAATCCATCATGAACGGATGGTTCGTTTTTTTGTGAAGAGAATGAAATTGCCTTATACTATAGTAAAGGTAAGGAGTGAAAACATGACGAACGAAGAAATGATAACAATAGAGAAACACATGAAGACATGGACACTTGAAGCCGCACAGCTCTTAAAAGATTCTTTTCAGAGCACATTAACGATTACATATAAATCTCATATCGCAGATCTAGTCACGGATATGGATAAGAGTATTGAGAAATTTTTTATTAATAAAATACAACAAACCTTCCCAGACCATAAAGTACTTGGGGAAGAAGGCTTTGGAGATGAGATAAAAGGGAATTCCAATGGTGTCATTTGGATTATTGACCCGATCGATGGCACAACAAATTTTATCCATCAACAAGCTAATTTTGCGATTTCAATTGGAGTTTATGAAGATGGAATCGGAAAACTAGGATTGATATATGATGTGGAGGGAAGTAACCTTTATTTTGCTAAAGATGGTGAAGGTGCTTATTTAAACGATAAGAAATTACCGAAATTAGAGGAAGTCACTTTATCAGAATCTGTTGTTGGTGTTAATGCAACGTGGGCGGGTCCGAACAGACGAATCAATCATGAGCATGTCCAACAGATCATCAGAAAATCTAGAGGGACTCGATCATACGGCTCTGCTGCAATTGAACTTGCTTATGTTGCATCAGGAAGACTCGATGCCTATATGACACTTCGACTTTCCCCGTGGGATTTCGCAGCAGGTTTAATTCTTTTAAATGAAGTAGGTGGGATTGTAAGCAGAACGGATGGAGAACCTGTACAGCTTCTTGAACAAAACAGTATTCTCGCTGCAAAGCCAGGGTTGCATAAAGAAATATTAGACCACTTAATATAAAGCGCAACGCAAAAAAGAGAACGTCCGATTAGGAACGTTCTCTTTGCTTCTTTTTAAGAGTAAACCCGTATCCCATAAGAAAAAATACAGAAACGGTCGATATAAGAAAGATCAACCAGCTTTTTTCACCAATAGCTATTCCAATGCCACATATTGCAAATGCCGTTAGTAGAGCTATAAAAAAGAAAATGATATTCATGATGACCTCCAAGCCAAAAACTTGTCTATACTGTATAAGTGTACCGAATTTACATAAAAAGAAAAAGCCTTTCTGTAAATTTGTGATATAATAGTCAAGTTGAACAAAAAATGATAAGAAAAAGAGATAGGATATAAGGAGAGAATACACTTGAATAGAAGAGATGATTTACGCAATATAGCAATTATTGCCCACGTTGACCATGGTAAAACGACATTGGTGGACAAATTGCTACATCAGTCAGGAACTTTCCGTGACAATGAACAAGTTAATGAACGTGCTATGGATTCCAATGCTTTAGAACGTGAGCGTGGAATTACAATTCTAGCTAAAAATACAGCGATTAACTATAACGAGAAACGCATTAACATCATGGACACTCCAGGACATGCCGATTTCGGCGGTGAAGTAGAACGTATCATGAAAATGGTTGATGGTGTTCTACTTGTTGTAGATGCATATGAAGGTTGTATGCCGCAAACGCGTTTTGTTTTGAAAAAAGCTTTAGAGCAAAAGTTAACGCCGATCGTAGTTGTAAACAAAATTGACCGTGACTTTGCACGCCCAGAAGAAGTAGTAGACGAAGTAATCGATCTATTCATTGAACTAGGTGCTGAAGAAGATCAATTAGAATTCCCTGTTGTTTATGCATCTGCGCTTAAAGGAACAGCTTCAATGGATCCTAGCAAGCAAGATCAAGATATGACAGCTCTTCTTGATACAATTATCGACACGATTCCTGCTCCAGAAGATAACAGCGCTGAGCCACTTCAGTTCCAAGTTACGATGCTTGATTACAACGACTACCTTGGACGTATCGGTATTGGTCGTGTATTCCGTGGAACGATTAAAGTTGGTCAAGCCGTTTCATTAATGAAGCTTGATGGATCAGTTAAAAAGTTCCGTGTTACAAAGCTGTTTGGTTTCTTAGGTTTGAAACGTATTGAGATCAATGAAGCAAAAGCTGGAGACTTAATCGCTGTATCTGGAATGGAAGAGATCAACGTTGGTGAAACAGTTTGTCCTGAAGGTCAAGAAGAAGCACTTCCTGTTCTTCGTATCGATGAGCCAACATTGAAGATGACTTTCTTAGTTAACAACTCACCGTTCGCTGGTCGTGAAGGAAAATATGTAACAAGCCGTAAAATTGAAGAGCGCTTAATGTCTGAGCTTGAAACTGATGTAAGTCTTCGTGTTGAAAACACGGATTCTCCAGATGTTTGGACAGTTTCGGGTCGTGGTGAACTTCACCTTTCAATTCTGATTGAAAACCTTCGCCGTGAAGGATTTGAACTTCAAGTATCAAAGCCAGAAGTAATCGTTCGTGAAATTGATGGCGTTAAATGTGAGCCAGTTGAACATGTTCAAATTGACATTCCTGAAGAGTACACAGGTGCGATCATGGAATCTTTAGGAGACCGTAAAGGTGAAATGAAGAACATGGTGAACAACGGTTCTGGTCAAGTGCGTCTTGAGTTCATGGTACCTGCTCGTGGTTTGATCGGTTATACGACTGAATTCTTAACACAAACACGCGGATACGGAATCCTAAACCACACGTTTGACAGCTATCAGCCTATGGTTGCTGGAAACGTTGGTGGACGTCGTCAAGGTGTACTGGTTTCAATGGAAAACGGAAAAGCATCTCAATACGGAATCATGGGTGTTGAAGACCGTGGTACGATCTTTATTGAGCCAGGAACAGAAGTATACATGGGTATGATCGTTGGGGAACACACTCGTGAGAATGATATTACGGTTAACATCGTAAAAGTGAAGCAGATGACAAATATGCGTTCTGCGAACAAAGACCAAACGGTTAGCATGAAGAAGCCTCGTATCATGTCATTAGAAGAAGCGTTAGAATACTTGAACGATGACGAGTATTGTGAAGTAACACCTGAAAGCATTCGTCTTCGTAAAAAAGTACTTGATAAGAACGAGCGTGAAAGAGTAGAAAAGAAAAAGAAACTTGCTCAAGGCTAAACGTATTTCTTAACAAAACGATCGGGAGTGGGAATCGTGGAGGAACAAGAAATCATGAAAGCGACAGGGGAAGATTCATCCTCCATGGCATTGTTGCTAGGAATTGAAAACGACCCTGTCAGAGCTTTTCTGCTGTTATATCTCATCATAACAGTGTTAAGTATCATTGTTTTTAAGTTAGGTTTTGCAAAAAAACTGCCGCCGCTAAAAGCGATAGTCATCTATTTGTTTTTGATTATCGGATGTCTGCCACTAGCATTTTTCGGCATCGGTTTGCCTGTTGCTGAAGGTTTGATGGTAGCCGCACTCATCTTGATCATCTATAAAGTCCGGCTTCATCAGAGCAAGAAAGAAAAAAGCTGATAGGGGGTTCATTATGCAACTTGTTGACGCTCTTTCCAATTGGTTGAGCATTAAGAAAGTACATGAAGAGAGACCCCGAGACCAAGCAGCTAAGGAGACTTTTGAGTTTTTTACTGAGATTCTCACAGAGGATCATCATGTAAACATCTCTACTGTATCGACTTCAGGTCCGTTTTATGTCGTTTTGTATGAAGTTAACGGCATTGAAAACTCCGAAAAGTTTTTTATCGATAGTATCGATGCTTTATATGAAGGAATTCAAAGTGAACCAAGATTTAACGAGGAGTACTGATTAATCAGTACTCCTTTTTTTGTTTAGGAGTGTAACAAAATAAGCTATGATTATCGCGAAGAGTATATGGCCGAGCAGCCAAATGATAAAAGGGAAGGTTAGTGGGGCTGAGAATGGCTTTTCAACAGCTAGGTGGTACAGAGGAAAAAATGTAAAAGACATGATCACATTTATGATTAACGAAATCTGATAGGGATGATAATAAATTCTGCAGAACAGATCTACGAATGCAATCAAAATGATCGCTATGATAATATGAAGAACAAATTGAAAAGGTTCATTATAGATAACGGAATCAGGAAGAGGCAGGAAATCAATATTTAATAAAAATGTGTAAAGATTCAATCCAAATAACACTTCTGGAACGTAAAAAAAACAAGCCAGCAGAATGCCGGCAAGGGTACCAAATAAAATCCATGAAATAATTCTTATGTTATTACCAATCATTGTTTGTATCCGGACTTCGATATAATGTGAAATTACCGGTAGCTTCACGCTGAGCGGTTTTTCGCGTTATGCGTTCTCTGCAAGAATCGCACATAAACGTGTGTATGGGACGGTTTCTTAATTTTTTTGCAAGTGAGCATTCATTTTCAATTACTTCGATCGTATCGCATAATACGCATTTTACACGCATCGTATTTCACCTCTTTCAAATAGTATACCATAAAGAAATTGGAAAATTAAACGAACGATGCTTGGGATGCGAGTAGAGTGAATGTAACGGATCGTTTTTGATAGAATGCAATGTACGTAATCATCAGGTGAACAAAATTAACCGAGTGTCTTTCTATAGCGAACACATATCGTTTTTTTACGAGGTAATTTGTATTTTATCCGGAGAAAGCTGTCTTAATTACGAGGTAATTCTGATTAATTACGAGTATAAAATTTTTTATCCGATTTTCGACAAAACATCTGTGTTTAACAAGTGTAAAGAAGACTCATGAGCTAAGGCGCCATGAGTCTTTTTTACAAATCTCAAAAAATCACGTTTCATTCAATCGTTGAGGCTGATTTTTATCTGATTTTTCTTGTTTTTGTTGTTGGTTTTTAAGCTCTTGTTGTTCTCTTTCTGATAATTGACTATCGTTTGTTTCTGTTGGAGACGGCTTTTTCGTTTGTATACTGTGAGGTACTTGTGGCATCAGACGTCCAACGATCCCTGCAAGCTCCTTCATAATTCCGCCGATTGGATGACCTTGTCGGATTTGTTTGCCCATCTGACGGAGTCTTTCTACCGTATCAGGATCAGCTGTAACGAGTGCATTCTTTCCATTTGGATCGTTTTTTAGAGATTCTGCTACAGAATACTTTATAGAACCAACCTTTGAATTATCAAGCTTGCGATCTACATCTATCCCTACTACTGCATATGGGCCTAATACTACTGCAGTTGCATCTTCAACACCTGGAATACCTGTAGCGAGTCCTACAAGGTGTTTCGATATTTCTTGAGATCCTTTTGGCTGGTGAGGCTTCTTACTATTTGCAGTTTGGTTGACTTTAGTAAGCCTCGGGGTGTTTTGGTCATTTTGAGCGTTATCATTATTATTGTTCATGCAGCCAAAAAGTACGAATATAGCACTAAGAACGGCTACGATACGAAATATTTTCAATGACATTCATCCTTCCAGTTCATTTTCCTTATTTTTTGTACATTCTTCTAACTTTATTCCTTTGTACATACATTTTTAATAGGCAGTCCATAAAGACGCTAAATGAACAATGACTAGAACACATTAAGTCAGGAGGCTGAATGTTGAATAAACGATACGTCCTAGATACGAACGTGCTGTTGCAGGATCCATATTCCATACAATCCTTTGGAGATAGTGAAGTGATCATTCCTGCAGTCGTGTTAGAAGAAGTGGATTCAAAGAAACGTTATATGGACGAAATTGGAAGAAATGCACGTGAGGTTTCTCGTTTGATCGATAGAGTCAGACAAAAAGGACAGCTTCATAAAGGAGTTCCTCTAGAAAATGGAGGTACGCTTCGAGTAGAACTCAACCATAAATCCTTTAAAAGACTTCAGGAAACCTTTGTTGAACAAACAAACGATAACCGAATACTGGCAGTTACCTTAAACCTAAAACAAGAAGAAGAAGAGAAGAAAAGCGGAATAAAAGTTATACTTGTTTCAAAAGATGTGCTCGTCCGAGTAAAAGCAGACGCACTTGGAATAGAAGCTGAAGATTTTCTGAGCGATCGCGTTATAGACAAGAATGATCAAACGTACACAGGCTATAAAGAAATTTATGTACAAGGTGATCTGTTGAATAAATTTTATGAAAAAAATGAACTTCAACTGATCGAGTTGACAGGTCACTCATTTCATCCTCACCAATTTGTAATCTTAAAGGATGTGTTCAGATCTTCGGTTTCTGCTCTTGGAAAAGTTGATGAATTCGGAAAGACATTAAAGCCGCTTCGATATGATTCAGAACAAATATGGGGAATTCGAGCAAGAAATGTTCAGCAAAAGATGGCGTTTGAGTTACTTCTTAGAAAAGATTTGCCACTCGTAACTCTGATCGGTAAAGCTGGAACTGGAAAAACACTGATAACGCTCGCTGCAGCACTTCTTCAAACAGAGGATTTGAAAGATTATATCAAGCTTTTTATCGCTCGCCCGATCGTTCCGGTCGGAAAAGATATCGGCTATCTGCCAGGGGAAAAAGAAGAAAAATTAAAACCGTGGATGCAACCTGTCTATGACAACTTAGAATATTTATTTAATACAAAAAAATCAGGTGAACTGGAAAAGATTTTAGCTGGTATCGGTTCAATTCATGTTGAAGCACTGACTTATATTCGAGGAAGAAGTTTGCCGGACCAATTTATCATCATAGATGAAGCCCAAAATTTAACGAAGCATGAAGTAAAGACCATTTTAACACGTGTCGGAGAAGGCAGTAAGATCGTTCTCTTAGGAGATCCTCAACAGATCGATCATCCGTATTTAGATGAATTTACTAACGGATTAACGTATGTAGTAGAGAAATTTAAAGATCAAGCATTGAGTGGGCATGTTCGCTTAGAAAAAGGAGAACGTTCATCGCTAGCTCAGATTGCGGCAGATCTATTATAAATTTGTATGGTCATTAAAAAAGACAGCCCAATTATGAGCTGTCTACATTTTCAATTAAAGAATCGTTACTGCTGAAATGTGTTTGATCGGATTTTCTTTGTTGCGACCATCACCAAAATAAAAATGTACAGGACCGTCTTCTTTTAGCGGTTTTCCACTGTTAGAAAAAGCAAAGTATCCGTTTTGTGCTTCCTCAAGTGTGATTTCAACGCTACCGTCCCCTGACTCTAGCCTAACTTTTTCTGCGTCAGGGAGCGGTTGTGCATTATAGATAAAATAGGATAGAGAGATTGCAAATGAACTTGATAATAATGTTTCTTTTAAAGTGGTTTTTGAACTTTTTTTCTTTTGCTCTTGCTCTGAAGGGGGAACGGCACCCTCTTGTAATTCGCGGTCCCAATGTGCAGACACTTCTTTTAAGTATTTTTCTTGCTCGTTTTCCTTCGATTTATCTAAATCGAACAATGTGTGTAAATCCTCTTTTCTATCATCAAAAATCCATACTCCTGGATCTAATGTAAGGGGATAGTTTACTTTTCCGTTTAATGCAACGATGAACTCCATATAAACCTCCTTGAATTTGAAAACGCTATAAAAAGCATAGCACGATTATAAGAATACTGTAATATGTTGATTTTTTTTATGCAAACCTTTATATTTAAAGGTAGAAATCGTGTCGAACGGAGGGATGATCATTGTCAGCTGAGATGGCAACTGGACATCGGGAAAGGGCATTTGAACTATTAAAAGCAGATGCAGACAAAATCCTGAAACTAATTGAAGTTCAAATGGAAAACTTAACAATGCCACAATGTCCCCTCTATGAGGAAGTATTGGATACGCAAATGTTTGGTTTATCCCGTGAAATAGATTTTGCAGTCCGTTTAAACCTGGTGGAAGAAGAAGCAGGTAAGAAATTATTAGAATCACTTGAAAAGCAGTTAACTGCTTTGCACGATGCCTCAATGAAAAAATGATCGACACCCAGTCCGAGAATGTAAATTGGACTGGATTTTTTTATATATATAACTAAGTTTGTATTTTAATAATAGGCTGTTTTCGTAAATTTTGTTGCTTTTGGTCCTGTCATCTTAAAGGAAGCACTCTTGCTCCTATGTCTTCAACTTGATGTGTTCGCAGTAAGCTTCTTTGTCTGAGGACTGCAAGAAGTTTCTAATGTGGTAGTCACGCACCTTCCACTCCACACAACTGTTCAAAGAGGACTATGAAAATGAAAAGCAACTATTCTGTAGGTTAGAGCCTATTCAAAAACAAGATAAAACCTTCGAAATAGTATAAGAAGCTGAAGCTGTAGTGTTGTATCATAAATAAAAAAGGTTTATGTGATACAATATCTAATAATTATAAAGATGCAGTTTCAAGACTTCAGAAGAGAGGAGAAAGGTGAACAACGTGAAAAAAGCAGTAAGACCCTATGACTATTCTTTGATAGTAGCCGTACTATTATTGTGCAGTGCTGGATTAGTCATGATCTACAGCGCGAGTATAGGGGTAACGATTAATAAATACGATTACAGCAGTAGCTTTTTCTTTTCAAGACAACTTGTCTTTCTGCTAGTTGGGATAGGGCTCATGTATTTTACCATGAGGTTCAATATACAAATCTACAAAAAGTTAATGATGCCTATCGTCGTCTTTTCAATTCTCATATTGATATTTGTCTTATTGTTCGGACGAGAAGTGAACAATGCAAAAAGTTGGCTATACATAGGTCCGATCGGTATTCAGCCTGCTGAATTTATTAAGCTAACACTAGCTATCTACTTAGCGGCAATCTATTCAAAGAAACAAGGGAAGATGCAAGATTTCAAAAAAGGAGTCATTCCTCCACTAACGATTTTCGCCATCATGTTTCTATTGATATTGAGACAGCCAGATTTAGGGACAGGCATTATCGTTTCAGGTGTTGCTGGAGTTATTCTGTTCTGTTCAGGTATAAAGTTTAAACATATTTTTTCAATGGCAGCTTTAGCGGGTATCGTAGGGTTAGGTATATTCCTTCGTTTAACCCCAGAACAACTTTCCCGTTTCGATGCAGCTTATGCACCCTTTAAAAATCCTGCGGGCGACGGTTATCAGCTTGTTAATGGATATATTTCTATCGCTGCAGGGGGAATGACAGGATCAGGTCTGGGTGAGAGTATTCAGAAATATGGATTCCTCCCAGAACCACATACAGATTTTATAATTGCCATCATCGCAGAAGAACTAGGTTTTATTGGAGTATTTTTGATCATCGCCTTGTTAGGGTATATCGTTTTAAAAGGATTTTATATTGGCATGCAAAGTAATGATACATATTCAAGCTTATTAGCTTTTGGTATCGCTGGAATGATAGGTATTCAAACAGTGGTCAATCTAGGTGCAGCAGTAGGGTTATTGCCGATTACTGGTGTTCCGTTACCATTTATTTCGTATGGGGGCTCATCCCTTCTTTTGTTTCTAACATCGATGGGGATTCTTATAAATATTTCTGCAAAAGTAAATCTGAACAAGAAAGTCCCAGATAAAAAGCCCGAAGTAAACAGAAAGATAAAAGCTATCATGTAACGGTAAAAGGAGAGGAACTTGTATGAGTAGAAAAATCAGCAAAGTCTTAGTAGCAAACCGTGGGGAAATTGCAATTCGGATTTTCAGAGCTTGTACCGAACTAGATATACGAACAGTAGCTATTTATTCGAAAGAAGATACGGGATCTTATCATCGTTATAAAGCAGATGAAGCCTATCTAGTAGGCGAAGGAAAGAAACCGATCGATGCTTATCTGGATATTGAAGGTATTATCGAGATTGCAAAAGCAAATGGTATCGACGCAGTTCATCCTGGATATGGTTTTTTGTCAGAGAACAAGGAATTTGCAGAACGCTGTAGTGAAGAAGGCATCATTTTTATAGGACCGAACGAAAAACATCTTGATGTATTCGGGGATAAGGTTAAAGCTAGACAAGCTGCTATTGATGCTAACATTCCAGTAATTCCAGGTAGTGATGGACCTGTTAACAGTCTTTCAGAAGTGAGAGACTTTGCTCTAAGTAATGGTTTTCCAATCATCATCAAGGCATCTATGGGTGGCGGTGGACGCGGAATGCGTATCGTCAGAAGTGAAAACTCCCTTGCAGAAAGTTACGATCGTGCTAAATCAGAAGCAAAAGCCGCGTTTGGTAAAGATGAAGTATATGTAGAAAAATTTGTAGAAAACCCAAAACATATTGAGGTACAAATACTCGGAGATCATGAAGGGAACTTAGTGCATTTATACGAGCGTGACTGTTCTGTACAAAGAAGGCACCAAAAAGTAGTTGAAGTTGCACCAAGCGTCTCGCTATCTGATGAGCTTCGTCATGATATCTGTAAATCAGCTGTATCGTTGATGGAGCATGTAGGGTATATCAATGCAGGTACCGTTGAGTATCTAGTAACGCCAGACGGCAAATTTTATTTCATAGAAGTAAATCCGCGCGTTCAAGTGGAGCACACGATTACTGAGATGGTTACTGGAATCGATATTGTCCAATCGCAAATCCTTATCGCAGAAGGATACCCGTTGCATGGAAAAGAGATTGGAATTCCAAAGCAAGAAGATATTTATTGTCATGGCTATGCGATCCAATCGCGAGTAACGACAGAAGATCCTTCTAATCAGTTCATGCCTGACACTGGTAAGATCATGGCGTATCGTTCAGGTGGAGGTTTTGGAGTTCGATTGGATGCTGGTAATGGATTCCAAGGTGCGATTATCACTCCTTTCTATGATTCTTTACTCGTTAAAGTGTCTACGTGGGCTTTATCTTATGAGCAAGCAGCATCTAAAATGTTAAGAAACTTAAAAGAGTTTCGTATTCGTGGGATTAAAACAAACATTGCTTTCCTTGAGAACGTTGTAACACACCAGAAGTTTTTATCAGGTGATTATGATACTTCTTTCATTGATACAAGCAGTGAACTCTTCGTCTTTCCTAAGCGTAAAGATAGAGGAACGAAGATGCTTTCCTATATCGGTGCAACAACAATTAATGGTTTCCCGGGACTCGCTAAGCAGGAGAAACCTAATTTTGCTAAACCTCGTATTCCAAAAATAAAGCACTCAGAACCAATTCCAAATGGAACGAAGCAATTGTTAGACGCTGAGGGGCCAGAAGCTGTGTCTCGCTGGATAAAGGATCAAAAGAAACTCTTACTTACGGATACAACCTTCCGAGATGGTCACCAATCATTGCTAGCAACTCGCGTTCGTACGAATGACCTTCTGCACATTGCTGAACCGACCGCAAGATTATGGCCAGAAATGTTCTCACTTGAAATGTGGGGAGGAGCAACGTTTGATGTTTCTTATCGTTTCCTTAATGAAGATCCATGGGACCGCTTGATTAAGCTGAGAGAAAAAGCTCCGAACGTGTTGTTCCAAATGTTACTTAGAGCTTCAAACGCAGTAGGTTACAAAAACTATCCAGATAATGTCGTTGAAGAGTTCGTTAAAAAGTCAGCAATGGCAGGAATCGATGTGTTCCGAATCTTTGATAGCCTAAACTGGGTGGAAGGGATGAAAGTGGCAATCAGAGCTGTTCGTGAGACAGGAAAAATTGCCGAAGCAGCCATCTGCTATACAGGAGATATTTTAGACCCGAACCGCACGAAATATGATCTGAAATATTATGTGAATCTCGCGAAAGAACTTGAAGCGGAAGGAGCACATATACTAGCTATTAAAGATATGGCTGGACTATTAAAACCTCAAGCTGCTTATGACTTAGTATCAGCGCTTAAGCAAGCGGTCGAAATTCCAATCCATCTTCATACGCATGACACGAGTGGTAACGGAATCTATACTTACGCAAAAGCGGCTGAAGCAGGTGTTGATATCGTAGACGTTGCTGTAAGTTCTATGGCGGGTCAGACCTCTCAACCTAGTGCTAATTCACTCTACTACGCGTTAGCAGGGAACGAAAGACAGCCAGATTTGAACATTGATCATGTTAAAGATCTATCTTCTTACTGGGAAGATATCAGAAAATATTACTCAGGGTTCGAAAGCAATTCGGCTGCACCAGATCCGGAAGTTTATGAGCATGAGATGCCAGGCGGGCAGTTTAGTAATCTTCAGCAGCAAGCAAAGGCAGTCGGTCTTGGAGACCGCTGGGATGAAGTCAAACAGATGTATCGCAGAGTGAATGATATGTTTGGCGATGTGGTTAAAGTTACACCATCGTCAAAAGTTGTAGGTGACATGGCTCTGTATATGGTTCAGAACAACTTAACGGAAGATGATGTTTATGATCGAGGAGATTCATTAGATTTTCCTGATTCTGTTGTAGAATTCTTTCAAGGGTACCTGGGGCAGCCGTACGAAGGTTTTCCTAAAGAGTTGCAGCGTATCATCTTAAAAGGAAGAGAACCTTTGTCAGAGAGGCCTGGAGAGCTTTTAGAAGCTGCTGATTTTAATGACATTAAGGAAACGTTATTCCATAAGATCAATCGCCAAGTAACAAGTTTTGATGTTTTGGCGTATGCGCTATATCCAAAAGTATTCTTAGATCGTGAAAAGATGTATTCACAATTCGGTGATATCTCAGTTCTTGATACGCCAACATTCTTTTATGGAATGAAGCTAGGGGAAGAGATTGAAGTCGAAATTGAACAAGGTAAGACTTTAATCGTGAAGCTCGTTTCAATCGGTGAAGCTCAGAACGATGGATCTAGAGTACTTTACTTTGAACTTAACGGTCAATCGCGTGAGATCGTAGTAATCGATGAAAGTGCAAAAGTAACCGTATCTGCAAAACAAAAAGTAGATCCTTCAAACCCATCTCAAATTGGTGCAAGTATGCCAGGAACGGTGATAAAGGTTTTAGTTGAACAAGGAGAAAAGGTTAAAAAAGGTGATCATCTGATGATTACTGAAGCCATGAAGATGGAAACAACCGTTCAAGCTCCATTCGATGGAACCGTTAAAGAGATCTCTGTTCAAAACGGAGAAGGAATCGCTGCTGGCGATCTTTTAATAGAGTTGATCAAGTAAAAATAAAAGCTGTTTTCGTAAACTTTGTTGATCTTGAAAGTGTTGATTTCCGTTACAGGCTGCTCGCTTTCCACGGGGCAGGCGGTGAGCCACATTCGTACGTTTCACTCTTAAGTGTCTCACCTGCCCGCCTGTCCCGTAGGAGTCTCGCGCCTTCCATTCCAATCAATTGTCAAAGGTGACAAGGAGTTAAAAGCAACAATCATTTAGAAACAGCAAAATAAAAAAACCAAGGTGCAAAACGTGCACCTTGGTTTTTTTGATTTACTTTCGATAGACGATTAACGCTAAGTAGCTCAGCGTTCCAAACAAGAAGGAAATGATCAATCCATGACCAAGGGCCACGAATAAATTTAAGTTGGAATAAACGATCAATGCTCCAGATACACCTTGGAGAATGACGAAAAGTAGAGCGAACTGAAATCCTTTTGTTACTACTTTTTGATCGCTATAGTATTTTCGAGCATGATACCAAGCATATACGATCCAAATAAACAGGACGATAGCTGCAATACGGTGCAACAGATGAATGCTTGCTTGAGAACCTATCGTTGCGAATATGGTTCCGTTACATAAAGGGAACTCAGGACCACAACCCATGCTCGAGCCAGTATGCCTTACGAGCGCACCCGTGTATACAACAGCATACAGATAAGCGAATAACCAGTAGATGTTCTTTTTAAATGCGGGTGATACTTTTGCAATAAATGGACGATCAGGATCTTCAAAAGAAAGAATCGCTATCAAGAGAACACTCGCGAACGAAACTAGTGAAAAGCCGAAATGAGATGCAAGAACGGCTGAAGATTGGCTCCAAATTACTGCAGCGGCTCCTAGAAGGCCTTGAAGGATAATAAAGAATACAGCTGATCCAGCTAATATCTTTATTTCTTTTCTATGTGGTTCTCGTCTCCAAGCCCAAATCGCGAGTATGATAACGAGCAGCCCAAGCCATGCTGATACAAACCGATGACTTACTTCAATTATGGTTTCAAGTTTTGGTGCAGTAGGTAAGATTTCTCCATAACAGAGAGGCCATGAGTTACCGCATCCGTCACCAGAGCCAGTTTTTGTTACAACAGCTCCCATCAGTAATACGAGCAACATACCTAGTGAAGTAATAATAGAATAAATTTGATAAAATCTTTTCAAATCAATCACCTGCTTTTTTTGTCCTATAACCGTTCACAAATTTGTAATATTTTCAACAAGTATTACAGACACCCACATCGTACAAATAATATAAGATACTGTCTATATTAGTCGAAGTATACAAAGCACTATATTTGTTTTATAATGTTAGAGGACATTTTCTTTATATATCACTATCCTATCATATAGGTAAAACGTTCTACTTTACATATTGTGAACAGATGAAGACATTTTTTTACCGTTGATTTTAGAGTCAAGCCCATATAGAATGAATGAGGGCTTAAATAACAGCAAAAGCAAGATTTGGAACATTTTACTCTAAAAGGAGGTGTATCTGTTGAGCAAAACTCCAACTGCATATGAAGTCGCTAACAAAGTAATGGAACCCGGACCTCTATCTGAAGCGAACCCTACAGGCACCTGGAAAGATTTTTTGACCATCGCGAAGCTCGGGATCGTTATGAGTAACTTGATTACAACATTTGCTGGATTCTTTCTAGCTTTAAAATATAACAATCATTTGTTCTCTGACAAGATTGGTGCTTTAGTTCTTTGTATTCTGGGTGCTGCACTAGTTATCGCTGGTGGATGCTGCTTGAATAACTATATTGATAGAGATATAGACCAGCTGATGGAACGTACGATTGAGCGCCCGACAGTTACGGGCAGGATCAGTGCGAATCAAGTACTTTGGGTAGGTATTATTCTTTCCGCAATCGGAACAGTTATGCTTGCGATGACTACCTTAACGGCAGCGGTTATGGGGTTGATCGGACTTTTCGTATATGTTGTCGTTTACACGATGTGGCTGAAACGAACTCATTCTATTAATACCGTTGTTGGGGGAATATCTGGGGCAGTACCGCCTTTAATCGGTTGGGCAGCTGTAGATGCTAACCTTCATTGGGTGGCATGGATCTTATTCTTAATCATGTTTTTATGGCAACCTCCACATTTTTTGGCGCTTGCGATGAAAAGATGTGAAGATTATCGAAAAGCGGGAATTCCGATGCTTCCGGTTGTATCCGGCTTCGCATTAACGAAGCGTCAGATGATCTGGTATGTAGCTGCATTACTTCCTGTGTCTCTTTACCTGTTTGAATTTGGTATCGTCTACTTGATATTGGCTGCTGTGTTAGGAACAGGTTGGCTGATTCTAGCGTTATCAGGCTTAAAGACAAAGGATGACATGAAATGGGCTCGTATGATGTTCGTTTATTCGTTGAATTATATGACCATTATGTTTGTTGCGATGATCTTAGTGAACATATAGATTTTATACTGGAACAGCGCGATCGTGCTGTTCCTATAATCGCCATTACATAAAAGGGCTTTCATAAAAAAAGTATAGATGAAGGCTGATCGTTTGTAATCACTCTTAAGAGTGAACCTGTTGTATAAAGAAAAAAGTTTAAATTTTTCGTAAGATCTACTTTTGCTATTTCCATTCAAATAACATATTTATTTGAATTGAATAGATAGAACATTCAGTCAAAACAGACTACAACGAGAAAGTGGGGTATATGTAGTGATGAAAAAATGGCTACAAAAAGGGCGTTTTCTTTCCTTATTTGCCATGTTGGCTCTTCTTTTGATGGGGTGCGGAGATCCGACTCTATCAACTTTGATTCCGCAAGGTGAAGTTGCTGACAAACAGTTCCAGCTGATGCTGATTTCTATTAGTATTATGATTCTGGTTCTGGTGGTAGTTTTCGTTCTTTATGCATTCGTATTATTGAAGTTTAGAAAGAAAAAAGGTGACAATTCTACACCTAAGCAAGTGGAAGGTAACCACATGCTTGAACTATTATGGACAGTTATTCCAATTCTTTTGCTTATCATCTTAGCTGTACCAACTGTTATGAGAACGTTTGAATTCTCTGCAGATGCAAAACCAGCTTCAAAGAACGAGTTAAGCATAAAGGTTACTGGACACCAATATTGGTGGGAGTTTGAGTATCCGAAAGAAGAATTGATCACTTCTCAGGAATTGGTTCTTCCGGCAGATACGAAAGTACACGTTGAATTATCATCTGCTGATGTTATTCACTCATTCTGGATTCCTTCACTAGCTGGTAAGACAGATACAAACCCTGGTGATAAAAACAAGAACTATATGTGGTTTGATACGGGAAGTAAGACAGACGTAGTGTACAAAGGGAAGTGTGCTGAACTTTGTGGTGCATCCCATGCTTTGATGGACTTTAAAGTAAGAGTTGTTTCTAAAGAAGACTACAAGAACTGGGTTGCGGGCTATAAAGCGGCTGACGACAAATCTTCTGCTAATGCTGATGGACAACAAGTCTTTGAAAAGAACTGTTTATCTTGTCACGCTGTTGGACAAAACGGCGGGAACACAGGACCTAGCTTAACTGGTTTTGGGGATAAAGACCGTGTAGCAGGTATCTTAGAACATGATAAAGAAAATCTGAAAAAGTGGATCAAGGACCCTCAAGAAGTTAAACCAGGCAACAACATGCCTAAAGTAAATCTTTCTGACGAGGAAATTGATGCCGTTTCGGATTACTTGTTAGGTCTAAAATTGAAATAGTCTTAAGCATTGCAAAAAAGGAGGTTACACCGTGGCAACTCACGAAAGTCACAAAAAGAGAAGTGGGTTAATGGATTGGCTCACTACCGTTGACCATAAAAAGATCGGTATTCTGTATCTTTTGGCTGGTGGCTTCTTCTTCTTAATCGGAGGACTTGAAGCAGTTTTAATGCGTATTCAACTTATGGAACCAGACAGCAAGATTTTCACTGGTGAACTTTATAATCAATTATTAACGATGCATGGAACAACGATGATCTTCTTGGCAGCCATGCCGATTATCTTTGGTTTCATGAATGCGATCGTTCCTTTACAGTTAGGAGCTCGTGACGTAGCGTTTCCTTATGTAAACGCAGTCGGGTTCTGGTTATTCTTCTTCGGAGGAGTGCTATTGAACTTAAGTTGGTTCTTAGGCGGAGCTCCTGAAGCTGGATGGACAGCATATGCTCCGCTATCAACTGTAGCAGAAGATACAGGTGTTGACTTTTATGTACTTGGTCTTCAAATTGCCGGAGCTGGTACTCTTGCAGGAGGAATTAACTTCCTTGTAACGATTATCAACATGCGTGCACCTGGTATGACATTTATGCGTATGCCATTGTTCACATGGGCTTCATTTGTTACTTCTGGGCTTATTCTTTTCGCATTCCCTGCACTTACAGTAGGCTTCTTCTTACTGATGTTCGAACGTGTATTTGATGCTAATTTCTTTAATCCAGATATGGGTGGTAACATTTTGATCTGGGAACACATTTTCTGGATTTTTGGTCACCCGGAAGTATATATCTTAATTCTTCCAGCATTCGGTATTATCTCTGAAGTTATTTCTACATTCTCAAATAAGCGCTTGTTTGGTTATAGCGCAATGGTATTTGCAACAGTGCTTATCGGATTCTTAGGATTCATGGTTTGGGTTCACCACATGTTCACTGTTGGTTTAGGACCTGTAGCAAACTCAATCTTTGCTGTAGCAACTATGGCAATCGCGATTCCAACTGGTGTTAAGATCTTTAACTGGATCTTCACGATGTGGGGCGGACAGATTCGTTTCTCTACAGCTATGCTTTTCGCAGTTGGATTTGTTCCAACTTTCGTAATGGGTGGAGTTACTGGGGTAATGCTTTCTGTACCTGCTGCTGACTACCAATATCATGACAGTTATTTCGTAGTAGCTCACTTCCATTATGTAATCGTTGGTGGTTTGATTTTAGGATTGTTCTCAGGGTTATACTATTGGTACCCTAGAATGTTTAACCGCGTATTGAATGAAACACTTGGTAAGTGGAATTTCTGGTTGTTCTTTATCGGTTTCCATTTAACGTTCTTCCCTCAGCACTGGTTAGGACTAATGGGTATGCCTAGACGTGTTTATACATATATGTCTGGACAAGATCTTGATGGAGCAAACTTTGTAAGTACGATCGGTGCGATTCTTATGGGTGCAGGTACCATTGTACTTTTAATCAACATCATCATTTCTGCATCATCTAAATATGCAACAACAAAAGATCCATGGGATGGCCGTACACTAGAATGGGCTATGCCAGTTCCAACACCAGAATACAATTTTGCTCAAACACCACTAGTACGTGGTCTAGATGCATTGTATGTTGAGAAGACAGCTGGTAATGGAGATATGACACCTGCAGAACCTGTAGGAGAAATTCATATGCCGAATGGATCGATCCTGCCGTTTATTTTATCTTTAGGAATGTTCATTTCTGGTTTTGGTTTTATCTACTCGAACTGGTACGTAGCAGGAGCAGGTCTAGGGCTTGTATTGATTACCATGTTCTTACGTTCTATTATTGATGATCACGGGTATCATATTCATAAAGAAGAAGTTGAAGCAGACATTAAAGGGGGTAGAGCTTAATGAATGCTGGAGAACGTTTAACAGATGCGAATTTCCCTGCTCATCCTGAAAAAGCTACCCTTGAAGGTAAGAACAAATTTTTAGGATTCTGGTTATTCCTTGGTGGAGAAACGGTATTATTTGCAACGCTTTTCGGAACATATCTTGGTCTTAGAAATATGCATTTAGACGGCCCTTCTGGGGCAGAACTATTTTCACTGCCATTAGTATTTCTAGCTACAATGCTGCTACTAACTAGTTCACTTACGAGTGTGTACGCAGTACTTTCTTTAAAGCAGAACAAAGTACGTTCATTGCAAGGCTGGTTCCTCGTAACATTATTATTAGGTCTTGGATTCTTAGGTCTAGAGATTTATGAGTTCATACATTATGTTCACGAAGGACATACGTTTACAAGCTCTGCGTTTGGTTCAGCTTTCTATACGTTAGTAGGTTTCCACGGAGCACACGTATTGTTTGGAATTCTTTGGATCACAACATTGTTAGCAAGAAACTGGAACAGAGGGATTACATTATCTAATGCTCCAAAATATTACTTGTTTGCTCTATATTGGCACTTTGTCGATGTTGTATGGGTATTCATTTTTACCGTTGTTTATCTAATGGGAAAGGTAGGCTAAACTCATGGCTAATCACACACAAAACCCTGAAACTACCGTTCATCGTCACGAAGAGATTCAGCGTAAGCTTGCCTTGAAAGAGGAGCGTAAGCATCATAACGTTTCTTTTGTCATGATGATTCTTTTAACGATCGTTGCATTCTTTGCGATCTGGAGTGACAAGATTAGTGATTCATTTGCTGTTTTGTTTATCCTTACACTGGCAGTTGTTCAAGTTTTCTTCCAGCTATATGTTTGGATGCACTTAAGCCACAAAGGACATGACTTCCCAATCTGGGGTATGGCAAGTGGTATATTGGTTGCAGCTATTACAGTAGCTTCCTTAATGGGACTTATTTGGACATCGTAATCAAGGAAGGGCTGCATCTCGTATGCAGCCCTTTTTATTTGTTACAATATTACGAATTGTCACTATTATTCCGTACAAGTACCAACTATGATTGATATAGTATTTATGGGTACTTTTATAAAGGAGATGACAGACATGCATCATAATCATCATGTTCATCATACTAGTTTAAGTGATTATAACTGGTACGAGCTTTTTCCGCCTTCTATATATGTTTTAGCCATCATTCTTGCGTTCGTTTACTTTCGGTTCGTTGCGAGAGATAAACAGGGGAAGAAGCTTGCAACAAAATGGCAGCAGACTTCAATGATCGCTTCACTTTTGTTGATGATCATTATAAAAGGGACGCCTGTTCAGGTTTTAGGACACAATTATTTATTCAGTGTTCACATGGTACAGATGGCTGTTCTTTATTTAATGATCGCACCTCTTATGATACTTGGGATTCCTGAGGTGAGATGGAAAAGTTGGTTAAGTAAGAAAACAATTCTTACTCGGATTTTTCATTTCCTTACTAAACCGTTGCTAGCGTTGCTTATCTTCAATGCAGTATTTTCTTTGTATCATATTCCTTTAGTGTTTGATGCAGCCGTTTCAAATCCTGTTATTCATTATGGGTATCATGCTTTATTATTAATTACGGCTTACACGATGTGGTGGCCGGTTCTTTGTCCGGTTAAAGAGCTTGATACGTTGTCAGATATCAAAAAGATCGGATACGTGTTTGCTAATGGTGTATTAATGACTCCAGCTTGTGCGTTGATCATGTTTGCTGATTTTCAGCTTTATGAAACATATAGAAATGTGCCACAATTGTTTGAAACGATGACGCCCAAAGAAGATCAGCACGTAGGTGGAGTAACGATGAAGATTTTCCAAGAAGTGATCTATGCCTTTGTACTCGGATTAATCTTTACGAGATGGGTGAAAAAAGAACGATTGCGTGATAAAGCGGACTTGGAGTTAATTAAGAGACAAAACAGTCAATTGAAACCCGAATTAAAGTAACCGGCATTTTTGCGGGTTATTTTTTTTGTCTAAACCTAAGTTTATACTTGCAAACAACATGATCTCAGATGCATATAATCTCCTCATGGCACTGGAAAGCGAATCTTACGAAATGTACCTAAAAAAGACAAACAAAATCACAACAGAAAAAAGAAATTGCTCGTTGGTGTCGAAATATATAGTAAAGCCGAGTAGAAAGGAAAGAAAAATCATGAGAATCAGTGCCAGACAAGCCGCTAAAAAATTTATAGAGTCTCATTATCCAAACTGTGATGTAGCCTATCTGGCTGGCAGTGTTGTTAGGGGAGAAGAAACAGAAAGCTCTGATTTGGATATCATCATCATAGACAGTTCTATCAGTGAGTCATATCGTGAATCACTTACCGAGTATGACTGGCCGATTGAGGTTTTTGTTCACAACATGTTTACTTACAAACGCTTTTTCAAACAAAATATCGACAGAGCCAGACCCTCACTTCCACAAATGTGTGCTGAAGGCATCATTCTTCGTGACTCAGGGCATGCGTCACGGATTAAGAATGAAGCTTTACAGTTATTAAAAGCAGGGCCTACTCCGTGGAAGACGATTGAAATCGAGCAAGCACGATATTTCTTAACCGATCTATTAAACGATCTAGAAGGTTCTACCAACGTCTTAGAGGATCTATTTATCGTTTCAAAACTTGCTGATCGTACACATGAATTTGTTTTACGTGTTAATGGACATTGGATCGGGGAAGGAAAGTGGATTCTTCGGGCTTTAAAAGAGTATAGCGAACCTTTTGCTGAACAATTCGCTTCTGTATTTGATGAATATTATTTCAATCGCTCCAAATCAAAAGTCATTGAATTTGTTGATGAAGTGCTCGCTCCATATGGTGGCAGGCTATTTGAAGGGTATTCCTCTCAATCTCCAGAAAGAGCTGCTGAATAAGAAAAAACCCCTCATGCAAGAGGGGTTTTTTTAAACGTGTAACTCACTATGCAGTGCTTCGATCAATTTGTTGCATTGATTAACTACGTGTTTAGGGAATACTTCGTCGTATTCTACACCATGCGGGTAGTAATGTTTCCCTACATAAGGTGTTCCAAGTTCAACTTTAGCATGTGGTGTTTCTGTTTCTGCTTCAATAACATGACAAGGGAAACGGAAGTAGTAAACGTCACCATTCGTCATATCTTCAAATTTGTAATCATATGTAATACGTTCATAATCCCATTGGCCAGCACGGATCATGCCATGGTTATCCATCACATGCTCTAAAAGTGAAAACTCAACAACCTTCCCGTTTAAGCCGCTTTCTTCAAATTTCATTGTGAAACCTCCTAGGAATTCAATAAAAAATAATAATCACTTCTTAATGATATTATGAAAGCGCTAAAGATGCAATCATTGTCAAAAGTGCGCATATTTGTTTTTCTTTCGTAAAGCATAAAGAAGTGTAGATTTAAAATAACGAGGAGGTAATGTTTGTGAAAAAAGTAAGTGACATCATGACGAGGAATGTAGATTATGTAACACCACAAGACAATGTTTACGAAGTAGCCGTAAAAATGAAGCAGGATAATGTAGGTGTTATTCCTGTTTGTGAGAATGATCAAATTATCGGAGTAATCACGGATCGAGATATTGTCGTCCGGGGAGTTGCTGAGAAACGTCCAGGGTCTACAAAGGTATCCGATGTTATGAGCGATAATCTGTTTACAGGTTCTGCAGATATGACAGTTGAAGAAGCAACGGAACTTATGGCAGACAAACAAGTAAGAAGACTTCCAATCGTAGAGAACAATAAACTTGTAGGGATTATCTCGTTAGGAGATCTTTCCCTAGCTAAAGAGAGTGACTCCGCTGCAGGACATACCCTTTCACAAGTTTCTGAGCAAAGAGATCAGATTCAATAATTGATGTTGATTATATAAAACAGTTCCTTTTATAGGGGAGCTGTTTTATTTTTGAAAGGTTTCATCCAAACACATACCCTCTATGCTAAACTAAGAAGAGAAGAAAGATATAGGGGGAACCATTATGCGAGGATTGGTTACTTTTTTCCTATCCGTTTTTATTTTGATTGGCTTATTTTTTTATGATGTACTACCAGAATTCACAGTCGAGAAAGAAAAGCCTGATACAAAAGTAGAGTACATAGAAGAAACATTAAAGATTCCTGATGATGCTGTTTCTAACTGGGTTGGTAAAGATATATCTGAATTTAAAGAGCAATGGGGAGAACCTGAAAGGATAGATCCATCTAGCTATGGTTATGATTGGTACATATATGGAAACAAGAGTCCCAAAGGATATCTGCAAGCAGGTGTAGAAAACGGAAAAGTAGTTACGTTGTTTGTCATTGGATCTGATGTGAATACATCACCATTTACGATTGGAGAGAATTCAAACACGATCATCCAAAAGTTTCCGATTGAGAGTGACATCACTATTAACGACGGAGAAGATTTCTTTAGATTTGAACTGTCTGAGCAAGAAGTTATGCTGCGTCCACTGATTAAATTGAAAGATAACATTTGGGTACAGCTTTATTTTGATAAGTTTACGAATCAGCTATCCAGTGTAAGATATACTACTTCGGATGTCTTGTTAAAACAAAGGCCATACTCGATCGTTTATCGAGGAGATCTTCCCCCGCTTGGGCAGTTAAGCGATGATGAACAAAAAAAGGTAGATCAATCTGAAGAACAGCAAGTTTTTGAGTTAACGAATATTATCCGTCTTAAATACGACAAAAATCCGTTGCAGTGGGATGAGAAAACTTCGGAAGTAGCGTTTTTGCATTCAAAAGATATGTTAGATCAGCAATATTTCTCTCATGAGAGTAAGGATGGACGTACGCTTTCAGATAGGCTGCAGCAAAAGCAAGTAAAGTTTCTGCAAGCGGGAGAGAATATAGCTGCAAACTATACGGATGGTATAGCAGCTGTAGAAGGCTGGATGAACAGTGAAGGGCATAGGAACACACTTTTAAACAATGAGTACACTCATTTAGGAGTGGGTGTAGATAATAAGTATTACACACAGAATTTCTTAGTACCTATGAAGTAAATAGAGATAGTAAAGCTGAACCTCAAAAGGTTCAGCTCTTTTTTTTGAGAAGGTATTTTTGAGGAATTTTCGGTTATTCGGCAAGTTTAAAAAATGTACCTGATGCAGAAGCGATTAAAGTACCTTTTTCATTACGTACTTTTCCATCCATTCGGACCAATTGTCTGCCATTATGTACGACTTCAGCACGGCAAATGAACAACTCTCCAACGCCAGGAGTTAAAAAGTCTACTTTTAATTCGACAGTCACAGCACCTCTTTTGTTACCTGGAACAAGGCTGGCCATCGTGCCCATTGCTGTATCTAAAAGTGTTGCGGTTAAGCCGCCATGTAAGATTCCGATTGCATTGTCGAGTAAGGGAGAATTGGGCATCTCCATCTCTAACGTATGATCATTGATTCTAGTTGTTTTAAAATCTAATAAAGAAGCAATGTGTGTCTTATGCTGCTTTTCTCTTTTCGTTTTCAAACTGTTTAAGAAACGTTTCATGACTTGTTGCTCTTGTTCAGTACTGGTTTCGAAATACTCGTTCCACTCGTCCTTAATGTTCAATAGTCTCTCCCTCAATCTTTTTTTATTTTTATTGTACCTTTTTGGGCGGATGAGAATAAAGTAAACAGAATTAACTTTGCATGAATAATAAAAAATGGGCGCACCAATTTATGGGCACTTATGTATCATGTAGTAAACATCATTCGTCAGTGGATGGCTGGGGGTGGATTCTGTGGTAAAGACTGATATAGAAAGTTTCAAGGAGTTCGTTCATAAACATCCTGATTTAATTAAGGAAGTAAAGAAGAATAAGAGGCCTTGGAAAGAAGTTTATCAGGATTGGATTGTTTTGGGAGAAGAACATGAAAGCTGGAATCAGTATGCAAAAGATAAGGATAAAGATAAAAAACAAGAAGATCGCTCTAAGTCTGAGAAGACAAGAACAGAACTTACAGTTGGAGATATTGTTGCTGGTTTAAGTAAACTGCAAATAACGGATGTACAAAAATATTTATCCCAATTTGGTAGTCTGATGGATGCGGTTCAAGAACTATTACAGCAATTTAACAATCAGTCTGACAGACCGAACCAACAGCCGGAAAATAGAATGAATGATTATCCTTCATATAGGGATTAAAAGGATGTGTGCGGTGTGCGAAGAGAAATTCTCGAATACTTAAATACAAGACCTGACTTGAAATATTATATAAGAGAAAAACCAGAGTGGTATAGAAAGCTGAGTAGAAACCCTTTTTCAGTGTCTGAGCTGGAAGAGGGTGCGAAAGTGTTTTACGGGCGTACCTTCGGGCAAAGAGTGGATCGTTTTCATCAACAGGTACAAAACTTTGGCTTATTAATGGAATTGATCTCTGTAATGGGTGATGAAGTAAAGGGAAGCGATGCTCCTATGCCGAATGATTTTCAGCCAATGCCAGACTCGCTAAACAACGGTTAAGAGTTTTTGAGGGATAATAAGAATCAATAAGGAAAAAACTACTTCTATAAGGAGTGGTTTTTTTATGAAAATAAGAAATAGACGGATCTATGCAGGTGGTCTATTAGTGATTATCGTGCTCACACTATTTACGATTACCAAATTCCACGAAGAAACTTCTGATCCCAAACCAAAAGCTGTAGAGGTATCTGCTTCATATCCAATCATGGATAAAGACTGGGCAGTCAATTATCATGTGAAAAAGCAGCGGATCTATTTTGAGAATATTATTTCAAGGTTTTCCTTCCAAGGTGGTCTTACGAAGACACCAGGAAATAAGGATGGATACATTGCTGTTTTTGTAAACAATAAGTGGAAGATGAATGCTAATCAATCCATGTTCATCTTAAAGAATATGAATTCTGGTAAGCACAAGATTACTCTGCAGCTGAAGAAGAAAGATGGATCTGATTACGGATTAAAGAAAAATATAGTCGTTCAAGTTCGATAACTCTTCAATTTATGAAGAGTTTTATTTTTTGTAAGAAGTCTGCTATGCTTTTAAGTCTATTCAATATCCGCTATAATAGATTAGAAACCTCATACCTAAAGGGAGGTGTGACGTATGAGTTTAGACCAAAGTGTATTGCTGGAAGAATCATTAGCATTAGCAGAGATGGTTGCTGATTCCAGTGTTGCATTAGCATATAGAGAGTCAAAATATAACCTAGAGCAAGATGTTGAAGCACAGAAAATGATTGCTCGTTTCGCAAAAATGAAAGAACAGTATGAAGAAGTACAGCGATTTGGAAAATATCATCCTGATTTTCATACCGTTTCAACACAAGTTCGTACTCTTAAACGGGAGCTTGATTTTCATGAAAATATAGCTCAATTTAAGAAAGCAGAAAAAGAACTTGAAAATTTATTGATGGAATGCAGCAAAATCATTGCTTACAGTGTATCTCAACAGATTAAAGTTCCTACAGGCAATCCGTTCTTCGATGAGAGCTCTTGCAGTGGTGGATGTGGTTCAGGCGGATCCTGTGGCTGTGCTTAAACTTAGTCTCTAAACCGAATGCAGTCAAAACATAAGTTTCCGCAGCAGAACATTTTTTCTTGCGGTACTAAAAAACGCATCCGGTATACATGAAGATTTTCTTCTGATCTTACAAATGTAAGGTTCAATGTTAGCCGTTTCCCTTTCATAGCTTTTACGGCATGTTTTTTTACAGAATCAGTTGAGTGATCGATTGAAAACTGCGAAGAAACCGTTACATATATGAAAGGGATACCGGCCATCATTTTTTTTTCAACATGAATGATTGAAGGGTCTTGTTTCATTCGATTCAAAAAATGTTCCCAAACGTTGTTTAAGTCCAATCTACATCACTTCCTAACAGGGATTATTCATTTATTTGATCAATACAGTATATAAAAGGGGCTTTAATTATGATAGGTAATCGTCGTGGGCTATCTGTTTTTCTCCATTCATTAAAGTTTTCAAAACAGTTAAGACGTTATGGTAATGTGCATTATGTTTCTCGAAGATTGAAATATGCTGTTTTGTACTGTGATGGAAACAAAATAGATGAGATCGCAGCAAAGCTTGAATCTTTGCATTTTGTAAAAGAAGTAAAAAGGTCTCATAAACAAGAGATCAAGACAGAATATGAAAGTAAAATTGTTGATAAAGCGAAAGAGTATGACTATAAGATGGGGATTTAAGAGACAGGCCGCTAATAATAATAGCTGCCTGTTTTTTTTATGTTTGTTTTTTGTCAGTAATTCCATTTATAAGTCTTCAAAAGAATTTATAAGTCTTGAAGAAATTTTATAAGTCTTCAAATTTTTTTATAAGTCCTCAAAAAAATTTATAAGTCTTCACCTATTTGGCAAAAAAATTATTTTATAACAAAGGCGGAATTAGATAATTTAAACGAAGAATCCCTGTTAGATAGTGAAAAAAGAGTTCTGTTTCAGCAAAATCTGTTGATGGCTTTACATCAAATGTAATCACTTCTTTATTTAATTGTGCGGCCTTTGCCTCGAATAGATCAATTCGTTTAGAAGGATAAGGTACTCCCTCTCGGCAAATGTATAGTGGCTGAAACTTTACCTCTGAAGCTGGGTGCAGGACAGCAACAAGAGACGCATACATTTTATCTTCTTTCTTAACTTTTAAACATAATAACTGTGAGATACGGTCTTTGTTCGTTTCCATGATCTCAAGTAGTTCATAAAGATCAGAATACCCTTCTCCAAGCTCAATAAATCGTTGAATCATCATTCAATCCCCTTTCTATAAAACAATGTAGCATAATCATCTATGAGCTTAAAGGCTTTTAAGCATGAAAAAAAACCTGCAGCAAAAACTGCAGGTTGCCTTTAAAACAAAAATCACTTCTGTTTAAAGGCGATGGGAGAGGAGAAACCGGATGAAGAACTTATGGGGAGTAAGTCTTCTCCGCGGTTGGCAACAACATCGTTCGTTGATGTTGTTACAAATAGTATGACCGCATTTAATTTGACTTATACTTATAAGAAAAAGATTTGATGTTTGAATACAGGAATACTTGTGATAGGATAAGTAAGGGAAAACGGATAAAGAATTGAGTGAATAACGTGAGAGTAATAGCTGGAGAATGCAAAGGAAGACCACTTAAAGCTGTACCAGGTACGAACACAAGGCCGACAACTGATAAGATTAAAGAATCTATCTTTAACATGATCGGTCCTTTTTTTGAGGGAGGTACAGGTCTCGACTTATATGGTGGAAGCGGTGGCTTAGGTCTAGAAGCTTTAAGCCGGGGCATGGAGCACTTCATTTTCATTGATAAAGATCAAAAAGCCATACATACGATTAAAGAGAATATCAAACAATGCAACTACGAAGACAAAACAGAAGTCTTTCGAAATGATGCAAAAAGAGCATTGAAAGCGCTTCATAAAAGAGAGATGCAATTCGATATGATTTTTCTTGATCCTCCTTATGCGAGACAGATGTTATTAAAGGATATGGAGGAGATCGACAAGCTGGAACTACTCTCTCCAGAAGGAAGTATTGTGACTGAACATGGTACGGATGTAACACTACCTGAGGAGATCGGAAACTTTTATCAGGTCAGACAGGAAACATACGGAAAAACAACTACAATAACAATCTATAAACGCGATTAACATAAAGTATGAGGTGAAAAAAATGCCAGCAACTGCAGTCTGTCCTGGTAGCTTTGACCCCGTAACTCGTGGTCATCTGGACATTATTAAACGTGGAGCAACAGTATTTGATGAAGTAATTGTAGTGGTAGCCAATAATCAAAGCAAAGACCCTTTGTTCACAGTTGATGAGAGAATCGTCCTTTTAAAGGAAGTTACGAAGCAGTTTCCTAATGTGAAAGTAGACTCTTTTAACGGCCTTCTGATCGATTACGTAAAGAATATCGGAGCAAATGTGATACTTAGAGGATTACGTGCAGTATCAGATTTTGAATACGAGATGAAAATTGCTTCGATCAACAAAAAATTAGATGACGAAGTCGAAACATTCTTTATGATGACAAACAATCAATATTCCTTCCTGAGCTCAAGCATCGTTAAGGAAGCAGCAAAGTATCATGCGAATGTTTCAGATCTTGTTCCGGAAGTTGTGGAAGAAGCTTTAAAAGAAAAATACAACAGCCCCCGTTAAGTACGGAGGCTGTTTTTTTTCATAAGACTTCTATTCCACAACAAGATTGAAATCATTAAAAATCCAAGTGTAACATAATGGCTGTGCATTAGGGCCAGCATGCCAAATTCACTTATGTGCACGGTTTTTTCTGTAAGAAATGCAAATGCTGGAGCAGTAGTGCTTTTAACGTGATACAAATAAGGGAATACTAATAGACAAATAATCGCAGATAAGAATCCATGAAGTATTCTTGCAAAAAAGAAAGGCTTGAACTTTATATCTGTATCAGCAAGTATACTAGCGACTTGTGCTTGAACGGAAAAGCCGCTAAAAGCTAATATAAAACTTACGATGACGGCTTGCTGTAAAATGGGTGATTGTGCGAGACTCGTTAAATTGCTTCCTAACGTAATCTCAAAGATTCCTTTAATCAGAGGAAGACTTAATTGTTCGGATAGGGAAAGCATAATAAATAAATAATTGATAAAGTTTGAGAGAAGTTGAGCCACATGAAGAAGATCCATCATCTTACTTAGTACGGAGAAGAGAATAATGAACCCACCGATCATAAGTAGTGTCTTTGTAGATTGCTGAACAGCATCTCCAAGAAGCTGTCCGATGGGACGATTGTCTGCTAATCTAGCTTCATGCATATGTTTAAACGCATTGGTAAGACCTTTTCCTCTATAACGTACTTCCTTATTAACTGGTTCTTTTTTCCAGCCGTGGAACCTCATGATAAGTCCAACGAAAATGTTGCCCACATAGTGGCTGACTGCGAGAACGATGCCAAGAGCTGCGTTATGAAAAAAGCCTACTGCAATCGCGCTGAACATGAATAAAGGGTTCGAACAATTCGTAAAAGACACGAGGCGCTCTGCTTCTAGTGTCGTGATCTGCTTTTGGTGCCATAATCGTGCCGTCAGCTTTGCACCGGCAGGAAATCCTGAAGAAATGCCCATCGCCCAAACAAATCCCCCTGCACCCGGTACACGGAAAAGCGGTCTCATAAGAGGTTCAAACAATACACCTATAAGATGTACGACGCCAAACCCCATCAATACTTCTGATAATATAAAAAATGGCATTAAAGATGGGAAAACAACGTCCCACCACATTTTCAGACCGTTTACGGACGCCATATATGTTTCTTTTGGGTATATGATTATTGATATTGCTATGATAATAGCCGATGCTGACAATACAAGTGTTTTGAAATAAGCTTTGTTCATAAAGGGGAGCGCTCCTCTCACGTAATTCCACTATACTTACTTGTCCTCATCCTTATTTATACGTATAGCCTTACTCTTTAGACCATATGTTAAAAAAAGACGGTGCTTCTAAAGGAGGAGCAAAGCATGAAAGAACCAAAAATCGGACTTGCTCTAGGATCTGGCGGTGCTAGAGGGTTTGCTCATCTAGGTGTTGTTAAAGCAATAAGAGATGCAGGAATACCTATAGATATGATAGCTGGAAGCAGCATGGGAGCTTTGGTCGGTGCGATGGTGAGTATGGGTCATAGCGATGAAAACCTTTACCGGATGGCAACGCTCTTTAAACGTAAATATTATATGGATTACACGGTCCCTAAGATGGGATTTATAACAGGGAAGAAAATCAAAGAACTCGTAAGGCTTCTCACAAAACAAAAACAAATTGAACAAACGAATATTCCTTTAGCAATCGTGGCAACTGATCTACTACTAGGTGAAAAAGTGGTTTTTAGAACGGGACCAATTGCAGATGCTGTTCGTGCAAGCATCTCGATCCCAGGCATATTAGTGCCTGAAAAAATAGATGGAAAACTATTGGTGGACGGTGGAGTTATTGACCGCGTACCTGTTTCTGTGGCACGAGAGATGGGAGCAGACCTTGTAATCGCAGTTGATATTTCGCATTTTAAAGCAGAACTTCAGGTTTCTTCTATTTTTGATGTTATCATTCAAAGTATCGATATCATGCAGCGTGAAATGGTGCGCTGGCACGAAATTTCCGCTGATATTATGATTCGTCCAATGGTTGAGCAGTTCAGTTCTACAGCATTTAAGGATGTAAATGATATAATTGCTATAGGAGAAGAAGCAGGAAGAAAACAGATACCAAAAATTTTAGAAAAGATCGACAACTGGAAGGAGTCTATGCATGACCACTGAAAAAACAACGAAACGAAGTAACTTTTTCTCAAAAAATAAATTCATTATTCTTTTTTTACTGGTGTTTGCTTTTATAGCATTCTATCCACTCCCTTACTACATTACCTCTCCTGGGGATGCCAGAGTGTTAGATCCCATCATTAGCGTAGAGGGAGGAGACGACGATAAGGGAGTGTTCATGCTAACAACAGTGTCGGTAGGTACAGCAAACATTCCGCAATACATATGGGCAAAGCTAAGTGATTATCGTGAAGTCATCCCTGCTGATCAGATCAGAGGAGAAGATGAGACGGATGAAGAATACAATCAAAGACAACTGCAGATGATGGAAGATTCACAGCATGCGGCCACCATTGTTGCCTATCAAGAGGCAGGAAAGAAAGTAGACATCGAATACCATGGTGTTTATGTAACAGGAATCATGTCTGGAATGCCGGCAGAAGAAAAGTTAAAAGTTGGAGATAAGATTATTGCTGTTGACCGTAATCCAGTTATGGAAACAAAGAAACTACTCGATACGCTCGCTCCTAAGAAAGCAGGAGATGCGGTTGACTTAACGGTTCTACGCGGCGATAAAAAATTGAATGTGAATTTAAACATTGAAGAGTTTCCAAAGAAATATATTCAAGATCAAGGACCGAAAGCTGGCTTGGGCATTACTTCTCCTGTAACAGATGTATCCATCGTAACAGATCCGAAAGTGAAGATTGATACCTCACAGATCGGAGGACCTTCAGCTGGGTTGATGTTCACGTTAGAAATTATGGATCAGTTAACACCAGATGATCTTACACACGGGAAGAAAATTGCAGGAACCGGAACGATGGACCTTCAAAAGAATGTAGGGCCGATCGGAGGTATACAACAAAAGATTGTTGCAGCTGATGAAGCAGGTGCTGAGATTTTCTTTGCCCCTGTTGATGGAAATAACTACAATGATGCCGTGAAGGCTCAAAAAGATATAGGGTCTAAAATGAAAATCGTTCCAGTTAAGACACTGAACGATGCACTCGACTATTTGAAAAAATTGTAAAGAAAAAGGATGCAGAAGCCAGAAATGGCTTTTCTGCATCCTTTTTTAGCTCGCCTTGAGAAGATGTTAATTACGCTACGACTAGCGCCATATCAAGAACACGAGCGCCATTTCAAAACAGACCAAACTTTAAGTCGTAATCATCTCACCATAACTGGCGGAGTATTAAATTCTTCTTTCTCAGCTCGTAAAATATTCCGAGAAGCACCTTGGGCATAAACTAAAGAAGTTCTCGCTTCCATCCTCAATCCAGCAAAATCATGTTTAGAGACAGTAGTGACAAGAGGAAGGTCTAAAGATTTTTTGACAGTACTTAAATAATCTCTGCCTTTACTTGTCATCCCTAACACGCGAATGTATGAGGGTGGTGAGTCTAGAATGGCAAACATCTCGTCTTTTTGGACCTTATTTAAAACGTGTAAACAAGCGCGCTGCAATCTTGTCCATGTATAACGTTTTGTCTTTAACTGATTCATGAAAGTCTCGAAGGAGTCAGATCTCTTCATCGCTTCGATCATCCTGTATTCTAAACCCTCTTCAACTTCATAATAACGGTTTATTTCACTGGGACTTGTAGATAATAGTTGATAACGAAGAAGAGGATAGAATCGCTCCCAATTCATAAGTGTACCTTTTTCACTTTGTTCTTCAGCTAATAACTCAAGTGTGTAACGGGGCATATAAGTTGCTGCTTGATCAGGTTCTCTTGTGAAAATAGCTTCTCTGATAGCTGTTGCACTAGCAATATTACCTTTGCCTAGCATTACATCATGGTAATCAGCATTTTTCCTCTTTATCGTAAAAGGTCGTATATGAAAACCTAACTCACGGCTAGCTCTTACATACTCAAACCCTAAAATATTATTCGGTTTACTGAGATCGAGAGCCAGTGGAATATCAAGTGATTCGTATGCTCGTGAAGCAGCTGATGGATATGATAGGCCATTGTTCATAAATGACCGAACAAGTTCTTGGTAGGTTTCCTGTTGAGCGTTTACCGATTCATGAGTCTGGTTGAAAAGTTCAGCATCTCCAGATTCACTTCCAAAGCAAAAGGACTCTGCACCAAGAGATTGCAGCAAAAAAATGCTACCGAATGCAAAACGCGGCGCATGGCTAGTTGCGAATGAATAAGGAAGTTCAATGACAATATCTGCTCCACCTAATAGCGCCATCTTTGTTCTTTTCCATTTTGATAAAAGAGCAGGTTCTCCACGTTGAAGGAAATTACCGCTCATCACGGCGATTATACAATCAGCGCCTGTAGCTTTTTTCGTTTCTTGTAAATGATAATAATGTCCATTGTGAAACGGATTATATTCTACAACAACTCCAGATGCTTTCAACTGTTCCACTTCCTTTTAAACGTTCGATTATACTTGTTTACATTGTACTAAAAAGAGTTTAGAATCAAAAGTATCAGTGTAAAGATAAAATATTGACATTTTATTTGATGACCGATATAATTACTACTGTTGCCTTGAGGTGATAAAGACATGAAATGGTCACTACAAGAAATTAAAAATTTTTACCGTAAACCGTTAACGTTTGAACAAAATGTTGATGCGAGCGGAGTGATGGAAAAAGACCCGGAGATCAGAAGCGTTGATCCTGTTCACGTAGAAGGACATGCAGATGTAACTCAGCAAAAAGCCACTTTTTACTTAAACATAAAAGGAAAAATGGTGTTGCCATGTGCCAACACTTTGGTAGATGTGGAATTTCCATTCTCGGTAAAAACGACGGAAATTTTTATTTTCGATCCGAATTATACGGAATACGAAGATGAAGAGAGCCTTCACAAAGTCGAAGGACATTACGTTGACCTTCTCCCTGTCATCGAAGAGCATATTTTGCTTGAAAAACCGTTAAAAATTACGGCTGCTGATGTGACAGACAGTCCCGCTCCTAAGGAAGGAAAAGGATGGCAGAGGGTTACGGATGAAGACATGAAAAACCGGATTGATCCGCGTTTGGAAGGTCTGGCTAAATTTTTTGACGAAGACAAAAAGTGAAAGAATAGGTTATAATGATTCTTTCTAGAACCTTTAAGGAGGTGGATACAAATGGCAGTACCTTTTCGCAGAACTTCTCAAACTCGCCAAGCGAAGCGTCGTACACACTACAAGCTTTCCATGCCTGGTATGGTAAAGTGTCCACAGTGCGGAGAATACAAGTTATCTCACCGCGTTTGCCGTGAGTGTGGATCTTACAAAGGAAAAGAAGTAGTAAGCAAGTAATGAGAAACAGGAAGCTATAGGCTTCCTGTTTTTTCATATACATAAATAAAGCGTTTTCTTTTGTATCGGAGGTATATATAGTGAACGAGCAACCTGTTTTATGGGAAAAAAAGAATGGAATAGGCTGGATAACGTTAAATCGCCCATCTGTACGTAATGCTATTAATTACGATGTGATGAAGAATTTTTCTACTCTTTTAGATGTGGCAAAAAAGGATGATGAGATAAAAGTTCTAATTATTACGGGAGCAGGCACAAAAGCGTTTTGTTCTGGAGGTGACCTCGGTGCTTTTCACTCATTAAAGACTGAAGAGCAGGCGTACGGTATGTTATCTAAAATGGGAAACGTTCTTCATGATCTTTTCTTTTTTCCAAAACCTTCTGTAGCTCTTCTAAATGGATCAGCAGTTGGTGGAGGATGTGAGATAGCATCAGCGTGCGATATCAGACTTGCTCGTGCAGAAGCAAAAGTAGGCTTTATCCAAGGTCGTTTAGGCATTACAACGGGTTGGGGTGGAGGAACTTACCTCCTAGAAAGAATAAACCTTACGAGAGCGATGGATCTTTTGTACAGTGCTACTCCAGTTACAGCTAAGCAAGGTATGGATTACGGATTCATCCAATACGTCATTAAAGGAAACAGCTTGAAAGAAACTGAACGCTATGTAAGTAGGTTTACATCTCAACCTGTTGGCGTCATCGAGTCTTATAAAGCACTTCAGCTTGAAAGATTCGATAAGGGGAAGATGAAGCAGAGCGTACAAAATGAGATCGAACGATGTGCAAAGTTATGGGCGACAGATGAACACCATAAAAGAGTAGAGGCATTCTTAAAAAAATAAGTTTTCCCCATTTTAGTAGAATATAAAGTCTATCTTATCTAGCACTAGCATATTTATATTACAAACCACTAAAATGGGGGGATCTAAATGACAAACTTGCGCCAGGATGCCTGGACAAAAGATGAAGATGCTATTCTTGCTGAGGTAACACTTCGGCACATTAGAGAAGGTAGTACACAGCTGGTTGCCTTTGAAGAGGTAGGAGAGAAATTAACGAGAACACCAGCAGCATGTGGATTTAGGTGGAACTCACTCATTCGTAAACAATATGATAAAGCCATAACTGAAGCTAAGAAAGTACGTAAAGAGCGAAATAAACGAAAAGTTAAACAGTTTGCTTCAATCATTGAGAATCATAATGAGGTACTTCATGATACCCCTTCAAACAGCGCGAAAAGCGATACGCCTCTCTCTTTAAATGACATCATACATTTTTTACAGCAACTTCAAGCTGAAAAACCAGTTTCAAAGAACTTAGAAGCTGAAAATAAAGCGTTACTGTTGAAGCTTCAAAACCTGAAGAAGGAAAACGGAACACTGAAAAGTAAACTTAGCAAAGTGAATAAAGAGTATGAGATGGTGTACCGTGATTATAAAGATGTTTTGCAGATTATGGACAGGGCGAGGAAGTTAGTAGAAATACCAGTCCGAAACTAAAAAAAAGATGGCAGATGCCATCTTTTTTTTTGATTATGCAAGGCGCTGTTCACTGACCCCTGTTGGATACCAAACGTAAGGATTCTGACCGCGATCACGATCTTGATTGTATGTTACAGCTTCAAAGCCCATCTTCTCCCAAAACCCGCCAGATTGTTGTCTGCCATTTGTTTTGATCGGGAGTTGGAACGTTTTTGCGAACTCTACTAAAGCTTTTCCTAGTCCTTTTGTTTGATGGTGAGGCAATACTTCAAGTTTCCAAAGTTCCAAATAATCTTGTGGAGGATCAAAATATTGATCATAAGCAGATTCGATCTGATATAAGCTCATGCGTGCTACTAGTTTATCACCATAATAAATTCCGTAGAATGGAGACTCACTGTCGTTTTCAATCATATTTTCCTGAAGATCCTCGAGCATTGACAATTCTTGTACGCCGTATTCCTTGAACTGCTTAAATTCTTCAAGCGTTTTATAGTTAACTAATAATTTCTTTACTTCATACTTTAACATATGATCTCCCCCAGTCTTTCTGTACTTTTCTCTATAGATATAGTATATACTAATTATGCAAAAAATTCTTTAAAAATAAAATATTCGTTTAGTTTACGCTTTCAAAAAGGATTTTTGGTTTTTTATGTCGAAAAAGGTAATGTTGACATCAGGAAGGAGGATGAACATGAAAAAAATATTAATCGCTAATCGTGGTGAAATCGCACTGCGGATTATCAAAACGTGTAAGGAAATGGACATTCAAACGGTTGCTGTATATTCTGAAGCAGACAAAGACCTCCCTTTTGTAAAAGCTGCTGATGAAGCGGTACATATTGGTGAACCTCCGGTAGCGAAATCCTATCTGCAGAGTGAAGTGATCCTAGAAGTCGCTCTCAAACATAAGGTAGACGCTATCCATCCAGGTTATGGACTTTTATCAGAGAATGATGACTTTGCCAAAAAGATAGAGAAAGCTGGAATAGCTTTTATAGGTCCCGCGCCTCAAACCATCGAGTGGATGGGTGATAAGATCATGGCAAGAAAAACAATGCAGCAAGCGGGTGTTCCGATCGTACCTGGAACGATCGAGCCTATCGAAGATGTTGAAGAAGGTGTAAAACTTGCTGAACAGATCGGATACCCTGTAATGCTTAAAGCAAGCAGCGGTGGCGGGGGAATCGGAATGGTAAAATGCGATAACAGTGATGACCTTCGCAAACATTTTGTTTCATCCCAGCAGCGTGCTAAAAACTATTTTGGATCTGGCAGAATGTTTATTGAAAAATGTATCGAGAATGCCAGGCATATTGAAGTTCAAATCATGGGTGATACTCATGGGAATATCGTACATCTCTTTGAGCGGGATTGCAGTGTTCAGCGAAGAAATCAAAAAGTTGTAGAAGAATCACCGTCACCATTTTTAACAGAAAGCCTTCGTTCTAAAATTACAGATTCGGCAGTTAAAGCAGCTGAAGCGGTAAACTATGTGAATGCGGGAACAGTTGAATTTGTCGTAAGCGAAAACGGAGATTTCTATTTTCTAGAGATGAACACGAGACTTCAAGTTGAACATCCTGTTACAGAGAGTATCACGGGACTAGACCTTGTAAGATGGCAGATACAAGTAGCAAGAGGTGAGAAGCTGCCATTGACTCAAGCAGAGATTATGAGTAAAGGTCATGCGATAGAGTTTCGACTTTATGCGGAAGACCCGATCACCTTCTTCCCATCACCAGGCAAGATTGAAGGACTAATATGGCCGAAATCTGAGAATGTAAGGATTGATTCGGGTTATGAAAGTGGAAATGCAGTTACACCTTTTTATGATCCTATGATCGCGAAGATAATTGTAAGCGATTCCAACCGAGAAGGATGTATGAAGAATGCGGTTGAATTCTTTGATGCGTTAGAGATAACCGGACTAAAAACGAATACACCTCTTTTTAAAATGATCTTGAAAGAAGAGGATTTTATAAAAGGTGACTATACCACTAGTTACTTAAGTAAAAGAAAAGTTTCAAAACCTTAATTAAACAAAGGAGAGAGAGAAATGAAAGAAATTACAGCATCTATGGCAGGCACAGTTTGGCAAGTATTGGTTAGTAAAGGTGATGAGGTAACAGCAGGACAAACAGTAATTATTTTAGAATCTATGAAAATGGAAATACCTGTTGACGCTGTTGATGCAGGAACGGTAGATAACATTAAGTTTGCATCTGGAGACTTTGTGAATGAGGGCGATGTACTCGTTACACTTAAATAAAATTAGCATGCAAACAATCTGAACGAGCGCTCACTCTCTTGAAGGAGGTATATCATGGTAGCAAAATTAGAAAACGTATTAAAAGATAAGATCGACCAGATTGAAGCTGGTGGTGCACAGAAATATCATGAGAAGAACAGTTCTCAAAACAAGATGTTCGTCCGCGACCGACTAAGACTGCTTTTTGACAATGGTGAATACAGTGTAGAGGATGCTAAATTTGCAAACAATCAAGCAGGAGACCTACCGGCAGATGGAGTTGTGACTGCGATAGGAAAACTTGGCGGGAAAACAGTATGTGTTATGGCCAATGATTCGACTGTAAAGGCTGGATCTTGGGGAGCTAGAACAGTTGAAAAGATTATTCGCATACAGGAGACCGCACAAAAGTTAAAAGTTCCGATGCTTTATCTTGTCGATTCAGCAGGTGCTAGAATCACGGATCAGATCGATATGTTTCCGAACCGCCGCGGAGCGGGTAAGATCTTTTACAATCAAGTAAAAATGTCTGGAATGATTCCGCAAGTTTGTATTCTCTTTGGTCCATCAGCGGCAGGTGGAGCATACATCCCAGCTTTTTGTGATATCGTGATCATGGTCGATCAAAATGCATCCATGTATTTAGGAAGTCCACGAATGGCTGAAAAAGTAATCGGTGAAAAAGTGACGCTTGAAGAAATGGGCGGAGCAAGAATGCATTGCTCTGTTAGTGGATGTGGTGACGTTTTGGCAGCGGATGAAACAGAAGCCATTGAAGAAGCGAAAAGATATCTATCCTACTTCCCGAGTAACTATAAATTAAAAGCTCCAGTTGTTGATGCTATTGCTCCTAAAGCGGGAAGAGAGTTAGAAGCGATCGTACCAGAGAATCAAAATGTCCCGTTTGATATGTATGAGTTTATTGATGGACTCATTGATGAAGGTAGTTTTTTTGAGATGAAAAAGCTATTCGCGCAAGAGATCGTGACTGGTTTTGGACGTATTGATGGAAAACCAGTAGGGATTATCGCAAATCAGCCGAAAGTAAAAGGCGGCGTACTGTTTGTTGATTCTGCGGATAAAGCGGCACGTTTTATCACACTATGTGATGCATTCTCAATTCCTCTTCTTTTCTTATCAGACGTTCCTGGCTTTATGATCGGAACAAAAGTAGAGAGAGCTGGAATTATACGTCATGGAGCAAAGTTAATCGCGGCGATGAGTGATGTTACTGTACCAAAGATTTCAGTGATCGTCCGAAAAGCTTATGGTGCTGGTCTATATGCGATGGCTGGTCCTGCCTTTGAACCAGATTGTTGCCTTGCGTTGCCTACGGCTCAAATTGCGGTTATGGGTCCGGAAGCGGCAGTGAACGCTGTATATTCTAACAAGATTAATGAGATTGAAGACGTGAAAGAACGTATCCAATTTGTTCAGCAAAAACAGCAAGAATATAAAGAGCATATTGATATTTATAAGCTTGCTTCTGAAATGATCATAGATGATATTGTTTCACCTTCAGCCTTAAGAGATGAACTTACAAACCGTTTTGCATTTTACGAAAACAAAGAAATGGTATTCAGTGAGCGAAAGCATCCTGTTTATCCTGTTTGATGCATGAACCTCCCTAACTTGGGAGGTTTTTTTAGTATATTTAAGAATATGATACTATCGAGTTAAACATTAAAGAGGTGAGCCTTAGTATGAAAATAAGCGTCATTGGCGGCGGGGCAATAGGGTTATTAGTTTCTTATTTTTTAAAACAAAATGGGAATGAACCTGTCATTTATACAAGAAGCGTAGCTCAAGCAGAGGAACTATGTAAGTCGGGGCTTACATACAGAAATTTGAAAGGTTCAGAGACAACAATAAAGGTCGATGCAAAGCCTTTTGCTGAATATAATGCTGAAGAGTCATACTGTATGATCGCAGTTAAACAAACAGCGATGAACGAGTTGATAGGATTGACGAAATTTAGAGAGGTTTCCTTCCTCTTTTTACAAAATGGAATCAGTCATCTCTCTTTTCTAGAGGGGTTGCCTCAAAAACAAATAAGCATTGGTGTTGTTGAACACGGCGCGCTTAAGAAAGGTTATGCAACAGTACATCATCTCGGAGAAGGTAGGATTAAACTCTCTTCCTATAGTGGGGGCTCTGATCAGACATGGCGCGATTTTCTACATTCGACTCGTTTTCCGATCCTAATAGAAGAAGAGTGGCAACAGATGGTTTATGAAAAACTTATTATGAATGCATGTATCAATCCGCTTACAGCTTTATTAAGAATAACGAATGGAGAACTTTTGACGAATTCATACGCACACTCCATGATGAAAGAACTTTTTGAAGAAACGACTTCTGTACTAAATATGATAGAACAGCGCGAAGTGTTATGGAAGGAATTGTTAGTCCTGTGCAGAAATACTTCATTAAACCGATCCTCTATGTTAAAAAGCGTAGAGAGCGGTAAGCAAACTGAAATTGAGAGTATTACGGGTGAGATTATTAAGCGAGGGATCGAATTGAAGATTCAAACTCCTTATTCTAGGTTTGCTTATGAAGCAATCAGTGCATTGGATTGGAGAGGATGAATGATTGGCTAGTGTTGTAGGTGCGATTATTGCTACATTAATAACCGTGCCTTATATCGTTTTTTTTCTTGTCAATAAAAGTATGTTAAAGCTCACGAAGAAAAGAAGAAAAGCCTTTAAGGCGGGTGTTGATTGTACAACGTTTTTTTTGTTTTTTGCTATCGAAAGAATGACTGTTGAAATCTGGGGACAATCTTATTATTGGATTCTTTTATTGTTATTTTTATCAGGCTGTTTACTTTTTACATATGTGATTTGGAAAAATGAATTAGATCTGTCTATCAGAAAGATACTTAGGTTAAATTGGCGATTACAGTTCCTTGTTTTGTCAATCGGTTACTTTTCATTGATGACATATGGAGTCATTTCACGTATTTTGGACATTTAGAGCATATTTTTTATGTTCTCTATTCGTTCTTTGCTATACTCGTTAAGGATGTAATTGATACGTAGAAAGGAAGTTCATAAATGAGACTGGAGGAACTGCAGCTTCATACATCGCCTTTTTTAGAAGGGTACTCCAACGGAGATAAGGATGTTGTCCGTTTTTTTGATTATAAATCACCTTATGATAAACATGAATGGGCAAAGAGACAACAGGAATTGAAGCGTTATTCGTTTCCTAGAAAGGGTCTTACGGATTATCTGACTTCTTATAATCAAAAGATAGGATCTTCGGCCAAAACAATTAAAAATATACAAAAGCTGAATGCAGTTGAAAGTTTAGCTGTCGTTGGTGGACAACAAGCAGGACTTCTTACTGGACCGCTTTTAGTCATCTATAAGTGCATCAGTACCATTCAACTAGCTAAAGAAGCTCAAAAAGAATTAAATGTTCCTGTTGTTCCAATTTTTTGGATAGCAGGTGAAGATCATGATATGGATGAGATCAATCATATTATGGTTCCTAAGAATAATACTGCAAAAAAGATATCCTTAAAGTCAGCAAGCAGCGTGAAATCTTCAGCCTCTCTTTGGGAATGGAATAGAGATGAAGTTCAGCCATGGTTGAAGGAAGTATTTCATTCTTTTGGTGAAACAGCTTACACAAGTGATTTACTCGCAGAGACTGAGCGTATCTTGAACGAATCAGATTCTATCGTTACATTTTTTGCAAAACTTCTTTCCAAATGGTTTTCTGAAGAAGGGTTGATAGTATTGGACTCTGGAGATCCTTCGTTTAAAAAACTACAATCGACGATGTTAAAAGAGATGATCGTTCATAATAGTGAGATTGATCATGCTTTTAATGATCGAACGGTAGAACTTTGCAGAAGTGGATTTTCAGCTCCAATAGAAGTGCAAGAAAACAATGCTCATCTATTTTACACGAAGAATCAAGAGCGGATTTTATTGTATCGTGATGAAAATGGTTTTTCCTCTAAAGAGAAAGACTTCAAGATCTCTGAATCAGAACTTCTTGAAGAAGCGGTTAAACACCCGGAAAAATTCTCAAATAATGTTGTGACACGTCCGTTGATGCAAGAGTTTCTTTTGCCTGTGTTATCGTTTGTTGCTGGCCCTGGTGAGATTGCATACTGGGCTGTCCTTGGAAAGGTTTTCAGCCAATTCAATAGACTGATGCCGATATTGACACCAAGGCTATCTTTTACTCTCGTGACCGACCAAGTAAACGAATTGGTCCAATCGAAGAAATTAACGGTGCAACAAGTTTTAGAGAATGGAACGGATGGTTATAAACGCGAGTGGTTTGCTTTAAACAGGCCCATCGAGACTTTTGAGACTGTTCAATCCGTAAAAGCAGAGTTCACTTCTTCTTATGAAAAGTTGATAAAGTTAGCAGAAGATATAGATTCAAAGCTTCTACCCGTCGCTGATCAAAATATGAAAAGAATCCTATCAGAGATCGACTATATGGAGAATAAATTAGAACAGCGCGTTCGAAAAAAAGTAAAAGAACCTCTTGCTGAATTTGATGAGATCATGCTCCAATTAAAACCTACTGTGATCTTGCAAGAAAGGATTTGGAACATCTATCAATTTGTAAATGAAGAAGGTCCTGAACTTGTGAACAAACTTGTACAATACCCTTATCAATTCAACGGAAAACATAAGATTGTTTACTTATAAAAACGTTAAAATATTTCAGAAAAAATCCTGTGCTACAGCAGGATTTTTTTTTTTGTGCACGAATAATACTTGTAGTGGTGAAAAGTGGAGCGTTGTGGTAGATTTAGGGGAGAAAGTGGGGTGATCATATGTTCATGGGAGAGTATCAACACAGCATCGACGAAAAAGGACGTATGATCATCCCCTCCAAATTTCGTGAAGAACTAGGCACAGAGTTTATCTTAACTCGCGGGTTGGATCAATGTGTATTCGGATATCCTTTAAATGAGTGGAAAGTCATCGAAGAAAAGCTGAAGAGTTTGCCATTTACTAAAAAGGATGCACGTGCATTTACTCGTTTTTTCTTTTCTGGAGCTGCTGAATGTCAGTTAGATAAACAGGGAAGAGTAAACATTGCTTCTCCGCTCAGAGACTATGCAAAACTAGAAAAGGATTGCGTAGTGATAGGTGTGTCGAATAGAATTGAAATTTGGAGTAAATCAATTTGGGAAGAATACTTCTCAAAGTCAGAAGACTCATTTGGAGAAATTGCAGAAAGTCTAATGGACTTTGATTTATAACCCTTAAGTTTATAGCAGAGAGGAATTTTCCATGTTTGACCATATAACCGTTTTAAAACAAGAATCAGTAGATGCTTTACACGTAAGACCAGATGGAATTTATGTTGATTGTACGCTAGGTGGGGCAGGCCATAGTGCGCTAATACTGTCTCAATTAGAAACTGGCCACCTATATGCATTTGATCAAGATGACATAGCAATTGAAAACGCCCGTCAGGTACTAAAGGAACATGAAGGAAAGTATACGATTATTCGCAGCAATTTCCGTCATATTAAAGAAGAGCTTTCTAAACGCGGTATACATAAAGTGGATGGTATCCTGTTCGACTTAGGTGTCTCATCTCCGCAACTAGATGAAGCGGATAGAGGGTTTAGCTACCAACATGACGCTGAACTTGATATGCGAATGGATCAATCAAGTGACCTTACAGCAAAAGAAGTTGTGAATGAATGGACGTTCAATGAGTTGATGAAGATTATCTCAAGATATGGCGAAGAAAAATTCGCTAAACAGATCGCTAGAAAGATTGAAGCGGCTCGTGAGAAAAAAGAGATTCAAACAACTGGAGAACTTGTCGAAATAATAAAGGATGCTATACCTGCTCCTGCAAGAAGAACAGGCGGTCATCCTGCAAAACGAACATTTCAAGCCATTCGAATCGCTGTAAATGATGAATTAAACGCTTTTGAAGATGCACTGCAAGATTCCATTGAACTATTAGATGTCGGTGGCAGGATTGCAGTTATCACATTTCATTCTTTAGAAGATCGTGCGTGTAAAAATATACTAAAAAAAGCAAGTACAGGTCCGGAACTCCCTCCAGGACTGCCGGTTATACCAGAAGAATACAAACCAGAATTAAAACTCATCACAAGAAAACCAATCGTACCAACAGAAAACGAGCTTGAAGAAAACAGAAGATCACGCTCAGCGAAATTGAGGGTCGCTGAAAAACAAAAATAGAGAGGAGAGCTAAAGTGAGCAATTTAGCCTATCAAGTTCAAAAACAACAAGTACAGTTACAGCCAGAAAGAAACCCAAAGCCGGTACAGCAGCCATCCCGAAAAATATTTACAAAAGGTGAAGTCGTATTGTGGGGAGCTATGGGGGTCGTCTTAATTGCCGGATTGATTTGGCTCATTTCTCTATACGCGTCTGTTTATCAGGCAACTGCTGAAGTTGAGAGTATTCAAAAGGACCTAACTGCAGAAACGAAGATCGTTGAAGATTATCACCTTCAAGTTACAGAATTAAGTAATCCAGAACGCATCATGAAGTTGGCGAAAAAACAAGGGTTTATCTTTGACGATAAGAACGTAAAAGTGGTTCAGGACTAAAAAGCAGGTGTTGTTATGAAATTAAAAAGAAAAAACGTTGGAGCGGGTATTCTGATGGTTGTGTTTACCTTGCTCTTTTTTGTATTAACGAGTAAATTCTTTCTCGTGGCTTCTTCTCAATCTGCAGAAGGAGTAGACTTAATCGAATACGGGAAAAGAAAATGGTTGAAGAGCGATGTTTTAGATGCGAAGCGTGGAACGATGTTTGATCGGAACGGTGAAGTGATTGCGCAAGATATTCCGTCGTACAGCGTAATTGCCATTCTTGATAAAAAGTATCCAAACCATATAAAAGATCCTGAAGAAGCTGCTGAAAAATTATCAAAAGTACTAGATTCTGATAAGGATGACCTAGAAGAACTTTTGAGTAAAGAAGGCAGGTTCCAAGTAGAAGTTCCTTCTGGAAGAAAAGTTTCTTATCGTAAAAAAGAACAGATCGAAAAGATGAAGATTCCTGGTGTGGATTTTATAAGAGAATCAAGACGATATTATCCTAATCAAAGCTTCGCTGCTCATGTTTTGGGGTACACTGGAAACGGTGAAGAAGGTGTACAGACTGGTCTGATGGGACTTGAAAAGTCGTTAGATAAGTACTTACAAGAAAAAGATGGCAAGATCTCCTTTGTCGGTGATGCATTCAGCCGAGCAATTCCAGCAAATAAAGAATCGATCACACCACCAAAGCACGGACAGGATGTTTATTTAACGCTAGATGAGAAGATTCAACTTTATTTAGATGAAGCGGTGCAAGAAGCTGCTAAGAAATATAAACCAGAAAAGATCACCGCAATTGTTGCTGATCCGAAAACAGGAAGAATTCTTGCAATGAGTAATTCACCTAGTTTTAATCCGAACAAAAAGGATATTACTAACTATACGAACTTTGCTGTTTCTTATCCTTTTGAACCAGGATCAACGATGAAGATCTTTACTTTGGCAGCTGCTATTGAAGAAGGTAAGTATAACGGTAACGAGGTGTTCCAATCTGGTTCGTATAAGCTTCCGAACATCGGAAGACCGATCTATGATCATAATAAAAGAGGATGGGGACCCATTACTTATAACGAAGGGGTTCAAAACTCTTCTAACGTAGCCTTCTCTAAACTTGTACGTGAAAAGCTAGGTTATGAGAAATATAGAAGTTATCTCTCGAAATTTGGTCTGGATCAAAAGACGAATATTGATTTGCCGAATGAGAAGAGCGGATCAGTTCTCTATAACTATGAAATAGAGAAAGTTACAACAGCTTTCGGGCAAGGAACAACGATTACGCCAATTCAGCAGATTCAAGCGGCAACAGCGATTGCGAATGGCGGTAAGATGATGAGACCATACGTGATCGACAAGATCATGGACCCGGAAACGAAGAAGACGGTGCTATCAAATGAACCGAAAGTTGCAAGTAAGCCGATCTCTGAAGAAACATCAAAACAAGTAAGAGATATTTTAGAAACAGTAGTAACAGATGGAACGGGTAAGCCTTATATGATCGACGGTTATAGTGTAGCTGGAAAAACAGGAACAGCACAGATCGTAGGAAAAGACGGCAAGTATATCTCTGGTTGGGGAGAAAACGTATTTTCTTTCTTAGGTATGGCACCTAAAGATGACCCTAAACTACTAGTTTATGTGGCTGTTGAGCGACCAAAGGTTGAGTTCCCTGAGATGGGTTCTACACCTGTTGCGAATATTTTTACAAGTGTTATGAAAAGCGGGCTGCAATATTTAAACATTCAGCCTGAAGCCAAAGTCAACGATAAGTCTACCAAAGTCAAGAAATCTTATGGTAAAGAATTACCGGATTACACAGGTCAGTCTGCTGAGAAAGCAAAAAGTGAATTAGAAAAACTAGGCATGCAAGTTTCCGTCATCGGTTCAGGTAACGATATAACAAACCAGGAACCTTATGAAGGGGCTTATGTGATGAAAGGTGAAAGAGTCATCTTGAGAACATCTGGTGATGCCAAGATGCCTGATGTAAAAGACTGGTCTTACATGGATATTTTAAGGATTAGTAAACTTCTTGGGTTGAAAGAAACAATAACAGGAAGCGGTTTTGCAGTAAAACAAAGCATCAAACCTGGTAACCCAGTCAAAGAAGGAGATTTCTTTGTTGTTCAATTAGAACCACCAAAAGTAACAGGAAGAGAGACGGATTCCGAAGAACAAGAGAACGTTGAAGAAACCGAATCTACGAATGAAGACGCTCAAGAAGAGCTACCGGTAACAGACTAAATGTTCTAGGCGCTTGTGTACAAGCATATATTTGAAACGAGACATACAAGGGAGGTATTGTGTGTGCGAGTTTCGAATGTAACTGTACGCAGGCGCTTAATTTTTGTTCTTGTTTTTGGAATAGCTTTCTTTTTTGTCATTTCTGTAAGACTAGGCTACGTTCAATTTGTGCTTGGAGATATGTTGACAGATCAAGCACTTGATTCTTGGAGCAGAGATATTCCCTTTGAACCAAAAAGAGGAAAGATCTTAGACCGTAATGATGTGGTACTCGCGACAAATATTAGTGCTCCTACTGTCTTTGTCGTTCCAAGACAGATCAAAGAACCAAATGAAACAGCTGAAAAGTTAGCAGCACTGTTAAATATATCAAAAACAGAAGTTTATCAACGGCTCACTAAAAAAGCTTCCATCGTTAGGATTGATAATGGAGGACGAAAAATCAGCAATACGAAAGCAAAAGAAGTTGAAGCGTTGAATCTGCCAGGTGTTTTTGTTGCAGAAGACAGCAAAAGACATTATCCATACGGATCTTACCTATCTCATGTATTAGGTTTTGCTGGGATCGACAGTCAAGGGCTTACGGGTCTAGAACTTTATTATGACGAACAGCTCAATGGTGAAAAAGGTCATATATCCTTCTTTTCAGATGCACGAGGACGCAGAATGCCTTCATTATCGGACAAGTATGAAAAACCAAAAGATGGATACGACCTTAGGTTAACAACAGATTCACGTGTTCAAACGATAATTGAAAGAGAGCTCGATATCGCACAAGCCACCTATGATCCTGATGGCGCAATCGCCATTGCGATGAATCCGAATACAGGAGAAATTCTTGGCATGAGCTCTCGGCCAGATTTTGATCCAGAAGAGTACAAGCGTGTATCACCAGAAGTATACAATCGGAATCTGCCAGTGTGGGCTCAATATGAACCAGGATCTACCTTCAAGATCATTACGCTTGCTGCTGCTCTTGAAGAAGATAAAGTTGATCTAGATAAAGATCGTTTTCACGACCCTGGCTCTATTGAAGTTGCAGGGAGGAAGCTTAAATGCTGGAAAGCAGGAGGGCATGGCAGTCAGACCTTTTTAGAAGGTGTACAAAACTCTTGCAACCCCGGTTTCGTTATCCTTGGTCAACGTTTAGGAAAGGATAAACTTTTTGAGTATATAAAAGATTTTGGGTTTGGAGAAAAGACTGGTGTTGATTTGGCGGGTGAAGGAAAAGGGATTTTATTCTCTTTAGATCGTGTTGGTCCACTTGAACTTGCAACAACCGCGTTCGGACAAGGTGTTTCTGTGACTCCGATTCAGCAAGTAGCTGCTGTGTCTGCGGCCGTAAACGGAGGCTATTTGTACGAACCATATATAGCTAAAGAATTAGTTGACCCTATCACTGGAAAAGTAGTTAGTAAGCAGACTCCAAAACTCAAAAGAAAAGTGATCTCTGAAGAAACGTCTAAAGAAGTAAGGCGAGCACTTGAAAGTGTTGTAGCTCAAGGGACTGGGAAGAATGCATTCGTAGATGGTTATCGTGTCGGAGGAAAAACGGGGACTGCTCAGAAGGCTGAAGGCGGTGTCTATTTAAAGAACAACCATATTGTCTCCTTTATCGGCATGGCTCCTGCCAATAATCCAGAGATCGTTGTTTATGTGGCTATAGATAATCCAAAAGAAACCCTTCAGTTTGGTGGAATTGTGGCAGCACCAATCGTAGGAAATATTATTGAAGACAGTCTTTCTGCCATGGGTGTCAAAAAGCAAAAAGATCAGATTGAAAAAGAAAAGACATGGCTCGATGCTCCTGAAGTAGTCGTTCCAGATTTAGTAGGTAAACAAACAAAAGAGTTAACAAATTTGTTGTATAATCTCAAGATAGAAACTTCCGGAAAAGGGAATTATATCGTACAGCAAGCTCCTAAAGCTGGCGTAAAGCTAGAAGCTGGCAAGACGATACGTTTATTTTTGGGTGACAAAAAAGAAGTGGAAGATTAAAATAAAGAATGTACACATAGCCAAGCGCGGAATCTTGCCTTGGCTTATTTTCTTTAAAGATGCATATAAACAGCTCTTTTATAGAAAGATGATACTTTTAGCGTACTCATTCAAAGCCAAAGAAGATAACACGGTTAAGAGACCCTTTCTATGAGCAACAGCATATGCGATAACAACACTTTTTTTATAATATAGGCTTAACGATGATTAGAGGAGAGATCAGGATTAATGGAATTAAAAGAACTGCTTACATATTTAGTGAACTATGAAATGGATATCCAAGCCAATCCTGAAATTACCTCCATTGAAATGGATTCCAGGAAAGCTGGGAAAGGCTGCCTTTTTGTTTGTATGGAAGGACTTTTGTTTGATGGCCATGATTTTGCCCAAGCAGTGGCAAATAACGGAGCTGCTGCTATATTAGCAGAGAAAGATATCGATGTTAACATTCCTGTTATAAAAGTGAAAAACACAAAAAAAGCACTATCGGTTTTAGCGGATGCCTTTTATGGACACCCTTCACAAAAACTTCATTTGATCGGAATAACTGGTACGAATGGTAAGACGACAACTTCACATCTCATTGAAAAAGTTTTACGAGATGCTGGGAAAAGCACTGGAATGATCGGTACGATTGAAATGAAAATAAAAGATCAAAGCTTTAAAGTAGCAAATACTACACCTGATTCATTATTTTTGCAGAATGCTTTTTATCAGATGACCAAAGAAAAAGTAGAAGCAGCTGTTATGGAGGTCTCTTCGCATGCCCTTGTTCAAGGAAGAGTTTGGGGATGTGACTTTGATATTGCTGTTTTTACAAATCTGACACAAGATCATTTGGACTACCATAAAAATATGGAAGAATACCAGTTTGCAAAGAGTCTTCTATTTTCACAAATGGGCAACACTTATAGCAGAACAGATCGTAAAGTAGCTGTACTTAATAATGATGATCCAGCTTCAAGAATGTTTGAGAGAGTTACTTCCGCACAGGTTGTTTCTTATGGGATCGACAACGACAGTGACGTTCGAGCAACCAATATTATGATTGGATCACAAGGCACTACGTTTACTCTCCATACACCTATTGGTACAAGAGAAGTTACATTGAAGCTTATCGGAAAGTTCTCCGTCTATAATGTGCTTGCAGCAACAACGGCGTGTTTGTTGTCTGGATTAGATTTGGATCAAATTCTTACAAGTTTAAAAGAAGTATCTGGAGTTTCAGGCAGATTTGAACCCGTACTAGCAGGTCAAGATTTTACTGTGATCGTTGATTACGCACATACACCTGACAGTTTAGAAAATGTGTTACGAACCATTAAAGAATTTGCTACAGGGAAAATAACAGCGATCGTTGGGTGTGGCGGTGACCGTGATAAGACGAAGCGCCCACTTATGGCAGGAATTGCAGCAAACTTAGCTGATCATGCTATCTTCACAAGTGATAATCCGAGAACAGAAGATCCTCTTCAAATCTTAAAAGATATGGAAGAGGGTGTGGATGGTGGGAATTATGTGACCATCCCTGACCGAAAAAAAGCAATAGAACATGCGGTTGAACATGCTAGTGCAAACGATGTTATACTTATAGCCGGTAAAGGTCACGAAACATATCAGATCATTGGTAAAGACATATTAGAGTTTGATGATAGAGTCGTAGCAAGGGAAGCAATTAAGGCGGTGAAAAAATGAAATTAGATTTTAAAGAACTGGTCTCATTAGCAGATCGGGCGAGTGGAAAGTATGAGAACCTTATATTAGAAGGTGTTTCAAAAGATACAAGACTTAAAAGCGAGAATGCTCTATATCTACCGATAGCCGGCGAGCGCTTTGATGGACATGATTTTTTGCTTAATGCGATTCAACAAGGATGCACAGCTACAATCTGGCAGGAAGGAAAAGATCTTCCTGAAGGATTGCCAGAAGATTTTCCGATTCTATACACAACAGACACTGTGAAGTTTTTACAGGAAATATCAAAATATTACTTGAAGAAAATCAACCCTGTCGTTGTAGCTGTAACGGGCAGTAACGGAAAAACAACGACAAAAGATATGATAGAAAGTGTTTCGTCAGCAAACTTTAAGACATTTAAAACACAAGGAAATTACAACAATCATATTGGAATGCCTCTAACCATTCTTGCGATGGAAGAAGATACTGAAGTACTAATCCTGGAAATGGGTATGAGTGATTATGGAGAGATCTCTCTTTTAAGTAAGATCGCAGAGCCAGATGTTGCTGTTATCACGAATATCGGTGAAAGCCATCTTGAACAACTTGGTAGTCGTGAAGGAATCGCTAAAGCAAAACATGAGATTGCAGATGGATTAAAACAAGGCGGGCTGTTTATCATCGATGGAGATGAACCGCTTCTTTCACATGTCAAAGGTGAGAACGTGTTACAAGTCGGTTTCGGTGATTCAAATACACTGAAGTTATCTAACCTTAAGACAGATGTACATGGCGTAACGTTTACTTTAGAAGAAGGTACAACTGTGTATCGGATACCAATGCTAGGACGTCATAACATAAAAAATGCTGCATATGCCATAGCTGTAGGGCATTACTTGAATATAGAAGAAAATAAAATATTAGAAGGACTTGAGAGCCTTAAAGTTACATCCATGCGTCTTGAAATGAAAAGCGGCAAGAAGGATACACTACTTATCAATGATGCCTATAATGCTAGTCCAACTAGTATGATTGCTGCTCTAGAGACACTTGCTGACCTAAAGGATTATTCTCAAAAAGTCGCGGTTCTTGGAGATATGTATGAATTAGGCTCAAATGAGGAAGAGATGCACCGAAACATGGCTAAGCATGTGGATGATACGATCTCTCATGTGATATGTGTGGGGCAAAAAGGTGCTTGGATTGCAGATGAACTAAAAAAACAAAAACGTAAAGACCTTGAGGTTATTCAATGTCTAACAAAAGAAGAAGCGGAAGAACCAATAGCTAGTTTATTATCAAAAGACACTGCTATTCTTTTTAAAGCATCAAGAGGGATGGTATTAGAAACCCTTGTCTCGAAATTTGTAGAGAAAGAACAGGAGTCGAAAAAATGATTGAGCAAGTCTTATTATTTACATTAGTTGCATCCTTCTTAATCGCGGTATTAAGTTCACCCTTTTTTATCCCGTTTTTAAGAAGATTAAAATTTGGGCAGAGCATACGTGATGAAGGTCCAAAATCTCACCAAAAAAAGCAAGGTACACCTACTATGGGCGGGATCGTAATCGTCTTAGCCCTTGTTATTGCAACATATGCGATGACTGCGAAGTTTTTTGCAGTTACAGCAGAAACCCATTTACTTATCCTTGTCACTTTAGGATACGGACTTATTGGATTTTTAGATGATTTTATTAAAGTTGTTAAGAAACGAAATCTCGGTTTAACATCGAAACAGAAGTTAGTAGGTCAATTGATTATTGCAGCTCTTTTCTTCTTTGGTTTAAGAGCCATTGATTTCTCGACTGAAATTTCAGTTCCCGTAACAGATTTTTCATTTGATTTAGGATGGTTTTATCCTGTTTTGGTGGTATTCATGTTAATCGGAGCTTCTAATGCAGTAAACCTTACGGACGGATTAGATGGATTGTTGGCAGGAACAGCTGCTATAGCTTTTGGTGCATTTGCCGTGTTATCTTCTACCATTCTTCAATTTGAAGCTGCCATTTTCTGTGTGGCTGTGGTTGGTGCTGTACTTGGCTTTTTAGTTTTTAATGCACACCCTGCAAAAGTATTTATGGGAGACACAGGCTCACTCGCGCTAGGAGGCGCGATTAGTGCCGTTGCGATACTAACGAAGCTTGAGATCTTACTTGTTATTATTGGTGGTGTGTTTGTAATCGAAACGCTTTCTGTAATGATTCAAGTAGCCTCATTTAAACTAACTCGTAAGCGTGTCTTTAAAATGAGTCCGCTTCATCATCATTACGAACTATCCGGCTGGAGTGAATGGCGTATCGTTGTTACGTTTTGGCTTGTAGGATTGGTATTTGCAGCATTAGGAATTTATTTAGAGGTGTGGGTATAAATGAAAGACACTACATTTTTTAAAAACAAGAAGATATTAATCGTAGGATTAGCCAAGAGCGGTTTTGCTGGTGCAAAACTGCTTCATTCGTTTGGGGCCAAATTAACGGTGAACGACAAGAGTCCTAGAGAAGGAAATGTGGAAGCAGAAAAACTTGAGAAACTTGGGATTAAAGTAGTTTGCGGAGATCATCCGTTGGCATTATTAGACGACCAGTTAGATTTCATTGTTAAGAATCCAGGAATTCCTTATCAAAATCCTTTGATTGAAGAAGCGGTAAAACGAAACATTCCTGTTTATACAGAAGTGGAAATAGCAGGTATGATCTCAGACGCATCGATTATTGCGATTACAGGATCAAACGGAAAGACAACAACCACTACCCTTATTGGTGATATGTTGAAAAACAGTGATAAGACACCAATCGTAGCCGGGAATATAGGCACTGTATTCTCCGAAGTTGCTGCGGAGTCTACTGAGAACGATATACTAGTAGCGGAACTTTCTAGCTTTCAGTTGATGGGAACAGAGCGATTTAAACCACAGATCGCTGTTTTTCTGAACTTATTCGAAGCACATTTAGATTACCACGGTTCTCTTGATGAATATGGAAAAGCAAAAGCTAAGATCACTGAGAATCAAGATTCCTCTGATTATGTGATCTATAACGCAGATGATGAACGTGTCACACGTTTAATGAAAGATTCCAAGGCTCAACATATTCCTTTTTCTGTGACGAAAAAAATTGAGAGCGGCGTTTATGTTGAAGAAGGTGCGCTTTATTTTCAAGAGCGAAAAGTTATTATGTTGAGTGAAATCGTGTTACCAGGTAATCACAATCTCTCAAACATTATGGCAGCTGTAGCCGCATCGTTATTAGCGGGTGCAACTTTAAGACAAATTCATCAGGTTCTAACTACGTTTCCTGGGGTTAAACACCGTTTGCAGTATGTAGGTGAGTTTAACGGCAGACGTTTTTATAACGACTCAAAAGCCACCAATATATTAGCGACGAATGCAGCGTTGTCTGCATTTGAACAACCTGTAATCTTACTAGCAGGTGGACTTGATCGTGGTAATTCTTTTGATGATCTGCTACCGTCACTAAAAAATGTAAAAGCATTCGTTACTTTTGGTCAAACAGCTGACAAACTAGCTGAAACAGCAAAACAGGCAGGAATAGAAACGATAAAACGTGCTGATAATGTGGAAGATGCTGTTCCCCTTGCGTACAGTTTATCTGCTGAAGAGGATGTTATATTATTGTCTCCTGCTTGTGCAAGCTGGGATCAATATAAGACATTCGAACAAAGAGGGGACATGTTTATCAACTCTGTGCATAAACTTAAATAAGGTTTGTACAAATAAGAAGAGTTGAGGTGTTTCCCTTTGCCTGCAACGAAATCAACCCCTGATATCATAATGATTGTAGTTACGCTTATGTTGTTATCGATCGGTATAATAATGGTTTATAGCGCTAGTGCAGATTTAGGACTATATAAGTTTGATGATGCGTTCTTTTTTGCAAAGCGACAATTGTTATTTGCCGGTGTAGGTATTGCAGCGATGTTTTTTATCATGAACATCAATTACATGACGTGGAGAGTCTGGTCTAAGATTCTTCTGATTATTTGTTTTGTATTATTGATCGCAGTTCTTGTCCCAGGTATTGGAATGGTTCGTGGTGGTGCTAGAAGCTGGATTGGTGTAGGTGCTTTTTCCATACAGCCGTCTGAATTTATGAAACTAGCCATGATTACATTTCTAGCTAAGTATTTATCGGAGCATCAAAAAAAGATCACTTCTCTAAAAAAAGGTTTAGTGCCTACTCTTGGATTAGTGATGATCGCTTTTGGAATGATCATGCTTCAGCCCGATCTAGGAACAGGGGCCGTGATGGTAGGAACAAGCATCGTGATGGTCTTTGTTGCAGGTGCGCGTATCTCTCATTTTGTAGGTATGGCTTTGATCGGTCTTATCGGACTTGCGGGATTAATTATTTCTGCTCCATATCGGATTAAGAGGATTACTTCTTTTCTCGATCCTTGGAGCGATCCTTTAGGGAGCGGGTTTCAGATAATCCAGTCCCTCTATTCGCTCGGACCTGGTGGTCTGCTAGGATTAGGTTTAGGTCAGAGTAGACAAAAATTTGGTTATCTCCCAGAACCGCAAACGGATTTTATATTTGCGATTCTCTCAGAGGAACTTGGTTTTATCGGCGCTGTTTTTGTATTGATCCTGTTTAGCCTTCTCTTATGGCGTGGAATCAGAATCGCTTTAGGTGCTCCTGATTTATTCGGTAGCTTTTTAGCCATTGGAATTATTGGGATGGTCGCTATACAGGTGATGATTAATATTGGAGTAGTAACAGGTTTGATGCCCGTAACTGGAATTACGTTGCCGTTTTTAAGTTATGGAGGATCTTCATTAACACTCATGCTCGCTTCAATTGGAGTAATCCTAAATATTAGCCGTTATTCAAGGTATTAAAACTTGAGTTTCAAAGGAAATTCTCTTATTCTAAACATAGCGATTTAAAGACGTTACCCTGTCAATTATGGCAGGGTAACTTCTTTTTCTATATTTGTTTTTTAATGTAATTGTTTCTTATTCGCTAGTCTCTGCTCTTAAATTCTCCTGTCTCCTAAGACAGTTGATTGTAGTGCAAGGATGCGAGACTCCTGTGGGACAGGCGGGCAGTCCTAAAAGTGGAAGTGGCTCGTTCAGCCCCGACCAGCAAAAGGTGAATGAGCTAGCAAGGCGCACTTTGCCTTGTGGACCATTTAGCTTTTGACCTCGAGGGGCTAGCCACTGCAACTAGTCAGGTGAGACACTTATACGAGAATCGTACGAATGTGGCTCACCGCCTGCCCCGCGGAAAGCGAGCATCCTGTAATGGAAATCAACCACTTTCAAGAGCGACAATGATAATCAGATTTTTCAAGAATAAGAAACAAAATCGTTAGTTCTGACGAATACTACTTTGTCGATGTTTAAGGACATTGAAAACATGGAAAAGATTAACGCATAGCATATAAATAGAACGATGCGTATGAACGTAGGGGGTTTTTAATGATGTATAGCCAATTAGCTGAGAAATTAAAAAGTGAAGATCTAGGTACTGTCCTAGTAAATGAGCCATTAAAAAATCACACCACATTAAAAATTGGTGGGCCAGCTGATCTTTTTTATGAACCAAAAAATATTGACTGTCTAAAAAAAGCATTAAGTTATATAAAAGAAGCAAACGCACCGATACGTGCAATCGGTAGAGGGTCTAACCTTCTTGTTGCAGACGGAGGAATCGAAGGGGTTGTCATCAAGGTAGGGGAGGGGATCAACCACCTTGAAAAAAATGACAACACGATTAGAGTTGGCGGAGGCTATTCGCTTATTCCGCTTGCGACTGTAATGTCACGTGAAGCTTATACGGGCCTTGAATTTGCTGCTGGTATTCCAGGGTCAGTTGGTGGAGCTGTGTTCATGAATGCGGGTGCGCATGGATCTGATATGTCAAAGATCGTTGAGAAAGCTTTGATTTTATTGCCTGACGGTGAGCTTAAATGGCTTTCTAACGAAGAATTGCACTTCTCTTATCGTACTTCTGTCCTTCAAGAAACAGGTGGAATCTGTGTAGAAGTCATACTCGTATTGGATAAAGGTGATAAAGAGACCATCATGGCAGAGCTTAAGAAAAATAAAGATTATCGCAGAAACACTCAGCCATGGAACTATCCATGCTGTGGAAGTGTGTTCCGTAATCCGCTGCCGAATTATGCAGGACATCTCATAGAGACATCGGGGCTTAAAGGAACACAAGTAGGCGGTGCACAAGTTTCTGAGATGCATGCTAATTTTATTGTGAATACTGGAGATGCAAAAGCAAAAGACGTGCTGGATCTGATCAGCTATATACAAAAAACGATCAAAGAAAAGCATGGTGTTGAGCTTCATACGGAAGTTGAGATCATTGGTAGAAATGATTAACAAAAAATTGGATAAATAGTGCTGAATTGCGGCATATCCGTGCTATAATACAAAGAACAAGAAAAAATTAACTATTGACGTTTCAAAACGGATTTTACATTTCGTTATCTTCTGACAGTTGGACTGTTATCAGTACCTTTTTGAAGACTTGGCGTCTATCTGCCAAGTTCTTTTATTTCTGTCAACCGTTAATGTTTCTTGTACTAACTTATAAAACGGAGGAAGAGGATGGACAAGGTAAAGGTTGTCAAGATTGAGGACCGAATTCCGAAGCTGAAAGAACATCGCAAACAAAAAGCAAATCGTCGTCTTATTTATTACTTGTCCTTTTTCTTCCTGTTATTGTTGGTCGTCGTTTATTTTCAATCTGATCTTAGTCATGTGAAGAAAATTACCGTCTCAGGCAACTATTTTGTAACCGACAATGAGATTCTTGAAAAAAGTGAAATTACTACAAAGACAAAGTATTTGAATGTATCTGAAGAAGAAATTATGAAGCGGCTCGAAGGTATTTCAGAGGTGAGCTCAGTTTCAATCCAAAAGAAGTTTTTTAATCAAGTTATAATTAAAGTGAGTGAATTTCAGCGGGTCGGGTATTTCAGGAAAGAAAACATATACTATCCGATGCTTCAAAACGGGAAGATGTTAGAACCTCTTAAGAAAAATGAGAGACCTGTAAATGCACCAGTTATTGTAAGCTGGAGTGACCCTGAACAATTAGAGATGATGGCTCAGGAACTGCAAAAGCTACCAGAAGGAATCATTCACCGTATATCCGAGATCACACATACACCTTCATCCAACAATTCAAGTCAACTCACATTGTTTATGACGGATGGAAACAAAGTAGTGACAACGATCTCTAAGTTTTCAGAAAGGCTGAATGCTTATCCGTCTTTAGTGAGTGAGCTAAAGCCTGATGAAAAAGGTACGTTCTATTTAGGAATCAGCACACGTTTTGAACGATACAACCAAGTGGAGGAAAGTAATGAGCAAAATTAAAGGGACGCATCTTTTCCTATCTTTAATCCTTCTCGTTACCGGGTTCATATTATCTTTCTCCTATCAGAGAGCACAGATTGAAAAGCAAAATGTTGTAGAGAACAATGAATGGAAAAAAGAAGATTCATTGAGAAGCCAAATTTTAAATCTTCAAAAAACGAATAGAGAATTAGCAGGCGGTCTTCAAAATCTGCAGCAAAATGTTGAGAAGAAAGAGAATAAGCTGGCTGATCAAGAGGAGATATCTTCTAAACTAGTAGAAGATTTAAAAGAGCTCAGAATGGTAGTAGGAAACGTAAAGGTGAAAGGGGAGGGGGTAGAAGTTACTCTGCAAGATTCCTCCTATATACCGGAAGGGGAGAACCCTAACGATTATATCGTCCATGAAGAACATATAAGAAGTGTCATTGACGAACTTCACGTCTCAGGTGCAGAAGCAATTGCGATAAACGGTCAGAGGATCTCTCATGATACGTATATCGCTTGTATCGGTCCGGTCGTTTCTGTGGATGGTAACCAATATCCTGCACCTTTTGTTATAACAGCAATCGGGAATTCAACAACCCTAGAGAAATCTTTGAATCTGTATATCGTCGATAAAATTGTCAATGACGGAGTAGAAGTAAGGGTGGAGCAAGAAAGCGCGATCGAGATGGAGCCATTTATTACGGAAGAGGGATGAGTTAGTTGAAAGAAAGACAATTCATGTTCGCAACAATTGCCCTCATACTTGGCGGAATGCTGGCGATCCAATTTGAGACCACAAACAATCCTGTCGTTCGGGATACTAGAGATTTATGGGAGTTAAGAGCTGATTTGGAAAAAGAAAAACAGCGTCAGCAGGAGCTTAATGAGGAATTTGAACGCTATAGTGAACTCCTGAACCAATACAAAGGTGAAGGGAAAGACGAAAAAATCCAAGCAATGGAAAAAGCGCTATGGGATTTAAAAAAACAGGCAGGATTAACGACGGTTAGCGGACAAGGAATCGTAATAACGATCGAACCTTTTAATGAAGAGCTAATTGGAGTAGATCAACCTGTTCCTAAAATAGATCCTGATATGCTTAGAAGACTTGTAAACGAATTAAATCGATACGATGCAAAAGAGATCAGTATAGATGGACAGCGTGTCGTATCTAAGACCCCGATCCGGGAAGTGAATGGAAACATTTACATAAACAATGAGCCTGTTTCTTCTTTTCCAATTGAAATCAGAGTTTTGGCAAAAGACAATGAAAAACTTCATCAGAAGATCATTGCTTCACCAGCTGTTGAGGAGTTTATCCGTGAAAATTTTCTTGTAGAATCTAAACAAACAGCTAAAGTTATTTTGCCAGCTTTCGATAAAGATATGAAGGTGAAGTTTATGAAACCGGCAAAGGAGGAAACGTAAGATGTGGTTGCCGGTACTTGGACTGTTATTAGGTCTACTATTAGGTTTCATGTCTGATATCCGGGTCCCTCCAGAATATGCAAACTATTTATCAATCGCTGTCTTAGCTGCACTTGATACCTTATTCGGTGGTATACGTGCACATCTTCAAGGCAGTTTTGAAGATAAAGTGTTCATTACAGGTTTTTTCTTTAATATTTTATTGGCTGCAGGGCTCGCGTACTTAGGGGTTCACCTTGGTATTGACTTGTACTTAGCTGCAATTTTTGCATTTGGTGTTAGGCTGTTTAATAATATTGCGGTTATTAGACGCTTAATTATTTCTAAATGGTCAGATTCACGCAAAAAGGCCTAAAAAATTTGAAAAAACGGTAAAAAAAAAGAGGGATAACCCGTTGTTTGTGGAATTTATTCCATAATTAAGCGCAAATCAAGGGATTTTTAAAAATTAGAAGATTTATTGGATGAAAGGTAAGGAGGTGCCACAGAATGAACAGCAATGAAATTTATGTAAGTTTAGACATCGGTACATCCAATATTAAAGTGATCATTGGAGAAATGACTAGTGAGTCCTTTAATGTTATTGGTGTTGGCCATGCAAAATCAGCTGGAATCAGAAAAGGTTCCATTGTAGATATTGACGAAACTGTTCGTTCCATAAGAAAAGCCGTAGAGCAAGCTGAAAGAATGTTAGGTATTCCTATAAATGCAGTAATCGTAGGTGTAAAAGGGAACCATATTCAACTTCAGCCATGCCACGGTGTAGTTGCGGTATCAAGAGAAGACCGAGAAATCGGTGATGAGGACATCGCTAGAGTAATAGAGGCAGCTCAGGTTATGTCAGTGCCTCCAGAACGCGAAATTATAGATGTGATTCCTAGACAATTTATTGTTGACGGTACAGATGAGATTATTGATCCCCGAGGCATGTTAGGTGTTCGCCTTGAGATGGAAGGAACAGTGATTACGGGTTCCAAAACGATCTTACATAATTTATTACGATGCGTAGAACGAGCTGGACTAACAGTGGCGGACATTTGTTTAGAGCCATTGGCAACATCATCGATTGCACTTTCACGTGATGAGATGGAGCTTGGTGTAGCACTAATTGATATTGGTGGGGGTTCTACTACACTATCTGTATTCGACCAAGGTACCATGCAGTTAACTTCAGTCCTTCCGATTGGTGGAGACTTTATCACAAAAGATATATCCATTGGATTAAGAACTTCTGCTGAAGATGCAGAAAAGATTAAGCTGAAGCATGGTCACTCTTTCGTGGATTATGCGTCAAAAGATGAGACATTTACAGTATCGCAAATTGGTTCTTCACAAGAACAAGAAATCTCGCAATACGAGCTCTCATTAATCATTGAAGCTCGTATGGCTGAAATATTTGAGATGATTGATGATGAATTGCATCAGCGTGGATATTCCGAACTTCCTGGCGGTTTTGTTATCACAGGCGGTGTTGCTGCAATTCCAGGAGTACTAGAACTCGCTCAAGATATCTTCCAGCAGAACGTACGCGTTTCATTGCCGGATTATATCGGGGTTAGAGAACCGAAGTTTACAGCTGGTGTTGGATTAATCCAATTCACTCACAAAAATATTAAAGTTCAAGGAAAAGAAGTTGCCACAGCGTTAGCTGATAACGCTGGAGAACCTTTACCTAAAAAGAAACAACAATCCAGCCAAAAATCGGGCCAAGAAAAACAATCCGGTGGCATGAAATCAAAAGTCAAAGACTGGTTTGGTTTATTTTTCGAATAACACTAAGGAACTAGTCATTAGGAGGAACGCTCATGTTAGAGTTTGATATGAATATGGATCAATTGGCGACAATTAAAGTTATTGGTGTTGGTGGCGGAGGAAGTAACGCTGTTAACCGTATGATCGAACACGGTGTACAAGGTGTAGAATTCATCTGTGTAAATACAGATGCACAAGCCTTGAATCTTTCTAAAGCACCTGTGAAAATGCAGATCGGAACGAAATTAACAAGAGGACTTGGAGCAGGTGCAAATCCTGATATCGGTAAAAAAGCAGCTGAAGAAAGCCGTGAACAGATCGAAGAAGCACTTAGCGGTGCTGATATGGTATTCGTAACAGCTGGAATGGGTGGCGGTACAGGTACTGGTGCTGCCCCTGTAGTTGCAGAGATCGCTAAAGATCTTGGCGCTCTTACAGTTGGTGTTGTCACAAGACCGTTCACTTTTGAAGGTCGTAAGCGTTCTACACAAGCGGTTGGTGGCATCTCTGTATTAAAAGAAAAAGTTGACACATTAATTGTAATCCCGAATGATCGATTACTAGAAATCGTTGATAAAAATACTCCGATGTTAGAAGCTTTCCGTGAAGCGGATAATGTTCTTCGCCAAGGTGTACAAGGTATTTCAGATTTGATCGCTGTACCAGGACTGATCAACCTTGACTTTGCCGATGTAAAAACAATCATGACTGAACGCGGATCTGCACTCATGGGTATTGGTGTAGGTACTGGTGAGAACCGTGCGGCTGAAGCTGCGAAAAAGGCAATTTCATCTCCACTTCTTGAAACATCTATCGATGGAGCAAAAGGTGTATTGATGAACATTACTGGTGGAGCTAACTTGAGTCTTTATGAAGTGAACGAAGCAGCAGATATTGTTTCATCTGCTTCAGATCCTGAAGTAAACATGATCTTTGGTTCCGTGATTAACGAGGAACTGAAAGATGAGATCCTTGTTACGGTTATTGCGACTGGATTTGACGAAACGGAGAAGATGGTTAATAACCAACAGAGAGCTGAGCGTCCTAGAATGCAGCAAGCTCCTACTTCTAATCAGTCTCATTCTTCTCAAAGTCAATCTCAACCACAAAGCCAGTCACAACAAGGGCAAACTCGTGAAGAGAGCCAAGAATCAAGAAATACTTCTTATACGAACGCTGATTCAGATACGCTTGATATTCCAACATTCTTGCGTAACCGCAGCCGAAACAGAAGAAGATAAATACAAAATGAAAGCATGTTCTCTATTTTAGAGAGCATGCTTTTTTGTTTTGTTAGTAGTTGATCTCCGCTCCAGATTGCTCGCTTTCCACGGGGCGTGCGGTGAGCCTCCTGTCTAGTTGCAGTGACAAGCCCCTCGAGGTCAAAAGGTAAACGGTCAAGAAGGCAAAGTGCGCCTTCCAAGCCCATTTCTCTTTTGCTTGTCGGGGCTGAACGAGTCACTTCCACATTTCGTACTGACCGCTCGTCACGTAGGAGTCGGCAACCATACGCTCCAATCAACATGCAAAGGAAGAGAATAAAAATAGATTAAAACATTTAAAGCAATAACTCTATGGAAAACAGCCTTTCAAAAAATTATTCCCCTTGTCTTTTTCTACAACAGGCATATTGACAAGTAGAATGATGCTACAGAGAGATTTATAAAATGCTTCATTGAACAGTTAATTGGAGTGGAAGGTGGGAGACTCCTGCGGGACAGGCGGGCAGGTGAGACACTTATACGTGAAACGTACGAATGTGGCTTACCGTCTGCCCCGCGGAAAGCGAGCACCTGAAACGGAAATCAACCACTTCCAAAAACAACAAAGCAAACGTAAAATGTTTTAGATTTTGTCATATTCTTGTCCGAAAAGCGTATACCTAACATATAAGTTATTTTGACAAAAATAGAGAAAATAAGAACTATACTTCTCTCATAAACTGACAGACTTTCAAACAACCTATACGTTATACTGATTTCAAATTTAAGAAAGGAGAAAACCAATGACCCTTTATTTGGATGTCATTTGGTTTCTTAATTTCTGCATTGATTATGTTTTAATCTCTCTGACAGCGTATGTGCTCAAGCGCAATGCATCGAAAAAGAGAATCCTATTCGCTTCGTTATTAGCTTCAAGTTATGTGTTTTTAGTAATCTTTCCAGAACTAATGTTATTTTCACAGCCAATCATGAAATTTATCTTATCGATTTTTATTATGATTGTGGCGTTTGGCTTTAAGCGTTTCAAGTTTGTCATGAAAAATATCGCTATGTTTTATTTTGTTTCTTTTGTAACGGGTGGAGGTATTTTCGGTCTTCACTATTTTATGCAAAGTGATGCTGTGATTATGAATGGTGTTATCACGACAAAAAGTTCAGGCATGGGAGACCCTGTCAGCTGGTTGTTTGTTGTAGCAGGTGTACCTCTTCTTTGGTACTTTTCAAAGAAAAGAGTAGATGATATTTCTGTGGAAAAAATGGATTCCAACAGTCTTGTCAAAGTTACTATCAAAATAGACCAGATCTTGATATCTGCAAATGGACTTATTGATACCGGTAATAAATTATACGATCCCATTTCTAAAATGCCTGTCATGATCCTTGATATGAACAAACACGGTGATTCTTTTCCGGAAACCATTCGAACTGCTGCCAAAGACGTGCTTGCCATGAATACAGATGACAATGAGCATCCTTGGCTGAACAGACTTCGAATCGTACCGTACCGTGCAGTTGGACATCAGCAGTTTTTAGCTTGTATCAAACCAGATACTGTTGAAATTGAAAAGGATGGAGTATCGGTAGCATCTCCGCAGTGTCTCATAGGCTTGAGCTGGACGGTATTATCTAGCGAAGGTCAGTTTGATGCAATCGTTCATCCTAAGATGTATCTGCAACATGTACAAGCGTCCTAACAACAGCGATACGTGAAAGTACTTAAAAGAAGATAATGTGAAAGGGGAGTTAACATGTTCAACAAGTGGCGTCTTAAGATGACAATGTATTGGTATAAGTTATTATTTAAGTTGGGGCTCAAGTCAGATGAGATCTATTATATCGGAGGAAACGAAGCCTTGCCGCCTCCACTTAGTAAAGAAGAAGAAGCGGTTTTGCTTGAAAAACTTCCTTCAGGGGATCAGGCTGCAAAATCTCTTTTGATAGAAAGAAACCTCCGTTTAGTCGTATACATTGCACGAAAGTTTGAGAATACAGGGATTAACATTGAAGATTTAATAAGTATTGGAACGATCGGCTTGATTAAAGCAGTAAATACGTTCAATCCAGAAAAAAAGATCAAGCTCGCCACCTATGCTTCAAGGTGTATTGAGAACGAAATCTTAATGTATTTACGTCGTAACAACAAAACGCGTTCAGAAGTATCGTTTGATGAACCATTGAATGTGGATTGGGATGGGAATGAACTTTTACTCTCAGATGTTCTAGGTACTGAGGACGACATTATCACGCGGAGAATTGAGGCAAATGTAGATCGAAAACTTTTATTGAAAGCACTGTTTACATTAAACGATCGTGAAAAACAGATCATGGAACTTCGCTTCGGTCTTTCAGGCGGTGAAGAAAAAACACAAAAAGATGTTGCCGATATGCTCGGTATATCTCAGTCTTATATTTCAAGGTTAGAAAAAAGAATAATAAAGAGACTTCAAAAAGAATTTAATAAAATGGTTTAGCACATATTTTATATAGGTTTTGATTCAATACTATCTTTTTTTCCAAAATGACAATTGCATAAATTTCCCTCCGTTCGGTGATACTTAATTTGAAATTAGCTCCCGGCAGGAGGGAAAAGACTTGACAAGAAATAAAGTTGAGATTTGCGGAGTTGACACATCAAAGCTTCCTGTTTTAAAAAATCCAGAGATGCGAATTCTTTTTGATAAGATGCATAAAGGTGATCCTGATGCACGCGAAACTTTGGTTAACGGAAACCTCAGACTTGTTCTGAGTGTCATTCAAAGATTCAACAACCGCGGAGAACATGTAGATGATTTATTTCAAGTAGGTTGTATAGGGCTGATGAAGTCCATAGACAATTTTGATCTAGGTCAGAATGTTAAGTTTTCTACCTATGCAGTTCCGATGATCATTGGTGAGATTCGCCGGTATCTTCGAGACAATAACCCGATACGAGTTTCTAGAAGCTTAAGGGATATCGCATACAAAGCACTGCAAGTTCGAGATCAGCTTATGAACAAACTATCTCGGGAGCCGACAGCACAACAGATTGCAGAAGCTTTAGATGTACCGAAAGAAGAAGTGGTCTTTGCACTTGATGCCATCCAAGATCCAGTGTCATTATTCGAACCCATCTACAATGATGGTGGCGACCCGATCTTTGTTATGGATCAAATCAGCGATGATAAAGCAAAGGACATGCAGTGGATTGAAGAAATTGCATTAAAAGAAGGAATGCGCCGTTTGAACGATCGAGAGAAAATGATCTTAACGATGCGTTTCTTTCAAGGGAAAACGCAAATGGAAGTAGCGGATGAGATCGGTATATCACAGGCACAAGTGTCAAGGCTTGAAAAAGCAGCCATCTCTCAAATGAATAAAAATATCCAAAGCAGTTAAAACCCGTTTTTTTACGGGTTTTTTATTTTTGGACAAAAAACATGAAACAGCTTTGTCCTTCATATACTGTTGTAAGAGAGGCGGGGATTGCAGATGAATAAAATATCAGATTTTCAAGTGAAAGATGTTGTTAACGTAGCAAATGGGAAAAAGCTCGGTCACATAGCTGATCTTGAAATCAATTTAAATACTGGAAAGATAGATGCGATCATCATCCCTGGTGCAGGAAAAATGCTTGGTTTTTTTGCAAGAGAAAATGACATCGTGATACCTTGGAGAAATATAGTTAAGATCGGCGCAGATGTTATTCTTGTAAGACATATGGAAGCAAGTGAATTAAATGAATATGTTAAAGAACCGTTTGATCAATTGAAATAAACGGTTCTTTTTTCTTTCTTATCTAAAAATGTGGTAAAATAAAGATAAAACTTTCCAGGAGGAATACATACATATGAACACATTTGAACGATCTGGAAAGCATCTTGCAATACAGAGTTGGCAGAAGTTGAATCCTAAACTTTTTTCGGGTTTCACAACGCGCGAAGGCGGGAATAGTACAATGGCCTTTCAATCTATGAACATGGGTTTTCATGTAAATGATGATCCAGATAAGGTCCGACAAAACCGCAAATTATTTTCAGAACACATCGGATTTCCCGTTGAAAATTGGGTAGGATCTAAACAAGTTCATGCTGAGAATATTGTAAAGGTATCTAAAGAAGACAGAGGATTAGGTTCCCTAGATTTTGATACGGCAATACCTGATACAGATGGATTATATACATCAGATGAAAATATTCTTTTAACGTCTCTTTATGCGGATTGTGTTCCTCTCTATTTTTTTGCGCCAAATAATAATTTAATCGGACTTGCTCATGCCGGATGGAAAGGGACGGTTGCAAAAATTGGACCAGCCATGATCAACATTTGGCAGGAAAAAGAGAGTGTTGACGTGAAGTCAATTTTGGCCGCAATTGGTCCTTCAATAGGGCATTGCTGTTATGAGGTAGATGATAGAGTAATAAATGAAGTAAAAGTAGCTTTAGATGGAGATACTGTAGACACTGTTTATAGAAAAAATGCAGCTGGGAACTATCAATTGAACTTGAAGAAACTGAATGAAATCCTTCTCTTAAGAGCTGGAGTACTGCCTGAAAATATTATCGTTTCAGATCAATGTACGAGCTGTCAAAATGATGTGTTCTTTTCGCATCGTAAAGACAAGGGCAAGACGGGAAGAATGATGAGTTATATAGGCAGGAAAGGGGATTAATCAAGAATTGAGTATCAAAGAAAACAAAGAACATATCTTTAATGAAATTCAAAGAGCATGCGAGAAAAAAAACAGGTCTTCAAAGGGCGTTAATTTAATCGCAGTGACGAAATATGTGAGTAATGAGACAACAAAAGACGCTGTTTTAGCAGGTATTGAACATATTGGTGAAAACAGGATAGAAGGATTGTTATCCAAAAAAGAATTTCTGAAAGATCTACCTGTTAAATGGCACTTTATCGGAACTTTACAAACAAGAAAAGTAAAAGATGTTATCGAGCATGTGGACTATATTCATTCATTAGACCGTTTGAGTTTAGCGAGTGAGATTCAAAAACGAGCAGACAGAACCGTTTCTTGCTTTGTACAAGTTAATGTAGCGGAAGAAGATTCCAAACATGGTTTACCAGTAAAAGATGTAGTGGCTTTTGTCGATAAATTAAAAGACTACGATCGTATTCAGGTTGTCGGGCTTATGACTATGGCACCTTTTACTGAGGATGAAACCTTAATCAGAAACGTGTTCTCAACATTAAAGCAACTTCAATTGGAGATACAGAACCTAGAATTGGTTCATGCTCCTTGTACAGAGCTATCTATGGGAATGTCTAACGATTTTTCGATTGCTGTTGAAGAAGGTGCAACATTTATTAGAATAGGGACGAGTTTAGTAGGAAAAGAATTCTAGGAGGTGGAACAGATGGGAATCAAAACAAAATTCAAGCGCTTTTTTGATCTGGAAGATGATTATGAGTATGAAGATGATTATGAGGAAGAAGCAATGCCTGAAGAAGAAGAAATCACACCTTCTCATACGAAAAAAGGTAAACCGAACGTAGTCAGTCTTCAAAGTATTCAACAACAAGTAAAGGTTGTACTCGTAGAACCTCGTGTATATGCGGAAGCACAAGATATCGCAGATCAATTAAAAAATCGACGAGCTGTTGTTATGAATTTGCAAAGAATTCCGCATGATCAAGCAAAAAGAATCGTAGACTTTTTATCAGGGACTGTTTATGCAATCGGTGGTGACATTCAAAAGTTAGGACCGAATACATTTTTATGTACTCCTGAAAATGTTGACGTTTCTGGAACGATTTCAGAAATGATGGAAGAAGATTAAATCAGGCAGGTGAAAATTATTGAATATGATCTATGCAGTTGAAGACGTAGTACTAACTCTTATTCAAATCTACTATTACATGATTATCGGGTACATACTATTATCTTGGTTTCCGAACGCTCGTGAGTCATCCATCGGTCAAGTGATCGCTAGACTCGTTGAACCATATCTAGCTCCTTTCCGAAAGATTATTCCACCTCTTGGCATGATTGACCTTTCGCCGATCGTAGCTCTAATGGCACTGCACTTTGCTCGTTTTGGAGTAGCTGCGATTGCAGATATGATTGCTCGTTCGATATAGGTCTTATTATGAGCATCTATCAGCATTACAGACCAGAAGAGCATGAATTTGTGGATCGAGTTTTAAACTGGAAGTCTGAGGTGTTGGAAAGGTATAGTCCAAGGCTGACTGACTTTCTTGATCCACGAGAACAAGAAATCGTAAAAACAATCGTTGGAAATGATACAGAAGTACGCCTCTCGTTATGGGGAGGCTCTTCTTTTTCTGAACGGAAAAGAGCATTGATCTATCCTGATTACTTTGAAGTTCAAAACGATGATTTTCAATTAGTCTGCTACGACATTCAATATCCCGCTAAATTCTCCACCATCGAACATAGAGATGTTTTAGGGGCTTTGATGAACATCGGCGTTAAACGAGGGAAGTATGGTGATATTTTAATTTCAGGAGATCGTGTTCAGTTCATATGTGCGACAGAGATCGCTGGATTTATCGAGTTAAACTTAACGAAAGTCGGAAAGACAGGTATTAAGTTACATACGATCCAAGAAAACGAATTGACAGAAGTAAAGACTGAATATAACGAAAAGAGCGGGACTGTGTCCTCTCTAAGACTAGATGTTATTGTCGCCGAAGTGTACAACCTATCTCGCGCAAAAGCATCTCCCTTGATTCAACAAGGACGGGTTAAATTAAATCATAAGATCGTCGACCATGTTTCAACAGAAATGATGGAAGGTGATGAGCTATCTGTAAGAGGATTCGGCAGGAGTAAGCTCATCGCGATTGAGGGAACAACAAAGAAAGAAAAGTGGCGTATTCGTTACGGACTATTAAAATAATTTCCTTAAATAGAAGGAATGACAGAAAATTTGTCGAAATTAGGTAAAAAATAATGCATCTATGGAGGTGGCCGTTGTGCCTTTAACACCACTGGATATTCATAACAAGGAATTCACAAGAGGTTTCAGAGGTTATAGTGAAGATGAAGTGAATGACTTTTTAGACCAAGTCATCAAAGATTATGAAACAGTGATCCGAGAAAAGAAAGAACTAGAGGAAACGGTAGAGAACCTTGAAGAAAAGATCTCATATTTTAAAAACATTGAGGAAACTCTAAATAAGTCGATTCTGATTGCTCAGGAAACTGGCGAAGAAGTTAAGCGCACAGCAACGAAAGAAGCTCGCTTAATTGTAAAAGAAGCAGAAAAAAATGCCGATAGAATCATTAACGAATCGTTATCTAAATCTCGTAAGATTTCAATGGAAATCGATGAATTGAAGAAGCAGTCTTCCGTTTACCGAACGCGCTTCAAAATGTTGATTGAAGCACAACTTGAAATGTTAAAGAATGATGATTGGGATTCTTTAAATGCACCTGATAATCTTGAAGGCTATGAACTTCAAGAAGTAAAGTCGTAAGCTTGACATTACTTTGAAATATCGCATATACTTTTCTAAGATTAATATGTGACGAAGACGGGGACAGTAAAATACTTTTTTCTATTAAAGCGATCTAGGAAATGGTGCGAGCCTAGTATAGAGATGTATTTGAAAATCACCCCTGAGTTCCTGGACTGAAAAAAAGCAGTAAGTTCAGGCGCTTCATCCACGCTACGGATGACTAAGCGGGTTTCGTGTTATGTCATGAACCTATTAGGGTGGTACCGCGGGATAACCTTCTCGTCCCTACTGTGAAAATGCAGTAGGGGCGAGAAGGTTTTTTGTTTTAACACGGTACTTTTGGTCATCTGTCACGTTTTATCGTAATGAAGGAGGAAAGATGATGAATTATAAAGACACGTTATTAATGCCGAAAACAGAGTTCCCGATGCGAGGAAATCTTCCTCAAAGAGAACCTGTTGTTCAAGACAAGTGGAAAGAACTAGACATCTACAATTTGGTGTTAGAAAATACGAAGGATTTACCTCCGTTTATCCTGCATGATGGACCACCTTATGCCAATGGTGATATCCACATCGGACACGCAGAGAATAAAATTTTAAAAGATATCATCGTGCGCTTTAAATCAATGACAGGACACTATGCTCCTTATGTTCCCGGTTGGGATACTCACGGGTTACCGATTGAAACTGCACTAACGAAAAGCGGTAAAGTAAAACGCAAAGAACTAACTGTTGCAGAGTTCCGTAAGCTTTGTGAAGAGTATGCGCTTAAACAAGTCGATCATCAGCGTGAGCAGTTTAAACGTCTAGGTGTTCGTGGTGATTGGGAAAACCCATATATCACGTTAGATAAAGGGTACGAAGCTCGACAGATTGAAGTATTTGGTGAAATGGCCAAAAGAGATTTAATCTACAAAGGTCTAAAACCAGTATATTGGTCTCCTTCATCTGAATCTGCATTAGCAGAAGCAGAGATTGAGTACCAAGATAAACGATCAGCTTCTATCTATGTAGCGTTTGATGTGAAAGATGGAAAAGGTGTTCTTGATGCAGATGAGAAACTTGTAATCTGGACTACGACGCCATGGACGATTCCAGCAAACTTAGGAATCTCAGTTCATCCAGAATTAGATTATGTTTCCGTTCAAACTGAAAATGGAAAGTATGTTGTTGCTGAAGCACTATTAGAATCACTTACGAAAGAATTTGAGTGGGACCAAGCCGAAGTAGTGAAACGCTTTAAAGGTGCTGACATTGAGCATGCAGTAGCTAGTCATCCTTTATATGACCGTGATTCATTAGTCATGCTGGGAGACCATGTTACAACGGATGCAGGTACTGGGTGTGTTCATACAGCTCCTGGTCATGGTGAAGATGACTTTTTAGTTGGTAAAAAATACGGTCTAGAAGTATTGTGTCCAGTTGATGACAGAGGTGTTATGACGAAAGAAGCACCTGGGTTTGAAGGTATGTTCTACGATGAAGCGAATAAGCCGATTACTGAACAATTACAAGAAAAAGGTGCTCTTCTAAAGCTTTCATTCATCACACACTCTTATCCACATGATTGGAGAACGAAAAAACCGGTAATCTTCCGTGCAACGGCTCAATGGTTTGCTTCGATCAAAGGAATCCGCGAAGATATGCTTTCTGCGATTGAAGAAGTAAATTGGGTTCCGAATTGGGGCGAAACACGTTTACACAACATGATCAAAGATCGTGAAGACTGGTGTATTTCTCGTCAAAGAGCTTGGGGTGTTCCAATTCCAGTCTTTTACGGTGAAGATGGTGAAGCAATCCTTACAGAAGAAACGATTAGTCACGTTGTAGAATTGTTTAGAGAGCATGGATCAAACATTTGGTTTGAAAGAGAAGCAAAAGATCTCCTTCCGGAAGGATTTACTTCACCTCATAGCCCGAATGGCCGTTTCTCAAAAGAGACGGATATCATGGACGTGTGGTTTGATTCAGGTACATCTCACTGGGGTGTTCTTGAAGAGAGAGAAAATTTAGTAAGACCTGCTGATCTTTACCTTGAGGGATCTGACCAATATCGTGGATGGTTTAATTCTTCACTTTCTACATCTGTTGCAATCACTGGTAAATCTCCTTACAAAGCAGTCTTAAGCCATGGTTTCGTTCTCGATGGAGAAGGACGTAAGATGAGTAAGTCAATTGGTAATACACTAGATCCGATCAAGGTGATGAAGCAGCTAGGTGCAGATATCATCCGTTTATGGGTATCTTCTGTCGATTATCAATCAGACGTACGTGTATCAGACGATATTCTAAAACAAGTTGCTGAAGTATACCGTAAAATCAGAAATACACTTCGTTTCTTGTTAGGTAACCTGCATGGTTTTGATCCGAATAAGCACTCTGTGAAGTTTGAAGATATGCCAGATCTAGAAAAATACATGATGGTAAAACTTGATAAAGTAGTAGCTAAAGTGAAAAAAGCTTACGAGGACTATCAATTTATCACGGTATATAATACGATTCATAACTTCTGTACGATTGAGTTAAGTTCATTCTATTTAGATATGGCAAAAGATACTCTATACATCCAAGCAGAGGACGATCATAAACGCCGCAGCATTCAAACTGTGCTTTATCAATCATTAATGGCACTTACTAAGCTATCTGCTCCTGTTCTTTCTCACACGGCTGATGAAGTATGGGAATACATTCCAGGTGTTGATGAAGTAAGTGTTCAATTAACTACAATGCCAGAAGTGCAGAACTACCAAGGTACAGAAAAGCTTGAAAAAGACTGGGATGTATTCATGGATGTTCGTGACGAGGTATTAAAAGCACTTGAAGAAGCAAGAAGCCAAAAAACAATTGGTAAATCACTAACGGCTTCAATCAAACTTTATCCGACCGAAGCTTTAAAACCATGGTTAGAATCAGTAGAGGATTTAAACAAACTCTTTATTGTTTCTAAAGCTGAAGTAGGGGGAGTGAAATCAGAAGCTCCTGAATCTGCAGGAGTATATGAGCATGTTGCTGTTTCAGTTAGCTCTGCAGAAGGTGAAACATGTGAACGCTGTTGGGTTGTTTCTGAAGATGTTGGGCAGAACGAGAGCCATCCAACCCTTTGTGCAAGCTGCGCAGATATCGTTGAGAAGCATTACGCTTAAGAGATGTTCATTGAAAGTAGTTGATTTCCGCTCCAGGTTGCACGCTTTCCACGGGGCGAACGGTGAGCCTCCTGTCTAGTTGCAGTGACTAGCCCCTCGAGGTCAAAAGGTAAACGGTCGAGAAGGCAAAGTGCGCCTTCCAAGCCCATTTTCCTTTTGCTTGTCGGGGCTGAACGAGTCACTTCCACTTTTCTGACTGCCGCTTTGCGCCATTAGGAGTCTCCACCTGACCGCTCGTCCCGTAGGAGTCGGCAACCTTCCGCTTCAATCAACTTGCCAAGATGTGAATGAATTTGCAGCTTTCGATCCAATAGAAATGAGAATAAACAAAATCCCGCATTTTGCGGGATTTTTGTTTGTTATGGTGTACTTCAATGATGTTAGACACAAATTAAATTGTAGAACGTCCGATGGCTGTGCTACAATTCATAAAGACATTAATTTCTGTATCGGAGGAGTTCTATTGTTTTATTATCTTGTAGCTTTGTTCATCTTGGTAATCGACCAAGTGACAAAGTGGCTAATCGTAAAGAATATGGAATTAGGGCAATCTATTCCTGTTATTGATCAAGTATTCTACATAACCTCTCACCGAAACAGGGGAGCAGCTTTTGGTATCCTCCAAGATCAGCGATACTTTTTTATTATTATTACCGTTATTGTTGTGGGTGCAGTAGTTTATTACCTACAAAAACACGCACATGATACACTCCTTAAAACGGCGCTTGCTCTCGTATTAGGGGGAGCTATTGGTAATTTTATCGATCGTTTGCTTCGCGGAGAAGTTGTTGATTTTCTGAATGTTTACATCGGCAGCTATGACTTCCCGATTTTTAATGTGGCTGACTCAGCACTCGTAGTAGGTGTTGGTTTGATTTTTATTCAAAGTTTTATGGAAAGCAAAAAGAAGGAGCCAGAAAATGAACAAATTTGAATATACGGTAACTCCTGAACAAGCAGGAAACCGTATTGATAAAGTTTTGTCTGATGTACAGGATGATTGGTCACGTTCACAGATTCAAAACTGGATCAAAGATAAGATCGTATTGTTAGAAGGAAAACCCGTAAAGTCTAATTATAAATGTGCCGCTGGTGATGTGATCGAGATTGAAATCCCAGAACCAGAAGTACTAGATGTTGTTCCAGAAGAGTTGAATCTGGATATCGTGTATGAAGATTCTGATGTGCTTGTTGTAAATAAGCCTCGTGGGATGGTCGTACACCCTGCACCTGGCCATTACAGTGGAACACTAGTCAACGGACTTATGGCACATTGTAAAGACCTATCTGGAATCAATGGTGTACTTCGTCCTGGTATCGTGCACCGGATAGATAAGGATACATCTGGTCTATTGATGGTCGCAAAGAACGATAAGGCTCATGAATCACTTGTTGATCAACTTAAAGCAAAAACAACAACACGTGTTTATAAAGCGATCGTTCATGGAGTGATGCCACATGACCAAGGTACGATTGATGCACCGATCGGAAGAGATAAAAGTGATCGTCAAAAAATGACGGTAACAGATGAAAACAGCAGAGATGCTGTTACACACTTTAACGTGATTAAACGTTTTACAAATTACACATTTGTAGAGTGTCAGTTAGAAACAGGACGTACGCACCAGATTCGAGTTCATATGAAATATATTGGATTCCCATTAGCTGGAGATCCAAAGTACGGTCCCTCAAAGACTTTGCAAATTGAAGGTCAAGCGCTTCATGCACAAACTCTAGGATTTGATCACCCAACAACAGGTGAATATATGGAGTTTGAGCGTGAAATACCTGCTGATATGGTCGAACTATTAGATCTATTAGAGAAAAGAAGTTGACAAACGTTTAAGGGTTTGTCATAATCAAAATAACTTAAATAGTCCTTTAACTTTAGTCCCGTGAGGCTGAGAAGGAAACGTTATTCATGAGAATTCTTTTTTAGAATTTCTCTATCCTCTCGTCATGTGACGGGAGGATTTTTTTGGAATTAACGGTTAAAGGCAACAAGATTTAAAGGAGGGTTTGTTATGTCAAAGACAGTATTAATGGATGACCAAGCAATCAGAAGAGCACTTACCCGAATCGCGCATGAGATTATCGAGCGTAATAAGGGCGTTAAAGACATCGTATTAGCTGGCATAAAGACCCGTGGTGAATTTCTTGCAAAGCGTCTTGCTGAACGCATCGAACAGATAGAAGGAAATGCGGTTTCAGTAGGTGTCATTGATATCACATTGTACCGAGATGATCTTAAGATCAAAACGGACAATTCTGAACCCGAAGTAAAAGGAACGGATATTCCGGTTGAAGTGACAGACAAAAAGATAATCTTAGTAGATGATGTTCTTTATACAGGTAGAACTGTAAGAGCGGGAATGGATGCCATCATGGATTTAGGACGAGCTTCTAATATACAGCTTGCGGTCCTCATTGACAGAGGACATAGAGAGCTTCCGATTCGTGCAGATTATGTTGGAAAGAATGTTCCAACATCGAGTGAAGAAATTATCTCCGCTTCTTTAATAGAAGTAGACGGATTCGATGAAGTATCTATTTCAACAACTAAATAAGTCCCTTTAAATTCAGTCCAGAGAGGCTGGCAAGGGAGGTATCAATCAAGTGACACGACTCGTGTACACTTGTGCCTCCGCGGCCTCTTTTGCAACAAAATGCAGAAGAGGTTTTTTTATTGCAAGTGTAACTCATACACCTTTGCAAAAATAAGTGTTACGAAACAGGAGGTCAATAGTTATGGAAAACCAGACAAAAGCGATTTTAGATGTACATGATAAACCATCACCCGTTCAGTGGTTAACGTTAAGCCTGCAGCACTTGTTCGCGATGTTCGGCGCAACAGTGCTAGTACCATTCTTAGTAGGTCTTCATCCAGGTGTAGCCCTCGTATCAAGTGGACTTGCAACGTTAGCTTATCTCTTAGTAACAAGAGGACAAATTCCTGCTTATCTCGGATCAAGTTTTGCTTTTATCACACCGATTTTAACGGTAAAAGCTTTTGGTGGCCCAGAAGCAGCCATGCTAGGAAGCTTTTTAGCAGGTTTGGTTTACGGAGTGGTAGCTCTTTTGATCAAAGGGTTCGGTTTTAAGTGGCTGATGAGAGTGTTACCACCTGTAGTAGTCGGTCCGGTTATCATCGTGATCGGTTTAGGATTAGCAAACGTAGCAGTAGGTATGGCGATGAACGATCCGGCAACAGAAAAATATAGCTTGATGCACTTTACGGTAGCTTTATTTACTCTCGCGGTAACAATCGTTTGCTCGATATTTTTTAGAGGAATTTTAGGAATCATCCCGATTCTGATTGGAATCATTGCTGGCTTTACCTTTGCATACTTCAGAGGAATCGTAGATTTTACGAAAGTAGCAGAAGCAAAATGGATACAGGCACCGGATTTCTTCGTACCTTTTGTAAACTATACACCTGACTTTACTTGGAGCATCGCAATGATCATGATGCCGGTTGCCGCGGTAACGATCGCAGAACATATCGGACATCAGCTCGTGCTTTCAAAAGTAGTCGGACGAAACTTTATTGAAAAGCCAGGACTTCATCGCTCGATCTTAGGCGATGGTATGGGGGTTATCATCGGATCCTTAATCGGAGGACCTCCCGTAACAACGTATGGTGAGAATATAGGGGTGTTAGCGATCACTCGCGTATACTCGGTCTTCGTGATCGGAGGAGCAGCAGTAACAGCGATTCTGTTCGGATTCTCTGGAAAAGTAACAGCACTGATCAGTACGATCCCAACTGCTGTTATGGGAGGAGTTTCCATCCTATTATTCGGAATCATCGCTTCATCAGGTTTACGAATGTTAGTAGACAACAATATCGATTTTGGAAACAAAAGAAACTTGATCATCTCATCCGTTATTTTAGTAACAGGTATTGGTGGAGCAGCATTAAAGATTAATGCAAACTTTGAAATTGCCGGGATGGCATTAGCAACTCTTATCGGTATCGTTTTAAACCAAGTGCTCCCTGGACGAGAGAATGACAAAGATCTGATTAACAAAATGTTCAAAACAAACGATAACGACACAGCTGCATAAAACGCCTTTTAACTAAGTACGAGAGACTTAAAAGGGTGACGACAAGAGAGGAACCATTTTCTTCTTCTGCTAAGAGCACCCTGAAAAACTTCAGGGTGCTATTTTTATGTCAAAAGGAGAGATTATGATGAACCATTTACTAACAATGAATGAGTTATCGATTGAAGACATTCAATTCATAATGAGAAAAGCAGAAGCGTTTAAAAGCGGAAAGCAGGATGAGATCTTCGAACAAAAGTTGATCGCGAATTTATTTTTTGAGCCAAGTACAAGAACAAGGTTCAGCTTTGAAGCTGCAGAACACAGACTTGGCATGAAACCTTTAAACGTGGAAGTGAACGGCTCCTCCGTGCAAAAAGGAGAGACGCTTTACGATACGTTACGAACGCTAGAGGAAATAGGCGTGGAAGCATTTGTTATCAGGCATCCTGAAGATCGCTATTTCGACGGCTTAGCTGAAAAAATAAATGTTCCGATCATCAATGCTGGTGATGGCTGTGGCAATCATCCGACTCAATCTTTGTTAGATCTAGTAACGATACAACAAGAATTTATTGTACTGCAGGGATTAACAGTTGTCATCGTAGGTGACATCCTACATAGCCGTGTGGCTCGGTCAAACGCTGAAGTCTTTCGGAAGATGGGAGCTAGAGTATTATTTTCAGGACCTGAAGAATGGTTTGTAGACGAATGGAAAGAAGACTTCATCTCAATTGATGAGGCAGTCGAACTAGCTGATGCACTTATGATGCTCAGAATTCAACACGAAAGACATAGCGCTTCCATGAATCTCGCGAAAGAAGATTATCATCAGCAATATGGTTTAACGGTTGAAAGAGAAAAAAGGATGAAAGCACACAGCATTATCATGCACCCAGCTCCTGTAAATCGAGGCGTTGAAATCGCAGATGAACTTGTTGAGTGTGAACGCTCAAGAATATTTAAGCAAGTACAGAATGGTGTTTTTATTCGAATGGCGGTATTGAGATGGGCATTGAATACGAATCAGGAGGCTATTAACGATGAGCTACTTATTAAAAAACGCTAAGATCCTTGACGGAAACAACAATCTTATCCACAGAGATATCTTAATTGTTAAAAACAGAATTCAAAAGGTAGAAAAAGATATAGCGATTGAGGATCATGAAGTACTTGATGTAGAAGGAAAATTAATAACACCAGGATTTGTAGATCTACATGTTCACTTAAGAGAGCCTGGTGGAGAACATAAAGAGACTATTGCAACAGGTACGAAAGCTGCAGTGAAAGGTGGATATACAACTCTTGCTGCGATGCCAAACACGCGACCAGTACCAGATAGCAGAGAAACATTAGAGCTTGTACAGAGTAAGATCAAAGACACGGCAAGCTGCAGAGTACTTCCTTACGCATCGATCACAACGAGACAGATCGGGAGTGAACTTACAGACTTTGAAACTCTTCTCGCGGGTGGCGCATTCGCTTTTACGGATGATGGTGTAGGAGTGCAGTCAGCTGGAATGATGCTTAGCGCGATGAAGGAGGCAAAACGCCATGGTGCTGTTATCGTAGCACATTGTGAAGACAATACGCTCCTTCCTAAAGGAGGCGCTTTCCACGAAGGTGAGTTTACGAAAAAAGAAAGTCTGCCTGGAATTCCATCCGTTAGTGAATCTGTGCACATCGCACGTGATGTATTACTCGCTGAAGCGGCAGATGCTAGATATCACGTTTGTCACGTGAGTACGAAAGAATCAGTTCGAGTCATTAGAGATGCGAAACGAGCAGGAATTAAAGTTACTGCAGAAGTCACGCCTCATCATTTGATTTTAAGCGATAAAGACATTAAGGCTAACGATACACACTATAAGATGAACCCACCTTTAAGAAGTGAGGCTGATCGAGAGGCATTAATAGAGGGACTTAAAGATGGCACGCTCGACTTTATCGCAACAGACCATGCTCCACATAGTGAAGAAGAGAAAGCACAGAATGTTGAACTTGCACCTTTTGGAATCGTAGGATTGGAAACAGCTTTTCCTCTTCTTTATACAGAGCTTGTTGTGAAAAAGAACTGTTTCACACTGCAAGAACTTGTAGACAAGATGACGAAAAAGCCTTCTGAAAGCTTTAATCTGTCATATGGCAGACTTGAAGAAGGTTCACTTGCAGATCTTACAATCATCGATCTAGAAAAAGAAGAAACAATCAACGCTAACGATTTTGTATCTAAAGGGAAAAACACACCGTTTGACGGTTGGAGCTGTAAAGGGTGGCCGGTTGCAACCATTTTTAGTGGGAAACTTGTTTATCAACGAGAGGAGAGCTTAGTATGAAACGCTACTTAATTTTAGAAGATGGAACGATTTTTACCGGATTGGCTTTTGGTTCACAACGTGAATCAAGTGGTGAGGTAGTATTCACAACAAGTATGACAGGATATCAAGAAGTAATGACTGATCCTTCATACTGTGATCAAATTATCTGCTTTACGTATCCACTAGTGGGGAACTACGGAATCAACCGGTCAGATTATGAATCGATCCGTCCTGCAACGAGCGGGATCATTGTGAATGAACATGCTGAGTTTCCCAATCATCATGAAGGGATGCAGTCTTTAAGCAGCTGGCTGACAGCAAAAGATATTCCAGGTTTATATGGAATTGATACACGCAAACTCACAAGAAAAATTAGACAACACGGAACGCTAAAAGGCAGAATGACAAACTCTATTGAAAATGCTGAAGAAGTGATAAAGAACTTGAATGCAGAAGAACGAATTACCAATCAAGTGACAAAAGTATCAACAAAAACACCATATCACTTACCGAACAGTGGTTATCGAGTAGTAGTCGTAGATTTTGGAGTGAAAAGCGGAATGTTAAGGGAGCTTTCTAGACGATTATGTGATGTGATCGTTGTTCCACATAACACGTCTGCAGCTGATATTATCCGCCTTCAGCCTGATGGTGTACTTTTGAGCAACGGACCTGGAGATCCAAAAGATGTGCACTCAGGAATAACGATGATTCAAGAGCTTTTAAATCATAATATTCCAATCTTAGGAATCTGTTTAGGGCATCAGCTATTAGCTCTGGCAACCGGTGCTGATACCGAAAAGCTAAAGTTCGGACACCGAGGTTCTAACCATCCGGTAAAAGATCTTGAGACTGGTAAAATTGCGCTTACTTCACAAAACCATGGTTATGCAGTAACTGAAGCGTCTCTACAGAACTCAGAGCTCGTTCTAACACATATAGCGGTAAACGATGGAACAGTTGAAGGGTTAAAACATAAAGTGAAGCCAGCGTTTTCTATTCAGTATCATCCAGAAGCATCACCAGGACCACAAGATTCGAATCCGATCTTTGATGATTTCATGAACATGATTAAAACAACTAAGAAAGAAGGTTTGATGCAATATGCCTAAACGACATGACATCCGAAAAATTTTAGTGATTGGTTCAGGACCAATCGTGATTGGACAAGCTGCAGAATTTGATTACGCTGGTACACAAGCTTGCCAAGCTTTAAAAGAAGAAGGATATGAAGTTGTTTTAGTAAACTCAAATCCTGCAACAATCATGACTGACCCTAATATGGCGGATAAAGTTTACATCGAACCATTAACTCTTGAATTTGTATCACGCATCATACGTCAAGAACGTCCTGATGGACTACTTGCTACGTTAGGTGGCCAGACGGGTTTGAATCTCGCCGTTGAACTTTTCAACTCAGGTGTCCTCGAGGAATACAACGTGGAACTGTTAGGAACAAAACTTCCTTCCATTCAGCAAGCGGAAGACCGAGATTTGTTCAGAGAACTTATGAGAGAGTTGAACGAGCCAGTTCCTGAGAGTGCAATCGTTCATAATATGGAAGAAGCTAGAGCATTCGTTACTGAGAACGGTTTTCCGGTAATCATTCGCCCAGCGTTTACACTTGGTGGAACGGGAGGCGGAATCGTAACAAATGAAGAAGAATTCTTAGAGATTACGCCATCTGGGTTGCATGCGAGTCCTGTAGGTCAAGTATTGATCGAAAAGAGTATCGCAGGATTCAAGGAAGTTGAATATGAAGTGATGCGTGATAAGAATGACACGGCAATCGTTGTGTGTAACATGGAAAATATCGACCCGGTAGGAATTCATACCGGTGACTCAATCGTAGTAGCACCTAGCCAAACACTTACTGACAGAGACTATCAACTGTTACGAAACGCATCTTTAAGAATTATAAGAGCACTAAAAATCGAAGGAGGCTGTAATGTACAGCTTGCTCTAGATCCTGACAGCTCTCAATATTATGTGATCGAAGTAAATCCGCGTGTAAGCCGCTCATCTGCTTTAGCTTCTAAAGCGACAGGATATCCGATCGCCAAATTAGCAGCAAAGATTGCAGTAGGATACACGCTAGATGAAATAAAAAATCCAGTGACGGGAACCACTTATGCATGTTTTGAGCCGGCACTTGATTATATCGTTTCGAAGATTCCAAGATGGCCGTTTGATAAGTTTGAAGGAGCGAACCGTAAGCTTGGAACACAGATGAAAGCGACCGGAGAGGTTATGGCGATCGGACGCAACTTTGAAGAGTCTCTTTTAAAAGCGGTACGATCTCTTGAAATTTCAGCTTTCCACCTTGATGTAAAAGAGAAAAACCTAACTGAATCTGAAGTACAAGAAAAAATCTTGAGAGCTGATGATGAAAGGTTGTTCTACATCGCTGAAGCCTTAAGAATGGGAATTACAGTAGAACAGATACATGAATGGACAAAGATTGATTATTTCTTCTTAGAAAAGCTCCATGGAATCATCCTTTTAGAGAAACGAGTAAAAGAGCGTAAGAAAGATGAAGTCATCTTAAAGAAAGCAAAAGAAAAAGGATTTAGCGATCGCTGGATTGCAGAAGCTTGGGAAATGGACGAGTATGAACTATATCAGTTCAGATTGAACGAGAGAATCAAGCCAGTCTTCAAAATGGTTGACACGTGTGCAGCAGAGTTTGAATCCGCTACACCTTATTACTATGGAACTTACGCAGAAGAAGATGAATCAATCATTACAGACAAAAAGAGTGTGGTCGTTCTTGGATCTGGTCCGATCAGAATTGGACAAGGCATTGAGTTTGATTATGCGACCGTGCATACGGTGTGGGCGATTCAAGAAGCAGGGTATGAAGCGATCATCATCAATAACAATCCAGAAACGGTTTCTACCGACTTTAGCATGTCAGATAAACTTTATTTCGAACCGTTAACAGTAGAAGATGTAATGCATGTGATCGATCATGAAAAGCCTGAAGGCGTTATCGTTCAATTCGGTGGACAAACAGCGATAAATCTCTCAGAAGAGCTTGAGAGAAGAGGGATTAAGATCCTCGGAACATCTCTAGATAGCATGGACCTAGCTGAGGACAGAGAGCGCTTTGAACAAGTGATGAAACAGCTTGAAATTCCGCAGCCAGCTGGAAAAACGGCGTTCTCTGTTAAGGATGCCGTGGCTATCGCGAACTCAATCGGATATCCTGTACTCGTTCGTCCTTCATACGTGCTTGGCGGAAGAGCAATGGAGATCGTGTACCAAGAAAGCGAGCTTCTTCAGTATATGGAGAACGCTGCTAGAGTAAATCCTGAACATCCAGTATTAGTCGATCGATATCTTGAAGGAAAAGAGATCGAAGTAGACGCGATCTCAGACGGGAAAGATGTTTTCATCCCAGGGATGATGGAGCATATAGAGCGTGCAGGTGTTCACTCTGGAGATTCTATCGCAGTCTATCCTCCGCAAACTTTGCCTGAAGAGATCAAGCAGAAGATCATTGACAGAACGATTTCAATCGCAAAAGGTTTAAAGATCATCGGACTTTTGAACATCCAGTTCGTTTGGCATAAGAATGAAGTGTATGTACTTGAAGTGAATCCACGCTCAAGCCGTACAGTGCCATTTTTAAGTAAGATAACAGGTGTACCGATGGCTAACGTCGCTACAAAAGTCATACTAGGTGAGAATTTAGTTAGTCAAGGCTATGAAACAGGTTATCAGAAGGAAACAGATGAAGTCTCGGTTAAGGTTCCTGTGTTCTCGTTCGCAAAACTGCGTCGTGTGGATACGTATTTAGGGCCTGAGATGAAATCAACTGGAGAAGTAATGGGAAGAGATAAGAATCTTCAAAAAGCACTATACAAAGGCTTGATCGCATCGGGTATGAAAATTCCAACGCACGGAACTGTACTCTTTACAGTAGCAGATAAAGACAAAGAAGAAGCACTTGAGATGGTAAAGAGATTTTACGAGATCGGTTACACGATCATGGCAACGGAAGGAACAGCGAGCATTATTGAACAAGAAGGAATCCCAGTCAATGTCGTTGGCAAGATCGGATCAGAAGGGAGAAATCTTCTAGATGTTATTCGTAAAGACGAAGCACAGTTTGTCGTTAACACGTTAACAAAAGGGAAGATACCTGCGAGAGATGGATTCCGCATTCGAAGAGAATGCGCAGAGAACGGAGTCGTATGTTTGACAAACTTAGATACTTCAGTCGCTCTATTAGAAGTACTTGAGTCCATCTCGTTCTCAGCACATGCACTTTCAGCATTCACAAAAAAAGACAAGGTGCTCGTATGAAGAAGCACTTGTTGAACATTACATCAAATATAGAGATCGCTAGAAATATATTTGAGATGAAATTGACTGGCCCTGGTGTAGGCAGCATGACTACACCTGGTCAGTTTCTCCATGTCTCTGTAGGAAATCAATCTTCAAAACTATTGCGCCGCCCACTTTCGATCTGCGATGTAGATTTAGAGAGAAAAGAAGTAACACTTTTGTACCGTGCACAAGGTGAAGGTACGAAACAGCTCAGTCACAAACATGAAGGTGAAGTTGTAGATGTATTAGGTCCGCTTGGTAACGGATTTGAACTTGCTGAAATGGATAAAAACAAACATGCACTGCTCATCGGGGGAGGAATTGGTGTACCACCTCTATACTACCTTGGTAAGCATCTTAAGAAAAAAGGAATAGAAGTAACATTTATTCTAGGTTATCAATCGATTGAAGACAGCTTTTACATCGAAAAGTTCAAAGAGATCGGAGAAACCATCGTGACTACTGTTGATGGATCTCTTGGAATAAAAGGCTTTGTGACAGACGCGATGATGAACGTTGTTGAAAATGAACCTGTCATCTATTCTGTTGGACCAGCGATCATGCTAAAAGCAGTAGAAGAGAGAGCGGTTGGTCTTCGGGGATATCTTTCATTAGAAGAACGTATGGGCTGTGGGATTGGCGCTTGTTTTGCCTGTGTATGTCCAACTGAAACGAGAGAATCAGGATATGTAAAGATCTGCAGTGATGGACCGGTATTTAAGATGGGGGAGGTTGTATTATGAGTAGGCTGCATGTTTCATTGCCAGGATTAAATATGAAAAACCCTATTCTTCCTGCATCAGGGTGTTTTGGATTCGGAAAAGAATATGCCAAGTGGTATGACTTAAGTGTACTTGGAGGGATTACGATAAAAGCAGCTACTCTAGAGGGACGTTTCGGCAATCCTACCCCTCGAGTAGCTGAAACAGAAAGCGGAATGTTAAACGCTATCGGCCTTCAAAACCCAGGTGTAATGAAAATTTTAGAAAATGAAGTTCCGGCTTTGGAGCCTTATAACATACCGATACTAGCTAATATTGCAGGATCTACTGAAGAAGAGTATATCGAAGTGACAAGGCAGATCTCATCCTCGCCTCAAGTGTCTGCTGTAGAGCTAAATATATCGTGTCCGAACGTGAAAGAAGGCGGGATCCAGTTTGGTACTCACTACAAATCTGCGGCAGATCTGACAAGAAAAGTGAAAGCCGTATCAAAAAAACCAGTATATGTGAAGCTCTCGCCCAATGTCTCAAACATCGTAGAGATGGCACAGGCAGTCGAAGAAGCGGGAGCTGATGGTCTTTCGATGATCAATACACTAGTTGGAATGAAATTAGATTGGAGAACCGGTAATCCGATATTGGCAAATAAGACGGGTGGACTTTCAGGACCCGCAATAAAACCTGTAGCTATCCGGATGATCTATGAAGTAAGCCAGAAGATATCGCTACCTATTATCGGTATGGGCGGAGTAAGCACAGCTGAAGATGTTCTCGAGATGATGTCTGCTGGTGCATCTGCTGTTGCAGTCGGTACAGCAAACTTTGTGAATCCATACGTTTGTCCTGAGATCATAGAGCAACTTCCAAAGCTGCTAGATGAGATTGGTGTTGAAAATATTAGTGAGATGACAGGAAGGAGTACAAAGCAATGGAGAACCCCGTTATCATCGCGTTAGATTTTAAGAATGCCGATCAAGCCAAATCCTTTTTAACAAGTTTTGAAGGACAATCTCCTTATGTAAAGGTAGGTATGGAGCTTTTTTATGCGGAAGGACCTCCTTTTATTAAATGGTTACAAGAAAAAAACTTTCGCATCTTCTTGGATTTAAAACTACATGACATACCAACAACTGTTCATAAAGCCATGAAGGTCCTCGGTGGACTCAATATTGACATGGTGAATGTTCATGCAGCAGGTGGAACTCATATGATGAGAGCTGCTAAAGAAGGTCTACTAGCAGCTGGTGCTCATCATACAAAATTAATTGCCGTTACACAGCTTACAAGTACAACAGAAAAAGTATTAAATGAAGAGCTCTTAATCAAGAATGTTGATATGAAAGAGTGTGTAACTCATTATGCAGAACTTGCTAAAAAGGCAGGATTAGATGGTGTCGTTTGCTCCGTGCAAGAAGCTATGAAGATCAAGGATGTTTGTGGAAAGAACTTTTTGGCTGTTACTCCAGGCATTCGTCCGAGTGGCTCTGATACACATGACCAAGCTCGAGTTGCGACACCCAGAGAAGCTGCGTTAAAAGGCTCAGATTATATGGTGATCGGCAGAAGTATCACTCAATCAGAAACACCCGTTACAACTTATTATGAAATATTAAATGAATGGAGAGATAGTCATGAAAACAACAACTTCCCAACATTTGCTTAACATTGAAGCCGTAACTCTGTCACCAGAAAATCCATACACGTGGTCCTCTGGGATGAAGTCTCCCATTTATTGTGATAACCGGTTGATTATTGCATATCCTGAGATTCGTAAACAAGTAGCTTTAGAGCTTTCAGCGTTAATAGAGAAGCATTACCCGGAAGCTGATCTTATCGCCGGAACAGCAACAGCAGGTATTCCTCATGCAGCGTTCGTAGCTGATCAGATGGAATTACCGATGTGTTACGTAAGATCAAGTGCGAAAGCTCATGGAAAAACGAATCAGATCGAAGGATTAACGAATAAAAGTAAGAAGGCAGTAGTTGTTGAAGACTTGATCTCAACCGGAAAAAGCTCTATTCAATCCGTACTAGCTCTTCGAGAAGCAGGGATTGAAGTGCTTGGTGTTGTAGCCATTTTTAGTTATGGTTTGCAAAAGGCAGATGTAGAACTCGGTGAGTTGGGTATTTCTTTTCAAACCGTAACAAACTTTAGTACATTAATAGAGGAAGCACAAGAAAGCGGAAAGATAAATGAACAAGGGCTTTCTTTATTAAAAGAATGGCAACAAGACCCAGAACACTGGGGAGCTGCCTCTTTTTCCAAATAGTTTCTTAAGGAGATTAACATTTTGAGAAAAATGAATGGTGAAGAATTTGATGAGCTTGTTTCCTTTTTTGATAGTATGGCAAGGACGACATGGCTTAAGAAAGTTCATGATCATTTAAAAGAAGTAACAGGGTCATGGAGTGAAAAAGACGTTCTAGATGTGGGGTGCGGAACGGGAAGATTGCTGTTGCGTGGAGCAGAGGAAGCGAATAGGCTTGTTGGCGTTGATTTGTCTTCAGAGATGGTCAAGGCTAGTATTCAGCAGTTCTTTTATCATGAATTAAGTGGTAAAAGTGAGTTTATTGTTGCTGATGCAGAGAATCTTCCGTTTTCAGATCATTCGTTTGATATAGCATTATCCACTTGTGTAATGTTTTTATTGCCCGATCCAGCTAAAGGAATCAGTGAGGTTCATCGCGTTCTAAAAGATGATGGTCAAATCGTCATGCTGAATCCGAGTGGAAAAATGAGTCAAGAAAACGCTGCTTCTTTCGCAAAGGAAAACGGTATCTCTGGGTTCGAACGAACAGCACTCTTAAAATGGTCTAATGTGAGTACGAGAAGACATCGCTATTCAACAGATGAAATGACAGAATTACTACACAAGCTTCATTTTACAGATGTGCAACATCAAGAAGTATTAGGTGGCCTTGCGATTATCAGCAAAGCAAAAAAAACGCAGAACAGCTAAAATTAAGCTGCTCTGCGTTTTTTAATTGGTGCTTTCTGAAACGTGTTTTTATGGTCATAATCTACTTCTGATAGATGCAAAAGAGTTTTAGAGTATTTAAAAAGCACGGTTTAAATAACATCCTGTTTTTAGACTTCAAATGTATTAAAATACTTCACTGAATACTTGATTGGAGCGTAAGGTGCGAGACTCCTGGGGGATTAGCGGGACAGGTGAGACTCTTAATAGCGCATAGAGCTAAGAGGCTCACCGCACGGCCCCCCGGAAAGCGAGCAACCTGAAGTGGAAATCAACACATTCAAAAACATCATTGCATACGGTCTTTCCAAAAAAGGCTACTTTTTTAAACGGAAAACCAGATCTTCATCCGGCGTAACGAAAAGCGTCTGCTGATTGTCATAAATAACAAATCCAGGCTTTGCCCCATTAGGCTTCTTCACATGTTTTACTAACGTAAAGTCAACAGGAACCGAACTCGAATTTTTTGCTTTGCTGAAAAATCCTGCTAAAACAGCTGCTTCTTTAATAGCTGTTTCACTTGGACTAGACGAGCGGATCAAAACATGAGAACCTGGAATATCCTTCGTATGAAGCCATGTCTCATTTGCTCTCGATAACTTAAAGGTTAGATAGTCGTTCTGTTTATTGTTCTTACCGACTAAAATTTCTGTTCCGTCCGTAGATGTGAATTTTTCAGGCTGTGGCGTCTTGTTTTGTTTTTTCTTGTTCTTACTTTGTCTATGTTTTAAATAACCGCCTTCACCGAGTTCTTCTCTGATTTCTTCAACATCCTTCATGGATGCTGAATCCATCTGAACGATCAGACGCTCAAAATACAGCAATTCATTTTTAGCTTTCTCTATCTGATCTTTAATAATAGAAACCGACTTTTTTAGTTTCCCATATTTTTTAAAGTAGCTTTGGGCGTTATCTGCAGGTGACTTAAGAGGATCGAGTGTAATTTTCACCAGTGGCTGATCTTCAGTGAAGTAATCCTCTACCTCAACTTCTTTATCTCCCTTTTTCGCCAAATACATATAAGCGGTGAGAAGCTCGCCTTTTCGTTGATACTCCTCGGCATTATGCGTTTGTTGAAGTTCTTTTTCTAGTTTTCCTATTTTTTTCTTAATCTTTTCGTATTCGTTCGAAAGATATTTTTCAAGATCGTTTGCTTGTTGTTTGATGCGGTCACGATCGGCTTTTCCGTAAAAATAACGATCGAGCATCTGGCTAACCGTATCAAAGGATCGACTTTCCCCTGAAACATGATGTAGTGGCAGAACTGAAAAATACTCTTTCTTATCGTTTGTGATCATTTGAGGTTCGTATTCTTGATTTGATAACTGCTTCATCACACTAAAAAAGGCGTCCGCAACTTCGTTTTTAACCGATAGTCCGGATCTATGCACGATTTCTTTTGCGATCAAGGGAGAGAACCCGCTGAATCTGGTTACAAGTTGTTTATCCAATTTACCTTCGTTCCAAGAAATTTTAGAAACAAATTCATCTGCATTGGTTACTGTAAAAGGATCTGTTTTTTCTTGTGCTGGAGGCATGATGTACTCAAAACCTGGAAGGATAGTACGATGGCGATTCTGAAAGCTAGGAATGTGCTTGATGCTGTCAACGATCTTCTTTGATTTTTCGTCGACTAAAATAATGTTGCTGTGTCTTCCCATGATTTCGATATAAAGTACTTTGGTCGTTTCGTCGCCGATTTCATCTCTATTCTTCACGGTAATCGTTATAATTCTCTCAAGATCAAGCTGTTCTATCTTTTCAATAAAAGCGCCTTCTAAATGCTTTCTGAGAAGCATACAGAACATTGGAGGAGTATCTGGATTCTCATACGTATGTTCAGTGAGATGTACTCTTGCGAAAGAAGGATTTGCAGATAATAACAGTTTATGATTTTTTCCATTTGCACGGATTGTAAAAACAAGATCTGTTTTATGTGGCTGATAAACCTTAGATATACGTCCTGAAGTAAGTGTGTTTTGTAGTTCAGTTGTTATGGCACGTGTCATTATTCCATCAAAGCTCATGTTATGTTCACCTCTTATTTCTGATTCATAGTATAGCATTTTTGCGGACATGCCTGCATATAAATGCTATTAACTAATCTTATCAGAGGTGGAAGCTATGAATTGGTACCAGCTGCCGCAAGACGAAATTGAATCCATTCTTAACAGCAGGATGGAAGAAGGGCTCTCAAAAAGCGAGCAAGAACGAAGGTTGAAATTAGATGGACCGAACCAACTTGAAGAAGGAAAGAAGCAGTCTGCCATTTTAATGTTCCTTGCACAATTTAAAGACTTTATGGTCCTTGTCCTCTTAGCGGCTACTTTGTTATCCGGTTTCTTAGGAGAATATCTAGACGCGATCGCAATCATTTTAATCGTAGTGATGAACGGAGTTCTTGGGTTTATCCAAGAGAGAAAAGCAGAGAAATCCTTAGCGTCACTAAAAGAATTATCTGCTCCCAGTGCCCAGGTTTTAAGAGAAGGCAAGTGGGTTTCTATTGCTGCGAAAGACGTCGTAACGGGTGATGTTATAAAAGTTAAAAGCGGCGATCGAGTTGGAGCAGATATTAGACTTTTAAAAACATCAGGATTGCAGATCGAGGAATCAGCACTCACAGGAGAATCTGTTCCTGCCCAAAAACATAACAACCTGATTTCTGCTGAAGACCTAAACCTTGGTGATCAGGAGAACATGGCGTTCATGGGCACAATGGTCACAAGAGGAACCGGACAAGGTATCGTTGTAGGGACAGGCATGAAAACGGAGATGGGGAAGATCGCACACCTCATTCAAACTGCTGAAAACATTGCAACGCCTCTTCAGATGAAACTTGAACAGCTTGGAAAAATTTTGATCGCCCTTGCGTTGCTTTTAACTGTTTTAGTAGTTTTAGCAGGTGTTATGCAAGGACATGACCTCTACAGCATGATTTTAGCAGGTGTGTCTTTAGCTGTTGCGGCCATTCCAGAAGGACTTCCAGCGATCGTTACGATTGCACTCGCGCTAGGTGTTCAAAAAATGATTCGAAAACGAGCGATCGTAAGAAAGTTACCGTCTGTTGAAACATTAGGCTGTGCAACGGTCATCTGTTCTGATAAAACGGGAACACTTACTCAAAATAAGATGACGGTTACACGAGTTTGGTCTCAAGGCAGACAGTGGAGTGTTAATGAAGAGGGTTTTGAAATCGTAGGCGGCGGGATTCAAGAAAACAATAAGAGAGAAGATAAGCTCACAGAAGTTTTGGCATATGCGGCACTTTGTAACAATGCCACGATAGAAGAAGGCAAGAAGGGCACTTTGTTAGAAGTTGGTGATCCAACAGAAACGGCGTTATTAGTCAGTGCTTACAAAGCGGGAATCACGAAAGAATCATTAAGGGAACAATTTACGATTCAGCATGAGTTTCCTTTCGACTCTACCCGTAAAATGATGAGTGTTGTTGTACGCGATACTGAAGGAAATCACATGCTAGTAGTAAAAGGGGCACCAGACGTATTACTCGAGAAAAGTGATTATATTGTGTGGGATGATAAAAAACAATTGATCAAACAAGCACATAAAGAAAGAATAAAAGAAGCCATCTATGCACTCGGCAGTCAAGCACTGCGGACCATTGCGGTTGCGATTCGTCCTTTAAAAGAAGGAGAGCACTACTCACAAGCTTCTTTTGCAGAAAGAAGTCTAACGTTTATTGGATTACAGGGAATGATGGATCCTCCTCGTCCTGAAGTTGAAGAAAGTATCAGAGATTGTCAGACTGCTGGTATCAAAACCGTCATGATTACGGGAGACCATGTTGTGACAGCAGCAAGTATCGCAAAAAAACTAAACATGTTACCTAACGGTGGAAGAGTGATGGAAGGTGCTGAGCTCGCTCAATTAAGTGACGATGAATTGGACGAAGTATCAGAAGATGTGTACGTATACGCGCGAGTTTCTCCAGAGCACAAGTTGAAAATCGTAAAGTCTCTTCAGCGAAGAGGCCATGTTGTTGCGATGACAGGTGACGGAGTAAATGACGCGCCAGCCATTAAGTCAGCAAATATTGGTATTGCGATGGGGATAACAGGAACAGACGTTGCGAAGGAAGCTTCCTCTCTTGTGCTTGGTGATGACAACTTTGCTACGATTCGTTCAGCGATTGAAGAAGGAAGAAACATCTATGAAAATATTAGAAAGTTTATTCGTTATCTTCTAGCATCCAATGTAGGTGAGATTTTGGTTATGCTTTTTGCGATGATCATGGGTTTACCCCTTCCATTAGTTCCGATTCAGATTCTTTGGGTGAACTTAGTGACAGATGGTTTGCCTGCAATGGCATTAGGTGTTGACCAGGCAGAAGAAGATGTTATGAGAAGAAAACCAAGGCAAGCGAAAGAAGGAGTGTTCTCCAGAGGGCTAGGATGGAAGATCGTTTCAAGGGGATTCTTGATCGGTGGGGCGACAATACTTGCTTTCTGGGTTACCTTAAAAGAAAATCCAGATCAACTGATCGTCGCGCAATCCGTAGCTTTTGCAACACTTGTTATGGCACAGTTGATCCACGTGTTTGATTGCAGAAGTGAGCGTTCTGTTTTCCATAGAAATCCGTTTCAGAACGGCTACCTAGTCCTTGCAGTTATTTCATCTATTTTATTATTGCTAGTGGTCATGTACGTAGAACCATTGCAAGATATTTTCCATACGGTGCCGCTCTCTATAAGACAATGGCTGCTCGTTCTTGGCATGGCTTCTATTCCAACATTTGCTCTAGCAGGCTTTCAGTTATTTAAAAAAGAGGCAAGATAAACAAATAAAGCTGGCTCCCGTATGTTCGGGTACCAGCTTTTATTATTTTAGCACGACAAGAGGTTTATGCGTTCGTCCAGCGACTGTGAAACACGCTTGACGAGCGTTCTAGACTTTTATGAGCAATTCTAAAACTCTGCCCAAAATTCAAAGCTGAACATGGTCGAAGATCTCGCTAGCAACTTTTTTACGCTATTTCCTTAAAAATAGGGAAATTAGTTTAGATTTCAGGATTTATGTGCTAAAATATAAGAACATGTGTACAGTTTTTCACAATATCGTACAATTAGCGTATGACCCGTTATTCCATTTGGCTAGAATAGTAGCAGGTTAGGGGCGTTTAGAGATGAAATTAATTAATATTGGGTACGGAAATATTGTTGCTGCTCACCGAATTATTGCGGTAGTCAGTCCTGAATCTGCACCGATAAAACGATTAATCACGGTAGCACGAGAGAAAAACATGCTGATTGATGCTACATATGGCCGCAGAACGCGAGCGGTTGTTGTGACTGACAGTGATCATGTTATCTTGTCAGCTGTTCAGCCTGAAACAGTAGCTCACAGACTGATGTCGGTTGATGAGGGCTCAGAAGAAAGTTAGGTTGTGGAGGTTTTTATGGAAAAAGAAAGAGGCATTCTGTTTGTTCTTTCCGGTCCGTCAGGTGTTGGAAAAGGAACTGTGTGTAAAGCGCTTCGTGAACAAAAGCTGGACATTCAATATTCCGTTTCAGCAACGACAAGAAAGCCGCGTGAAGGCGAACGGCATGGGGTAGAATACTTCTTTAAAACAAAAGAAGAGTTCCTTGATATGATTGAAAATAAACAGCTGCTCGAATGGGCAGAATATGTTGGCAACTATTATGGGACACCGATTGAATATGTGAATAGTACGCTTGACGAAGGAAAAGATGTTATTCTAGAGATCGAAGTACAAGGTGCGCTTCAAGTGAAAAACATATTTCCAGAAGGTGTTTTCATCTTTTTAACACCGCCAAGTCTGGACGAATTAAGAAGTCGTATTGTTGGACGCGGTACAGAGACGGAAGATTTGATCAACAACCGCATGTCCGTAGCCAAGGAAGAAATTGAACTCATGAGACACTATGATTATTCTGTAGTGAATGATGAGATCGAAGCTGCTTGCAATCGAATCAAAGCAATCATTACCACGGAGCATTGCCGCGTGGATCGAGTTCGTCCAAAATACGAAAAAATTTTAGGAGATGACCAATAATGCTATATCCATCCATCGATTCTCTTATGGAAAAGATTGATTCAAAATACTCACTAGTTACTCTTAGCTCAAAGCGCGCTAGAGAAATTCAACAATATGATAATCAGCAGATCGCAAAACCTGTATCACACAAGTTTGTCGGTAAAGCACTTGAAGAAATTCAATCCGGTGTACTAATGAAAGTCGGAGAAACACCAGAAGATTAATAGAACAGCGAAAAAATATACAACCTTGACTAAAGGTTGTTATTTTTTTGTTCTGAATAGATTTCAATCAATTTTTTAATACATATAAATGCTGTAAAATAGAGTTAGCATGTATAAGTCAAGAGCGGCGGAAGGGGTTTATTATGGAAAAGAAGAGAATATTGCTTGCTGTTTCAGGCGGAATAGCTGCATATAAGGCGGCAACAGTAGCAAGTAGATTATATCAAAACGGATTCGAAGTAAAAGTGATCCTGACTCAATCTGCACAAAAGTTCATTACACCACTTACCTTTCAAACGCTGACAAGAGAAGAAGTTTATACAGATACGTTTGAAGAAAAAAATCCTGCAGTTGTTAGTCATATTGACATTGCAGACTGGGCGGATCTTGTTTTGATCGCACCGGCGACTGCAAACTCTATCGGCAAACTTGCTAACGGAATTGCAGATGACATGCTCACAACAACACTGCTCGCTACAAAAGCAGACGTACTGATCGCACCTGCAATGAATGTAAATATGTTCAATCATCCTGCAGTTAAGAAGAACATGGAAACGTTAGCTTCATTCGGTTGGCGTTTCATAGAACCGAACGAAGGACTTTTAGCATGTGGATGGATCGGTAAAGGAAGACTTGCTGAACCTGAAGAATTAATAGAATCTGTTCATGCTTATTTTAATGAGAATAAGGATGGAGATAAGCCGTTTGCTGGGAAGAAAATACTTGTAACAGCTGGTCCAACTAGAGAGGAACTGGATCCTGTTCGTTACTTTACAAACCACTCTTCAGGCAAGATGGGATATGCGATTGCGTCAGTTGCAAAAAAACTAGGTGCAGATGTGACTCTTGTTACAGGACCAACCGCATTACCAGAACCTCAAGGCATTACTATTGAAAAAATCGTTTCCACTAAAGATATGTTTGAAGCAACAATGTCTCGTTTTCATGAACAAGATGTTGTTATTAAATGTGCAGCGGTAGCAGATTATACACCTGTCACGGTTCATTCAAAGAAATTCAAGAAGAAAAACGATCTTTGGACGATCGAGATGAAAAAGACGATTGATATCCTGCAATCTCTTGGTGAGAAAAAAGAACATCAAGTTTTAGTTGGATTTGCGGCAGAGACAGAAAATCTTGAGAACTACGCAAAAGATAAGATGATTCGAAAAAACCTAGATATGGTTGTAGGGAATGATGTATTAAAAGAAGGATCAGGTTTTGGGAGCGACACGAACGAGATCATGATGATAAAAAAAGATGGAACTAAGAAGGTACTGCCGATTCTGTCAAAGGAAGATGCAGCACATGAAATATTAGTAGAAGTTATGGAATTGATGAAAAGATGATCGCGGCAGTCGTAGTTGATGTTCCTTCAGGAAGTGTAAACAAAACTTTTGACTATAAGATTCCAGCAGTTTGGGAAGGTTGGGCTGAACCTGGGATGCGTGTTATCGTTCCGTTTGGGCCGAGAAAGCTTCAAGGTTTTATCTTAGAGATAAAATCAACTTCTACGGTAAAAGGAATGAAAAATATAACGGAGATTCTGGACCCATTGCCTGTGTTAACGTCCGAACTGATCGAGTTAGGAAGGTGGCTGGCTGAGAATACACTTAGTTTTTACATTACGGCTTATCAAGCCATGTTGCCAGCTGCAATGAAAGCTACTTATGAAAAGTCATTTCAAGTGATGAGATCTGATAAACTACCTGATTCGATACGTCCCCTTCTTTCAGTCAACAACGAGATTACTGTAAGTGATGTGACAAAATCAAATCCTGATCTGTTACCACTCTTGCAGTCTTTGGCGAAAGAAGGAATTCTAGATGTTGTTTATAAAGTGAAAAATAAAGCGAATAAAAAGAAGAAAAAATTCGTTTCTGTTACAGACCGGGCTTTAGCAGAAGAACTGATTCGAAATTTAAATAAGAATGCTGAGAAACAAAAGGCGATTCTTATAGAACTCTTACATCGGCCAGATGGAGAGTACGTGTTGCAGGAAATTTTAAAGGAAACAGGAGCTACTCTCTCAACAGCACAAACACTATCTAAAAAAGGTATTCTACTTATAGAAGAAAAAGAGATCTATCGTGACCCGTTCCAAGGTCGTACGATGAAACGAACACAGCCTCTTGCGTTAACAGAAAATCAAGAAAGTGCGATCAAACCGATTCTGCATTCTATCGAGAACAATATACACGAAACGGTACTTCTCCATGGTGTCACAGGAAGCGGGAAAACAGAGATCTATCTGCAGTCCATCCAAAATGTATTGGATAAAGGAAAAGAAGCTATCGTACTCGTACCTGAGATCTCGCTCACCCCGCAGATGGTAAACCGCTTTAAAGGTCGTTTCGGTAGTGCAGTTGCGGTACTTCATAGTGGATTATCGATAGGAGAAAAATATGATGAATGGCGAAAGATTCTTAGAAAAGAAGTTTCCGTCGTTGTAGGAGCGCGTTCCGCGATCTTCGCTCCGTTCCAAAACTTAGGAATCGTCATTATAGATGAGGAGCACGAAACAAGTTATAAACAAGAAGATCACCCGCGCTATCATGCACGAGATGTGGCGATATGGAGGGGGAACTACCATTCATGTCCAATCGTCCTTGGAAGTGCGACACCGGCACTTGAGACATATGCAAGAGCGCAAAAAGGAAGGTATCAATTAGCAGAGCTAGCTAACCGCGTACATGCTAATCCGATGCCAGAAGTCACCATAGTAGATATGAGAGAGGAACTGAAGAACGGGAACCGCTCTATGTTTTCCCTAGCTCTGATGGACAAGCTGAAGAGCGGACTTCAAAAAGGAGAACAGTCGGTCTTGTTCTTGAACAGAAGAGGCTATGCTTCTTTTATTCTTTGCAGAGATTGTGGCTATGTAGCACAATGTCCTCACTGTGACATTTCTTTAACCTACCATAAGCGTCTTGGTGAATTAAAATGCCACTATTGCGGTTATAAAGAGAGTACACCTTCTGTTTGTCCGAGTTGTACTTCCGAACATATCCGTTTTTTTGGAACTGGTACTCAGAAAGTTGAAGAAGAACTTGCTAAAGTCCTTCCTGAAGCACGTGTGATTCGTATGGACGTTGATACGACTTCAAAGAAAGGCAGTCACGAAAAGCTCTTAACGGCATTTGAAAACGGTGAAGCTGATATCCTGCTCGGGACACAGATGATCGCAAAAGGGCTGGATTTTCCAAAAGTAACATTGGTAGGCGTTTTGGCTGCTGATACGATGCTTCATCTACCCGACTTTAGAGCTTCAGAAAAAACCTTCCAGCTTCTTACGCAAGTTAGTGGCCGTGCAGGCAGACACGAACTAGAGGGAAAGGTTATTGTACAAGGATACGATACTCAGCATTACAGCATTCAATTAGCATCCAAGCACGATTTTCACTCCTTTTATAATCAAGAGATGCAAACCCGAAAACTTCATCAATATCCACCCTTTTATTATTTAGGTTTGTTAACGTTCAGTCATCTCGATCTCATGCAAGTGGTTGAAGCGAGCGAGAAAGCAGCAACCTACCTATCGAAGAGGTTATCACCGGATAGTCTACTTCTTGGACCTGTAACTTCACCCATTGCACGTGTGAAGGATAGATATCGCTATCAGGTCATGATAAAATACAAAAATGAGCCGGAGCTAAGAACCTGGTTTGAAGAGATTATTGCTCATTTCCAAAACGATAAAGAGAATAAAGATCTTCAGATAACGGGTGATTTAAACGCCCAAACACTTATGTAGCTAGTTAAGGAGATACAAAATGACCATTCTTAAAATTGTAGAACATCCACATCCAGTGTTAGAAACAGAATGTGAACCAGTTAAAACATTCGATAAAAATTTAAAAAAGTTAGTTAAAGATATGTTCGAGACGATGTATGAGGCAGAAGGAGTTGGACTCGCTGCACCTCAGGTTGGCATTGCAGAACAGATCGCAGTTGTAGATATCGGAGATGACACGGGTCAGCTAGTTCTGATAAACCCGGTTATAAAAAAAGCTTCTGGGCGCCAAAGTGGGCCTGAAGGCTGTTTAAGTTTCCCGGGATTATTTGGTGAAGTCGAACGTCCTTATGAAGTTAGCGTTACAGCTCAAGACGTAAACGGAAAAGAGTTTACATTAAAAGCAAATGATTTTCTTGCTCGTGCCATCCAACATGAAATCGATCATCTGCATGGTATCTTGTTCACATCAAAAGTAATTGAATATTACGAGACGGAAGAACTGGAGGGATAAAACATGAAAGTATTATTTATGGGAACACCTGATTTTTCCGTACCCGTTCTTCGCCAACTCGTTGAAGATGGCTACAATGTCGTTGGTGTTGTCACACAACCTGACAAGCCAGTTGGCAGAAAAAAAGAGATCAAGCAGACTCCAGTTAAAGAGGAAGCTTTAAAACATGGAATTTCTGTGTATCAGCCTATTAAACTGCGAGAAGACTATGAAGACATCATCGCCCTTCAGCCAGATTTAATCGTCACAGCAGCATATGGACAGATTTTACCAAAAGCGATTCTTGAAACACCTCAGCATGGATGTATCAATGTTCATGCATCATTGCTTCCGAAGTATCGTGGAGGTGCTCCGATCCACAAAAGTATCATGGACGGAAACGCCAAGACGGGGATCACGATCATGTATATGGTTGAAAAATTAGATGCAGGTGATATACTTACCCAAGTTGAAGTTGAAATCGAAGAAAATGATCACGTTGGTTCGATGCACGATAAGTTGAGTGCAGCCGGTGCAAAGTTATTGTCTGAAACCATTCCTCAACTTGTTGAAGGAAAACTAACCCCTGTGCCACAAGTGGCTGAGGAAGTTACATTTGCATGGAACATCACGCGAGATCAAGAGAAGATTGATTGGACATTGTCAGGTGAAGAAATTTATAACCACATTCGCGGGCTACATCCATGGCCGGTTGCTTATACGTATTTGAACGGACAGCCACTTAAAGTATGGTGGGGTGAAAAGAAAGAAACAAGTACTGATGGTGAGCCTGGGACTGTAATCGGTGTTCACGAAAAAGGTCTTCAGGTCGCAACAGGAAACAAAACAAGCATTATCATTACAGATTTGCAGCCCTCTGGGAAAAAGAGAATGTTAGCAAGTGATTATCTTAAAGGAGCAAGCGTTTCAAAAGGCTTGAGATTAGGTGAGTAGAGTTGGATAACAACATTAGAGCGATTGCCCTGGACGTTTTACTTAAAATAGAACAGAACCAGGCTTATAGTAATTTACAACTGAATCAAACATTGCAGAACTCGAATTTGAAGAGTGTTGATAAAGCACTCTTAACAAACATCGTGTACGGAACGATACAACGAAAAAACACGATTGATTTTTATTTGGATCAATTGTTGAACAAACCGATCAAGAAAAAAGACCGTTGGGTTCTTTCTTTACTGAGGCTATCTATTTTTCAGATGCTATATTTAGATAGAGTTCCTGATCATGCGATCATTCATGAGGCTGTAGAGATAACGAAAGAACGAGGAAACCAAGGACTAGCCGGTCTAGTAAACGGTATCTTACGTAAACTTCAGCGAGAAGGAACAGAAGCCATGGATAAGAAAGCTTCAGAAGGTGCGGAAAAAGAAGCTCTTTCTTATAGTATGCCTCAATGGTTGTTTGACCGCTGGAGAGATCAGTTCGGACTAGAAGATGCGGAGAAGATGGCACAATCTAACTTATTAGCTTCTCCTGTGACTGCAAGGGTGAACACGAAGAAAAGCAATAGAAAAGACGTTTTGGAGCTTCTCTTAGAAGAAGGAATTGTAGCTGAAGAAGGAGAATTGTCTCCTGAAGGTATCATCATTAAAGAAGGCTATCTTCCAGCAACTGATGTTTATAAACAAGGTCTTGTAACAATCCAAGACGAAAGTTCAATGTTAGTGGCACGGGCTGTTGATCCTGTTTCTGGAGAAACGATTCTTGATACTTGCGCCGCGCCAGGTGGGAAGTCAACTCATATGGCAGAACTGATGCAAGGAGAAGGAAAGGTAGTTTCATTAGACCTTCATTCTCATAAGATTGACTTGATCAAAAGACAAGCAGAACGTCTTGGACTTGAAAATATTGAAGCATCCGTGTTAGATGCACGAAAAGTATCTGATCAGTATGAAACAGGAACATTTGATAGAGTTCTCGTAGATGCGCCTTGCAGCGGTTTCGGAGTTATTCGTAAAAAGCCTGATCTGAAATGGTCTAAAACAGAAGAAGATGTGACAAGATTGACGAACATTCAAAGAGATATTTTGCACGCTGCTTCAGATATGGTCAAAGATGGCGGACTGCTCGTATACAGTACGTGTACAGTTGATAAAGAAGAAAACGATAACGTTGCAGATTGGTTCTTATCAAACCATCCAGAATTCGAGTGGGATTCCCAATTTGCGGAAAAAATGCCGAATAACATAAAATCCTATATAATAGATGGTAGATCAGATATTCAGATCATGCCTCATTATTTTAATAGTGACGGATTCTATATAGCAGCATACAGAAAAAAGACAACAGGTGGTGAGAAACATGCTTAAACCTTTAACAGAGAAACAAACAAAACCAAATATTAAACCTTCTATCTTTTCTTTAGAACTTCATGAGTTAGAAGCGTGGCTTACTGATATAAGAGAACCAAAGTTCAGAGGAAAACAGATCTTTGAATGGCTGTATAAAAAACGTGTGTCTTCTTTTGAGGAAATGACGAACCTTCCTTTAGGTCTTCGTGAAAAGCTCGAGAAAGACTTTTATATCAAACCATTAAAAGAAGTCGTACGTCAGGAGTCTTCGGACGGCACGATTAAGTTTTTATTCGAGCTTCAAGACGGTTATTCGATCGAAACGGTTCTTATGAGACATGAATATGGAAATAGTATTTGTGTAACTACTCAAGTAGGATGCCGCTTAGGTTGTACGTTCTGTGCTTCCACATTAGGCGGACTTAAACGTAATCTTCTAGCTGGTGAGATCGTAGCTCAAGTGCTTCAAGTTCAACGCGCGCTAGATGAAACAGAAGAAAGAGTAAGTTCAGTAGTTGTTATGGGTATCGGTGAGCCTTTTGATAACTATGAAGGGCTCATGTCGTTTCTGAAGATTATCAACCACGATCAAGGCCTTAATATCGGAGCTCGCCATATTACGATCTCCACGAGTGGTGTTGTACCTTACATCTACAAATTTGCGGACGAGGGCATGCAGATCAATTTTGCAATCTCCCTGCATGCGGCGAACACAGAGACGAGAAGCCGATTGATGCCAGTAAACAGAATGTATCCGTTAAACGAATTGATGGATTCTATTCGTTATTACATTAAAAAGACGGGACGCCGTGTGACGTTTGAATATGGTCTGTTCGGTAAAGTTAACGATTCCGTAGAACACGCGAACGAGCTAGCAGACTTAATCAAAGATATTAAGTGTCACGTAAATCTTATCCCAGTAAACTATGTACCAGAAAGAGACTATGTCCGAACACCGAAAACACAAATTTTCAAGTTCTTAGAGACGTTAACCTCCAGAGGCATTAATGCCACCATCAGAAGAGAACAAGGACATGACATTGATGCTGCATGCGGTCAGCTGCGTGCGAAGGAACGTAAAGAAGAGACGAGGTGACGGGAAGATGCAAATTGCCTTTCAAACAGACGTTGGAATGGTAAGGAAGCATAATGAAGACAGCGGGGAAGTGTTCACAAAGGGTGAACACTTTCTTGCAGTTATCGCAGATGGAATGGGTGGACATAAAGCAGGAGATATCGCTAGCCAAGAAGCCCTTAAAGTGATGAAAGATGCATGGTCTCAATTTGAAGAAAACATGGAAAACGTGAAAGACTGGATCCAGAACGTTTTAAAAGATACGAATAAACATATCTTTGATTTTTCTCAGGAGAATCCTGAAACTAGAGGTATGGGAACTACGGTTGTGGCTGCTTTAGGTACGAATAAAGAAATTACAGTCGCACATATCGGTGACAGCCGATGTTATCTGTATTCGAATGGGGAACTGAAAAGAGTAACGGATGATCATTCACTAGTCCAAGAGCTAGTGAAATCTGGTCAGATTACAGAGGATGAGGCAGAGATTCATCCAAGAAGAAACATGATCATGAAAGCTGTCGGTACTGATGAAACCGTAGAAGCTGAGTTTAATACGATCACTTGGCACAACGGTGACTATCTTTTGCTTTGTTCGGACGGTCTATCAGATAAAGTATCTTCTAAACGTCTTCAAGAAGTGTTTGAAGATCAAATGGAATCCGTTACCGAGAAGGTAGAACGATTGATCACTTGGGCAAAAGATGCCGGTGGAGAAGATAACATTACTGCTATCCTTATACAGAACAGTTCTGACACAGAAACAAAAGGGGAAGCAATAACATGATAGGAAAAAGAGTCAGTGGCCGCTACAAGCTTTTAGAAGTTATCGGTGACGGCGGAATGGCCATCGTTTATAGAGCAAAAGATTTAATATTAGATAGAGATGTAGCAGTAAAGGTTCTACGATCTGAGTTTAATAAGGACGAAGATTTCATCAGACGATTTAAAAGAGAAGCTGAATCAGCAACGAGTCTTAACCATCCGAACATTGTGAGTATCTATGATGTTGGAGAAGATGAAGAGATCTATTTTATCGTGATGGAATATGTGCAGGGAAAAACACTAAAGCAATACATAAAAGAACATGGCAAGATCTCGGTAGAAGAATCTCTGCATATTATGAAGCAGATCGTTTCAGGTATGGCGGTCGCTCATGATCATGGAATCATTCATCGCGATATTAAACCGCATAATATATTAATTACTGATAACGGTACAGCAAAGTTAACAGACTTTGGAATTGCGCTCGCTATTACTTCAGCAACGATCACGCATACAAACTCTATTCTTGGATCTGTTCACTACTTTTCGCCTGAACAAGCAAGAGGCGGTATCGCGAACGCAAAATCTGATATCTATTCTTTCGGAGCAGTACTCTATGAAATGGTTACAGGGAGAGTTCCGTTCGTTGGAGATTCGCCGGTGTCGGTTGCTTTAAAACATCTCCAAGAAAACGTGATCGAACCACGAAGATTGAATCCTGAAATCCCACAGAGTGTGGAGAATATTGTTTTAAAGTCGTTGGCGAAAAATCCTTTAAGAAGATATGACAGTGCTGATGAACTGTTGAGGGATATGAGTTCAGCGTTAGATCCAGACCGTATGTATGAACAAAAGTGGAACGAAGAAAACGAGGAAGATGAGAAAACAAAGTACATTCCTCCTATAGTCGTGCCACCAATCGAAACACCTGTGAAGAAAGCAGAAGAAGAAAGAGAAAAAGAAAAAGAGAAAAAGCCCGAAAAACCTAAGAAGAAAAGAAACTGGTGGCTTATTTTACTTATATCACTTCTTTTGTTAGGCGGTGCGGGAATAGCTGCTTTCACGATGATGCCTTCTATTTTTTATGTTGAAGAAGTCAGTGTTCCAGATGTAGCGGGAGAAGAATATGTAGATGCTTTTGATAGCTTGAGAGCCGAAGGGCTTGAAGTGAAACGGCAGGAAGTATTTGATCCCGAGATTGAAGAAGGTCTTGTAGTAAGGCAAGATCCATCTCCAGGAACAAAAGTGAAACAGCAAGCAATCGTTACGTTATTCGTATCAAAAGGACCTGAAAAGGAAAATATGCCTGATGTAGAAGGCTATAATATAGAAGATGCGAAAGAACGTTTGAAAGAAGATGGCTTCTCACAGATCAATATCGACTATGAAGAATCAGACACAGAGCCAGAAGGTACTGTGCTCGAACAAAGTCCTGATCGTGATGAAAAAGTAACACCTGCAGAAACTGAAGTTACACTAACAGTTAGTTCTGGAACACCAACCGTTCAAGTTGAAAACTTAATAGGTGCGACAGAACAAGATGTAAATACGTTTGCTAAGAATGCTGGTCTTACCGTTGAATTTTCAAAAGAGTTTTCTGATACGGTCGAAAAAGGAAGAGTGATCTCACAAGAGCCATCTCCTTTTACGCAAGTAGAAAAAGGAGCAACGATCTCTGTCGTTCTTTCTGATGGCCCAGAAGAGTCAGAAGAGCCTCCTGCTGAAGAGGAACCACCCGCCGAAGACCGTACAGTGACAAAGGATATCGAAGTTAAGCTAGATAAGAAGGACAGAAGAGAACCAGTTACAGTAAGGATTGTATATTCCGATAAAAACGCTTCAAATGAAGTTTTTGTTGAAGAACAGATTACAGACAAAAAGAAATATCAGCTGCCTCTGACGATCGCTGAGGGAGGTTCTGCTTCTTACGTTGTATATATCAACGGAAAAGAAGAGGAATCGGAGACGATAAACTATGATGATGCTAAAAGTGCTAACGCAAGAATGAGTAATGATAATAATGATGATGAGGAAGGGGACGATGGTGATTAAGCATGCCTGAAGGAAGAATTGTTAAAGCGCTCGCTGGTTTTTATTACGTTAAGGAAAATGGTAAGGCTGAAGTTTTCCAATGCAGAGGAAGAGGTAATTTTCGCAAAAAGAAAGTAAATCCATTGGTAGGGGACTGGGTAGAATACGAGTCAAGCAACATTACAGATGGATACATTCTTGATGTGAAGGAACGCAAAAACGAGCTAGTTCGTCCTCCTATCGCGAACGTGGATCAAGCCATTCTAGTTTTTTCAGCTACTGAACCAGATTTTAGCACGCTTTTATTAGACCGCTTCCTTGTTCATATTGAAGCGAACGATATCTTACCTGTTATTTGTATCTCAAAAATGGATCTTATACAGAAACCTGAAGAGATCGAGGAAATCAACCATTATATAGAGGCGTACAAAACATTAGGTTACGAAGTCATTCCAACTTCGACGAAAACAGATGATAGTCTTGAAATGTTCTATCCACTTTTCAAAGATAAAGTTACCGTGTTTGCAGGGCAGTCCGGAGTTGGTAAATCTTCCCTTTTGAATGCGATCAATCCAGAGCTTATGCTTGAGACAAATGAGATTTCAAGCCATTTAGGCCGAGGGAAGCACACGACTCGTCATGTGGAACTCATTCTCTTTGGTAATGGCTTAGTTGCTGACACGCCTGGGTTCAGCTCGCTAGATTTCTTAAATATTGAAGCGGAAGACTTATCGATGTACTTCCCAGAAATGGACGAGCTTCGGGGCGATTGCAAATTTAGAGGGTGCTCACATACGTCTGAACCGAAATGTGCAGTTAAAAAAGGGGTAGATGACGGAGTCGTTCCAAAGTTCCGCTACGACCATTACGTAAGTTTTTTACAAGAAATTAAAGATCAAAAACGGAGGTACTGATGATTAAAATAGCTCCATCTATTCTGTCGGCTGACTTCTCAAGGTTAGGCGATGATATAAAAGCTGTAGAAGAAGCGGGTGCTGATTATATTCATGTTGATGTGATGGATGGCCATTTCGTACCAAACATCACGATTGGGCCACTTGTTGTTCAAGCGATCCGACCTGTTACAAAACTTCCGTTAGATGTACATCTCATGATTGAAAATCCAGATCGATACATTGAAGAGTTTGCAAAAGCAGGTGCTGATATTATTTCTGTGCATGTTGAAGCATCACCTCATCTACATCGGACGGTTCAACTTATTAAACAACAAGGTGTAAAAGCGGGTGTGGTGATTAATCCAGCAACACCAGTCGATTCTATCAAACACATAATACAAGATGTTGACCTTGTATTGCTAATGACTGTTAATCCTGGTTTTGGTGGACAAGCGTTCATAGAGAGCGTAGTGCCCAAGATCAAAGAAGTGTCCGATCTCGTACAAACACAAGGATTGAACGTTGAGATTGAAGTTGATGGCGGCGTAAATCCAGAAACAGCTCGTCTTTGTGTGGAAGCTGGTGCGAATGTATTAGTTGCTGGTTCTGCCATTTATGGGAAGAAAGATTTAAAGGATGCAATAAAAGCCATTCGTGGTGTATAATTGATTAAAGAAAATTAAATAAGCAACCACAGGGGGAGTCCTTTAAAGGGCTGAGAGGGGAGTGTTCTCCCGACCCTTTGAACCTGAAGCTGGATCATACCTGCGTAGGGATGTGGAGTCGTATGACTTTTTGAATGTATATCTAAAAAGCAACCGAGCTCACATGCCGGTTGCTTTTTTTGTTTTTCTTTTAGCATAGAAAATAGGGGGTTATCATGTATGAAAACAAACAACATATCATTATTAACAGAAATCGCTATCATGTCTGCTTTATCATTGATTTTAGGTTTAATTAAATTTGCTGGTCCTTGGCCACAAGGTGGTTCTGTTTCGTTAGAGATGGTTCCAATCTTTTTAATGGCTTTTAGAAGAGGGCTAAAGGCAGGGGTGCTTACAGGCTTAGCTGTAGGACTGCTTCAGCTTCTTGTGAATCCTTACGTTATTCATCCAGCACAGATGATCTTAGACTATCCGTTAGCGTTCGCTCTAGCGGGCGTTGCGGGGGCATTTGCACCGTCTATCACTCAAGGTGCCAGCAAGAGAACGTTCTTGATGGTTATAGGAATTTTCGTAGGTTGCTTGTTAAGAACGATCTCACATGTATTATCAGGGGTTATATTCTTTAGTGATCTAGCAGAAGAGATGAACATATGGCTCTATTCGTTCTTATACAACGGGTCGTTCATGGTCGTTATTTTCGGGATTACTGCTCTAGTCGTTATACTACTAACAAACACAGCTCCTAAACTACTGCACGCTGCTCATAACGGTCGCCATCAAGCAGCATGAAGATAAGCATAGTTGCAGGAGGTCCGGAGCATTTGATTCCTGATTTGAAGCCATATGATCTATCATCTGATCATATTTGGATCGGTGTCGATAGAGGAACCCTCTTTTTATTGAGAAATGATATCTTTCCACTGTATGCATTTGGTGACTTTGATTCTGTTTCAGATGATGAGAGAAGAAGTATAATGAACTCTTCGATAAAAGTGAATCAATACCGATCAGAAAAAGATTCCACTGACATGGAGATCGCATTAGAGTGGGCGTTGAAACAGAATCCAGAACAAATACTCATATTCGGTGCCACTGGTGGAAGGTTAGATCACGAACTGATGAACATCCAACTTTTATTTAAAAGTCGGAATAATCATGCAGATGTAAGGATTAAGGATACAAGGAATGAGATCTCACTTCATCTACCTGGATGTTATGAAATTGAGCAAGATCACAGATACTCATATATCTCATTTCTGGCTCAAAGTGAAGAAGTAACAGGCATCACCTTAGAGGGATTTAAATACCCGTTAGACCAAGCTAAACTTCAGGCTGGTTCATCGTTATGTGTTTCCAATGAGCTTGTAAATAAAAGTGGTACTTATTCTTTTGACTCCGGCATAATATTGATGGTAAAGAGCCGTGATTAAAAAATCACGGAATACAGGCCCCAAAGCACCTTTTTATAAAAAGGGGAATAAAGTATTTATTGTTTAGCTCTTATCATTTTTTATGGGCCTGGAGGAGGGGTAAGATGAAATTTTATACCATTAAACTTCCTAAATTTTTGGGAGGCTTCGTACGTGCCGTCTTAGGTTCTTTCAAAAAAGGATAACAAACAAAAAAAGCGCCTGTGCGCTTTTTTTGTTTGTTTTTTATGAGTGGTTCTATGAAAGTAGTTGCTTTCCGCTCCAGGTTGGATGATTTACTGTCCAGTTTAAAGAAAATACTGTCCGCTTTCAGCTTTTTACTGTCGACTTTTTTAAAAATACTGTCCGCTTGAATCTATTTTGGTCATCAAAGAGCTTTTTGGGCAAAGAAAAAAACAGCAGCGGTTGCTGCTGTTTTTATTTATACACGTTCAACTTTGCCAGATTTAAGGGCACGAGCAGATACGTATACGCGTTTAGGCTTTCCGTCCACAAGAATACGAACCTTTTGGACGTTAGCTCCCCAGCTTTTCTTTGATTTGTTCATTGCGTGAGAACGCTTGTTACCAGTTTTAGGTCCTTTTCCAGTAATAAAACATTTACGAGCCATGTAGGTGAACCTCCTTTACAGCAAAAAAGCTTTGCATCAATTCAATCGTATGTTAAATACTAAATAATATTAGCATGACTTCAGTAGCAATGCAACATATTCGTAAAAGGTTTTCAAGTAAATTTCCTTGACAATACTATTTACATAGTGTGAAATGTAGTAGTCCTTTCAAAATAGGCTGATGTATAGTAAAATATTTGTTAGCCATTTAACAAATTAAAGGGGGATATAAGCATGTCCATTGAAATGAAAACAACCTATGGTCAAATTGATATTTCTAATGAAGTAATTGCCACTATAGCCGGTGGAGCAGCAATTGATTGTTACGGAATTGTTGGCATGGCATCAAGGAAGCAATTAAAGGATGGAATAACTGAACTTTTAGGACGTGAAAATTTCTCCCGAGGGATCGTTGTTCGACAAGAAGAGGATGAAGTACATATTGACATGTACATCATCGTTAGTTATGGAACAAAGATTTCTGAAGTGGCTCATAACGTTCAGAACAAAGTGAAATATACCCTGGATCAAATGCTTGGTTTGGCGGTTGACTCAGTCAATATCTACGTTCAGGGTGTCAGGGTGACAACCCCTTAGTTAGGAGGAAGTTTTGTGTCTTTAAAAGTATTAGATGGAAAAAAGTTTTCAAAAATGGTACTCGAGGGTGCTTCAAACTTAACACGGAATGCAGCAATGGTCGACGCACTTAATGTTTTCCCTGTACCAGATGGCGATACAGGAACGAACATGAACTTAACGATTACTTCTGGTGCAAAAGAAGTAGAAAAAAACACGTCTAGTCAAATTGGCGCTGTTGCCAGTGCTTTTGCTAAAGGCTTATTAATGGGAGCGCGTGGAAACTCTGGTGTTATTCTTTCACAGTTGTTTAGAGGATTCTCTAAATCAATCGAAGGAAAAGAGACGATTAACGCTGCTGAATTTGCCAATGCATTTGATAAAGGTGTAGAAACTGCTTATAAAGCAGTTATGAAACCAGTAGAAGGTACGATTTTAACTGTAGCTAAAGACGCTGCAAAAAAAGCAGTTAAAGAAGCTAAAAAATCAGACGATATTCTATACATTATGAAAGAGCTTGTTAAAGAATCGAAAGCTTCCTTAAACCGTACTCCTGATCTACTTCCGGTTCTAAAAGAAGTTGGCGTTGTTGATTCTGGTGGACAAGGGTTAGTCACTGTTTATGAAGGGTTTTTAGCTGTACTTGAAGGCAAAGAGCTGCCGAAAGTATCTGTTAACGCTCCTTCGATGGGCGAACTTGTTAACGCAGAGCATCATAAAGCACAGATGCACATGAAGACGGAAGATATCCATTTCGGATATTGTACAGAGTTCATGGTAAGGTTCGAAGATAAAAAGATAAAAAGTAATCCATTCGATGAGATCAACTTCCGTAATGAGTTAAGTCAACATGGTGATTCCTTACTAGTCGTTGCTGATGAAGACGTGGTAAAGGTTCACATCCATACGGAGCAACCTGGTAATATGCTAACACTTGCACATCGTTATGGCAGCTTGATCAACATCAAGATCGAAAACATGCGTGAGCAGCACTCAGCGATTCTAGAGAGCGAGAATGAAGTGATTCCTTCATACTCACAATCTATTCCTACTCCTGAGAAGAAAAAGGAATACGGAATCGTTACAGTTGCAATGGGTGAAGGAATCGAAGATATGTTTTCATCGATGGGCGCATCAGTTATCCAAGGTGGACAAACGATGAACCCAAGTACTGAAGATATCGTAAAAGCAATTTCTGAGGTTAACGCAGAGAAAGTGTTCATCCTTCCGAATAACAGCAATATCATCATGGCATCTGAACAAGCTGCAAGTGTTGTTGATGAAGAAGTTGTGATCATCCGCACAAAAACAGTGCCACAAGGTATCGCTTCTATATTAGCTTTCAATCCTTCTGCTGATATGGCAGAGAACGAAAAGAAGATGAACGAAGCCATTACTTCTGTTAAGTCAGGCCAAGTTACTTATGCAGTTCGTGATACATCTATCGATGGTGTTGAAATTGCTAAAGGTGACTTTATGGGAATCTCAGAAGGAAAAATTCTAACTTCTAAGACAGACAAACAAGAAGTAACGAAAGAACTACTCTCAAATATGCTCGATGAAGATTCAGAGATCGTTACGATCATCTATGGTGAAGATAGCTCTGAGGAAGAGGCACAGGAACTTGCTGAATTTATTGAAGAAAAGTATCCCGATGCGGAAGCTGAAATTCATAACGGTAAGCAGCCGATCTATTCATTCATCTTATCAGTAGAGTAAAAAATGAAAAGTATTCTCTCTTAAACTTAAAGTATGATAAAGTTAAGAGGGAATACTTATTTTTATGGGAAAAAACGCAACTTGAAGGAGAACGTTATGAAATATAAAAGTGTATTTGATATTATCGGTCCCATTATGATTGGGCCTTCTAGTTCACATACAGCCGGCGCGGCGCGCATCGGTCGAGTAGCGAGAAGTCTTTTCGGAAGGAAACCTAAATATGCAACCATATCGTTCTATGGCTCTTTTGCAAAAACCTATCGTGGTCACGGAACGGATGTTGCGATCGTTGGCGGAATCCTAGATTATGACACGTTTGATACTCGAATTGTGGATGCGCTTACAATCGCGAAGCAAGAGGGTATCGAAGTAAAGATGACCGCCGAAGATGCTATCACGGACCATCCAAACACAGCTCGTGTAATTATTGGGGATGACGACGATAAAATTGAAGTAGTGGGAATTTCGATCGGTGGCGGGAAAATTGAGATTACAGAGCTTAATGGGTTTGAACTGCGTTTATCTGGAAATCACCCAGCTCTTTTGATCGTTCATAATGATAAATATGGAGCGATAGCAGGAGTGGCAAATATATTAGCTAAGCACGAGATCAATATTGGTCATATGGAAGTATCAAGAAAAGAAAAAGGGAAAGAAGCTTTGATGGTTATTGAGATCGATCAGAATGCAGATGAGATCATCATTAACGAACTAAATTCTCTCCCGATTGTTCAACAAGTAGTAAAGATACACGATTAAGAGGTGAGAAGTATGTTTCGTAATGTAGCTGAATTAATAGAATTAGCTGAGTCGAAAAATTGTAAGATCTCAGAGATTATGATACAGCAAGAAATGGATCTTACTGGGCGTTCTAGAGAAGAAGTTCTAGGGTTCATGGATCGAAACTTAAGAGTGATGGAAGAAGCCGTCATGCGCGGAATTACAGAAGATGTGAAATCACATTCTGGTCTAACCGGAGGGGACGGAAAGCTTCTTCAAACGTATATTAAATCTGGTAAATCTCTATCAGGCGAACTTATGCTTGATGCCGTAAGCAAAGCCATGGCAACGAATGAAGTGAACGCGGCAATGGGTACGATTTGTGCAACGCCTACTGCAGGTTCTGCAGGAGTCGTTCCTGGTACATTGTTTGCGTTAAAAGAAAAATTAAATCCTACCCGAGAACAAATGATTGAGTATTTGTTTGCTGCAGGTGCGTTTGGTTTTGTTGTCGCAAACAACGCTTCAATTTCTGGAGCAGCCGGTGGATGCCAAGCTGAGGTGGGTTCTGCTACTGGTATGGCAGCAGCGGCGATCGTCGAACTTGCAGGAGGATCACCTTCGCAATCAGCCGAAGCGATGGCGATCGCACTAAAGAACATGCTAGGACTTGTTTGTGATCCTGTCGCTGGATTAGTAGAAGTTCCTTGTGTGAAACGAAACGCGATGGGTGCAAGCAATGCTATCGTAGCGGCTGATATGGCACTTGCTGGGATCGTAAGCCGTATTCCTTGTGACGAAGTGATCGATGCGATGTACAAGATCGGTCTTTCAATGCCGTCTGCACTGCGTGAAACTGCACTTGGAGGCTTAGCAGCTACACCAACAGGAAGAGAGCTTGAAGCAAAAATCTTTGGCATCCCGCTAAACGAGAAATAAAGATGTTGAATCAATCCATAACAACAGTAAATGGCATTGGAGAGAAGAAAGCTGAAGAGCTGGCTAGCATGGGTATTCATTCTGTGGAAGATCTTTTAGAATATCTGCCTTATCGATATGAAGATTACCAAAAGAAAGATCTCGCGGAAATTGCACATGATGAAAAAGCAACGATCGAAGGGAAGGTTCATTCTGAACCTTCTCTGCGTTATTTTCCGAAGAAAAAATCACGTTTAACTTTTAGGATGCTGATCGGTAAATACTTAATTACAGCTACGATCTTTAATCGCCCATTCCTTAAGAATCAGATCGCTTTAGGTCAGACGCTTACGGTGACGGGTAAATGGGATCGAAATAAAATGACGTTAACCGTTAGTGATGTTCATTTTGGAACATTCAGTGACGATCATAAAATTGAACCGGTCTATTCAGTAAAGGGCTCACTGTATGGCAAAACGATGCGTAAGATTATAGATTCCGCATTTCGTCAGTTTTCTGGTGGGATCGAGGACCCTCTTCCTGAAGAGATTCGGGAATCATATCGACTTCCAGATCGAGAATCAGCGCTTAGGATGATGCATTTTCCTGAAGATTTTAAAGCATTAAAAGCAGGAAGAAGAAGGCTGGCATATGAAGAGTTGTTGTATTTTCAACTAAAGATGCAGATTTTTAGAAAATGGAACAGACAGCAATCTGAAGGAGCAGCTTTACAGTTTGATCGAAACCAAATAGACACGTTTATTCATTCTTTACCGTTTCAGTTAACGGAAGCACAGCAGAGGGTAGTAGAAGAAATATTAAGAGATCTATCAGGTTCAAGCCGAATGAACAGGTTGCTTCAAGGTGATGTAGGCTCTGGTAAAACAGTAGTTGCAGCTGTAGCTTTATATGCCGCGGTTACGGCTAACAGGCAAGGGGCGTTGATGGTACCTACAGAGATCCTTGCTGAACAGCATTTTCAATCGTTAAAAGAGCTTTTTGCTCCGTTCGGAATAAAGGTAGCTCTTTTAACTTCTTCTGTTAAAGGGAAAATGCGTAGGGAAACATTAGCGCTTTTACAGCAAGGCGAGATTCAGATTATGGTTGGTACACACGCCCTCATCCAAGAAGAAGTGAACTTTCATAGTCTCGGTCTAGTGATCACAGACGAGCAGCACCGGTTTGGTGTTAACCAAAGAAGAGTGCTAAGGGAAAAAGGTGAGAGTCCGGATGTTCTCTTTATGACGGCGACTCCTATTCCTCGAACACTTGCGATATCGGCGTTTGGTGACATGGATGTTTCTACGATCGATGTAATGCCTGCAGGAAGAAAACCGATCATCACACATTGGGCAAAACACGGTATGCTAAACCGTGTTCTTGATTTTATAAAAAAAGAGATTGAGTCTGGCAGACAAGCTTATGTTATCTGTCCATTAATCGAAGAATCAGAAAAGATAGATGTGCAGAATGCTATAGACGTTCATGCTCAGCTAAGTGCTTACTTTCATAATTATCAAGTAGGTCTGATGCACGGAAGACTGCATTCGACTGAAAAAGATGAAGTGATGAGAAAGTTTGCAGCGAATGTTTGCCAAATCCTTGTGTCTACGACGGTTGTAGAGGTCGGTGTAAATGTTCCGAACGCTACCATCATGGTTATATATGACGCTGAAAGATTCGGACTTTCTCAACTTCATCAGTTAAGAGGGCGAGTAGGTCGTGGCAGCGAACAATCCTATTGTGTACTCATCGCAGATCCGAAATCTGAAGAAGGTCAAGAACGGATGAGGATTATGACAGAGACGACTAATGGGTTCGAGCTTTCAGAAAAAGACCTCGAGCTTCGTGGGCCAGGTGATTTTTTCGGAAATAAGCAAAGTGGTGTTCCGAACTTTAAAGTAGCGGACCTCGTGCATGATTATCGAATTTTAGAAACAGCTAGAAATGATGCGGCTAGACTTGTTCAATCAGAAGAGTTTTGGAAAGATGAAACATATCGATCGATCCGAGAAGTTTTAACAAGACAAGGTGTCCTCGATAAAGAAAGACTAGATTAATCTTGAAAGAAGTGTATTGATACTATATACTACTATTAGTACCAGCTCTTAATAGCAGAAAGATAAATTGGCAGGTACGCTGTAATAGCGTTACCTGCTTTTCTACGCACTGCATCTTCACTCACTATCTTTCTCATATATGAGACCTTTGTATGGAAGAAGGAAGAAACTATGAAAAAATCAAAAAAAGAGAGACAAGAGCTGTTAAGGGAAACGATTAAATCAACCCCTTTTATAACAGATGAAGAATTGGCAGAAAAGTTCAGTGTCAGCGTTCAGACGATCAGGCTTGACCGTTTGGAACTTTCCATTCCAGAGCTTAGGGAAAGAATAAAGTCTGTGGCTGAAACAAAACTGGATGATGTAAAAGCACTGCCGCTTGAAGAGGTCATCGGAGAAATCATTGACCTTCAGTTAGATGAATCAGCTATTTCTATATTAGACATAAAAGAAGAACATGTTTTTTCTCGTAATAAGATCGCAAGAGGTCATCACGTTTTTGCTCAGGCGAACTCTCTGGCGGTGGCGATTATAAATGATGAACTGGCTTTAACTGCAAAAGCTAATATTCGGTTTTCTCGTCCTGTTCGAGTAGGTGAGAGAGTGGTTGCAAAAGCCAAAGTAATAGAGACGAGTCAAGAGAGAACCATAGTAGATGTTAACAGTTATGTAGAGAATGAGCCTGTCTTCAAAGGTGAATTTACAATGTATAGATCTGCACAAGATCCAAAGGAAGGAAGTTAAATCAACATGAATATCGCAATAGATGCAATGGGTGGCGACAATGCACCAGAAGAAATCGTTAAAGGTGCAATGCTAGCTAAAGAGCAATATCCAGAGCTTTCAATTACATTAGTTGGAGATCAGGATCAGATCTTGAAACATTTGCCTGAAAAGCACGCGTTTACGATCATTCATACCGATGAAGTGATTGAAACATCAGAAGAGCCAGTTCGAGCTGTTCGCCGTAAAAAGAATGCCTCGATGGTAATCGCGGCGAATGAAGTGAAATCAGGAAAAGCGGATGCCTATATTTCAGCGGGTAACACGGGTGCATTGATGGCTAGTGGCTTGTTTTATGTTGGCCGTATTAAAGGTATTGATCGTCCAGCACTTGCTCCGACACTTCCAACTTTGAACGGCGACGGATTTTTGTTTTTAGATGTAGGTGCCAATATGGATGCGAAGCCAGAACACCTTTTACAATATGCATTGATGGGCTCTGTGTATTGGAGAGAAGTTCGAGGTGTTGAAAAGCCGCGTGTAGGATTGTTAAACGTTGGAACAGAAAGTGAAAAAGGAAACGCTCTTACTAAGGCTGCATTTCCACTCTTACAGGAAGCTGATATTAATTTTGTAGGTAATGTTGAAGCGAGAGATCTCTTAATGGGTGCCGCCGACGTAGTAGTATGTGATGGTTTTGCAGGAAACCTCGTTCTTAAATCTATTGAAGGTACAGCTATGAGCATGTTTTCAATGATTAAAGAACAGCTAACATCAAGTTTAACTTCTAAACTTGCAGCTGGGGTATTAAAACCTAAATTGAGAGGCATTAAAGATAAACTTGACTATACAGAGTATGGTGGGGCTGGTTTGTTCGGACTAGCAGCACCTGTGATCAAAGCACATGGTTCATCAAATGCCAATGCGATGTTGAATGCAATCAGACAAACAAAAAGCATGATAGAGAAAAATGTGGTACCTACGATTCAAAATCATGTACAATCCCAAGATAACAAGGAGGAGTAAGAAATGGGGAAAATCGCTTTTCTTTTTCCAGGACAAGGCTCTCAAGTAGTAGGAATGGGTAAAGAGCTAGTATCTCAGGAGGCATCAGCAAAAGCTATTTTTGACAAAGCTGATGAAAAACTTTCTATAAAGCTTTCAGATATAATTTTTGAAGGACCAGAAGATGTCCTCAAAAGAACAGAAAATACACAGCCGGCGTTATTAACGGTTTCAACAGCTGTTCTCGAACTGTTAAAAGAGCGTGGAATTCAAGCGGATTATGTGGCTGGGCATAGTCTTGGTGAGTACTCTGCACTTGTTGCAGCGGGCAGCCTTTCTTTTGAAGATGCTGTTTACGCCGTTAGAAATAGAGGGTTGCTCATGGAAGAAGCTGTTCCTGCAGGTGTAGGGACGATGGCTGCTGTGATTGGATTTAATCAAGAACGATTAGAAGCGATAACTACAGAAGTTTCTAACAGTGAAGAGAGCGTGCAAGTTGCAAATCTTAATTGTCCCGGGCAGATCGTTATTTCTGGAACCGTAGGCGGAGTTGAAAAAGCTAGTGCTCTTGCTAAAGAAGAAGGAGCAAAAGTGATTCCACTTCAGGTGAGTGGACCGTTTCATTCCTCCCTCATGAAACCTGCTGCGGAGAAGTACAACGAAATTTTAAATCAAATTGTGATAAATGAAGCAAAAACACCTGTAATCGCTAACGTAACGGCGAAAGCTATTACCGATAGTGATGAAATTAAAGGAAAGTTGATCGAACAGCTGTATTCACCAGTTCGTTGGGAAGAGACGGTTCGTGAGTTAATGGATTTAGGTGTTGATACGTTTGTAGAGATCGGACCTGGAAAAGTACTCTCAGGATTAGTTAAAAAGGTAAATCGAAGAGCTAACGTAATCGCTGTAAGTGATCTGGAAACGATTAACATGGCCGTTGAGAAACTAAAAGGAGAGTCTGTCGATGCTTAATGAAAAATCAGTTTTAGTTACAGGTGCATCTCGTGGAATTGGACGAGCGATCGCTTTGTATTTTGCAAGAAACGGCGCTAAAGTAGCGGTGAATTATTCTGGTAGTGAAGCTAAGGCTAATGAAGTCGTGAATGAGATAAAAGAAAACGGAGGGACTGCTTTTGCCATTAAAGCGGATATCTCCTCGTCAGAAGATGTGACGAATATGGTAAAAACAGTTGTTGAAGAGTTTGGAAGTCTTGACGTTCTCGTAAATAATGCTGGGATCACTAGAGATAACCTTTTGATGAGAATGAAAGAAGAAGACTGGGATGCGGTTATTAATACAAATCTTAAAGGTGTATTCCTGACTACAAAAGCTGTTACAAGACAGATGATGAAACAAAGAAAAGGTCGCATTATTAATATTGCTTCAATCGTTGGTGTATCTGGTAATGCTGGCCAAGCTAACTATGTAGCTGCAAAAGCAGGCGTGATCGGGCTAACAAAAACAGCTGCAAAAGAACTATCTTCAAGAGGAATCACGGTTAATGCGATTGCACCCGGTTTTATCGAGACGGATATGACGGGTAAACTAGAAGAAGGAATCAAGTCTGAAATGCTTCGAAACATTCCACTTGCGCGTTTTGGACAGCCTGATGATATCGCATCGGCAGCAGCTTTCTTAGCGAGTGATGCAAGTTCATATATCACTGGCCAAACACTCCATGTCGACGGCGGAATGGTGATGTAGTAAACATAAACTTTAAATGAGGCTGTTTTCGAACTTGAAGTGGTTGATTTCCGATTCAGGTGCTCGCTTTCAGGGGAGTGCGGTGAGGTATCTAGGGGCATTTCGCCCTTAGGTGTCTCACCTGTCCCGCTGATAGCCAGGGCTTTCGCACCTTACACTACAATCAACTTTTCAATGATGCCTTTTTGGAAGTACATCAAAAGTTGAAATCATAAGAAAAGAACCTTTAATGACTATAAATCCCTCTAGTTTTTTAATGGGAAAAAGAATATACTATTGAAAGGAGGTGACACACAAAATGGCAGATGTTTTAGATAGAGTTTCAAAGATTGTTGTGGACCGTTTAGGTGTTGATGCATCTGAGGTTAAGCCTGAAGCTTCCTTTAAAGAAGATCTAGGTGCTGACTCTCTTGATGTAGTTGAACTAGTAATGGAACTTGAAGATGAGTTCGAACTAGAAATTTCTGACGAAGATGCTGAGAAGATTGCAACTGTTGGTGACGTTGTAAATTACATAAACAGCAAACAATAAGTGTAAGACGGATAAAGTCCCGTGCAAAATAGCGGGGCTTTCTTCCCTTTTTAACAGGAAAAAAATTAACAGCAAAATAGCCCTTTTACGAGATTTTTGGAGGAAGTTTATGAAAGGTTCAAAACAACATTCAACTCAAAAGAAAACAGTGAAAAATCGGTTTAAATCTGCTTCCAAAAAGGGCATGGATGATAAGGTGCGCATTCAAAAAGTAGCCCCGATACAAGAGCGTTTAAACATTAAGTTTCAGAATGAAAAATTGTTAGCTCAGGCATTTACGCATTCATCATATGTGAATGAGCATCGAGGAAGAACGTTTGAGGATAATGAAAGACTTGAATTTCTAGGTGATGCCGTTCTTGAATTGACCATATCTCAATATTTATACAGCAAATTTGCAAATATGAGTGAAGGTGAGCTTACGAAACTTAGAGCAGCTATCGTATGTGAGCCATCATTAGTTCTTTTTGCAAACGACTTACACTTTGGTGAGTTTGTTTTATTGGGAAAAGGTGAAGAAAATACTGGAGGAAGATCAAGACCAGCCCTTTTAGCAGATGTTTTTGAAGCATTTATTGGAGCGCTATATCTAGATCAAGGACTCGAAAAGGTAAAAGAGTTTTTAAATCAGTATGTGGTACCACGAATAAACGAAGGTGCTTTTTCTCATGTGATGGATTTTAAAAGTCAGTTACAAGAATACGTTCAGCGTGAAGGGTTAGGTCATATCGACTATCGTATCATTCAAGAAAAAGGACCAGCACATAATCGAGAGTTTGTGTCTGAGGTAAGATTGAATGAAGCGAGTTTCGGAATCGGGTATGGAAGATCCAAAAAAGAAGCTGAACAGCATGCGGCACAAGAAGCGATAGAGAGAGTTTCTAAAAAGAGCTAAACAAAAAACCCCCTTAACATTAGGCGATAAGCCGTGTGAGGGGGTTTCTGTTACTTTGTTTTAAGGGAAGCGAGTTCTTCAACGATGCCTTCCATGTCCCGAATGCTGAAAGATGGCATCTTCATGACCATATCATAAAGTTCTTTAATGTCTTCGTACTTTGAGAGTTCATAGTCTTCTGGTTGGATGAGGCCGCTGTTAACTAGTTGCAGTTTCTTTTTTAATCCTTCGATCATAAATGATAAGTTCTCATGATTTTGAGTCGTCAAGTCCATGGTGGGCTCCTTTTTTATCCACATATCTTCATGTGAGATTTTACTAAAATGCATATATTAAGTCCAAACACATTTCATTTTAGCACACTGTAATCTTTGTGACTATGGATGAGTGAATCTATGATAAAATATAAAGGTTAAAGAATACAATACATACGCCATTTAAAAATAGAGCGCCCGAAATTATAGTTACGGGAAAGCATAATGTGAGAAGTAAAGGGGGATTTAATGATGTTCCTCAAACGAATTGATGTAGCAGGATTTAAATCATTTGCAGAGCGGATACAAGTTGAATTTGTACAAGGGGTCACAGCAGTTGTTGGCCCGAACGGTAGTGGTAAAAGCAACATCTCAGATGCTGTACGCTGGGTGCTGGGTGAACAGTCAGCGAAGTCTTTGCGCGGCTCTAAGATGGAAGATATCATCTTCGCAGGTAGTGATAACCGTAAACCATTAAATGTGGCTGAAGTTACACTTACGTTAGATAACGAGGATCAGCATCTGCCGCTTGATTACAATGAAATATCGATCACGCGAAGAGTGTATCGTTCAGGAGACAGTGAATACTTAATCAATAAACAACAGTGTCGTTTAAAAGATATAGTAGAGCTGTTTATGGATTCTGGACTTGGACGAGAAGCATTCTCTATAATCGGACAAGGTCGGGTAGAAGAAATATTAAGCAGCAAATCTGATGAGCGCAGAAAGATCTTTGAAGAAGCTGCAGGTGTTTTAAAGTACAAGACCCGAAAGCAAAAAGCGGAGGCGAAACTCACTGAAACACAAGAAAACCTGAATCGTGTAGAAGATATACTACACGAATTAGAAGGTCAAGTAGAGCCTCTCAAAATCCAAGATTCCATTGCAAGAGATTACCTTGAGAAGAAAGAAGAGCTTGAGGTCGTTGAAACGGCTGTTCTTGTTCAAGAGATCGAAGAATTGCACGTTCGATGGGAAAAGCAGAAAGAACTTGTTGCAGAACTACAGCAGCAAGAAGCAATTCTTTCAGCAAAAGTGAAACAAGGCGAAACCAAGATCGAAAGAGCAAGACTTGATATGCAAGCGATGGATGAATCGATCGACGAACTGCAAAATGCCCTTCTTTTAGCGAGTGAGACGTTGGAAAAGCTAGAAGGAAAGAAAGAAGTTTTAAAAGAACGTAAAAAGAATTACGATCAAAATAAAACGGCACTTTTAGAACAAATTCAGCTTTACAAGGTAAAAAAGGAAGAATTAGGAAAACAGCTTAGTGTTGAAAAAGACTCATTACGAGATAAAGAAAAACAACTAAAAAGCATAAAAAAGCAAGTGAAAGACGAGGAAGGACGATTGTCTGTTCTCGAGATGGACGTTGAAGCAGAACTAGAAAAATTAAAAAGTGATTATTTCGAGCGCTTGAACGAACAAACAACGATTAAGAACGAGATACGTTATTTAGAGGATCAGGCTAGACAGCAGAGCTCAAAGAGCACTCGTTTAGATGAAGAGAATACTAAATACCTGGACCAAAGAGAAAGATTAAAAGAAACAAGAAGAAACGCTGAAGCTGCTTATCAAGCAGCTGAAACGCAATTGAAAACAAAGCAAGAAGAATATCAAACATTAAAATCAGAAATATCGATCGAGGATCAGGAAACAAGAACACTTCAAGATAAATTGTATCAAGCGTATCAGTTTATTCAGCAGTTCAAATCTAAAAAAGAGATGCTTGAATCGATGCAGGACGAATACGCAGGTTTCATGCAAGGAGTTAAAGAGGTTTTAAAAGCGAAAGATACAAAGCTTACTGGTATTGAAGGTGCAGTAGCTGAGCTTTTATCGGTACCTTCAGAAGTTGAAACGGCGATTGAAACGGCTCTAGGCGCTTCTATGCAGCATATTGTTGTAGATCATGAACAAAATGCCATGAAAGCCATTCAATATTTGAAGCAAACGAGAGCAGGAAGAGCCACTTTCTTACCTTTAAATGTAATTAAACCGCGACAGATCTCTAGTGCAGATGCTCACCAAGCAAGCTCTATCGAATCATTTGTAGGGATTGCTGCGAACCTTGTTACGTTTGATGCTAAATATCAAAATATAGTGGGCAATCTATTAGGAAATATTATCATTGCCAAAGATCTAGCTGGTGCGAACAAGATTGCAAAGCAAGTGAACTATCGTTATCGAATCGTTACTCTTGAAGGAGATGTCGTGTCTCCTGGAGGTTCCATGTCTGGAGGAAGTCTGAAACAAAAAAGCAACTCTCTACTGAGCAGACAAAGAGAGATTGATTCTCTTACGGATAAAGTGGGGACAATGGAGAAGCAAACTCTTCAACTAGAGGAAAAAGTAAATGAATTACGATCTAAAGTAACCAAGAAGAAAGAAATACTTGAATCCCTTCAAACGGAAGGAGAGCTCTTAAGAGAACAAGAACAAGAGCTGAAAGCCTCTTTACGAGAAGTTGAAATGGAAGAGAAGAGTTTAAACGATAGACTTCAGCTTTATGATCGCGAAAAGAATTCCTATGAATCTGAAAGATCGGCTGCAGATAGTCGTCTCACTGATCTTCAAAAGAAACTTGATCTTGCTTTGAAGTCTGGGAAAGAACTTGAAAAGACGATTGCTGATCTGACAGAGAAAAAGAAAAGTAATCAGAGCTCAAAAGAAGAACTCAGAGAAGCACTAACACGATTGAAGATTAAAGCAGCCGAACTCGAACAACAGGTTGCCAATCAGCGTGAAAAGTGCTTAAGAATTCAAGAAGATTTTCACGAAGTGGAAGTTAAGAGCAAAGAAACAGAAGAAGATTATTGGCTTCTTGAGGAAGAGATGAACTCAAGCTCTTCTGGTGAAGATTCTCTTGATGAACAGATTCAACAGAGAAGACATGAAAAGAACAATGCATTGAAATTAATTGCAGAACGAAGAAAAGAAAGAACAGATTCTTTCAGATCGATCGAAAGTATGGAGATTGGACTAAAAGAGGCAAAAAGGCAATATAAGCAACTTCATGATGGACTTAGAACAGAAGAAGTTAGTATTAATCGTCTCGATGTTGAACTAGAATCAAGACTTACTCATCTTAGAGAAGAATATGGACTTTCATATGAAGGTGCGAAGCTTAAGCATCGATTGGAGATACCGCTACAAGACGCAAAACGAAAAGTAAAGCTGATCAAAATGGCGATCGAAGAGCTCGGGGCAGTAAATATTGGTGCGATCGAAGAATACGACAGAGTTAGCCAGCGCTTTGATTTTCTTACAGAACAAAGAAACGACCTAACAGAAGCAAAGGATACCCTTTATGGCGTGATCTCCGAAATGGACGAAGAGATGAAGAACCGTTTTGAAGAAACATTTACTTCTATTCGTTCCCATTTTGGTGTAATTTTTAAAGAGTTGTTTGGTGGTGGTCGAGCTGACCTCGTTTTAACTCAGCCAGATGATATGCTATTAACGGGTGTAGACATCATGGCGCAGCCACCTGGCAAGAAGTTGCAGCAACTAGGCCTATTATCTGGTGGAGAACGAGCCTTAACTGCTATTGCCTTACTGTTTGCAATTCTGAAAGTCAGACCTGTTCCGTTCTGTATTTTAGACGAAGTTGAAGCAGCACTTGATGATGCGAACGTAAATCGTTTCGCTAAATTTTTACGAGCATTTAGTAAAGAGACACAATTTATCGTTGTTACGCATCGTAAAGGTACAATGGAAGAAGCGGATGTACTTTATGGAGTCACCATGCAGGAGTCTGGGGTCTCAAAGCTTGTTTCCGTAAGACTTGAAGAAACAAAAGAACTTGTAACATCATAGGGAGGAAATTGATAGTGAGTTTTTTGAAACGATTAAAAGAAAAATTTTCAACACAGCAATCTGAGGAATCATCTGAAAAGTTTAAAAGTGGACTAGAGAAGACTAGGAACTCTTTTTCTTTTAAAGTTAACGATTTACTCAAGAGATTTAGAAAAGTAGATGAAGAATTCTTTGAAGAGTTAGAAGAGATCTTGATCGGAGCAGATGTTGGGGTTCATACCGTTCTTGATATAATTGATCAGCTTAAAGATGTTGCACGAACTAAAAACATTCAAAATCCAATGGAGCTTAGATCAGCGATCACTGAGAAATTAGCTGAAATGCTTCAAAAAGAAGAAAGCGATAATAAACTGAACTTACAGACTGATGGAATGACAGTTATTCTTTTCGTAGGAGTGAACGGTGTTGGTAAAACAACAACGATCGGAAAACTTGCTCATCAGTTGAAGACCGATGGTAAGAAAGTGATTCTAGCGGCCGGAGATACTTTCCGTGCAGGTGCGATCGATCAGCTTGAAGTATGGGGAGAACGCGCTGGAGTTGATGTGATCAAACACCATGAAGGAGCGGACCCTGCAGCAGTCATATATGACAGCATCCAAGCTGCTAAGTCTCGGAAAGCGGATGTACTGCTTTGTGATACCGCTGGAAGACTTCAAAATAAAGTGAATTTGATGAACGAGCTCTCAAAAGTGAAACGTGTCATCGAACGAGAGATTCCTGGTGCTCCTCATGAAGTTTTGCTTGTTGTTGATGCTACAACAGGTCAGAATGCAATGAATCAGGCAAAAACATTCGGTCAATCAACAGATGTAACGGGCTTAGTTTTAACTAAACTTGATGGAACGGCAAAAGGCGGGATCGTTTTAGCGATCCGTCACGAACTAGATATTCCAGTCAAGTTTGTGGGACTTGGTGAGAAGATTGATGATCTGCAGGAATTTGATGCTGATCAGTTTGTATATGGTTTATTTGCAGGAACAGAAGAAGAATAAAATTTACCGCCTTTTAGCTCTATTTAGAGCTAAAAGGCTTTTTTATAGATATTAAAATGTTGCACAAGCTGGAATTGGTCAATATTTAAATGGAATTAGTCAATATAAAGCCAAATCTAGTCAATATAGATTCAAAACTCTTTTAGTACTAAATCAATTCCTCTCTGTTAAGAAAAAAACTTGACATCTAAAACCATGGGTTGTATAGTAATCACGTAAAGGCATTTCACTTAACAAGGGTTGTGGAAAAATGCTAGATAAAACAATGAGAATTAATTATCTATTTGATTTTTACCAAGCATTATTAACCCCTAAACAGAAGAATTATATGGGTTTGTACTATTTGGACGATTATTCTCTCGGTGAAATTGCTGAACAATATAATGTCAGCCGCCAGGCCGTTTATGATAATATTAAACGGACAGAGGCGATGCTGGAAGAATATGAAGAAAAGTTAGGGCTTTTTGCAAAGTTTCAGGAACGTGATCAGTTGCTGTCATCTTTAAGAGAGCTTCTGAATTCTGAACCTGATAACGTAATTGCAATTATCGATCGCCTTGAAAATATGGAATAGGAGGCGTTCAGTGAGATGGCATTTGAAGGTTTAGCCGACCGTCTTCAGAACACTTTACAAAAAATTCGTGGAAAAGGGAAAGTAAATGAAGCGGATGTAAAGGAAATGATGAGGGAAGTACGCCTTGCTCTTCTTGAGGCGGACGTTAACTTTAAAGTAGTAAAAGATTTTGTGAAAAAAGTATCTGAACGTGCTGTTGGTCAAGAAGTATTAAAAAGTCTGACACCAGGACAGCAAGTAGTAAAAGTTGTTAACGATGAACTGACAACCCTCATGGGTGGGGAACAAAGCAAGATTGCCGTTTCCAACCGACCACCAACTGTTATTATGATGGTTGGTCTGCAAGGTGCTGGTAAAACAACAACAACAGGAAAGCTTGCAAATCATTTACGCAAAAAGCAAAATCGCAAACCGCTACTGGCCGCAGCTGACATCTACCGTCCTGCTGCGATCAAGCAATTAGAAACAGTAGGAAAGCAATTGGATCTTCCTGTGTTTCAGATGGGAGATCAAGTAAGTCCTGTCAAAATTGCTGAATCAGCTATCGCAAAAGCAAAAGAAGATCATCACGATTATGTCATTATTGATACAGCGGGGCGTTTACACATTGATGAAACGCTGATGGATGAGTTGAAGCAGGTAAAAGAAATTTCAAAACCTGATGAGATCTTCTTAGTTGTAGATGCAATGACTGGTCAAGATGCTGTGAATGTAGCAGAGAGCTTTAACGAAGCGTTAGGAATCACTGGTGTTGTCTTAACCAAACTTGATGGAGATACACGTGGTGGTGCGGCACTTTCAATTAAAGCTGTTACAGGTCTTCCTATTAAATTTGTAGGTCTTGGTGAAAAGATGGATGCTTTAGAGCCTTTCCATCCAGATCGTATGGCTTCAAGAATTTTAGGAATGGGTGACATGCTTACTCTTATCGAAAAGGCACAAACCTCAGTAGATGAAGAGAAAGCGCGCGATCTTCAGAAGAAGATGCGTGATATGTCGTTCACGTTTGATGATTTTCTTGATCAAATGGGACAAGTGAGAAATCTTGGACCGCTTGATGAAGTACTTGGCATGCTACCAGGTGCGAACAAGATGAAAGGCCTCAAGAACGTTCAGATCGATGAAAAACAGATCGGTCACGTTGAAGCCATTATCCGTTCGATGACTCTTTCTGAAAGAGAACAGCCTGACATCATAAATGCCAGCCGTAAGCGCCGCATCGCTAAAGGAAGCGGTAGAACGGTGCAAGAAGTAAATCGCCTCATCAAACAATTCGAGGACATGAAGAAAATGATGAAACAAATGTCCGGAATGATGAATGGCAAAAAGAAAAAAGGTGGATTTAAATTCCCTTTTATGTAAACTGAATTTTCAGGTTTACAAACCTGTCAATTTATACTATTATATTATTTTGTGTGAACTATTTTCGGAGGTGCAAGTTATAATGGCAGTAAAAATTCGTTTAAAACGTATGGGTGCTAAGAAAGCTCCTTTTTATCGTGTAGTAGTAGCAGATTCTCGTTCTCCTCGTGATGGACGTTTCATCGAAGAGATTGGAACTTATAACCCAGTTGCTAACCCAGCTGAAGTTAAAATCAACGAAGAAAAAGCTCTTGAGTGGATGACAAACGGTGCGAAACCATCTGATACAGTTCGTAACCTATTCTCAAAAGCTGGTCTTATGGAGAAATTCCATAACGCGAAAAACCAAAAATAATTTTGACGAAGGGGAACAGATATGACAGAGTTGATCGAATCAATTGTGAAAGCTCTAGTTGATCACCCAGATGAAGTTAGCGTCAAAGAGGTTCAAGAAGGACACCGACTTGTTTATCAATTAACTGTTAACCAGACAGATATGGGGAAAGTTATTGGGAAGCAAGGAAGAGTGGCTAAAGCGATTCGAACGGTTGTGAATGCAGCTGGAACGAATCAAAATAAAAGGATTTCAATCGAAATCGTCTAAAAAGGATGAGGGAAACCTCTTCCTTTTTTATTTATTAAAATACATAAATAACTTTAGATATTCAAGAAATTATGTTCAACAAAGTTTCGTAACGATTTATTAAAAGGCTATTTTCTAAAGGACTGTTGCTTTTAATTCTTTTTTATTGTCTTCTTTGAATAGGTGATTGGAGTGGAAGGTGCGAGACTCCTGCGGGACAGGCGGGCAGGTGAGACTCTTAAGAGTGAAACGAACAAATGTGGCTCACCGCCTGCCCCGCGGAAAGCGAGCACCTGGAACGGAAATCAACTACTTTCAAGGGCAACAAAGTGCGAAAATGACCTATAAAAAGTATACATATCGAGTTTTATGCTAAAATTTAGATTATAAGTAACTGATTAATTTGTACGGAGGTAGTGTATCAATATGGAAAATGAATGGCTGAACGTAGGTAAGATAGTAAATACACATGGAATTAGAGGAGAAGTCAGAGTGATCTCAAGAACTGATTTTCCTGAAGAACGCTATAAGATCGGAAACACATTATATGTAGATATGGGATCAGATCATATACCTGTAAAGATTGAAACGCATAGAAAACATAAGCAATTTGACCTTTTAACGTTTGAAAATCTTCATAACATCAATGATGTTGAACGTTTTAAAGGCAATCTTCTTAAAGTGCCTAAAGAACAGTCTGTTTCGTTAGATGAAGGAGAGTTTTTCTATCATGATATCATCGGTTGCTCAGTTTTCACTGTTGAAGGTGAAGAACTAGGAAAAGTAAAAGAAATATTGTCTCCTGGAGCAAACGATGTATGGGTGGTTAAGAGAAAAGGATTTGGATCAGATATTCTTATCCCTTACATTCCTTCTGTTGTTAAATCTGTGGATGTGAAAGAGTCAAAGATTGTTATTGAGCCATTAGAAGGATTATTCTAATGAAAATAGATGTCTTAAGCCTTTTTCCAGAAATGTTTTCAGGCGTTTTTGGTCAATCGATCTTAAAAAAGGCGCAGGAAAAGAATGCACTAGAACTTCGAGTGATCGATTTCCGTGAGTTCTCAACGAACAAACATCGTAATGTAGATGACTACCCATACGGAGGAGGAGCAGGCATGGTCCTTACTCCACAGCCTTTGTTTGATGCGGTTGATCATCTAACGAAAGAGGCAACTGTAAAACCTAGAATCATCCTTCTATGTCCTCAAGGTGAAACGTTTACTCAAGGAAAAGCAGAAGAGTTGGCTGAAGAAGAACACCTTATTTTCTTGTGCGGCCATTATGAAGGTTATGATGAACGTGTTAGGAAACACCTTGTAACGGATGAGATTTCAATCGGTGACTATGTGTTAACCGGTGGAGAGCTTGGTGCAATGGTCGTTATAGATGCTGTTGGGAGATTGCTTCCTAATGTTCTAGGAAAAGAAGCCTCACACCAAGAGGACTCATTCAGCACAGGTTTGTTAGAACATCCTCAGTATACGAGACCTGCAGATTTTCGAGGTATGAGAGTTCCTGATGTTCTGATGTCAGGAAACCATAAGAACATTGAAACATGGCGCAAAAAAGAGTCTTTAAGAAGGACGTATGAACGTAGACCTGACTTGCTTGAAAAAATCAAGTTAACAAAAGAAGAAGAAATTTGGCTTAATGAGATAAAAGATAATAAAACAACTTGAACACTGTTTGAGTTATATGGTATTATATTATTTGTGGCTTATGCCCGTTTAATCCGGTGTTCCGCTGCTTTATCATTTAGCAAGAACATCCATGGGAAGGGAGGCAATAAACTATGCAACAGCTTATTGCAGATCTAGCGAAAGATCAATTAAAAGATTTACCAAAATTCCGTTCAGGTGACACTGTTCGTGTACACGTGAAAGTAATCGAGGGTACTCGTGAGCGTATCCAGCTTTTTGAAGGTGTAGTTATCAAGAAGCGTGGATCAGGAATTTCTGAAACGTTTACTGTTCGTAAAATTTCTTACGGTGTAGGAGTGGAGCGTGCGTTCCCATTACATTCACCGAAGATCGCGAACCTTGAAGTAGTTCGTCGTGGTAAAGTTCGTCGTGCGAAGCTATACTACCTACGTGCACTTCGCGGTAAAGCAGCTCGTATTAAAGAAATTCGCTAATAATTCTCGAAAGGAGCTTGACTTATTCAAGCTCCTTTTTCCATATTATAAGTAAGGAATTTCTAGAGATGGTGAGGATTAAGAATGGCACGTACAAAAAACGAAACGTGGGAATGGATTAAAGCATTAGCGGCAGCCTTATTATTAGCAGGAATCATTAGATTTTTCCTCTTCGCACCCGTCGTGGTGGATGGACAATCAATGATGCCAACTCTGCACAACGGAGATCGTCTGATCGTTAACAAGTTTTCCTATGTTATTGGCGATCCAAAAAGATTCGATATTGTAGTCTTCCATGCAACCGAAGAAAAGGATTACATAAAAAGAGTAATCGGGTTACCTGGAGATACGGTCGAATATAAAGATGACACCCTATATGTAAATGGTAAACAGGTAAAAGAAGAATATTTAGAAGCGTATAAAAAGAAAACAAAAGATGGAAACTTCACTTATGATTTTAAGTTACTCGAAGTAACGGGTAAGCAAAAGGTTCCTCAAGGTCAGCTATTTGTATTAGGTGACAATCGAAGAAATTCTCAAGACAGCCGAAATATTGGAACTGTGGATGATGATACAATCTTAGGAAAAGCATCTTTCCGTTTCTGGCCGTTGAAGGATATTGGATTTGTAAAGTAGGGTGAGATAACATGACCATTCAATGGTTTCCTGGACATATGGCCAAAGCGCGCCGGGAGATAACTGAAAAACTCAAAATGATCGATGTCGTATTTGAGTTAGTGGATGCTAGAATTCCTCTAGCTTCTAGAAATCCTATGATCGATGAAATTCTTGGACAGAAACCTCGAATTGTTCTTTTGAACAAAGCAGATCTGGCTGATCCAAAAGTAACATCGATGTGGGAAAGTTATTTTTCAGAAAAAGGAATTCCCTCTCTTGCTATTAACTCGCAAGATGGTAAAGGGATTAAAAAAATTGAACCGCTTGCTCACGAGCTAGTAAAAGAAAAGTTCGATAAGATGAGAGCAAAGGGAATCGTTAAACCACGTGCGGTTAGAGCACTTATTGTCGGCATACCTAACGTTGGTAAGTCCACGATCATCAACCGTATGGCGGGTAAGAACATTGCTGTAACAGGTGACAAGCCTGGTGTAACAAAAAAACAGCAATGGATCAAAGCGGGTAAGACATTAGAATTATTAGATACTCCAGGAATATTGTGGCCGAAATTTGAAGACCAAACAATTGGTTTGAAATTAGCGGTTACAGGAGCTATTAAAGAAACGCTCTTTGATTTTACTGAAGTAGTGTTGTATGCGATCAAGTATTTAAAAGAGCACTATGAAGAGCGTCTAGTGGAACGATACAAGTTGTCTGAGATTCCAGATGATTCGTTGCCTCTTTTCGAAGAAATTGGAAAGAAACGTGGCTGTATGATGAGTGGCGGAGAAGTGGATCTTGAAAAGACCGCTGAGATTGTTCTACGAGATCTTCGTGCAGAAAAGCTAGGACGCTTGTCGTATGAGCGACCAAATGAGTTTGAAATTAAATAGTGTAAACCGAACAGGCGCTGATGAAAGTGCCTGTTTTAAAATTATAAAGGCTTTCTACAAGTTTTTCTAAAGACAAAATTGTTTTTTTTTGGAAGTGGTTGATTTCCATTTCAGGTTGCTCGCTTTCCAGGGGGCGTGCGGCACCTATGCTTTCTTGGAAAAATATTTGCTCCTCCGTCTACAAACAATGCTACTGAAGTGGGCTTCCTCGTCGCATGCCTTGCAAGAAGTTATTCATGCATAAGGCACGCTGATCCCACAGGAGTCTCGCACCTTGTACTCCTATCAACTTGTCAATGATGCCAATGAAGAATAAACAATCTAATATGAAACACCTTCTAAAAAGAACTTATATATAAACCGATAATACATACATAAAGAGCGTGATGAACATGAAACTGTCGATAAAAGAATGGGAACTAAAATTAAAAGCTTGTGAAGATACTGAGTTGGTATCTCAACTGAGCATCCTCTCTGAAGATGAAAGAGTAGGTGCAAAAAAATTATTCCAATCTTTCTCGAAACGCTTAGAGCGAGAAGAAGCTGAGAGAACAAGACTGAAATTAATGCATACTTACGAAGAGCAATGCCAAAGACAGGGTAAAACTTTGATCGCGGGTGTAGATGAAGTCGGCCGTGGACCGTTAGCTGGTCCCGTCGTGGCTGCTGCGGTTATTTTACCTTTAGGGTATATGCTACCAGGGGTCAATGATTCTAAAAAATTGTCCGAGAAAAAAAGAGATGCCCTTTATGAGATCATTTTGAAGGATGCGATTTCTTACTGTGTCCATTTCGTGCAACCTGATCAGATCGACGCGATCAACATATATCAAGCATCTAAGTTAGCGATGACAGAAGCTGTGTGCTCGCTAAATGTTACTCCAGATCAGCTATTAATTGATGCTATGGAAGTCCCATTAGCGATCGATCAATTGAAAATCATTAAAGGGGATGAGAAGAGTATTTCTATCGCGGCTGCATCAATCGTTGCAAAAGTTGCAAGAGACCGCTATATGAAGATGCTAGATGAAAAATATCCTCAATATGGATTTCAATCAAATATGGGTTATGGAACGAAGGATCATTTAAACGCCCTTCAGCAGTATGGGCCAACAGAGATTCATCGTAAATCATTTAGTCCGGTAGGAGAACTTATTAAAATTACAGGAAGTGATTAACCTGTTACAATTCAACCAAATTCATGGTAAATCGTTAACTCCGGCTAGAACAATGGATCAGCCATTGTTGTTAAAGCTTAATCAATTTATAACTGCTAAGATTTTAGAAATCTTCCCTGATCAATCAGCGAAGGTTCTTTATAATGGGTCAACACTTCATGCCAAATTAGAAGCGCCATTAATCAAAGGAGATAACTATCTATTTGAAGTGTCAGAGAAAAACAATACGATCTATTTGAAAAAGGTAGATACGGATCCAGGTAAGTCTACTTCAGAGCAGATTTTATCGAGATGGAGCCTTCCAGCATCCGATATAAACAAAAAAGCAGTTGAATTTGCGATCATAGAAAAGTTACCTCTATTAAAAGAGAACATAAAAACCGTTTCCGAGGTTATGAAATTCACAAACGAGTTGCCACTACATGAAAAAAAAGCAGTAGTTCAGCGTATGATGGAGCTTCAATTGCCTCCTAAGCAAGAGATCGTTCAAGCAGTTGCTTTCAGTCTAAAAAGCCATGCAGGATCAAGTAATGAATTCAAACAGCTCTATGAGGCTCTCATGCCCTTTATTCATAAAGATAAAGCTGTATCGAAAACCATAGAGTTATTACAAGAACTCTATGCATTTAAAGGTAACGAGTCAAGTAAGCAACAGGCTGTAATTCAAGATAGAGTGCGAAGTATGGATTTAAAAAACACAGCAGACATCGTTATGCCGTTGAATGGAAAACTTCCAGATCCATTAAAGGTTCAGACAACAAGTATATATGACGTGCAAGAAAATCTACCCACACAATTAAAAGGCGATGTAATGAAGGTTTCTAAAGAAACAAATCTGAACCCATCAGAAGAATTTATTACAGCCGCAAAAAAGTGGTTGATTAAATCTGGTCTACTGCATGAAAAAAACATTTTATTAGACCCGATACAACTAAAACAAACGGAAACGCTAAAGTCACAACTATTGAACCTGCATCAGAACGCTGACCGCATAGAGCTGCCTGAGATCATACAGCAAAAAACAGAACAAGCCTTAAATAAACTTACAGGTCAACAGTTACAGAATATACAAAGCAACGAGAACATGCAGCAATTTATCCTTCATTTTCCGTTTAATGGATCGGAAAATCCGAAAGAGATGACCGTTCGCTGGGAAAGCAAAAAGCAAGATGGAAAAGGAATCGATCCAGACCATTGTAGGATGCTTTTTTGGTTAGAGATGAAGCATCTAAAAGATGTAGCTGTAGATGTGCATATTCAAAACAGAATCGTTTCATTAAAAGTGTACAATTCGCACCCAGCTATCGAAAAATTTTCAGAACCGTTATTGAACACGTTAAAGATTAGTATGAAGAACATGAATTATACACTAACATCCGTAACATTCAGTTCTCAAAATAAGAAGATAAAAAATACCGAAACTTCTATTTCATACAAAGGATTGGATCTGAAAATATGAGTGAAAGTAAAAAAGAAGCTGTGGCGTTAAAGTATAGTCCTCTTGAATCTAACTCGCCTGTCGTTATCGCAAAGGGTAAGGGCGAAACAGCCGAGCGTATACTAAGATCAGCTGAAAATCATGATATTCCTATTCAGGAAGATCCGTCTCTTGTCCACTTATTATCGAAGCTAGAGATCGAGGAGAGTATACCTGAAGAATTGTATGAAGTGGTCGCTGAACTGTTTGCTTTTATTTATAAATTAGATAAAGAAGCAGGGGAAACTACATAAATATAATTGAAACGGGGCATTCCTATCTTTAAAGGAGTGTGTTTTAATGCCTAGAAATAAATTAGTCGTACAGCAATCCGAACAACTAGTGAACCAATTTAAAGAAGAGATGGCTGAAGAGTTTGGGATGTATCGTTCAGTAGCCGAATCTGAAGCGATAACACCAAAAATAATCAAGAAACAGAAAAACGAAAAAAACAAATGAAAAGAGAAAGTGTTTTCGTTCCTAAAGGGGACGAAAAAGCGATGAAACCAAAGTCATTTTATAGTGATTTTGGTTTTTTATTTAGTCTAAAAAGGTGTATGCGCTTGCAATTTTCTGAAGAATAGTAGACATAATAGACTAGGTCTTATACAATGATAACGGTACTTTAAGTTTTCACCATGATAGGAGGATGGAGAGTAAATGAATATCCACGAATACCAAGGTAAAGAGATACTTAGAAAATATGGTGTGGCTGTTCCAAACGGGAAAGTAGCATTTACCGTTGAAGAAGCAGTAGAAGCTGCTAATGAGCTGGGGAGCACTGTATCTGTTGTTAAAGCACAGATCCACGCAGGTGGCCGCGGTAAAGCAGGTGGCGTAAAAGTCGCTAAAAATATCGATGAAGTGCGTACATACGCAAATGAAATTTTAGGAAAAGTTCTTGTAACTCATCAAACAGGTCCAGAAGGTAAAGAAGTTAAGCGCTTACTTATCGAAGAGGGCTGTGATATTAAGAAAGAATACTATATCGGTCTTGTATTAGATCGTGCAACATCTAGTGTTGTTATGATGGGATCTGAAGAAGGCGGAACTGAAATTGAAGAAGTGGCTGAAAAGACACCTGAAAAAATCTTCAAAGAAGTAATCGATCCAGCGATCGGCCTTCAAGCATTCCAAGCAAGAAGACTTGCTTATAACATCAACATCCCTACTGAATTAGTAGGAAAAGCAGTGAAATTCATGATTGGTCTATATACGGCTTTCGTTGAAAAAGACTGTTCAATCGCAGAAATTAATCCATTAGTTGTAACAGGTGACGGAAATGTTATGGCACTTGATGCAAAGATGAACTTTGATTCTAATGCTTTATACCGTCACAAAGACATCTTAGAATACAGAGATCTTGAAGAAGAAGATGCAAAAGAAATCGAAGCATCTAAATACGATCTTAGCTATATTTCTCTTGATGGAAATATTGGCTGCATGGTTAATGGTGCTGGACTTGCTATGGCAACGATGGATATCATTAAACATTACGGCGGCGACCCGGCTAACTTCCTTGACGTTGGGGGCGGCGCGACTACTGAGAAGGTAACAGAAGCATTCAAGATCATTCTTTCTGACCAAAACGTTAAAGGGATCTTTGTTAACATTTTCGGTGGAATTATGAAATGTGATATCATCGCGAACGGCGTTGTTGAAGCAACGAAACAAGTTGGTCTTGAGTTACCTCTTGTTGTGCGTTTAGAAGGTACTAACGTTGATCTTGGTAAAAAGATTCTTAAAGAATCTGGTCTAAACATTACAGCTGCAGATTCTATGGCTGATGGTGCAGAAAAGATCGTAGCTTTAGTTAAGTAATAGAGAAAACATCGTAGGAAGGATGGATTGATGCATGAGCATTTTTATTAATAAAGATACAAAAGTTATCGTTCAAGGTATTACAGGTTCTGTTGGTCTTTTTCATACAAAACAAATGCTTGAATATGGTACGAAAATTGTAGGCGGTGTTACACCTGGTAAAGGTGGTACGGAAGTTGAAGGTCTTCCTGTTTTCAACACGGTTGTTGATGCAGTTAAAGAAACGGGAGCTAACGCTTCTGTCATCTATGTTCCGCCTGCATTTGCTGCAGAAGCGATCATTGAAGCTGTTGACGCTGAACTTGATCTAGCAATCTGTATTACTGAAGGTATTCCAGTATTGGATATGGTAAAAGTTAAGCGTTATATGGAAGGCAAGAAGACACGTCTAGTTGGTCCGAACTGCCCGGGTGTAATCACTCCTGAAGAATGTAAGATCGGTATCATGCCAGGCTATATCCATACAAAAGGCCATGTTGGCGTAGTGTCACGTTCTGGAACATTAACTTATGAAGCTGTACACCAGCTTACAGAGCGTGGAATCGGTCAATCTACTGCAGTTGGTATCGGTGGTGACCCAGTCAATGGTACAGACTTTATCGACGTATTAAAGGCATTTAACGAAGATGAGGACACATATGCTGTAATCATGATCGGTGAGATCGGTGGAACAGCAGAAGAAGAAGCTGCTGAATGGGTAAAGGCGAACATGACTAAGCCTGTAGTAGGATTCATCGGTGGTCAAACAGCACCTCCAGGAAAACGTATGGGGCACGCTGGTGCGATCATCTCTGGTGGTAAAGGTACGGCAGATGAGAAAATCAAAACGATGAAAGCTTGTGGAATTAAAGTTGCAGCAACACCATCTGTTATGGGTGAGACTTTAGTTGAAGCTTTAAAAGAAAACGATCTATATGATCGCTGTGTAACAAACAAAGCAAAAGCGTAATAACGATTACAACGTGAAAAGCTCCCAGATCGGGAGCTTTTTATTTACATTGAATGGTTTCATGAGGAGGAATGAAGTTTGGATAAAGAACGCTTAATTTTTCTTCATCATTGCGAAGGACTCACTTGGAATCAATTAAGATCAATAGTTGTTGCTGATCCTGAACTAAAATCTGTTTTTTCAATGGACATTCGCAGGTTGAAAATGTCGTATGGTTTGAGTGAACTGACGGCAAAGCGTCTCTATCATCACATGAAACAAAACAATATTACATACATAATGAAGAATCTAGTAAAACGATCTATTTCAGCTGTAACGATATTCGATGGAAATTACCCTCCGCTATTAAAGAATATTTATGACCCGCCATGGGTTCTTTATGGACAAGGCGATTGGACGGTCCTAAATCGGGATAAAATGATTAGTGTGGTCGGCACTCGAAATCCTAGCAGCCATGGAAAACAAGCATTACGAAAGGTTCTTAGTCCTTTAATTGATGATAGATGGGTCGTGATCAGCGGATTGGCTAAAGGAATCGACACGTTCGCTCATGAGTTAAGTATACAAAAGAATTCTTTGACTGCAGCTGTTCTGGGCTCAGGGTTATTACAGGTCTATCCGAATGAAAATAGAGAACTCGCACATAAAATAAGTGAGCAAGGAATTGTATTATCAGAGTTTTCACCACACGTTTCACCAAAACGCTGGCATTTTCCGTTGCGTAACCGTATAATAAGCGGTCTCACCCGTGCAACGCTTGTTGCTGAAGCAAGAACAAAGAGTGGTTCGTTGATTACAGCTGATCAAGCACTCGAGCAAGGAAGAGATGTGTTTGCGATTCCAGGATCGATTTTAGAAGAGTGTGCGAACGGGACCAATTTTTTGATTCAAAATGGAGCAAAATTGGTCATGAGTGCAGAAGATATTCAAAATGAAAGTTTCTAACCGTTTTCATTTAAATGAGGAAACAGTTTGACAAATGCAGATACATTATTTAATAATAGGGAAGATTTCACTAAACCCTTAAAGGGGGATAAACTGTAAATGGAAAAATATTTAGTCATTGTTGAGTCTCCCGCAAAAGCAAAGACAATAAAAAAGTATCTAGGGAGCAAATATGACGTTAAAGCATCTATGGGACATGTTCGTGATCTTCCCAGAAGCCAGACTGGCGTAGATGTAGAAGCAAACTATGAACCGAAATACATTACGATTCGTGGTAAAGGTCCAATTTTAAAAGACTTAAAAACTGCAGCGAAAAAAGCGAAACGCATTTTTCTCGCAGCTGACCCGGATCGCGAAGGTGAAGCAATTGCATGGCATCTTGCTCACAGTTTGGATATGGATTTAGATTCTGAATGTAGAGTTGTGTTTAATGAGATTACAAAAAATGCGATAAAAGACTCTTTTAAACGACCAAGAAAGATCAATATGGACTTAGTTGATGCGCAGCAAGCAAGAAGGGTGCTAGACAGACTAGTAGGATACAAAGTCAGTCCATTATTATGGAAGAAAATAAAAAAAGGATTGAGCGCTGGCCGTGTACAAACGGTGGCGGTTCGATTGATCGTTGAACGTGAGAAAGAAATAGAAGCTTTCCAACCGGAAGAGTATTGGAAGATTAAAGGAACCTTCAGTGCTTCTGGAGAGGAATTTGAAGCTCAGTTTTATGGAGTCGGCGGCAAGAAAAAAGATCTATCAAATGAAGAAGAAGTAAACGATATTCTAAAGACGATAAAAGGCAAACAATTTAAGATTGATTCTGTTCAGAAGAAAGAAAGACGCAGAAATCCTTCACCACCTTTTATCACTTCTTCACTACAACAGGAAGCGGCTAGAAAATTAAACTTCCGTGCTAAAAAGACAATGATGCTCGCACAACAATTATATGAAGGAATTGATCTAGGAAAAGAAGGTACAGTCGGTCTGATCACGTATATGCGTACAGACTCTACACGTATTTCAGATACAGCTAAAACCGAAGCTGCTGAATTCATAGAGAAAGAATATGGAGAGCAGTTCGTCAACAAATCAAGAGTGGAAAAGAAATCTGGTAAGAACACTCAAGATGCCCATGAAGCGATTCGTCCTACTTCTGTTATGTATCATCCACGAGATTTGAAGACTTACCTTTCAAGAGATCAACTCAGATTATATAAATTAATCTTCGAGCGATTCTTAGCAAGCCAAATGGCATCAGCAGTTCTTGATACGATGACAGTGGATCTAGAGAACAATGGAATCTACTTCCGTGCGACAGGATCTAAAGTTAAGTTTCCTGGTTTCATGAAAGTCTATGTTGAAGGCAACGATGATGGAAAAAAAGAAGAAGATCGTATTCTTCCAGATGTTCAAGAAGGCATGAAAGTAGAAAAGAAAGAACTTGAACCAACTCAGCATTTTACGCAGCCTCCTCCACGTTATACAGAAGCTAGGCTTGTTCGTACGATGGAAGAACTGGGTATAGGCAGACCGTCAACATATGCACCAACACTTGATACCATTCAAAAACGTGGATATGTAGCTCTCGATGAAAAGAAGTTTGTTCCAACAGAACTGGGTGGTCTTGTATTAGAGATGACATTGGAATTCTTTCCTGAAGTATTCAACGTTGAATTTACCGCTAAGATGGAAAGCGATCTTGACGAAGTAGAAGACGGAAAAGAGAACTGGATCAGAATCATCGATGACTTCTACAAAGGCTTTGAAAAGAAGCTTAAGATTGCAGAAGAAGAGATGCAAAAAGTAGAGATTAAAGATGAGCCAGCCGGTGAAGACTGTGAGAAATGTGGACATGAGATGGTCTATAAGATGGGACGCTTTGGAAAGTTTATGGCTTGTTCAAACTTCCCAGATTGCCGAAACACGAAACCAATCGTGAAAGATATCGGTGTTACGTGTCCGACCTGTCATGAAGGAACAATCGTAGAGCGGAAGAGTAAGAAAAAAAGACTGTTCTATGGATGTAACCGTTATCCAGATTGTGAATTCGTTTCTTGGGACAAACCTATTGCCAGAACATGTCCGAAGTGTAATAGTATGTTAGTAGAAAAGAAAACGAAAAAAGGCAAAGTCGTACAATGTGTATCTTGCGATTATGCTGAAGAGGAAGCAAAGTAAGGAGTTTATCTTCATGAATCAACATGTAAACGTAATCGGAGCAGGTCTTGCTGGCAGTGAAGCAGCTTGGCAGATCGCTAGCCGAGGAATTCAAGTAAAATTATACGAGATGAGACCGGTTAGACAAACGCCGGCTCATCATACAGAGAAGTTTGCAGAACTAGTGTGTTCGAACTCACTTCGTGCTAATACACTTACAAACGCTGTTGGTGTACTAAAAGAAGAGATGAGAAAATTAGATTCTGTTATTATTTCATCAGCAGATGATTGTGCTGTTCCAGCTGGTGGAGCTCTGGCGGTTGACCGTCATGAATTTGCTAGCCTTGTAACAGAGCGGGTAAAGAACCATCCAAATGTAGAAGTAATTACTGAAGAAGTAACAGAGATACCAGAAGGTCCGACCATTATTGCGACAGGACCTTTAACTTCTGATAACTTATCAAAATCGCTAAACTCGTTAACGGGTGAAGAGTACCTCTATTTTTACGATGCAGCTGCTCCGATCATCGAAGTAGACAGCATCGACATGGACAAGGTGTACTTAAAGTCTCGTTACGACAAAGGCGAAGCAGCTTATTTAAACTGTCCGATGACAGAAGAAGAGTTTGACCGTTTTTATGAAGCATTGATCACTTCAGAAACAGTCCCTTTAAAAGAATTCGAAAAAGAGATCTTTTTCGAAGGATGTATGCCAGTTGAAGTAATGGCTAAAAGAGGAAAGAAGACATTATTGTTCGGACCGATGAAGCCTGTTGGCCTCGAGGATCCGAAAACAGGAAAGATTCCTTATGCCGTTGTTCAATTACGTCAAGATAACAGTGCAGGAACTTTATATAATATCGTAGGTTTCCAAACACATCTAAAATGGGGACCACAAAAAGAGCTTCTAAGACTGATTCCAGGCTTAGAGAATGCTGAAGTAGTACGTTACGGTGTAATGCATAGGAATACATTCCTGAACTCGCCACGCCTCTTAGAAGAGACGTATCAGTTAAAAGCAAGAAAAGATCTTTTCTTTGCAGGTCAGATGACTGGAGTAGAAGGGTACGTTGAAAGTGCCGCTTCAGGATTGATCGCTGGAATCAATGCAGCGAAGCTGATAAAAGGCGAAGAACTGGCTGTATTCCCGAAAGAAACAGCGATTGGAAGCATGGCGTATTATATTACAACGGCTAACCCAGATAATTTTCAGCCGATGAATGCTAATTTTGGCCTTCTCCCACCTCTTGAAAAGAGAATCAAAAACAAACAAGAACGCAATACAGCTCTAGCTGAAAGAGCACTAGAAACTATTCAGAATTTTATAACAAATTTGTGAACATGTATTGATTTAGCCCCTAAATTGTGTTACGATTTAGGGGCTTTGTGAGGTGTATGAAATGGTATCAGAACGCCAACATGTGGTGGATTTCTTGAATTATTTAATGATCGAGAAGAACTGTTCACCTTATACGATTGAACACTATGAAAAAGACATTAATGATTTTACTTCTTTTTTGAAACAGCAAGCAATCGAAGGATTCGCTGCTGTTTCTTATGTTTTAGTCAGGCAATATTTAGTGACGCTTCATGAGAAGAAGTATGCTCGAAATACGGTAGCAAGAAAGATATCGGCTATGAGAAGTTTTTATCGCTTTTTGAACCGCGAAAAAATCGTTGAAGAACATAACCCTTTCGCAATGGCATCACTCCCTAAAAAAGCAAGAATGCTTCCTCAATTTCTTTATGAAAAAGAGTTGGAGAGGCTTTTTAATGTGTCTGATGTTACAACACCCATGGGACAGAGAAATCAAGCAATCCTCGAAATACTGTACGGAACTGGAATGCGTGTCAGTGAATTGTGTAAGATGCAGCTGAAGGATCTTGATTTGAATGTAGAGATAGCGCTTGTTAAAGGAAAAGGAAAAAAAGAAAGATATGTACCGATCGGATCGTTTGCAAGAGAATCTCTTGCAAAGTATATACAGAACGGCCGCAACTTGCTGCTTGAAAAAACAGAAAAGAAATCGGATGCATTATTTTTAAACTATAAAGGGGAACCTTTAACCGCGAGAGGCGTAAGAACTATATTAAATAAACTAATTGAGGAATCTTCCCTTACCATACATATCAGCCCGCATGTTTTGCGGCACACGTTTGCGACGCACATGCTGAATGAAGGTGCAGATCTAAGAGCAGTACAGGAACTTTTAGGGCACTCAAACCTTTCCTCTACACAAGTTTATACACACGTATCAAAAAGTCATTTAAAAAAAATCTATAATAATGCGCATCCTCGAGCATAAAAACAAAAAGGGAGGGATTTTTCAATGTCAACATTTCATGCTACTACAATTTTTGCGATTCAGCATAACGGTAAATCCGCTATGACTGGAGATGGTCAGGTTACGTTCGGGAACGCAGTTGTAATGAAACATACAGCCAAGAAGGTTAGAAAGCTGTTTGGAGGAAAAGTGCTTGCCGGATTTGCAGGATCGGTTGCAGATGCATTTACGCTTTATGAAAAGTTTGAGAGCAAGTTAGAAGAATATAGCGGAAATCTGCAGCGCGCTTCAGTAGAGATGGCTAAAGAATGGAGAACGGATCAAGTTCTAAGAAAACTTGAAGCTCTGCTTATCGTAATGAACGAAGAGCATATGTTATTGATTTCAGGTACTGGTGAAGTAATTGAGCCGGATGACGGGATTCTCGCGATTGGATCAGGTGGCAACTACGCTCTGGCTGCTGGTCGGGCACTGATGAATCATGCACCTGAACTCTCTGCAAAAGAAATCGCTCTTGCATCTTTAAAGACTGCTGGGGAAATTTGTGTTTACACAAACACAGAGATTGTTTTAGAAGAATTGTAAAAAAAGTAAAGGAGCGGTTGCAATGAACAGTCAATTAACTCCAAGGCAGATTGTTGAAAAGTTAGATCAGTATATTATAGGTCAAAATGATGCAAAGAAAGCTGTCGCTGTTGCGCTTCGAAATCGTTATAGAAGAAGTTTGCTCGACGACAAGCTGCGTGATGAAGTTTCACCTAAAAATATACTGATGATCGGACCTACGGGTGTAGGAAAGACAGAGATTGCTAGAAGATTAGCAAAGCTAGCACAAGCTCCTTTCATTAAACTAGAAGCAACTAAATTTACTGAAGTTGGTTATGTAGGACGTGACGTTGATTCGATGGTTCGTGACCTAGTAGAAACTTCAGTAAGACTCGTAAAAGAGCTAAAGATGAATGATGTAAAAGACAAAGCTGAGCAAAATGCCAATAAGAGACTGGTAGAGCTTTTAGTTCCTGGTAAAAAAACAGAAACGAGCTTCAAAAACCCGCTAGAGATGTTCTTTGGTGGCGGTAATGGAGAACAAGAGCAAAAACCACAGCAAGACGATGTTGCGGATCTAAGACAGAGACGAAATCAAATGGCGCAGAAGCTGGCGCTCGGTGAGATGGAGGATCATCTTGTTTCGGTAGAAGTTGAAGAACAGAATCCTTCGATGCTAGACATGTTTCAAGGTTCAGGTCTCGAACAAGTAGGTATGAACATGCAAGACATGATCGGCGGTCTTATGCCGAAGAAAAAGAAAAAACGAAAACTCACTGTTCGAGAAGCTCGTAAAGTATTGACGCAAGATGAAGCGGCAAAGCTAATCGATATGGACGATGTTACGAGTGAAGCAGTTTACAAGACCGAACAAACAGGTATTATATTTATAGATGAGATCGATAAGATTGCAGGAAAGAACCAAAACTCTGCGGATGTGAGCCGTGAAGGTGTACAGCGAGACATCCTTCCGATCGTTGAAGGTTCTACGGTAATGACGAAATATGGTTCGATTAAGACGGATCATATACTGTTTATTGCAGCTGGAGCTTTTCATATTTCTAAGCCATCTGATCTCATTCCAGAGCTACAAGGAAGATTTCCGATCCGAGTTGAACTAAATAGCTTGTCTGTTGAGGATTTTACACGTATATTAATAGAGCCTGATAATGCGATCATAAAACAGTATAAAGCTCTATTGAGTACGGAAGGTATAAATGTTGAATTTTCTGACGATGCTATTGCTAAGATTGCAAGCATTGCTTATGAAGTGAATCAAGACACTGATAATATCGGTGCACGAAGACTTCATACCATATTAGAACGCTTATTAGAGGATCTATCTTTTGAAGCGCCTGATATCAGCTTAGATCAAATTACCATTACACCCGAGTATGTAGAAGAAAAACTGGCTAACATCGCAAAGAACAAGGATCTGAGCCAATATATATTATAGGATGCAGTAGGAGGAAGAAATACAATGAATTTATTGAACAAAGCAAGAAGTATCAACTCGATGCTTCAACAAACAGGTGGTAAACAAGTAAACTTTAAAGAGATGGCTGAAACACTAAGTACGGTGATTGAAGCAAATATTTTCGTAGTCAGCCGTCGCGGTAAACTGTTAGGCCTCGCTCTTAAACAAGAAATTGAGAACGAGCGTATGAAGAAGATGATCGAGGATCGTCAATTCCCTACAGATTACACGAAGAATCTTTTTAACATTACAGAATCACTTTCAAATATTGATATAGAGAGCGATTATACGGCGTTTCCAGTAGAAAACAAAGATTTGTTCTCTACAGGATTAACTACGATTGTTCCAATCGTAGGTGGCGGTGAAAGACTAGGAACTCTTATCCTTTCTAGACTTTCTACAGCGTTCGAAGAAGATGATCTAGTTCTAGCAGAGTATGGTGCTACAGTAGTTGGAATGGAGATCCTTCGTGAGAAAGCAGAAGAGATCGAAGAGGAAGCTCGTAACAAAGCAGTTGTTCAAATGGCGATCAGTTCACTATCATACAGTGAGCTTGAAGCGATCGAACACATTTTTGAAGAATTAGAAGGAAACGAAGGATTGCTTGTAGCAAGTAAGATTGCAGACAGAGTGGGAATTACACGATCTGTTATCGTCAATGCACTTCGTAAATTAGAGAGTGCTGGTGTAATTGAATCACGTTCTCTAGGTATGAAAGGTACGTATATCAAAGTGTTGAACGACAAATTCTTGCTTGAACTCGAAAAGCTTAAAACTTCATAACAATGAATGATAAAAAACCAGTTCTGAAAAATCAGAGCTGGTTTTTTTGTTGAATAAAATTATCTGTCTACTAGATACATGTAAAAGGTAGGATTTTTTTGTTTTAGTTGTTCTTTTTAGAGAGCAGTGAGACAAGTGAGTATCTTTATAGAAAACATACAAATTCTTTATCCATTTTTATTATCCATGTAAAGGTATTGTGTTAAATTGTAAATAATTGTCGAGTTGGTCAAATATGGTAAAGAGGTACCAAAAACCGTATAAATATAGGGATTTTCTTACTAGTTTTAATTTTAGGTATAAAGTCACGGTCGAAATATAGTCCTTTCTATCGAAAAAAGTCAGTTTGGGAAAAAATACATAGACACTTTTTGGATATATACCTTAAAATATGATAGTGAGGTAAGATTTAACATAATATGAAACTTCTATAGTAAAAAAGAGGGAAGTGGTGAACTTGTTCTCTGGCTCAGTCTTGAAAAACTTAGAAATGGCATTAGATGGATCTGCATTAAAACAAAAGACCATTTCAAATAACTTGGCTAATGTGGACACACCTGGATATAAAACAAAAGAAACTGTTTTTAGCCAGGAATTCAAAAAAAGCTTGCAAGCACATCGAACAGATCAGCGACATTTTTCATTCGGTAATGAATCATCAACTTCTTTTAGTGTTAAAGAAAAAACGAATACTGTGATGAATCATAACGGAAATAATGTAGATGTAGATAAAGAGATGGCTGAATTAGCGAAGAATCAGCTTTATTATCAGACACTTGTACAGCGGATTAATGGAAAGTTTAATTCGATTAAGATGGTTGTTAAAGGTGGGAGATAAATATGGGAGTTTTTGATGCAATGAATGTATCGGCATCCGGCTTAACCGCTCAACGGCTTAGGATGGATGTTGCTTCCTCTAATATGGCGAATGTCGATTCGACACGTGGAGAATTTAAGAATGGTGTGTGGGAACCTTATCGACGCAAAATGGTCGTATTAGGTTCAGGCGAATCTAGCTTTAAGAACATGTTTAATAAAGCAGTGAATAACGGAAAAATGTCTGGCGTTAAAGTCAATGGAGTAATCAATGATCAAACTCCATTTAAAACGGTTTATCAACCTGAACATCCTGATGCTAACGAAGAAGGATTTGTTCGACTTCCAAATGTAGATCCACTAAAAGAAATGGTCGACTTAATGAGTGCTACTCGATCTTATGAAGCAAATGTTACTGCATTAAACGCAGCAAAAGGAATGTACTTAAAAGCATTAGAAATTGGCCGTTAGGGGTGTTAAAACATGGACAAAATTTCAATGAGTTCACTTCAGAATATTAGTAACCCTACATCATCAGTTGCAAAAGTGACACCATATGAAGCTCAAGAAGACTTTAAAAGCTATCTTAAGGGAGCTTTAGATACGCTGAGTGAAACACAAGCACAATCTAATCAAGCTACTCAAGGTTTGATGAACGGGAACATGGATAATCTTCACCAAGTTATGATCACTGCCGAAAAAGCAAGTGTAACGATGCAAACGACTCTTGAGATTCGTAATAAAGTTGTTGAGGCCTACCAAGAAATTATGAGGATGCAGGTATAGGCTCTGTTATATGATTCGATATTAGCATTCGATTTTGGGGGTAGCTTTTAAAAATTTTTATTGCGTTTATCGGGGGAAAAAATGAAAGAAAAATGGAAAAACATCATCAAGCAAACTACAGAGCGGTTTAAAACTCGTTCCAATGTACAAAAGGGATTTATTCTCGGAGGAATCTTTCTAATTATCGCAGCTTTTATCTTTGTAACCATCATGATGTCATCACCGAACCTTGTTCCTTTGTATTCAAATCTTTCCCCTCAGGAAGCTGGTCAAATACAAGAGAATTTAAATAGCAAAGGTGTGGCAAATGAAGTACAAGATGGCGGGAAAACAATATTAGTTCCTGAAGAACAAGTAAACAACCTTCAAGTGCAGCTTGCTGCAGAAGGATTGCCTGAAAGCGGGAATATTGATTTTTCATATTTTGGTGAGAAATCAGGATTTGGAATAACAGACAAAGAGTTTGGTGTTTTAGAAAGAGAAGCGACACAGACCGAGATTGCTAGTTTAATAAAGAGCATAAACGGGGTTGAAGATGCGAGCGTTATGATAACACTTCCTGAAAGCAGTGTTTGGGTGAATCAGGAAGAAGAGAAGGCATCAGCTTCTGTTGTCCTATCTTTAGGAGCGGGAGCCAAATTAGATGAAGATCAAGTAAAAGCTCTTTATCACCTTGTCTCAAAGAGTGTAAGTAATCTACCTATGGAAAATATCGTCATTACGGATCAATACTTTAATTATTATGATTTAAATTCTGTGAACTCTAGTTCTTCAGCTTCTAAATATGAGGAACAGAGAAAGATTAAACAAGATGTTGAAAGAGATTTACAACGAAGAGTTCAACAGATGTTATCAACGATCATGGGACAAGGAAAAGTGGTTGCTACTGTTACTACAGATATTGACTTTACGGAGGAAAAACGTGAAGAAAACATTGTAGAACCCGTTGACAAAGAGAACATGAAAGGCATTGAAGTAAGCGTAGAACGAATAAGAGAGACGTTTACAGGAGAAGGTGCAGGAGAAGGCGGAGTTGGAGGAACGGGTGATCAAGAGGTACCTACCTATCCAGGTTCAGCTGCAGGCTCAAACGGTGACTATGAAAAAGTTGAAGAACGTATCAATAACGAAGTCAACAAAATTCGTAAAGAAATCGTGGAAAGTCCTTACGAGATAAGAGATCTAGGTATTCAAGTCATGGTAGAGCCACCGACTCCAAACAAACCAGAATCGTTACCACAAGAACGATTAGATGATATTGAACAAATTTTGAGTGCGATCGTTAGAACAAGTATCTCAAAAGATATAAATGAAACATTATCAGAAGATGATATACAAGAAAAAATCTTTGTATCTGCTCAGCCGTTCAACGGTAAGCAAGAAGCAACTGCCGTTAAGACCGGAATTCCAGTATGGATCTATATTGTTGGTGGAATCTTGTTAATCGTTATCCTTCTATTAATCTTCTTGCTTACTCGAAAAAGAAGAAGAGAGACGGAAAGCAAGATTGAAGAGTTTGAGATGGATGAACCACAAGAGTCGTACTATGTACCTGATGTAAACCAAGAAAAAGGGTCAGAGGGGACAGTTCGTAAGGAACAATTAGAAAGAATGGCAAAAGAAAAGCCAGAAGAATTCGCTAAGCTAGTAAGAACATGGCTATCAGAAGAGTAAGGAGGTAACGGTCGATGGCAAAAGGTATGAAAGAACTATCAGGTAAAGAGAAAGCGGCAATCCTCGTTATCTCTTTAGGACCTGATGTGGCTGCGCAAGTATATAAACATTTAAGTGAAGAAGAGATTGAGAGATTAACACTTCAAATCTCACAAGTTAGAAAAGTAGATTCAACGTTAAAAGATGATATTATCACACAATTTCATCAGCTAGCTCTTGCTCAAGATTATATTACCCAAGGTGGAATCGGCTACGCGAAGACGGTACTTGAGAAAGCGATAGGTAAAGATGAAGCGATGCAGATCATCAATCGTTTAACTTCGACTTTACAAGTAAGACCATTTGACTTTGCTCGAAAAGCAGATCCAGGTCAAATATTAAACTTTATTCAAAACGAGCACCCGCAAACGATTGCTCTGATCTTATCATATTTGGATTCTTCTCAAGCTGGACAGATACTTTCTGAACTTCCACAAGAGATGCAAGCAGATATTGCTAAAAGAATTGCATTAATGGATCGAACATCACCTGAAGTGATCAATGAAGTGGAGCAGATTTTAGAAAGAAAGTTATCTGCTACTGTTACACAAGATTTCACACAAGCTGGTGGAGTTGAAGCTGTTGTTGAAGTGTTGAACGGTGTAGACCGGAGCACGGAACGAACGATTCTGGATGCGCTTGAAATCCAAGATCCGGAGTTAGCGGAAGAGATCAAGAAAAGAATGTTCGTGTTCGAAGATATCGTTACCCTTGATAACCGTGCGATTCAAAGAGTTATACGTGAAGTGCAAAACGAAGATCTACTTCTTGCTTTACGTGCATCAAGCGAGGAAGTAAAAGAAGTGATGTTCAATAACATGTCACAGCGTATGGCCGAGAACTTTAAGGAAGAAATGGAGTTTATGGGTCCTGTTAGACTTCGTGATGTAGAAGAAGCTCAGTCTAGAATCGTTGGAACCATTAGAAGACTTGAAGAAGCCGGAGAGCTCGTGATCGCTCGAGGCGGAGGAGATGATGTGATTGTCTAAAGTCATAAAATCTTTTCAAGATCACAAAGAAAAAGCGGAAAAAAATGAAATAGTGATCGGTATTCAAGCACTTTCATTATTTAACACGAGAAACCATGCAAGTTTAGAAGATGAGGATGAAGAGACAAAGGTCATCCGTTTAAAAAATCAAGCGTATACCTTGCTAGAAGAAGCAAAGAGCGAAGCAGCTTCTATAACAAAGGAAGTAGAAGAATATAAGGCTGCGCAAATCAAAAGCTTAGCTGAAGAAGAGGCCGCTTGGAAGTTGAAATTAGAAAGTGCTTATGAACAGGCGAAGAATGAAGGATACGATGCTGGCTTTCAAAGTGGTTTAGAACGAGGCCATGAAAGCTGGGCTTCGCAATTAAATGAAGTAAAAAGCTTTATGGATACGTTAAGAAACGACTATCATGACATCCTGAGTGAAGCAGAGCCACAGATGGTTATCCTTGCTATGGCAGCTGCTGAGAAAATCTTAGGAAAAAAGCTACAAGAAGCACCTGAAACTTGGATTGCTATCGTAAAGCAACTTGTAAAAGAAGCTCGAGAGTTTGAAGAGATAAAGCTCTATGTTCCACCACAATGGTTCGAACTTACGCAAAACTATCGTGAGGAACTAAAGAACATGCTTCAATCGACAGCGACTCTTTTCATCTATCCAGACGAGAACTTAACTGAGAATGGTGCAGTAATCGAGTTTCCGTTTGGAAAGATCGACGCAACACTAGACGTTCAGTTAAAAGAGATCAGAGAAAAACTGCTAGAACAACTTGAGGTGTCAGATCAATGAACGTGGAACACATGATCGACTCCCTTCAATCACTAGATTCATATAAAAGATATGGAAAAGTGATCAGGGTAGTTGGGCTAATGATCGAATCAAAAGGACCTAAAACGTCAATCGGTGATGTCTGTTATATACACACTGGGAACAACAAGCAAAGAATTAAAGCAGAAGTAGTTGGCTTTCAGGAAGAGAATGTCTTGTTGATGCCATTTACATATGTGAAAAATATTGCAGTTGGCAGTTTGGTAGAAGCAACACATCGAGCGTTGGAAATAAAGGTTGGACCTTCTTTGATCGGAAAAGTACTTGATGGTATGGGTGTTCCTTTAGATGGCTCTCCTCTGCCTCGCGGGTTGTTTCGCTATCCTTCAGAGAACGAGCCGCCGAATCCGATGGAAAGACCAAGAATTCATGAAAGCATTCAGCTAGGTATTCGGTCGATCGATAGTTTGTTGACGGTCGGGAAAGGCCAGCGGGTAGGTATTTTTGCCGGAAGTGGAGTGGGTAAGAGTACGTTGCTTGGTATGGTGGCACGTAATTCGACTGCTGACCTGAATGTTATCGCTCTAATCGGTGAACGAGGACGCGAAGTTCTTGATTTTATTGAACGAGATCTAGGTGAAGAAGGTTTAAAGCGATCCATTGTAATCGTTGCGACTTCAGATCAACCGGCTTTAATGCGGATAAAAGGTGCATTGACGGCAACGAGTATCGCAGAATATTTTCGAGACCAAGGCAAGAACGTCATGTTGATGATGGATTCTGTAACGCGTGTTGCTATGGCGCAACGTGAGATCGGTTTAGCTGTTGGTGAGCCGCCAACAACAAAGGGATACACACCAAGCGTATTTGCAGTTCTTCCAAAATTATTAGAACGTTCTGGAACGAATAAGAATGGAACGATTACAGCATTTTACACGGTTTTAGTAGATGGAGATGATTTCAACGAGCCGATCTCAGATACTGTTCGAGGAATTCTAGATGGACACTTTATCTTAGATCGATACTTAGCAAATAAAGGGCAGTTTCCTGCTGTAAATATTCTAAAGAGTATTAGCAGGGTTATGAATGATATCGTTCCAAAAGAGCATCGACAAGCTGCTGAACGACTTCGAGAACTTTTGTCTTCCTACGTCGAAGCAGAAGACTTGATCAGCATTGGCGCATATAAGAGGGGATCCTCTAAATCAGTGGATGAAGCGATTCAGATGTACCCTAACATTCTAGCGTTTTTGAAGCAGCAAGTAGATGAAGATGTTAGTTATGAAAAAGCTCTTGAGCGGCTGTTGATTGAATTTGGAAAGGATGAAAGTTGATGTCATTTCATTTTTCTATGGAAAAAGTTTTGTCTGTTAAACAAAAGGAGAAAGAATCGATTGAACAAGAATTAGGAGAAGCTGTACAAGCGTTCGAGAGCATCGCAGAAGAGATATACAGCCTCCTTAAGAGGAAAGAAGACATTGAGAACCAATCGAATTATACCTTTCAGCAGAGAATCATAGTAAATGATCTTCAGAATACACAGCGTTTTCTTTTATCCATGACAAACAAGATCAAAGAATTACAGCCGTTATTACAAAGAGCAAGAGAAAGAATGCAAGTTATCCAGCAAAGATTATTACAGCAGACGATTGAAGTGAAAAAATACGAAAAGCTAAAAGAAAGACAACTCAGCGCATATAAAGTGGAAGTTGCTTCTTATGAGAATAAGCAGAACGACGAATTTTCTGTATTGCGTTTTGCGAAGTCATAAAATCAGGTGATCAGATGAAACAGAACGAAAAATCCAACAGAATGGTTTGGTTTTTATTAGTAGTCTTTGTACCTTTCGTTTTTGCACTTACTGTATTCGGTATCATTCTGTCGTTCATGGGAGTGGACGTATGGGAAGAGGCGAAAAATACGAGTAAAAACATGCCTATAATTAAAAATATTTTTAGCGAAAAGTCCGAAGTAGCTGTAACAAACAATGGACAAGAGAAACAGTGGAAATCAAAGTTCGATGAGCAAGAAGATTACATCAAAATACTATCTGCTGATCTGCAAAAGAAAGAAAAAGAAGTCACGGATTTAAAAAGTAATATTGCACTATTAGAAAAGCAAGTAGAAGATGCAGAAACTAGTGTGAAAGAAGAAGAGAATGAACAATTAAAGAAATTATATGAAGCAATGTCAGCAAAAGATGCTGCGGCCGTAATGTCAGAGATGAACAATAATCAAATCATGGGCATCTTAATGCTTTTACAATCGGAAACACAAGCTGCGATCCTTGCCAAACTTGATGCAAAACGAGCAGCAGAGCTTACGGTACTCATGGCAAACAAGTCTCTATAAAAGGAGGTGTAAAAACATGCAAATAATGATTTCGCAGCCAGCTGTTTCAGGAGCACAGACATTACAAATATCAGTTTCTTCGGAAAAAGGAAACAATATGGATTCTCTCTTTTCTCAATTGCTAGCATCTTCTGGCGCAGAGAGTGAACAGCTTCCTGAAGGTTTAGGAGATATGATCGCAAGTGTCTTAGGAAGCATTGAGGGGCTTGACTGGAATGATGACCTACTGAATAACGAGACCGTTCAATCATTATTAAACGAACTGCCACCAGAAATGAAGGAAGTTATTGAAAACCTTCTTGAAAATGAGATCGATTTCTCCCACCTTTCAGTAAACCCCACTCCTGAGATGAAACTAGCGATCTTATTGCAGGTTGCTTTTAACGAGGAGGCAGGTCCATTATCTCAAAAAGACCAGAAGCAAATGGCAGATATTATAGGACGATGGTTTCCAGGAGTGAAGCTAGATCAAAAAGATTCAATACCAAAACAAACAGAGCAGATCTTTGGAGAGATAAAAAAGCTTTTGAGTGACTCAACAAGTAATGATAAGAATGCTTTCATGAAAGTCTTTGAAACCTTATCAGCCGAGAAAAAGGTAAAAAGCTTTGCAGATCATGCATTTCAACGGTTCGTCCCGACAAAATCGATCGAACCAAATGTTTCAGCTCCAAAGGAACTTCAAACCGTTCAAGCTCCACTTTCTCCTATAGAACAATGGACGTTGAAGGTTCCTGCTACAGGAGGAGAAGGACAAAAAGAACAATTTGTTCGTGAAGTTCAACAGATTATTTCAAGAGGAAAGCTGGTCGTTACAGAAACTGGATTTACGAAGATGCAGATTCGTTTAACACCTGAACATCTCGGTAACATCGAGATCCAGCTTATCCAAAAACATGGTGAGATCACTGCAAAGATCATCGCATCTAGTCAAGGTACAAAGGATGCCTTAGATAGTCAACTCACACAATTGAAACAAGCATTCACTAGTCAAGATATAGACTTTGAAAAGATTGATGTTTTTCTAAACGGAGACGAACAGACCTTTGATTTCCGTGATCAAAGTAATCAAGAATTTGAAGATCAACAGCAAACAGATGAGAGTATGTCTGAGGAAGATCTATCAGAACATCTATCATTTGATGAACAATTATCACAATTGGTATTAAACGAAAAGGTGTGATGAGTCATGACCAAGATCTCTGAAGATCTTATGCTTTCTAACTATCAAGCAAAAACAAAGCAAACAGGTTCAAATATTCTTGGAAAAGATGATTTTCTAAAGATTTTAATTACACAGCTTCAAAACCAAGATCCTACAAGTCCTATGCAAGACCGAGAGTTTATCGCACAGATGGCAAGCTTTTCTTCACTAGAACAGATGACAAACATGAACCAAACGATGCAGCAGTTCTTATCGTTTCAAACAGAATCTTCCTTGTTACAGCAAAGCGAGATGATCGGTAAACAAGTAACGTACGAAACCGAAACAGTAGATGAAGAAGGTAACAAAAAGATAGAGGAAAAAGAAGGTCTAGTTAAATCTGTGTTATTTGAAAAAGGATCTGTCATGTTGGAAATGAGTGATGGAACAAAGATTACAAGTTACCAAGTGATCAAAATAACTGATCAGGCAAAGTAAGGAGTGGATAACATGAGCGAACGTATCCACGCTCATCAATTGTACCAGCCGATCCTTTACCCGAATCATCAACAGCAGAAAAAAGTAGATCAATCTTTTCAGTCAGTTCTTCATAAAGAGCTTGAAAACCAACTAACCGTTAGTAAACACGCTCAAAAAAGATTGCAAGATAGAAATATTACGATATCAGAAACAAGCTGGAACAAGATAAGTGAAAAGGTGATTGAAGCTGGGCAAAAAGGCATTAAAGACTCGTTGGTGATCATGAAAAATGTCACTCTTGTCGTAAATGCTCCCAATCAAACCGTAATAACAGCGTTAGATCGAAGCGAAAGTACATCTCAGATCTTTACAAACATCAATGGTGCCATCGTCATAGACGAATAAACGAGCTGGACCTTTACAGGAGGCTCACAAAACTGCCGAATGACAGACGCAGTTAATAAACCAAGTAAGGGAGATAAAAACAAATGTTACGTTCTATGTATTCAGGAATCAGCGGTATGAAAAACTTTCAGGTGAAGTTAGATGTAATCGGAAATAACATCGCAAACGTTAATACGTATGGCTTTAAGAAAGGCCGTACAACTTTTAAGGATATTGTTAGTCAGCAGATTGCTGGGGCGAGCGCAGGAACTGCTGCTAAAGGAGGAGTAAATCCCAAACAAGTAGGATTAGGCTCTCAGTTGGCTACGATTGATACTGTTCACACTCAAGGAAGCTTGCAAAATACAGCTAGACCTCTTGACCTAGGTATTTCTGGAGATGGTTTTTTTAAGCTACTGTCAGGTACAGATACTACTTTTACTAGAGCAGGAAATTTTTATTTAGATAGTACAGGTCAAATCGTTAATGCAGACGGTAAATTTTTATTAGGGACTGGTAATACAAAAATTACAGTTCCATCTTCTGCAAAAAGTTTTAGTGTAGGTGCAGATGGTACAGTGAGCTATATCGATAATGCAGGTGCACTTGTTACAGCTGGTCAAATTGAACTTGCTAAGTTTTCAAACAATGAAGGGTTAGAAAAAGCAGGAAGTAATGAATACCGAGCTAGTGTAAATTCAGGAACACCAACAGCATCTACTCCTGGTGGAGCAGGTGGAGCAGGTACACTAGTAGCTGGTGCACTTGAAATGTCCAACGTAGACTTATCTGAAGAGTTCACGGAGATGATTGTTGCACAGCGTGGGTTTCAAGCGAATACAAGAATCATTACAACATCTGATGAGATCCTTCAGGAGCTTGTGAACTTAAAACGCTAACGTGAAGGGAGGCAGGGGTGAGCAGGAAAAGGCTTAGCTCCGAAACTCATGATTTCTTTAACTCAGTTAAACGGGAATACGTTTACGCTGAATGCGATCTATATTGAACAGATCCAATCGTTTCCCGATACGACGATCACTTTAACAACAGGCAAAAAGTATGTTGTTAAAGAAAGTGAAGAACAGGTTGCTCATTTGATATCAACTTTTTATAGAAATATTAATTTGCTGCCACTAAGTCAGAAAAAGGAGGGTCTGTAATTGGGAAAAAATAAAGCGGTAACGATCATGCTCTCTATGCTCGTAGCGATCGGTTTAATCGGTGCAGCAGGATATTACGGGTTTAAGCAGTTCTCACCTAAGACCGAAGCTTCAGAACCTACAGCAGAAGAGCTGGACAAGCTGATGGTCGAAACCAATGAAATGACAACCAATCTTGCAGATCAGTCTTATGTAAAGATTCAGTTCAAGATTCAAGCGGATAATGAAGATGCAAAACACGAACTTGAGAAAAGATTGTTTCAAGTAAACAATCTTATCATCTATGAGATCTCGAACAAGAAAACAGAAGAACTATCTGGGCAACAAGGATTGATTTCCTTAGAGGACAAGTTGAAAACAGAGATTAATAAGGTTATGCAAGATGGGAAAGTAGTCAGAGTCTACACAACTCAAAAGATCATACAATAATTCACTAAAAACGGCATGAAAAGAGGTGAGACTCTTGGTTGATGTTTTGTCACAAAACGAAATAGATGCTCTTCTCTCCGCCCTTTCCACTGGAGAGATGGATGCAGAAGAGCTTAAAAAGGAAGAGTCAGAGAATAAGGTTAAAGTTTACGATTTTAAAAGAGCCCTTCGTTTTTCGAAAGAGCAGATCCGCAGTTTAACGAGATTGCATGAGAACTTTGCAAGACTCTTAACGACTTATTTTTCGGCACAGCTCAGAACTTACGTCCAGATCGGAGTAGCGTCTGTTGATCAGCTACCATATGAGGAATTTATTCGTTCTGTTCCGAAGATGACTTTATTGAATGTGTTTGAAGCACATCCGTTTGAAGGGCGCATCTTAATGGAAGTAAACCCGAATATCGCATATGCCATGCTTGATAGAGTGATGGGCGGCAGCGGGGCAGGGATGAATAAGATCGAGAATTTAACTGAGATTGAGACACGAATCATGAATCAGTTATTTGAAAACACACTTGATAGTTTTAAAGAGGCTTGGACAAGTGTGATCGAACTGGAGCCGTTCATGCTCGATTTGGAAGTGAATCCACAATTTTTACAGATGGTTTCTCCGAACGAAACGGTTGTCGTCATCTCGTTAAACACGACGATTGGTGAAACGAGCGGAATGATTAATATTTGCCTTCCGCATGTTGTCATAGAGCCGATCATACCAAAGCTATCTGTTCATCATTGGATGCAGAATAAAAAGAAGACAAGAATTCCGGGAGAAACTGAATTTATTGAACAAAAGATTAAGAACGCCTTTTTGCCTTTTAAGGTTGAGCTAGGATCTTCAGACATGTCGATAGAAGAGTTTCTGAACTTATCTATTGGTGACTGTATTGAACTTGATCAAAGGATCAACCAACCACTCGTGATTAAAGTAGAAAACAATCCTAAGTTCTACGGTCAACCCGGAAAAGTGAAGAAAAAGCTAGCCGTTCAAATTATCGAAACCATTAAGGAGGATGAGGATCAATGGTAAGTGGAGATATGCTTTCACAAGACGAAATTGATGCTTTGCTGAATGGTGGAAGTCCTTCCTCGTCCGGAGCGACCGAAACCGAAGAATACCTATCATCGATCGAACGAGATGCGTTAGGTGAGATCGGAAACATCTCATTTGGAAGTGCTGCAACAGCACTATCCACCCTGTTAAATCAAAAGGTAGATATTACGACGCCACAAGTAACAGTCGTAAAACGTACCGAGTTAAAAGATGAGTTTCCGATTCCGCATGTTGCGGTTCAAGTTACATACACAGAAGGCATCGAAGGAGCAAACTTGTTAGTGATCCGTAAGACGGATGCACAGATCATTGCAGATTTGATGCTTGGTGGTGAGGGTACTAATCCTTCTCCTGATTTTGGAGAACTGCAATTAAGTGCTGTTGGTGAAGCGATGAATCAGATGATGGGATCCGCTTCAACATCGATGTCTACGATCTTTAATAAAAAGGTAGACATATCGCCGCCAAAGATTGATTTTCTGGATGTTGAATCAAACACGAGTTTGATTCCTGATGAAGAGATTTTAGTAAAAGTTTCTTTCAGACTTAAAGTGGGTGAACTGATCGATTCAAATATCATGCAGCTGATTGATGCTGAGTTCTCAAAGGACCTTGTACATAAGCTAATGAATCCTGAACCTGTTGTTGAAAATGAGCCGGTTGCCGATTATGTCCCTCATGAAGAAGTGGCACCGACATCTCCACCGGTAGAACATTACCAAGAACGCGTTCATAGTGAGCCAAGAAGTGAGCCTCAGCCTGTCTATCAATCGCAGATGAGAGACGTTTCCATTCAGCCGGCAAGTTTTTCGGACTTTGGAGATTATGAGACGAATCAAAGAGATACAAAAAACCTAGACATGTTGTTAGACATTCCGCTTCAAGTCACAGTGGAGCTAGGAAGGACAAAGAAAACAATCAAAGATATTTTGGAGATGTCTCAAGGTTCGATCGTAGAGCTCGATAAACTAGCTGGTGAACCAGTGGATATCTTTGTTAACCATAAGATGATCGCAAAAGGCGAGGTCGTTGTTATTGATGAAAATTTCGGAGTCCGCGTAACAGAGATTTTAAGCCAGCGTGATCGTTTAGAAAAATTGAAATAATACCGGAGGTAAGTGAAATGGGAGAGCGTATTTTAGTTGTTGATGATGCAGCATTTATGAGAATGATGATCAAGGATATCTTAGTTAAGAATGGATTCGATGTTGTCGGTGAAGCGGCTGACGGTGCACAAGCGATCGAGAAATTTCAAGAGTTAAAACCAGATCTAGTTACGATGGATATTACGATGCCTGAAATGGACGGCATATCAGCTTTAAAAGAGATCAAAAAAACAAACCCTGATGCAAAAATTATCATGTGTTCAGCCATGGGACAGCAAGCGATGGTAATCGATGCGATCCAAGCTGGGGCAAAAGACTTTATCGTTAAGCCCTTTGCAGCTGACCGTGTAATTGAAGCGATCAAGAAGACTTTAGGCTAAGCGTTTCATGTATCGATGGTTAATTAGTTTTTTTGCAGCAGTTTGTCTCTCGCTTGTACCGATTAGTGTACAAGCGGAAGGCAGCAGTTCAGGGAAAAGTGTTTATGACACCATAAATAACTCAGATCAAAAGGGCGAGAAGGAAAAAGCACCAGCAGAAACTAGCCCTGTGAATGCTAAGAGCGAAAGCACAATTATGATGCTCGTCAAGCTCGTGTTTATGCTTGGAATTGTTCTAGCGATCTTATTTTTTGTTTTACGATTTATTCAAAGAAAATCTGTTAGTTTTCAAGACGGTAAAAATCTTCAGTCTTTAGGAGGAATCGGAATCGGACAGAACCGTTCTGTGCAACTCATCAAAACGGGTAATTCTGTCTTGGTTGTAGGTGTTGGAGATTCGGTAACACTTCTAAAAGAGATTACCAATGAAGATGAAGTTCAGATGATGCTCGATCAGCGTCCATCCCAAAACGTTTCAACGATGACGAACCAATTGAAACAAAAATGGCTGAAAAGTAGAACCGAAGAGTCAAGTAAGACTTCCAATGAAACAAGACCAGCAGATACTAAAGATCATACGCAATCTTTTAAGACTATGCTTCAATCGATTGTTCAAGATAAGAAGAATCAGCAAAAAGATCTTCAGAGAGTACTTGAGAAAGGGAAACATCATGAATGAATTTATTCCTGGATTAGACTTGGATTTTATAAATAATAGCGATCCAGCGAACATGGAAACTACCATTCAGCTGTTGCTGCTCTTAACGGTCCTTTCGCTTGCTCCAAGTATTTTAATACTTATGACTTGTTTTACGAGGATCATTATCGTTCTGTCATTTGTTAGAACTTCACTGGCAACGCAGCAGATGCCACCTAACCAAGTTCTGATTGGGATTGCTTTGTTCTTAACTTTTTTTATCATGGCGCCAGTGATGCATGAAGTAAACAAAGAGGCGGTTCAGCCATTAGTAAAAGGTGAGATTTCTCAGGAGGAAGCCTTTGATAAAGGAAGTCTTCCCATCAAAGAGTTTATGGCTAAGCATACACGACAAAAAGATCTTATGCTGTTTATGGAATATTCAGGTGCTAAGAAACCGGAAAGTATTAAAGATATTCCTTTAACGACTCTTGTTCCAGCGTTTGCGATTAGTGAATTAAAGACAGCTTTTCAAATTGGATTCATGATTTTTGTACCTTTTTTGATCATTGATATGGTCGTTGCGTCTATTTTAATGGCTATGGGGATGATGATGCTGCCACCCGTGATGATATCACTGCCATTTAAGATCTTATTATTCGTACTGGTTGATGGCTGGTACCTCATCGTTAAATCATTGCTATTAAGCTATTAAGGCAGGTGTAAACATGGATTCTCAATTTGTAATTTCTTTAGCTGAAAAAGGGGTATACATGACCTTGCTTTTGTGCGGTCCGCTTATGCTATTAGCCCTGATTGTAGGTTTGATCGTCAGTATTTTTCAAGCAACAACACAGATTCAGGAACAAACACTCGCATTTATACCAAAGATTGTTGCCGTTTTAGTAGGACTCGTGTTTTTCGGACCTTGGATGCTTTCACAAATATTAGGTTTCACATCAAATATCTTTCAAAATTTACACACTTATATAGGATGATAAAATGGTAGATTTAGCTGCTTTCCCTGCTTTTTTATTAATCCTAACTAGAGTATCGGCATTTTTCTTAACAATTCCTGTGTTTTCTAATAAAAATTTACCTGTTATGCATAAAATCGGATTATCCCTATTTTTATCGTGGATCATGTTGTACGCGATTGACCCAAAACCGATTCCGTTAGATGGTTCATTTTTTCTGTTAATCATTAAAGAAGCGATGGTAGGACTATCCATCGGATTTATTGCAGCGATTGTTTTCTACGCAATTCAAGTAGCGGGTGGATTTATTGATCTTCAGATGGGTTTTGCGATAGCGAACGTGTTTGATCCGCAGACAGGCATTCAGACTCCTTTGATGGGTAGATATCTGTATACGTTTGCTATTCTTTTCTTGTTAGCTACCGATGCTCATCACATGTTACTCGATGGAATCTTTTATAGTTATCAATTTTTACCGCTTGATTCAACCATATCTAATTTTGGAGATGGCGGGATTACGAGATTTGTAATAAGTGTGTTCTCAGGTATGTTCTTAGTTGCTCTGCAGATGGCGATTCCGATCGTAGGCACGTTGTTTTTAGCAGATCTAGCACTTGGGATCGTAGCAAGAACCGTTCCTCAGATGAACATTTTTGTTATTGGTCTGCCAGTGAAAATATTAATTGCTCTTGTGTTGTTTTTAGTAGTAATGCCCGCATTCTTCGTATCTGTTCAGATGCTGGTCGATCAGATGCGTGACAGCATGATTAACTTATTGGAATTGTTGGGAGCGGCTTAAGTTGATGAGATATCCAATTACTTTACAATACTTTTCAGGAGAAAAAACAGAAAAAGCAACACCGAAAAAAAGGCAGGAGAGCAGGAAAAAAGGTCAAGTAGCCAAAAGCGCTGACATCAACGCTGCACTTGTACTGTTTGCATCAGTTATGTTTCTTTCCTTTATGGGAAGCTGGATGGGTCAGAGGTTGCTTCATCTCTTCGCATATAGTTTAGATAAGAAACTTCTTTATAACGTAACTGAATCGAGTATTCCTAAACTATTTTGGGAGCTTTCGCTTGAAGTCGCGATCATCATAGCTCCCGTAATGATTGCGGCTATGATAGCCGGTGTCTTAGGAAACTATTTGCAAGTTGGCTTTTTGTTATCAACAGAAGCGATTCAGATGAAACTCGAACGAATCAATCCTTTATCTGGATTTAAGAGGATCTACTCGGTGCGTGCATTAGTAGAGCTATCAAAATCAATACTTAAGATTCTACTTATCGGTGGAGTGACATTTTTTATCCTTTGGAGTGAACGTGATATCTATTTAAGAATGAGCCTAGTGAGTATTGAATCTTCACTACCTGTCTTTGGAGGACTTGCTGTCAAGATGGGTTTTGCGGCTTCACTCGTTTTACTTTTTCTTGCGTTTCTTGACTATATGTACCAAAAATACGATTTTGAAAAAAATATTAGGATGTCGAAACAAGATATCAAAGATGAATACAAAAAATCTGAAGGTGATCCAAAGATTAAAGGGAAGATCAAGGAAAAACAAAGGCAGATGGCTATGAGGCGAATGATGCAAGAAGTGCCTAAAGCAGATGTGATCATCACGAATCCTACACACTATGCGATCTGCTTAAAGTATGACGACAACAACATGGCTGCTCCCGTTGTTGTGGCAAAGGGAGTAGATCTTATCGCTCAACGCATCAAAGAAATCGCAAAAGAGCATAACGTAGCGGTTGTAGAAAACAAGCCTCTAGCAAGAACGCTGTACGCCCGCGTTGAGATCGGGCATGTGATTCCTGAAGATCTTTTTAAAGCAGTAGCTGAAATTTTAGCCTTCGTATACCGTGTAAAGAAAAAAGCGTAAGGAATGAATAGGAGAGTTAACAGATGAAAGCTAGAGACATGAGTGTTTTAGCGGGCGTTATTCTCATTATCGCCATGCTCGTCATACCAATGCCAACGTTTATGTTGGACTTCTTAATCATAACAAATATATCTCTGGCACTTTTAATCATATTGATTGCCATGAATACAACACAGCCTCTCCAATTTTCTATATTTCCGTCATTGTTATTGTTAGTGACGCTTTTCAGACTTGGGCTAAACGTTTCGACAACGAGGAGTATCCTTTCAACCGGAGATGCAGGAAACGTTGTACATACTTTCGGTGAATTTGTAGTTGGTGGAAATATTCTTGTTGGTATCGTTGTATTTTTCATTCTAATCATCATTCAATTTATCGTAATTACGAAAGGATCTGAACGTGTATCAGAAGTAGCGGCAAGATTTACACTTGATGCGATGCCTGGTAAGCAGATGAGTATCGATGCAGACTTAAACGCTGGCATGATTTCAGATCGGGAAGCGAAAGAAAGACGTGAAACGATTGAACGCGAAGCAGATTTTTATGGAGCGATGGATGGTGCGAGTAAATTTGTAAAAGGTGATGCTATAGCAGGTATAATCATCGTTTTGATCAATATGTTGTTCGGAATCATCATCGGAATGCTTCAGATGGGTCTAAGTTTTGGTGAGAGTGCAGAATTATTTACAAGAATGACGGTTGGTGATGGATTAGTATCTCAGATCCCTGCGCTGATCATTTCAACAGCGACAGGAATTATTGTTACTCGTGCTGCCTCAGAAGGAAATTTAGGGTTTGATATCAGTAAACAATTGCTTGCATATCCTATCATGCTATTTGTTGCTGGCGGCACCATCATCATGCTTGGCTTGTTCACACCGATCAATGACTTTTTCACGATTACGATCGGAGGAATTTTAGCAATCGGTGGCTATCTTCTATTAAAAGCAGAACGTGAACAAAAAGTAAAAGAAGAAGTGGTGGAAGAGGATATTCAGACAGAACAGCTGAAAAGCCCTGAATCTGTTGTGAACCTTCTACAGATCGACCCGATTGAATTTGAATTCGGCTACAGCCTTATTCCGTTAGCAGACACTTCGCAAGGCGGTGACCTGTTGGATAGGATTGTTATGATCAGAAGGCAGCTTGCATTAGAACTTGGAATGATCGTACCGGTCGTTCGAATTCGTGACAACATTCAGCTTCAGCCGAATGAATACAGAATTAAAATAAAAGGAAGCCAAGTCGCAAAAGGTGAGCTGCTGTTGGATCATTATTTAGCGATGAGCCCAGGTATCGACGATGAAGAGGTGCAAGGTATCGAAACGATGGAACCAGCTTTTGGTCTACCAGCTATTTGGATCGGTGAAGAGATGAAAGAGCGAGCTGAATACTCAGGATATACAGTCGTAGATCCGCCGTCAGTCGTCTCGACGCATTTAACAGAAGTGATCAAGAAGCACGCACACGAATTGATTGGCAGACAAGAAACGAAACAACTTGTAGATCACTTAAAAGAATCGTATCCAGCGATCGTGGAAGAGGTAACTCCAGATGCTCTTACCATCGGAGAGGTTCAAAAAGTGTTATCAAAACTTTTACGAGAACGAATCTCAATTCGAAACTTAGCGGTAATTTTTGAAACGTTAGCTGATTTTGCAAAAATGACAAAAGATACAGATCTATTAACAGAGTATGTAAGACAAGGCTTATCCAGACAGATCTCAAAAAGCTATAGTAATGAAAATGAGCCTCTGCATGTTATCACACTTGGCGGCTCGGTGGAAAAGAAGATAGCTGATGCAGTTCAGCAAACCGAACACGGGAATTATCTGTCTTTAGATCCGCAAGATTCTCAAGTGATCTTTGACAGCATTACTACTGAACTTGAATCTGGGCGGGGTTTTGACCAATCTGTTGTTCTCTTATGTTCACCGGCTGTAAGAATGTATGTAAGACAACTCATTGAACGTTATCTTCCTGATGTCGCGGTTTTATCATACAACGAATTGGAACCTGAGCTCGAAGTGAAAAGTGTAGGGGTGGTGAACATCTGATGAAAGTGAAGAAATATACAGCGCAGAACTTGCCGGAAGCTATGAAATTAGTTAGAGCGGATCTGGGCAGTGGTGCAGTCATTTTAAATACAAGAGAGGTTCAAGTTGGCGGCTTCTTCGGATTTTTCACAAAGAAGAACGTTGAAATTTTCGCAGGATTGGATCAAGACGTAGATTATCATCCAACAAAGAACACTAACAAGAATAATGTGAAAGAAAAGCAACCTGTGTTCCAAGAAGAGGAGCTGACAAAGGAAATTCGTCAGCTGAAGAAGATGGTTCACTCTTTGACGGTACAAACAAAATCTGCAGATGATGCAGCTCCATTCATTAAAGAATGGGAAAATTTTCTTTTAAGTCAAGAAGTAGACTTAACGATAATCGAAGAATTCATCCCTTCTTTATCAAATAAATACGAAAGTCTCGATGAAATGGAGCGAGACAGCTATGACTGGAATACATGGATCAGCAGCTATTTAAGCGCAAGAATGGCTAAAAGCGAATTTGGCGGCTTTCATTATGAAACAAAATTCTTAAACTTAATCGGACCTACCGGTGTTGGTAAAACAACCACCATAGCAAAGATTGGAGCAAAAGCGGTTTTAAAAGACGGAAAAAAAGTAGCGTTTATTACAACTGATACGTATCGTATTGCAGCTATCGACCAACTAAAAACGTACGCTGAAATATTAAACATACCATGTGAAGTCGCTTATACTGCTGATGATTTTAAGAAGGCTAAGGAGAAGTTTGAAGATTATGATCTAGTCCTCGTAGATTCGGCAGGCAGAAATTTCTTAAATCGTTTTTACATCGAAGAATTGCAACGTATCATTCATTTTGATAAAGATATGAAAAACTATCTCGTTCTTTCTTTAACTTCAAAATACCGGGATATGGAGACGATTTATAGTCAGTTTAAGAGTCTGCCGGTTCATAAGGTGATATTTACGAAGAAAGATGAAACGACGACGTACGGTTCATTATTGAATCTTGCAATCTTAAACAGTGTACCGATCGGATATGTTACGAATGGCCAGAACGTACCTGATGACATGTTTGAGGCTGACGCAGATGAACTTGTTCAGGCTCTAGTAAAGGAAAAGCTACTTCATGCTTGATCAAGCGATAAGTCTTCGTAAACAATTAATCTCTGCCTCATCAAACAGTGCAAGAGTTATCTCTGTAGTCAGTGGTAAAGGTGGAGTGGGTAAAACGAACGTCACGGTGAATCTTGCTCTTTCCTTGGTTGAAATGAAAAAACGTGTGTTAGTACTAGATCTTGATATAGGTATGGGAAATGTAGATTTGATTCTAGGCAGAAGATCTGACAAGCATATGATGGATATGCTGCAGAATCAATTATCCGTATGGGAGATCATCGAAGAGGGTAAAGACGGACTTCATACGATTGCCGGCGGAAGGAATTTCGGTTCGCTTACAAGCATAACGGATGACATGTTGGTACATTTTATGAAGCAACTGGAAGAATTAGAGAGGTTTTATGACTATATTTTCTTAGACATGGGTGCAGGTGCAACAGAAACAGCTTTAAAATTTGTACTTTCCAGTCATGAGATATTGGTGATAGCTACACCTGAGATCACCTCACTAACAGATGCATATTCTATGATGAAATTCATTTATATGAAAGATAAGGACCTGCCCTTTTACTTGGTCATCAATCGATATGAAAATGTGAGAGAAGGAAAAGAAACGGTTGAAAAGTTAAGTCATGTTTGTAAACAGTTTTTGCAAAAAGAGCTGATCTGTTTAGGTAAGATACCGATGGATCAGGATGTATTACATGCTGTAAAAAAACAGATTCCCTTTTCTATTCATAAACCTTCATCAATAGCATCCAGAGCTGTATTTCAGCTAGCGGAAACCTATGTTGGTACAGTAAAACAGCAAGAAGTATCTTATAAGTCTTTCATCGGTAAGCTAAAGTCATTTTTCAGAGAAAGGTAGATGCTGCATGAAACAGATCAGAGTGCTAATTGTGGATGATTCTGCCTTTATGAGGAAGCTGATCAAAGAGTTCTTAAGCGAAGATCCTAGAATTTTGGTGATCGATACAGCAAGAAATGGACAAGAAGCAGTTGAAAAAACACTAAAAATAAAACCAGACGTGATAACGATGGATGTTGAGATGCCCATTTTAAATGGGATCGACGCAGCGAGAACGATTATGAAGAGTTTTCCTGTTCCAATCATCATGTTATCTAGCACAACAAAAGTCGGTGCAGAAAATACGATTCTAGCTATGGAAGCAGGAGCTATTGATTTTATCGCTAAGCCATCAGGAGCAATATCCTTAGATTTACATAAGGTAAAGACTAGTTTGATAGAAAAAGTGATCGCTTCCTCTAAAGCGAATATTGTAACAAAAAAAGCACTGTTGCCTTATACACTTGAAAACAAAGTGCCTAAAAGATCAAACAGAATTGATCATAGAGAGAAGCTAGTCTTAATAGGTACATCTACAGGGGGCCCAAGAGCTTTACAACAAGTGATTACTAAGCTACCTATAGACCTGGATGCACCTGTTGTTGTCGTACAACATATGCCAGCAGGATTTACGAGATCATTAGCAGATCGATTGAATTCACTATCAGACATCTTTGTAAAAGAGGCTGAGCATCATGAACGGCTACAAAAAGGTCATGTTTATATCGCTCCCGGCGGTTTTCATGTACGACTATACGAAAAAATGGGACGGTTATATGTTTCGTTAGATAGTGATGCTCCAGTAGGAGGTCATCGACCAGCGGTTAATGTACTTTTCAGTTCAGCCTGCAAGCTTAAAAACTATCAAAAGGTCGCTGTCATCATGACTGGAATGGGCTCCGACGGTACAAATGGAATCGTAGATTTAAAAGAAGCTGGTTCAACCGTAGTTATTGCGGAAGCTGAAGAATCTTGCATCGTTTATGGAATGCCAAAAGCCGCGGTTCTCACTAAAAAAGTAGATGAAGTTGTTCATTTAGAGTCAATTGGATTAGCTATTCAGAACCATTTGTAAATTAGGAGGAATTATACGATGGAAATGACACAATATCTTGACATATTCATTGAGGAAAGCAAAGAGCATTTACAATCTATTAATCAACAAGTGCTACTGCTGGAGAAAAGACCAGGAGAGCTTACAATCGTAAATGAGATATTTCGTTCTGCTCATACGTTAAAAGGAATGTCAGCTACGATGGGTTATGAGGATCTGGCCAATCTTACTCACTGTATGGAAAATGTTCTTGATGCGATTCGAAATAACAAAATAGAAGTTTCATCTTCTGTCCTAGATGTTCTGTTCGCGTCGCTTGATCATTTAGAAGCGATGGTAGTGGAGATTTCAGAAGGTGGAAGCGGTAAACGTGATGTGACGAAGACAGTGAGAGATTTAGAGGCACTTGAAAAGGGAGAAGCTCCGAAGATGATTCAAGCTGAATCAAAAAAGGAAGCAGAGTCGTTACATGTTTATGATCAATATGAAAAGCAGATTATCATTCAATCAAAAGAACAAGGATTTAATGCTTACGAGCTTTCGATCTCATTAAGGGACGACTGTATCTTAAAAGCTGCAAGAGTATATATGGTCTTCGAAGTGATCGAACAGATCGGTGAGATCATAAAAACGATGCCAGCAGTAGACATGCTTGAAACAGAACAATTCGGAACTCATTTTACTCTTTCCATCCTCACGAAAGAGTCTGCCGAAAACGTAAAGGAACGTATCTTAAAAGTGTCTGAGGTAGATGTAGTAGAAGTGGTTGACATTCAAGCAGATAAACTCAACATCTCGTCAAACACTGAGAGCGACAAGGATGATAAATTAGAGCCACAAGAAGTGAAACTAGAAGATAAAAAAAGCGAACCTCAACAAACCTCAATTTCAGGAAGCAGCGGAAAAACGATTCGTGTCAATATTGAAAGGCTCGATCAACTCATGAACTTGTTTGAGGAACTCGTTATTGACCGAGGACGGCTTGAAGAGATATCGAAATCATTAAAAAGCATGGAACTCAATGAAACGGTTGAACGAATGTCTCGTGTTTCAGGAGACCTTCAAAATATTATCCTGACGATGAGAATGGTACCGGTAGAACAAGTTTTCAATCGCTTTCCAAGGATGATCAGAGGATTAGCGAAAGATCTCGGTAAAAAAGTAAACCTTGAGATCGTAGGTGCTGAGACTGAGCTTGATCGAACCGTAATCGATGAGATCGGTGATCCGCTTGTTCATCTACTTCGAAACTCGATTGACCATGGCATCGAAAACCCAGGGGAACGCTCTTCTAGAGGCAAAAATGAAACGGGGACCATCTATTTAAGAGCATTTCATAGCGGAAATCATGTGTTTATAGAGATTCAAGATGATGGAGCGGGTATAAATAAGCAAAAGGTATTGAGTAAGGCGATTGAAAATGGGGTCATCACGAAAGAAATGTCTGAAAATTTGACCGATAAACAGTGTTTTGAATTATTGTTCGCTTCAGGCTTTTCTACAGCCGATGTTGTTTCTGACATTTCAGGCCGTGGAGTGGGATTAGATGTTGTGAAGAATAAGATTGAATCGTTAGGTGGTTCTATCGCTGTCGATTCAACCGAAGGCTCTGGGACGATTTTTTCCATACAGCTTCCTCTTACTTTATCAATCATGTCAGTTATGCTCGTTGAAATAAGTCGTGAGAAATATGCGATTCCACTATCATCTATTATTGAAACGGCCATTATTAAGAAAGAAGATATTCTTTCAGCTCATAATCAGAAAGTGATTGATTTTAGAGGTAAAGTCGTACCGCTTGTAAACATGAAGGACATTTTTGAAGTCCCTGGTTCAACTGAAGCCAGTCAGCACGTTCCTGTAGTGGTAGTGAGAAAAGGTGACAAGATGGCAGCATTAGTCGTTGATTCGTTTATTGGACAGCAAGAAATTGTCTTGAAATCACTTGGTCAGTATTTGACATCTGTATTTGCTATCTCTGGTGCAACGATTCTAGGAGATGGACAAGTAGCATTAATTCTCGATTGCAATGCACTCATAAAATAAGGTGGTTAATCATGATGAATGAAGAAAAAGTGATCATATTTCAATTAAAAGATGAAGAATATGCAGTTCCTGTTCAGCACGTAAAATCGATTGAAAGAATGCAACCGATTACGAGAATTCCAAGAACAGTTTCTTTCGTAAAAGGGGTAATTAACTTAAGAGGAGTCGTTACTCCCATTATCGATCTGCGTTCACGATTCGAAATTGAAGAAGTAAGTCATACGGATACAACTCGCATCATCATTGTTTCAGTAGGTTCCATTGAAGCTGGACTGATTGTCGATGCAGCAAACGATGTAATCGATCTGGATAAAGAGTCGATCGAGCCTCCTCCTGAAGTAGTAGGTGGTGTAGATGCAGAGTATATCCATGGGGTTGCGAAGATTGAAAAGCGACTATTGATCTTGCTCGACCTTGTGAAGGTGTTGAATCCAGAAAAGTTGGATGTTCAACCTACAAAGGAGAGTATCCTTTAAGATGGATTTTTTAAGAATTCAGCCAATTCATCTGGATGTCTTACGAGAGGTCGGAAACATTGGAGCAGGACATGCAGCCACAGCCTTATCAACGATGCTGAACAAAGCTGTTGATATGAAAGTTCCTTCAGTAAACGTGATCTCATTTGAAGAGATATCTGAGATGGTTGGCGGAGCAGAGAACGTTGTGGCATCTGTTTTCTTGAGAATCGTTGGCGATGCTCCTGGATGTATGTTCTTCATGCTTCCAGTTGAGCAAGCTGAGCAGCTTTTAGAAGACTTATTAATCGGCCAGACAGTGAAGTTAACAAACGGAGAAGAATCTGACATCTCATTATCTGCTCTTCAGGAAGTGGGAAACATTCTATCAGGCTCATATCTAACATCGTTCTCTGATTTCACAGGGTTGAATTTACAGCCATCAGTACCTGCAACAAGTATTGATATGGCAGGGGCGATCTTGAGTTTTGGACTTTTCGAAATTTCCACTGTGAGCGATTATGCCATTGTTATTGATACTGCTTTTACAGATATAGAAAGACAAGACGAGGTAAAAGGTCACTTCTTCTTATTGCCTGATCCTCTTTCCTTTTCAAAAATTTTTGAAGCATTAGGAGTTCCGTTGGATGAGTGAAATCATAAAAGTGGGAATCGCTGATATAAACGTCGTTTCCCCTCCAAACACAATTAGAACAACAGGTCTTGGTTCATGTGTGGGCATTATACTTTTCGATCAAGTAAAAAAAATGGCAGGGATGGCGCATATCATGCTTCCGGATTCGTCTTTATCAAAAACTCCTACATTGAATGAAGGAAAGTATGCGGATACAGCAATCAAGAGTTTATACGACATGCTGATCAAGAGTGGTGCTAACGGAAAAGCGCTAAAAGCAAAAATTGCTGGCGGCGCACAGATGTTTAAGTTCTCATCCGGAAGTGAAATGATGCGAATCGGCCCAAGAAACGTAGAACGTGTCAAAGAAGAGTTGTCTGCTCTGAAAATTCCTTTACTAGCAAGTGATGTAGGAGGCTCGAGTGGCAGGACCATTGAGTTCAATCCAGAGAACACATTACTAACGATTAAAACAGTTAATGCAGGAACGAAAGTAATTTAGAAGTTCACAAAAAAACGAGGAGGATTACCATGACGGAGCCATCTTTAGTAGAAGAACAATCTTGCTGGGAAAAGTGGAACACTAGTCGTGATCGAGAAGCAGGTGACGAACTGATGCGTGCATATTTACCACTTGTCAATTATCATGTACAACGTATATCGGTTGGTTTGCCGAAAAGTGTTAACAAAGATGAACTCCGATCCCTCGGTATGCTAGGGTTATACGATGCTCTAAAAAAGTTTGAGCCTGAAAGAGACCTGAAATTTGATACATACGCATCATTTCGAGTTCGTGGTGCTATTTTAGACGGCTTAAGAAGAGAAGATTGGCTGCCAAGAAGTTTAAGAGAAAAAACGAAAAAAGTTGAAGCTGCCATTGAGAGGTTAGAACAAGAAAATCTGCGTTCTGTAAGCGCGAAAGAAGTTGCTGATGAATTAGGATACTCAGAAAATGAAGTAACAACCGTAATGTCTGAAAGTTTTCTTGCTAATGTATTATCGATCGATGAAGAGAATAAAGAAACAGAAAGTCGTGAAAAAGTAAGTTATACAATTGAAGATAAAAAAGCGATTACACCTGAAAATAGTTTGTTGCAAGAAGAACTTCATGGCGAACTTGCATTAGTGATCAAGGAATTATCTGAAAAAGAGCAGCTTGTAGTGAGTTTGTTCTACTTTGAAGAATTAACATTGACTGAAATCGGTCAAGTACTTGGTCTATCGACATCCAGAATATCTCAAATACACTCAAAAGCACTCTTTAGAATTCGACAGGTTCTACAACGATATATGTAAGGGGTAGGGATATGGATCAATGGTTTCATATTAAATATGAAGATAATGAAACGCAGGCTCTTTTATTAAAAAAAGAAGTTGAAATCCCATCTGGAGAAGTCACATTTTCGAGTCTTTTAGCTTGGATCGAATCAAAAGGTATACGACATGGAATTCGAAATGAAGTATTGAGTTTGATAGCAGAGAATCTAGATACATTTATTTTCCCGGCTGAAATCGCAAAAGGAAAACAACCGAAGGACGGAGAACCTGCAAGACTTATACCGTCTATCTCAAATGAGAAAGTTGTTACGATCAACGAAAATGCGAAGCTGGATTTTAAACGACTTTTTACAATTCCAACAGCTGAGTTCGGAGAGATCCTAGCAAGAAAAGTAAATGCTACAGAAGGCATCGCAGGAATAAGTGTTTTCGGAAAAGTGCTACCTGCAAAAAACGGAAATGATCTGCTAGTGAAAAATGGTATGAACACCGTATTTAACGAATCAGAGCAATGCGTTTATGCTTCAGCAAGCGGGGAAGTAACCTTTCAAAAGAACAGAGTAAATATTTATCCCGTTTATCGAGTGGATGGAGATGTTTCCTTAAAAACTGGTCATATAGATTTTGTTGGAAATGTTCATATAACGGGCGATGTTCCTTCCGGATTTAAAATATCAGCAAAAGGTGATGTGAGGATCGAAGGAGTCGTAGAAGCAGCAGATATCACTACAGACGGAAACGTTGTTATCGGTGGTGGTGTCTTAGGCCAAGGTAAAGGAACGATCCGTTGTGGAGGAGACTTTACTTCACTGTATATTAGTCAAGGAAATGTCTACGCCAATGGAAATATAATGGTAGCTCAAACGATTCTACACAGTCATTGTGAGGCAGAATTGACTGTTACATGTACAAGCGGAAAAGGGAATATATCGGGTGGTACATGTATTGCTGGGAACGGAATATCAGCGATTGATATAGGCAATGAAACGTACTCCAAAACGCTATTACACATAAAAACAAATGCTAAAATGGAGAACGATATCGTAAAATACGAACAAAAAATTCTTGAACTGCAAACAAATTTAGAGAAATTAAATCATTTAAAGACTGTGTTGATTCAGAAAAATTCAGAACGACAAACGATTAATCGTATCATTAATACAATCTCTCAAGCGAAACACGAAATCGTTGACCTACAAAAGAAAATCCAAAGATGTAAAAGTTCTTCAAACTCATCTATAAATATTAAAGGCACGCTTCACCCTAATGTTGAGATCTGTATTGGAAAATACAAACGAAAAATTCAATCTCCATTTAATGCTGCAAAAGTATTTATAGAAGAGAAAGAAATTGTTGTTCACTCCCTATAAGAATTGGATGTGGATGCTGTGAGTCTGAAATTAATAGAGCTTCAAGTTGCAATTCCAAGAACAGTTGATGCGTCAAAAGCAAGTCTGGATCTAATGAACAGAGGACTTCTGCAACAACAGCAGACCACAGAAGAAATACGTAAGAAAGACAAGAATGAATCGAAACGGGTCAATCAGAAAGAAGCTGCTGAGGCAGGCTTGTTTCAATCAAATCACCAGCAAGAAAAGACGAGTTCAAGAAGTCAGAGTCATCCTTATAAAGGAAAGAAAATTGATTATACAGGTTAGGATGAATGTGATGTACGCCTTAGTTTTTCTAAGTTTATTATTAAATGTAATCTGTCTTTATGCTGTTATTAATTTGCGCAAAAAACTACAGCAGCAGAGTGACTCAAATGACACAAGAATAAGTGAAGAGGTAGAAGAACTTCTGGAGTTGTTCTCAGAAGATATGAAGCTTGAAAATGAACGTTTGCATAAGATGATTTTAAAATTCACAGAAGAGCAACAGCAGAAATATCATTCGACAGTGATTAATGAGACTTCTTCAGTCGAATCTGAAGAGACCCAAATTGACAATACTTCTCTAGAGGATCACTTATCTAAAGATACGAACGAAGTATTAATATTAGCTCAAGAAGGATATAATGCTGAAGAAATTGCAAAAATGCTGCAAAGAGGTAAAGGCGAAGTAGAGTTACTTTTAAAATTTTATCGATAACAAGCAAAAAGACTTGCAGAAATTGCACGAAACATGTTATATTATTTCTCGGTGTTAATCACACACGTTTGCGGATTTGAGTAATGTGGTGCTGACTAAGTCAGTTATTGCTCAAAGGTGAAACAAACGGAGGTAAACAAACCTAGGAGGTGCCATTATGGCAGTAATTTCAATGAAACAATTGTTAGAAGCTGGTGTACACTTTGGTCATCAGACTCGCCGTTGGAATCCGAAAATGTCTCGTTACATTTTCACAGAAAGAAACGGTATCTACATCATCGATCTTCAAAAGACAGTAAAGAAAGTTGAAGAGTGCTACAATGTTATGCGTAACATCGCAGCTGATGGTGGAAAGATCCTTTTCGTAGGAACTAAGAAACAAGCTCAAGATTCAGTAAAGGAAGAAGCTGAACGTTCTGACATGTACTACATCAACCAACGTTGGTTAGGTGGAACATTAACAAACTTCGGTACAATCCGCAAGCGTATCAACCGCTTAAAAGATCTTGAAAAAATGCAAGAAGACGGTACTTTTGAAGTACTTCCTAAGAAAGAAGTTATTCTTCTTAAAAAGGAAATGGATCGTCTTGAAAAATTCTTAGGCGGAATTAAAGACATGAACAAGCTTCCTGACGCATTATTCGTAGTTGACCCTCGTAAAGAGCGCATTGCGATTGCAGAAGCTCGTAAATTAAACATCCCGATCATTGCTATCGTTGATACGAACTGTGATCCGGACGAAGTTGATCACGTTATCCCTGGTAACGATGATGCAATTCGTGCAGTTAAACTTCTTACTGGTAAGATGGCAGATGCTATCATCGAAGCTAACCAAGGCGGAGAAGAAGTAGCAGAAGCAGCTGAAGAAGAAACTACTGCTTAATTAAATGGAATGCTCAAGGGTGGTAGAGGGGATGACCCTTTATCACCCTTTTTATGTAAAAGCACAACTAGCACTACATATCCCATAAGGAGGCAAAAAAACATGGCTATTACAGCACAAATGGTTAAAGAATTGCGTGAGAAAACTGGCGCAGGTATGATGGATTGTAAGAAAGCATTAACTGAAACAGATGGTAACATGGAGGCGGCAATTGATTACCTTCGTGAAAAAGGGATCGCGAAAGCTGCTAAGAAAGCTGACCGTATCGCTGCAGAAGGTTTAACTTCTGTAATCGTTGAAGGGAACAAAGCAGTAATCCTTGAAGTAAACTCTGAAACAGATTTCGTTGCAAAAAACGAAAACTTCAAAAACTTAATCGCTGAACTTGGTAACCACTTGTTGGCTACAGAGCCTGCTTCTGTTGAAGATGCATTGGCTTCTGAGTTTAACGGAACTACTGTAAATGACTACATCAACGCTGCAATTGCAAAAATCGGTGAAAAACTAACTCTTCGTCGTTTCGAAATCTTGAAAAAAGACGACAATGCAGCATTCGGCGCATACCTACACATGGGTGGTCGTATTGGAGTTCTTTCAGTTGTTGAAGGGACTACAGAAGAAGAAGTTGCAAAAGACGTTTCTATGCACGTTGCAGCAGTAAACCCTAAATACATCTCTCGTGACGAAGTTAGTGAAGAAGAAGTATCACGTGAGCGTAAAGTGTTAACTGAACAAGCACTTAACGAAGGAAAGCCTGAAAACATCGTAGCTAAAATGGTAGAAGGACGTCTTGGTAAATATTTCGAAGATATTTGCTTAAACGACCAATCTTTCATTAAAGATCCAGACCAAAAAGTAGGTAAATATGTAGCTTCCAAAGGTGCTACTGTTAAAGCCTTCATTCGCTTTGAAGTAGGAGAAGGTCTTGAAAAGCGTGAAGACAACTTCGCTGAAGAAGTAATGTCTCAAGTTAAAAAGTAAGCACAGTTTGAAAAAGAGGGGAGCACGTTGTGTTCCTCTTTTTTTACAGAAATAACCTTGGTTTTTCAATAGCTATACTTGTAAATGTTTTTCTTTAAAAGTTTCTACAGAACATCATTGCAAGTTGATTGGAGTATAAGGTGCGAGACTCCTGGGGGATCAGCGGGACAGGTGAGACACCTAATGGGCACAAAGTGCCAAGGTGGCTCACCGCACGCCCCCCCGGAAAGCGAGCACCTGAAATGGAAATCAACCACTTTTAGAAAGCAACGGAGCTTTTCATTAACTAGTTAACAGCAAGAATGAACCAGGTAAATACATTTTTTTAGGTGATGGAGGGACAAATGACTACTTCAAAATATAAACGAGTCGTCTTGAAATTAAGCGGAGAAGCATTAGCAGGTGAACAAACTTCTGGAATCGATCCAAAAATCGTTCAGTCAATTGCTGAACAAGTAAAAGAAATCGTTGAACTCGACGTAGAAGTTGCTGTAGTTGTAGGCGGCGGAAACCTATGGCGCGGTAAGACGGGTAGTGAGATGGGAATGGACCGTGCCTCAGCAGATTATATGGGCATGCTTGCTACAGTTATGAATTCATTAGCTCTTCAAGACAGTCTTGAAAACATCGGGGTTCAAACAAGAGTACAAACATCAATAGAAATGCGTCAGGTTGCAGAACCTTATATCAGAAGAAAAGCCATTCGTCACCTTGAAAAAAAGCGCGTTGTCATATTTGCAGCAGGAACGGGTAACCCGTATTTCTCAACTGATACGACAGCAGCACTAAGAGCAGCAGAAATTGAAGCAGAAGTTATCTTGATGGCTAAGAACAACGTGGATGGCGTGTATTCTGCAGATCCGAAGTTGGATGAGAATGCAGTGAAATATACGACATTATCTTATCTTGATCTTTTAAAAGACGGACTAGCTGTAATGGATACTACAGCTTCGTCACTATGTATGGACAATGACATCCCGTTAGTTGTTTTCTCGATCATGGAAGAAGGAAACATCAAACGAGCAGTTGCCGGAGAAAAAATTGGAACCGTTATAAGGGGGAGAAACTAATGGCAAAAGAAGTTTTAACTCAAGCAGAAGAAAAGATGCAAAAAGCAATCGGAGCTCTAAGACGCGAATATTCAACACTTCGTGCAGGTAGAGCAAATCCTTCTCTATTAGACCGAGTACAAGTTGATTACTACGGAACTCAAACACCAATCAATCAATTAGCAGGTGTAACCACTCCAGAAGCTAGACTTTTAGTTATTCAGCCTTACGACAAATCTGCAATGGCAGATATCGAAAAGGCAATCCTAAAGTCTGATCTTGGTCTAACACCATCTAACGATGGGCAAGTGATTCGTATTGCGATTCCAGCTCTAACAGAAGAGCGTAGAAAAGAATTAGTTAAACTTGTTAAGAAGTTTGCTGAAGAAGCGAAAGTAGCTTTAAGAAACGTTCGCCGCGATGCGAATGATGATTTGAAGAAACTTGAAAAAGAAGCTGAGATTACAGAAGATGAACTTCGCCGTTATAACGATGATGTTCAAAAGCTTACTGATAAATACACAGCTGAAGCTGATTCTGTAAGTTCTGCTAAAGAAAAAGAAATCATGGAAGTATAAAGCTTTTCCATGTACAATTAAATATAAAAAGCCCTCTATAAAAGGGGGCTTTTTTATTAGACAATATCGCCATTTTGCTAGATTTAAATTGATAAGTGGCGATAGGCATTAGGAGAAAATCTCTTAAAGAGGTTGATTCTATGAAGTCTAAGAAGATGGAGGCTTATACATGCTTGACAAGCTTTTCTTTAAGAAAAAAAGTCCAGAGAATCATACATTTAAAGAAGAAAACATCCCTAAACATGTAGCTATTATCATGGATGGTAATGGTCGGTGGGCAAGGAAACGCGCGATGCCACGAATTGCCGGACATCATGAAGGGATGAAAACAGTTCGGAAAATCGTTAAAGAAGCGAATAAGATTGGGATTGAAGTGCTGACCCTTTATGCGTTTTCAACTGAAAATTGGAAACGGCCACGTGAAGAAGTCGACTTTTTAATGAAGCTTCCTGGAGAATTTTTAAATACTTTTCTTCCAGATTTGATTAAAGAGAACGTACAAGTGCGAATAATGGGTAAAAAAGAGTTATTGCCCCTTCATACTGTTAAAGCAGTAGATGAGGCGATTAACAAGACGAAGAACAATACAGGGTTAATCTTAAACTTCGCTCTTAATTATGGCAGTCGTGATGAGATTACAGCTGCAGTAAAAGCATTGGCTTCTGAAGTTAAACAAGGAAGATTAGAGCCTTCAGATATTGATGATTCTATGATCGAGCAGCATTTAATGACGCATGATCTAAAGGACCCTGATTTATTGATTCGTACAAGCGGTGAAGTTCGATTAAGTAACTTTATGCTATGGCAGCTTGCGTACTCTGAATTTTGGTTTACTGAAGTGTTATGGCCAGATTTTTCTGAGGAGCATTTAAGAGAAGCTGTATCACAATTTGCCGGACGAGGCAGGCGGTATGGCGGTGTTTAATTAAGGAGGACTTATGAAACAACGGATAATAACAGGTGTAATCGCAGCCGTTTTATTTATAGGGATTACCCTTTATGGAAGCTGGCCGTTCTCACTATTAATACTATTGCTAACTGGGATTGGCATGTTTGAATTATTACGTATGAAAGGGATGGAGCGAAGTTTCGTCGGGGGAATCGGCTATCTTTTAGCAGTCTTGGTGGCATTGCCAGAAGATTGGATGAGTTCATTAGAACCCTTTACTAAAACTGATGCCATTATACTTGCAGTTCTTCTGCTGCTAGTCGTAACGGTCATACAAAAGAACAATACAGATTACAATCATATTTCTTTTGTACTATTTAGTTCTATTTATGTAGGATTTGGCTTTTTCTATTTACTAGAAACGAGAATATTAGAGGACGGTGTCCAGCTACTATTCTTGATACTATTCATGATTTGGGCGACTGACTCTGGAGCATATTTTGTTGGGAAATCGATTGGAAAGCGAAAACTTTGGCCGGTTATCTCCCCAAACAAAACGATAGAAGGTGCAGTTGGCGGAATCTTCTTTAGTATTGTTGTAGGGGTGATCAGCTATTTCACTTCTTTCGTTGATATGTCGATATTTAATATTCTACTTATCTCACTTGTCGTAGGCATATTTGGTCAGATTGGTGACTTGGCAGAATCGGCATTCAAACGAATCTACGATGTAAAAGATTCTGGTACTTTACTTCCTGGTCATGGTGGGATATTAGATAGACTAGACAGTGCGTTGTTTGTATTCCCGTTGCTTCACGTGCTTCATTTGATAGGATAACGCTAGGAGGTATTGTATGAAATCAGTTAGTTTACTTGGTGCAACAGGTTCGATCGGCATTCAGACCTTAGATGTGATCGCCTCTCATCCACAAAAGTTCAAATTAAGTTCGATGTCTGTAGGTAAGAATATTGAGGCTGCTGAAAAAATCATACAGAAATTCCAGCCTGAAATTTGTGCCGTTCAAAACGAAGAAGATGCAAAAGTACTGCGGTCTAAGGTGAGTTCATCAACAAAAGTTGTCTCAGGGATGGATGGATTGATTGAAGCCGCGGTTTCTACTGATTCAACGGTTGTTGTGAACGCAGTAATCGGTAGTGTAGGCTTACTTCCTACATTAAAAGCAATCGAAGCAAAAAAAACGATCGCTTTAGCTAATAAAGAAACACTTGTGACAGCAGGTCACCTTGTTATGGAAAAAGCGAAAAAACACAACGTACCTATTCTTCCGGTCGATTCAGAACATTCAGCGATCTATCAGTGTTTAAACGGTGAAGACCCAAACCGTGTAGAGAAGTTGATATTGACTGCTTCTGGTGGAAGTTTTAGAGACCGAACTCGTGAAGAATTAAAAAACGTTACAGTGCAGGAAGCTTTAAATCATCCAAACTGGTCTATGGGTGCAAAAATCACGATTGATTCCGCAACAATGATGAATAAAGGGTTAGAAGTTATTGAAGCTCACTGGTTATTTTCCTTTGATTATTCGAAAATAGACGTCATTTTACATAAGGAAAGTATCATACACTCTATGGTAGAGTTTGTTGATACAAGCATTATCGCTCATTTGGGACAACCAGATATGAGAGTGCCGATACAGTACGCTCTTACATATCCCGATCGGCTTGAATTAATAAACGGGAAAAGGTTAAACTTATGGGAAGTTGGGAAGTTACATTTTCAAGAAATGGATTACGACCGGTTCAGATGTTTAAAACTTGCTTTTCAAGCAGGAAAAGCAGGAGGCTTGATGCCGACGGTTTTAAATGCTGCGAACGAAAAAGCGGTTGAGCTATTCTTGAATGGTCATATCTCGTTTCTTGAGATTGAAGAGATGATTGAACGTGCTATGCAAGAGTTGTCTAATGTCAGTACGCCAGACCTTGAGACAATACAAGAAACAGATAATAGGACTCGTCAATATGTGGAGTCACTACTTAGTAAAGGCAGGTAATGGGAATGAACACTGTGATAGCCATTATCATCATTTTAGGTGCTTTAATTTTCTTTCATGAACTCGGACATCTATTGCTAGCAAAACGTGCAGGCATCTTGTGTCGTGAGTTTGCAATTGGATTCGGCCCAAAAGTGTTTGCCTTCAAGAAAGGGGAAACAGTCTATACGATCCGTCTTTTACCACTTGGAGGGTTCGTGCGCATGGCTGGAGAAGATCCAGAAGGTATTGAACTTAAGGCAGGTCACAGAGTTGGTTTGATCTTCAACCAAGCAGAAGAAGTGGAGAAGATCGTTGTAAATCACCGTGATAAGTATCCGGTTCAAAAGACGATCACCATTGAAAAAGCTGATCTAGAACGCGAATTGTATTTAACAGGTTTTGAAAATGAAGACTCTGGATCTTCGACTTACAAAGTTAAAGAAGATGCATTATTTGTAGCAGATCACCAAGAGATGCAAATCGCACCTTATAATCGACAGTTTGGATCAAAGACGATCATGCAGAGAACACTTGCTATCTTTGCTGGTCCAGCTATGAACTTTCTACTTGCTTTTGTGATCTTGGTTGTATTCTCACTCATGCAAGGTATACCGACAAATGAATCAAGACTTGGTACCCTTCAAGAAGGAGCGGGCGCTGAGAAAGCCGGTTTAGTAAAAGGGGATAAAATTATTGCGGTTCAGGGCGAAAAGATGGACGACTGGAAAGAGTTAGTTTCCGTGATCCAAGAAAATCCTGGCGAAAAGTTAATGTTTACGATAAACCGTGATGGTGAAGAAAGAGTGGTTCCTGTTACGCTTGGCTCTCGCAAAGGTGCTGATGATAAGAACGAAGGATTTATTGGAGCACATCCATATACTGAATCCTCTTTTGTTGGTTCATTAGAATATGGAGCTAAACAAACATGGTTTATGACAACAGCTATATTTACGGGTCTCGGACAGCTTATTACTGGTCAGCATGGAATCGACCAACTTTCGGGGCCGCTTGGAATCTATGAATATACAGATCAAGCTGCTAAAGCTGGTGTTTATATGCTACTTCAGTGGGCAGCTATACTAAGTGTAAACTTAGGAATCTTTAACTTGTTGCCTTTACCGGCACTTGACGGAGGACGCCTTTTATTCTTAGGTGTTGAAGCATTGAGAGGAAAACCGATCGATCCACAAAAAGAAGGAATGGTTCATTTTATCGGATTTGCCTTTTTGATGCTATTGATGCTTGTTGTAACATGGAATGATATACAGAAAATTTTTCTTGGTTAATCAGGGATGATTTGAGGAGTAGAGATAATGAGACAAAGTCAATTGTTTATGCCAACATTAAGAGAAGTTCCTGCAGATGCAGACGTGAAAAGTCACCAGCTCTTATTAAGAGCTGGCTTTATACGTCAGAATGCTGCCGGCATTTACTCATTTCTACCTTTGGGGAAAAAGGTTCTTCAAAAAGTAGAGAATATTGTTCGAGAAGAAATGAATCGTGCTGGTTCACAAGAGATGATGATGCCAGCACTGCAGCTTGCTGAACTTTGGCAAGAAAGTGGCCGATGGTATAGCTACGGTCCTGAACTAATGAGACTAAAGGACCGACACGAGCGTGATTTTGCTCTTGGAGCTACACATGAAGAAGTGATCACGAGTATCGTTCGAGATGAAGTGAAATCATATAAGAAGCTTCCTCTGAATCTATATCAAATTCAAACGAAGTTCAGAGACGAAAAGCGTCCACGTTTCGGCTTGCTTCGTGGAAGAGAGTTCATCATGAAAGATGCCTATTCTTTCCATGATAAGCAAGAAAGTCTAGATGATACGTATGAAGCGATGAAAGATGCCTACTCCGCTATCTTTAGCCGCTGCGGACTAAACTTCCGAGCGGTTTTAGCAGACTCAGGCGCAATCGGTGGTAAAGATAATCATGAGTTCATGGTCTTATCAGAAATCGGTGAAGATTTGATCGCGTATTCAACGGATTCAGATTTTGCAGCGAACATCGAGATGGCTCCTGTTGTAATACGTGAGGAACGTTCACCTGAAACACTTATGGAGCTTGAGAAAGTAGAAACAAAACAAGCAAAAACAATTCAGGAAGTTTCAGAGCTATTAAAGGTTACACCATCAAAAGTTATGAAATCTTTGCTTTATATCGCTGACGAACAACCTGTATTAGTGTTAGTCCGAGGAGATCATGAGGTTAATGAGATCAAGCTTAAGAATGTGCTTTCTGCTAAAGAAGTAGAATTAGCTTCAGCGGAAGAAACAAAAAAATGGTTGAACGCGGAACACGGATCTATCGGACCGGTCAACTTGTCAAAAGACGTTAAAATCATCGCAGATCAAACAGTCCCTTATATGGTTAACGCAGTTTGTGGCGCAAATGAAACAGGCTACCATTATACGAATGTTAATCCGAATAGAGATTTTGAGTTTAATGAAACAGCTGATCTTCGTTTTGTTGTGGAAGGTGATCTGTCACCTGATGGTAAAGGAACAATCGTTTTTGCAAAAGGAATTGAAGTCGGTCATGTGTTCAAACTTGGTAAAGTATACAGTGAGCCAATGAAAGCCTCTTACTTGGACGAAAATGGCAAGAATCAGATTATGTCTATGGGTTGTTACGGGATAGGTGTCTCTCGTACATTAGCTGCAGTAGCTGAAGAAAACAATGACGAAAAAGGTTTAATCTGGCCGTTATCACTAACCCCGTTCGATGTTCATTTAATTGCTGTCAACAGTAAGAATGCCGAACAAGCAGCACTTTCAGATGAATTGTATATTCAAATCAAGAACGATGGTTTTGATTGCTTATATGATGACCGCCCTGAACGTGCTGGTGTGAAATTTACAGATAGCGACCTTATCGGATTGCCAATTCGTGTTATGGTTGGCAAGCGTGCTTCAGAAGGAATCGTCGAAGTGAAGATTCGTAAGAGCGGAGAATCTTTCGAAGTGCCAGTTTCTGAACTTAGCGATTTTATGAAAAAAGAGTGGGACAAACTTAAGAAATAATGCGAAGTTTGTGTTAATCTAAAAAACTAATAGAGGAGGTGCCTCTCATACAAGAGGTGCCTTTCTCTTTGTACTTTACGAATAAGGATCTAATCTTTATGATGATATTCGAGGCTGAAAGATTTATAGCTATAGTATAATAAATAAAGACACGTATAAAAAAATACGTAGGTTAGTCATGTGAAAACATAATTAAACCCCTTTAAAAGGAGGTTCGTATGAGCGGAAATGATCAGCAGATCAGACAAGAAAGGCTATCGCTTCTTCTAGAACAACTAGGTATGCCCCTTGAGATGAAAGCCGGTTTTTCGGAAGGAACGATCGAAAAACTTACGATAGATAAAGCAAATAGAAGCTGGCATTTTATTATAGGCCTCCTGCGCCCATTAACGCCGGACAGCTATGCTTGGTTTAGTGCCAGCCTTCGCCAAACTTTTCAACATATTGCTACAGTGTCTTTTTCTATTCAAACGAAGGAGAGTTTTCAAGCAGAAGAACTTCTTGGTTTTTGGCCGTTGTGCAAAGAAAAGTTAGTAGAGACAGCGGCACCGAGTCTAGGAAGCATGCTTTCTACACAAGATCCTATTGCCGAAGGAAATTTTTTGTGTCTGACCGTAAGAAATGATGCGGAAGAAGCATTGGTGCAGAGAAAGCTATCTCCTGTTATCAAAGAGATGTACAGTCAGTTTGGTTTCCATTCTGTAATGGTAAAAACAGAGATTAAACACTCTGAAGAAGATTTTCAAAAGTTTATCGAACAGAGAAAACAAGAAGATCAGAATAAAGTAATGGAAGCTTTAGTTGAAAAAGAAAAAGCTGCCAATCGATCTGAAGGTCCTGCAGCAAGAACAGATATTATGATCGGATATTCAATCAAGGATGATCCTGTTCCGATTCAAACGATTCAAGATGAAGAAAGACGCATAACGATCCAAGGTTACGTCTTTCATTCCGAAACGAGAGAGCTTAGAAGCGGACGTACGCTTTTAACGTTTAAAATTACCGATTACACGGATTCTCTACTCATTAAAATTTTCTCTCGAGACAAAGAAGATATCCCTATCCTACAAGGTATTCAAAAGGGAATGTGGTTAAAAGTTCGAGGCGGAATACAAAATGATACGTTTGTAAGAGATCTGGTCATGATCGCGAACGATATTAATGAGATCAAACCTGAATTCAGAAAAGATTTAGCGGAAGAAGACAACAAACGTGTTGAGCTTCACCTTCACACACCGATGAGTCAGATGGACGCGATATCCTCTGTCTCCTCTTTAGTGGGACAAGCGAAAAAATGGGGTCATCCAGCTATCGCGATAACTGATCATGCTGGTGTTCAGTCCTTTCCAGAAGCTTATAATGCAGGAAAGAAAAACGGAATCAAAATCCTGTATGGACTTGAAGCAAATCTTGTAGATGATGGTGTACCGATCGCATATAACGAAGCGCCGAGAAAATTAACGGATGAAACATACATTGTCTTTGACGTTGAGACGACAGGTTTATCAGCCGTTTATAATAAAATCATTGAACTCGCTGCTGTGAAGATACGTGGTGGAGAGATCATTGATCGTTTTGAAAGGTTCGCGAATCCTCATGAATCTCTATCTCAAACAACGATCGAATTAACTGGAATTACAGATGATATGGTCGAGAACGCACCTGAGATCGAGGAAGTACTTCGTGATTTTCATGCGTTTATGGGTGATGATATCCTAGTAGCGCATAACGCGAGCTTTGACATGGGGTTCTTGAACGAAGGTTTACGAAAGATAGGATTAGGCGAAGCGAAGAATCCTGTTATTGATACACTTGAATTGGCAAGATTTCTGCTGCCGCAATTAAAGAATCATAGATTGAACACGCTTTGTAAAAGGTTCGATATCGAACTTACTCAGCATCACCGAGCCATCTATGATGCAGAAGCAACCGGATATCTGCTATGGAAACTGTTAAAAGAGACGTTTGAAAAAGAAATCTTCTATCACGACCGTTTGAACGATAACATGGGGCAAGGTGGATTTCAGCGATCAAGACCGTTTCATTGTACGCTCTTAGCCGCAACCCAAGAAGGTTTAAAGAACTTATACAAGCTCGTTTCTGAGTCACATCTATCTTATTTTTATCGAACACCACGTATCCCTAGATCACGATTAAGTAAACTTCGAGAAGGTATACTCGTCGGTTCAGCTTGTGATAAAGGTGAAGTGTTTGAAGGTATGATGCAAAAACCGATCGAAGAAGTTGAAAAGATCGCGGAGTTTTATGATTACTTAGAAGTTCAGCCGCCAAGTAACTATTATCATCTTATCGAAAGAGAATTAGTCGCAGATGAGATGAACTTAAGAGAAATCCTTTCTAATATCGTTCAGCTTGGAGAGAAATTGAACAAACCGGTTGTTGCAACAGGAAACGTTCATTATTTAAACCCTGAAGATGCGATCTATCGAAAGATCTTAATCTCTTCTCAAGGTGGAGCGAACCCTCTAAACAGACAAACTCTTCCAGATGTTCATTTTAGAACAACGGATGAGATGTTAGACCTGTTCTCTTTCTTAGGTGAGGAAAGAGCGCAAAAAGTAGTTTGTGAAAATACGAGACAGATCGCTGACATGATACAGGAGATCAAACCTATCCCTGATGATCTATATACTCCGAAGATCGAGGGCGCAGATGACGAAGTACGCTCGATGAGTTATAACAGAGCTAAAAGTATCTATGGAGAGAACCTTCCTGAGTTAGTTGAAAAGAGACTGGAAAAAGAATTAAAGAGTATTATCGGACACGGGTTTGCGGTTATTTACTTGATCTCACATAAACTAGTAAAGAAGTCCTTGATCGATGGATATCTTGTAGGATCGCGTGGATCGGTCGGTTCGTCGTTTGTTGCGACAATGACTGAGATTACTGAAGTGAACCCACTGCCTCCACATTATGTTTGTCCGAAATGTAAAGAATCCCATTTCTTTAATGATGGTTCCGTAGGATCCGGTTATGACCTTCCAGATAAAGAATGTCCAACATGCGAAGTGCTTTATATAAAAGATGGACAAGATATACCGTTTGAAACGTTCCTTGGATTTAAAGGAGATAAAGTACCGGATATCGATTTGAACTTCTCTGGTGAATATCAGCCTAGAGCGCATAATTACACGAAAGAACTGTTTGGTGAAGATTATGTGTATCGTGCAGGTACGATTGGTACGGTAGCTGAAAAAACGGCTTACGGTTATGTAAAAGGGTACGCAGGAGACAATAACTTAACGATTCGATCTGCAGAAGTGGATCGACTCGTATCTGGATGTACAGGAGTAAAGAGAACTACAGGTCAGCATCCGGGTGGAATCATTGTTGTTCCAGATTATATGGATATTTATGATTTTTGTCCTGTTCAGTTCCCAGCTGACGATAGTGGTTCAGAATGGAAGACGACTCATTTTGATTTTCACTCGATTCACGATAACTTATTGAAACTTGATATACTAGGGCACGATGATCCAACTGTTATCCGGATGCTTCAAGATTTAAGCGGTATTGATCCGAAGACCATTCCTGCATCGGATCCAGAAGTAATGAAAATCTTCTCAGGCCCAGAAGTATTAGGTGTGTCAGAAGAACAGATCATGTGTAAAACAGGTACTTTAGGAATTCCGGAGTTTGGAACAAAGTTCGTAAGACAGATGCTTGAAGAAACAAAACCAAGTACTTTTTCTGAACTTGTACAGATTTCAGGACTCTCTCATGGTACTGACGTATGGCTGAACAATGCCAACGAACTGATCGCTAACGGCACTTGTGTGCTAAAAGACGTTATCGGATGTCGTGATGATATAATGGTCTATCTGATCTATAAAGGCCTTGAGCCATCACTTGCATTTAAGATCATGGAAAGTGTACGTAAAGGAAAAGGTCTGCCGGATGAGTGGATCGAAGAGATGAAGAAGAACGATGTACCTGATTGGTATATTGGTTCATGCTTAAAGATCAAGTACATGTTCCCTAAAGCCCATGCAGCAGCATACGTGTTGATGGCCGTTCGTATCGCATATTTTAAAGTTCGCTATCCAATTTGGTTCTATGCGGCATATTTCACCGTAAGAGCGGATGATTTTGATGTGGAGTCTATGATCAGAGGATCTAAAGCATTACGAACAAAGATTGAAGAGATCTCAGCTAAAGGTCTTGATGCTTCTACAAAAGAGAAGAACTTGCAAACGGTTCTAGAACTCGCACTTGAGATGTGTGAAAGAGGGCTATCATTCCAGAAGATCGATCTGTATCGATCGAGCGCAACAGACTTCCTAGTAGAAGGGGATACATTAATACCACCCTTCAATTCAATCGCAGGCTTAGGTACAAATGCAGCATTAAACATTGTAAAAGCAAGAGAACAAGGTGAATTTCTTTCTAAGGAAGATCTTCAGCAGCGTGCGAAGTTATCTAAGACCATTATTGAGTACTTAGATGACCAAGGATGTTTAGAAGGAATGCCTGATGCAAACCAGCTTTCGCTCTTTTAACAAGGGCTTTCTGAAGGCTAGATAAGTTGCAGTATTTTATTGGTTATGGTATAGTATTTTTGGAAATACTGTTGAATGAATAACTGTCGGCGAAAGAGTGGGGCTCCCCACTCTTTCGTTACGTTTTGAGGTCATTCAGTAAGAAGGAGGGCAGCAATGAGTCAGAAGATTACAGAGCTCACAACAGAGCTTGTAACCCCAATCGTTGAAAAACTAGGACTTGAACTTGTTGACGTTGAATTTGTTAAAGAGGGTAAAAACTGGTTTCTCCGTGTATATATCGATTCCACGGATGGGATTGATATTGAGGAATGCGGGACTGTCAGTGAACAATTAAGTGAAAAATTAGATGAACTTGATCCGATCGAACAGCCCTACTTTTTAGAAGTATCTTCTCCAGGTGTTGAAAGACCGCTAAAGAAGCCTGAAGATGTAAAAAATGCTATCGGCAAAAATGTAAACATTAAACTTTATGAGCCATTAAACGGCGAAAAAGTATATGAAGGACTTTTAAAAGACTTTGACGGTGAAACGCTGTTCATGGAGATTAGAGTGAAAACGCAAGTGAAAAAGGTAGAGTTACCTTATGCTAAAGTGGCCAATGCCCGTCTTGCGGTTGTTTTTTAATGAAGAGGGGAGAAGAAAAATGAGTACCGAGCTTTTGGATGCACTTACATTGTTAGAAAAGGAAAAAGGGATTAGTAAAGAAGTAATTATTGAAGCAATTGAAGCAGCCCTTATTTCTGCGTACAAGCGCAATTTTCATCAAGCGCAAAATGTTCGTGTTGATTTTAACAGAGACACAGGAAGTATCCGTGTTTTTTCAAGAAAAAATGTGGTTGAAGAAGTTGAGGACGATCGTCAAGAGATCTCAGTGGCAGAAGCTCAAGCGATCAACCCTGGCTATGAATTAGAAGATATCGTAGAAGAAGAAGTTACACCAAAAGATTTTGGTCGTATTGCTGCTCAAACAGCTAAACAAGTAGTTACACAGCGCGTACGTGAAGCAGAGCGCGGGATCATCTTCTCAGAATTTATTGATCGTGAAGAAGATATCATCACGGGAATCGTTCAACGACAAGACCACCGTTATATGTATGTCAGCCTAGGCAGAGTGGAAGCTCTTCTTCCTGCTGCTGAACAGATGCCTGGTGAATCTCATACCACGAACGACCGCATCAAAGTGTACATTACTAAAGTAGAAAAGACGACAAAAGGTCCTCAAATACTAGTATCAAGAACTCACCCAGGTCTTTTAAAACGCTTATTCGAGCTTGAAGTGCCAGAGATCTATGATGGTACGGTTGAGATTAAATCGATCGCTCGTGAAGCGGGTGACCGTTCAAAGATTGCCGTTCATGCTGCTGATCCAGAAGTAGATCCGGTTGGTTCTTGTGTTGGACAAAAAGGTGCACGTGTCCAAACAATCGTAAACGAATTGAACGGTGAAAAGATCGATATCGTTCGATGGAGTGAAGATCCAGTCGTATATGTTGCAAATTCACTTAGCCCAGCTAAAGTTCTAGAAGTACAAGTGAATGAAGAAGAAAAGATGACAACGGTTATCGTTCCAGACTATCAACTTTCGTTAGCGATTGGTAAACGTGGCCAAAATGCGCGTCTAGCTGCAAAGTTAACAGGTTGGAAGATTGATATTAAAAGTGAAACAGAAGCAATAGAATCAGGTGTGTACGATCCATCAAACGCTCGCAGTGATTTTTTTGAAGATACTGATGAGGATGAAGAGTAAGAAAAGACGAGGTGGAGACAATGAAAACACGTAAAATTCCGATGAGAAAATGCGTAGCCTGTCAAGAGATGAAGGCTAAAAAAGAATTAACACGTATTGTCCGCTCACCAGAAGGAGAAGTCTCGGTCGACACGACGGGGAAAAAATCCGGAAGAGGAGCCTACCTTTGTCATGAACCAGCTTGTATTGAACAAGCAAAAAAGAAAAAGGTTCTTGAGTCACATCTCAAAACAAAGATTCCAGCTGATCTATTTGAACAGCTAGAAAAAGGAAGTCATACATCTTGAAACCAACTCCTTGGGCAAACTTTCTTGGAATAGCAGCTCGAGCCGGTAAAGTCATTTCCGGCGAAGAACTAGTTGTGAAAAGCATCCAAAAGCAAAACGCCAAAATTGTTCTGCTATCAAAAGATGCTTCTGATAATACAAAGAAAAAAGTTACCGATAAGTGCCTTTACTACAAAATAGATCTTGCTTGGATAGAAGATCGCAATATTTTAGGCAGGGCAATCGGTAAGGAGCAACGAGTTGTAGTTGCTGTAAATGATCAAGGATTTTCTAAGAAATTAAAGGAACTTCTTGATCACTAACTCGGGGGTGAACATATGAGTAAAATCCGCGTATATGAATATGCGAAACAGAAAAATGTTCAAAGTAAAGACATTATTGAAAAGCTTAAAACGATGGATGTCCACGTTGCGAATCATATGTCTATGATTGATCAGGCAGCTCTTAAAAAATTGGATGAAGCATATCGTCCAAAGTCTAACAAAGATCAACCAAAATCAACAAATCAAAATCAACTCCCTAAATCAGATGTGAAAAATAGCAACCCTGGTAATGACACCAAATCTAATAAAAAGGAAGTTCAAAAAGAGAGTAATATGAAAATAAAAAAAGAGAACAATAACTCGTCACAAGCTAAAGGACCAAAGTCCACTAATACTAACAGCCAAAACAATCAAAACAAAACTAGCAACAGCAATCAGAACAAAAGCACTAACAGCAACCAAAACAAGAGCAGTAACAGCAATTCAAACAACAAGAATAACAACAACAGAAACCAAAACAACAATAGAAACAACAACAACAACAAGAACAACAACAATCGCAACAAGCAAAACAGAGGCGGCGGAAACCAGCAACAACAAGCTCCTCAAAAGAAAGTACTAGAAACGCCAAGTAAGATTACGTTTACTGATTCACTACAAGTTGGTGAACTTGCTAAAAAGTTGAACAAAGATACTTCTGAGATTATTAAAAAGTTAATGGGTCTTGGAATCATGGCAACGATCAATCAAGAGCTTGATAAAGAAGCGATTGAATTGATCGCAGCTGACTACGATGTAGAAGTAGAAGAAGAAATCATCGTTGATGAGACTGAATTCGAAAACTACGAAATCGTAGATGAAGAAAAAGATCTTCAAGTTCGTCCGCCAGTCGTTACGATCATGGGTCACGTTGACCACGGTAAAACAACGCTTCTTGATGCGATCCGTAACACGAAGGTGACTGCAGGCGAAGCGGGTGGTATCACACAGCATATCGGTGCATATCAAATTACGAACAACGGAAAACAAATTACGTTCCTAGATACTCCTGGACATGCTGCGTTTACAACGATGCGTGCTCGTGGAGCTCAAGTAACGGATATCACGATTCTTGTTGTAGCTGCTGATGACGGTGTTATGCCTCAAACAGTTGAAGCGATCAACCACGCAAAAGCAGCAGAAGTTCCAATCATCGTTGCTGTAAACAAAATGGATAAAGAATCTGCTAACCCAGATCGTGTTATGCAAGAACTAACTGAGCACGGACTTGTTTCTGAAGCATGGGGTGGAGATACGATCTTCGTAAACGTTTCTGCGATTAAAGGTGACGGAATTGACGATCTGCTTGAAATGATCAACCTTGTTTCTGAAGTTGAAGAATTAAAAGCAAATCCAAACCGTACAGCAATTGGAACTGTGATTGAAGCACAGCTTGATAAGGGCCGTGGTTCTGTTGCAACTCTTCTTGTTCAATCAGGTACGTTAAACGTTGGAGATCCAATCGTAGTTGGACACACATTTGGTCGTGTTCGTGCGATGGTGAACGATCTTGGACGTAGAGTTAAAACGGTAGGACCTTCAACACCTGTTGAAATTACTGGATTGAATGATGTTCCACAAGCCGGAGATCAGTTCATGGTCTTCGCTGATGAGAAAAAAGCTCGTCAAGTTGGTGAATCTCGCTTCAAAAAACAGCAGGATGCACAGCGTAAAGAGTCTTCTAAACTAAACCTTGATGACCTCTTTAATCAAATTAAAGAAGGTGACATCAAAGAAATTAATGTTATCATCAAAGGTGATGTTCAAGGTTCTGTTGAGGCACTTGCAGGTTCATTACAAAAAATCGATGTTGAAGGCGTAAAAGTTAAAATCATCCACTCTGGTGTTGGAGCGATCAACGAGTATGACATCATGCTTGCTTCTGCTTCAAACGCAATCGTGATTGGTTTCAACGTTCGTCCTGATAATGGTGCGAAACGTACGGCTGACGCTGAAAAAGTCGATGTTCGTCTGCATAGAATTATCTACAACGTAATCGAAGAGATCGAATCAGCGATGAAAGGGATGCTTGATCCGGAATTCGAAGAAAAAGTTATCGGGCAAGTTGAAGTTCGTACGACTTTCAAAGTTTCTAAAGTGGGTACGATCGCTGGATGTTACGTTACGGAAGGTAAGATCACAAGAGATTCCACAGTTCGCTTGATTCGTGACGGCGTAGTATCTTACGAAGGTAAGATCGATGCACTTAAACGTTTTAAAGACGATGCTAAAGAAGTATCTGCTGGATACGAATGTGGAATCACGTTAGAAAAGTTCAATGATATTAAAGAGGGCGACATCATTGAAGCTTATATCATGGAAGAAATTAAAGTAAAATGATCGGGTTCTTAACGGTTGAGTTTTTCATCTATGAAGCACAGTCGTTAAAAGATAAACGTTCAGTTGTTCAAAAAGCGGTAAACAGGCTGCGTCAACGATTAAATATAGCTGTATCTGAAACAGATCATCAAGATTTGTGGCAGCGGGCAGAGATAAGTATGGTTACCGTTTCTTCGGACAAAATAATAGCAGAAAAAGAATTGCAAAGAGCACTTGCGATTATTACATCTATTACTGAGTTGGAAGTTACACGTTCAAACATCGAGTGGCTGTAACGCAAGTGGCAAGAAACGGGGTGTAGTAAAAATGGGCACAATCCGTTCCAATCGTATTGGGGAACAGATGAAAAAAGAGCTTAGTGACATTATAGGCCGAAAAATCAAAGACCCCCGCGTAGGTTTTGTGACCGTTACGGCGGTAGATGTAACAGGTGATTTACAGCAGGCTACTGTTTATGTTTCTGTGTTTGGTGATGCCGATCAAAAGGAACAAACATTACGAAGCTTAGCGAAAGCAACAGGTTTTATTCGTACAGAAATCGGAAAACGCATCCGCATGCGTAAAACACCAGACATCTTTTTTAAATTTGATGAATCTCTAAATTATGGAAGCAAGATCGAAAGTCTTTTGTCTGATATCAAACGTGAGGATGAAGAAGACGAAGAAAATGAAGAGCATCCGAAGCCATAATAGCAAATGGATAGGCAATTAATTTTGTCTATCCATTTTTTGCTTATTAAAAAGAGATAATGTGATCAAAGGAGAAGCTTTTATGAGTGCAAGACAAGGAATTTTGGCATTGAAAAAACCTGCTGGTATGACATCACATGATTGCGTGGCAAAGATACGAAGAATCTTTTCAACGAAAAAAGTGGGTCACACAGGTACATTAGATCCTGAGGTGACAGGAGTTCTTCCTATATGTATAGGGAGAGCGACGAAGGTCGCAGAGTACATGTCAGACTATGGCAAGGAATATATAGGTGAAGTCACTTTAGGATACTCTACAGAAACAGAAGATGCTCACGGTGAAAAAGTACTAGAGAAGCAAGTAGAAAAAGATATCTCATTTTCTGATATAAAAGACATTTTAAAGGCTTTACAAGGAGAGATTGAACAGGTTCCTCCGATGTATTCAGCGGTTAAAGTAAACGGAAAGAAACTTTATGAATATGCGAGACAAGGACTCACTGTTGAACGCCCGAAACGAAATGTGACCATCCATGAACTCGAATTAATTGACGATGGTGACGTATTAAGTAAAGATAAACCTGTATTTTCATTTAGAGTACGATGTTCTAAAGGTACATACGTGAGGACGCTTGCTGTTGAGATCAGTGAGAGACTTGGATATCCTGCACACATGTCATCTTTGATCAGAACAGCATCAGGACCTTTTTCTATTGAAGACTGCGTAACATTTGAGCAGCTTGAAAGCGGAGAGACGCCATTAGAAGATTACTTGTTTCCACTTGAAAAAGGAATCTCTCACTTTCCTAAATGGACAGTTTCAGAAGAGCTGTTGTTCAAGATAAAAAATGGTTCTGTGCTTGAAGCACCAAAAGATTTGGTACAAAGCCCGTTTGGTGTTTATAATGAAGAAGGAAAATGTCTAGCCATATATGAGCTTCATCCTTCAAAACCAGGTTTAATAAAACCGGTTAAAGTGTTAGCCATTGATTAATGAAAGAAGTTAGTAGGTGAGTTTTTTGGAAACGATTGTTATAAGTCATCCGCATCATTTTCAACAAGATGACCTTCCACCAACTTTTTTGGCTCTAGGTTATTTTGACGGAATTCATGTAGGACACCAACGTGTGATCAACACCGCAGTAGAACTTGCTAAGAAGAACAACGCTGTTCCTGCTGTTATGAGCTTTCACCCGCACCCGTCTGTCGTGTTAGGCAAGAGTGATCATAATTGGACATACATCACACCTCTTGAAGAAAAAAAGAAGATTCTAGAGGAGATGGGTGTAGAAAGATTTTATCTTGTGAAATTTGATCATGTTTTTGCGGGTCTAAATACGCAGGAGTTTGTTGATCAGTATGTGATTGGTTTGAATGTGGTCCATGTTGTTACCGGTTTTGATTTTTCATATGGAAAGTATGGAAAAGGTAATGTTGAAACTTTAGTGAAAGAATCTAACGGTCAATTTGGGCAGACTGTTATTGAAAAGATCGAAAAAGATGGTCAAAAAATAAGCTCCACATTGATTCGAAACCATCTTAAAGAAGGTCTAGTCGATGAGCTTCAGCCTTACCTTGGTAGAAGGTATACACTCACCGGCACAGTGATACATGGCGATAAACGTGGTCGGACGATAGGATTTCCAACAGCGAACCTAGACACCGATCAATATTCATTGCCAAAAGTAGGAGTTTACGCAGTAGAAGTTATCATCGATAATAAGAGTTATTTCGCGATGGCGAACGTAGGGTACAAACCTACATTTAAAGATGATCAAAAAAAACCATCTCTCGAAGTTCATATCTTCGATTTCAACAAAGAGATATATGGGGAAGATGTTCGAATCACTTGGTTGAAGAGAATTCGTGATGAGAAGAAATTTAGCGGAATAGACGAACTTATTGCCCAGCTTCATGCTGATAAAAGCAGAACATTTGAAATCATACAGTCCCTGTAATAAAAAACTTGCATTTATTCTATAAAAAGTCTATGATAATAACTGTACATTTTAATGTGCATATAACCATTGCTTGGCAAATCGAGTCACCGACGTTTGCTCGGTAATTGGTGTTTCTATTATTAAGGAGGTGAAAAGGATGGCTATTACTCAAGAGCGTAAGAACGAACTAATCAGCGAGTATAAGGTACATGATACGGACACTGGATCTCCAGAAGTTCAAATCGCTATCCTTACTGAACAAATCAATGAGTTGAATGATCACTTGCGTACACACAAGAAAGATCACCACTCACGTCGTGGTCTATTGAAAATGGTTGGTAAGCGCCGTAACTTGTTAACGTACCTACGTAACAAGGACATCACGCGTTACCGCGAATTGATCGGAAGACTTGGATTACGTCGTTAATCCAGCAAAGCGGGATATATTTCCCGCTTTTTTTATTGCAAGCATTCATCCATAAACGGCACTAAACATGTTATTCTTGGTATGTATGAGTAAATTCTTTCGAGTTTTTCTTTTTAGGAAGGACTACGTTAGGATATAATAGAACCATAATATGATAGGATTTTTCTAAGTGTTGAGAGGAGTACCAAGTAAAATGGATCAACAAAAAAGAACTTTTACAATGGACTGGGCGGGTAGAACGCTTACGTTCGAAATTGGAGAATTAGCAAAACAAGCGAACGGTGCTGTAATGGTCAGATATGGCGATACTGCAGTACTTTCAACAGCTGTTGCATCAAAACAGCCTAAAAATCTTAGCTTCTTTCCGCTGACAGTAAACTACGAAGAGCGTTTATATGCAGTAGGTAAAATCCCAGGTGGATTTATTAAACGTGAAGGACGACCAAGCGAAAAAGCGGTATTAGCGAGTCGTTTAATCGACCGCCCTATCCGTCCTTTATTCGCAGATGGGTTCCGTAACGAAGTACAAGTTGTCAGCACAGTAATGAGTGTGGATCAAAACTGTTCTTCAGAAATGGCTGCAATGATTGGGTCATCACTTGCGTTGTCTATTTCTGATATTCCTTTTGAAGGACCGATCGCTGGAGTAACAGTTGGTCGAATCGAAGGCAAATTTGTGATTAATCCAACGGTTGAACAAAATGAAAAGAGTGATATTCAACTAATTGTGGCAGGTACTAAACATGCCATCAACATGGTTGAGGCTGGTGCAGAAGAAGTTTCTGAAGAAGTTATGCTTGAAGCGATCATGTTCGGTCACGAAGAGATCAAACGCTTAATCGCTTTCCAAGAAGAGATTGTTTCTGAAATCGGTAAAGAAAAGATGGAGATCGTTCTTCATGAGCTAGATAAAGATGTGGAACAAGAAGTTCGTGAATTTGTTGGAAACGATGTGAAAGAAGCAGTTAAAGTTGTTGAAAAGCATGCTCGTCAAGAAGCTTTAGACGCTGTAAGTGCAAACGTCGCTTCTCGTTACGAAGAAGATGAAGATAAAGCCAGCGAAGCTAAAGAGGTTTTACATAAACTCATCAAAGAAGAAGTGAGACGCTTGATCCTTAAGGAGAAAGTACGTCCGGATGGAAGGAAGACAGATGAAATCCGTCAACTTTCTTCAAAAGTCGGCATCTTAGCAAGAACGCATGGTTCGGGTCTATTTACACGTGGACAAACTCAAGCCCTCAGCATCTGTACGTTAGGAGCTCTTGGCGACGTTCAAGTTCTAGATGGTCTAGGTGTAGAAGAATCAAAACGATTCATGCACCAATATAACTTCCCTCCATTCAGTGTGGGTGAGACAGGATTTATGCGCGGACCAGGTAGACGTGAGATCGGACATGGTGCACTAGGTGAGCGTGCTTTAGAGCAAGTGATTCCGAACGAAGAAGAGTTCCCATACACGATCCGTCTTGTTTCAGAAGTATTAGAGTCAAATGGTTCTACATCGCAAGCAAGTATTTGTGCAAGTACGCTTGCATTGATGGATGCTGGTGTTCCGATCAAAGCTCCAGTTGCTGGTATCGCTATGGGTCTGATTTCAGACGGTGAAGATGTAACGGTTCTAACAGATATTCAAGGTATGGAAGATCATCTTGGAGATATGGACTTTAAAGTGGCAGGAACTCCGAACGGTATCACTGCTCTTCAAATGGATATTAAAATTTCAGGTATCAACCGTGAAATTCTTCAAGAAGCTTTAACTCAAGCAAAAGAAGGACGTATGATCATTCTGAAGTCTATGCTCGCTACACTTTCAGAATCTCGTACACAACTTTCTCAATATGCACCTAAGATCTTAACGATGAAGATCAACCCAGATAAGATCCGTGATGTAATCGGTCCAAGCGGGAAAATCATCAATAAGATCATCGAAGAAACGGGTGTTAAGATTGATATCGAGCAAGATGGTACAGTCTTCATCGCTTCAACTGACGAATCTATGAACAAAAAAGCGAAGAAGATCATTGAAGATATTGTTCGTGAAGTTCAAGTTGGAGAATACTACATGGGTAAAGTTAAACGTATTGAAAAGTTTGGTGCGTTTGTAGAACTATTCAGCGGCAAAGATGGACTCGTTCATATCTCTGAACTTGCTGAAGAACGTGTAGGAAAAGTTGAAGATGTTGTGAAGCTCGGTGACGAGATCATGGTTAAAGTTATGGAGATCGATAATCAAGGTCGCGTAAACTTATCTCGCAAAGTTGTGTTGAAAGAAGAAAAAGCAAAGAACGAACAGCAGCAAAACGTATAATATAGGAAGTAAAAAGACTGCACCAAAAACGGATACCTCTGTATCCGGTTGGTCAGTCTTTTTTTTTGTTTATTTTTCAATGTGATTTGAATATAAACTTGATAATTCATCCATACTAAATCTCTCTTCCCTACGAGAATCGTATAAACGTTCTAACCTGTCCAACACATACATACCTTGATTACAGGGAGGGAGTTTACGTGAAAAATAAAATTCTTCAATGGTCATTAGTAGTATTTGTTATCACTGCGATAGCGTTTTCGTTGCATAATCCATTTACGAGCACCTATATCGAAAGTTTGAAGGCTCAGAGCACAGCCGTTTCACAAATGGAGTCTAATTCAATCTATCAGCAGATCAAAGAAAAAGCGAAGGAGCTAAATCGTCCTCCTAAAAATGCAGAGATCGATCCAGTCTGGAAAGCCACTCCCGGTTATAATGGCATTGTTGTTGACATGGAAGCATCCTTTAAAGCGATGAAGAAAGCAAATAAATTTGATGAGAATAAACTTGTTATAAAGCAAATAAATCCAAGTGTTCATCTTGAAAACCTTCCTGCATCTCCGATCTATAGAGGTAATCCAGAGAAGCCTATGGTTACACTGTTAGTGAACGTAGCATGGGGTAATGAGTACCTGCCTGGTATGCTTCAGACGATGAAAAAGAATAATGTGAAGTCAACGTATTTTCTAGATGGGTCTTGGGTGAAAAAGAACCCGTCACTCGCGAAAATGATTGCAGAAGAAAAACATGAGATCGGTAATCACGCTTACTCTCATCCGGATTTAAAAAAGATGACCAATTCACGGATTACAGAGGAACTCAAGCAGACCAACGAAGTGATACATGCAACACTAGACATCCATCCAAAATGGTTTGCGCCTCCAAGTGGAAGTTTTCGAAACGACGTTGTGCAGATCGCCTCAGAGATGGATATGAAAACGATACTTTGGACGGTTGATACGATCGATTGGAGAAAGCCTAATCCTGACGAAATGGTAAGCAGAGTTCTTAGCAAAGTACATCCTGGTGCAATGATTCTAATGCACCCAACAGAATCATCTTCAGCTGGTCTAGATAAATTAATTAAAGGAATAAAAGAAAAAGGATACAGCATCGGAACGGTGTCAGATTTGATGGATGAGAAGAGATTAGTCCCTAAAACCATCAAGTAAAGTTGTGTACGTGTTATGATAATGGTATATTGTTCCTATGATTAGTGGAACAACTGACAGCTAGGGGGAAACAAGTTTGATTAACAGATATACATGCTCAAACGGCGTGCGAATTGTTTTGGAAAACATTCCAACAGTACGCTCTGTTGCGATCGGTGTATGGATCGGCACAGGCTCCAGATTTGAAAACACAAAAAATAACGGAATCTCGCATTTTCTGGAGCATATGTTCTTCAAAGGTACAAAGACAAGAACAGCACGAGAAATTGCAGAATCTTTTGATAGCATCGGTGGACAAGTGAATGCTTTCACTTCAAAAGAATACACATGTTATTATGCAAAAGTTCTTGATACGCATTCACCATATGCTCTTGAAGTACTAGCAGATATGTTTTTTAACTCAACCTTTGACGAAGGAGAGTTATTAAAAGAAAAGAATGTTGTGTTAGAAGAAATTAAAATGTATGAAGATACACCAGATGATATTGTTCACGATATGTTGAGCCGTGCTAGCTTTCAAAACCACGAACTCGGATTTCCTATATTAGGAACGGAAGAAACATTGAACACGTTTACAGGGAATACACTTCGAGATTATATGGATACTCATTACGTTCCGGAAGAAGTAGTCATCTCTGTCGCAGGAAACGTTGATGAATCTTTCATAAAGGAAGTTGAAAAATGGTTCGGTGACTACAAAACAAGTGGAGTTATTAAACCAGTAATTGAAACGCCGGTTTTCTATCCAGAGAAACTTTCTCGTAAGAAAGAAACAGAACAAGCACATCTATGTCTTGGTTTTCCAGGACTTTCTCTTAAAGATAAACGCAGCTACAGTTTGATCATCCTCAATAACATTTTTGGATCAAGCATGTCTAGCCGCTTGTTTCAAGAAGTAAGGGAGCAGAAGGGATTAGCTTATTCGGTGTTCTCTTACCATTCAGCGTTTCAGGATAATGGGATCTTTACTATTTATGGAGGAACAGCTCCACATCAATTAGATGAGCTGTATGCTACGGTCTTAAATATAGTTGATGATTTAAAAGAGAACGGAATTACTGACAAAGAGCTGAAAAACTCTAAAGAACAGATAAAAGGAAACTTGATGCTGAGTCTTGAGAGCACGAATAGCAGAATGAGCCGCAATGGAAAACATGAGCTCATCTTAGGTTATCATCGTACCCTTGATGATATGGTCGAATCGATCGATAAAGTGTCCAAAGACGATGTGGACACGTTGGTTCAGTCTATCTTTAGTGAAGGATGTTCAGCATCTCTAGTGAGTCCAAATGGAGAACTTCCAAAAGGACTTCAATAGCATACAGTTATTCTTAAAAAACCCGGAGTTCATCCGGGTTTTTTGCGTTTTCAAAAAACCTCTTTAAAAATGGGCTAAACGTTTCCTAAAATGCCCCAAACATAGGAGTTGCTCGTGAATATAATGATGTTGATTGAAAACTTATGATCGTGTTACTTAGCGTATTGAAATGATGACTTTAAATATTAGTTTTACCGTTGTACAGAAAGTCTTTCTGTAACCAGATAGGCGGGGTGTTCATATGATGTTGAGCGTGGATAGCAATCCCCTGCAAGAAATGGAACAACGGAGAAAGGGGAGAAAGAATGTTAACGGATTTGCATATCGCAGTTTTTGGCGGCGATGCGAGACAGTTAGAAGTTATTCGGAAACTAACAGAACTGGATGCGATACTTACACTTATCGGTTATGACCAACTTGATCACGGATTCACTGGGGCTTCAAAAATGAATATAGATGAAGTAGATTTCTCAAAGTTAGACAGTATCATTCTGCCTGTGAGTGGAACAGGACTGCAAGGGGAGATCGATACCATTTTCTCTAATAAAAAAATGATTCTAACAGAAGATCATCTTAAAAAGACGAAAGACCACTGCCAAGTATTTTCAGGGATCAGCAACTCTTATTTAGATGGTATTACAACAAACAGCAACAGAAAACTAACGAAGTTGTTTGAAAGAGATGATGTTGCGATCTATAACAGCATTCCTACTGTTGAAGGAACGATCATGATGGTCATCCAACACACAGATATAACCATCCATCAATCTAATACGGTTGTTTTAGGCTTTGGACGTGTAGGAATGAGCGTTGCAAGAACTTTCCAAGCATTAGGGGCACGCGTAAAAGTAGGAGCGAGAAAATCTGAACATATGGCTAGGATCTCAGAAATGGGAATGATTCCGTTTCATTTAGATGATCTAAAAAATGAGGTCTTTGAAACGGATGTTTGCATCAACACGATTCCTACACAGATTGTTAATGCTGATGTAATCTCAAAGTTTCCTTCACATACATTAGTTGTTGATCTGGCTTCAAAGCCTGGAGGCACTGACTTTAGGTATGCAGAAAAACGAGGGATTAAAGCACTTCTTGCACCTGGACTGCCAGGAATTGTTGCACCTAAAACAGCGGGTAAGATCGTTGCAAACGTACTTTCGCAGCTCTTAATCAATGAATTTAAGCGGAAGGGGTAATTATAATGGATTTTAAAGGTAAACATATCGGTTTTGGTTTAACGGGATCTCATTGTACGTATGATGCCGTATTTCCACAGATTCAAAAGCTAGTAGAGCTCGGGGCGAATGTTTCTCCATTCTTTACACATACCGTAGGGCACACGTCTACACGTTTTGGAGAAGAAGGAGAATGGGTGGAAAAGATTAAACAGATCACAGGAAATGATCCAGTGGATTCCATCGTAAAGGCTGAACCATTTGGACCGAAAACACCACTAGATTGTATGGTTATTGCTCCGTTGACCGGAAATTCGATAAGCAAGTTTGCTAATGCTATGACAGATTCTCCTGTATTGATGGGAGCAAAAGCAACACTTCGTAACCAAAAACCGGTTGTTCTCGGAATATCGACAAACGATGGTCTTGGATTGAACGGTGTAAATATCATGAGGTTGATGGCGACAAAGAACATCTATTTTATTCCGTTCAGTCAAGATGATCCAGTCAAAAAGCAAAATTCATTAGTCGCTCACATGGATACCCTTATTGAAACAATTGAGCTAGCCATACAAGGGAAACAGCTCCAGCCCGTTCTTAGGGTAAGAGATTTAGGGTAATAGATTGAAACAACAGAAGAAAATCCGTTCATAACCTCAAAGTTTATGATAAAATATGATAAATTATATGGATTAACTAGGAGAAACTAAAACTTTGAGTTTCTCCTTCTGTTGTAGATTGCTTACCTTAAACAATAAAGGAGTTAATAAAGTATGAGCCAAAAATCATTTCATGTAGCTGTAGTAGGAGCAACTGGCGCAGTTGGCCAGCAGATGTTAAACACGTTAAGTGAAAAAAATTTTCCAATAAAGAAACTATCCCTTCTTGCAAGTAAACGTTCAGCAGGACAGGTCATTTCCTTTAATGGAGAATCTCATACGATTCAAGAAGCAACACCAGAGGCATTTGAAGGTGTAGATCTTGCTTTGTTCTCTGCTGGAGGTTCAGTTTCAAAAGCTCTTGCACACGAAGCGGTGAAAAGAGGAGCAATCGTTGTAGACAACACGAGCGCATTCAGGATGGATCCGAACGTACCACTCGTCGTACCAGAGGTAAACGAACAAGATCTATTAAAACATAATGGAATTATTGCAAATCCGAACTGTTCGACCATACAGATGGTCGTTGCTCTTCAGCCTCTTCACGAAAAGTTCGGTCTTAAAAAAGTAATTGTTTCTACTTATCAAGCTGTTTCAGGAGCAGGAGCAAAAGCAGTTGAGGAATTAAAAGAACAATCAAGAGCGATTCTAAACGATGAATCTTTCGAGGCGTCTATCATGCCTTGTGCTTCAGACAAAAAGCACTATCAGATCGCTTTCAACGCGGTTCCACAAATTGATAAATTTGAAGAGAACGGCTATACATTTGAAGAGTTGAAAATGATGAACGAAACAAAAAAGATTATGCACTTAGAAAATCTAGAGATCGCAGCAACGTGTGTGCGATTACCTGTTGAGACAGGACACTCAGAATCTTTGTATGCAGAATTTGAGAATGGCAACCCTACCGTTCAAGAAATAAGAGAACTATTAAAAACATCTCCAGGCATCACGCTTCAGGATCAGCCTGAAGAACAGATCTACCCTATGCCTGCAATAGCTGCAGGTCTGCCTGATGTTTTTGTTGGCAGAATACGTAAAGACTTAGACCGTGATAACGCCTATCACATGTGGGTAGTATCAGATAACTTACTTAAAGGTGCTGCATATAACTCCGTTCAAATCGCAGAGAGCTTAATCAAATTAGATCTGCTTTAATTTTATAAAGAAGGTGCATTCATGAAGATAATCGTTCAAAAATTTGGGGGAACTTCTTTAAAAGATGACACAGGACGTGTTGAAGCGATCCGTCATATTAAAAATGCTGTAGAAGAAGGCTATAAAGTGGTTTGTGTCGTTTCAGCAATGGGACGTTTCGGTGATCCTTACGCTACTGATACTTTATTAAGCCTTGTAGGGGATAAAAATAAGATTTCTAACAGAGAACAAGACCTCTTGTTGTCTTGCGGAGAAATCATTTCATCAGTTGTATTCTCTGGAATGTTAAATACAACAGGTCTTTCATCTGTAGCCTTAACAGGTCCACAAGCAGGCTTTAGAACCAATGATGACTTCTCAAATGCTAGAATTATAGATATGAAAGTAGATCGGATAAAGTCAGAACTTGAACATCATCAAGTAGTAGTTGTTGCAGGTTTTCAAGGCCAATCTAAAACTGGAGATATCGCAACACTTGGTAGAGGTGGAAGTGACACGAGTGCTTCGGCATTAGGAGCTGCTTTAGAAGCTGAGTTTATTGATATTTTTACAGATGTAGAAGGGGTAATGACTGCTGACCCTAGACTTGTTAAAGATGCAAGACCGCTATCCGTCGTAACATATGCTGAAATCTGCAACATGGCTTATCAAGGAGCAAAGGTCATTCATCCACGTGCTGTAGAGATCGCCATGCAAGCCAAGATCCCGTTAAGAATTCGTTCAACCTATTCAGATCTTCCAGGAACCCTTGTTACATCAGCCGTAAAGGGACCTGCTGGTAAAGACGTTCAGGAATCGATCATCACGGGTATTGCACATGTTTCAAACATTACTCAAATTAAAGTGTATGCCAACGATGGTCAGTATGACCTTCATACAAAAGTGTTCAAAGCCATGGCCCAAGAACAAATTTCAGTAGACTTTATCAACATCAGTCCAAAAGGTGTCGTATATACGATCATGGAAGACAAGACGGATATGGCTTTAGCAAAATTAAAAGATCTTGGATACGAACCTGAAGTGAACCGTGATTGTGCTAAAGTATCAGCAGTGGGAGCTGGCATCGCAGGAACGCCAGGGGTTACAGCAGCTATCGTAGAATCATTATCTAGCAGGAACATACAAATCTTACAATCTGCTGATTCGCATACGACGATCTGGGTGCTGGTTAAGAAAGCAGATCTGATTGAATCGGTAAATGCTCTTCATTCCGCTTTTCGTTTGAATGAGGAAGGAATATCTGCGAACTTACAAGAAATTGTACAGCAGCAGTTTAATGAGTATTGAGGAGTGAAGTAAATGAATTTTGGTAGTATTAGCACTGCGATGGTAACGCCTTTTGACAGCAAAGGGAACATCGATTTTGGCAGGACGACGAAACTGGTTAACCATCTGCTTAACAATGGAACGGATAGTCTAGTAGTAGCTGGGACTACCGGAGAGTCTGCGACTTTGACTACAGAAGAAAAAATAGCGCTTTTTAAACATGTTGTAAAAGTAGTCGATGGCAGAGTACCTGTGGTTGCAGGAACAGGAAGTAACAATACGAAAGCATCCATTGATCTTTCAAAAAAAGCTGAAGAAATCGGTGTGGATGCAATTATGATCGTAGCACCGTATTATAATAAACCAAGTCAAGAGGGTATCATCGCTCATTATAAAGCAATTGCAAGTGCAATCAGCCTTCCAATCATGGCGTATAACATACCGGGAAGATCAGTAATTACATTTTCGGTTGAAACCGTGCTTCGACTAGCTGAAGTACCGAACATTGTTGCATTAAAAGATGCAGGCGGAAATTTAGATACAATGAGTGAAGTTATTGAGAATACTCCGGACGACTTTGTTGTTTACAGCGGTGACGACGGTCTAACCCTTCCTTCTTTAGCAATAGGAAGTGCGGGAATCGTTTCAGTGGCTTCACATGTGATCGGTAACGAGATGCAAACGATGATTAAAGCGTTTAGCAATGGCGAAAATAAAGAAGCTGCTCGTATTCACCGAAAGTTGCTCCCGGTTATGCAGGAGCTCTTTAAAGCACCGAGTCCCGCTCCTGTAAAGACAGCGCTACAATTAAGAGGGCTTGATGTTGGTGGAGTCAGATTGCCGTTATTACCTTTAAATCAATCTGAAAGAGAAGCACTCTCAAACAGATTAAACAGCTTGTAAAACAGTAAAACAGGGCTTCGCATGTGATTTATATGCGCTGCCCTTTTTTGATGTTGCCGCATTTTGTCGAAAATCGGTTAAATAATTTTATCCGTGAAATTATTGGCTCTATATGTGAATATATTTTGATTTACCGTGAAAATAAAATATATTACCGTGAAATTATATAACTTTGCGATTTCCACAAACAAAACGAACGTTTCAATCTAGATCAAACAGCCGCAACGGCTTCCATGTAAAACAAAAAAGCCCTGATTCAAACAAGAAACATCGAATCAGAGACTTAATTCTACTCATTATTGATCGTACTGCCAGCTGGTGTGTAAATACAGAAAAACTTAGACCAAAGTTTCAATACTATTACGTACAACGATAACCTTATTTTTATTTGTCTTTTGCTCAGTCTTGTTTTGTATTCCTCTCATAGAGTATAATGTTTTTAAGTGACGTGATCGGGAAATCTTTTTTTACATACAACATAGGAGGAATATACACATTGTCAAAACAAAATAGAGATAAAATTAAAGTTTTTGCCTTGGGCGGAGTCGGTGAGATCGGCAAAAACATGTATGTAGTGGATACAGGTGAGGAAATTTTTGTTATGGACTCAGGTCTTATGTTCCCTCAAGAGGAAATGCTTGGAATCGACATCGTCATACCAGATGTGACCTACTTGAAGGAAAACCTGGAGCGTGTGACTGGAATCTTCTTAACTCATGCCCATGAAGACCATATCGGTGGCCTTCCATATGTCTTAAGACAAGTACCTGTACCTGTTTATGGAACGCGTTTAACATTAGGACTAGTAGAAGCAAAATTAAAAGAAGCGGGACTTTTGCGTTCCACAGAATTAAATATGATTGAAACGAACCAAAAGCTTTCATTCAACAGTGCGAAGGTAAGCTTCTTCCACGTAAATCACAGTATTCCAGATGCAGTAGGAATTGCAATTCACACGTCACAGGGAATTATTGCAAATACTGGTGATTTTAAGATCGATCATACACCGATCGATGGACAGCATACCGAATTTGGGAAGATTTCAAGCCTAGCTGAAGAAGGAGTACTGTGTCTGCTTTCAGACAGTACGAATGCAGAACGACCAGGATCTACAGGTCCAGAAGCACAAGTTGGACAAGAGATCCTTGATGTATTCCAAGCGGCAAAGGGAAGAATCATCATCGCTTCCTTCGCTTCAAATGTACATCGTGTTCAGCAAGTAATGAACGCAGCTGCCAAAACAAACAGAAAAGTAGCTGTTAACGGAAGAAGTATGGTAAAAGTTGTTGATATTGCATCACAGCTAGGTTATTTGACGATTGAAAAAGATCTGTTAGTTACGATCGATCAAGCAAACGATTACAGCGATGAAAAGGTTGTCATCTTAACAACAGGAAGCCAAGGCGAATCAATGGCGGCGTTGTCTAGAATGGCGCAAAAATCACATAAACAGATCGCACTTCGACCTTCAGATACAGTCGTTATTGCCGCTACCCCGATACCTGGCAATGAAACTTCTGTCGCGAAGATGGTTGATAAACTGATGCGTACAGGAGCAGATGTTATCTTTGGCCAGAAGAAGGTTCATGTATCAGGACACGGTAGTGCTGAAGAGCTTAAGTTCATGCTCAGTATGATGAGACCTAAATATTTTATGCCGGTTCACGGTGAATATAAGATGCAAAAAGCCCATCAAAAATTAGCGATTGAAGTTGGAGTTGAAAAAGACAACATTTTTATCGTTGATAAAGGTGAAGTGGTGGAGTTCGCTAACGGATTCGCGCAAAAAACCGGAAAAGTGCCTTCAGGAAACGTATTAGTAGATGGACTCGGTGTAGGAGATATCGGAAACATCGTGCTTCGTGACCGTAAACTTTTATCACAAGATGGAATCTTAGTCGTTGTCGTTACGATCAGCAAAGATTCACATAAGCTGATCTCAGGACCTGAGATCATCTCAAGAGGCTTTGTATATGTTCGTGAAAGTGAAGCTCTTCTTCACGAAGCAAATACAAAAGTTCGTGATGTACTTGAAAAGTGCATGAACGAAAATATGAAAGAATGGTCTAGTCTGAAATCAAACGTCAGAGATACATTAAGTCAGTATCTATTTGAAAAAACAAAGAGAAGACCAATGATCATGCCAATTATTATGGAAATTTAACCCGCTGATAAAGCGGGTTTTTATTTTTTTCTCATATGAATGGAAATTACGCCCATACTAAGAAGAACCTAACTTAGAAGGGGTATGAATTATGGATCAGACACCAGAAACAGAAGCACCACAAACAGATGCACCATCAAAGAAAGATGAAAGCTCAGGACTTATTCAGAAGATACAGTCGCTAGGACAGACGAACGTTCCCACAATGGAAGGCTCAAGCATACATTGTTTGACGATTGTAGGTCAGATCGAAGGACATATGCAGCTTCCTCCTAACAACAAAGCGACCAAATACGAACATTTGATTCCGCAATTAGTAGCCATTGAACAGAATCATAAGATCGAAGGGCTACTTGTAATCTTGAACACAGTTGGTGGAGATGTAGAAGCTGGGCTTGCTATCTCTGAGATGATCGCCTCTCTTTCAAAGCCAAGTGTATCCCTCGTATTAGGAGGAGGACATTCCATAGGAGTTCCAATAGCGGTAAGCGCTAATTATTCGTTCATCGCACCAACGGCTACCATGACGATCCATCCGGTTCGATTAACAGGTCTGGTCATTGGGGTACCGCAAACGTTTGAGTATTTAGATAAGATGCAGGACCGTGTGATCTCTTTCGTAACGAGCCATTCCGATATCACGGAAGAGCGATTTAAAGAACTGATGTTTTCTAAAGGGAACCTGACACGAGATATCGGTACGAATGTCATTGGAACAGATGCGGTGAGTGATGGACTCATAAACGCAGTAGGCGGAGTGGGGCAAGCGATCAAGAAGTTGAATGAGTTGATCGAAGCGAACAAAAAAGAAGAGGATAAAGGGTTGCCACAATGATCTGGTATACGATGCAGCCTTTTGAATTGATGTTTCCGGAAGAAGGAAACGAACATTCGGCGCAGAATGTAATACTTTATAATGATGTCCCTGTCCTCGTAGAACGTATCGGTGATGAGAAAAGAATCGTTCAGATCATGAGCACAGACCCTTCTCATTTTTTACTAGAAGACTGTCAACCTGGAATGGTGCTGCGAAATTTTTAAAAAAGTCATCTAAGAATTATGCTATACTATCTTAAAGCAGCCTTCTGATTTGCAGGGCTGCTTTTCTTTCTATTTTTGTTCATACATACATAATATTGCATGCTAGTGAGGTGAAAAAAATGGCAAAAAACAAAAAAAAGAAAGCTAAAAATAAAGGCAGATGGAAAGAGCAGCTGACGTTTGAGATTGCAGGGCTCACCATCCTCGCATTATCATCTCTAGCACTTGCTAAGATGGGTAATGTAGGAATGGCATTTGTTCATCTACTGCGATTCTTTAGTGGAGAATGGTACGGTATACTTCTGCTTGCTTGTATATTATTATCTTTTTATTTGATATGGAAAAGAAGCTGGCCGGTCTTGGTATCCAAAAAATTAACAGGTGTGTATATACTCTTCTTCTCATTTCTAGTATTGAGCCACCTAACCTTGTTTGAACATTTAACGAACGGTGGGGAATGGAAAGATGCTTCTGTTATAAGAAACACTTGGGATCTTTATTGGATGCAGCTTCAAGGGGAAACCTCAACCAACGATATTGGCGGGGGACTTGTAGGAGCTATCGGTTTTGCTCTATTTTATTTTTTGTTTGGAGCTGGAGGAACAAAGCTTGTCATCTTCTTTTTAATAATAGGGAGCCTTTTGTTGATCTCGGGTAAATCGTTATCCGTTCTTCTTCAGAAACTAGTCGATACATCCAGTTCAGCAACTTCTAAAATGAAAGAATACTTACAAGAAAAGAAAACGTCACTTGCTGAAGAAAGAACAAAAAAAATAAAAGAAAAGAAAAATTTAACGCCGGCAACTGTAGATGATGAAGAAGATACAGAAGAGATCATCATCTCTGAAGATCCAGTAATTGAAGATTTTACAAAAAGGGTTCAACAAACAGAGAGCGGCGTTCAGTTGAAATTTGCTCCTCAGGTGTACGGTGAGAATGAAGAAAAAGAAGATGAAAAGGATGCTAGAGGGTCTGAAGATGAGCCGACACCTTCACCTTTACCTGTTAATTTTGGTGATGAAGTAATCCAGAACGAACATTATCAGCTTCCGACGATGAAACATCTTAGAACGCCTCAAAATAGTGGTCAGCACAAAGACAAGCAATATGCTGCAAGCAAGAGCAATGCGAAGAAACTTGAAAAAACGTTTGAAAGCTTTGGGGTAAAAGCAAAAGTTCTTAAAGTTCACCTGGGACCGGCCGTTACAAAGTATGAAGTGTACCCAGATGTAGGTGTTAAAGTAAGTAAGATTGTGAATTTATCAGATGACTTAGCTCTTGCATTAGCAGCAAAAGATATTCGTATCGAAGCACCGATACCAGGAAAATCAGCTGTTGGAATCGAGGTGCCCAATCAGGAGATCTCGATGGTGACATTAAGAGAAGTGCTTGAGGCACCACAATTTTCTGGACAACAATCACCACTCGCTATCGGTCTAGGAAGAGATATCTCTGGTGAACCGATCATCGCAGATCTTTCTAAGATGCCTCACTTACTTGTGGCAGGAGCAACCGGAAGCGGTAAAAGTGTGTGTGTAAACGGCATTATTACGAGTATTCTAATGAGAGCTAAACCACACGAAGTGAAAATGATGATGATTGATCCAAAGATGGTGGAATTGAATATGTATAACGGGATACCACATCTCTTGGCGCCAGTCGTCACTGAACCGAAGAAGGCAGCTCAAGCATTAAAAAGAGTGGTCTCTGAGATGGAAAGAAGGTATGAACTATTTTCCCATAGCGGTACACGAAACATCGAAGGTTACAATGAATCGATAAGAAAACAAAATGCTAAAGGTGATGCAAAACAGCCTTTTTTACCTTATATCGTAGTTATAGTTGATGAACTAGCTGATTTGATGATGGTTGCTTCAGGTGACGTAGAGGATGCGATCACTCGTCTTGCTCAGATGGCTCGAGCAGCAGGGATTCACTTAATTATTGCAACCCAGCGTCCGTCTGTGGATGTAATAACAGGTGTTATTAAAGCGAACATTCCGTCACGAATTGCGTTTAGTGTTTCTTCACAAACTGACTCTAGAACGATACTTGATATGGGAGGGGCAGAGAAGCTTTTAGGGAGAGGAGATATGTTGTTCTTCCCTTCAGGAGCATCAAAACCCGTTCGCGTTCAAGGGGCGTTTCTATCAGATGAAGAAGTAGAAGCGATCGTAGATCACTGTGTGACACAGCAAAGAGCTCAATACCAAGCAGAGATGATTCCTACTGAAGAAGCAGAACCTGCGGTCATGGAGTCTGAAGATGACCTGTTTGGTGATGCTGTAAGATTAGTCGTTGATATGCAGACAGCTTCAGTTTCTATGCTTCAAAGAAGATTTCGCATCGGTTATTCAAGGGCGGCAAGATTAATCGACTCGATGGAATCGAAAGGAATCGTAGGACCCTATGAAGGATCCAAACCTCGTGAAGTGCTGATATCTGCTATGCCGGACGAAAAAGAAGCTTCTAGTTCATAGGTCATAGGAAAACGGGCTCATACGGGCTCGTTTTCCTTTTCTGTTGGAATTTAATTCAATTTATGTAAAATACAAAGAACACCTATTAAAAATTTGTAAAAATAGTATTTATTTATAGAAATAAAAATGGTATAGTAATGTCGATTCTACTAATAATTTGTCATACGTCGAACAACTTAGTTAAGGTGGTTTTGGAATGTCAATAAAGGCTGACCATCGCTTGTTATATATAAAAGTGATTGAAAAGTTAAAAAAAGATATTGAAGAAGGTATTTATAAAGAAGGAGAAAAACTTCCTTCTGAGTTTGAACTATCAAAACAGCTTGGAATCTCAAGAGCTACACTGCGTGAGGCGCTTCGTATTTTAGAAGATGAAAACGTACTCATTCGAAAACATGGTGTGGGTACTTTTGTAAGAACTCGTGCTTTGTTCTCATCTGGCATTGAAGAACTTTACAGTGTGACCGATATGATAGAAAGAGGCGGCAAACGTGCTGGGACTATTTTCCTAAAGTCGCAGATGACTGACGTTACAGAAGAACTGCTTAGCAAGTTTAACGATTCATTGCCTGAAGGACTCATGATGATGGAGCGTGTCCGTACGGCAGATGGTGAACCAGTCGTTTTTTGTATAGATCATATGCCAGCGCACCTTTTCCCTGCAAAAGGATTGCACGATTATGAATCATTCTTAGAGATGTTGGAAAAAGAAACGGGTAGACGTGTTATGTATGCGGTAACAAACATTGAACCGATCGGATATCACGAAAGAGTTTCTGAAATATTGGAAAGCGATGAACGCGTTCCACTCCTCATCTTAAAACAAATGCATTACGATCAATTTGATGAACCTGTACTCTATTCTTGCAACTATTTTAGATCTGATAAGTTTTTGTTCTCTGTTTTAAGAAAGCGCTTATAGTTAAAGTCTTTTTTAGGGGGTGATCGGTACTTTATTTTGCAGCATTGGTTTTAGTCATTAAAATGAAAACACTTACAGGGGGAAAATGACTTGAAAAAGAAATTAGGATTAATGGTAACTGCAATGTTAACTGCCGGTACGATTCTTGCCGGATGTGGATCTTCTGATGACGGGAAGTCTTCTGGCGGAGGAGAGAAAAAAGACTTTAAAGTAGCGATGGTAACAGACACTGGCGGTGTAGACGATAAGTCTTTCAACCAGTCAGCTTGGGAAGGTCTAACAAAGTTCGGTAAAGATAATAGTTTAGAAGAGAGCAAAGGATACAAGTACTTGCAATCTACTGCACAAAGTGATTATAAGCCGAACCTAAACTCACTTATTCGTCAAAAATACGATGTAGTTTTTGGAATCGGATTCTTGATGGGAACTGATGTAGAAACAGTAGCGAAACAACAGCCTGATGCAAAACTTGCAATCGTTGATATGGTTGTTAAAGGTGATAACGTAGCGAATATTACTTTCTCTGAACATGAAGGTTCGTTCTTAGTAGGTCTAGTTGCTGGTATGCAATCTAAATCGAACAAAGTAGGATTCGTTGGTGGTGTTAACAGTGAACTGATCAAGAAGTTTGAAAATGGATTTAAAGCGGGAGTTCTAACAGCGAACCCTAAAGCTGAAGTTCTTGTTCAATATGCAGAAGACTTCAACAAAGCTGAAAAAGGACAACAGATCGCGAACACGTTCTATCAACAAGGTGCTGATGTAATCTATCATGCTGCTGGTGGAACAGGTATGGGTGTGTTCACTGAAGCGAAGAACCGTAAGAAAAACGGTGAAGATGTTTGGGTAATCGGAGTTGACCGTGACCAACACGAAGAAGGTATGCCTGAGAACGTAACACTTACTTCAATGGTAAAACGTGTAGACCAAGCAGTTTACGAAGTTTCTGAACAAGCGATGAACGGTAAGTTCCCAGGTGGGAAAATCGTAGAATTCGGTCTTAAAGAAGATGGAGTAGGTATCGCTCCAACTCAAGAGAACGTTGAAGAGAAATCACTTCAATCTGTAGAAGATTTCAAAAAGAAAATCATCGCTGGCGAAGTGAAAGTTCCTAAGACAGACGCTGAATTTGAAGAGTTCAAGAAGAACTTAAAATAATTCAAGTGAAACAAGTTAAATAATTGGCCAGGACTTGGCATAAGCCAAGTCCTTCCTTATGCAATAAGGGGGGAGCAAGAATATGGAATATGTAATCGATATGCGCAACATCCGAAAAGAATTCCCTGGAATCGTCGCGAATGATAACATCACGCTTCAAGTAAAAAAAGGGGAGATCCATGCATTACTAGGAGAGAATGGTGCAGGAAAATCAACGTTAATGAATGTTTTGTTCGGTCTTTACGAACCTGAACAAGGGGAGATCTTCGTAAAAGGAAATAAAGTGGTGAACAATGATCCGAATATTGCCAACTCGCTTGGTATTGGGATGGTTCATCAGCACTTTATGCTCGTTGATAAGTTTACTGTTACCGAAAATATCATTCTTGGAAAAGAACCTACTAAAGGCGGAAGAGTGGATTTACAAACAGCTGCAAAAGAAGTACAAGCTCTTTCAGATCAATATGGACTTCGTGTAGATCCTAACGCAAAGATTGAAAATATCTCAGTTGGTATGCAGCAACGTGTAGAAATTTTGAAAACGCTTTATAGAGGAGCGGATATTCTCATTTTTGATGAGCCGACTGCCGTGTTAACTCCTCAAGAAATCGTAGAACTTATTCAAATCATGAAAAAGCTTGTTAATGAAGGCAAGTCTATCATCCTTATCACTCATAAATTAAAAGAGATCATGGAAGTTTGTGACCGCTGTACGGTTATAAGAAGAGGGAGAGGCGTTGGTACGGTAGACGTTAGCGATTCTAACCCTGATTCGTTGGCAGCGATGATGGTTGGTCGTGAAGTAAACTTTAAAGTTGAAAAAAATGATGCTGTTCCTAAAGAGGCTGTATTGAAGATTAAAGATCTTGTCGTTCAGGATAGCAGAAAAGTGCCTGCGGTTAACGGTCTGAACTTGACTGTTCATGCTGGGGAGATTGTTGGAATCGCTGGAGTTGACGGAAACGGACAATCTGAACTACTAGAAGCAATCACAGGTCTTCATAAAGTTCACGAAGGATCTATACATCTGCGTGATAAAGAGATTACGAATAAGTCTCCTCGAAATGTTACAGAGAACGGTCTGAGTCATATTCCGCAAGATAGGCATAAACATGGACTTGTATTGGACTTTTCAGTAGGAGAGAACATGGTACTCCAAACGTATTATCAAAAGCCATATTCTAAGTCTGGAATTTTAAACTTTAAACCGATTTTTGATAAAGCGAAAAAGTTGATCGAAGAATACGATGTTCGTACACCTGATGCTTATACGCCAGCACGTGCACTATCCGGTGGAAATCAGCAAAAAGCGATCATCGCTAGAGAAGTTGACCGTGATCCGGACTTTTTGATCGCCGCTCAGCCAACTCGAGGTCTTGATGTTGGGGCGATTGAATTCATTCATTCCAAGCTGATCGAACAAAGGGATAATGGAAAAGCGGTTCTGCTTGTTTCTTTTGAGTTGGAAGAGATCATCAACGTGAGTGACCGAATCGCAGTGATGTATGAAGGAAAGATCGTTGCGATCGTAAATCCGAAAGAAACAACAGAACAAGAACTGGGTCTACTGATGGCTGGAGGAAAGAGAGGTACCGTTCATGCAGAATAATACAAAAAAAATAAAATTTATAGTGCCTCTTATTTCTGTATTTCTAGGACTATTGATTGGTGGCATCATCATGCTGATCAGCGGATATAAGCCGATTGAAGCTTATGTAGCGCTTTTTCAAGGTATTTTTGGTGGATCATATTATATAGGTGAAACAATTAGGCAGATGTCACCTCTTATCTTGTCAGGACTTGCTGTTGCATTTGCGTTTAGAACCGGATTATTTAATATCGGAGTAGAAGGACAGCTTTTAGTCGGTTGGTTAGCTGCTGTTTATGTAGGGATTTTTGTTGATGCCCCAGCGATCATTCATATTCCTCTCGCTGTACTTGCTGCAGGTGTTGCCGGTGCATTATGGGGATCTGTTCCTGGTATTTTAAAAGCGCGCTTTAAAGTTCATGAGGTTATTACAACGATTATGATGAACTATATCGCACTTTATAGCACAAATGAAATCATCCGTAATTTTATGCTTGCTCCGGGTGAGCGAACGGAGAACGTAAAAGAATCCGCTTCTCTTGCTTCACCGTTTTTACAAAGTATTACTGAATACTCGACATTGCATTTTGGAATCATTGTAGCGATCGTTGCAGCAGTAATCATGTGGTTCTTATTATGGAGAACAACATTAGGTTATGAACTACGTGCTGTAGGTTTCAATCAGCATGCATCTCAGTACGCTGGAATCAACGTTTCGAAAAACATCGTTCTATCCATGGCGATCTCAGGAGCATTCGCAGGGATTGCAGGAAGTATGGAAGGATTAGGTACGTATCAATACATGACGATCAATGCCGGATTTACCGGTGTAGGATTTGATGGGATCGCCGTTGCACTTTTAGGTGCGAACAGTGCGATCGGTGTTATTTTAGGTGCTGCACTATTCGGCGGATTAAAGATTGGTGCCCTGAACATGCAAGCTATAGCAGGTGTTCCAACTGAACTTGTAGGTGTTGTAATTGCTCTAATCATCTTCTTTGTAGCGTGCAGCTATCTTGTTCATTGGTTGATGAACCGTGTGAACAGAGGAGGTAAGATCTGATGAGTTTTATGGATATTCTAGCACTAATCATACCTGCTGCAATCGTGTCTGCTGCTCCTTTAATCTTTACCGCTCTAGGTGGCGTTTTTAGTGAAAGGTCTGGAGTTGTAAATATCGGATTAGAAGGTCTCATGCTTTTTGGTGCTTTTACAGGAGCCGTAACGATCTATTACGGAGAACAGTTCGGATTAGATGGTGCAGCACCATGGGTCAGTTTTGTTGTAGCTATGATCGTAGGAGCACTATTTGCATCCATTCATGCCGTTGCAAGTATCTCGTTAAAAGCGGACCAAGTTGTTAGTGGAGTTGCGATCAACTTCTTGGCAGCGGGACTCGCGATCTTCTTAACGAAAAAAATCTTTAATGCAGGACAAACACCTGTTATTTCAGAACGTATCTCAAAAAGTGACATTCCGTTCTTATCAGATATTCCGATAATCGGTAAACTATTTTTCTCAAATGCGTATCTGACTTCTTATCTAGCAGTATTTGTAGCTTTAATCGTGTGGTATGTTCTTTACAAAACCCCATTTGGTCTTCGCCTTCGTTCAGTAGGTGAACACCCGATGGCAGCAGATACGATGGGAATCAACGTTAAAAAGATGCGTTATGTCGGAGTTCTGTTGAGTGGAGCTCTAGCTGGTCTAGGTGGAGCTGTTTATGTAGCTTCTATCTCAGGTAACTTCACACACTCTACGATCACAGGACAAGGCTTCATGGCTCTAGCTGCCATGATCTTTGGTAAATGGCATCCACTTGGAGCTTTAGGAGCTGCTTTATTCTTCGGACTAGCACAAGCGATCAGCATCTCTGGAGCACAGATTCCAGGTCTTCAAGATATTCCAAAAGTATTCTTGCTGATCGCACCATACGTTCTCACGATACTAGCTTTAGCTGGACTTGTAGGACGTGCGGATGCGCCGAAAGCTCTTGGTACACCTTACGAAAAAGGAAAAAGGTAACAAAAAAGTCCGCCATTCGGTGGACTTTTTTTGTTTTACAAGGAGGAATGTCATGTCAGGTATCGAAAATGGGTAAACTAGGATGTAGACATAATGAAAGGGGTACTTATTCAATGGGAATTGTTAATCATAAAAAAACCAATCTCCACGGCATGACTGTACATACGATCGAAACCAAAAAGTATAAGACAACATCGTTCATACTTCAGGTAAAAGAACCGATCAACGAAAAGAATGTAACAAAGCGAGCTCTGCTTGCTTATGTTTTACAGAGCGGAACGAAGGATTTTCCTTCTTCAAAAGAGCTGAGAAGTGCTTTGGATGATCTTTATGGAGCTACATTGAATGCTGATCTTTCTAAAAAAGGTGAGAATCAAGTGATCAGTATTCGGATGGAGGTAGCGAACGAGAAATTTTTATCCAATTCAGAACCTGTTCTAGATAAAGCCTTCCATCTATTATCTCAAGTTCTTCTAGCCCCACCTTTAGAAGGTGATGTGTTTAAAGAGGGAATTGTAAAAAAAGAAAAGCGCAGTCTGAAACAACAGATCGAATCGATCTATGATGACAAGATGCGTTATGCAAATAAACGACTGTTAGAAGAGATGTATGACACAGAGCCATACCGGTTAAATGTGTATGGAAACGGTGATGAAGTAGATTCGATCTCATCTAAAGAACTTTTTGATTATTATCAAGAAGTGATTAGAAACGATAAGATCGATCTTTATGTGATCGGTGATATTTCAACAGATGAGATGGTTGAGAAAGTTAGTAAGCATTTTCGTTTTTCAAAAGATAGAAAAGAAGATGAGACTAAAGCGGTGAATGCTAGAGATGAAAAAAGAATCTCTGAAGTTAAAGAAATCTTTGAAGAACAGGATGTACAACAAGGAAAGCTGCACATGGGTTATCGCACGTATACTACTTATGCAGATGATGATTATTTCGCTCTACAAGTGTTTAACGGTATTTTCGGCGGTTTTTCTCATTCCAAGTTGTTCATGAACGTTCGTGAAAAAGAAAGTTTGGCTTATTATGCAGCTTCTCGGTTCGAGAGCCATAAAGGAGCTGTTTTTGTTATGAGCGGAATTGAGACTGCCAATTACGAAAAAGCTGTAAAAATCATTAAAGAACAACATGAAGAAATGAAAAAGGGTAACATCACGGACTCTGAATTTGAACAGACGAAAGCGATGATCAACAACCAAGTGTTAGAGACGATCGACCATCCGATCGGTCTATCGGAAGTACTATATCATAATGTTGTTGCAGGGACAGATCGCTCCATTGAAGAGTGGATGGAAGGAATAAAGAGAGTAACAAAAGACGATGTGGTTGCAGTAGCAAAAAAAGTAACACTTGATACGATTTTCTTCTTGAAGGGAGCTGGCACGAATGGGAATGAAAACGTTTGATCAATTAGATGAAACGCTACACTATGAAGAACTGCCGAACGGATTAAAGGTATATGTTCTTGAAAAAAAAGGATTTAACAAGACATACGCTACGTTTACGACTCATTATGGATCTGTGGATAATCACTTTAAACCATTAGGTAAAGATGAAAATGTCAAAGTTCCTGATGGAATCGCACATTTTCTGGAGCACAAACTTTTTGAAAAAGAGCATGGAGATGTTTTTCAAGATTTTAGTAAACAAGGTGCATCTGCCAACGCGTTCACGACATTTAACAGAACCGCTTATCTGTTTTCGACAACCGGTGATGTGAAGAAGAACTTAACCACTTTGATCGACTTCGTACAAGAACCATATTTTACAGAAAAGACGGTCGAGAAAGAAAAAGGAATCATCGGTCAAGAGATCAGAATGTACGATGATAACCCGGATTGGCGCGTTTATTTTGGCCTAATTGAAAATATGTATCACCATCATCCGGTCAAGATCGATATCGCTGGAACAGAAAAATCCATCGCTAAGATTACAAAAGATGATCTTTATGAATGTTATGAGACGTTTTATCACCCTAGCAACATGATTCTTTTTATCGTAGGGCCAATAGATGCTAAAGAAATTTTAAATTTCGTTAAAGACAATCAATCACAAAAATCGTTTAAGGAAAAAGAACACATCGAAAGATTTTTTGATGAGGAGCCACAAACGGTCGCAAAATCAAAGAAAGTCATCGAGATGACGGTGCAGACGCCGAAATGCTATATGGGTTATAAAGAAGCTACTCCTAATCGCCAAGGAAAAGAGTTGATGAAACATGAACTAAGTGTCAACCTTCTTCTAGAAATGATGTTCGGGAAAAGCTCGCCGAATTATGAAACATTGTATGAAGAAGGGTTGATCGACCAGACGTTCTCTTTTGATTACACAGAAGAGAATGGATTTGGATTCAGCATGCTCGGAGGAGATACTCGGTCTCCAGATGGATTTGTTGAAAGAATCTCTGGGATGGTTGAAGCCTTTAAACAACAGTCGATCGATGAAGGTTCATTTAATCGTGCTCGTAAAAAGAAGATCGGTGCTTTTTTAAGATCATTGAACTCACCGGAGTTTATTGCAAATCAGTTCACTCGCTATGCGTTCAATGAAATGGACCTTTTTGATGTGATTCCGGTTTTCGAATCACTTACAGTTCCCGATGTTGAAGAAGTCTTACAGAATCACTTTAAAAAAGAAGCGATGACCGTTTGCCAAGTTCAAAAAAAGAAGTCATAATAAATGAAAAAAAACATCCTGCTGAGGTAGGGTGTTTTTTTAGAGCAATGAGGGATTAACATTGAAAAATGCGCTTGTCACAGGAGCATCCGGAGCTATCGGGAGCGAGATCAGCCATATGTTGGCATCAAATGGTTGTGGATTATACCTTCACTACAACACCAATCTAAGTGCAGCAGAAAAGCTGCAGAAAGAATTAAAAGATAAATACGGAGTACCTGTCTTTATCGTGTCTGCTGACCTGTCCAAAGCAGAAGGACCAAAAGCATTGTTGGCTCAAATTCAAGAGCCCATCGATGTGTTCGTTTTTAATTGTGGTTCTGCTCAATTTGGTCTACTCACTGATTTTACTGAACAATCCATAACAGAGACGATGCAGTTGCACCTTTTAAGTGCGATCTCACTAACAAAAGCCATTGTTCCTAACATGATTCAGAAAAAATCAGGAAAGATCGTCATGATCTCTTCTGTTTGGGGAGAAGTAGGTGCTGCGTGTGAAACTGTATACTCTGCTGCAAAAGGCGGATTAAATACGTTTGTTAAAGCACTGTCAAAAGAATTAGCTCCTAGTCACATTCAAGTGAATGGTGTTTCTCCTGGGGTCATCTCGACGCCAATGATGGATCAGTTTTCAGACGAGGAGAAGCGTATGTTAACTGAGGACATACCTGCAGGACGTTTTGGAGAACCACGTGAAGTTGCTCATGCTGTTGAATTTTTAATGAGCGAAAAAGCAGACTATATCTCAGGTCACATCCTTTCTATAAACGGATCGTGGTTTACTTAAAAAAACATGTATAAAAAGAGTGAAACTAAGAGATATTAATGCTGTATCAACCTTGAAGGAGGAGACAGCATGTCTGTATTAGACAACTTTGGTCAATGGAAAGATTTCTTGGCAGAGCGTTTAAATCACGCGGAACACGAAGGTATGAACCACGATACGATCTCGAACTTAGCAACGGAGATCGGTGGATACTTAGCGAACCACGTTGAACCAAAAAACGAGGAAGAAAAAGTTCTTGCCGATCTTTGGAAAGTGGCTGATGAAAACGAAAGACACGCCATCGCTAACATGATGGTAAAGCTAGTTCAAAACGACGGTAGCCGCTAAATGGTGAAGGATGTTAAGAATTTTTTCTTAACATCCTTTTATTTTGCTTTCATAATAAATTGAAATCATTTATTATTAGAAACAAGAATAGATGTAGAATTTTGTTTCATTTTGAAAGAATAAGGAGATGAATTATGGGAGAGCAAGAATGGTATTTAGAGTATGAGATACATAAAAACCGGCCGGGTCTCCTAGGGGATATATCTTCCTTATTAGGTATGCTTGGAATTAACATCGTCACGATTAACGGTGTTGATAACGAGCGACGTGGAATGCTTCTGATCATTGATAACGAAGAAAAGATCAACCGGCTTCAATCGATCTTAGATTCAATGGATAACATTACAGTAACCAAGTTTCGAAAACCGAAGCTTCGCGATCGTCTCGCTGTAAGACACGGCAGATATATTGAACGCGACGCTGACGATAAGAAAACGTTTCGTTTTATTAGAGATGAACTTGGTATATTAGTTGACTTTTTAGCTGAATTATATAAAGTTGAAGGACATAAATTAATCGGCGTTAGAGGCATGCCGCGTGTGGGGAAAACTGAGAGTATCGTTGCATCCAGTGTTTGTGCGAATAAACGTTGGGTCTTTATTTCATCGACTTTATTGCGTCAGACCGTTAGGAGCATGCTAGCGGATGATGAATACGATTCTGACCACGTTTTTATTATTGATGGTGCAGTCTCAGCACGTAATATGAATGATAAGCATTGGCAGCTCATACGAGAGATCATGAGGCTTCCTGCAGCGAAAGTTGTGGAACATCCTGATCTTTTTGTTCAGCAAACGGAATATACACTTGATGATTTTGACTACATTATCGAGCTAAAAAGTCATCGTGATGAAGAAATTACATATGAAGCTCTGAAACAAGATCAAACAGGATTCGGAAATTTAGAATGACGTAAGTAGGTGGGAAGGTTGACAGAACTCGGTAAGTTATTAAAAGAAAAACGTGAAGAAAAAGGAATGTCACTCGAAGAACTTCAAACAGCGACAAAGATACAAAAACGATATCTAGTAGCGATTGAAGAAGGAAAGTATGAAGTACTTCCTGGATCGTTTTATGCTCGAGCGTTTATTAAAAATTATTGTGAAGCTGTAGGTTTGCATTATGAGACCATCTTTGATGAATATTCTCATGAGATTCCAAAATCGGCAAAAGAACCGACAACAGAGTTCGAACCCCGTTCAAAAAGAGAGAGATCCGGAGTATCAGAAGACCATTCACTTTTAAAGAGATTGATCCCAATCATACTTATTGGAATCTTAATCGTGGTTGTTCTCTTTGTCGTTTGGAAGCTTCTTCCTGATGGGAATGATCAAGCTAAAAGCGGGAATGATGCGCCAGGTGTTTTATTAGATGCAGATGAAAACAAACCACAGAAAAAAGAAGAAACAAAAAAAGACAAAGAAGATTCTACTGAAGAAAAAGATTCTGAAGCTCCAAAAGAAGAAGTGAAACAACAAACGTTAACAAAGCTTGAAACGATCGGAAAAGTAACGACTTATGATCTGAAAGATACGGATAAACTCGTTGTAGAGCTTAGCGCAAATGGTCCTAGTTACGTAGGTATTCAAGATGAGACGAAGAAAAGCTATTTCGATAACCAGATGAAAAAGGGTCAAACAGAAACTTTTGATCTATCTTCTGCAAAAGAGGTAACACTAAATATTGGCGCGTCTCATGTAACATCTATTAAGATCAATGGGGAAGCATTCACATATCCTGTCCCTGCTACTGATCTGATCCATCAAAAAATTGTGATTCGTAAGGCTCAACAATAGTTATAACAAAATTGATTTTGACCGTATTTTGGAGGAATTTCATTGAACTTACCTAATAAGATTACCATTTCTAGAATTTTTTTAATTCCACTCTTTATGATCGTTCTTTTAGGCGATTTTGATTGGGGAGTCTGGAAAATTGCTGGTGAAGAATTGCCTGTCACTCATTTTGTTGCTGCGCTGATCTTTATCTTTGCATCCAGCACCGATTGGGTTGACGGCTATTATGCACGAAAATATAATCTCGTTACGAATTTGGGGAAATTCTTGGACCCACTAGCAGACAAGCTACTCGTTTCGGCTGCACTTGTAGGATTAGTTGAACTTGGAGCTGCACCTGCATGGATGGTTATCGTTATCCTTAGCCGAGAGTTTGCTGTTACAGGCATCCGTGCTGTTGCTTCAGCAGAAGGCGAGGTCATTGCAGCAGGACAGATGGGCAAGCTGAAGATGTGGATTCAAATTATTGCGATCTCAGCACTATTGCTTCATAATCTTCCATTTGCATGGATCGGATTACCATTTGCAACGATCAGTCTTTGGGCAGCAACACTCATTACCTTATATTCTGGCTGGGAGTATTTCGTGAACAGCAAACATATTTTATTAAAATCAAAGTAATCCAGAATGAAGAAAAAACAGGAGCAGATAACTCCTGTTTTTTTATTAGCCGTAGTAGAAATTGCAGAAAACATGAAGAAAAGATGGAGAATCTTAGAATAGTTAAAGTTGAATGATGTGATATCAGAGAATACAATCAGGGAGCGTGTATGAGTTGAACGCAGAAATCATAGCAGTTGGCAGTGAACTTTTATTAGGACAGATCGCAAACACGAATGCTCAATTTATTTCAAAAGGACTGGCTGACATCGGAGTGAACGTCTTTTATCACTCAGTAGCGGGTGATAATCAAAACCGTCTTTCATCTGTCATTCAAACAGCTAGGACAAGATCCGATCTGATCATCTTTACTGGAGGTCTTGGACCAACAAAAGACGATCTTACTAAAGAAACAATCGCAAAACTGTTTCAGAAGGAATTGGTTCATGACGAAGCTGCGTTAGAGTATATAACCAATTATTTTGTTCAAACCAATCGAGAGATGACACCTAACAATAAGAAGCAAGCCCTCATAATAGAAGGATCTGTCGTCTTGCCAAACGATAACGGTATGGCGCCTGGAATGGCGTTTACTCATGTTAACAACACGTGTATACTCCTACCTGGACCACCTAGTGAGATGAGACCGATGTTTAACAACTATGTTATTCCTTATCTTTATTCTAAGATGGACGTACAGACTAAGTTTCATTCGCGGGTATTAAAGTTTTTTGGTATTGGAGAATCGGTCTTAGAAACGAAGCTTCAAGATTTGATTGAAAAACAAAGCAATCCTACTATTGCGCCGTTAGCATCTGAACATGAAGTTACGATTCGGCTAACTGCAGCTCACCCTTCAGAAACTGAGGCGAAGAGACTGCTAGATGAAGTAGAACAAGAAGTATTAAGTCGTACAGGTTCCTATTTTTATGGATATAACGATGAAACGCTAGAGAGTCAAACTTTCGACCTTCTTCTAAATAATCAGCTGACGATCGCTTCGGCAGAGAGCTTAACTGGAGGGCAATTCAGCAAGATCATCACTGATTTTCCTGGTGCTTCTGCCGTTTATCAGGGAGGAGTCGTTGTTTATTCAAACGCATTAAAACAATCGATGCTTAAAGTACCTCATAACTTGATCACAGATCATGGTGTTGTTAGCTCAGAATGTGCAGAGTGGATGGCAGAGGAGATTAGAAAGCAGTCAAAGACTGACATCGGCATCAGCTTTACTGGTGTTGCGGGTCCCGATGCACAAGAAGACAAGCCTGCAGGAACAGTGTTCATCGGAATTTCAATTGAGAATCAAACCTATTCTTATTCAATAAAACTTGCAGGATCAAGAAAAGGGATTCGAGAAAGAGCAGTTAAGCATGGATTTCGCTATTTAAATCAATTGGTCAAAGAAGGACAATAAAAAAATCGAATAAATGTTCGTAAAATGATTGGCAAATGAACAAAAAAGAGATATGATAGAGAAGTAGCAAGTAACAGAATTAATGAAACAAAAATACATGTAAAATGAATTTGAGGAGTGAATTGAATGAGCGATAGAAAAGCAGCTCTAGATATGGCTCTACGCCAAATTGAAAAGCAGTTCGGTAAAGGTTCTATTATGAAATTGGGTGAACAAACCGAACAGCGAATTTCAACAGTATCCAGTGGATCGATCACTTTGGACATCGCACTTGGAATCGGTGGATATCCTCGCGGAAGAATTATCGAAGTTTACGGTCCTGAATCATCAGGTAAAACAACTGTTGCCCTTCATGCCATCGCAGAAGTTCAACGTAATGGTGGACAAGCTGCATTTATTGATGCAGAGCATGCGCTTGATCCTGAATATGCACAAAAGCTAGGCGTTAATATCGATGAGCTCTTGTTGTCTCAGCCTGATACAGGTGAACAAGCACTAGAGATCGCTGAAGCTCTTGTAAGAAGTGGAGCAGTAGATATTTTAATTATTGACTCCGTTGCTGCCCTTGTTCCTAAAGCTGAGATTGAAGGGGAAATGGGAGATTCTCACGTTGGTCTTCAAGCTCGTCTTATGTCCCAAGCACTTCGTAAACTTTCGGGTGCCATTAATAAATCGAAAACCATCGCAGTATTTATCAACCAAATTCGTGAAAAAGTTGGCGTTATGTTCGGAAACCCTGAAACGACACCAGGGGGGAGAGCGCTTAAATTCTACTCATCCGTTCGTTTGGAAGTACGTCGTGCTGAACAGTTGAAACAAGGTCAGGATGTTGTTGGTAATAAAACAAAGATTAAAGTTGTAAAAAATAAAGTTGCTCCTCCGTTTAGAACGGCTGAAGTGGATATTATGTACGGAGAAGGAATTTCATATCAAGGTGAGATTCTTGATATCGGTTCGGACATTGATATCGTTCAAAAGAGTGGTGCTTGGTATTCTTACGAAGGCGAACGTTTAGGTCAAGGACGTGAGAACTCTAAGCAATTCCTTAAAGAAAACCCTGAGATTGCATCAGCAATCGTTGCAGAGATCCGCAACTATTATCAGCTAGAAGGTAAAGCAACAGCTGAAGTAGAAGCTCCTTCAGCAGAAGAAGAGTTTGAGTTAACAGAATAGTCAAGAGTGAAGACTGGTCAAGTGCGACCGGTCTTTTTTCTTTTACCGGATCATTTTTAAGAGAATGGTTGCTTAAAACGTTATATTTTCATAGCGGAGCGACGAGCAAAAGTTGGAGATGGAGGTGAACTCCTTTTCGAGTGTAACAATGTAACTACATCAATAATAGCGAATATTGCAGGCAAAATATGCTCCTTGCTATTTTTAAGTCAACCAATTATTATAGAAGATTGACTCTCTTGACAAGCCTTTGGCACACCTATAAAATGAAGATATATTTTGATTTCTTATGAAATTAAAAGATATGTATAGAATTTGTACGACATGAATGGTGCACAGCACATGTAAGACGATTGACGCCAAAAATGCAGTATGAAAAGCAGAAAGCAAGAGGAGGTGGGAATATGCCAAGTTTAGCAGTATTCATCTCCAGTTTGCTTGTCTCACTAGGTGTCGGTGCTATTGTCGGATATCTTGTTAGGAAATCAATTGCTGAAGCGAAGATTTCAAGCGCAGAACGAGCAGCTGCGCAAATTGTTGAAGATGCAAAGCGCGATGCTGACGCCAGCAAGAAAGAAGCGCTGTTAGAAGCAAAAGATGAAATCCATAAGCTACGTACCGAAGCTGAACGCGAAATTCGCGAACGTCGAAACGAGCTTCAAAAACAAGAACATCGATTGGTTCAAAAAGAAGAGATCCTAGACAGAAAAAGTGAAACTCTTGACAAAAAAGAGGAATCTTTAGAGCGACGTGAGGAGTCTCTCACCAAAAAACAGCGACAAATTGAAGAGATTGAAAGCAAAGTGGAGGAATTGCTGAAAGAACAACAGCGAGAGCTTGAGCGCATTTCCAGCATTACCAGGGATGAAGCCCGCCAAATTATCATGACGGAAACTGAGAACGAGATGACACATGAGTTGGCGATGATGGTAAAAGAGATGGAAAACCGTGCTAAAGAAGAAGCGGACAAGAAAGCAAAAGAAATTCTTTCCCTAGCTATCCAACGCTGTGCAGCCGATCACGTAGCAGAAACTACAGTTTCTGTAGTAAACCTTCCTAACGATGAAATGAAGGGAAGAATTATTGGACGTGAAGGGCGAAACATCAGGACGTTAGAAACGTTAACTGGAATTGACTTAATTATTGATGATACTCCAGAAGCCGTTATTCTGTCTGGATTTGATCCGATCCGCCGTGAAATTGCACGGATGGCTTTGGACAAGCTTGTACAGGATGGAAGAATTCACCCTGCACGAATTGAAGAGATGGTTGAAAAATCACGTCGAGAAGTGGATGAGTATATCCGCGAAGTAGGAGAGCAGACAACGTTCGAAGTTGGTGTTCACGGACTTCATCCTGATTTGATTAAAATTCTTGGACGTTTGAAGTATCGTACAAGTTACGGTCAAAACGTACTAAAACATTCAACTGAAGTGGCTTACTTAGCTGGATTAATGGCAGCTGAAGTAGGAGAAGACGTTCATCTTGCAAGACGAGCTGGTTTGCTTCATGACATTGGTAAGGCGATTGATCATGAAGTTGAAGGCAGTCACGTTGACATTGGTGTGGAACTTGCTACGAAGTACAAGGAACACCCAGTAGTCATCAACAGCATTGCGTCTCACCACGGAGACACTGAAGCAACTTCGATCATATCTACTCTAGTTGCGGCAGCAGATGCACTTTCTGCAGCAAGACCAGGAGCACGCCGTGAAACACTTGAAACGTATATACGCAGACTTGAAAAGTTAGAAGAGATTTCAGAATCATTTGATGGTGTTGAAAAATCTTTTGCGATACAAGCAGGCCGTGAGATACGTATCATGGTTAAACCGGATCTGATCGATGATGTAGCATCATACCGACTAGCACGTGATATTACGAAAAAGATTGAAAGTGAACTGGATTATCCAGGACACATCAAAGTTACAGTCATTCGTGAGACTCGAGCAGTTGAATACGCAAAATAAACAAACAAAGCGGTGGGAGAACAATCCCATCGCTTTTTTATATGAAGAAATTTTTCGTAACTAGTAGAAGGTGTGGAATTTGAGCAGGAGTAAACCGAGAATCGCTCACATAAAAAGCTGTATATGAATACAATGAATCGCAGTTTTTTTCCGAAAAAACCACATTATGGTTTGAAAGAAGTTTGTTAAGGGTACTAGAATACCGGGGTTTATTCATAGGGCAGCTGCTTTAACAAAACAACAAAATAGAGAGAGTAAGCACAATTTTGTTTCGGCAGGAATACAAGCCTTAATCAATGAATATAGTAGAACAGGTATCTATCCTGAAGGAGGTTCAAAACAATGGAAATATTAAAAGTTTCAGCAAAATCCAACCCCAACTCTGTAGCTGGTGCACTTGCTGGTGTTCTCCGGGAACGTGGAGGCGCTGAAATTCAGGCAATCGGAGCAGGTGCATTAAACCAAGCTGTTAAAGCAGTAGCTATCGCACGAGGGTTCGTAGCACCGAGCGGAGTTGACCTCATTTGTATTCCAGCATTTACAGATATCTTAATCGATGGGGAAGAAAGAACGGCCATTAAATTAATTGTTGAACCGCGCTAATTAAAGTGAAACCTGCTTGCTCATTCGATAGAGCAAGCAGGTTTTTAGTTTTGTAGACTTATTTTCATTTTGTAAGGGATGCCGAGAATCGTAGAAGGAAATGCGGAAACAAATCTAGAATTTATACAGAACAGCATCTTAATTAAAGCGTTTTCATTTATTTACTTTTTTTGTAATAGTTTGAATTATACTAGGCGAATACTTGCATTTTTATGAAGTTAAGTCTAGAATTGTAGACGTTTAGTACATAATTTAAGTAAACGTGATAATGCGCGTTCAACACAACATGAAACCATACTAAATCAAACTATTGATTGAAAAAATTAACGTTTGGGTTACTGAAAGGGTGGAGTACATGATTGATCAACTTTCTTGGAAAGTTGGCGGACAGCAAGGTGAAGGAATTGATAGTACAGGTGAAATTTTTGCGATGGCACTCAACCGCCAAGGCTACTATCTGTATAGCTATCGACACTTTTCTTCCAGAATTAAAGGCGGTCATACCAACAATAAAATTCGTGTAAGCACGAGTGAAACCCGTTCGATCTCTGATGATCTTGATATTTTAATAGCATTCGATCAAGAAACAATTGATGTGAATGTACATGAACTTCGCGATGGAGGAGTTGTGATTGGAGATTCAAAATTCAATCCTACTGTTCCTGAGGACCTTAATGTTAGATTATATGCTGTACCATTTACAGAGATTGCAAGTGAACTTGGCACATCTCTAATGAAAAACATGGTAGCGATCGGAGCGACGAGCGCTGTTTTAGGTCTTCCTGTAGAAAGCTATTTAGAAGTTGTAGAAGAGATTTTTGCTCGTAAAGGAGCAAAAGTAGTAGAAAAGAATATGGAAGCTATCCAAAAAGGCGCTGATCGTTTCAATGAATTATCAGGTGGTCAAATTGATGGATTCCAATTAAATAAAGCGGATGGCAAAAAGAGAATGTTCATGATAGGAAACGATGCGATCGCTTTAGGATTCGTGGCAGGAGGCGTACGTTTCATGTCCGCTTATCCGATCACGCCGGCATCTGAGATCATGGAATACCTGATTAAAAAACTGCCTGAGTTTGGCGGGACTGTCATTCAAACAGAAGATGAGATTGCCGCTTGTACGATGGCGATCGGAGCGAACTATGCAGGTGTTCGTACAATTACATCATCAGCAGGACCAGGTCTATCTTTAATGATGGAAGCGTTAGGTCTATCTGGGATGACAGAAGTTCCTTTAGTTGTCGTAGATACACAGCGTGGAGGTCCATCAACAGGACTGCCTACAAAACAAGAACAATCTGATTTGATGGCGATGATCTATGGTACTCATGGTGAGATTCCAAAAGTGGTTATGGCACCAAGTACGGTTGAAGAAGCCTTCTATGATGCTGTTGAGGCGTTAAATATCGCAGAAGAATATCAGATTCCTGTTATCTTACTGACAGATCTTCAACTTTCTCTAGGGAAGCAATCGGTAGAGCCGTTAGATTATAGCCGAGTAGAGATTCGTCGCGGTAAGCTTGATCCGAAAGAAGAGCTACCTGATACGGATGATAAAGATGGGTACTTTAAGCGCTATGAAGTAACAGAAGACGGTATTTCTCCTCGTGTAATACCAGGTATGAAGAATGGTATCCACCATGTAACAGGTGTTGAGCATGATGAGACAGGAAAGCCTTCTGAAGTAGCAGCTAACCGTCAAAAGCAGATGGATAAACGTTTACGTAAACTTCAAAATCTGAGTTTTAACGTTCCGGTTGTCAAGCAGGCCCCTCATGAAGAAGCAGATATCCTTTTAGTCGGGTTCAATTCAACAAGAGGAGTTATCGAAGAAGCGATCCCTCGTCTAGAAGCAGATGGATTAAAAGTCAATCATGCTCATATTCGATTGATTCATCCGTTCCCTGCCGATGAGATGAGATCAATGATCGACAAAGCAAAGAACGTAATTGTAGTCGAGAACAATGCGACAGGACAGCTGGCGAACATTTTAAAGATGAATGTTGGACAGCATGAGAAGATTAAAAACTTGTTAAAATATGATGGGAATCCTTTCTTGCCATCAGAAGTTGTCATGAAATGCAAGGAGCTGGTTTAATATGGCTACATTTAAAGATTTTCGTAACAGCATCAAACCGAACTGGTGTCCAGGATGTGGAGATTTTTCTGTACAGGCGGCTATTCAAAGAGCAGCTGCAAATGTAGGTTTAGAACCAGATAATCTAGCTGTAGTATCAGGAATCGGCTGTTCAGGACGTATTTCAGGGTATATCAAGTCTTATGGTTTTCATGGTATTCACGGCCGCTCATTGCCAATCGCACAAGGTGTTAAGATGGCAAACCGTGATCTGACTGTTATTGCTTCAGGTGGAGACGGAGATGGGTTCGCGATCGGAATGGGTCATACCGTACATGCGATCAGAAGAAACATCGATATTACCTATATTGTTATGGACAACCAGATTTATGGTTTAACAAAAGGACAAACATCACCTCGATCTGATGTTGGTTTTAAAACGAAGAGTACGCCAGAAGGATCTGTAGAGTCAGCGATCGGCGTTATGGAACTTGCTTTAACGGCTGGTGCTACGTTTGTGGCTCAAAGTTTCTCAACAGACCTAAAAGAATTAACTTCGATTATCGAAGCTGGGATCAATCATAAAGGGTTCTCGTTGATCAATGTATTCTCTCCATGTGTTACTTACAACAAAGTAAACACATATGATTGGTTTAAAGAGCATCTCGTATCCTTAGGCACAATCGAAGACTATGATTCTTCAAACCGTATGATGGCTATGCAGACATTGATGGAAAACAAAGGTCTTGTAAAAGGGATCATCTATCAAGACAAGGTAAAGCCTTCATACCAAGATCTGGCTCATGGATACAGCAAGGAAGCACTTGCGAAGGTAGACTTGAATTTACCTGAGGAAAAGTTCAATCAATTGATGTCAGAATTCATGTAAGACCGAGCCCTTCTCCTAAAATTAGGAGAGGGGTTTTTTTCTAAATAAAAAAATTTCCGCAATTTTTTTTGGTATCTGCGATTGTCCACGTGAAATGGACACTGCTCTTTACCTTGTTGTTCAATCCATGTACAATTATTATGGATATGATATTTAAGGTTTTAGTGAGGGGTGTTTCTGTGCAAGGAAAAATGAAAGCAATTGTTAAGCATCATGCGGGTTATGGAGCTAGATTAGAAACAGTAGATATTCCTGAAATCAACGAGAGTGAAGTATTAATCAAAGTTAAAGCGACTTCAATCTGTGGAACAGATGTCCATATTTACACATGGGATGAGTGGTCACAGAGTCGTGTGAAAACGCCATATGTATTTGGACATGAGTTTTCAGGGGTTGTTGAAAAAGTTGGAAGCGCTGTTACGAATGTATCTGTTGGAGATCATGTATCAGCTGAAACACATATAGTCTGTCATTCTTGTCCACAATGTTTAAAAGGACAGTTTCACATCTGTAAGAACACGAAGATCATCGGTGTCGATACGCACGGGTGTTTTGCAGAGTATGTAGCAATGCCATCTGAGAACATCTGGAAAAACGATCCTAAGATGCCGTTTGAACATGGATCGATTCAAGAGCCGATGGGAAATGCTGTTCATACTGTTTTAGCTGGTGATGTTGCTGGTAAAACAGTGGCTGTCATCGGATGCGGACCGATCGGTGTCATGGCGGTTAACGTTGCTAAAGCGGCAGGTGCAAGCCAGGTGATCGCTATCGATCTGAATGATTATCGTCTAGATCTTGCTAAAAAGATAGGTGCGACAGAAGTGATCAATCCAAAATCGATCGACCCTGTTGAAAGAGTAATGGAACTAACAGATGGTAATGGTGTGGATGTTGTTTGTGAGATGAGCGGTCATCCTGTTGCGATCGACCAAGGGTTTAAAATGATCACAAACGGCGGTCGTGTTTCTATTTTAAGTCTGCCTGTTAAACCTGTTGAGATCGATCTAACAAACGATGTTGTGTTTAAAGGAGTTACCGTACAAGGGATCACAGGAAGAAAAATGTATGAAACATGGCAACAAGTCTCAGGACTTTTACAGTCAGGAAGCATGCACCCAGAAGCAATCATTACACACACACTTCCACTTGAAAAGTTTGAAGAAGGCTTTGATTTAATGATAAAGGGGAATTGCGGGAAAGTAGTACTTATTCCTTAAAATCGAAAGGGGCTTAAACACGTGATGAAAGGTTTTGAATACCTACAAGAAGAATTGGACCATATGAAAGAAGAAGGTACGTTTAGAAAGCTTGTACCACTAGAATCAGAGCAAGGTTCTAAAGTTGTGATCAACGGAAAAGAAGTGATTCAGCTTTCTTCCAACAATTACTTAGGACTTACAAGTCACCCTAAAATGAAAGAAGCAGCCCTACAAGCTGTAGAAGAATTTGGCGTTGGTACGGGCTCTGTGCGTACGATTGCTGGAACTCTTTCCATGCATGAAGAATTTGAAAAAAAATTAGCTGAATTCAAACACACAGAAGCATGTCTTGTCTTCCAATCTGGTTTTTCAACGAACCAAGGAATTCTTTCTGCTATATTAACAGATCAAGACGTCGTTATTTCTGATGAGTTAAACCATGCATCGATTATTGATGGTATTCGTTTAACGAAAGCAAAAAGAAGAATCTACAAACACGTTGATCTAGAAGATTTAGAAGCGGCTTTAAAAGAGACACAACAGTTTAGAAAAAGAATCGTCGTAACAGACGGGGTTTTCTCTATGGATGGAAACATTGCACCACTTCCTGGAATCGTAGAATTAGCTGAGAAGTACGATGCACTCGTAATGGTAGACGATGCTCATGCGAGTGGTGTACTAGGAACGAACGGTCGCGGTACGATCGATCATTTTAACTTAAACGGTCGTGTTCACATTCAAGTAGGAACATTAAGTAAAGCAATTGGTGTGCTAGGTGGCTATATTGCGAGTACGCAAACGTTAAGAGACTACCTGATTCATAAAGGTCGTCCGTTCTTGTTTAGCACATCACATCCGCCAGCAGTAATCGCAGCAAGTTCAGCGGCGATCGACGTTTTAGAAGAAGAGCCAGAACATATGGAAAGACTATGGGAGAACACGAAGTTCTTTAAAGCGGGATTAAAAGAACTAGGATTCAATACAGGAGTTAGTGAGACACCTATCACACCAGTTTTAGTAGGTGATGATGCGCTTGCACACAAACTTTCAGATACTTTATTGAAGTATGGTGTATTCGCTCAAGGTATCGCTTTCCCAACAGTAGCTAAAGGAAAAGCTCGCGTAAGAACAATCGTAACAGCTCAGCATACGAAAGAAGAACTACAAGCTGCGTTAGATGCATTTGAAAAAGCAGGAAAAGAATTAAATATCATTTAAATACGTGTAAAGTTGACTTTAAAGGCGCATCAGGAAGCTTTTGGAGTCAACTTTTTTATTGACCCTATCAAACGGCTTCTTTTGAAAACCATAATTTTATTATGTAAACTAAAACGATTACAAGTTTAACTATAATCCAATTTTTGATATAATGTTACAGTTGGATGAAAAACTAGATTTAAGATGAACGGATTACCAAGCAGTAAAGGCAATAAGGAGTGAAGATGTCTTGGATATTACGAAAGACAATCAAAAAGTGAAGACGAACGAAAAAGAAAGAGACTACTCACAATACTTTCAATCTACGTATGCACCGCCTTCCTTAAAAGACGCGAAAAAGCGTGGTAAAGAGCAAGTACAAATATTAAAAGATTTTTCTATTCCGGAAAATTTAAAAAATATTGGTGTTGGTAAAAAGTTCTATATTCGTACGTATGGCTGTCAGATGAACGAGCATGATACAGAGGTTATGGCAGGAATTCTGAATGAAATGGGTTATGAAATCACTTATTCTACTGAAGATGCCGATGTGATCCTTCTTAACACTTGTGCCATTCGAGAAAATGCAGAGAACAAAGTGTTCGGTGAACTGGGACATTTAAAACATACGAAAGCGAACAACCCTAATCTACTTCTTGGAGTATGTGGCTGTATGTCACAAGAAGAATCTGTTGTTAACCGTATTCTTTCCACGTACCCTCAAGTTGATATGATCTTTGGTACTCATAACATTCATCGTCTGCCTCAAATCATCGAGAACGCATTATTCTCAAAAGAGATGGTAGTTGAAGTTTGGTCTAAAGAAGGGGATATCGTCGAGAACCTTCCAAGAAAGCGTAAAGGGAACGTTAAAGGCTGGGTCAACATTATGTACGGCTGCGACAAATTCTGTACATATTGTATTGTTCCTTACACGCGAGGAAAAGAAAGAAGCCGTTATCCTCAAGATATCATTGAAGAAGTAAGACAGCTTGCGAGAGAAGGATATAAAGAAGTAACGCTTCTCGGTCAGAACGTGAATGCATACGGCAAAGATTTTGAAGATCTAGAGTATGGTCTTGGCGATCTAATGGATGAGATCCGTAAGATCGATATTCCAAGACTGCGTTTTACAACAAGTCATCCACGAGATTTTGATGATCGGTTAATTGAAGTACTAGCTAAAGGCGGTAACATTGTAGATCATGTGCATCTGCCTGTCCAACACGGAAACAGCGATGTACTCAAATTAATGGCTCGTAAATATACACGTGAACATTATTTAGAGCTTGTAAACAAGATCAAAGTTGCAATGCCGAATGTAGCATTAACTACGGATATTATTGTTGGGTTTCCAAATGAGACGGAAGAACAATTCCAAGAGACTTTATCTCTAGTAAAAGAAGTGCAGTATGATGCTGCTTACACGTTTATCTATTCCCCTCGTGAAGGCACTCCAGCTGCAAAGATGCAAGACAATGTTCCGATGGAAGTGAAACGAGAACGTCTGCAAAGACTGAACTCCATGCTGAATGATATCTCATTAGAAAAGAACAAAGCATATATCGGTAAAGTCGTAGAAGTGCTGGTTGAAGGAGAAAGTAAAAAGAATCCTGATGTACTAACAGGTCACACAGGTTCCAACAAAGTAGTAAACTTTAAAGCTCCTAAGCACTTAATAGGTGAAATCGTCAAAGTTCAGATTACCGATGCGAAAACTTGGAACCTTGGCGGCGATTGGGTAGAAGAAAAATCAGAGGTGGTAGGCTAATGAGCACATATACGAAAGAAGAAATTTTGGGAAAAGCTAAAGAACTGGCTAAAATGATCGCAACGACTGATGAAGTAGAATTCTTCAAAAAAGCAGAAGCTCAGATCAATACAAATTCAAATGTAGCAAGATTGATGGGACAGATTAAGAATCTTCAAAAACAAGCTGTTAATCTTCAACATTATCAAAAACATGAAGCATCGAGAGAAGTAGAAGAAAAGATTGATGCACTGATGGCTGAGCTTGATAGCATTCCAGTCGTACAAGAGTTCAAACAATCTCAAAGTGATGTGAATGATATCTTACAGATGGTTTCACATACGATCTCTAACAAAGTAACAGATGAGATCATTGAATCTACTGGCGGGGACCTTTTAAAAGGGACTACTGGTTCTCAAGAAGGCTGTTCTCCAGGCGGCTGCGGCTGTCACTAACCAGAAACACGATGTCTTTTGTAGACATCGTGTTTTTATTTGAGATTCATTCCAGTTTATTGGGTGTTTCGCACATACCCATAGAGGTATCAGGTTCCTTCAATCCAGAAGTTTTGGTATGCAATCCAAAAGTTTTCCCCATTTATCCACGAGTCTACAAACCTCGACAAATTCCGCATTGCGTTTTAGACTCACATACCCGTAAAGAGAGTATCCTAGAGGGATAATCAACCACTTGCAAAAGCAATAAAAACGCGAAAATAATTTCACGTACCGTCCACCACATATAATATTTTGAGAACATTGGACAACAAACGCCCATATACTTAGACTAATTGTGTTTCAAATAAATGAAGACACAATAGGCATCCGCCCAGCATATACTGTATGGAGATTGGTAGAGGAGGGATTCATGTATGTCAAGACGCGTAGAACAAGAGTTGACTTACAGAGAAATCATCACAAAAGCGGTCTGCGGCAAAGGGAGAAAATTTTCTCAAGCAACGCATACAATTGCACCGAGTCATCGTCCGAGCAGCATTTTAGGATGCTGGATCATCAACCATGCATATAAACCGAAGCGGAATGGTGAAGCAGTAGATGTAGAGGGAAGCTATGATATCAACGTGTGGTATTCATACAATGATAATACTCGTACGGAAGTCGTAACAGAGACCATTCATTTTGTAGATAAAGTGGATCTCAGTGTAAGAGATAAGAATGCGTTAGGCAATCAATATGAAGTTACGTGCCGTGCACTTCAAGAACCCAATACGTTAGAAGCGACGATCTCTCCGAACGGAAATAAAGTGATCGTTCAAGTAGAAAGAGAGTTCGTTTGTGAAATTATCGGAGAAACAAAAGTTTGTGTATATGTGAATCCGGACGGTTTTGATGATGTAGAGACAAGAGATTGGGAATATGATGTAGAAGATGAGAATTTTGAAGACCTGGATCCGAACTTTTTAATAGGTGATTTGGAAGAATAGAAAACGGGGAGAGAGCTTCCCGTTTTTTTCATGCAGAGAAAACGATAGATGCTGTGAATTATGTTATAATAGCGACATTGAAATGTTATGAAAAAGGTGAAATTATGGCTCAATATACTCCAATGATACAACAATATTTATCAATCAAGGCAGCTCATCAGGATGCCTTTTTATTTTTCCGTCTAGGAGATTTTTATGAAATGTTTTTTGAGGATGCTGTTCGAGCATCTCAAATCCTTGAAATTACACTAACAAGCAGAGATGGTGGCTCTCAAGATCGAATTCCGATGTGTGGGATACCTTATCATTCGTCAGCAGGTTATATAAAAACATTAGTTGAGAACGGACATAGAGTAGCGATCTGCGAACAAGTAGAAGATCCTAAACTATCTGTTGGGGTAGTGAAACGTGAAGTCATCCAGATTATTACGCCAGGAACGGTTATTGATGACCACCTTCTTCAAGATAGAGAGAATAATTTTCTTGTATCGATAGAAAAAGAAAACGATTCTTATGGATACGTTCTTTGTGATCTTTCAACAGGTGAGTTGAAGGGATATACATATGACGGAAATCAGTTTTCGTTCATTCAATTACTTTTAAGTCACGGTGTAAAAGAGATTGTTGGTAACAAAGAATTGTATGATGCTTGGACGCACACAGTTACTCAGACAGGACAAGCTTCCGTTTCTATCCAGGAAGAGAATTCTATAGATAGTCAGTTTAATCAACTTGTTCAGACGATCTCTGATCCAATCTTATTACGTGCTTCAGGACGGTTGTTCAACTATCTATCTCATACGCAAAAACGATCTTTCCACCATATAAAAGCTGTTGAATTTCAGCAGAACGATAAAAGAATGAAGCTTGATGCCTTTTCAAAACGGAATTTAGAATTAACAGAATCAATCCGAGCAAAAGGAAAAAAAGGTTCACTATTATGGCTGTTAGATGCCACGATGACAGCAATGGGTGCTAGAAAGCTTAAACAATGGGTGGAAGAGCCGTTGTTCGTAAAAGAAACGATTGAGAAGCGGCTTCAGCTCGTTGAAAACTTAATCGGAGAATTCTTTATTCGTGAAGAGATCAAAGAACAATTGAAGTCTGTTTATGATATGGAACGATTGATAGCCAAAATATCTTATGGAAACGCTAGTCCAAGAGATCTTGTACAATTGAAAAGATCTCTGTTCAGTGTTCCGGTCTTAAAAGAAAAGATCAAGAGTATTGAAGGGAAATACGCACTCGAGCTTCATGCGAAGATGAATGAACATAAAACACTCAGAGACTATTTAGATTCTGCTATTCATGATGATGCACCCATTCAAATTAAAGAAGGTGGTCTGATCAAAGCAGGTTACAATGAGCAGCTGGATCAATATAAAGATGCGAGCAGTAACGGTAAAGCCTGGATCGCTTCTCTTGAGCAACAAGAAAAAGCAGCTTCAGGCATTAAGTCTTTAAAAATAGGTTTTAATAAGATTTTTGGATACTACATTGAGGTTACAAAATCGAACCTTTCACAAGTGCCAGATCGTTATGAACGAAAACAAACGCTCGCGAACGCTGAGAGATATGTTACACCAGAACTTAAAGAGAAAGAAAGAATCATATTAGAAGCGGAAGAGAAAATCTCAGGATTAGAATATACACTCTTTTTGGAAGTGAGAGAGTATGTAAAACAATTCATTCCAGGGCTTCAAGAGCTTGCATCAGCCATTTCTGAACTAGATGTCATGCAATCTTTTGCTGCAATCAGTGAGCAGTACCGTTATGTAAGACCGATAGTATCAGAGGATGGAATCGTTAATATTGTGAACGGCAGACATCCGGTTGTAGAAAAAGTCATGGATGCCCAAGAATACGTACCTAACGACATCGTTCTAAATAATGATAGAAATATGCTCCTTATAACGGGTCCAAACATGGCAGGTAAGAGTACGTATATGCGCCAGTTGGCGCTTACAGCGGTCATGATGCAGATCGGCTGCTTTGTTCCAGCAGATCGTGCTGAGCTTCCAATGTTTGATCAGATCTTTACGCGGATTGGAGCGGCTGACGATCTAGTAGGAGGACAAAGTACGTTCATGGTCGAGATGCTCGAGACGAACTTTGCTCTTACGAGTGCAACTGAGAACAGTTTGATCCTTTTAGATGAGATCGGACGAGGGACTTCCACATATGATGGGATGGCATTAGCGCAATCAATCATTGAATTCATTCATGAGAAAATAGCTGCCAAAACGTTATTCTCTACTCATTATCATGAACTTACTGTCTTAGAAGAGTCTCTTCAATCTCTAAAAAATGTGTTTGTAAGTGCAGTTGAAGAGAATGGAAGTCTCGTATTTTTGCATAAAGTCATTGATGGACAAGCAGATAAAAGTTTTGGTATACAAGTGGCAGAGCTCGCTGAACTACCCGAACCAGTGATCTCTAGAGCAAAAACAATTTTACAAACCTATGAAAATCAAGAAAAACGAGAGGCGCTTCCCATTCAAGAAGTTTCAGTGACCAGGGAAGAGGATCTTCAAGAAAGTCAGTTGAGTCTTTTTGTAGAAAAAAAAGAGACGAATAGAAGAGACAATAAAGAGCAAGAGTTGATCAAAGAGTTAAGAAATTTAAACGTATTAGAGATGACTCCTCTTGATGCGATGAACGCGTTATACAAACTGCAAAAAAAAGTAAGATAAAGGAGGCGTGACGAATGGGCAAAATTGTACAACTAGATGAACATCTTTCCAATAAAATCGCTGCTGGTGAAGTTGTTGAACGCCCAGCCTCTGTCGTTAAAGAGCTTGTTGAAAATTCAATCGATGCGAACGCGACTAGAATAGAGATCGAAGTTGAAGAAGGTGGGTTATCACTCATTCGTGTACTAGATAACGGGGACGGAATCGAGCCGGAGGATTGCGTGCTCGCTTTTAACCGCCATGCAACGAGTAAGATTAAAAGTGAGCAAGATTTAATCCACATTCGTACCATGGGGTTTAGAGGAGAAGCATTACCGAGTATATCCTCTGTTTCTCAAGTCGAACTGAAATCATCAACGGGTGATGGACCAGGTGCTTACTTGTTTATCGAGAATGGTAAAATCATAAAACAGCAGCAGACAAATAGCAGAAAAGGCACAGACTTTACTGTTCGTAACTTATTCTATAACACACCAGCCAGATTGAAGCATGTTAAGACCATTCAGACGGAACTAGGCACGATCAGTGATCTAGTGAACAGACTGGCACTTGCTAACCCAGATGTTTCTTTTCGTTTAAAGCATAACGGAAAAGAGCTTTTGCACACTTCTGGCAACGGAAACCTTCTGCAGATCATTGCTTCTGTTTATGGGATACAAACTGCCAAAAACATGATCTCAGTCTCATTTTCTTCATTAGATTATGAAGTAAGGGGATATATAGCAAAACCAGAGATGAACCGAGCTTCACGTCAGTATATGTCCTTCTTTATGAACGGAAGATATATTAAGAACTATGCACTATCAAAAGCTGTACAGAATGCTTATCATACGTTCCTGCCGATCGGTCGCTTTCCGATCGCTATCTTATCGGTTAAGATGGATCCGACAATTATTGATGTCAACGTTCATCCATCAAAACATGAAGCAAGGTTGAGTAAAGAAACTGAACTGGTTCAGCTTATTGAAAACGAACTCAGAAAAGTGATCAGAAATCAGCAGTTGATCCCTGATGTTCAGTTTAAGAAAAAAGAACAAAGACAGAATGATCGAGAAGAACAACCTTCATTTTCTTTTGATTATCAAAGGAAAAAGAAAGAAGTTCAAACTGACATAACTGCAAATTTAGAAACGACTCTAAGTGCCAACCGTTCAATTATTGAATCTGATGCTGTTCCTTCTCATATTAGAGAGGCATCGCATCCAGTTATCGAGAATGAGGATCTTCCGGTGGAATCATTTCATCCCGAAATGAATCAAGCACCAGAATCCCAAGAGCAAGAACATATTAGAGATGAGTCAATAGATAAAATTCCCGTTATGTATCCGATCGGACAGATGCATGGTACGTATATCATTGCTCAAAATGAGAACGGATTATATCTAATCGATCAGCATGCTGCCCAAGAACGCATTAAATATGAGTATTTCAGAAAAAAGGTGGGGCAAGTGGATCGAGAAACTCAACTGTTAGCAGTTCCATATACCTTTGAATTTACAGTGAGTGAATCTGCCTTTCTAGAGAGTCACTTAGAGACTCTCAGCGAAGTGGGTCTGTTTTTAGAAACCTTTGGACAGAATACTTTTATCGTTAGAGAGCATCCACAATGGTTTCCGAACGGATATGAAAAAGAGATCATACTGGATATCATCCAGCAGGTCCTCGATGATAAAAAAATCGATATCGAGAAATTAAGAGAAGATGCAGCGATCATGATGTCATGTAAAGGATCTATCAAAGCGAACCATCATTTAAGGAACGATGAAATTTTTGCTTTATTAGAATCTCTTCGAACTTCAAGAGATCCTTATACTTGTCCACACGGCAGACCAATAACGATCCATCTATCAACGTATGAACTTGAGAAGATGTTCAAAAGAGTGATGTAGGAGTTAATGATGAAAGATAAATTAGTTGTGATCGTAGGCCCAACGGCTGTTGGGAAAACAAGAACCAGTATCGAACTTGCTAAGGCGATCGATGGTGAGATCATTAGCGGGGACTCTATGCAGATCTATAGAGGTCTCGACATAGGTACAGCAAAGATTACGGAGGAAGAGAAAGAAGGGATCCCTCATTATCTTATTGATATCAAAGATCCTAAGGAAGCATTCTCAGTTGCTGAGTTCCAAAAGTTAGCTAGAGAACGAATATCAGATATAAATAGAAGAGGTAAGATTCCGATTATTGTTGGTGGTACGGGGTTGTACGTAAGGGCTGTTACTCATCACTATGAATTTTCTGATGCGAACCGAAATAACGAGATGCGAAATGAACTTCAAAAAAAGGCAGAAATCGAAGGGCCAGAGGCATTGCACACTGAACTACTAGAAGTCGACCCGGAGCGTGCTAAAGAAATTCATCCGAACAATGTACAACGTGTAATAAGGGCGCTTGAAATTTACTATACAACAGGAAATGCTCCTTCTATTGAACAAGGAAAGAAAAAGAGTGATGAGGAATCGCTTTATCAGCTAGCTTTAGTTGGATTGACGATGGATAGAGAGCACTTATACAAACGAATAAACGAGCGAGTGGACCTTATGGTTCAACAAGGGGTTCTTAACGAAGCGAAGATGCTTTTTGAACAAGACATTACGAATAGTCTTGCAGCTAAAGCGATAGGCTACAAAGAGTTTTTTCCATATCTTTCAGGGGAAAGTACTTTAGAAGAAGCGATCACATTGTTAAAAAGAGACTCAAGGCGATACGCAAAAAGACAATTCACATGGTTTCGCAACCAGATGGATGTAGAATGGTTTAGTATGGACGAAGATCCCTTTCACAAAAAATTTCAAGAAATTCAGCACTTTGTTGAAGGGAAATTAGAAATTTCCGAGAATGTATAAGGGTAATGCCCAAAGAGGAGGATCTGTTCACATGAAGCAATCAATCAATTTACAGGATCATTACTTAAACCAATTACGTCGCGAAAACATTTATGTGACCGTATATTTGCTGAATGGTTTTCAGCTTAAAGGTTTAGTAAAGGGGTTTGACAACTTTACGGTTGTACTAGAGGCAGAAGGAAAACAGCACCTCATTTACAAGCATGCCATTTCAACGTTCACCCCACATCGAAATGTCGATTTGTCTTCTGCAAATACAAATGAATAAAAAATACTCCCTGTTGACCTTTAAGAGGTCGATAGGGAGTTTTTAATGTCTACATATTCGTCTTATTGCTTTACTTCAGCTGCTTCTAAGTAAGCTTCATAGCGGTTTAAAGTAAGATTTGATTTTAATCCGAACCACAATTGAACATCTTCTTCATCTTTTCCTTCTTTTAAAAGATTTAAAATGGCAGTTCTTCTTAAGTGTTGAGAACTGATCCCTTCTCTTAGTCCAGAACGACGGACCTCTTGTCTCAGCATCTTCTGTATAGCAATAACAGTTAACGGTTTTGGCTCATACTTCCCATAATCAAATCGATACGTTCCTCTCTGGTAATCAAACGCGATAAAGAAACGATCTGAAGAATAAACCCTTGGCCGAATAACTTCAGGAATCTTTTCCTTGTATTCATATAATAATTGTTGTGTCTCATCATCAAGAGCGATCAGTCTTGTTTCTTTTTTGTTGATCACTGTTAATTCATGCTGTGTGAAATGAACATGTTTCATTTCAATATTCGTGATTTCCTGTAGTGTAATGCCATACTGATAAAGAAGTGAAAGGATGGCTTCATTTCTTTTGATCAACAGGTGCCTATATTTTTGTTGTTTCTCCGTTAGTCCCTCATAAGAAGAGAGAGTTTGGAAAAGGGTCTTGTATTCTTCATCCGAAATAAAGTCATCATCTGTAAATTGAGTGTCTTCTTTAAGGGTTTGCTCCAGTTCATTAAATGGATTCGATGAAATTTTTCTATTTGTATGCAGATAGAAAAAGAGACTTTTTATAACTGTGAAAACTCGTTTGCTTGTGGCAGTTCGATATTCTCTCTGCTCTGAAAGAAAAAGAAAATATTCTTTTAGCGTCAACGTATCTAGGCTTTGTATCACTCGTAAGTCATCTGTTTTCTTAATAACTCGAACCCATGCAAAAAAATCTAAAAGATCATAATAATAACGCTTTATCGTACTCTTTGTTCTATCTTTTTTCTGTAAGTGCACAATAAATGAATCGGCATATTCGGGTAAGTGTGGATAATCTTCCATAATTGCCTCCTATAACCTCTTTTTCCCATTATAACAAAGGGTGTTTTTTTTGCATATTTCTGCAATGTCCAAAGGAAACTATAGAAAAAAGGATGGTTAAATATGCGGAAATTAGGAGTGCTCGTTCTATCTTCAGTTTTCATTTTTAGTGCTTGTTCAGGCAAAACCGGTTCTGGAGATGAAACTCTAGATACAGAGCAAGTGAAATACGATTCATCAGAAAGAAAACCAAACACACAGATAGATTCACCATTAGTCGTTGAAAAGTCTGATGAAGTTCATCAATCAAAGGATCTTGTGCAGCTTGCGGAAAAAATAAACGGAGTAGATCAGGCGTATGTCATTGTAAGTGGTATATATACACTAGTTGGCATCGTTCCGAATGAGCCTGTTTCACCGGGGAAAGAAAACGATCAACTAAGAAGAGAAGTTTATAATGGAATTAAGGGGAATGCACATGGAAGGAATGCAGCGATCACAACGGACCCTGATAGGATAGAGCAAATAAAGAAACTTGGAAAAACTGCGTCACATAGTAAACATGATTCAAAAAGTGGAGTCTATAATGAGCTAGGGATATTAATTGGGAAAATTAAGCCGTTAAAAGGGCAGTCGAAATCAACCGAGAGGCAAGAAATGCACGAAGAGAAGAACCGCACGCGGGATGACCTCTACGAATAAAAGCTTTTATTTCCTAAGCAAGCGCAGAAAATGACAACAATAGACATTTGTTTACATAATAATTACTATGTGAACAAATGGTGTTTAGAGGAATAAAAAAAGCATTTTCCTATTGAGGAGAATGCTTTTAACTATTTTGAAGTGTTTCTGTTTCAGTTGATCGATACACAGCTTCTGATGATGGCTTAACTGTGCTTTTTAATTTTCCAGTTAAGAAGGAAGCTATAGTTATTGCAATGATGGATATCAGAGCGTTTCTAAAACCAAACATGACTACAGCAGATGACACGATAATAAAATCTGTAACAAACAAGGAGATTCCTCGATTTATATTAGATTTTTGCTCTAAATATAGAGCTAGAATATGTATGCCACCTAATGATGCTCCTGAATTCAATACAAAACTTACGCCTATACCTATCAAACTTCCGGCAATGATCGCAGCAGCAATCGGCGAGATTAGCGGAAGAGCAAGATAATCCATGAGATCGGATATGGCTGAAATGAGGATGATGCAAAGAAACGTTAAAAGTGAGAAATTCCATCCCAATTTTTTGATTGATAAAATAAAGAAAGGTAGGTTCACAATAAGGAATAGAATGCCCCATGTCCAATTCGTCATAAATGAAACCAAAGTTGCGATTCCTGCAGTTCCACCGAACGTTAATGTGTGTATGTTTAGTAATTTTATCCCGATCGCTGTTAAAAACAGCCCGATCAAGATATACAAGCTTTTCTGTAGTTTGATATGCATGATTTCTTCGTCCATTTCATTCGTACTTTTTTCACAGTATTTAACATAACACGGAAATCTTGCATGCTTGAGTATTTTTATTCATCTGAAAATAGAAAACGCTTACAATTCAGATGATACATATTCATTCTAAAAACAAAGCTTGTCTTTGTAGTAGATCATAAGACTTCAACATAAATTGATAACAGTGGATCAAGAAATGGTATAGGCATTTGTCACGGAATCGGATGTAGTTGCGTATTATGATTTGACTGGCAAAGTGAGGTGGTTCCTTTTGAATGAACCTATTGCGATAAAAAAGCAAAGGCAGATCAATATCGTTTTAAATCAAGCGAGTGAAAAGTCGAAGATCGATGATGGAGCAGCACTTGCAGGAAAAAAAGAGAAAACAATTGAAAAGCACCAACCTCTCATCAAGATGGAAAAAGATTTAAATCGTTTAGTAGGAATGGAAGACTTGAAATTTCATGTGAAAGAAATCTATGCGTGGCTTCATATTAATAAATGCCGTCAGGAGTTAGGATTAAAAGCTGAAAAACAAGCTCTTCATATGTTATTTAAAGGTAACCCTGGCACTGGAAAGACGACCGTAGCTAGAAAATTAGGGACTTTGTTTCATGAGATGAAAGTACTCTCCAAGGGTCATCTGATCGAAGCTGAGCGGGCTGATCTAGTTGGAGAATACATTGGGCATACCGCTCAAAAAACACGAGAGCTCCTAAAGAAAGCAAGTGGGGGCATATTGTTTATAGATGAAGCGTATTCTTTAGGCCGCGGTGGAGAAAAAGATTTTGGCAAAGAGGCGATCGATACACTTGTAAAAGCGATGGAAGATCAACAGCATGATTTCATACTGATCTTAGCTGGGTACCCTAAAGAAATGGATCGGTTTTTAAAACTTAATCCGGGTTTACCTTCTAGGTTTCCACTTGTTATCTCGTTCCCTGATTATTCTGTAGAGGAATTAATGGAAATTGCAAAGAGAATGATCACAGAAAGAGAATACATGCTGACAAGAGATTGTGAATGGAAGCTAAAAAGTCACATCGAACGAATAAAGCAAAGTAATCCAGGTTCGTTTTCAAACGGAAGATACATTCGTAATATGGTTGAAAAAGCGGTCAGGAGGCAATCTGTCAGGCTCTTGAACGAAAGCAACCAAGATAGAAGAGCTTTGATGACGATTCAAAGTGATGACCTTGTGCTAGAAGAACGGGATTCGATTTGATATGATGAGAGGAGACTATGGAAAGCAGGGATCGCAAATTTGAACAAAAACAATGATTCAGTTCATGAAAAAGCGATACTCGTCGGATGTCAGCTTCCACGGCAGAACGACGAGCGTTTTTTTTATTCAATGGAAGAACTAAAATCTTTAACGAAGACGGCTCAAGGAACAGTTTGTGCTGTTGTTACACAAAAAAGGGACCGTTATGACTCAGCTACATTTATCGGAAAAGGTAAAGTAGAAGAGATTATTACTCTAGAAGAAGAGCTTGAAGCAGATATCATTATTTTTAACAGTGAGTTATCTCCTTCTCAAGTTCGTAACTTGTCGTCTCATTTCAATGCAAGAGTCATCGATCGTACACAGCTCATATTAGATATATTTGCACAACGTGCGAAGACTAGAGAAGGAAAACTTCAAGTAGAACTTGCTCAGCTTGAATACTTACTGCCTCGTTTATCTGGTATTGGAGCTAGTCTTTCTAGATTAGGTGGAGGGATCGGAACTCGTGGTCCTGGTGAGACCAAACTTGAAAAGGATAGACGTCATATTCGGTTTCGTATACATGAGCTTAAAACACAGATCAATTCTGTTGTAAGTCATAGAGAAAGATATAGAGAACGCCGCAAACATCAAGGCGCTTTTCAAGCAGCACTTGTTGGTTATACGAACGCGGGGAAGTCGACGATCTTTAACAAATTAGCAGAAGCTGATAGTTATGAAGAAGATCAATTATTTGCGACGTTAGATCCGTTGACTCGAAAAGTAAAACTAAAAAGCGGGTTTCAGATGCTGTTAACAGATACGGTAGGCTTCATTCAAGATCTACCAACATCATTGATTGCGGCCTTCAGGTCAACTTTAGAAGAAGCGGCAGAAGCAAATCTTCTTATTCATGTGATCGACGGTTCTAGTGAGGATCGCATTCAACATGAACAAACGGTTAAACGTATTTTAAGCGAGCTGAAGGCATCTCATATACCGATGCTCACGGTTTATAATAAAAAAGACCAGTTCAAAGACGATTTCATTCCAGAGAATCCGTCCATTTCCATTTCTGCATTAGAGAATAAGGATATTTCTTCATTACTTGAAACGATTGAAAAAGAAGTGATGAAGCAGATGACATACTATGAAGTTAAAGTTTCAGCACATGACGGTAAGCTTCTATCACAACTGCGTGGAGAAACCATACTTATCACACAAGAATTCAATAAAGAAGAATTGGTCTATGAATGCAAGGGATACGCGTTATCTTCCTCTTCCATTCCGTCCATCAGCAACAAAGGAGAATAACATGTATTCACAGTTTCAAAATGAAGACGTACTTAAAAATACTACTGAAAAAGTAACAGACCGTATTACAAAACAACATAAGCTGATTGATAAAATAACTGAATTTAATCAGTTAAAGGTGTTGAGAGCCTTTCAAAATAATCAAGTAGGAGATCACCATTTTCATCCTTCAACAGGATATGGATACGATGATACGGGTCGTGATACTCTCGAAAAGGTATATGCGAATGTTTTTGGAGCAGAGGCTGCAATCGTTAGGCCACAAATCATCTCTGGTACTCATGCGATCACTCTGTCTTTATTCGGAATGCTCCGTCCTGGAGATGAACTCCTCTATATCACGGGTAAACCTTATGATACGCTCGAAGAAATCGTAGGGATCAGGGGAACAGGTGAAGGGTCCTTAAAAGATTACAACATTTCGTATCAACATGTAGATCTGACTTCTGAAGGAGCGATTAACTTTACAGAAGTCCAACGTGCAATTTCGGAAAAAACGAAAGTGATCGGAATTCAACGCTCAAAAGGTTATGCAGATCGTCCATCTTTTACAGTGAATGAAATAGAAGAAATGATATCTTTCGTAAAGGAAATCAAATCTGATGTGATCGTATTTGTGGATAATTGTTATGGAGAGTTTGTTGAAGAAAGAGAACCAATCGAAGCAGGAGCCGATGTTATTGCAGGTTCCTTGATTAAAAATCCTGGCGGTGGTCTTGCTAAAACAGGTGGCTATATCGCTGGAAAAGAGAATTTGATCGACAGGATCTCTTACCGATTAACTTCCCCTGGAATCGGCCGTGAAGCAGGAGCGTCACTTTACAGTCTTCAAGAGATGTATCAAGGGTTCTTCCTTGCGCCGCATGTAACGGCACAAGCTTTGAAAGGTGCGGTGTTTACAGCTGCTTTCTTAGAAGAATTAGGAATGGAAACGCGTCCTTCATATGATGCAAAGAGAACAGATCTTATCCAATCTGTAATCTTTAATGACCGCGAGCGTATGATCAAATTCTGTCAAGCGATTCAAAAGGCATCTCCGATCAACTCTTATGCAATTCCATACCCTGATTATATGCCTGGTTATGAAGACGATGTAATCATGGCAGCGGGTACTTTTATTCAAGGTGCAAGCATCGAGCTAACAGCTGATGGCCCGATCCGTCCGCCGTATATTGCATTCGTGCAGGGTGGGCTAACGTATGAACATGTTAAGATTGCCGTTTTATCAGCTGTCGATGAACTTTTAACACAAGGACTTATTAGTAGATAACTTATCCTAAAAAGAAACAAGAAAAAGAGGCGGTAAGCCTCTTTTTTGTTATGATGTTAATTTTTCTAACATTAGGATTGACATGTGAGCTTTTGTGACATAAGATATAAAAAGAAGTTGAAAGGAGGTAGGCAATATGAACGATATGAATCGTAGGAACTTACCTTTGTTCCCCATCAGCATCGTTATGCAGCTGACTGAACTATCAGCTCGTCAGATTCGTTATTACGAAGAGCATGATCTTATTCATCCTGCACGAACTGAAGGGAACCGTCGTTTATTCTCATTTAATGATGTTGATAAACTTCTTGAGATCAAAGCACTACTTGAACAAGGTGTGAATTTAGCCGGTATCAAACGAGTCTTTGAGCTAAATGAACAGGCAGCAGAATTAATAAAAAACCAGCCAAATGTGCAAGGTGTTCAACAAATTTCCGAATCTGCGCTTCATCGCAGGTTAAAAAGGGAATTGATTCATGCTGGCAGACATGGAAAAACCTCACTGATTCAAGGAGAACTATCCAGGTTTTTTCATTAAAATCATTTAATAATACTTACGATGTGAACAATCGCCCTAACCAGGCGCTTTATATTTAAAGGAGGAGAAAGATTTGTCTAAGTACACTAAAGAAGATATCTTAAGAATGGTAAAAGAAGAAAACGTAAGATTTATCCGTTTGCAATTTACTGATTTATTGGGTGTTATCAAAAATGTTGAGATACCGATTGGTCAACTTGAAAAAGCTTTAGAGAACAAGATGATGTTTGATGGATCTTCTATTGAAGGATTCGTTCGAATAGAAGAATCAGATATGAATCTTTATCCTGATTTAGATACATTCATGATCTTCCCATGGACTTCTGAAAAAGGCAAAGTTGCACGTTTGATCTGTGACATTTTCATGCCTGACGGAAATCCGTTTGATGGAGATCCTCGTGGAATCTTAAAGCGCGTATTAAAAGAGATGGAAGACCTAGGTTTCTCTGATTTCAATATTGGACCTGAACCAGAATTCTTCTTATTTAAGAATGACGAGAAGGGTGAGCCGACTCTAGAACTAAACGATAAAGGTGGATATTTCGACTTAGCTCCAACTGACCTTGGTGAAAACTGCCGTAGAGATATCGTTTTAGAACTTGAAGATATGGGCTTTGAAATCGAAGCTTCTCACCATGAAGTAGCACCTGGACAGCATGAGATCGATTTTAAATATGCTGATGCAGTAAGCACTTGTGATAACATTCAAACGTTTAAGTTAGCTGTAAAAACGATTGCACGTAAACATGGTCTTCATGCAACATTCATGGCTAAACCATTGTTCGGTGTGAACGGATCAGGTATGCACGCAAATATGTCTCTATTCAAAGATGGAGAAAACGTGTTTTATGATGCGAAATCTGAAACAGGATTAAGCGAAACAGCAATGCATTTCCTAGCAGGTATCTTAAAGCATGCACAAGATTTTACAGCGATCACGAACCCGACTGTAAACTCTTATAAGCGTCTTGTACCTGGTTACGAAGCGCCTTGTTACGTTGCATGGTCTATGCAAAACAGAAGCCCGCTTATTCGTATTCCTGCTTCTCGTGGCATCAGTACTCGTATTGAGGTAAGAAGCGTTGACCCAACGGCTAACCCTTATCTTGCTATGGCAGTATTGCTTGCAGCAGGTCTTGATGGAATCAAGAACAAGCTAAACGCTCCAAAGCCAATCGATAGAAACATCTATGTGATGGATAAAGAAGAGCGCGAAGCAGAAGGAATCAAAGATCTTCCAGCAACATTAAAAGAAGCCTTAACTCTATTCAGCAAAAACGAAGTTCTTACAACAGCTCTTGGAGCACATGCAACAGAGCACTTCATTGAAGCGAAAGAGATCGAGTGGGATATGTTCCGTACACAAGTTCACCCTTGGGAACGCGAACAATATATGAGCATGTACTAAAAGGATTACCCCTGATATCATTATCAGGGGTTTTTTTGTTCTTAAGAAAATTTCCGAAGTACCTTCAATACTTCTGAATATATGGTGCCTATGGCGTACTCTTCAGCATATACCGCATAAAAGGGACGATAAACAACATGTGGATCGAGTGGGACAAGCTTTCCTTCTGATACTTCATCCTTAACCATCCAATAGGATAGAAATCCAATGCCAAGTCCTCTAACAGCTAACTGTTTAATCAAATAATGACTGCTTGCTTCAATGATCTCCGTCGGTTCAATTCTTTCGGAACGCAGAAGTTGATCAGCATATTCCCGTGTACCAGATCCTTTCTCTCTAAGAATAAGTGGAGAGTTTTCAATAGACATTTTATGCTGTGCATAAAAGCGCAGCTCATCTCTGCTGACTACTTCTACCTGAAAAGGATCTAATCCACTTGTTCCTTCAACTAAAGCTATATCAATCTTCTTCTTTTGTAATTCCTCGATTATTTGTTCGTGATTATGAATCATGAGCTTTAGACGGATAAATGGATAGAGTAACTTTATCTTCTTTACGAAGTCTGGTAATAATACGTCGCTTACGGTATGTGTTGCTCCGATTCGGAGTAGAATTTCTTCATTTTTTTCTTTTATTGATTCAATCGTTCTTGAAATTTCTAACATTTTCTTACCTTGTTCGAATACTTGTACCCCAGCGTTTGTTAATTCAAAAGATTGATTCATTCCAGACCTTTGAATAAGCTTCAAACCTAAATAATCCTCTAGCTTTCTGATGTGGACGCTTATAGTGGGTTGAGATAGGTTTAGGAATTCGCTTGTTTTTGTAAAATGTTTTAGGTGAGCAAGTGTCACAAAACTTCTGATCCAATCTAATTGCATAATGAAGCCTCCATTAAGATTCGTAATGGTTCCAATAATATTTATTCATTTTTATTATAAATAAACTGAAGTTACAATGAAAGGAGGAAGGAAGTGTTATGAAATGGAGTGGCTTTTGTTTATTATTGGTGGAGCAACAATCGGTGTTATCTCCGGTTTTTTTGGGATTGGCGGGGGTATTATACTGACTCCTGTCCTTTTAGTACTTGGTTACGAACCTAGCGGAGCCATTATACTCTCTTTAATGTTGACATTGGGCTCAACAGTTACTGGCACACTATCTCACATAAAAATGAAAAATGTAAACGTTCGTTTGGCGTGTATACTCGGATTATTCGGGGTAATAGGGGCTGTTTCAACTGTGCCAGTCGTACATTGGCTCGAAAAAATAAATGGAGCATCAACGGTTATTTCAACTGTATATGTTCTGATCTTGAGCTGGTTCGCACTTCAATTTTTATCCAATAGACAATCTGTTAGAAAAGAGAGGGGAAAGTCTTGGATTCCATTAATTGGTTTGTTTACAGGAATCATATCATCACTTATGGGGGTTAGTGGTGGTTTCGTGATGACACCATTACTTACAAAGAAAGTTGGTATTGAACTCAATAAAGCAATCGGTACAAGTATTGCGGCAGCTTCGATTATTGTGATCTCTGGAATCGGGTCTTATGTGTATGGAGGAGCAGAAATGGATTATCGCCACGGTTTGTTACTAATTGTTGGAGCACTTATTGGTACTCCATTTGGTATCTTCAATTTGAAGAAGTTTTCTGAAGATAGGGTGAAAGAAATGCTTGCTGTCTTTTATATGGTAGTCGCATTGAGTGTAGTTTTTAAAATGTTATCTTTAACGATATTATCTCTTGGACTGTTACTCACAGCGGTAGGACTATTCTTTATCGTACTATTTTATAACAAAGTTTCTCGATTATTAAGAGCTTAATGAGATTGGTTTCTGACATTTGGGAGAGAGGAACACCCTTGACAATATACCCCCTTAGGGTATATCGCGGTCATATGTTTAGGAGGAATAGAGAGGGAAACAGTTAACGGCTAAAGAACTTGAGAAAAAATTAAAAGAAGGGCAATCTCTTCATATGATTGATGTTCGTGAAACATCTGAAGGAAAGAAGGAAAAATACCAACAACTATGAATATCCTGCTAGGTTTGTTAGATTTTCGTATACATGAATTGGACAAATCTAAAGAGTACGTTCTAGTTTGTCGATCTGGAGGTAGAAGCAGTCGGGCATATAAGCTTCTTGAAAGCTACGTTTTAATGTGATCAATTTGGTAGGTGGTATGGAAGCGTGGGAAGGGGACACCGAATAACTTTATACTACATAGAAACAAAACCCCTGACAGCATAGAAGTCAGGGGTTTTAAAATCATTTGATCTCGATAGCGGAAGCAATATTGTTCCAGTCAGATGCCATGTTTGCAGTCTTACCATACCAATCAGAGTGCTTAAATAAGACTCCTTTTCCATAGCCTTGTGATGAAGTATGCTGCCAGAGCGTGGTCGAGTAGCTTGATGAAGGTGATGCAGTGCTTAGTGATGAGATTCTATCATTCCAGCTTGAAGGGAGGTTCTTAAAACCGTCTCTCCAATAAATGTAGGCGCCACCTTTGTTCTTGTTCTCATAAAAGTCTGTACAACAAGCACCTGTACCCATCGTATCGATTTTCTTTTGCTCTTTAAGCTTGTCCTTTTCGATATAGGCATTTAATTCTTTCATGTTTGTGAATCCATATGCCAACCAATCGCCGCTCTTATTCTGTTTTGGAAGTACCATAGTCACTTTGATGTGATCATCTAGTAGCTTAAAAGCATTAGATTCGACAGCTTTACCATCCACATTCACGTAGTCAAATGACTTAATCGTATACTCTTTTTCTGCATATGTCTTAGGTGAAAATACTACTGCGGCAAGAGCAAAACAAATCATATAAAGATATAGTTTTTTGCGCATTATTCTCACTCCCATTATTCGTAATTTTTTATTCTGAAATAATTATACTTGTCCTCCCTTCGATCACCTCCTATCAATTCATACGATTGTTATTAAAATGATTAAAGTTAAACGAAGAGTAAAGAAGTTTTATTTCTTGTGGTTAACCACGTTACATTGCCAATTTAAACTATTTAGGTATAATATGTAAATGGATAAAAAGACTTAATATTCAGTCAATTAATAGAACTAATCCTTCATTAGTCGAGTACCGGAGTGCCTATGAATGATCTTTTAAAAGTATTATTAATCTATGAATTAGTAAAGTAATAGGACGAAAAAAAGAAGTATCTAGTCAATTAGATACTTCTTCTAAGGAAAATTCAGAATTGAGGATTAGATTAATGAATACTTCGGTATACGCCGATTACTTTACCTAAAATCGTACAGCTCTGTAAGATGATCGGTTCCATCGAAGAATTTTCAGGTTGCAAGCGGATATGGTTTCTTTCTTTGAAGAATCTTTTTACAGTCGCTTCATCTTCATCGGTCATAGCTACGATGATATCTCCATTATTTGCTGTAGGCTGCTGTTTTACAACAACTAAGTCCCTATTGAAAATTCCTGCTTCAATCATACTATCACCAACAACAGATAACATGAATACGTTCTCGTCCCCAACAACGTGCTCAGGTAGAGGGAAGTATTCTTCTACGTTCTCAACTGCACTGATTGGAAGACCTGCCGTAACTTTACCGATCACAGGGATTGAAACAGAACGAACAGAAGGGATATTGTCTTCTAGACCTAATACTTCAATTGCTCTTGGCTTTGTTGGATCTCGCCTTATAAGCCCCTTTTTTTCAAGTCTTGCTAAATGTCCGTGAACGGTAGAGCTTGATGCAAGGCCAACTGCCTCTCCGATTTCACGAACTGAAGGCGGATACCCTTTTTGTGATACTTCCTCTTTTATGAAAGCCAATATATCCAATTGTCGTCTGGATAATTTAGTCATTTTTTAGCACCTCACCGAATTTTTTATCTATAAAAAGTATATCATGGAGAATTAAGAGATACAAACATAAGTTCGAAAAAATAGTTGACACCGAACAAACGTTCCAGTTATTATAAATGTAAGAGATGCGAACAAACGTTTGTTGAAAGGGGATATCACAATGAAACAAGGGACAATGCATGTTATTGTATTTTTAGGGTTGTTAGGTGGTATATTTTTTACGTTATCAAATCTTGCCTCACAAGAAGCTCAATATATCGAAGTAACCATACAGGAGGGGGACTCACTGTGGAGTCTTTCTGAAGAGTATAATGCCAAGCACCATTATTCCAATTGGGAATTTATAAAATGGGTCGAAAAGAAGAACAGTGTAAATGCTGCAGCTGTTTTTCCAGGACAGAAAGTAATCATACCAGTCAATAAATAAAAAAGCGGGTTTAAAACAATGAAAGCAATCATTTACTCCAGAGTTAGTACAGATAAAGATGAACAAATAACTTCATTAGAAAGACAAGAAGCGGAACTAAAGAAGTTAGCACTACAATTTAAATTTGAAGTGGTGAATTGTTACCGTGAAAAAGCAAGTGGTTTCTCTTTAGATCGAGAAGAATTGTTAAATATATTAGATCTTGCAAGGGATGGAGAGTTTCAGTGTCTTCTTGTGCAAGATGATACTCGTTTAGGCAGAGGAAAAGCTAAGATGGCATTACTTCATCAGTTGATCAAATACAACATTAAAGTTTATACGCTCTCTAATAACGGAGAATACACATTAACAGAAGCGGACGAAATGGTGCTTGATATTGTGTCTACTGTAGAAGAATACCAACGAAAGCTTCATAATATGAAGATCAAGCGTGGAATGAGAAAAGCTGTTAAAGAAGGGTATAAACCTCAAAAGAATTTAAAAAATCAAACTGGTGGTGGCAGAGACAAAAAGGAAGTGCCAATCTCTGAAATCGTACGATTAAAGAACATGAAGCTTACATTTCATGACATCGCTTTAACGCTTAGAGGGCTGGGCTTTGATGTGTCTAAAGCAACCGTACATAGAAGATACAAAGAACATGTGGAAAATACAGATAACTAGAAATTCCTTTCATTCTGCTGTAGGATAGAGTGAAGAATGCTTTAAAAAGGAGTTTTTACTATGTTATCTAAAGATAAGATGCAACGTATAAATGAACTGTCTAGAAAATCTAAACATTCAGATTTAACATCAGCAGAAAAAGCTGAACAAAAAAAACTACGAGAAGAATATTTACAAGTTTTCCGTAAATCCTTCGTTCAAGATTTGCATGGTATGACCTTTGTTGATCCGAACGGTGATGATGTAACACCTGAAAAATTAAAACGAAGTAAAGATAATAAAAATAACCTCAAACATTAATAAGAAATGCCTATTTACTACACTGTAAATAGGCATTTTTTTCTGTTGCAATCTATACATATTAGTATATACTGTTATATAACAACTTTGAAAGGGGAGAATATTTTGACTTTTTCAATTACAAGTGCAGCTGCGAACCTTTATAAGGATATTGCTTTAGAAGCGTCAGAGGCTTTAAGACTTTTCGTAAAATATGCAGGAAGTGGTGACTCGGGAGGTTTTTCCCTTGGTGTGACAGCTGATGTGCCTGAAGAGAACGATTACATTCAAGAGATTGAAGGTCTTCGATTTTTTGTTCGAAACGAAGATAAATGGTTCGTTGAGAATATGAAACTTGATTATGATGAAAATACGGATCATTTTTCATGTCACTTACCAGGTCTCGCATAATAAAATTTAACCGCCTGTTCTAATACAACGAAAAAGTTGTAGGATAACAGGCGGTTTTTGTATGTTTTCATGAGTAGATGGTAAAATAACTATAGTTAAAAATGTGTTTGTCTTGTCTAATTGCATTTGAACGTTTATTATGAAAGTCAAAACTGTTTAGTACATATGAAGGGATGATTTTTTTGTCACGAACTATTGATGAATTAGCAATTAATACAATAAGAACACTTTCTATCGACAGCATAGAAAAAGCGAACTCAGGGCATCCAGGTATGCCGATGGGTGCTGCGCCTATGGCATATAGCTTATGGTCTAAATTCATGAACCATAATCCTGCAAATCCTGAATGGTTCAACCGTGACCGTTTTGTACTATCAGCAGGACATGGATCGATGTTGTTATATAGCTTGCTACATTTGAGTGGATATGGTTTAACAATTGATGATCTGAAGAATTTCAGACAATGGGGAAGTAAGACTCCAGGTCACCCAGAATTCGGTCATACGGTTGGTGTTGAAGCAACAACTGGCCCGCTTGGTCAAGGGATTGCGATGGCTGTAGGTATGGCTATGGCTGAGCGTCACTTAGCTGCAAAATATAACCGTGATGGACATGAAGTGATCGATCACTTTACTTATTCTATCTGTGGTGATGGAGACCTTATGGAGGGTGTTTCTGCTGAAGCAGCTTCACTTGCAGGTCATCTTGCGCTTGGTAGAATGATCGTACTTTACGATTCAAATGATATTTCTTTGGATGGTGACCTTCATCACTCATTCTCTGAAAGTGTAAAACAAAGATTTGAAGCTTATGGCTGGCAAGTTCTTTATGTGGAAGATGGAACAGATCTTGATGAGATCGAAAAAGCACTATCAGAAGCGCGTGAAGAACTTAACAAGCCTACTCTTATTGAAGTGAAGACTGTAATCGGACATGGTTCACCAAATAAATCAGGAAAATCTGCTTCTCATGGAGCACCGCTAGGTAAAGATGAGATCTTACTAACAAAAGAAGCGTACAAATGGACGTTTGAGCAAGATTTCCATGTTCCTGAAGAAGTACAATCACACTTTGAACAACTGAAGAGTGAAGGACAAACAAAAGAAGAAGAGTGGAACAAGCAATTCGATGCTTATGCAAAAGCTTATCCAGAATTAGCTAACGAGCTTCAAGAAGCGATCAAAGGAAATCTTCCTGAGAATTGGGACAAGGACCTTCCTGACTATGACAAGGCTATAGCTACTCGTTCATCTTCAGGTAAGGCGATCAATGCTCTAGCTAAGAGTGTGCCATCATTATTTGGTGGATCTGCTGACTTAGCAGGATCAAATAAAACACTTATTGAAGGCGAAAATAATTTCAGTCGCAACGATTACAGCGGACGTAACATCTGGTTTGGTGTTCGTGAGTTCGCTATGGGAGCAGCACTGAACGGAATGGCTCTGCATGGCGGACTGAATGTGTTCGGTGGAACATTCTTTGTGTTCTCTGATTATGTAAGACCTGCTATTCGATTATCTGCTCTAATGGGGCTTCCTGTAACGTATGTATTAACGCATGACAGTGTAATGGTAGGAGAAGATGGTCCAACTCATGAACCAGTTGAGCAACTTGCTTCTCTTCGTGCGATGCCAAATCTTAACGTGATTCGTCCCGCTGATGGATATGAGTCAAACGCAGCTTGGAAGTTAGCGCTTGAGAGCAAGAACCAGCCGACTGCATTGGTATTAAGCCGTCATGACCTACCGATCTTAAAGAACACAAAAGAGAATGCTTATGAAGGTGTTAAGCGAGGAGCTTATGTTGTTTCGCCAGCTGAAGCTGATGCAGATGTATTGCTTCTTTCTGCAGGATCTGAAGTTAGTGTTGCAGTTGCTGCACAAGAACTACTTCAAAAAGAAGGAATTTCAGCTTCAGTCGTTTCTATGCCATCTTGGGAAAGTTTTGATAAGCAAGATAACGACTATAAAGAATCTGTACTTCCAAAGAATATTACGAAGCGTTTAGCGATTGAAATGGGGGCTTCACTCGGTTGGCATAAATATGTTGGCCTTGAAGGAGATACGCTAACAATCGATACGTTTGGTGCATCTGCTCCTGGAGAAGTCATTCAAAAAGAATTCGGATTTACTCCAGAGAACATCGTAAAACGTGTTAAAGACATGTTAAATAAATAAAAAATTCGCATGAATAAGGAGGTTTCCGAGAGGAAACCTCCTTTTCTTACTGATTCGACAAAAGTAGTTAGAATCTGCACACCTTTTTAGACAAGCTTCTTTACGTATATTGTATATACTTTTAGAAAATGATCGGAGAGGAGCTTGTTCATGAGAGAATTTTATATCTATTTAATCACAAAAGAAGTTGCTCATTCCTATTATGGCAAGGAAAATAAGCTGTTTCAGTTGTTTTTCGAAGAACAGCGCTCAAATGGCTTATCTAAAACTATCCTACAAAAGCAGATCAGTTACATAACCTCTCTATTATCTGTTTCTCAACTAGAAAAACACTTTTGGAACCATTTAAGTGGTACACAGGAATGGCGTTCAGAAGGAGAAACATATTCTTTATCTTGCAAAGATAGCATCGTGAGAATAGAACTCACTGATCAATATATCCACCTTTACAGTATCGGAAACTTTGAAGCAGAAACGATTATATTTGAGGCGCTTCGCCAATATGAACCTTACTTTCTTGCGATGGACTATGGTGAAAGAAAATTTGGATGGCTTTCACCGTTTAAATTGAACATGGTCTATGCCACTTAATTCTCTTTCAATCTTGTATGTGTAGGTAAACTTGTAGTAAACTAGTTCTAGACAACATGAAGGAGGAAGTTTTAACAATGGGTACTGGTATGATAATCCTTGTGTGTGCACTCTCACTGATTGCAGGTGTTGCGATCGGATTTTTTATTGCCCGCAAGTATATGATGAGTTATTTACAAAAAAATCCACCGATTAATGAAAATATGTTGCGTGTGATGATGATGCAGATGGGGCAAAAGCCTTCACAGAAGAAAATTAATCAAATGATGCAGGCTATGAACAAGCAGATGAAGTAAGAGTTGGACAAGCACCCTGATGAATAATCGGGTGCTTGTTTTCGTTCTCTTTACAAATAGCGTTATGTATCAATAAAGGATGATGGCAATGAACAACGTTGAGACGATTTCCATAGATGAGATAGATGCAAATCATTATTTGCTTTTTGATGTAAGATCTCCGAAAGAATTTGAAGAGTACCATATTCCTGGTGCGTTTAATGTGAGTATATTTTCAAATGAGGAAAGAGCAGAAATAGGTACGTTGTACAAACAGGAAAGTAAAGAAGCTGCGATGGAGCGTGGACTGCAAGTTGTTGCACCCAAACTTCCGTCTTTATATAATCAGATAAATTCCCAAAGTAAAGAAAATCCTGAAAAACAGGTTGTTATCTATTGCGCAAGAGGTGGATTTCGTTCAAGGAGTATCGCTCAAACGATGAACATGATGGGGATAAAGACCCTACAGCTCGATGGAGGCATACGGTCGTATAGAAAGAAGATTGATGCTTTTTTTAGAGAGATGGAGGCTGAACCAAGAAAGATCATCGTACTTGAAGGTCATACTGGTACGATGAAAACGAAACTACTGAAACAACTGCAAGAAGAAGGATATCCAGTACTGAACCTTGAAGAAATGGCAGGACATAAAGGCTCGATTTTCGGAAAGATCGGAGAACACCCCTCTTCGCAGAAGAAGTTTGAATCAAGACTTTATGAACAACTTCAGAAGTCGGAGAAATCTACAGCGATTATTATTGAATCAGAGAGTAAACGTATTGGGAGAGTAGTCGTTCCCAATTTTCTGTTAGAAGGTAAATACAGCGGTGTTCGAATTCATGTGGAGCTACCTTTTCATTTAAGGGTTAAATATATTTGTAATGTGTACGAGCCGCTTCTGCATAAAGATGAGATTATTGAAGCGGTCAATAAGCTGTCAAAAAGAATTCCCACAGCAATCATGTTAGACATTCAAGAAAACCTGAAAACGTTAAATTATGAAAATGTAGTATCACTGCTTCTTGAGAATTATTATGATCCTAAATATGATTACGCACAACAGCAATATGAAAGTGAGTGCATCAAACTGAATAGTGATTCCTATCAAGGCGTCTATACAAAAGTAAAGAACGTATTAGATCAGTATTTGCGCTAAAAAATCTAAATCAGTTACAGATGATTTCAAAAAGACCCTTTTAATGGGGTCTATTTTTGTGAAACTTTTTCCTTTTCGGAATTTTCATATATTGGTAAACTAGAATTGTTTTGATATAGAAACAAGGGGGAACGGGCGTTGAAGGTTTTTCTGCAGTTAATGTGGTATTTTAAACAAGAAAAGTGGCGGTATATAGGCGGAATCATAATGCTTGCCTTCGTGTCACTTGGATTATTGGTCCCTCCAAAAGTGGTCGGGCTCATTGTCGATCATATTGAAGAAGGTACGATAACCGAAGAGATCTTATGGAAATATGCTGCAGTTTTAATCAGCATTGCGATAGGTATCTATGTTCTTCGGTATATCTGGAGAATATTAATCTTCGGTTCAGCTGTTAAATTGGCGATGTTACTAAGAAATAGGCTGTACGAGCATTTTACAAAAAAATCACAAGAATTCTATCAAAAGAGACGTGTAGGAGACTTGATGGCTCATTCTACGAACGATCTTCAGGCTATTCAACAGACTGCTGGGGATGGCGTTTTAACGCTAGTAGATTCATTGATGATGGGTGGTTTTACATTAATTGCAATGGCAACAACGATCAGTTGGAAATTAACACTTGTCAGTCTTCTGCCCTTACCAATTATGGCGTGGGCAACAAACAAATATGGTACGATGCTGCACAAAAGGTTTCATAGTGCACAAGAAGCATTCTCAACTTTGAACGATAAAGTGCAAGAAAGTATTTCTGGTACGAGGGTAATTAAAGCTTTTGGTCAAGAAAAAGATGATATTGACAGCTTTTCGGATCTCTCGAAAGATGCAGTTAGGAAAAATATGGATGTTGCTCGTATTGATTCTTTGTTCGACCCTACTATATCTCTGATCATTGGATTCTCCTTTTTTCTAGCGGTCGGTTATGGATCGATTCTCGTAACGCGTAATGAACTAACAATAGGAGAACTTGTTTCATTTACTAGTTATCTCGGATTGTTAATATGGCCGATGCTTGCATTTGGCTGGTTGTTTAATATTGTAGAGCGAGGAAGAGCTTCTTATGATCGTGTAGAATCACTTCTTGCTGTAAAAGAAGAGATTGAAGACAATGGTTCAATCGAAAACAGTCCCAAAGGTGATATTTCATTTCAATTAAAGCAATTTTCATACACTACAGGTGCTTCTGTTTTAAGTGATATCCACTTTACTTTAAAACGAGGTCAGACTCTTGGGGTCGTCGGAAAGACAGGTAGCGGTAAAACAACACTATGCAAGTTATTGCTGCGAGAATTTCAATTAAGATCAAACGACATTATTTTAGATAATCACGATATTTGTGAGTACAAATTGGATGCGTTACGAAGTTCGATCGGTTATGTACCACAGGACCATTTTTTATTTTCAGCTACCATTGCAGAAAATATTGCTTTTTCAAAAGTCGATTCACCTTTTTCAGAAATAAAAGAAGCGGCAGAGCTTGCCTCGATTCATAAAGACATTTCTCAGTTTAAATATGGATATGAAACAGTAGTAGGTGAGAGGGGAGTCACACTTTCAGGAGGACAAAAGCAAAGGATCTCAATTGCAAGGGCATTGATAAAAAATCCAGAAATGTTAATTCTAGACGACTCCCTTTCTGCAGTTGATGCTAAAACAGAGGAATCCATCCTTCAGCAATTAAAGAACAAACGGCAAAATCAAACGACGATTATAACTGCTCATCGACTATCATCTATCGCGCATTGCGATCTAATCATCGTTTTGGAAAATGGAACAATCCTACAACGAGGTACTCATCACAGCTTGTTGAACGAAGATGGATGGTACAAAGAAACATATGAAAAACAAGCTTTGGAAATGCTGATTTCACAGGGAGGTGTGAACAAATGAGTGCCGAACAAGAACCTACACTCGATGAATTGCAGCAAATGAAGCAGTGGACTGTTTTTAAAAGACTCATGTCTTATACAAAACCACACAAAAAACGTTTGGCATTCGCCTTCTTTTTGTTATTAGTCGCAACAGCAGCTGAATTAACGGGTCCAATTCTCGTTAAAACGTTCATCGACGATTTTGTCACACCTCGAAATTTTGAACAAAGAGCTTTGGTGATACTCGCTACAGGATACATTGGATTAATCGTAATATCAGCGGTTGTAAACTATGTTCAATTTGTTTTGTTCCAATCTGTAGCACTTGACATTATTCAAACTCTGCGGATCCAAGTGTATACAAAGGTCCATTCATTAGGATTAAAATTCTTTGATCGCACACCAGTAGGAAGCTTAGTTTCACGGATTACGAACGACACAGAAGCAGTTAAAGATCTTTATGTAAGTGTACTCTCGACGTTTGTTCAAAATATCGTATTCTTATTTGGTATCTTTGGATTCATGTTCTATTTGAATGTCAAACTTGCACTATTCTGTTTGTGTATCTTGCCGTTCATTGTTTTAATCATGTGGCTGTATCGTAAATATAGTTCTAGGTCGTTTTATGACATGAGAGAAAAACTTAGCCAGTTGAATGCAAAATTAAATGAATCTCTTCAAGGGATGTCCATCGTACAAGCGTTCAACCAGCAAAAAAGGCTTCGAAAAGAGTTTGCAAAAATCAATCAAGAACATAATGATGCACAGTTCAGAAATATAAAATACAACGGTTTGTTGCTGAGACCTGCCGTTGATCTTGTTTATATGCTTGCATTGTTGATGATTCTTTCCTTTTTTGGCATCAAATCATTTAATTCTCCTGTTGAGATCGGTGTGATTTATGCTTTTATCAATTATCTGGATCGCTTTTTTGAACCGGTTAATATGATGATGATGCGCCTTTCTATTTTTCAGCAAGCTATCGTATCAGCAGGACGCGTATTTACAGTCATGGATGAAGAAGAGTTTGCACCGGTGAAGAAAGGGAATACGGTTCAGGCGATTTCAAGAGGTAAGATTGAATTTAAAGATGTTTCATTTTCTTATGATGGAGAGCAGGAAGTTCTTAAAGGGATCTCTTTCACTGCAGAGCCCGGTCAAACTGTGGCTCTTGTCGGTCATACCGGAAGTGGTAAGAGCTCGATCATCAATTTGCTCATGCGCTTTTATGAAGTGAATAAAGGTCAGATTTTGATCGATGACATTCCTTTATCAAACTACGAAAACAATGAGTTAAGAAACAAGATCGGACTCGTTTTGCAAGATCCCTTTTTATTTGTTGGTGATATTATGCAAAACGTAAGGTTATACGACAAAACCATTACGGACGAAGATGTAATGAATGCAGCAAGATTTGTTCAGGCTTCATCGTTTATCGAAAAACTTCCTGAGGGTTATCAAACAGAGTTAGGAGAAAGAGGGGCAACCTTTTCAAGTGGACAAAGACAACTGATCTCTTTTGCGCGAACGATGGCTTTCTCACCTAAGATCTTGATACTCGACGAAGCGACAGCAAACATCGATACAGAGACCGAAGAAGAGATACAAGAAGCTCTTCATAAAATGCGCAGCGGCAGAACGACAATTGCTATTGCACACAGACTATCCACGATACAAGACGCTGAACTCATTCTTGTGTTGCATAAAGGGGAAATTGTTGAAAGAGGGACTCACCAAGAACTATTAAGACAGCGAGGTTTGTATCATAAGATGTTCCTATTGCAACATGGAAAAGATTCTATGAACGATGTAGGTTAACGAACTTAATGATTTATGTATGAAATGACAGTTCTCTTAAAAAAGAGCTGTCTATTTTTATGTTATTTCTAACAAAGCAGCGTATTAAAGAGGATAGCGGTGTAATCTCAGCCTGGAGCCAGAATCAACTGCTCTCTCCATAATTTTTGCGAAATAAAGCATTTGTTACTATCTACCATTTAAAATGTCCCTATTTTTCACTTTAATTTTTCGAAAATATGAACTTCTGTTTTAAGTGATTGACTTATTTGCAAATTATCCTATTATAAGATAGCATACACGTACAGACAAACTGAATAAAAGGATGAGAATGCTTTGAAGAAATATGTTCTACCATCAATGTTGATCGGCAGCATGGTTGTCCTTTCGGCATGTAAGCCAGTTGACTGGGCAGAAAAGAAATGGGACGCTGCCTTTAATGAAGAAAATTCTGAAAAGAACGAAAAACAGATTTCAAATGAACAAACAAAGCCAAAACCAAATGATGAAAACAAAACAGAAAATAACGATGAACAACCATCAGCAGAAGTTGATCTGCCGTGGTTAGAAGAAACGGTAACGGTATCTGGTGACGGGAAAGCGGTGGTACAGAATCTAGACGATCTTTTAATCGTTGCGAACAAGGAAAGAAACCTACCCGATAATTATGAACCGAAAGATTTAGTTACACCAAATGTTCCGTTTCCTTTTAAAGAGGATCTACCTAAGAAAAAATTAAGAAAAGAGGCTGCTCTTTCTTTAGAAGTATTGTTTAAGGCAGCTGAAGAGGACGGTCTCGAGTTGCTAGCACAATCCGGGTATCGCTCTTATGATACGCAAGTGTCTATCTTCGCCTTTAATGCTGAGCAAAAAGGGGAAGAAGTAGCGAACAAAACGAGCTCCAAGCCAGGTCAGAGTGAACATCAGACTGGATTATCAATGGATGTTACATCACAAGAAGTGAACTTTGAACTTGTAGAAGCCTTTGGCGAGACAAAAGAAGGAAAATGGCTAGCAGATAATGCTCATAAGTATGGATTCATCATCAGATATCTGAAAGGGAAAGAAGATATTACTGGATATCAATATGAACCTTGGCATCTCCGATATGTTGGGGTAGATCATGCCAAAGCAATTCACGAGCAGGGCATCACGCTCGAAGAGTATTTACAAAAACCATAAACATCTCTGACAGCTTTTTTCTAAGCTGTCTTTCTTTATGTTTGAACAAAATGGGTATTCCCTTTAATATAGAGAGAGAACTGTAAAAAAGGGGCTTACTAAAAAATGACCGATCTTAATATTCTGCTTGCTTTTGGAGCTGGCTTGCTCTCCTTTATTTCACCTTGCTGTTTACCATTGTATCCTGCTTTTCTATCTTACATAACTGGGATCTCTGTTCAGGAACTTAAAGAAGAAAACGCCATGCTAAGAAAAACGGCGCTTCTACATACTACATTTTTCTTAATAGGATTTTCGATCATATTTATTTTCCTTGGTCTATCGACTACGATAATCGGTGATCTATTCGTAGAATATCAAACACTGTTAAGGCAAATTGGAGCTATTGTAATCATCTTTTTTGGTCTTGTAGTGATGGGATTCATAACTCCTACATTTTTGATGAAGGATAAGAAGGTAAGGTTTCAATCTCGTCCTACTGGTTATCTAGGTTCCGTGTTGATCGGTATTGGTTTTGCAGCAGGATGGACACCTTGTATGGGTCCCATTCTAGCAGGCGTTATTGCGCTTGGGGTGTCAAATCCGGCAGCATCTATGACGTATATGGTCGCTTATGTTTTAGGATTTGCTGTTCCTTTCTTTGTTTTAAGCTTCTTTTTGGATAAACTAAAGGTAATAAAAAAGTTCAACCGTCAGTTTATGTTGGTAGGAGGGACTCTTATGGTTGTTATGGGAATCCTTCTATACTTTGATTGGCTGACACAATTAACGTCATTTCTAACAAACCGTGTGTTTGGAGGATTCAAAGGTTTTTAAGAGTAATATGGAAAGGGGATATACATCATGCATTCACGTTCGAATGACCTTATCTTAAAAACAACAACAAATATCATTGTTTTTGTTATTCTAGCTTTTTCAATTAACATGCTTTTTTCAGGGCATAATGCTCCAGGTGGAGGATTTATCGGAGGATTGATGGGAGCGGGAGCATTTCTTCTTCTCTATGTTTCCTACGGGTTACAACCTGTACATAGAATATTGCCGATAAACTTTACGTACATGATCGCAGCTGGTTTATTGATCGCCATTCTCACCGGCGCAGGTTCCTTTGTTTTAGGTATTCCGTTTTTGAGTCACAGTTTTGGCTATTTTCAACTCCCTTTGTTAGGGAAAACAGAGCTTGCTACAGCGATGCTTTTTGATTTAGGTGTATATTTGACAGTAATCGGAGTTACGATGACCATTATCCTCTCAATTGCAGAAGATAAGATCGAGAAAGAAGTAGGGGAAGGGAACTAACCGTGTTTTTTATTGCGAGTACATGCTTTGCCATTATTATGGCAGTGATTATTTTTAATTTTCGAATGAAAGAAACAAGAGAACCGGTTACCACAAAAAAGATCATCATTCCCCCGTTAGCTATGAGCACAGGCTTTCTTCAGTTCGTGATTCCTGCTTTTCATATCACATGGACGGAAGCAGGGGAGGCGTTCTTAGTAGGTATCATGTTTTCGATATTTCTTATCATGACAAGTAAATTCGAAATTAAAGGTGATCATGTATACTTGGTTCGATCGAAAGCCTTTATCTTTATCATTATCGGATTGTTTGCCATCCGTTTAGCTTTAAAATGGTATATTGGTTCTACAATATCTATTTTTGAAACAAGTTCGTTATTCTTCATCGTTGCGTTTGGGATGATCTTACCGTGGAGACTTGCCATGCTCGTTTTGTTCAATAAAAAGAAAAATGAGATCGCATTATAAAATAGAGAAGAGAACCCCCTGAATCCTTAGATTCAGGGGGTTCTTTATGCGAGTAAAGAATGATAAGGTTTAATGTCGATGTTTTTCTTTTTTAAAGTCTTAATCAGCCATTTGTGGTCTCTTTTTGGAGTTGCGATAATATAGCCGCGAATGATTAAGTCTTGTGACATAGAACTTGCTTTTTCTTGTAATGCTAACTCACCGATCTTGCCAGCGATCTTCTCTTTAGCTACATCCCTAAAGAGTTCAGGGACCGGGGCTACCAATTCATTGAGAAGCTTTTTCTGATCATCCGTCCAAAGATGAATGGTTTGGTTGATGTAATGTTCTTGCCAATCTAAAATCGATTTTCCATCTTCTTTTGGAAGACGTTTTAAGAACTTACGGAACATAAAATATCCACCGATCGCAAACATTGTAAATAAAAAAACGGACCATAACACGATAAAAGTGATGAACCATCCAGACAATGCGTCCACCTCATATGTATAATTTTTTTGGCGGGACCATGTGGGAATCGAACCCACCGGAGACGGCACGCGCCTCCCAAAAGGTTTTGAAGACCCAGGCAAGCACCAGCTACACATCTGGCCCCAAATAGAATCTCTAGCTCGCTATTGCATTATACAGCATTTTACCACGTTAGGACAAGGCTTGTGAATTATTACATACGATAGGGGAGTGTAGGTTTGTCGAACGATGGAAAAGAACGACTGTAACAGAGAGGATAATGAACTATAACAGCTTTCCGCTATAACAGATCATTTTCTCCACTATAACAGTTCGCCCTGTGGACAAGTGTGAATAACTTGTTCTGTGGATAACCTGTGGGTATACAGGCGTGAATAAATATACATCCGTTTATGGCGACTTGGGAAATAATATTGATCAGGCAAACTTCGCTATTTTTCAACAATGAATAAGGCGTTATCCTTGTTTTTTACATCTCCTTTTCATAAAGTGTAGAAGAGTATGTACATATAGGTGGTTAAACATATGACGATTAAATATTATACGATCGGAATGGCAGGACACATCGATCATGGAAAAACGACGCTTACTAAAGCTTTAAGTGGAATCGACACAGACACGCTCAAAGAAGAAAAAGCTCGCAAGATAACGATTGAACCAGGGTTTGCACCTTTTCCGTTAACGAAGGATCTGCATACTTCCATCGTGGATGTACCAGGGCATGAAAAGCTCATCCGTCAAATGATCGCTGGTGTAGCAGGAATTGATCTTGTTCTCCTTGTAATCGCAGGAGATGAAGGAGTGATGCCTCAAACGAGAGAACACTTTGAAATTCTTTCCTTCTTAGGCATTGAAAAGGGAATCATCGTTGTTACGAAGTCAGATATGATTGATGACGAGATGCGTTTGTTAGTTGAAGAAGACATTTTGGAACTTACAAACTCATCGGTGTTTGAACATTTTCCAATACATTTTGTAGACAGTGTTTCTTCTGCTGGAATAGACCAGTTGAAGAGTGAAATCATTAACCTCTTAAAAGACACACCTGTTAGATCTTCACAAGGCGCTTTTCGCATGCCGATCGATCATATCTTTACCGTGAAAGGACAAGGGACTGTTATAAGAGGTACTGTCTATGAAGGTGAAGTACAGGAAGGTGATGAACTTTTTGTTCAGCCTGGGAACGTTAAAGTGAAGATTCGAAAACTTCAAGTGCATAAACAAGAAGTTCATTCAGCTAGAGCCGGTCAAAGAGCAGCGATAAATCTTTCAGGAGGTTCTAAAGCGGATTGGAAAAGAGGGCATGTTCTAGTAGAGCCGAATGTCTATTCGACCACGAACACTATCGATCTCGTATTATCAACGGGTGAAGGGTGGAAAGGGAAGTTGAAACAGCGCTCTTCTGTGAAGTTTTATAGTGGTACGTCGGAAGTGATGGGTAAACTCGTCCTTTTTGACCGAAATGAGTTAGATGTCAATGAAGATCAAATATATTGTCAAGTTCGATTAGATCAAGAAGTCGTAACAAAACGAGGTGATCGTTTCATCTTAAGACGGCCGACTCCTGAGGAAACGATCGGAGGAGGAGAGGTTATCGACCCGAACGGATCTGTTTATAGATTTGGAACGGAGACGATCGAACGATTGAGGAGTAAACATGAAGGAACTCCAAATGAACGGGTCCTACAGTTGCTTAATAAAGTAGGATCGATGACAGAAGGAGAACTTACGAGCTCGAGTGGAATGGATGATGAAGTTCTTCAACACACGTTGGATGAACTAATAAGTGAGGGTTCTGTAGCTCGAATACAAAATTATTTGGTTGCTGATTCTAAGGTAAAACATATAAAATCTAGCATCATGAACAAACTTCAAAACTTCCATAGTGAGTATAGTTTAAGGCAAGGTATTCCAAAGGCAGAAATTGTTCAATCGTTCCAAAATGAAGTAAATCCGAAAATAGTTAACACGCTTCTTGAAAAATGGATAACAGATTCAACCGTTTCGATCACAGACCATTTTGTTCATTTATCACATTTTAAACCGCATTATCCACAAAAATGGGCGAAAAGAATGGCGAATGTTCTTGTCACCTTGGAAGAAGCACAGCTCGAGCCGGATGACCTACAGAACATCTATAACGCTCAACAACTTCCAGAACCTCTTTATCATGAGTTTAAGTACTTTTTGATTAAATCCAATGAAGTGGTATTGCTGTATGATGAAGTGATGTTGAGTAAAAAGGCATTTGATTCAGCAGTTGAACACTTGCGAATCAATACGGATTCAACGTTTTCCGTGCAGGATGCTAAAGCGGTTCTTCATACATCAAGAAAGTTCTTAATACCGATCTTGGAATGTATGGATTCAAAAGGGTATACGATGCGGGAATCTAATGTTAGGAAATGGGTGCAATAATTGAGAGTCGTCTTTTTCACTCCGTATTATAAACAAAATCGTGGAAATTCTACTACGGCCAAACGATTAGAACATGGATTGTCTGAGAAAGTTGAGTTTTCTTTATTTCCATATGAAGAAATTGGTGTTAATCCTGCTCTTTTTGAATGGATGGAGAAAGCGGATATCTATCACATCCTTCATTTTTCTAGATTCGTTCAATGGGCTGAAAAAAATGATGTTACGTTGGATAAACCTTATATCGTTACTTCTGGAGGAACAGATCTCAACCACTCGCTAGAAGAAGACGAAAAAAGGTATCTTCCTCTGTTGCGTGAAGCGAAAGCAATCACAGTTTTTACTCAAAAAGCTAAACAATTGCTCGTCGAAGACTATGGACTAAGTGATCATTCAATCTATGTAATACCTCAAAGTATTTATTTACCTTCTATTGAAAATAAGAATGAAGCGTTCACTTTGCCTGATGGAAAGCCTAAACTGTTACTGCCAGCTGGAATTCGCCCAGTTAAGGATGTTCTTTTTGCATTGCGGAGTATGATTAAATTATCTAGTGATTATCCTGATCTCACCTTTTTAATAGTAGGACCCAACTTAGATTCTGAAGAATTTAAAAAAATGAAAGAAGCAGAAAATAAGTATGATTGGCTGTATTATATACCAGAAGTAGAGCTCGGTCAGATGAAAATGCTTTATGAATGGGGAGATGTTGTATTGAATACATCGATCTCAGAAGGACAGTCGACAGCATTATTAGAAGCAATGAGTTTTAAGAAGCCTGTAATCGCAAGGGAAAACGTTGGAAACTCTAGCATCATACAACACGGAAATAACGGATTGCTGTTTCAATCTCATGAAGAATTATACCAATCTATAAAGATTGTGATATCAGATCAAGAATTTTATAAACAACTTAGTGATAGAGGGTTTCAAACCATAGAAGAGAAGCACACTATTAAAAAAGAAATAGCTTCATACATGGAACTATATAAAAAATAATAGAAAAAAGGAGAGAATATGATGAAAAAACTTAGTTTGTTGCTGCTGACTATGATCTTACTCTTATCAGCTTGCGGAACGAATAACGATGATAAGAAGAATGCAAAATCGAATAAAGATGAGGTCTTTACGATTGGGGTAATCCCAGCCCAAACGGAAGGTGAGATGAAGGGGGCACTTGATAAACTTCAGAAAGTGCTTAGTAAGAAGATGGACAGAGAAGTTAAGATCACATCTTATCCGGATTACAACGGTGTTGTTGAGGCGATGAACTATGATAAGATCGACATGGCTTATTTCGGACCTCTTACATACGTTGTTGCTCATGAAGAAAGTGGAGCTAAAGCGATCGTAACACAATTGATCAAAGGTGAACCATTCTATTATTCTTATTTGATCACCCATAAAGACAACAAATATTCAAACCTTGAGGATATGGTATCTGATGCTAAGAACGTAAAGTTTGCTTTTGGTGATCCATCCTCAACTTCGGGCTCTTTGATTCCGAGTATCAAACTAAAAGATGAAGGCATCTATAGAAGTGAATCTGATAGTGATTTTAATAATGTTAGGTTTACCGGTTCTCATGATGCAACCGCTCTTGCTGTTCAAAACAAACAAGTGGATGTTGGTGCGATCGACAGCGCGATATACGATAAATTAATCGAAGAAGGAACGATCGACGGAGATCAGTTTAAAGTGATCTGGAAGTCAGAGAAATTGTTCCAATATCCTTGGGCTGTATCTAAAAGTACAGATGAGAAAACGATGAAAAAACTTCAAGAGATCTTTTTAGATATTAAAGATAAAGAAATTTTGGATGCTTTTGGCGCAACTGGATTTACGAAGGCCGCAAATAAGGATTACGAAAGTATCCGAAAAGCGGCTATTAAAGAGGGTACCATTCAAGAATAGAGGGGAACCATGGTTTGGTTTAAGAGGAGCCAATTATTAATCATATTATGCTTAACAATACTCGTGTTAGGTAGCATGAAGTTAACGGAGTTTGATCTTTCGAAATTTAGTGACTTTCAGAATATGGGTGACTTTTTGTCGAAATGGTTTCCGATGAACACAGAGAGTCTACCATATCTGTTTCAAGAAAGTTTATTAACGATCGCTATCGCATTTTTGGGGAGCTTATTCGGATTAATCATCGCACTTCCGTTAAGCTTTGTCGCCGCTCGAAACACGAGTAGAAATCGTTTTGTATATTCAATGACACGTTTCTTACTTAGCTTTTTACGATCAGTTCCTGAATTCGTGTTCGGCTTAATTCTTTTAACAACGCTCGGACTAGGACCATTTCCTGCTGTTATCGCCATCGTCTTGCATAACATCGGGGTATTAGGTAAGTTGATTTCAGAACTGATCGAGGCGGCAGATAAGGGTCCGATGGAAGCGATGTCGGCGGTTGGAGCAAGTAAGTGGATCGGAAATCTATTTGCAGTGCTACCACAAATATGGCCGAATGTACTGTCTCAATTCTTTTACAGATTTGAAGTAGCTATACGTACTTCACTCATCTTAGGTCTTATTGGTGGTGGGGGAATAGGACAACAGTTGTTTATTCATTTTAAAACGTTTCAATATCAGCTAGTCTCTGTTGACGTTCTACTCATCATGATCATGGTGATCTTGGTGGATTATATTGGCGGAAAAATTCGGGAAAAGGTTATTTAGGTGATAACATGATTGAATTTGAGAATGTATCTGTCACATATCCTGGTGCTAAAGAACCTGCTTTAACAGATGTAAATATTACTTTCCAAAAAGGGGAGTTCGTTTGTGTACTAGGTAGAAGCGGTGCAGGTAAATCAACGTTTATAAGATGTATTAACGGTCTGCAGCCTGTTTCTGAGGGTTATGTGAAATGGGGAGATAAAACGTTGAGTGAGATGACTCACAAAGAAACGTTAGAAGTCCGGCGTAAAACAGGTATGATCTTTCAGCATTTTAACTTAATACCGAGGATGAGTGTGGTTCAGAACATCTTAACAGGTCTTTTCGGATACAAAAAATCTTATGAAAATCTGTTAGGTTTGTTTAAACCCACTGATCGATTGCAAGCTTTAGAAGCTATTGAACAAGTTGAGCTAACGGTTGAACCAACAAGAAGAGTGGAGAAGTTAAGCGGTGGACAAAAACAAAGAGTTGCGATCGCGCGAGCACTCGTGCAGAACCCTAAAGTGTTTTTGGGAGACGAACCTGTCGCAAGCTTAGATCCTGGAACAGCTGAAAGGATTTTTCAACTATTAAAAGAAACACATGTAAAACGAAATCTCGTATCAATCATTAATGTGCATGATGTGGTTCTTGCAAAAAAATTCGCCACAAGAATTATTGCGCTAAAAAACGGAAAGCTAGTTTTTGACGGTGCACCTAAAGATTTTGATGAAACCGTGTACGCGGAGATTTATAACCATCTATAAAAAACAAAAAAACTCCGATGTCGGAGTTTTTTGTTTTTAATTGGCTTTGATCGGTTTTTCAGAGATCTCATGAACACGACCGACGATACTTGCGTCACCTATACCTTTATCGTGAAGTCTCTTAAGATATTCTGCAGCTTCTTCTTTAGAAAGACTCACGAGTAAACCGCCAGAAGTCACAGCATCACATAAAATCCATTGCTGCCACTCATAAAGTTCATTGCCATAGAGTACATCATCTTTTATCCAGCGATGATTTGCTTTAGTACCACCAGGCACGATTCCTTCTTGCGCAAGCTCTGTGGTACCTGGTAAAAGAGGTACACTGTGATAATCAATCTCGATGGTAATATCTCCTGTTCCTTTTGCCATCTCAGTCGCATGACCGAGAAGGCCGAAACCTGTTACATCGGTTACAGCGTTTGGAAATAGACCTTCCAAGCATTCTGCTGCTGTTTTATTCAATGTGGCCATCGTTTTGCTGACTAACTGAAGTTGATCGTCAGTAAGCTTGTCTTTTTTAATAGCAGTGGTTTGAATACCGACACCGATAGGTTTTGTTAATACAAGAACATCTCCTGGTCTTGCTCCTACATTTTTATATACTTTAGAAGGGTGTACGAGTCCTGTGACGGACAGACCAAACTTAGGTTCAGAATCATCGATCGAGTGTCCTCCAACAAGCACCGCACCTGATTCCTTCACTTTGTCAGCTGCTCCTTTTAGAATCTCGGCGAGCACATCATGACCAAGTGTGTTGATCGGAAAGCCAACAATATTCATTACTGTTGTAGGGTGTCCCCCCATCGCATAAACGTCACTTAGTGAATTTGCAGCAGCGATTTGTCCGAACATATATGGATCATCTACAATAGGTGTGAAAAAGTCGACAGTCTGGATCATGGCAAGGTCATCAGTTAACTTATATACACCTGCATCGTCTGAAGTATCTAAACCAACTAAAAGGTTAGGATCATATTCGCGTTTTGGTAGATGACGCAAAACTTGCGCCAGGTCTTCTGGACCAATTTTACAGCCTCAACCACCTTTTGAAGAAAGGTGAGTGAGCTTTACTTTATCTTCGCTTGTCATAATTTAACGACACCTCCTTTTGTTAGTATAAACATTATTTTTGTGATTTGCCTAAGGATATACTAAAATAGTCTTAAAAAAGGAGGATGTATTATGAAAGTATCTATTGAATTCTGCATGATGTGAAACTTTGCACCAAAAGCCGCGAGTCTCGCGGAAGACCTGTTCAACCATTTTCGATCTAAAGTTTCATCGCTTGAACTGATTTCAAGTTCTGGCGGAGTTTTTGAAGTTATTGTTGATGGTGATAAGATTTATTCAAAAAAAGAGACCGGAGAATTTCCGGATCACGACCTGATCATTCAACACTTAGAAAAATTAAAGGCTTAACAACGATAGCCTCCTTAAGGAGATCGTTGATACCTTAAGGAGGCTTCATTTTGTCAAAATCAGATTTATTAAGGCAGCTTCCTGCCGTGCATGAGGCAGTGAAAGATATCAGTTCTGAAGTGAATGGCAAACCGGAAAAGGAAATAACACGAGCTGTTCAAGATGCAATCAATCATTGGCGAGAGTATATTTTTAAACACCCCCAAGCTATTGACTTGAAAACTGATATCAGAATACTTGTTTTGAATTCAGCAAGGGCAGAATTAGCTCATCCTAAAGATCAGATTCGTTCACTGATCAATGCTAGCGGAATCGTTATCCATACAAATCTTGGTCGCTCTAGACTCAGTGAAAAAAGCGTAGCGCGGATGAGTGAAACAGCAAGAATGTATTCGAATTTAGAATATAACTTGGAGGAAGGGAAAAGAGGCTCTAGGCATGATCTAACAGAGGAGCTAATTAAGCAAGTGACAGGATCAGAAGCAGCAATGGTCGTGAACAATAATGCTGCAGCCGTTTATTTAGTTCTCAAAGCACTAGCAAAAAATAAAGAAGTCATTGTTTCAAGAGGTGAACTTGTAGAGATCGGAGGCTCATTTCGTGTTTCTTCTATAATGGAAGAAAGTGGTGCGGAGCTGCGGGAAGTTGGAACTACGAATAAAACACATTTTTTTGATTATGAACGAGCGATAACGGATAAAACCGGTATGATCATGAAGGTTCACACAAGTAATTTCAAGGTGATTGGGTTCACAAAAGAAGTTTCTTCTAGCGAGTTGATGCAGTTGAAAAAGAATCACCCGGAACTGATTGTATATGAAGATCTGGGAAGTGGTGCACTCTATCCTTTTCAGTCCGTTGGAATAGGTGATGAACCCTTAATCTCCTCTGTTATCAACAAAGGTATAGATGTTGTTTCTTTTAGCGGAGATAAACTTTTGGGAGGCCCACAAGCTGGGATTATTGCAGGGAAAAAGGAAATCATCGGCATATTAAAGAAACATCAACTAGCTCGCGTTTTAAGAGTGGATAAATTTACGATCGCAGCCTTAAACGAAACGTTGCAGGCGTATTTAAACGAAGAATATTCAACGATTCCTACAGTTAGAGATATTTTAAAAACTCCTGAAGAGATCAGAGAGATAGTATGGAGACTAAAAAGAAAGGTAGAAGATCATTCTTCTTTAACAATCAGAATTCTGGAAGATTTCTCTCAAGTTGGGGGAGGGACGATGCCAGATGTGAAGTTGCCAACTTTTTGTCTTGGTATTAAACACTCTAAAGGTGCAGATTACTTAGCAAGAGCTTTTCGGAACTATCAGACCCCTATTATCGTGAGGATCAAAGAGGAAGAAGTACTATTGGATCTTAGAACGATTTCAGAAGAAGAGCTTTTGACACTTGAAGATGCGATACGTTCAATCGACTAAGAAAAGGGACTGACAGAGAATCTGTCAGTCCTTTATGTTTTTTGTATTATCTGCCTTCTCCAGAGTTTTGTCCTGTATGATTACGCTGCTTCACTTTTTTAGAACCACTCATAGGAGCTGGTTGTCCAGGGTTTTCCCCTTTTGGCGCGTTCTTTCGAATATCTTTAAACGTATTATGCTCTCCCATTATAAGCCTCCTTTTTTTATCCGGCGCCTTGAAAGCAGTTGATTTCCGCTTCAGGTGCTCGCTTTCCGGGGGGCGGGCGGTGAGCCACTGATCCCCCAGGAGTCTCACACCTTACACTCCAACCAACTTGTCAAGATGTCTTTCGTATGGACACCTTAATCAACAACAGAAAGCAATTTATTGAATAATTCTAGATAAAATTGGAACGTTAAAGGTATATCAAAACAAAGGATGGTAATTATGCCCTATCATAAAAACAAGCAACAAGCATACCAAGCTGCTGAGCAAGGTTATCACCATGCAATGGATATCTCAAAAACATTGGACGCGTCAAATAGTGAATATGGTGTTTTTTATTCTCATTTTATGACCGAAAACGAAAAGGCTTGTCAACAAATACAGAACGCAATGGAAACAGCCTCTGAACATCAACAGCCTCAGTTAGAGAGCTTTCTAAATGAGCTTCAACAGCTTCAGAGCCAGTTTCCAAAACCTTAATGTCGTTTTTTCGTTTTCTTATTGTTTTGACGCTCAGCTTCACTTAACTTTTCATTAGGTAAGGATAATGCCTCATTACCGAATTCGGTATCATACCCAGCACCTTTACCTTGAGCTTTTGCTGCATTCATCCCAGGTCGCGAGTGGTTAGCTTTATTTCTTCCCATTTGTTTGTCACCTCCGATAACTTTAGTTTGTGCAAAATCAAAAAGAAGAAGCACTCCAAAAAAAGGAGTGCTTCTTTACATTCAAGATTTATATTTACTGAGCAAGAGCCAGACGCCAGAAAGTCCGATCAAACTGTATAAAACTTTTGTCACTGTGGTAGCGCTTCCGAAAATTTCTGTAACAACGTTTGTATCAAAAAGTCCGATCGCTCCCCAGTTTAATGCTCCGATCAACACGAGTAACGCAGCAAGTTTTTTTAACCATTCCATCCTGTTTCCCTCCGATCTATTGAAGAGTGGTTTTTAAGCGGAAAACAAAAAGAAGTATTACGTAAATTACTATATGCGAGCAAAAGAATGATGGTGATATTCACACCATAAGTAAAACTTATGTCGATTGATAACCATTAACTATTTTACTTATGAAAGGGTTTTACGTATGATAATAGAGGGAAAAAAAGATTCTGTGTGATTGACTGTGAAATTGAACACATTTTTTCGACAATTTTTCTCATAATCGTGTATGATTGTTAGTGAAGGGAGAGAGTGGAACATGAAAAGAAATGATGTATTTAATGCCCGTTCTACTTTTGATGTGAACGGTAAGGAATATAGCTATTACCGTTTAGGAGCGTTAGAAGAAGCGGGAATTGGTAATGTATCGAAATTACCCTACTCTGTAAAAGTATTATTGGAATCTGTATTAAGACAATTTGATGGAAAAGTAATTAACAAAGAACACGTTGAAAATCTTGCAAAGTGGGGCACGAGTGAACTAAAAGATATCGATGTTCCTTTTAAGCCTTCACGTGTTATTCTTCAGGATTTTACAGGAGTACCAGCTGTTGTTGACTTAGCTTCTCTTCGTAAAGCAATGAAGGATATGGGTGGAGACCCTTCTCAGATCAACCCTGAAATTCCAGTTGATCTTGTAGTTGACCACTCTGTACAAGTTGATAAGGCAGGTACTGAAGACTCACTTGCTTTCAACATGAACCTTGAATTTGCTCGAAATGAAGAACGTTACAAACTCTTGAGCTGGGCTCAATCTGCGTTTGACAACTACCGTGCTGTACCTCCTGCAACAGGAATCGTCCACCAAGTTAACTTAGAGTACTTGGCGCCTGTAGTCCTTACGAGCGAATCTGAAGGTGAAACAATCGCATTCCCTGATTCATTAGTAGGTACTGATTCTCATACAACAATGATCAACGGTCTTGGTGTATTAGGATGGGGTGTCGGTGGGATTGAAGCAGAAGCAGGCATGTTAGGACAGCCTTCTTACTTCCCAGTTCCAGAAGTAATCGGTGTTAAATTAACGGGAACGCTTCCAAACGGAACGACTGCAACTGACCTAGCACTTAAAGTAACGCAAGTATTGCGTGAAAAGAAGGTAGTTGGAAAGTTCGTAGAATTCTTCGGGCCAGGACTAGCTGATATGCCGCTTGCAGACCGTGCTACGGTTTCAAACATGGCTCCTGAATATGGAGCAACTTGTGGTTTCTTCCCAGTTGACGAAGAAGCATTAAACTATCTTCGCCTGACAGGTAGAACAGAAGATCAAATTCAGCTTGTAGAAGCGTATTGCAAAGCAAACGGATTGTTCTACACAGCAGGAGATGCTGATCCTGAATTTACAGACGTAGTCGAAATCAATCTTTCTGAAATCGAACCAAACTTGTCAGGACCAAAACGCCCACAAGATTTGATTCCTTTATCTCAGATGAAAGAAAGCTTTAATAAAGCGCTTGTAGCTCCACAAGGAAATGCAGGGTTCGGACTAACAGCTGATGAGATCAACAAAGAAGTTACTGTTAAGCATCCGAACAACGAAACTTCGACGATGAAGACTGGTGCTGTTGCGATCGCTGCAATCACAAGCTGTACGAATACTTCTAATCCTTACGTAATGTTAGGTGCTGGATTAGTTGCTAAGAAAGCGATTGAAAAAGGCTTAAAAGTTCCTGGCTATGTAAAAACATCATTAGCTCCAGGTTCTAAAGTTGTTACACGTTATTTAGAAGAAGCAGGCTTAATGAGCTATATGGATCAGTTAGGGTTCAATCTTGTTGGTTACGGCTGTACAACATGTATCGGTAACTCAGGTCCTTTGGCGCTTGAAGTTGAAAATGCGATCTCTAAGAACGATCTTACTGTAACTTCAGTCCTTTCAGGTAATAGAAACTTTGAAGGACGTATCCACCCGCTTGTAAAAGCTAACTACTTAGCTTCTCCACCGTTAGTAGTAGCGTATGCACTAGCTGGAACTGTAGATTTCAACCTTCAATCTGATTCTTTCGGAACAGACAAAGAGGGCAACGAAGTTTACTTTAAAGATATCTGGCCTTCATCAGAAGAGATCAATGAAGCGATGAAGAAAGCAGTTACTCCAGAATTGTTCAAAAAGGAATACGAGCGTGTATTTGATGAGAACGAACGCTGGAACGAACTGAAGACTTCAGCTGACCAACTATATGGTTTTGATACATCATCAACATACATTCAAAACCCTCCGTTCTTTGAAGAGCTTTCTGCAGAACTTAAAGAGATCCAACCGCTTAAAGATCTTAAGCTTATCGCTAAATTCGGAGATTCTGTTACGACTGACCACATTTCTCCAGCTGGTGCGATCGGAAAAGATACTCCTGCAGGAAGATACTTGATTCAAAATGGTGTTGAGCCACGTGACTTTAACTCTTACGGTTCTCGTCGTGGTAACCATGAAGTAATGATGCGTGGTACGTTTGCGAATATCCGTATTCGTAATGCTGTAGCTCCTGGTACTGAAGGTGGCTGGACAACTTTCTGGCCTACTAACCAAGTGATGAGCATTTATGATGCTGCGATGAAATACAAAGAGAATGGTACGGGTCTTATGGTAATCGCAGGAAAAGATTACGGAATGGGATCTTCTCGTGATTGGGCAGCAAAAGGTACTACTTTACTAGGAATTCAAACTGTACTTGCTGAAAGCTTCGAACGTATCCACCGTTCAAACCTTGTGTTGATGGGTGTACTTCCTCTTCAATTCAAAGATGGTGAGAGTGCTGAGACGTTTGGACTTACAGGAAAAGAATCATTCACGGTTTCAGTAGATGAAACGGTTAAACCGCGTGATCTTGTTCAAGTTAAAGCAGTTTTTGAAGATGGAACAGAAAAAACATTTGAAGTTGTAGCTCGTTTTGACAGCGAAGTTGAAATTGAGTACTACCGTCACGGTGGTATCCTTCCAATGGTGCTTCGTAACAAGCTTGCTCATTCTTCTCAAACGCAAAACTAATAAAAAAATCCTTTGCCAATATCTTTAGGCAAAGGATTTTTTTATGCTTTTTTCGTATGTTTTTCGTCGAGTTTGATCTCGAGTTGTTCAATATAGGACTCATCTTTCAACAATTGTCTTTTGTTCTCGTTCACGAGCTCTCTGAAATTCATTTTTCTATTTTTCCTCATCACGGCACCTCTTTATTGGGATAGTACCAATATAGCCAAGATAAAATCGAAATAATCAGACTTCAAATAAATAATTGCCACTTTACTTATGAATAGTTGATTTTGATTAATGGAAAAGTATAAAGAAGACGAAAGGAGGTTGGACCTTTGAGTAATCCAAAACGTTTTCCAGAAGACTTCGTACCAAATCATATTGGCACTCAGCCGCGTGAGAGCAACAGTAATAATGGAAAAAAGATGGCTAATAAGTCGCGCGATCATGCAGATTATGTACCACCTAAAGGAAAATAACAGGTTCCCTTGTAAAAATTACCTCTCCATAATTTTTCTTTTGACTCCCATATACGAAAGATTTTGTCGAAAAAGTGTATGTAGTGAAAGAATTAGGAGGGGTACGTTTGATCACGGCATCTGTCAAACCATTACCTGTATCACATAACAAAGATGATCAGGATTATTTATATCGTCAGTTAGAGATTGAAATGCAGCGATTAGGGCATCTTGTTCCTTTTCGTGAAGAGTTGAACTGGGATAAAGAAATTACAACGATGGAACTAGGAAATGTAGAAACGCTAGAAAAGTTAAAAAAAGCCGCAGCAAAAAATGATGGGGTATTTTTGTTCTATGCCAAGCTTACAAAAGGAACCGTTTATCAGCATATTATCCTGCATCCGAACACGGAAGGATTCTATCTTCCGTTTCGATTTGAAGAACCATTTCAAATAACAGTGAAAAATAAAAAATATTGGATTGGTTCATCGATTAGGCTCGCCGAAGAGTTAGCATGGCTTGAGATTACGATGAAAAATCTTGAAGATGATAGTGTAGTGGAATATTGGAAATACCTGTCTGAACTATGTCAATCCAGCGTTCAAAACATGAGTCCGATCTTATTACAAAAAAATTAAAGAATAATCCCATTGGTGATTAGTACAAACTATGATGGTACGAACTTTTTTTACAAAGGAGAATCATCATGAACAAACCAAACCGAGACGATAGAAGCAATAACGTTGAACGATTAGAACAAATGGTTCAGAACACAGAACAAAATATTTCTGAAGCTAATCAGACTGCGGCTAACACAGAACTGACTGCAAGCCAAAAAGAGCAGATCAAAGAGAAGAATCAACATAGACAAGAATCCATAGAGCAGTTTCAAAATGAGATTCAAGAAGAAAAGGCTTATAGAGAAGGTAACGACCTTCAATAAGAGAAAGACCGGCATATTGCTGGTCTTTTTTTTCATTTTCTACTAAAGTGTTAAGAAAAGACAACACGAAGGGAAACAGATTATTTATGAAATTTGTTGAAAATAGCGTTGATGTTAGATATGCGGAAACAGATCAGATGGGTGTCGTGTATCATGCAAATTATTTGGTATGGTTTGAAATTGGAAGAACAAAGTTGATTGAACATTTGGGGTTTAAATATGCAGACATGGAAAAGGAAGGTATACTTTCTCCCGTAACAGATATTCAAGCTTCGTATAAAAGGCCATTAACTTATGGACAAAAAGCCCATATTAAAACAGCTGTAAAAGAATATTCAGGAATCAAGGTTGTTTATTATTATGAGATCTTTAACGATCAAAAAGAGCTATGTGTTATAGGCGAATCCACTCATGTTTGTGTAAAAAAAGAAAATTTTCGACCGATCTCTATTAAAAAATATTTTCCTGATTGGCATGAAGCCTACGTAGAAATGAGCTCAGCAGAATAATGGCTTTCGGAATAAAGCGTGCTGACTTAAAAAGATGGAAAGATGAAGTAGAAATGGGTAACATCGCATTTCTCACCCATTTTTGGTATGATTCACGATTTCCAACAGCAAAGAGTGTAACAAAAGTAGGTTGTAACGATCGGAAAAGATTATCTGAGTGGGGAAGAACTTACGGTTTAAAGGAAGAGTGGATTCATGAACGAGATGCTTACCCCCATTTTGACCTTATCGGGGATAAGCAAGTAGAGATCATGAAAAGAGAAGGAAGAATCCAGGAACTTCAAAAGTTCATATAGCCTAGTTTTTGTTCTCGTTAAAATCGTATTTAATTTCTCCATCCGTAATGGAAACCGTTAGATCGTTTCCGTCAAAGAACCATTCATCTTCTTGCTCGATGAAGAATTTATGATTTTCTACAACGATTTCAGCAGCAGGATGTTTTGGTGTATCTTTTGTAAGTCCTAATGAAAAGCCGTCTTGAACCGTGCTGCATCCTCCAAGGCGAACGAAAAAACGGATGGATTCGTCCGATGATGCTTGTAGGTCATTGATCACATAATTTGCAGTATCTTCATTCATAATGATTTTCAAAGTATATTCACTCCTTAAGAATGTCTTTAAAGTAATGATGATATTGTGGCACACGAATAAAGAAAGCACAATTATTTACGATTGAAGGAGGCAGATTTGGTGGACATTCATTCATTTTTTGAAGAAGCATCAGAACGATATCGTGTTCAAGATTTAATTTCTGAACATACGAATATGATATTTATTTTAGAATCGCCTCATAAAGAGGAAATCAAATTTGGAGTACCTTTGGCCGGTCTCTCAGGCAGATCGATGGCAAAAGAATTATTTGCAGTCGAAGATAGTCCTCCGATGGGAAAGGTGTTAAAACAGTACATAGACGAAAAAAAGAAGACGGTATTTGGAATCGTTAATGTTTGTCCGTTTCCTTTGCAAGGTGCTGCATTTCCCGATCATACTTTTGTCAACAGATATAGAGATGAGATTAAAGTCGCTGAAGCAGTAAGAACGAGTTCGGTAAAAGTCTATAAAGACGAAGCGAGAGCTCATTTCGATCAATTGCTATTAAACCAATTCGAAAGTAGGTTAACCTCACTGCTTAAAGAAAACACGGTCATCGTTCCATGCGGAAGATTTGCAGAAAAATACGTTAACAAACTGTCTAACAAAGAGAGGTTAACCATTATAGAGGGTGTACCACACCCTTCTTATCATTCATGGTCTCGAGATCGCTATCAAGAAGTGATAGATAAAGTAAGAGAAGAAGGAAAAAAAAGAACCTCCTAAATCAGGAGGTTCAAATGAAGAATACAGTTGCTCCGTATAGTACCGCTGTTATGCCAGCAGCAATTAGTGCAGGTTTTAACTTGTATCGTGCATAGGTGATAACAGATAGGTTTAAAATACGGGCAATCGTATTCGTATCATCACTTAACGGTGAAGCGAATGCTCCGAATGTCCCACTTGCAAAGACCGCTCCAATCACAAGCGGCAGAGAAACATCTGCCACTCCTGCCATTGATACACCTAGAGGCATTAATATTCCCCACGTACCCCAGGCAGATCCGATAAAATAGGAGACGGCACAACCGAAGATAAACAGCAATGGTACGATAACTGATCCAGGGATCCATCCTGCGTATCGTGTTACAAAAGCAGAGAAACCAAGTTCTTCAGTAACAGACGATAAGCCCCAAACAACAGCTAACAGCACGATAACACTCATTAATTCGTTGCCACCGAAAATAAATCCATTCAGCAGATCACCCGTTTTCATTTTCTGAAATCGTAGAAAAAGAAACGTGAATATGGTTGTAAACAACAGAGCGATCAGCATCGCATCCATAACGTCTGCTGAAATGAAAGCCTCAAAAAAACTACCTTTCGTTTTTTTGTAACCATCCCACCATGTTAACAATAGAGTAAGGAAGACGACTAAGATGAGCGGAATGAGTAAGTTCAATGGTTTGTTCGGAAGTTCTCTATTAACGGCAGGATCACAACTATGCCAGTCGTCCTCTTCACTTTCTCCAACATCTTTAGGATCTGTTTCTTCTGTTGATTTTGAATGGTGAAAGAAGCTGAGGTATACCCCTACGATGATCATGACAAAAGAGAAAAAATTAAACGGGATGCTTTGTATAAAAAGAGAGTATGGATCTGCGTTAATGTTTTCGTTTTTCAACGAGATATCTACAATAGAAGTCATGTATCCAACAAAAGCGGTAGCGATTGGTATCAACACAATGATGGGAGTTGCTGTTGTTTCAATGACAAAGCCGAGCTCTTGGGTAGACATCTTTACCTTTTTTAAAAGAGCTCTCATAATCGGAGCAATCGTGACGAAACGAAAACTTGGAGCAGCAAAAGTGCCGATCGTAGACACATAAGTAAGCAACAAAGCCCCTTTTTTTGTTTCGATCCTGTTAGAAGCTTCTTCTACAAAGCCTTTGATTCCACCAGAAAGTTTAATCATGGAAATGAGTCCGGAAAAAGCATACAAAAACACTAATATTTTTATGTTTTTAGGGTCTACAAGCCCTTTGACTAGAAATTGGACCATCTTCTCTAGACCACCCACAAGAGTTGGGTGGAGAAGGTATGAGCCGGTCAAAAGACCAGCGATCAAACCTGGGAGAACTTGTTTAGTCTTGATAGCTATAGGGATTACCACTAAGAACGGAATAACAGAAACCCAATTTTGATCCATGAGAGGTCCTTCTTTCATACAAGAGATAATACTGTTAGCGTGTGATGCTTTTTAAAATTTATTCTTTATAACAAAAGAAAAGACGTTTCATCTAAAACCCCATTGGTTAGAATAATAGCGTCGAAGTGAAACATCACATGTTTAAAGAGTGGGGTGAATAAACTTTAAACACCACTTCTAAATGTAAAGAGTTGCATTTATTAGGTTTACGTGATAAGTTTAACAACGGAATATATATGGACGGAACAAGTTTGAATTACGGATAGCCTTGTAACTATTAACGTTTAATTTTTACGCATATTCACATGGCTAAGCATTTCCCATCAATATGTTATAAGGAAATGCTATTTTATGTGCAAATCATGATGTATTTTGAAAAAACAAATTGGCCGGCAGCTTAACATTACAAACCATGCCGGATCCACGAGGTTATCGTAAAACCTTTTTCGTCACAGAAAAGGAGATAGAACATTGACAACATTTCAAGAACTAGGACTAAGTCCTGAGTTGCTTCAATCCATTAATAATATGGGATTTGAGGAAGCAACACCGATTCAGCGTGATACCATTCCAACAGCACTTAAGGGGACTGACCTTATTGGCCAGGCACAAACAGGGACTGGTAAGACAGCTGCGTTTGGTATACCGCTAATCGAAAAAATGGATACTAGATCACGATTCGTTCAAGGAATCGTATTAGCTCCAACACGTGAGTTAGCTGTTCAAGTAGCAGAAGAACTCAACAAAATCGGTCAATTTAAAGGGATTAAAACATTGCCGATTTATGGTGGACAATCCATTGTTCGACAAATTAAAGCATTAAAAAATGGTCCACACATCGTAGTAGGTACACCAGGACGTGTGCAAGACCACATCAATAGAAAAACATTAAAGCTTGATAGCGTTCATACAGTTGTGCTTGATGAAGCGGATGAAATGCTTAACATGGGATTCGTTGAAGACATTGAAAAGATCTTAGAAAACGTTCCTACAGAACGTCACACGATGCTTTTCTCTGCAACAATGCCTAAGCAGATTCAAAACTTGGCTGCTAAATTCATGAAGGATGTTTTGCTTATTAAAGTAAAAGCTTCTGAAATGACAGTTAAGAACATTGAGCAAGAATATGTTGAAGTAAAAGAACGTCAAAAGTTTGATGCGCTATGCCGTTTCATGGATATTCACTCTCCAGAGCTTGCGATCGTTTTCGGACGTACGAAGCGTCGTGTAGATGAATTGTCTGAAGCATTAAGCAAACGTGGATATTCAGCTGAAGGAATTCACGGTGACCTTCCGCAAGCAAAACGTGACAAAGTGTTACGTGCGTTTAAGAACAACACGATCGAAGTTCTTGTTGCAACTGATGTAGCTGCTCGTGGTCTTGACATCTCTGGTGTTTCTCACGTTTATAACTTCGATATTCCTCAAGATCCAGAAAGCTATGTTCACCGTATTGGACGTACTGGCCGTGCAGGAAAAACAGGTTATGCATTAACATTTATCACGCCGCGTGAAATCGATCACCTATACACGATCGAAAAAATCACAAAGCGTAAAATGGTAAAACGTGCGATTCCTTCTGTTTCAGAAGCAATGGAAGGACAACAGCAAATCACGCTTGAAAAGCTGATGGAAGTTGTTGAGCAAGATAACTTTAACGGTTATAAGCAAACAGCAGTTGAGTTACTAGAAGAGAACGATTCTGTTACACTTTTAGCTGCAGCGCTTAAGCTTCTTACAAAAGAACCTGATATGACTCCGATCAATCTTACAGATGAGCCGCCACTATCAGTTAAAAAGAGACGTCCTAATAATCGTTTCTCTGATCGTAGACGTTCTGGAGGAGGCCCTAAAAGAGAGGGTGGAGGCGGAAGAGATAATCGCCGTTCTGGATACTCTAAAGGCGAGCGCAGTGGTTCTCGCGATGGTGGAAACCGCAGTAGCAGCGGCAGCCGTGATCAATCATATCGTTCACAAAAACGTGTTCGTGAAGATTTCAAAAACAGATAAGACTTTAGGAAGCAAGGGAGAAGTTTTCCCTTGCTTTTTTTGTATTGGACCAAAGCTATGATGAAATTAATAATATAATGTTTCTATTTCACAGCAAAAAACACTGATTTCAAACTAACAGCTCATAATGAAGGGAATATGATAGGATTGAAAAAAATATTAATCATTTCTGATACCCACATGCCTAAAAAAGGAACGGCGTTTCCTGAACCCATTCTAGATATTTTAAGGAAGCATATCGATTACATATTTCATGCAGGAGACTGGACGGCGAAATCTGTATACGAAGAACTTAAAACGTTTGCACCTGTTTATTCAGTGAAAGGTAACGTAGATCAGGGTAGCTGGAGTAGTACTCTTCCTGATAAAGTACTTGTAGATATTGAGAATGTGAAGGTTGCGATGGTTCATGGTCATCTTGGAAAGGGAAGATCGACACCTGAACGTGCATACAGGGAATGTCAAAGAGATGGAGCTGATCTGATCATATTCGGTCATTCCCACATTCCTTTTCATGAAGAAAAAGGTGATAGTATACTTTTTAATCCCGGTTCGCCAACAGATAAAAGAAGGCAGAAACAATTCTCGTTTGGTATTGCTGAGATTGATCAATCAACCATTATACTCACTCATCATTATTTTTCCTGATGAATGACAACCTGTAAAGAAGACATAATAATACAATCACAACACAACACTTGGAGGAATAAAAATCATGCCGAATGGGGATAACTTCTTCTTTACAGCGAAAAATGGTGAAGAGATCACCTTAAGACCCGTAGAAGAAAAAGATGCAGCAGATATTACTCGACACGTAGAAGCAATCGTAAAAGCAGGTAGATATCTTCAAAAAGAGGAGCCTCATTCAGTTGAAGAAGAGGTTGAGTTTATTCTTGATGTTAAGCGTAAGGGTAATTTGTACACAGCGGTCGAACGAAACGGAAAGGTAGTAGGTATAGCTAGAGTACTAAAAGGTGAACTTCAAATGAAAAGACACACCGGTGTCTTTAGAACTTGGATTCATCCCGAGGCTCAAGGTCTAGGAATAGGAAAAGAACTGCTGGCTCATACGTTAAGGTGGGGTGAGAAAAATAACCTACATAAGATATGGCTTACTGTTTTCTCCGGAAACGAGAAGGCAGTAAAGGTTTATGAGAAAGCCGGTTTTATTATAGAAGGGAAACAAAAAGATCAGGTGATCATAGAAGGTGAGTTTGAAGATGAATACTTCATGGCGTATTTTTTTAAATCTACTTCAAAATAAACTCATTCGGATTCCAAGAGAATAGATAATCAATGGTGAAATCGCTATCATATATATGGTAAAGTGGATAGTGATACAGTATTGAAGACAGGTGGATACGATGAAGTCAACTGAAAAAGAATTATTGATAACAGAAAAACAAAGATTGATCGATTTATATGAAGCATTCCAAAAAATGAACAATCGAAAAGAAGAAGAACAATTAAGCAAACTATTCCTTAAAGTAGCGAAGGAAGAGTTTGCTATAGCTTTTTGCGGCCATTTTTCTGCAGGAAAATCAAGCTTGATCAATGCACTTTCTCAAACAGGAATTCTTCCATCCTCTCCAATTCCTACAAGTGCAAACATCGTCAAAATGGTCAAGGGAGAGGAAAAAGCGGTTGTTCAGCTCAAAAGTAAAGAAGTGGTTACTTTTGAGCATCCTTATGACGTAAATGAAATAAAAGAACTATGTAAAGATGCCGAACTAGTTGAGGCGATCGAGATCTATTACGGCGGTAATGAAGAGGATACAGAGAATATAGAGAATATAGCATACTACGACACACCAGGAATCGATTCTACAGATCCGCTCCATAAAAAAGCGACTGAAAACGTTGTCTATTTAGCTGATCTGATCTTTTATGTAATGGACTATAACCATATACTCTCTGAGACGAACATAGCATTCATTTCATCTTTGATTCAGAGAGGAAAAGATGTCCGCCTAATCGTTAACCAAATTGATAAGCATCGTGAAGAAGAGTTGAAGTTTACAGCTTTTAAAGAAAACGTTTTTGACTCTTTTCAATCTCATGGAATACCGAAAGAACATATCTTTTTCACAAGTGTTAAGAAACAAAATGTTGCTCATAATGACCTAACTGCTCTTATGGCTTATATCAAAAGAATCGAGCAAAACAAAGATGCTCTTCTATTAAAACAAGTGAATAATCAGCTTCAGCATTTTGTGCATGACTATGTAGAAAGAACAGAAGAAGGTATAGCAACTATTGATGTTGTAAGTCAGAGATTAGCTTCTTTTTCTAAAGAACATGAAGATCTTTTAAAACGACTATCACAGAAAGAACAGGTTATCATCGAAAAAGAGGAAAGTGTTAAGAACCAACTTGTTAACATTTTAGAATCTGCGCAATTAATGCCCTATGAGACAAGAGAAAGCGCAGGCTTGTTTATCGAATCTGCTAAAAAAGACTTTAAAGTAGGGATTTTCTTCTCTAAACAAAAAACAGAACAAGAACGAAACGATCGAACAAAAGATTTATCAGAAAAACTACAAAAGTCGATCGACGCTCATATCAACTGGCATGCGCAAAACTATGTAAGCACTCTTCAAAAAGAAGTGGACCATAACCTCCCAGATTGGGAACCTGTTAAAGTAAATAAAGAAATGTTACATTCATTCGTTACACCAGGTCTTTCAGCTCAAGGGCAAGGTCTTTTAAACTATTGCAACAACATTTCAAATGAAGTGAAAAGACTAGCCCGTCACCAGATTACAAATTGTATAAATTCTGTAAAAGCATGTTTAAATATAAAAGTTGGCCGTGAGTTATCCAACTTAAAAGAAGAGTTGAATAGGTTAGAGGATGAGATAAAAACGCTGCAGCAGGAAAAAGAGATCGCAGAAAATTGGGATGAGCAAAAACATGAACTTCATGAGATACTGTATGCTGATTTATCGGGTGTTCGATCTGTATATGAATTTGAAAGAAAGTTTCTTGCTGAATATCAGCCTTTATCTATCGAGATGTTTAAGAAAAAGTTTGAAAAAGAACCAATTGAAAACTTGAAGGAGCAATATGAAGAGGAACATAACGTTACGTTACATTCAAGTAATGATTCTCTCTTGAAAGAAACCGAAAAGTTATCAATAGCCGCTTCTATACTAAAGCCGATCAGAGGACTTTCACACTTAGCGTCAGAGATGGAAGAGCTGCAGAAGAGACTAGATAAGCGATCGTTTACGATGGTTCTCTTTGGTGCGTTTTCAGCTGGTAAATCATCGTTTGCCAACGCTTTATTCGGTGAAAGTATTCTACCTTCCTCACCAAACCCTACGACAGCTGCAATTAATGAGATACGATGCCCAGATCGTGATCACCACCATGGTTCGATCATGATTGAGATGAAGAGTGAAGAAGAACTAAAACAAGAGCTTAACAATGTCTTAAAAACAACAGATAAAGAATTGAACGATTTATTGGATTCATCAGACAAGGAACTGGCTTCATACAAAGCAGGCTACGCATGGGCGAGAGAACAGCTAGGCAATGTACTAAATAAAGAAATTTCTGAGATTGGCGAATATGCTGCAGATGAAACAAAAGCTTGTTTCATTAAAAAAATCACGATTTATTACAGCTGTCCGTTAACAGAAAAAGGTCTTGTGCTCGTTGATACACCAGGAGCTAACTCGATTCATTCTCGCCATACTGAAGTCGCGTTTGAATACATGAAGCATGCAGATATCATCATTTATCTTACGTACTTTAACCATGCATTTTCATATGCAGACCGCGAATTTTTGATCCAGTTAGGAAGAATTAAAGATACTTTTTCATCAGATAAGATGTTCTTTGCGATCAATGCTGCCGATCTAGCTGAAACGGAAGAAGACAAGAACGATGTCGTACATCATGTGAAGAGCAATCTTCTGACATTTGGTATCCGAAATCCAAGATTATTTCCGGTTTCTAGTAAAAACGAACTGATTCCTAGTAAGCGTGCAGAAAGTGGTTTTGCTGCATTTTCATCTAGCTTAACTCATTACATCGAACATGAGTTAGAAAACGCAATGATCAAGAGTGCAAGATCATCTTTAAAACACGCAAGCGTGGTCATAGAAAATATGATCAAAGAAACAGTTCAAAGAATGGAGAAAGAAGACGAGTATTTAGAGAGTCTTCAAAAGAGAGAGAACACGTTAGTTGATTTCAGTAATGATTACATTAGTATATCGAAAAAACAATTTCTGCAAGAACAAAAAGAACTTCTCTATTATATAAAACAGCGTGTATTGATTCGTTATCATGATTTTTATAAAGAAACGATCCATCCAGCTGCGGTTCAAAATTCTAAGAATGCGTTAGCTGAATGTATAAGAGAACTTCACGCAAAGATCTCACACGATTTGCACCAAGAATTTAAAGCCTGTTCATTACGATTAGATCATTGGATACAAAAAGAGATGAAAGATAAAATGGAGCATCTGATCTCTAAAGCAGCTCAAGAAGGTGTGAGTTTACAGGAGAGAACTGAAACAGGGAATCAATTTAAAACACCATCCTTTTCCTTAGATTTTGAAAATAAGGATGAAACGAAACTTAAGAAATGGTTATCATATTTTAAAAATCCGAAGCAGTTCTTTGAACAAAGTGGTTCGAACGAGCTGAAAAATCATCTTGTGGATGAGATAGATCATGAAGTGGAGAATTGGTTGGTAGAAGCTGATAAAAAGCTTACACAGCATTATGAAGATGTGTTAGTTAACACAGAAAAAGAAGCAAAGACTTACATTGTAAATCAGGTAGTTTCCTACTTTGAAGAATTGAAAAAGCCTGGCGATCTAGAGGCAAAAATTCAAGAATTAAATCAATCTTTATCAAAGTTTGAACAACTTGAAGAATAATCTTAACATGTACTCGATAGATTCGTGGAAAGCAAGCACTTGGAACGAAGACCAACTACATCCCAATGCAACTAAGATTTCAAAAAGACTTTTTAAAAATAAGAACAGCATCCTCATTGATGAGGATGCTGTTTTTTTATAAGGATTGCTATTTTTTATATGAAAGTCGGTTTGTTTAAAGTCTGATACAGCTCTACAGAAGCAAGATCAGAGGTTGAAGGATGGTTGTAAGCTTCTTTATACTTTTCAGGTCCTTTACCCGTTATGATTACTACTGAGTTTGCTGGAGCTTCTTTTAGAGCAAAGAATATAGCATCAGTCCGATCTCCTATGATTACAGGTTGGTGAGAAGATCTAGGGATCGCTTCTTTTGTTTCTAGAAGAAGTTGATCACGATCTATACCGTTCAAATCATCTACCGTTAAGACAGTCTTCGTACTGTACTCTAAAGAGATCTTAATCATATCAGACCGTTTTGATAGATCTCTGTTTCCTCTAAATCCAAATACATGATAAAGAGGTCTGTCTCCCGCTTTTTTACTCGCTGCTTCAAGCACTTGAGAGACTCCATCAGGAGTATGCGCATAATCCACGATCACTTCTGTCCCGTTATGAAGTGTGATCTCTTCAAAGCGACCAGGGATTCCACCGAAGCTTTTTAGATATTCAACAGAGTTTTTTATAGGAATCCCATAATCTAAAGCAGCGGCGATCGCGGCAGTCGTGTTAAGGGCGTTATATTCTCCTGGTAATGGTAACGAAACGGTTACCTGTAGTGTTTCATGTACAAGGTTAAAAGAATCTATTCCGACGTCTTCAATATAAAAATCATCAGACTTTCGTTTACCATAGGTCCAAATCTGCAAGTCATTTTCTGACCGCAGTTCATCCCGTAACCGCTTGCCATATTCACCTTCACTGCAGATGATTGCCGTTCCTCTATTCTTCAAATATGAAAATAATTTAGATTTACAGAGGAAATATGATTCCATCGTTCCATGATAATCAAGATGATCGTGAGTTAAATTGAGAAAGATCGCTTGATCATACGTAATCCCATCAATCCTATTCTGTTCGATCCCATGTGAACTCACTTCCATAACAACTACATCATCATTACTTTCTAAGAGCATCTTCTGTAGAGTAACAGGATCTGGTGTCGTGTGTGAACTTTTCACAATTTCAGAATTGATATAATGATATACCGTACCGAGAAGAGCGGAAGTCATACCGTGAACATGGAGGATATGCTGTAATAAAAAGGATGTTGTTGTTTTTCCGTTCGTTCCTGTAATACCCGTCATCTTATGTTTCTTATAGGGCTCTTCATAAAAGTAGGAAGCAGCTAGACTTAATAAACGCTTCGTTTCTTCAGCGTAAATATAAACACCAGGACCGATGTTCTCATCATATTCACCGATCACAGCTGCTGCACCATTATCAAACGCCTCTTGTATGTACTGATGGCCATCAGCTTGAACACCTGAGATCGCAAAAAACAAGTTTCCGGGCTTAACTTTTTTAGAGTGGGATGTAATGCCGGTGATCTCTAGGTCATCCTCAATGGTAGATCGTATAGATAAGTGACTTAATATAGCTTTTAACTTCACAAAAACGCATCCTTTGAATAAATTAATTTTAGTTTTTTTCTAATTAAAGTTCTTATTCAGGAACTTTAAATTAACCGTAATATGTTTATGTTAACTTATTCGAAAAAACTGCCCAGTTTGAGGGCAGTTTACGTAAGGGAATTTATAAAGTTTTCTATGCCATCCATACCTTTTTTTAACTGTTCTAGCGAAGCCGCATAGGAGATTCGTACATATCCTTCTCCGATAACTGTAAAAGCATCACCTGGTACTACAGCCACTTCTTGTTCTTGTAAAAGCTTTAAAGCAAAATCATAAGAGGAGAGTCCATATTTTTTTATCGAAATAAAGAGATAAAATGCCCCATTTGGTTTTTCGAACGTTAACCCCATCTCGTGAAGTCGATCGTAACAATAATCTAACCGTTCTTTGTAAGCGTTACGCATATCGAACGCGTCATTCTTGCCTTTTGTTAATGCCCGGATCGCAGCGGCTTGAGAAATGGTTGAAGCACATGTGACATTATACTGATGAACTTTCAAAACATGCTGCATGAGATTACTTGGTCCGAAAAGCAATCCGATTCTCCAACCGGTCATGCTGTGTGACTTTGAAAGTCCGTTGATAACAAATGTTTTTTCACGCATGCCTTCATAGTTCGCGATCGATCGATGTTCACCTTCGTATTTTAGTTCGCTATAGATCTCATCAGATATTACAAAGATTTCTTTATTAGAAAAATAGTGAGCAAGAGCCTGTAAATCATGATCCTCTAAAACAATACCTGTCGGATTAGAAGGAGAGGGAATGATGATGGCTTTCGTCTTTTTTGTTATATGTTTTTCAATTAGTTCGGGCGTCACTTTAAAACCTGTTTGTGTTGTATCAATATAGATAGTATTCGCACCGCAAAGGGTAATTACGGGTTCATAACCAGGATAGATGGGAGCAGGAAGAAGAACATCATCACCTTCACTTAAGATGGTTCGCAAGGTTATGTCGATCGCTTCACTCGCCCCGGCTGTTACGATTATTTCTGAAGCAGGATCATAATGAAGGGAATATTTTTCTTGTAAGAAAGAAGAGGCAGCTTCTCTTAGCTCTATATACCCTGCGTTATGAGAATATACCGTTTGATTATTATGTATCGCTCTGATGGCTGCTTCTTTAACATGCATAGGAGTTGGAAAGTCAGGTTGTCCTAATGTTAATGAGATCGCGTTAGGGAACTTAGAAACTTCATTAAAGAATTTACGAATTCCTGAAATTTGAATGTCTTTAGCTTTGCTGTTTAATAAATGTTCCACAAAAATTAACTTCCTTTCTACATTTCGCACGATTAACAAATGAAACGTTGCCATTAGTGTAGCTTTATTTGCTTTCATGAGTCAATGGGTGGATTTTCTTGTATGGTTTTATGACTTTTTACAATACTAAAGATGTAATAGTACGGTTTTGGAGGAAATTATGGAAGCAAAGAAAAAGTGGGACTTACTTGCACTCGCATCCATTCCCCTTGTTATGACTTTGGGGAATTCTATGCTGATACCCGTTTTGCCTGAGATCGGAAAAGAACTTAACATCAGCTCTTTTCAAGTTTCTTTAATCATTACGGTGTATTCGATCGTTGCCATCTTGTTGATTCCGATCGCTGGATATCTGTCTGACCGTTTTGGCCGTAAAAAAGTAATCATTCCTAGTCTTTTTATTGCTGGAATCGGAGGTTTGATCTGTGGCTGGGCTGCATGGCAATCCGACCATGCGTTTACTTTTATACTTATCGGAAGGTTTTTTCAAGGTGTTGGCTCTTCAGGTGCAGCACCCGTTGTCCTACCATTAGTAGGAGATATGTTTAAAGATGAAAAGGAAGTCAGTTCTGGCTTAGGGTTGATCGAAACATCCAATACAGTTGGAAAAGTATTAAGTCCTATCCTAGGGGCATTTCTTGCAACAATCGTATGGTTTTTACCGTTTTGGCTGATTCCTGTGTTTTGTGTTCTCTCTATTTTGTTAGTCATGTTCTTAGTCAAAGTCCCAAAGAAGGAACAAGAACAACAACCTTTTAAAGAATATCTTAAAAACGTAAAGAAAATTTTTCATAACGAAGGAAGATGGCTGTTCGCCATATTCTTAATCGGTGGCATTATCATGTTTGTCCTGTTTGGTATCTTGTTTTATCTATCGACTATATTAGAAGAGAAATATGGTGTGAAGGGTGTTATGAAAGGATTAGTAATCGCTGTACCGTTATTAGCACTTTCCATAGCCTCCTTTATTGCAGGAAAGAAGATCAAACAAAATAAAATCGTCATGAAGTGGTGTACGTTTATCTCTATGGCGTTGTTAGGCGGGTCAGTCTTTTTAATCACGTTTACAGAGAACGTCTATTTTCTTTTAGGTGCTCTATTTGTGGCTGGTATAGGGATTGGTGCTGCTCTACCGAGTTTAGATGCCCTTATTACAGAAGGAATTGAAAAAGAGGCGAGAGGGACGATAACCTCGATCTATAGTTCGATGAGGTTTGTTGGTGTCGCGCTCGGACCTCCCATCTATGCTATCTTGATGAAACAGTCACATGAGATTGTTTTCTACACTTCCGCAGGTGTGAGTATGGTTGGTGCGATAGCTGCATTTTTTGCTATCAAGCCAGAAAAGGAAAAGGGTGGGGGAGACGAAGAGAAAAAAGACCCTAAACCAACGCAACCATTAAAACCTGCTTTAGAATAGAAAAAAAAGTAAAAAAAACAAGGGCATTGCATGAAAATATATGCAAGCCCTTGTTTTTATTATTGTTCAATGAGTACGATTCTTGCAGGTGATGCATCTAGCCCTCTTATTTTAAGAGGAGCAGCCACCATTAAATATTCACCTTCAGGAACGTCCTTTAACTGAAGTCCTTCTATAATAATGATGTTGTTTTGGAAAAGCTGTTTATGAGTTGGGTGATTTTCTTGTGCTCTCTCTACACCTAAAGCGTCGATTCCAACACCTGCTACACCGATTTCAGCCAATACTTTAGCAGCATCACTGTTAACGTAGATAAATTCAAAATTGAATTCTGTGTCCCAGGAATTTTTTGTTTTAAATAGGACAAAATCATCTTTTTGAATATCTTTATCAGCCAGATCTTCAGCGGAAATGAAACCTGTGGAACTTGTAAGGTCGATTACTTTAGCTTTACGAACGAGTTTTTCGATCGGAAGGGTTTCAATCGTATCTCCACCAGGAACCATGTGCAGAGGAGCATCCACATGTGTTCCTGTATGAACATCCATAGAAATACGTGTTTCGGTTACATGACCATTTTGTGCTGTGTTGAACTCTGGTTGTTTTTCAGGCTTGTTTTTATAGACTGGCATTCCTTCAAAAATCGGTAACGAAACATCAAATATTTTCATGTACTAACATTCCTCTCTAACTTTTGTAGGTTCCCACCAAGAATGCCCATCAGCTTTTAAAAGTTCGTCTGCTTCGATGGGTCCCATGCTGCCTGATGGATAATTTGTGATCGGAGCTCCTGTTCCTTCAGCCCAAGATTTTGTGATGCGGTCAATAAAATCCCAGCTGAGTGCAACTTCGTCCCATCGTGTGAAATAAGTGGAATTACCTAGAAGACAATCGTGCAGAAGCTTCTCGTATGCTTCAGGTGAATTCATTTCTGCCGTATTATTGTTGTTGTAAGTCATATCGATCGGTAAGAGATCAGGAGTATCACCTTTTGGTTTGGCATTAAGTGTAAGGCTAACACCTTCATCTGGTTGAACATGAATTCTTAATAAGTTAGGCTGATAATTTTCTGTGTTGGCATGGTAGAGTGCCATCGGACCTTGTTTAAATTGAATGACGATCTCAGTAGATTTCACAGCCATGCGCTTACCTGTTCTGATGTAGAATGGGACGCCTGTCCAACGGAAATTATCAATAAATAGCTTAGCTGCTACAAATGTTTCAGTCTTAGACTCAGGGTCAACATTATCTTCGTTCAAATAACGAGGTACTTGTTTTCCATTCATCGTTCCTTCAGAATATTGTCCGCGGATCACATTCTTCTTCACTTCTTCTTCATTAAAGAAGCGGAGGGATCGAAGAACTTTTACTTTTTCGTCCCGAATATGTTCAGGTTTCAGTTCACCTGGTGGTTCCATTGCAACCATCATGACCATCTGTAGCATATGGTTTTGAACCATATCAAGTAGAGCGCCCGATTTTTCATAATAAGCGGCTCGATCTTCAACACCTAGTGTTTCACTCGATGTAATCTGAACAGAGTCAATATACTTGTTGTTCCAGATGGATTCAAAGATCGCATTTCCAAAACGGATCACTTGTATGTTTTGAACCATCTCTTTTCCAAGATAGTGGTCGATACGGTAAATATCATTTTCATTAAAACTTTGTTGAATCTCTTCGTTCAATTTTGTCGCAGAAGGCAAGTCATTACCGAATGGTTTTTCGATTACGATTCGTTGCCAGCCCTCAGTGTTCGTGATTCCTTCTGACTTTAAGAAAGTAGGAATCGTTCCGAAGAACTTTGGTGCCATCGCAAGATAGTACAGGCGGTTTCCGTTTGTTTGATAATCTCTATCAAGTACGTTCAATAGTTCTTCGAGCTCGTGATAGCTCGCTTCACTCGATACATCCATCTTTAGGTAATAAAAATGAGATGCAAACTTTTCTACGATTTGTTGATCTGCACCTTGTGCATGTTCATGAATAGCAGATATAACTTCAGTTTGAAACTCTTCGTGAGAGAATTCTTTTCTTGAAACACCTACAACAGAAAAGTTCTCTTTCATATGTCCCTTTTGATACAATTGATAAAGAGCAGGGAAGAGTTTTCTGTGTGCAAGGTCACCAGTCGCTCCGAACAAAACGATGGATGCGTTAGGAATACTATGTATCATCTGTACGTCACTTCTTTCTATCTTTTCTAATAGTTACAGCTTTCCCTAGATGTAGTTAAAATAACGAACTACTTCATAAAACAGGAGGTCAAATATGTCGAATTTCGTAAGTCCTGAATGGGTGAACCAAAAAGTGAACAGTGCTGATATCGTGATCTTTGATTGCAGATTCTCACTAGCTGAACCCTTAAAGGGTTATGAACTGTATAAGAACGATCACATCGAAGGTGCCATTTATGCTGATCTTGAGCAACATCTCTCAAGCACCGTATCAACCCATGGTGGCCGTCATCCATTACCTTCCGTAAACATACTATCACAATTTTTTAGCCGTTGTGGAGTTGACCAAGAAAAAATTGTCGTCGCCTATGATGATCAATCAGGCAGCATGGCTGCAAGACTTTGGTGGATCTTGAAATACTTAGGGCACGATCACGTATATGTCATGCAAGGCGGCTATACACACTATAAAGAAAAAGGATATGTCATCTCAAGTAAAATGCCTGTCGAAAAACCTGCACATTTTACACCAAAAGTAAGAGATGAAATGTTAAGGAATAAAGATGACGTCATTCATGAAATGAACAATAAGGATACTCTTATCATAGATGCACGAGAACCAAAACGATTTAAAGGAGAGATCGAGCCTATCGATCATAAGGCAGGGCATATACCGAGTGCCAGAAACATACCTTGGGAAAGTCATATGCAAAAGCCTGGTTGGTGGAAAAGCCGGCAAGAACTAGAAGCGAAGTATAGTGGAATGAATGAATGCAAACCTGTTATTGTATATTGCGGTTCTGGTGTAACGGCCTGCGTTAACATACTGGCTATGGATGAAGCGGGTATCACGAATAAAGCTTTATATGCTGGCAGCTGGAGTGATTGGATCAGCTATGATGAAAATCCAATCATAAAAGAAGTCACCAAATAAAATTTCACGTACCGTAATTAAAAATGTTTTTAGGAGATGAAAATGAAACAAAGCGATTTACATACACATACCACTGCATCTGACGGGACTTTTACTCCTGCTGAAAATATTAGGCGAGCGGTTGAAAAAGGTCTTGGCGCGATAGCGATCACAGATCATGATACAGTCAATGGAATTCATGACGCGATGTTGGAAGCTAAAAAGTATGAAGGTTTTACTTGTATACCAGGCATTGAGATAAGTACGTTATACGACGGCCAAGATATTCATATGTTAGGCTATTTTATTGACTATGAAGATGTTGATTTTTTAAAAGCATTAAGCAAGCTCACTTCTGTCAGAGATAAAAGAAATAGAATGATCCTTGAAAATTTAAACAACCTTGGAATCCACGTAAAGGAATCTGAGTTAGAAGCGAAAAGACATGGCAAAGGAAATGTAGGAAGAGGGCACATTGCAGAGATTCTAATGGAAAAAGGGATCGTAAAATCTCTTCCTGAAGCTTTTGAAAAGTATTTAGGAAAAGGAAAACCTGCTTACGCTTCAACTGACCGCATCTCTCCGATCGAAGCGATTCAAATGATCAAGAAAGCTAAGGGAGTTCCTGTACTAGCTCATCCTGGCATTTACGGAGCAGATGAACTCATTCCAATCTTAAGAGAGAAAGGATTGGTTGGACTTGAGTATAATCACCCTGATCATACGAGAAAGCAAGTTGCCTTTTATGAAGATCTAGCAGATAAACACTCCTTAATAAAAACAGCAGGTAGTGATTTTCATGGGTTCCGTAACGGAGAAGTTTTTCATGGAGACCTTGGCAGCTGTTCTGTCCCGATCAGCACGATAGATGTTTTGAGAAGTTTTAGAAAATAATGCTTGCCAGTCGGCCGAGAACCTTATAAGATTCAATACGGAACATATTGATTGGAGAGGAAGAAAGGGTTTGACTTGGGATTTATTAAACATCATTGGAACGATCGCATTTGCCATTTCAGGTGCATTAGTTGCAATGGAAGAAGATTATGATATTCTAGGCGTATTTATTTTAGGGCTCGTCACGGCATTTGGTGGAGGAATATTGCGTAATGTATTGATCGGTCTCCCTGTAGATTCGATTTGGGAGCAAGGGCTTCTTTTAAAATCAGCACTTGCCTCTATGGGGATCGTATTCTTTATGCCAGAGAGCATGATTCAATTTTCAAAGAGGAGCCTTCACTTTTTTGATGCAATCGGCCTTTCAGCATTTGCGATTCAAGGTGCGATCGCTGCTTCAAGCATGAATCATCCTATAAGTGCGGTTATCGTTGCCGCAATCTTAACAGGCATTGGAGGCGGAATGATTCGTGACGTGTTGGCTGGTCGAAAGCCGGTCGTATTGCGTGAAGAAATATATGCAGTATGGGCTTTATTAGGCGGTTTAGTCGTTGGCCTTAACATAGTGAACAGCACAGTGGAATATATGATTCTTTTTGTTTCTTTAGTTGTATTTAGAATGTTGTCACTCAAACTGAATTGGAGACTTCCACATAGAGCTTTGTGATTTGATTTTATGGTTTTTTAAAAGAGTGAATCAGCAAGAGGCTCACAGCACGCCCTATGGAATCCGAGCAAGTGTGAACGGAAAATCAACTCCTGTCAAAGCATCAAATATACGAAAACAACCTAAATTTTATAGCCTTTGATCTTAACCACCCTATAGAGAGGGTGGTTTTTTGTGCAGGAATTTAAGCATTTATTATGGAAATTATGAAACAGGAAGTTATAGGAGGCGAAACAATGAAGACTACATATTACGAGAACAGAAAAATCAAAGAGACTCATTTTATCGCAGATACATGTTTTGATTATTATAGCGAACGCTTAAGAGCAGATGATTATCGAGGTAACGTAACTCTATTTGCAGAATGGCTTGAAGAAGAATCGCAAAAGAATAATTTTCATAAAATCATTGTAAAATCCAAAGTAGATGATGTCTCTTATTGGCAGGAGCTTGGCTATGTGAACGAAGGTGAGTTTAAAGGTTACTTTAATGGTGGATCAGCATTCGCAATGTGCAAATACTTAAAAAAAGAAAGAAGAAACAGTGAGTACTGGGTGGACGAAGATCGCATTTTAAGTGATGTCATAAAGATACCAAAAGGGGCAAAAAATCTTCCTTTACCGAGCAACTATTTGTTAAGGATGGCTGACATTCAGGATGCAAAGTCCCTAGCAGAGCTTTATGGAGAAGTGTTTGAAGTGTATCCAACACCTATGAACGATGCAGAGTATGTAAGGAAGATGATCGAATCGGGTACTCTTTTTTGTGTAATTGAGCATGAAAATAGAATCGTCAGTGCTGCTTCTGCAGATGTGAACGAAACGTATAACAACGCGGAGATAACAGATTGTGCAACAACACCCGAGCACCGAAAGTTTGGTCTTATGAAGCATTTGATCGACCAGCTTGAAAAAGAGTTGTTTCAAAGAAACATCTATTGTTCTTATTCGATCGCTAGAGCGCTATCTTTTGGAATGAATGCTGTGTTTCATCAAAAAAGCTATGAATATAAAGGAAGGCTCGCGAACAACTGTAAGATTTTTGATAAATACGAGGATATGAACATTTGGGTAAAGGATTTATCAGTATGAGTGCCGAATTTTAGGCATAAGTGACAAAAATTAAGCACTCTTGGTGGTGATCACTTTGATATCTAAATCATTAGAAACGGCAGAAACTCTAAATGCTATTTTAAAGACGATTGATGAAGGAATTCATGTCGTGGATGCAGATGGAATCACTATTTTTTATAATTCAGTAGCGGCTGCATTAGATGGATTAACAACAGATGAGGTTCATCATCATCATGTACTTGATGCGTTTCCATCTCTAACAAAGGAAACGAGCACACTACTCAAAGTAATTGAAACAGGTAAACCCATCTATAATGAACATCAATCCTACACGAATCGCAAAGGTAAACAGATCGATACGGTGAATTCTACGCTGCCACTTTGGTTGAATGGAGAACTGGTCGGGGCTGTAGAGGTAGCGAAAGATCTATCGAAAATAAAAGTGCTTTCTGAACAGCTGATCGATCTGCAAAAAAAGATGAAAGTTAAGAAAAAAACAAATAAAGATCAACCTTTTGCTGCTTATCATTTTTCTGATATCATCACGAACGATTTCGAGCTAAAAGAGGTTAAACTACAATGTAACCAAGCTTCTCAAACCAACTCGCCGATCATGTTATTTGGAGAAACAGGTACAGGTAAAGAGATGTTTGTTCAAGCGATACACAATTCTTCTCAACGTGCTTCCCATCCTTTTGTCGTTCAAAACTGCGCTGCGATTCCGGGGCCACTGCTTGAAGGGATCTTATTCGGTACGACTAAAGGCAGCTTTACAGGTGCCATTGATCGGCCAGGAGTGTTTGAGTTGGCAGATGGAGGCACTTTATTTTTAGATGAACTCAATTCGATGCCTGTTGAACTACAAGCAAAGCTCTTGAGGGTCGTTCAAGAAGGAGTAGTAGAGCGAATAGGAAGTCATGTTTCTCGAAGCGTGGATGTTAGGATTATTTCTGCGTTAAACGAACGGCCTGACGTTTGTATGGATAAAGGAAAGCTGCGAAGGGACCTTTATTATCGATTGAATGTTGTTTATTTTGAACTCCCACCTTTAAGGGATAGAAAAAGAGATATTGCTTACTTAGTGAATCATTTTATCAACCACTTTAATCTTAAGTTCGGCAAAAAGGTAAGAGGATTCACACCTGAAGCTGAAAAGCTCATACAACGTTATTCCTGGCCAGGTAATGTTCGAGAACTCAAGCATGCGATTGAGCACTGTATGAATTTTGCTGAAGATGATTCATTAATCGAGGCTTCATTACTTCCGAAACATGTAACGATCAATAATGAACCTGTAGTAGCAATAAGACAAGAATTAACAACCATACCTTCATTGAGACAGGCGCTAGGAGATTATGAGAAACAAATCATTGAGATGGCACTCCAACATACTTCTGGCAATATTCTTCAAGCTGCAAAAATTCTAGGAGTACCGAGACAAACCCTGCAATATAAAATAAAACAAAAATGAACTGCCGAATTTTCGGCAGTTCATTTTTGTTTTATTCCTCTCAATTAAAGGCCCACATTGAAAGGAGTATGCATAAACTATAGTATTAATCGTTATATTCTGAAATTTCTGTAACTTGGCACGCTTCTTGCATGAAATAATAGTGTAGAAATAAAGGAGGTCATTAGAATGCCTGTAGTGAATGGATTATTCAAACCGAAGAAACATTGGAGTGAATTTGAATTATGGAAAGATGTCACAGAAGAGCAATGGAATGATTGGCTGTGGCAGCTTACTAACACCATCAGAAATTTAAAAGATCTTAAGAGCATCATTGACTTGACGCCTGAAGAAGAAGAAGGCGTCAAAATTTCCACGATGACGATACCTTTAAACATTACACCTTATTATGCATGGCTCATGGACCAAGATGACCCTAGATGTCCGATTCGTATGCAGTCCGTTCCGATCGGTAAGGAAATCTTAAAGACGAAATACGACTTGGAAGATCCTTTGCACGAAGATGAAGATTCGCCTGTTCCAGGTCTTACACATCGCTATCCTGACCGTGTTCTTTTTCTTGTAACGAATCAGTGCTCCATGTATTGCCGTTATTGTACGAGAAGACGTTTTTCTGGGCAGATCGGTATGGGTGTACCAAAGAAACAATTGGATGCAGCCATTAATTATATTAGAAATAATCCACAAGTTAGAGATTGTTTGATCTCAGGCGGCGACGGATTATTAATTAATGACAACATCTTAGAATATATATTAAAGAACTTAAGAGAAATTCCTCATCTAGAGATCATTAGGATCGGCACACGTGCTCCGGTAGTTTTTCCGCAAAGAATTACAGAGAATTTATGCAACATCTTAAAGAAGTATCACCCGGTTTGGTTAAACACTCATTTCAACACCTCTATCGAGATTACGGAAGAGTCTAAAAGAGCGTGTGAAATGCTCGCGAATGCTGGGGTCCCTGTAGGCAATCAATCTGTTATTCTCGCAGGGATCAATGATAGTGTTCCTATCATGAAAAAGCTGATGCATGATCTCGTTAAGATTAGAGTCAGACCATACTATATCTATCAATGTGATCTATCTGAAGGTATCGGACATTTCCGTGCACCTGTTTCAAAAGGTTTAGAGATTATTGAAGGGTTGCGAGGTCATACGTCTGGTTATGCTGTTCCGACGTTCGTGGTAGATGCTCCTGGAGGCGGAGGGAAAATAGCTGTTCAGCCAAACTATCTTATCTCTCAATCACCAGAAAAAGTAGTGCTACGTAACTTTGAAGGAGTGATTACCTCTTATCCTGAGCCTCAAAACTATCAAGCTGGCAGAGCGGATGCTTATTTCAATGAAGTGATGGGAACAGATCACATCAAACCTGCGATTGGAGTTTCGGCGCTCATGAGCGATGAAGCGTTCAACCTTGTTCCTAAAGGATTAAAACGCCTTGAACGAAGAGAAAATTATGATACGAATCCGGAGCATAGTTCATTAAAAGATAAGCGTGATAAACGTGATGAATTGAAAGAGAAAAAATATAAGTTTGAACAGACAAAAGACGAAGGAATTTCAGCGACTACTGAAGAACAAAGAAATGCATAGAGAGGAGGATAACATGAAGTGCTTATGGTGTGAGAGTGAAGAAGCAGAGCAGGCAGGATTAACAGGGTATTGGGAACTGCCGGATGGTTCAAGAGCCGTTCAAATAACTGTAATCCCTTCTGTATCCTGTTCTTCTTGTGGTATGGAATATCAAGAGGATCATATTGTAGATGAGATTGAAGATCAACTCATGTTAATAGATACAAAGAAGATAGATTCAAAGATTTCCTATTCAGAATTAATGAGCATACCGAGGTTTTTAAAGAAAAATTATTTTAAGTTGTAACATCAGTAGAGTAAGGAAATATCTTTTTTATATGGTTGTTTTCGCAAACTTTGTTGCTATTGGAAGTTGATCTCCGTTTCAGGCTGTTCGCTAAACTTTTTGATAGAGACTGTGAAAATAGCTTTAAATAAGATATTTCCTTTTTAACCCTCATGAGGAAGGAGCCTTTTTTATGAGAAAATCACATCTCATCAAACCGGTTCTAGGAAGCGATTATCCTGTTATCAGTCATGGTAAAGGAATCTATTTATACGATAAAGACGGTAAGCAATATATTGATGGATCGTCAGGTGCGATCACATGTAATATCGGTCACGGTGTTCATGAAGTTGCAGAAGCGATGTGGAATCAAGCAAATCATGTATCATTCGTATACCGTTCGCAGTTTACGAGTGAATCAGCAGAACATCTAGCAGAAAAACTAGCACATTATGCGCCAGGTGATTTAAATTCTGTATTCTTTGTTAATAGTGGATCAGAAGCAACCGAGACAGCACTTAAGGTTGCTATTCAGTATTTTCAAGAACAAGGAAACATGACGAAAACAAAAGTCATATCCCGATGGACCAGTTATCATGGAATTACATTAGGAGCACTATCGATGTCCGGTCATAAATTAAGGCGACAACGATTCACGTCAGTGCTTGAAGATTTTCCTGCTGCACACCCACCTTATTGTTTTCAGTGTCCATTAAAAGAGACGTATCCTAGTTGCGGAGTAAAATGTGCAGATGACTTAGAGGTTTCCATTCAAGCGATAGGGCCAGATCAGATCGCTGCTTTTATAGCGGAACCGATCATCGGTGCTTCAGGAGGAGCCATAGTACCACCAGACGAATACTTCGGAAAAATAAGAGAGATCTGTGATAAATATAATATTTTATTGATAGCAGATGAAGTGATGACAGGTATGGGGCGTACCGGAAAAATGTTTGCGATGGATCATTGGGATGTAACTCCTGACATTATTGCGATAGGAAAAGGCATGAGTGCAGGCTATACACCGATGGCGGCAACCATCGTGTCAGACCGTATTATGAACGTCATCGAATCGGGAAGTAAAGTTATTATGAGTGGACACACGTTTAGCGCAAATCCACAATCAGCTGCGGTTTGCCTTGCTGTTATCGATTATATGGAAAGAAATAGACTTCAGGAAAATGCAGAAGCTATGGGCCAATATCTGATTAATCATCTGCAACGTCTTCAGTGGAAGTACCCGTTAATAGGTGATGTAAGAGGCAAGGGTTTATTATGTGGCATTGAATTTGTTAAGGATCCGATCACAAGAGAACCTTTTGAGATCACTTCAAAAGTTACAGACCGGCTATTATCCATCTGTTTTGACAACGGACTGCTCGTTTACCCGGCAGTAGGTGGAGTAACAGGGTTTTCAGGAGACTCTATTTTAATCTCCCCACCATTGAACGTTACGAAGGAACAGATTACGGATATCATGGAGATCCTAGATCAATCCATCGGAGAACTGACCAAAGAGCTTATTACAGAAGGTTTATATATTACTGAAGCGACCAGTTGAAAGAGGTGTTGTGAATGGCCAAAGGTGTAGATAAACAAATTACACTTGAAAGTGCTTCTGCCTATTTTCGTAATGGCATGTCACTAATGGTCGGTGGTTTTGGAGGAGTAGGTGCTCCTCCTACACTTGTTAATCTGATATTGGAAAAGAATATTAACGATATCTTTCTTATTAGTAACGATACAGGTTTTCCTTGGATCGGACCCGGGAAGCTGATTACGGAAAAAAGGGTGAAGAAATTAATCGCTTCTCATATAGGCTCAAATCCTGAAGCGGGTAAACAGATGCAAGAAGGTTCATTAGAAGTGCAATTTGTTCCGCAGGGCACTCTCGCTGAAAAAATACGAGCTGGTGGTATGGGGCTTGGCGGTATATTGGTCGATGTTGGTCTTGGAACGGTTGTTGAAGTGAACAAAGAGAAAGTTAGTGTAAACAACAAAGAATATATGATCGAACCCGCTTTAATTGCAGATGTGTCGATCGTATATGCAAAAAAAGCCGATCGTTATGGAAACCTTATCTATGATAAGAGTGCGAGAAATACGAATCCACTCGTGGCTACAGCCGGACAGATAACGATCGCAGAAGTAGAAGAGATCGTGCCGGTAGGCTCCCTTGACCCGGAAGAGATCGTCACGCCAGGTGTCTTTATTGACTATATCATTCAGAGTAAAGGAGTGGACTGGAAATGGGTCTGGGAATTGAAACAAGGCACAGGATCGCAAGAAGGGCAGCCCTCGAAATAAGTTATGGAATGATCGTTAATCTTGGCATCGGTATTCCCACTCTCGTTGCAGATTATATTGAAAATGACCTACATATCATGCTGCACACGGAGAACGGTATCTTAGGTATGGGTGGGTCACCAGAAGCAGGAAGTGAGGATGGTAACTTATCCAATGCAGGGGGATATCCCGTTTCCATTCACCCAGGTGCCTCTTATTTTGATAGCGCTACTGCGTTTGGAATCATTAGAAAAGGATTACTTGATGTAACGATACTAGGAGCTCTAGAAGTAAGTGAACGTGGTGATATTGCCAATTGGATCGTACCAGGAAAGCGGGTTCCTGGAATGGGTGGTGCGATCGATCTTGCCCAAAAAGCAAAGAAAGTCATCATCTTAATGAACCACACCGATAAGTATGGAAATCCTAAGATTGTGAGAAACTGTTCACTTCCGCTTACTGTCAAGGAAGGCGCAGACATGATCATCACAGAGAAAGCAGTTTTTCATTGTGAAGATGGAAAGCTAGTTCTTCGTGAGATCATGAGTCCTTATACGTTAGAGGATGTTATCCAGACAACAGGTGCTTCTATCGTTGTAGATGAACACATTTCTGTTTTCCAATGAGAAGTTAGGGAGGTAAAACATGTTAGTTAAAGAAAAACTCTCAAACTGGTTGATGAACGAACAAGAAAACGCTATTCATTTTTTACAAAAGAAGGTTCAAGAAGCGAGCACTACTGGAAATGAAACGGGTGTACAAAAATTGATCGCAAAAAAACTCGAGGAAATTGGACTCGAGGTGGATATGTGGTATCCGGATGGTGAAGAATTAGCGAGCCATCCCAATTTTTGTGCAAGCCGAACAGATTTCAGTACAAGTCCTAACGTTGTTGGGATCTGGCGGGGAAAAGGAAACGGGCGTTCACTTGTTCTAAACGGTCATGTTGATGTCGTCCCAGAAGGTGATCTGAACCAATGGAACGACCATCCTTACAGTGGGAAAATAATAGATGGCAAACTTTACGGCAGAGGTTCAACAGATATGAAAGGTGGAAACCTCTCCCTTTTACTAGCCATTCAAGCACTTAAAGAAACCGGGATCCAATTACAAGGCGATTTATTTTTTCATAGTGTAATAGAAGAAGAGAGTGGCGGTGCAGGTACGCTTGCTGCGGTACTACGCGGGTACAAAGCAGACGCAGCTATTATTCCAGAACCTACTAATATGAAGATCTTTCCTGCTCAACAAGGTTCTATGTGGTTCCGGTTAACCGTGAAAGGGAAAGCAGCACACGGCGGAACTCGTTATGAAGGAGTTAGTGCTATCGAAAAAGCGGTAGTCGTACTAGATGCTATTAAACAATTGGAAATCATCAGAAATGATAGAGTGACAGATCCTCTATACAAGGATATTCCTATTCCCGTCCCGATCAATGTAGGGAAGATCTCAGGAGGTAACTGGCCATCATCCGTTCCAGATACAGTTGAAGTTGAAGGAAGGATTGGCGTTGCTCCTAATGAAACATTGGAAGAAGTAAAAAACGAACTAGAGAGCTATCTATCCAATCTTTCTGATCCGTGGCTAGAAGAGCATAAGATCTCTGTTGAATGGTTCGGTGCACAGTGGCTGCCAGGATTGATTGAAACTCATCATCCCCTCATGAACATGCTCTCAAAGAATTATGAAGATGTAGTTGGAGATCAACCCATTATCGAAGCGTCCCCGTGGGGAACGGATGGTGGCTTATTATCTCATGTCGGCGATACTCCGGCGATCGTGTTCGGGCCAGGCGTTACTTCGGTCGCCCATTATCCGAACGAATATATTGAGATTTCTAAGATCATGGAAGCAGCTGAAATCATAGCTTTAACAATCTATGACTGGTGTGGAGGCGAGAATGGATGAAGAAATCAGAAGAGCTATTAAAACGAAAAGAATTAAACGTCCCAAGGGGCCCTTTTAATACGGTCTTAAATTTTGTGGATCATGCTAGCGGAAGTATGATGGTTGATGTTGATGGTAACGAATATATTGATTTTGCTGGAGCGATCGGAACGTTAAACGTTGGTCATTGTCCGCCTAGAGTAGTGGAAGCCCTAAAAAACCAAATAGAAAAATACATCCATCCATGTTTTCACGTGATGATGTACGAACCTTACGTTCAGCTAGCAGAAAAACTAAACGAAATCACACCAGGAGACCATCATAAAAAAACGTTCTTTTTGAACAGTGGTGCAGAAGCTGTAGAAAACGCGGTTAAAATCGCAAGAAAATATACGGGCAGAAAAGCCATCATCTCATTTGAACGAGGATTTCACGGCAGGACGTTGCTCGCCATGAGTTTAACAAGCAAAGTAAAACCATATAAGTTTGAGTTTGGACCTTTTGCGCCAGAAACATATAAGATGCCCTATCCATATTATTACCGAGAAGACCGTAACGTTGAAGAAACGGATAAAGCGATCTTAAAGAAATTCGAAGACTTTTTCTTAGGAGAGGTTCCACCTGAGGAAATTGCAGCGATCATCTTTGAACCCGTTCAAGGTGAAGGAGGATTCGTTATTCCTTCTAAAACGTTCGTTAAAGGTCTTCGCGAGATTTGTGATAAATACAATATCCTGTTAATCGCCGATGAGATACAAACTGGATTTGGCCGTACAGGAAAAATGTTTGCGATGGAACACTTTGATGTTGTCCCAGATCTCATGACCTTGTCAAAATCGATAGCGGCTGGCCTGCCGATCTCAGCTGTAACAGGCAGAGCGGAAATCATGGATGCACCAGCTCCTGGTGAGATCGGGGGTACCTATGGAGGAAGCCCATTAGGATGCGTTGCTGCGTTAGAGGTCATCTCCATGATTGAAGAAGAAGGATTGTTGACAAGAGCAAATCAGATTGGTGAAATGATCACCAATACCTTTTCAAAATGGAGAGACCAATACGAATTTATCGGTGATGTCAGAGGTATAGGAGCCATGTGTGCGCTTGAGATCGTCAAAGATAAAGTGACGAAAACGCCCGACCCAGATCGTGCGAAAAAAATCATTGCACTTTGTAACCAAAATGGTGTAGCCATTATGGGGGCTGGCCTTTACAGTAACGTTATCCGTATTCTTTCTCCACTTGTAATCTCTGATGAACAGCTTCTTAAAGGTTTGAACGTGATTGAGAAACAGCTCGCAAAGGTAAGTGAAATGGTATCGTCATAAATACGGATTGTAACCTCGTCTCTTCAGACGAGGTTACTTTATTATTTCAAAGGTTTTTTTCAAATTAATGGATATTAACGGAATGAAAATTCGGAAAATTATGCTAATATGATGGTATAGATACAAAAGGGGCTGTACGATTTGCAAATCATAAAAAAATTAATGATTGGTTCTGGCTTAATCGGAGGATTCGTTGTTTATACAAAGTACGAAAAAAGTGCTGAACCAACTTGGACAGTAAATAAGGAACAATTTTCGGTCGTAAACTCATTCAAAGATGGAATGAAAAGAGAATATATTAAGTTCGATGAATTAGAGATGATAGATAGATACGGTTTTCTTAAAAAGGTAAACAAGACAGTGACCCTAAAAGAATCGTATCGAACGTTAAAGATCGAAAAGATTTGGAATATGAATGGTCGTATGTATCTGTTATACAGTGTGGATGTAAAAGAGAGAGATAAGGACGAGTATAATATACCACGGCTCTCTGTTAATAACATGCAGTTTCAAACAAAAGAGGGTAAGGAGCTCGTCCTCAAGGCTGGTGAAGAGATGGGTCAGCCAGGTACAAGGGACGAAGGGTTCGTTTATAAGCATCGTTTATACCGTTCCATGATGCTGATGCCTAGTATGTTCGATTCTTCAGAGAACGATTGGTCGATCGTATCAAAAGCTAACGTCGTTCGGCTACAGGATCTTACGATTTCTTCTAAAAACAATGGGGTAGACTCGATTGAGGATATTGCGTTAACACTGCCCTCAGATGATCCTTACACAAAAGTATTGAAAAGTGAGCCGATCGATCAAACGTTTACATATGAAGATAACAAAAAAGTAAAGATTAAATCAATAGATGCTTTACTTTATGAACAGAGACTAAGCGTAGAAATCCCAAATGATGAAAGTTTAATTGGATTTGGGAGCAAAGACAATAAATTACAAGACCAACCTTTGGCATATGGGATTTTAGGAACTAATAAAAACGGGTTTTACATTCCCATCTATGATATGACAGGTGATGTTAACAAGAAAAAAGAAAGGTCTGTCACGTTTACTTCTTCTGTACATAAAGATTCTCGTTCATTCTCATGGACAATTCCAAAGAAAGATATTGAAACGTTTTTAGCTACTAAAAATCAACCGGTATTAAAAAACCAAGAAATCTTAAAGATTGGTAATACGATTATAGTTTATGAAGGGATGACCATGTATGAGGGGAGCCCAAGGATAAGGTTGAGCATATTCGCTGATTCTAGTCAGCTTTTACAACACCTGCGCCTTATTCCTGATCATTATTATAGTGATGCCGAAGTACCTGACGATTATGAACGGGTGTATAAAAACAATACTATCTCGATTTCAGATGAGAAGAAAACGAGAATCAATAACTTTGAAGTGCATAGTTCAGAAGAAAAAAATAAAGCTACCTACTATATCACGTTTTATAACAAAGAAGAGATGGAAAATGGTGAGATGAAACCAATCATGATTCCTGAGAGTGACTTGACGATCACGATATCGAATCTCTCTTATTTAAAGCCCCTTAAAAATCCGGTGGACATTAAGTATAAGAACATCATGATCGTGAACTGATTATACCGATGAATGTGGTAAAGGAGATAGGTTACTTTGAGCACCAAGCGAAATAAGATCATCATTGGGCTTTTGTTATTAATTGGATTTGTTATATACACGCAATATGAAAAAAATGCAGAGCCAACATGGCAAGTTAACGATGAAAATTTTCTTGTGATGAAAGACTGGGAAGAACTAATGGATGCAGAGAAATCAAAATTTAGTGACCTTAAGTTTGCCGATCATTTCAAGTTATTAAAAAATAGTCAGATCTCTATTCCGTTAGCGAATAATCAGCGGAAGTTCCAGGTTGAAAGAACATATAGCTTCGGGCAACAGCTGTACATACTATACAGTGTAGACCTTGTAGAACGGGATAAAGAGGAGAGTGATATTCCTCGATTATCGTTTAATCAAGTTGAGGTCACATCCAAGAAGGGAAAAACTTTTCAATTTCCTATCGATATCTATGAAGGAGAAGGCGCAATCGGTGGTGTTGTGTACAAGCATAAATTGTACCGGTCCATGACGATACATATCCAATACGATAAAGTTGAAACGGATGAAGAGTGGAAAGAGGTCCTTAGCAGTGAGACGGTTAAGCTGCTTAACCCAACATTCACTTCGAACAAAGGAAAGACGAAAATCGATAACTTAACTTTTAAAATCAAGCCTCATAATGTCTTTGAAGTACCGCCTGTTCTGGCTACCGAAACGATTGATAAATCCATAGAGCTTTTCAATGACCAAAAGATTCATTTAGATGCGTTTGAAGTCTATCAAATGGGATCTAGAATCAATTTGGATTCAAAGGTTGATCAGGATCTTGTTTCTCTATTTGGAACCATTGAAAATGGACAGAGTCTTTACACGTTACATACAGATATCACAGAAAATGAAGATTCAGATTACTATCTGGAAACGTATTCAGCTCTAGATGAACTTCTTAATATGAATGATTCAGATTCTTTAAGATTGTCGTTTACGCACTCCGTTCATAGAACGAACAAATCGTATGTATTTTCAGTATCTAAACAAGATCTAGTGCAATTTGCCAGAAATCCTGAAAAAGATATTAAGAAAAATGAAGTGATCGCTGACGACACTGATTTTAAAGTGGTTTACAGAGGAATTGAAAATGATGTTTCCAATAACGAAAAAGGAATTCGGTTTTCTATAGAAAGCAAAGTAGAGAATGTAGGACACGACGAATATCTTTATTTTCAACCCAACTATAATGAGAATAGGATCCAAAACCAAGAACGTTTTATGAACAACCTCGTCACGATCAAAAATTCATCAGGAGAAACACTGCAAAATTTTGATGTGATGGGAACTTACGATAGTGAGCAATCGGGGTTCTTATTATTTTTTCATGACGGACTTCCGAAAGGTGACCTCACCGTTACTCTTTCAAAAATAGCAAAAATTCACCCTTTAAAAGAAAAGGTAGAGGTTCCTTTAAAACTTCCTGGACTTAATAAAAAGTAGAAAAAAGACTGCCGCAATGCTAAACGGCAGTCTTTTTTTTACGCTCTTGGATTACTTTGAGCACGTTTGATATACATCTCTTCTTCTCCAACAATTCCACATGCGCCACACTGAATCAATCGTTCTGAACCTTTATACGGAAGATGAAACATATCTAACTCGCCATCAACGTATTGCTGAACAACATCACCAGTGGATGGATCTAGCTTAACAGCTACAGGATTTTGTTCGATCACGTTAAAACGCGTTCTGTTCGTCTTGCAGTTTGGACATAAATAAGGATTTGCCATTTAACGAAACCCTCCTTTTTAGTCTTAAGTTAACCAGTCAAGGAAATATTATGTAAGTTATATTTTTATTCCATTTAGCCATAGTAAGAAAAAGGAGGGATACTATTATGGGTAAACAGAAAAAAGCCAACGCTAATGCACAGCGTAATAACAACGTGAAAGAAAATGGTGCAGAACACCAAACGGAATTTGCGTCTTATGCTGAAATGGAAGTGGAAAAGATGCATCACGGCAAAAAAACAAAATGATTTTACTTCTTAAGAAACTGGTAGTATAATAAAATTCTGCGATGTTCGTGGCTTTTCCATGTCTTTAACCTATGTGCTAATGACGGGAATCCAATATGATCTGTCAGACAGTCAAGCCTAGCATTCGACTTGGAAGGCTGTAACGGCAGCTGCGGATACCCACCTGAGAGATCAGGTTCCAAAGGCATATAAAGTCACGGCAGAGCGGATTTTACTTAAACGACAACAAGCGTATTTTACATCACATGTAAAATGCGCTTTTTTCATAACATATTTCTACCGGGGGATAAAAAGAAGATGGAAAAGAAAGAAGTATTACTGTTAATTGATGGATTTAATCTGCTCAGCAGATGTTATTTTGCAACAGCTTATGGAAAAGAAATGCATGATCTTCCTCGAAACTCAAAAGGGCAGTTTACGAATGCCATACGCGTTACCATTCAGAAACTGCTTATGCTCGTTCGAGATCATGAACCTTCTCATATTGTTGTTGCTTGGGATGTTAAACGGGATGAAACACTCCGAAGAGAAAAATTTGCTGATTACAAAGGAACAAGAAATGAGTTGCCTGAACCTCTTATCCAGCAATTTGAGACACTTGTTCAACTTTTTGATAACATCGGAATCACACAGCTTACGATTCCTAGATATGAAGCGGATGATATCATCGGTACACTGGCGTATCGCTGGAGAAACGAACGTGACGGAGAATGTATCATCTACAGCAACGACCGCGATCTATTGCAGCTTCTTTGCGAAAAGACTTCACAGCTAATTACAGTAAAAAGAGATGAGCTAAAATATACACTGAATCACTTCCAAGAAGAGTATGGAATAACGCCTGCTCAGTGGATCGATGTCAAAGCATTACTAGGTGATAAAAGTGATAATATTCCTGGAGTAGCGGGAGTTGGCGACAAAGCTGCACTTCCACTCATACAACAATATGGTGCGGTTGAATCAATCTATGAAAATTTTGAGAATTTAGATCCTAGATATAAGAGGTACTTGAAAAAACTAGAAGCAGGGCGCGAGATGGCTGTTCTTAGTAAAGATTTATGTACAATTTTTACAGATGTTCCTGAAGTAGTCGACAGAGACTTAGAGGAATGCCGTTATATTTTAGATAAACAGAGTGTTCGAAGCGCATTAGAAGAATTAGAGATTCAAATAAGAGTGGGTTAAGTAAGATCCCACTCTTTTTGTTTGCGTTTTATAAACTTCTTATTGAACCGGATTTCAGATAAAATCATGCCGAGTAAAATTAACCCGCAACCTACCAATGATTTTGAACCTAGTCTTTCATTGAGCATAATATAAGCAGTAAGTGCCGCGAAAACAGGTTCCATCGCAAAGATCAAAGCCACTCTTGCAGGCGTCGTAAAAGATTGAAAGTGTGTTTGAGCCAAAAAAGCGAGAGCAGTTGCAAAAAATGAGGTGATTAGTAGAGCACTGATTACTTCCGGCTGTTGAACCAACTTCGCCGTGAACATCTGCTGCCAATCTTCCATCATGATTGCAGTTATAAAACTAAATACAGCAACGGTCAAAAGTTGGATAATCGTTAGACAGATAGCGTTGTATGATGAAGCAAACTTTCCTGTGAACACGATATGAAGAGCAAATGAAATAGCACATAATAATACATAGCCATCGCCAGTGTTCAACGAGAGGCTGTTGTGGATCGTTAATAAGTATAATCCGAGTACAGCTAATAAAGAACTAAGACCTACTTGCCAACTCAGTTTGTTTCTTAACAATAAATAGCTGAACAAAGGCACCAAGACAACGCTTAATCCTGTTATGAACCCAGCTTTTGAAGACGTGGTATATAACAATCCTACGGTCTGAAATCCGTACCCGAAAAAAAGCCATAAGCCAAGTGTGATCCCACTGATCCATATACTTTTGTCTGCAAAATGACTGAGTGACGAAGGGTTAAACAAGAAGATAATCAGCAATAATGTTATGGCGGCAATTGAAAAACGAACGCTATTAAATGAATAAGGTTCTAAAAATGCAATCGCTTTTTGGACGATTACGAAAGTCGAACCCCAGATCAGAGCTACAAGGAGTAGATTGAAGTCGGCAAACCAAGTCTTTCTAAACATCTGACGGTCTCTTGTTTAATTGAATGGCTTGTCGTGCAAGTTCGTCTGCAATCTTATTTTGCTTTGAAGGAATCCATTTAATAAAGAACAGATCCAATTGCTCTGACAGATTTAGAGCTTCTTCTAAAAGTTTTGTATAACGTTTATCTTTTGCGAATCTTTTATCCACCGCGCTCTCAACTGCTTGTGAATCTGTGCGGAACGATACGATTCTCCAATCATGTTCAATACATAATTCTAAACCATGTATAAGAGCTCTAAATTCTGCTTCATGGTTACTCATCGTACCAATTGGAAAACGATACGAATGTGTAGTGCCGTTTCCGACTTTTACATATACGCCAGCTCCGGAAAGTCCGGGATCACCTGCACTTGCACCATCAATGTATACCTCTATCAATTCTTTCTCTCCTCTATATGATTATATTCGTATTATAAAGGACTTTATAAAAAACAAAAAGGAGATTACTATGAACTTCTCAATAGAGTATATGTATAAACATCCCAAATCCCCCTTGAAGGTTCGATTTGTTTCTGATCCAATGCCGCTAACTGAAGCCCTTTTTACAGCAACGGATTTAGAGAAAACCGGAAGAGTATCTGAATTGGTCTTCATAGATACAAAAGATGTGTCTTGGACGAAGAAAGAGCTGACTAAATTAACGCAAGTAAAAAAAGAAGAACCAAAAGATATCTCTATTTATTTCGATGGAGGTTTTAAGTCGGAAACGAGAACTAGTGGTCAAGGTATTATTATTCATTTTTCTCAAAACGGAATATCCTATCGAATTAAAAAGAACGCGAGCCTGAGCAATCTTGAATCTAATAACGAATCAGAGTATGCTGCACTTTGGATAGCGATAAAAGAACTTGAAGAACTTGGAGTTCACTATGAAGAAGTTAGAATTCAAGGAGATTCAAAGGTTGTTATAGAGCAATTAAAAGGGGAATGGCCTTGTTATGAAACGAACCTCCAGAACTGGGCTGATAAAATCGAAACACTATTAAAGAAACTTCAGATCGAACCTGTTTATGAATGGGTAGCAAGAAACAAGAACAAAGATGCTGATCATCTCGTAACACAAGCATTAAACGGGAAGATCATACAAGCGAAGAAAGAAGTCATTGATAATTCCTGAATATTACTGGTACAATTTACTAGAATCTTTTGATTTTGGGGTTGAGGTAGAAATGAATGAGAACGTTCTAGGCGACTATATAGCTTTGTTAGCTTCAAAAGGGTTTCGTCTTAACGATGGTGACCTTCATTTTGTGGATTTTGGAAAACATTATACGGATGCAAGTGAATCTCAAGTGAAAATAGCATTAGAAGTTACATTAATTAAACAATTATCGTTTGACGGAAGTTACTTTATTGCTATATTAGAATCTTTAGTTAACGAAAATATCACCTCAAAGAAAAAAGCGTATGAATTGCTTGATCTGCTGCAAAACAACAACGAAAGAAAACATTCTTATACAGTGGGGTAAGTATGAAAGAGAAGATGATCCAACAGACAGAGACGTTTGTAAAAAATAAGTTAAGAAACGAGAGCAGTGGACATGATTGGTATCATATCTATCGTGTTAAAAATCTGTCTCTGAACATCGCAGAAAAAGAAGGTGCAGATCACTTTGTATGTGTGATGGCGGCACTTCTTCATGATATAGCCGATGAAAAGATTGCAGGAACTGAAGAAAAAGGTCTTCAAGAAGTGAAAAATTGGTTAGAATCTATTTCTGTTGAGGAACCTTACATCACGCACATATTATCAATCATCTCAACGATGTCATTTAAAGGCGGCAGTGGAAAAGAGATGGAATCGATGGAGGGTAAAGTCGTACAGGATGCAGACCGCTTAGACGCGATTGGAGCGATCGGAATCGGAAGAACATTCGCGTATTCCGGAGCAAAAGGACAATTAATGTATGACCCTGCGATTCCTGTTCGAGAGACGATGACAAAAGAGCAGTATCGGAATGAAAGAAGTACAGCTATTAATCACTTCTACGAAAAGTTGTTAAAATTAAAGCATGGGATGAATACTCCTTATGCAAAAAAACTAGCAGATGACCGGCATGCCTTTCTAGAAAACTTTCTAGAGCAGTTTTTTGAAGAGTGGGAAGGCAAAAAGTGAGTAAGTAAGTTTTCTATGAAAATGGTTGATTTCCGCTCCGATCAACTTTCATAGGAAGAGAATATAAACATTCAAAATCAACAATCTTAGTTTAGGTTGTCATTTTATAGTGAATGATCTGTATTAAAAAAAGGCCAAAATAATGGCCTTTTTTTTTTATTTAGAATGTAGACTAACACTCTTCTGCTGGTCGTGGCCCAGCGTCTAATCCTTCTGATGTTACTGTAAGAACAGGATTGATCGATGCATCTTCACTCACACAAATCTGGCAAGATAATCTTACATTACCAGATAGACCCTTCGTAGCGATAATATTCGCTTCATTCTCACCGATCGGTCCTAGATCTCCTGACAATACTTCCACTCGGCATGTTGTACATTTCGCTTTGCCTCCACAGCGGTGTAGAATGTCAATTCCGTTGTCTTCAAGTGCATTTACAAGTTTTTTGCCATTTTCAATCTCATATGTACCAAATCCACGCACATCAATTTTTGCCATTTTACCTGCCTCCTTAAAATTAACACTTAGTATTTCTTTCCATTCTTATTATACGATAACCTCTTAGCAAGTAAACTACATGATTAGAAGTTGTAATAGAAAAACTAATCGCATCACATACTTGTTTCATATACAATAGAGAGTGGAGTCAATTACATATGATGGAGGGTTAAATCAACATGCTAGAAAAGGTTACGTTCAAAAGTGATATCGAGATTGCCCAATCAGCGAAAATGCTTCGAATCGAAGAAATTGTAGGACAACTAGGAATTGAAGAAGATGATTGGGAGCCTTATGGAAGATACAAAGGAAAGCTATCATTAGATCTGTTTCAAAAACTTCAGAATGTTGAAGATGGAAAAGTCGTCTTAGTAACAGCAATTAGTCCAACACCAGCTGGAGAGGGCAAGTCTACGGTAACCGTGGGGCTTGGACAAGCACTCAATCGTGTTGGAAAGAAAACGATTATCGCTTTACGTGAACCATCACTTGGCCCTAGCATGGGTATTAAAGGTGGTGCAGCAGGCGGAGGATACTCTCAAGTGATGCCGATGGAAGATATTAATCTTCACTTCACAGGAGACCTGCATGCCATAACAACTGCTAATAACGCATTAGCAGCATTAATCGATAACCATATACACCAAGGAAATGAATTGAACATAGATCCGCGCCGTATCGTTTGGAAGCGTGCATTAGATATGAATGATCGAGCATTAAGAAAGATCGTCATCGGCTTAGGCGGACCCGTTCAAGGTGTTCCTCGAGAGGATGGATTCGATATTACGGTTGCATCAGAAGTGATGGCGATCTTCTGTTTGGCAAATGACCTCGAAGACTTGAAAATGAGACTTTCTAAGATGGTAGTGGCGTTTGATTACGACAATCAACCCGTTACCGCCGGACATCTGAATGCTCATGGAGCACTTACATTACTTTTAAAAGATGCGATTCGCCCGAATATCGTACAAACATTAGAAAACACGCCTGCACTTGTACATGGTGGCCCTTTTGCAAACATTGCTCATGGATGTAACAGTGTTATCGCGACAAAATTGGCATCTAAACTCGGTGAGATGGTCGTAACAGAAGCTGGATTCGGCGCTGACCTTGGAGCGGAGAAGTTCTTAGATATTAAAGCGCGATATGCGGGGATCCATCCAAGTGCAGTTGTTATTGTTGCTACAGTAAGAGCACTTAAGATGCATGGAGGTCTTGCAAAAGAATATTTGAAGAACCCGGACTTAGATGCTCTTCAAAAAGGGATGCCAAACCTCGAGAAACATTTAGAAACATTGAAAGAATTTGGGGTACCTGTTGTTGTTGCGATCAACAAATTTGTGACGGACACGGACGAAGAGGTTGCTTTCATAAAAGATTGGTGCAATAGAAAAGGTGTTGCTGCCGAAGAAGCTGATGTTTGGGCTAAAGGCGGACAAGGTGGAGAGGCATTGGCGAATAGAGTATTAGAGACGATTGAAACTGAAGAGAATAATTACAAACCTCTTTATGAACTGAACGTTTCTTTACAGGAAAAAATAGAGACGATCTGTAAAAAAGTGTACGGAGCAGGAGAAGTACAGTTCTCACCCAAAGCTGTAAAGCAAATGAAGCAGTACACTGATTTCGGATGGGATCAATTGCCTGTATGTATGGCTAAGACTCAATATTCATTCTCAGATGATCCAAAAAAACTCGGTCGTCCAGAAAACTTTACGATTACGATCAGAGAACTTAAACCGTCGATTGGAGCTGGGTTCATCGTTGCTCTTACAGGTGATGTCATGACGATGCCAGGACTTCCAAAAGTACCTGCAGCAAACAACATGGATGTATCAGAAGACGGGAAAGCAGTAGGACTATTTTAAGAAATAGTGTAAAGTATCCTTATAAACTGCTATACTTCTGTAGGAGGGATGCATATGAAACCATTACAACTTTCAGCTGATACTGCGGTGAAATTAGCAAAAGCGCTAAACGTGCCTCTTGAACAGTTGATGCATATGCCTCAGCATATTTTAGTAAAAAAGCTGATGGAATTGGAAGCATCCAAAGAAAATAAGGATGAATAATTAAGAACAAGAAGGCGAAAACCTACTATGTAGGTTTTTTCTTTTTTATTATCTATCTTTTAAAAAAAGGAATGAAAATATGGATACAAAAAAACCTGGTTTAGTGTATACACTTAAAGTTGTTCGGATTTCTGACCTAGGCTATGTTTTAGATCTTGAAGATGGCAAAGAAGTACTTTTACATCGATCTGAAGCAAAAAGCAAACATGAAGAAGAAAACATGGTAGAAGTCTTTTTATATCAAGATCATGAAGGAAGGCTGGCTGCGACAGAAACTATTCCAAAAGTTCGTCTCGATTCATTAGCTTGGCTAGAAGTAGCAGGTGTGAATCGGAAGTTAGGGGTATTTCTTCATATCGGCATTAAGAAAGATATTCTCTTATCAAAAGACGATCTTCCAGAATCATGGGATGAATGGCCGCATCTTGGCGACCGTGTATATTCAGGCATGAAATTAGATAAAAAAGGCCGGATCTTTGCTGACTTAGCTACAGAAGAAGAGATGGTAGAACAAGCAGAAGCGGCAACAGAAGAAATGTTTAATCAGCAAACTTCAGGATATGTTTATAAGATTAATGAAGCGGGTGTACTTCTGTTCACTGAGTCACAGCACATCGGATTCATTCATAACGATGAATTAAAGGTTAAGCCTCGTCTTGGGCAGAAGCTCGGAGCTCGTGTAGCGTTCGTTCGAGAAGATGGAAGAATGAACTTATCGATGAGAGCTAGAAAAGAAATTGCCTATAGTGAGGATTCTGAACGCATCTATCAATATTTAAGAGAAAACAAAGGACAGATGCCTCTAACAGATAAGTCATCTCCAGAAGAAATCAAAGAGACTTTTCAGATGAGTAAAGCTGCATTCAAACGAGCTCTTGGTAAACTTATGAAAGAAGAAAAAATCGTTCAAGAAGACGGAAAAACATATCTTCAAATCTAAGGGGGAAAGGCCTGATGATCAGGCTTTTTTTCTTTTTGATGGGTATTTTCTATATCTATGCTTATATTTTTTAGCACTAATTTTTTATTTTCGATTCTTACTTTTCATATACCCTTTCTAATCCATATAACAACAGGATTTGCAATGTCCTTCATTGGGTAAAATAAGCCTAGAGGAAGGTGGAATTACTTTGAAAAGAAATCTAGGCTTTTGGGTTTTAACAGCGCTTGTAGTAGGAAATATGGTAGGATCGGGTATTTTCATGTTGCCACGATCATTAGCAGAAGTAGCTAGTCCATCTGGTGTATTAACAGCCTGGCTGATTACAGGTTTTGGTGTATTGATGACAGCTCTTGTATTCGGAAATTTGAGTTTAAGAAAGCCAGAGTTAAATGGAGGGCCACAAAACTATGCGAAAGCTTTGTTCAAACAAGATTCGCAATCATCACTATTAGCCGGGTACCTTGTAAGCTGGGGATATTGGGTAGCTAATTGGTCAGGTAATGTGGCGATCATCACTACGTTTGCAAGTTATCTTTCTACCTTTTTCCCTGTTATGACGAACGGAACAATTTTATTTACTGTGATGGGTACATCTGTGAAACTAGGAGGAGTCATCACCTTTATTATCTGTTCCATTCTTTTATGGAGCGTTCACTTTTTGATTCTTAACGGCATTGAGGGAGCAGGGAAGGTAAACTTTATTGCTACTTTAGCTAAAGTTTTAGGATTCTTACTATTTATACTAGCATGTCTATTTGCGTTCCAAAGCAGCAATCTCGTCCCTTTTTATGAGCCGATCGAGAGTGAAGGCGGTGTTACTTCTGGTTTTCTATCGCAGATAAATAATGCTGCAATCGCAACTTTATGGGCATTTGTAGGAGTAGAATCTGCAGTTGTTTTTGCAACGCGTGCTAAAAAGAAAAGCGATGTAAAAAAAGCGACGATCCTAGGACTTTTAATAGCACTTGCTTTATATCTAAGTATTACATTGCTAGTTATGGGAACACTGCAGCAAGAGGAATTGATCAATTCTCAAAAACCTCTAGTTGATTCGTTAATGGCAGCTATCGGGCCTTCTGGAAGTATGATCATGGCTGCTTTAGGAGTGATCTCATTATTGGGAGCAACTGTAGGTTGGGTTTTACTTTCTGCAGAGGTCCCTTTTCAGGCAGCACAGCAACGAATGTTTATAACAAACTTTTTGAAAGAAAACAAAAAAGGCGCACCCGTTTTCTCTCTTTGGATCACGAACCTATGCACACAGCTTTTCTTGTTTTCTGTGATTTCTCAATCGATGGCATCAGCTTTTGATTTTATGATCTTTATAGCAACATTAGCTTTTCTAGTACCATATTTGTTCGCGTCTCTTTACCAGTTGAAGCTCGTTATGAGAGGAGAGACGTATGAAAAATCAGGAAGAAATCGAACAACAGATGGGATCATTGCAGCAGTAGCTGCCATTTATTCGTTGTGGGTCATCTATGCTGGTACCGCAGATATCAAAACGTTCTTGTTCGGAATCGCTTTACTGGCATCAGGAATCTTATTTTATCCCTTTGTTCCAAAACAAACTGATTCCATCAAAAAACCGGCTGATTAATAGCCGGTTTTTTTGATAAAGCTGTTTTCTAATAGATTGTACTTTTAAGTCGTTTTTACTTCTTAGACTTTTGATTGTAGTGGAAGGACCGAGTTCTCCTGCCCCATCTGAAACGGAAATCAATACTTTCAATAGCAACAATGAATCCAAAAACAGCCTTTTATCATCAAGCACCTTTACGAAGGCCGGACCCTGTATTTGCTTTTACTAAAATTTCATTAAACTTATCAACGTCTGATGGTTTAGTAAGCAACGTTCCGATGATAGCGCCTAAGAACCCTAATGGTATGGAAACAATCCCTGGGTTAGCAAGTGGAAAGATGGCTTCCCCCGTAAGAATTGCTGCTCCTTCTACAGGAGACCATACACTTGGCGAGATCATAACCAAAACAAGTGAACTAATGAGTCCTACTAGCATTCCCGTCACGGCTCCCGCTGTATTAAAGCGCTTCCAAAAAATCGTTAAAAGAATGATAGGAAGGTTCGCACTAGCTGCTACAGCAAAGGCGAGAGAGACTAAGAAAGCGACATTTAATTTTTGTGCGAATAATGCCAGTATGATGGAGATGATCGCTACCCCTACTGAAGCCCATTTTGCGGCTTTCATCTGTTCTTTTTCTGTTGCATGACCTTTTCTGATGATATGTGTATAAAAGTCATGAGCAAAAGCAGAAGCAGCTGACAAAACCAAACCAGCTACGACAGCTAGGATAGTAGCGAACGCAACAGCAGAAACAAATGCAAAAAGAAATTCTCCTCCAAGTACTTCTGCTAACAGTGGAGCTGCCATATTTCCAGCTGCATTTGCAGCAACGATCTGATCTTGTCCTACAAAAGCTGCAGCACCAAATCCTAAAAAGATCGTCATGATGTAAAAAGCGCCAATCAACCAAGTCGCGTAAACAACCGATTTTCTAGCAGTAGGAGCATCTTTTACCGTAAAGAAACGGATAAGTATATGAGGAAGTCCGGCAGTCCCTAAGACAAGTGCTAAGTTTAAAGAGATCGTATCAAGCGGATCTTTGAACTTATTACCAGGGTTCAAGAACGATTCGCCTAGTGGGGTGGCGTTTTTAACTTGATTGAACATCTCAGTAAAGCTGAAACCAAATTTTGCGAACACCATGACAGAGATGATAAACGTACCAAGCATCAATAGAATGGCTTTTACGATTTGTACCCATGATGTGGCTGTCATACCACCGAATACCACATAAACCGTCATCAATACGCCTACGATAAGTACCGAATATATGTACTCAATCCCTAATAATAGTTTGATAAGAGCACCAGCACCTACTAATTGAGCGACCATATAGAATGTTGAGATCGCCATCGTATTCAAGGCCGCAACACCACGAACCTTTTTATCATTAAACCTCGCAGCAATCATATCAGCCATCGTATATTTCCCTAGATTACGAAGAGGCTCAGCTACTAAGAACAGCACGACCAGATACGCCACAAGAAAACCGATGCTATAAAAGAAGCCATCAAACCCAGATAATGCGATCGTGCCCGCAATACCGAGGAATGAAGCGGCCGACATATAATCTCCGGCGATTGCAAGACCATTCTGCATCCCGGTCAATCCACCGTCAGCTGTGTAGAAGTCACTCGTTGTTTTTGTTTTCTTTGAAGCAAAATAGGTTATGACTAAAGTAAGAGCAACGATTCCTAGAAACAAAGAAAATGCTGTACCATTCATGAGGAAGCCTCCTTGTCCATATCGGCTATCACTTTTTCAGCGAGTTCGTCAAAGCGCTTGGCCCGTTTTGTATAAATCATACACAGAGCCCACGTCATGATAAACTGAGCGAAAGCAAAGATCCAAGCCCAGGTAATATCGCCGATCGCATTCTGATTCAGTACATTTGTATAAGCAGTTAGGATGGGAAGGCTGAAATAAAACAGTAAAAAAAACACGGTCATTGGAAGGATGAAACGTTTTTTCTCAGCCATTAATTGCTGAAACTGATTCGTTTTAACGATTTCACTGTACCTTGAATGTTCGTAATTTTGCTGTTTTTTTGGTAACAATGCTTTTCCTCCTCTTATTAAAATGAATGAAATTAGTTCTCCATACCCCCTTTTACTGAATAATCTTTATTTTCTGATAAAATCAATTTCTATTATATACGGAGCAACGTCATGATTCAACGGGAATCGTTCTTGAAGTTAGAAGGATTTAATGGGATGATTTGCGTATTATTAAAAGAGGGCAAAAACAGGAGAGAGGTGTAAACATCATGAGTCTTGTCTTAGTGAAACTTGGAATGTCGGCATTCTTCGGGTTGATTATCGGTATAGAGAGGGAGTTGAAGAACAAACCCGTAGGTCTCAAAACTAGCCTTGTAATCTCCATCAGCAGTTGTTTGCTCACGATTGTTAGCATAGAATCTGCTAGACAATTTTCACTTCTATCTGGCCAAACAGTCATGGACCCTATGCGTTTAGCCGCTCAGATTGTTAGTGGGATTGGTTTTCTTGGAGCTGGTGTTATTTTAAGAAGAAGCAACGATGTCATTTCAGGACTAACAACTGCTGCTATGATATGGGGCGCATCTGGATTAGGAATTGCAGCAGGAGCTGGTTTTTATAAAGAGGCTGCTGCAGGTGCGTTTTTAATTCTTATCAGTGTGGAACTGATCCCTCTAATCATGAAATGGATCGGTCCAAAAGCATTAAGGCAGATTGACATCAAGTTAAAATTAGTCGTCAACCCAGATACGATAATGAGTGATGTTATGAAAGAGATCAATGAACTGAAAGTGAAGATCGTTAATGTTCGAATTAAGGACCTTGAGAATGACTACAAAAAAATGGAGATGGCAGCTTCCATCTACGAAAAAAGGTACACTACAGATCTTTATGATGATGTGAAAAAAATTGATGGTATCCGTAGTGTAGAAATTGAAACACTTGGTTGATCAGAGGATCTTTTAAAAGAATGATGATAAATTAACGTGTGGCAGACCCGGTCAGGAGATTCAATGTCGAGATATAGAGTGAAAAGAACAGTTTCTGCAGGAAGAAGATTACGTTGTATTCTCAAATGATATACATGAAGAAACGATCGTTATGAACCTGAAAGTAAACTGTTTCCTCCTCTTATGGTGAATTGAACAAAGTATATGTTGATAATCAAAAAGACGAAGCAATCAGATTCATGGTTAGATAAGACGAGGTACAGCGCATTTGCTGGAACCGACTTGGAGATTAAACGAAGAGAAAAGGGATACAAGCTGCATTTGACAGGAGTTTGAACAGATATATGTGCACTACTTACTGCTGTGGATGCTTACAATAGAGGCTTCACGCTTGTCGTTTACGAAGACGCACTTTTAAAGTTTTCACGAATGGGACTATCCCACTTTAAAGATACACTTAGTGCAAGTGTTGTCAGTAAGAATCATAATTCAGTATAAGAAAAAGGGTGACGAAGCACGTCACCCTTTTTAGTATCTTATTAAATTTTTATCTTTAGCATTGTTTTTATAATAGCGAACCATTGATCCTACATACTCTTCAAATGTCCGACAAACGATGCCTGACCCTTCCAAGTCTTTTACGAGTTGTGAAGTATCATATATAGCATCATGAGAAAAATAAGAAAGGGTTTCAAGTGGAACACCAAGCCACTTGGAAATGTATGAAATGGATAAGCAACGTTCAGCTACTCTCCGGTTTAACGTCCAGCTTGGCTTTTTTCCTGATAGCTCTTGGCATAAAAGAGTATATGCTTTTTGTATGGAGGGTGAATCGGGACTAAGCACATGATACGTTTTGGATTCACCTATACGATCGTGCATGAGGAATAGAGAAGCCTCAATAATGAAATCCACTGGAACAAGGTGGATCTTAGAAGATGTTTTTCCTATATAGGGAATTGGGAACATAGCTAGCCGTTTTATAAACTGCATCATAAAATAAGGACCATCAAACTTAAGAGTTTCACCTGTTTTTGAATCACCCACAATAATACCAGGTCGGATGATTGTAATCGGTAATTGGTCCATAATATCACGAACAAGCACTTCAGCTTCGTGTTTTGTCTGTTCATAATAGTTACGAAAACGATTAGGCATGCTTATGTCATTCTCCAAGATCAATCCTTTTTCATCCCCAGAAACGTAAGCGGTACTGAAATAACAAAAACGCTTTAGGTTAGGACATTTACTAACAAAAGTTAGGACGTTTTTTGTACCGATCACATTGCAGAGATGTGCAGGTTCATAAGCAATGGTCAGATCATAAAGAGCCGCAAGATGTACAGAATGTGTAACACGTTCATAAAGTTCTACGATCATGTTAGAAGATAGTCCGAGATCTTGTTTTGTAATATCTCCTTCTATCAGAAAAACGTTATCGAGTTGTGGTGCTAATTTTCGTTCAGCTAGTTCACGTTCATGCTTTAGAATTAATAAATAGAACGTAGAAGAAGGGTACTTTTTTTGAAGAGCATCTACAAGCTTTGAAGCTATAAATCCAGGGTAACCTGTAATAAAATAAGTATGGTTCATCCATATACACCTCAGCTCATGGTAAGATAAGTTTATTAGCAGCAGAAAGGACCGTATGACATGAATAAGAAAACAGTAATTATAGCAGGCTCAAGCGGATTAGTAGGAAAAGAAGTTGTGAAGCAATTATTGACAGATCCTATGTGTAAAGAGATCATTCTGCTTGTTAGAAAGTCATCTGATATAAAGCATGAAAAGATAAAAGAAGTTATTTTTGATTTTACATCAGCTGATTACGAGCTAGAACAAACAGAAGCGGATGTTATGTTCATCTGTATCGGAACGACGATGAATAAAGTAAAATCTAAGAAAGCATTTGAAGAAGTAGACCTACATATTCCAATTAAACTTGGAAGACTTGCTCATACGTTAAATATACAGCATGTTTCTGTAATTTCAGCTATGGGTGCTCATGCAAACTCTACGTTTTTTTACAATCGAGTAAAAGGTAGCATGGAATCTCAGTTGATCTCAATGAGCATTCCAACTTTGACGATTGTTAGACCGTCTTTATTAATAGGGGATCGGGAAGAGTTTAGGTTGGGAGAAAGATTTGCTGAAAAATTATATAAAGCTCTACCCTTTATATATCCTAATAAATATGAACCTATTGAAGCAAGTTCTGTTGCAAGAGCAATGATAAAAGAAGCTTTCAACGCTCATAACGAAACAGTGAAAATTCTAGAGAACAAGAAGATTCATGAGATAAGCAGAAACATTTTAAAAAGATAGACGGTTTACGTTATAATAACATTGTATGTAAATGAATCGTTTTCAGGAGGAATATATAATATGAATGCTTATGAAGAATATATGAAACAGATGGCTCAGCCGATGAGAGACGAACTAACACGTGCTGGATTTGAAGAATTAAAAACACCAGAAGAAGTGAATTATTTTATGCAAGAAACAGAAGGTACAGCACTAGTTGTTATCAACTCTGTTTGTGGATGTGCTGCTGGTCTTGCTCGTCCAGTCGCTGTTGCATCTATCAATCATACGGTAAAACCTGACCAATTTGTAACGGTTTTCGCTGGCCAAGATAAAGAAGCGACAGCTCAAATGAGAGAGTTTTTTGGAGAGATCCCACCATCTTCACCGTCGATGGCTGTATTAAAGGATGGAAAAGTCGTTCATTTTATTCATCGTCATAACATTGAAAATCATGCACCTGAAGAGATTCTTGAGAATCTTCTCGGAGCATATGATAAGCATTGTTAATTTACTAGGTCTAGTATAAATGGATTTTTGAACATAAGAAAGAGAGAAGCTGATCTGCTTCTCTCTTTCTTTTTTTAAATATGATGACTTAATGAGATGAGGATGAAGATGAAGATGAAGATTCGTCACATTCGTATTCTTCTTCTTCTTTACAATGAAACGCAGTAGCACCGATAATGATCAACAGGATGAATAGAACAACAATAATTAAAAAGCCGCAACCGTGTCCATAGCCACCATAGCCTCCGCCATGATAATCACCATGATGAATCGGCATGTTCGCTACCGGCTTCATGTTCATGTTCATATTGTCACCATAAGGCATATTCATTTTTTTATTTTCCATTTCAGTCCCTCCAAATATTTAAGTCTAGGTCAACGTCACATTACACCATATGACCGAAACACCTAAACGGACACGGACAAATGCGGAGTTTTTAGTGAAATCGCCTGTACTTTTTTAGGAGAAGAGCCTATTTTTCGACTTTTATCAGAAAACCATATGAAAAGGGTATGAAGTAAACCTTGTCCATGTAAATCAAAATGGAATAAAAAAAGAACCGTCCTTTTTTAAAAGAACGATTCCTAGATCCATTTAACTTTTGGCTCAGTTTTCTTAGCGATCCGTACAATGTTTTGTCTATGCCGATAGACTAAGAACAGTGTAAAACCGATCAAGATATACGTAGTCAGCAAATCACCTGCTATGAAGAAGCTTAGTATTACAGAACCAACTCCAGCCATGATGGATGACAGAGAAACGTATTTACTTATGTATAATGTCAAAAAGAAAGTGAACAAGACGAGTACAAACAATAACGGTTGAGCGAATAATAAAACGCCACCAGAAGTAGCAACTGCTTTGCCACCTTTGAATTTTGCGAACACAGGATAACAATGCCCGATTACAGCAGGTACTCCTGCGATGAGAGGATGAAGGTCAACATCCAGCAATATCGGTAGACTCGCAGCCAGTGTTCCTTTTAAAACATCTGCTGCAGAAACAATAAATCCAGCTTTCTTTCCTAGTGTTCTAAATGTGTTCGTACCGCCTAAGTTACCGCTTCCATGTTCTCTAATGTCTATGCCGTATCCTATTTTTCCAACTAAGAGTGCAAAGGGGATCGAGCCGAGTAAATAAGAAAGTAAAAGAATAATGATGATTTCAAACATATGAACACCCCTTAAATATGAGACTTGCTAATCTTATTATAGGATATAATGTACGGTTTTCCCACAATTACTTTTAAAAACGGCACCCCTTAAGAAAGGGTGCCGCTTTTATTTTTCTCTTTTTTCTTTATGAATGGCATCCACCAATTCCAGTCTCCTAGCAGTTTCATGAGCGAAGGAACAAAGACCATCCTCACGATGGTTGCATCAATAAATATGGCGAGTGCAATCGCTATACCAATCTGTTTCACAGGCATAACATTTGTAAAAGCAAATGATCCTGTGATTACGATCATGATTGCTGCAGCAGATGTAATGATCTTAGATGTGGAAGTTAATCCGAGTAACGTAGCACGATCATTATCGCCTGTCTCTTCATAGATCTCTTGTATTCTAGAGATCAAGAAGACTTCGTAATCCATACTGAGTCCAAAAACGATTCCAAAAGTGAAGACGGGAATCATCAGTCCGATATCAACAGGTTCCATAATGACACCGCTTTGGAAGATCCAAACAAGGATGCCGAATGTAGCGGATAAGCTAAGCATGTTCATAAAGATCGCTTTAATCGGAATAAAAACGGATCGGAATGCGATCATGAGAATGAAGAGTGTCGTAACAAGAACAATAGCTAACCCATAAGGCGCTTTTTCTATGATCTCATCAAAAATCTCCTGATTAAACTTCGTAACTCCACCGATTGTTATGGACAGACCTTCATGTTCTTTTTCCCATTTTTTAACGAACTGTTTCGCGTCATCACCTGTCACATCAACTGATAAATAAGCTTTAATAACTGCAGTATCTTCATTGATAAAAGGTTTCAGAACAGGAGAAAACTGCTGTTTGCCTTGATCGGTCTGCAGAGCTTGAAAGAGCTCTGACCCGTTTAATTGATCTGTGTAAGTGAAAACAGATTCGGTTTTATTTACTTCTTTTTCACTTTGAAGATCATTTGTTAGTTTTTCAAGAGCTACGAGTGAACCTTCATCTGTAAGAAATGATTTCTTAGATTCAGCTACTAATGTTACGGGATATAACTCATCTTCGCCGAACGTTTTTTCGAATTTTTCAAACGCAAGTCTTGATTCGTAATCTGGTGGCAGTGCGTCCGCTTCTGGTATGGAAAGTTTCATGTCTTTCACGGGTGTAACAGATAAACCGAGTGCAAGAGCGGCGACTACAGCCATGATGATAGGTCGTTTCATAACAAAAGCAGCAAAGGTATGCCAAACTGATTTACTGTTCTCTTTTGTCTTAAATAATTTTAAAGCGTTCACTCGCTGTCCTAGAACTGCTAACATGGCCGGTAAGAACGTAATAGCATTTAGAACCGAGAGGACGACAACAACCATGCCCCCGATCGCAACGGTTTTAAAAATATCAATATCGATCAACAGCATGCCGGACAGCCCTAAGAACACACATAAACCTGAGAAGGCAATAGAACGGCCAGCCGTTTGTACAGAAATTATAGTAGCCTTTTCGATACCGCGATGAAGCTCTTCACGAAAACGGTTGACTAGTAAAAGAGCAAAGTCTATTCCTAACGCAAGACCGATCATTGGAACAACATTAAGTAAAAAAATGCTCACATTGGTTGTCTGTCCGTAAAAATAGAGAAGGCCAAGTGAACTTGCAACTGAGATCAAACCGACAATGATTGGTAAACCTGCTGCGATTAAACCGCCGAAAGCGAGGAGAAGAATGATTAGAGCCGCAGGTATTCCGATCGCCTCTGCTCTAGCGAGATCATGTTGGCTTGCAGTATTCATATCTTCAGCAATTACGGGTCCACCTGTTAAAGAAACAGAGATATCTTTGTCTTCTGGCAACCGATCTCTTATTTGATCAATAGACGTTTTAAGGTCTCCAAAACTTTTATCAAACTGAACAGAAGCAAAAGAAACGTTCTCTTTAATCGTTTTGTCAGGAACATCATAAGGACTTTGAATAGCAACAACGTCTTGGACGCCGTCCATTTTCTTGATCGCGCTCAATACAAAAGCCTTATACTCAGGATCTTCAGGAGCATATTTTTTAGAATCAAAGACAAGCATCACGGAGGATTTTGGCTGATCAAACTTATCCTGAAGAATATTTTCTACTTTTGCGAAAGATCCATCCATTTCAAACCCGCTGCCGCTTAAGATCGAAGGAAGTTTAACAGCATAAAAGCCTAAGAGAATGGTAGTTAGAACCCAAAATGTTATAATAAGCTTACGAAAACGGTATGTAAAATTTCCTAAGGTTTGAAACGATAAACCCTTTTTCATTATTGGAGCCTCCTCATACTTCTATCTTCCCATATTTTAGGTTTGTTCCATGAGATATGCAAATGATACGTGATTCTACTTGCAGGTTTATAGGAGACAGAGGATTAATAGGAATCGTACATAATAAAACAGACAGGTGAAAACAATGATCATTACGACAGCTGGTAAAAATGCAACACGATTAAAAAACAAAGCGCAAGAAGTTGCCGTCTCGATTGACGGGATGTTTGTGGATAGAGATGGCCACTCTATCTCTTCAATCATTAGTAAATATAATGACCATGTTCTTATGATCGGAGTGGACAAAATCTCGTATCATCCAAAAGACGACAGCACACCGTTCTTTTTCATCCGAATTCTTCTATGTTTCGCGTTAAACAGATTCTTCGAGGAGAGAAAGATGCTTTTATAGAAGCGTCGCGGCTCAAAGAGGGAATGAAAATCTTAGATTGCACGTTGGGACTAGCATCTGATGCGATCGTTGCTAGTTTGGTAACGGGTAGAAGAGGGGCTGTAGTTGGAGTTGAGAGCAGTAGAGCCATTTCATTTGTCGTGAAAAACGGTCTTCAAGTGTGGGAGTCCAACTCTAAAGAAATGAATGATGCGATGAGAAGAATTGATGTGGTACATGAAAATCATTATGATTTTCTAAAAAAACAGCACGACAACAGTTTTGATGTGGTCTATTTTGATCCGATGTTTGAATCCACAATCTCATCTCCTGGGATACAGGGATTAAAGAGCAGCGCGGATTACGGAGTGCTTACCGACACAATCATTAAAGAAGCAAAAAGAGTAGCGTCCGAACGAGTCGTGATGAAAGATAATAAAAGCAGTACGAAGTTTAACGACTTGGGATTTTCTGTGATTAAACGAAATGCTAGTTTTTTATATGGTGTGATTGAATGATAAAAGATACGAAAAATCCGGATGAGGTGGAGTATGATTGATCTTAGAAGTGATACGTTAACACAACCTACTAAAGAAATGAGAGACGCTATCTACACGGCTGCAGTTGGTGATGATGTTTATGGAGAAGATCCAACAATAAATAAGCTTGAGAAGCTTGCCGCTGAGATCACTGGAAAAGAAGCTGCTTTGTTTGTAACAAGCGGAACACAAGGAAATCAATTGGCGGTGCTTGCTCAATGTTCACCCGGAGATGAGATCATCGTTGAATCAGAGTCTCATATATTCTTCTATGAAGGAGCAGCTATCTCTGCATTAGCAGGTGTCCAGCCAAGAGTTATAACAGGTGTTCGAGGAGAGATGGATCCTGCTTTAGTTAAACAAGCGATTCGTTTTGATGATATCCATTTTCCAGATACATCGCTGATTTGTCTCGAGAATACACATAACCGTTCAGGTGGATCTGTTGTTTCGTTAGATAACATGAAAAGCATATATGATGTGGCTAGAGATGCAGGTATTCCTGTTCACATCGATGGGGCGAGACTTTTTAATTCGGTTGTTGCAACGAACAAGAAGGTGAAGGATTTTACCCAATATTGTGATTCCGTTCAGTTCTGCTTATCTAAAGGATTAGGGTCACCAGTAGGTTCTATTCTGGCAGGAGAACGGAAATTTATCGATAAAGCCCGTAAGTGGAGAAAACGTCTAGGCGGGGGAATGAGACAAGCTGGTTTCTTAGCGGCTAGTGGAATCATTTCATTAACAAAAATGGTCGACCGATTAGCTGAAGATCATGATAAAGCACGAAAGTTAGCAGGTGCCATCGAAAATATGAACGGACTTGCATTAGTGAATAGACCTGATACTAATATAGTAATCGTCAATATTGAAAAAACAAAACAGAGAAATGAAGAGTTTTTAGAAAGACTAAAACAAGAGGGAGTTCTTGCCGTATCGTTCGGTGAAGGTCAGATCCGGTTAACAACGCATTATGATGTTAGTGATGCAGATATCGATCATGCAATCTCTGCATTAAAAGTAGTAGTAGGGTAATATAACGTATAGTTTTAACTGAAAAAAGAGCTGAAAATAGAAGGATGAGCCTCTTCAAGAAGGCTCATCCTTTGTTTTGTTAAGGCAATCTTATGTAAGTTTTGTCGCTTTTGGAAGTAGTTGATCTCCATTCCAATCAATAAACAAAGGAAAAGCGACAATCATTTAGAAAAGAGAGTTTTAAAAAACCATGCTTGCGAATAAATCCTTCGTGTCTATTAAAATACTACAGGAACTCTCTTGTGAGAAATCTGTTCGAAGACATAAGCTGTATGTATCAATTTTTTCTCGGAGTATGCTTCTCCAGTAAAGATAACACTAAGTGGTAACCCATCATCATCAAACCCAGAAGGAACTGAAATGGAAGGATATCCTGCTTTGGCAGGAATAGCATACCATACGTCATTTGGACTGATGAGAGTCGTTAAGTTATGTTTTTCAATAACAAGATCTATTCCACTATTTTGCGTCATCTCAAGATCGTTTAATCTCGCTTTAAGATATTCTGGACTCGTTAATGTTCCTTCAGTCATATTGCTATCTAACAACAGCTCTTGGTTGTGCTTTAAACACTTTTCCTTATTCTGTACATTAAAATCTATGACATCAGATAAAGAGGAGATCTTAATCTCTGATGAAACAGAACGTAAATAATGGTTAAGACCATTCTTGAACTCGTGTAAGAGCACTTTATAATCTGATTCATTATTCTCTAAAGGTGAGATCTGATCTAAATAAATAATTTCCCCACCTTCATCCTCAATGAGCTTTAGTGCTTCATCGAAGACTGACCTTTGTGTATGATTTAAATGCTTTATGCAAAATTCGTAAGAAACACCAAATCGTTTGCCTTTTAAAGTGGCTTGTTCTAATCCTTCTATATAGTTACAATGATGTGGAGCGGACAATGTTGCAGCATCTAGTGGATCATTTCCCTGTATAGCTTCAAGGAGAATCGCAGCATCTTTAACATTTCGTGCCATGGGACCAGCCGTGTCTTGACTGATTGAAATCGGAATGATGCCTGATCGAGAGACTAAACCAACAGTTGGTTTGATCCCAACGATATTATTATTTCCAGCGGGACATAGGATAGAGCCTGAAGTTTCAGTTCCAATGCTAAGTGCAGCAAAATTACTGGCGACAGCAGCAGCTGAGCCTGAACTAGATCCACTCACATCCAATACTCCTGGTCCATATGGATTAAGTACTTGTCCTCCTCGTGAACTAAAACCGTTAGGCATATCATATGCCATGAAGTTAGCCCACTCCGTCATATTTGATTTTCCGATGATGACTGCACCAGCATCTCTCAACTTCTTAACGACAAAAGCATCACTTTTGGCATAATGGTTCTCTAAAGCCAGAGAACCTGCACTCGTATGCATCTGATCGGCAGTGTCGATGTTATCTTTAATGATGACAGGAACACCGTGTAGAGGTCCTCGAACTTTCCCGTTCTGTCTTTCAAAATCCAAACTTTTCGCAATGAATAATACATCAGGGTTGATCTCTAATACGGAGTTGATCATAGGTCCTTGTTTATCGTAGTTAGAGATACGATCAAGATAAAACATGACCAGTTCAACTGATGTTAAGTCACCGTTCTCAAAATAATGCTGTACCTTTTCAAGTGTGATCTCATTTAATCCCAACACAATATTTTGTGACATTTTGCCGCTTCCTCTCTTAATTACTCAATACTTATTATATAAAACTGTCGCAAAAAAAGGAATTTTCAAAGTATTTATAGAATAAATAAAAAAAGGCCCGCATCATGCAGACCTTTAAAGGATTTAGCCGATTTCTGTATTATTCACTTATCAATACTTTCATAGGTGACCATTCACCGATAATCCCTTGACCATGAAGGGATGTACTTCCTTCAGAAGATAGGTCTTTTTCGGTCATAAGTCCTAGTGCTACCGTGAACTCATTGAATTTGATCGGCACGTGTTTTTCGGTTCGAACAATATTTCCGTTCACAGAGAATATAACTTCATCACCTGAACGATTGTATGTGATTTGGTATTCGTTCCATTCTCTTTGATTAAATTCTTGTTCTTCTTTAAAGATACAAAAGTATCTTGTTTTATCTGTCTCAGGTACGGAGACACCTGGAAATGGGAGTACGGCATAGACGCTAGCGTATTTATCGTTACCTGCAAAGAAATCAAGTGCTGCTCCTGTCGTAAAATCTAATAAGTTTACAGAAACAAAACCATCATACAGGTCATTTGCATTCGTTCCGATCGGACGTGAACGCATCTTCCACTGAAAGGTGACTGTTCCGTCTTGTGGCACTTTGATCGGTTCATTTGAATAATACATGTGTTTTGCATTATCTAAGAACTGAACAGAAGGGTGGGATTTAGTGAAAGGATTTACTCTCACATACAGTTCGTCATTTCGAACGATAACGACTGCCTCAGGCTCTCTAAACTCGTGGAAGGATCCATCTGGAAGAGGGAAACCTCCGATCCTCCATGTTTCGGATTCAGACAGTATAGAATGGAAATTACCAAGTATGATTTCATTTTGATGTTTTTTCATTAAACACAGCTCCTAGTTAATTGCTTATAAACATATTTAATCAAATTAAGATTGATGAGGCAAATGCAAGCTTTTCTATTAATACCCGTCCAAAAAAAACTAGTTTTCTAGGATGGACAAGTATAATTCAGAAAAAACTGAATAATAATGGTATTAAGAGCTCGCAAATTAAAGGGAGGGTGTTCTCTATGAAAACGGTATCTCAAATTAATTTACGAAAAGAAAAGGAAAAAACGTTCTCAAGCGATGATAGAATCATGTTGTTTATAACAAAGTTCCATCTAAAATCAAAACGGGATAAATGGTTGACATTAAGGCTTCTGCTTAGAAGAGGATCTGTGGATTTAGTTGAGCAAATATTAATCAGCTCAGAATACAGAAGAGATTTTCCAGAATTACTTGAAGATGAAACAGTTAGAGATTTTTATTTAGACTTAAAAAATCCTAAGAAAGAAATATGTCTTACCGTGTAACCTTTTGGTGACCCAAAAGGTTTTCTTCTTGTCATTTTTGTGTGCAAAGTATTTATCATTTGATATAATACGAACAAGAAGATGAAGGAGTCCGATGTAATGAAGCGCTATACATTAGAAGAAGCCAACCAATTGCTTCCAGTCCTCTCAAAAGAGTTTGATTCTCTGCATAACTTACAAAGAGAGTTTGACTTGTGGTATGAATCCTTTCAGCAAGTCGAACCTCAGTTGAATGCAGAAGAAAAAGCTGCTTGGGAAAAAAGAATTCAATTCATGGAACTTGAAGCTGAAATGTTTATCTCAAATATTCTGTCTCATGGTGTATGGTTTGAAGATGTTTTTTCTTCTACACTCCATTTCCCAGCTATTTTAAATGGAGAAAAAGGTGTATTTAAATGGCATCCAGAAGAACCGGTCATTACTGTTTATGAGAGTATTGAAGAAAAAATGGATCTGCTTCATTTGGTAAATTAAGGTTTGTTTATTTAATTCATGTAAAAAACACTTGTTTTATTCTTTGAAAAAGCTTATGATATTATTCGTGACGTAATTAGCGCCTATAGTGAAATGGATATCACACGAGATTTCGGCTCTCGTATTCTGGGTTCGAATCCTGGTGGGCGCGCCACTTCCAATTAAATATCTCGAATATCGGTTAGACCGGTACTCACCACGGGGAAGGCTATTGGGACCGGTGGTTTTTTATTTGGCGTCGCAAAAATAAACTAACGTTGCAGGTTGGTGATTAATTGTGTCAGAAAAAATGAGAGTACTATTGTATTACAAGTATGTTCCGATCGATGATCCAGAGAGCTATAAAGACGAACATTTAAAGTTCTGTAAAGATCTAGGTCTTTTAGGAAGAATCATCGTTGCTCCTGAGGGAATCAATGGAACTGTGTCAGGAACGTATGAACAGACTCAAATCTATATGGATCATCTAAAAGCGGATCCGCGATTTGAAGATATTGTTTTTAAAATAGATGAAGTAGAAGAACATACATTTAAGAAGATGTTTGTTCGCCATAAGAAGGAACTAGTAACGTGGCGCTTTGAAGATGATGTTGACCCTAACCAGTTATCAGGTAAACGTTTATCTCCAAAAGAATTTTACGAAGCGCTCCAAGATGAAGATGTAATCGTAATTGATGGTCGTAACGATTATGAATATGAGATCGGACACTTTCGTGGTGCCATCCGTCCTGATGTAAAAGCTTCAAGAGACTTTCCAAAATGGGTACGCGAAAATATTAGCGAGTTTAAAGATAAAAAAGTGTTAACGTACTGTACAGGTGGAATCCGCTGTGAAAAGTTCTCAGGCTTTCTTCTTCAAGAAGGTTTTCAAGATGTATCACAGCTTGAAGGCGGAATCGTAACGTACGGTAAAGATGATGAAGTCCAAGGAAAGCTTTGGGACGGCAAACTTTATGTGTTTGATGAACGTATCTCTGTTCCCGTTAACCGTACAGAAGAAGATGTAGTGATCGCTACATGTTATTATTGCGGAAAAACAGAAGACCGTTACGTGAACTGTGCAAACCCAGAATGTAATAAACAACATGTTTGCTGTACGGAGTGTGAAGTGAAGCATAAGCGTTCTTGTTCGAAAGAATGTTTAGATCACCCGCGTAACCGATATGAGACAGAACAAAAAGAACAACAAACTGTTTAAGCTACAAAGCCAGTGATAATGCTGGCTTTTTTTATTTTCGTGTTTTAAAGTTAACGGTATATAGATGACTTGACTTTTTATTTAAAATGGAATGCAAAAACAGCGTAAAAGAGTGATTAAAGAGGTGACAGAGATGAATAATAAAGCAAACGATGTTTCTGAACAAGTGATAAGTAATTATCAAAAAGATGAAGGTATGATGATCATCATTTACGCTCAATGGTGTGTGAATAATAAGCTTGATCCTAAAGATGTCTATCTTAAAGCGTATCCAGATCAAAGTAATAATGAGTATGTAATGCATATGCTAGAGCAAACTGTGCCGATAGAAGAAGCCGAGCATATCCCTCATGATACTGTACTACAAGTTTTATCGTTATTCGGCAATGAAGACCTTGCCTTTGTAGTGTCTAATGAAATCAATGCGATGAAGGAGACAAAAAGGGATGAATAATGAAAACCTTGTACTCGCAAGTTATAAAACCGGGCAGTATATAGGAAAAGCAGGAGAAGAGCGTAACCAGATGGTGTTATTTGAAGTTTTGGCAGTAAAACACCACCCTTGGCAAGGTGATCTTCATAACCCTAAACAAGCGGATGTCCCATTTTTCCAAGAAAGAAGAGCGTTAAGTTATGGAGAGAAAACATGGGTGCCAGTTCATACGATCAAAAGCTACGATGGTGAACTTCCCTCCTACAAAGAATCTTTAAAACATGCCTTAAATCAGTACATAGACAAGTTAGAAGGGGACGGTAGTCCTTGGGCAAAACGCTCTTTGGACTGTTTATTTTCATTAAAAAAAGACTATAAGCTTGATTAAAAGTGGATAGACAGTGGAAAGAAGATATTATAGACCAAAAGGTGGCGATAGAATTGGAACTTCAAAAACAGATTATTTCAGAGTTGAAAGTGGAACCAAAAATTGATGTAAAGAAAGAGATTAAATCCAGAATTCAATTTTTAAAGGACTATGTAAAAAAATCTGGTGCAAAAGGGTATGTTCTTGGCATCAGTGGCGGACAAGACTCAAGTCTTGCTGGTAAATTAGCTCAGATTGCTATGAACGAACTAAAGGATGAAACGGGAGAAACATATACTTTTGTAGCGGTTAGACTTCCATATGGCGTACAAAAAGATGAAGAAGATGCTCAGCGTGCTCTAAAATTCATCGAGCCAGATGTATCTTTAACCGTAGATATAAAACAGGCTGTTGATGCTTCAATGAGTGCCTTTACAAAGGCAACTGAAAAAGAACTTTCTAACTTTCTAAAAGGGAACACGAAAGCACGCGAAAGAATGAAAGTTCAATATGACATTGCAGGCGCTTATCAATGTTTGGTCATCGGTACAGATCATGCAGCAGAAGCGATAACTGGCTTCTTTACAAAACATGGTGACGGAGCATGCGACCTCGTTCCATTGTACGGATTAAATAAAAGACAAGGAAGAGAGCTGTTAAAAGAACTAGGCGCAGAAGAACGACTATATTTAAAAGTTCCTACAGCTGATCTTGAAGACGACAAGCCGCTGATTCCTGATGAAACAGCACTCGGAGTAACATATGAAGAAATCGATGACTATCTGGAAGGAAAGGAAGTTTCTACGTCATCTAAAGAAAAAATTGAAAAAAGATACATCCAGACGATGCATAAGAGAAACCATCCTGCATCCGTTCACGATACGTGGTGGAAGTAAGAGTAGAGCACCTGGGAAACCAGGTGTTTTTGTTTTGCCGCTTTTAGGTTATACTTGTTCTTGGAATAAAAGGGAAGGGGATACATAACTTTGAGTAAAACGGCTAAGATCATCATCTCATTAGGTATCGTATTTTTAGCATATTTTGTTTATGATACTATTAATCGCGAGAACGAAAGAAAAGATCGATTAAATGTTATCGACGAGCATTTTAAGAAACCTTTTAAGATTGAGGAAGAGTTGAAAGAACAGTATGATAATGACTTCTTGATCGAAATGGACAAGGAACTATATATCGTTACAGTAGAGGATCATAAAGTTGTTAAAACAGTAAAGCAATAATGAGAATGAAACCGCTTATAAAAGCGGTTTTTTTGTATGATTGCTTGTATGATGTTTTAACGTGGAAATCGAGCAACCCGTATTGAAATTCAACGATCTTCAAAGCAACAGTGAATACTTACAAAGTGACACTTGAAGGCATCCACTTTTTCATTTAAAGTAGATGAAAGCTCAACTGTATACATATTATAGTGATGGGGTGGTAAAATCATGGAAAATTCATACGTTTTATATCATGATCAAATTATTAAAGACGGATCGATACCAGTTGATCCCGAAGACAGAGGCTACCTTTTCGGAGATGGAATCTATGAAGTGGTATTTGTTTATGACAAAAAACCTTTTGCGTTTAAAGAGCATTTCGCGAGGTTTGAACAAAGTGCAAAGAAACTTGAACTAGCAATGCCCTATGATGTTTCTACGTTTAAAAAGCTTACAGATGAACTAATCAGTAAGAACAACATTGAGAATGGAATGGTCTACATTCAGATGACTCGTGGAGTCGCACCCAGAAATCATCTTTATGAAAGAAATATGCAAAGTGTTGTAACAGGTTTTGCAAAATCCGTTTCACTTGAAAACATTGCGAAATCTCAAGCAAGTGGAATCAGCACGTATCTAACAGAAGATATCCGTTGGTTGCGCTGTGACATTAAAAGTTTAAACCTACTTGGCAATGTGATGGCAAAACGGAAAGCTGCAGATTTTGACTGTCAAGAAGCGATTCAGCACAGAGATGGAACAGTAACAGAAGGGTCTTCATCCAACGTATTTATCGTAAAAAATGGAACATTGAAAACACATCCAAGTACAAATCTGATCTTAAATGGTATCACTCGACAAATCGTGATTACATTAGCACTAGAAAATGGCATCTCCGTTCTAGAAGAAGCATTCTCTGTAGATGACCTTTTAAACGCAGACGAGGTTTTCATTACAAGTACAACGATGGAAGTAACACCAGTGACCAAACTTGTAGGCTCAGAGAATCAAACATACGACATTGGTCCTGTAACACTTAAACTGCAAGACCACTTTAAGAGACAGATAAAAAAGAATACTTCTGTCGTTAACTAGTCTTAAATTGTAGGGGAAAATATGAAAAAAATACTTAAGTACTTTATAAATGGACTGCTGACCATCCTTCCGATCGTGTTAGCTGTTTATCTGATATTTAAGATTTTTGGATTTTTAGACAGCATCCTTGGTAACTTATTAAAAGATGTTCTAAAAGAAGATTATATACCAGGCATTGGACTTATCACTACGCTTGTACTGATTACTGTCTTGGGTTGGATGTCTACTCAATATGTATCAGGAAAGTTATTTAGTCTTATCGATCGCGTGCTAGAGAAGACACCTTTTGTTAAGACGATTTATTCTGTGATAAAAGATACGATTCACTCTCTTTTTGGAGAGAAAAGATCTTTTTCCAAAGTTGTGCTGATTGAATATCCTGAACTGAATGTAAAAAGTGTGGGTTTTGTTACGACTGAAGATGTAAGTAGTTTAAGTGATGAGTTAAGAGATCACGTTGCGGTTTACATCCCTCAAACGTTTCAGATTGCAGGTTTCACTTTTTTAGTACCAAAAGACAAGATCAAAGTTCTTGATGTAAAACCTGAAGATGCCATGAAGTTTTTATTATCTGGTGGCGTCGCAACTAAATAAAATAGTCGATGAACAAACACCCTTGTAACGGAAAGGGTGTTTTTCGTTTGCTTTTTTCATACATTGAAAGAAAAGGAGGGTGTTAAGCTGATGACATCAAAACGGTTATTTACAAAATTAACACTCATCCCGTTCGAAATGTTCATAAATGCCTTTCCCTTTTTTCAAAGAGAAAAAGTAATCTGGCAACTCAGTAAAGAGCAGAGGATGTTGCTACAAGATGAATGGAAAAGAATAAAAAGAAGAAACGGAGAAGTTAAGATAAATCTTCAAAGCAATAGCAAAGATTTAGTTCGAAGAATCAGAGCAGAGACGAAACGCTATAACAAAAATAATGTCACACGTACCACAGCTTATTTAACGTTCTATAATAAACATCCTGAGATCTCATGGTCATTTTTAGCTCATATGGTTTCTAGAAACGCTGGATATTTTATGAGTGATCTTAAAGGAGAGTTCTTACCACACATTCTTGAAGAAGCATTTCTAACAAAATTGTACGACATGCTTGAAAAAGGAAACAGTATGATTTTTGAGGATGCTTATCCTCAACTGCTTTTATACGAAGAGAGTAAAAGAACAGGAATATCTCTGTTTCATCTTAGTCATCATTTCAACATTTCTCCTTTTATTGAAGGCGTTTGGGAGATTTATATACGCCAAGAAGATCAGGGCTTTTTACTTCCTGTCGCACAGATTATTAATGAACAAAGTCATATTGAAAAAGCACTTGTTCAAACAGAAGAATATAAAGAATTATTAAATTCTATCACATATCGTCTACAAGAATGGCTGAAACTTTCGCAAATATTGTTTCCTACATGGCCGTTGAAACAATCAATTGGAAGAAACATGAATCATTTTAAGAACCTTGATGAAAGAATTCGGTTGGGGCAAAATTTATACTCCACATTATTTCAAACACAGTTTGCAACGAACATACACAGGTTTGCGAATGCTATTCCTCATACGGGATCGCGATGTGATTATGATCACAATAGTTTTACTGCTATCTATCCTTCTCCGGATAAGTTTCCTAAAGAAAAGCTCTCTTTTTTCAAAGTGAAAAATAACACGAAAATATATAGTCCATTTCTTCTAGATGTATGGAAGCACAACTGTAGTGGACCTTATCTTGGTTCGAATTGGTTTTTAGATGAAGAGTATGTATTAAAGAAGATGAAGTTAGTGAATAAACCTTCTCCCTCCACATGGATGACGTATTGGTCTGGTCTACACAAAATAGAGTCTGTGTTTCTCTTTAATCGATACTATAAGATGCTCAAAAAAAATAGAAACCTTTGATAAAGGCTTCTATTTAAAGAAGGAAAGGATGTTACCCATTTGCTGTGCAAGCCCCATCACTTGATTTGCTCCGCCCATCATTTTTCCGAAGTTAAGTCCAGATCCTTGATTGTTCGGCATCATACCCATCGAATTTTGATTACCTTGTGTTTGCTGCTGATTAAATGGCATACCTTGCATCATTGGATGTGGCATCGCACCAGGTGGCATCATTGGCATCATATATGGCATGAATGGCTGTTGAGTTAATCCTTGTGAATATTGCTGCTGTGGCATAGAAGCTGGAGCTGCTGGAGCGTATGGCGGTCTGCCGGGTACCGTTTGGCTATTTGCATATCCCTTTGCAGTTGGTGTAGTAAAAGGGTCGTATCCGCCATATGGGAACATTCTTACAGATTTCTCTTTCAAAAAAAATCACCTCATAATAGTTTCTATATATGTATATTCAACGAATGAAAAAGGGACATAACCCTTTTATGGAAGTGATGAAAACGCCCTGTCCAAATTTAAAACACATCATATTTTAATAATAGAAATGTGTGCTTCGAAAAGGAGGATAAGGGATTTATGTCTGATGAACATACTTCATATGAATGGTTGTTAACAGCGATCGGTGATTCCTTAACTGTTGGAGTAGGAGCACCGGTGTTCGGTAAAGGATATGTTGGAAGATTTGTAAACTTCACACAAGCCACTTTTGATAAGCACATCTTAGTAAAAAACTTCGCAGTAACGGGTACAACTTCCGAAGAAATATTAAATTCCTTAAGTGATAAAGAGATCAAAAGGTCGATTAAGGATTCTAAAATCATATTAATCACAGCTGGTGGTAACGATCTTATTCAAGCGGCTTTTAAATATATGTTTACGAAAGAAGAGGAATTGATCTATCATGCTTTAGAAAATTGCAAAAAAAATCTAAACAAAATTTTTAAGAAGATCTATAAATTAAAAAGAAATTCAACAGAGCCGTTTATCATCAGAATATGCACGTTGTATAACCCGTACTTTAAATGGAGTAAAGCCATGCAATGGGTCAACATGTTTAACGATTTGATCAAGAGCTATGAGAAGATGCCATATGTGAAAGTAGCAGATCTATACAGTGTCTTTATGGGAAGAGAGAGTGAGCTCGTCTGTTTTGATACGATTCATCCAAACAAAAAAGGCTATCAAGTCATAGCCGTTTCACTGTTTGATTTAGGTTTTCCTGAAATCGAGTAATGAAATGTTCCGCACTCATTTAATAAAATTTCACGTACCGTAAGCGTACTCTATTTTAAAAAATAAAAACCAGTCACTAAACAAAAAAAGAGGAGCTGCCACAATAATGACAGCTCTTCTCCGGAATTTTATTTACATAACAGGAACTTTTTCAAATTCTTTTCTAAGTGATCTGGAACGTTTTGCAGCATGTTCCACTGCTTTTTCAATGGCAACACCACCGCCATTTTCTGCAAGTGCATCAAGTCCTGCCGCAGTCGTGCCGTTTGGTGAAGTCACTTTCTTTCTTAGTTCAGCTGGAGAGTCATCGGACTCCATAACCATCTTACTTGCACCATAAAGAGTCTGAGCCGCAATATCACGTGCTAATTCGCGATCAAGACCGTTTTCCACAGCGACATCTTCCATATGTTCAAGCAAGTAATAAAAATACGCAGGTCCACTACCGGCTATTCCAGTGAAAACATCCATCTGTTTCTCAGATATAATTTTCACTTTGCCAATAGCTTTCGACAATTCTTGAGCTAAATCCAAATCTTCATTTTTTACATACTTACCGGCACTAATACCTGTAATGGATTCACCAATCATACTCGATGTATTAGGCATGACACGAATGATAGGTAAAGATCTGTCTAGGATCTCCTCTATATACGTTGTTGAAATTCCGGCAAGAACGGATAAAATGACATGGTGATCTTGAAGTGCGGGTCGAAGTTGTTGAAGAACTTCTTCCGCTTGTTTTGGTTTTACCGCAAGAATAATCACGTCTGTGTTCGTTAATGAGAGTTCTTGAACTGAAGTTGTCGTAATGTTATATCTGTTCGTTAGTTCTAATCTTCTGTTTTCATTCGTGTGGTTCGCGGCTATGATTTGATCAGGAGAAATTTTGGCTTTGTTGATTAATCCTGATATCATTGCTTCTGCCATTGAACCTGCACCAATAAAAGTAATATTTCTATATTTTAACATGCAACCCCTCTTTCAATGATTTTACTTATTTATAAAGTACTATGTTAACATGTTCACAAATAGATGCAAGTCGTTATATCCATTTCCACTGGATTGTAATATGATTTTTACATAAGAAACAAAGGAGGAGCTTGAATGAAATTTTATGTGGCTTCGGGATTTCAAAATATAGAACGTGTAAAAAAGTTAGGTAAAGATCTGCAAAATAAACTTCATTGGCAGCTCACATATGATTGGACTGTTAACGATAGAGCAGAGACGAAAGAAGATCTGGCTGAAATAGGAATAAAAGAATATGAAGCAGTCATGGATGCTGATATAACAATCGTGATCTTACCTGGTGGGAAAGGGTGTCATACTGAACTGGGTATTGCTTTAGGGAATAAGAAAATCGTTGTTTTGTACGATCCGGAAGGTGTGTTGCAAAAATTATCTGAAGCAACTACATTTTATTTTCTACCACAGATTATACATTGGAATGGGGTAGTAGAAGAACTGCCTGCATTGTGCAGCTCTTCTGAACCTTATCGAGCCTCTTTATAAGATTGATTTTGAAATGTTGTAACGGTTTTGGCAGCGATCCGATCGTATCCTTCTTCATTTGGATGGATGGAATCGTACAACCATTTATCCATATCGTCTGTTCGAAGAGCATCGCTAACGGGAACTACCAAAGCTGGCTTGTGTGAAAGTGCTGTTTCGTATGCGATTAAATTCCAATCATTCAATAGTTTTTCCGTCGCTGGGTAATATTTTTGTTCAGCATTAACAACGTTATACAGTTCATTCAACACTATTATTGCGTTAGGATTATGTTTTCTGATGTTTTCGAAAATATCATTTAAGTTTTGCTTATAATCAGATTTAACATCATCGTAACTTTGTATAGCTTTTAGTGGACCTTGTTTCTTTGCAATTTGTACGAGGTCATTACCGCCAATATTTATTGAAATGATGTCTGCTTTCTCTACAGATTGCTGAACAGCTGGAATGTCCAGTTGATTCAGTAAGCCTTTACTCGTAAAACCAGAAACACCTTGATTTTCGAGAATAAAGGTTTTTTCTGTTAAGTCCTGCAGGTTGTCATTCACTTTGTTAGCGAAACCACCTTGCTCAGAGCCTCTTCCTTCAGCTACTGAATCGCCTAGCACGAGGTGATTCAAAGTGGATTTTGGAGAATTCTTTAGATATTGAAGATAAGTGATTTGTTTCGAATCTGATGAATCACTTTGATCGATCACAGATTCTTTCTTGATCTGGTTTATCTTATATTGCGGATAATAATACCACCCGGCTGCACTTATGACTAATAGCAAAGCAAACAAGGAGATGATATATCTTTTTTTCATATATATCCTCCTGTAACATATTTTTTTAAAAATAAAAGTATTAGTTATAGATAATATCATAAATATGCCTAGAAAGTGAAAGGTGACCACTTGAATAATAATTCACTAAAGATACCTGTATTTATTCCATTAGTAATTGGGATCATCGCAATATCGTTTTCTTCTATTTTTATTAAATGGTCAGATGCACCTGTTTCTGTTCAAGGAATGTATCGATTATTATTTACATTGATCTTGATGTTTCCATTTGTTTGGAAACAAGTTCGTTTTTTGAAAAAAATGACTTGGCAAGAAGGCTTTTTGTTATTTTTATCAGGAACCTTTCTAGCTCTTCATTTCTTGTTTTGGATGGGATCTTTGAAATTAACTACCGTTGCAAGCTCTACGATACTGCTTTCTTTACAGCCTGTTTTTGTAATGATAGGAGCATACATAGCGTTTCGAGAAAGAACTTCAAAGGCAGCAATCATTGGGATGGTTGTTGCGATCGTTGGGGCTATTATGATTGGTTGGGGAGATATTGGCATCTCAATAAAACATATTCAAGGAGATGTTTTATCTATTTTAGGAACGATTGTAGTTGCAGCTCATATGCTGATCGGTCAAAAGCTTCTAAGAACATTTCCTGCTACACTTTATAGTTTTTCTGTATTTTTTGTAGCTGTCATTGTTTTTGGAATCTATAATTTGACTTTGTCTATACCGATGACTGGGTATCCAGAGAAAGAATGGGGGATCTTTGTACTGCTTGCCATCATACCAACTGTATTTGGACATGTATTGTTCAATTGGCTATTAAAATATGTAACAGCTGCTACGATATCAATGGCAATCTTAGGTGAACCAGTTGGGGCAACTTTGTTAGCTTACCTATTTCTTGATGAATCACTAACTCTTTCCCAATGGAGTGGTGGTGCTGTCGTGTTAGCGGGTCTGTATTACTTCTTGCAAAATACGCGAAAACAAAACAGGCGTTCAACTCCTGCACCGATCAAGCCACCATTAACATCAGGTCCAATTGTAAAAAAAGGGTAAGAGCCTTTTTCTATGCTTTTTATGGGCATTCTTATATGATGAAACAAACAGATGAAAAAAGGAGATTGATCTCATGAGTAACTATGCGAAAGCTACTTTTGCTGGAGGATGCTTTTGGTGTATGGTCACACCATTTGAAGAGTGGCCAGGCATTATTTCTGTAGAATCAGGCTATACAGGTGGTCACAAAGAAAATCCAACTTATAAGGAAGTCTGCAGTGAAACAACGGGCCATTTTGAAGCCGTTCAAATCACATTTGATCCATCCATCATTACCTATGAAAAAATAGTCTCAGTTTTTTGGAAACAAATTGATCCTACTGATGCTGGCGGACAATTTTACGATCGTGGAGATTCGTACCGTACTGCCATTTTTTATCATGATGAAGAACAAAAAACGGTTGCTGAAAAATCAAAAAAGGAATTAGAAGAGAGCGGTCGATTCGACAAGCCGATCGCAACTTTAATTTTACCTGCTGATACGTTTTATTCTGCTGAAGAATATCACCAGGATTATCATAAAAAGAATCCTTTTCATTACAAACGCTATCGCCAAGGCTCAGGGCGAGATGCCTTTATCAAATCACACTGGGTAGATAGTGGGCAAAAAGAAGAAATACTAAAAACCCTTAATCCTATGCAATATAACGTTACACAAAAAGATGCAACAGAACCTCCTTTTCAAAATGAATTTTGGAACCATACAGAAGAAGGGATCTACGTGGATATCGTTTCTGGGGAGCCTCTTTTCAGTTCATTAGACAAATTTGATAGCAGCTGTGGCTGGCCTAGTTTTACAAAACCTGTTCGTTCATCTACTGTCGAAGAAAAAGAAGATTTATCTCACGGTATGATCAGGACGGAAGTAAGAAGTAAGGATGCAGATTCTCACTTAGGACATGTTTTCACAGATGGTCCAAGAGATCAAGGTGGATTAAGATATTGCATCAATTCTGCAGCACTTCGTTTTATTCCTAAGAACGAACTAAAAGAAAAAGGATATGGAGAATACCTCACTCTGTTCGAACAAAAATAAACCAGCCTTGAGCTGGTTTATTTTTGTTCAGAAGAGGAATAAGAATGTGATTGTATATATTTTAATCGAGCAAATAAAATGATAGCGCCAGCTGAAAGACCAGATATCAATCCGATCCAATACCCATATGCACCAAGCGACGTAAAATTAGCTAGGTAGTATCCAACCGGTAGACCGAGCACCCAGTATGAGATAAATGAAAGCATAAAGGTGACATTTACATCTTTATAGCCTCTTAGTGCACCTTGAATTGGAGCGCCTATAGCGTCAGCTAGTTGGAAGAACACCGCATACCATAAGAACGAAGTCGTAAGTTGAATGACTTCTGGTTCTTTTGAATAGATTCTCGCTACTTGTTCATCGAACACCATTAAGAGACCAGAGAGAATTAGGGCAAAGCCAACAGCCGTAACGATTCCTATATAGCTATACTGTGCGGCATCCTTAAAGCGTTTCGCGCCTACTTCATAACCAACTGCAATCGTGAGTGCAAAAGAGATACTCAAAGGCAGCATATATAAGAATGAAGCAAAGTTTAGTGCAGCTTGGTGAGCAGCGATTGTTATCGTGTTGAAATCACTCATTAAAAGTGTAACAGCAGCAAATATACTTACTTCAAAGAAGATGGCAAGACCAATCGGAACGCCGATCTTCAACTGTTCTTTCCAAGCAGTTAAATAAGGTTTATAGAACGTTCGAAACAGTTTATATCTTCTGAACGGGTTCATGTTAACAACGATCATAACGGTTATAATCGCGGTTACCCAATACGTTATTGCTGTTGCCACACCAGCACCTACACCACCTAATTCGGGAAAACCACCTTTACCGAATATGAATAAGTAGTTAAAGATAGCATTTACGGGTAATCCAATCAGTGTGATAAACATCGTAATTCTAGTCTGACCTAAAGCGTCGATGAAAGATCGAAGTGCACCGTATAAAAACAGCGGCATGATGCCGAACGATAATGCGATTAAATAGCCTCTTGCAACATTTTCTACTTCTTTTTCGAGAGTCATCGCACCTAAAATTGGATCTAACACAACTGATCCTAATGCAACAACGATGACTGAAATTACGACCGACAAGTAAACAGCTTGCATGACGGACCGGGGCACATTTTTTGTATTCTTAGCTCCTTCAAGCTGTGAAACAATAGGTGTTAATGCCATTAAGATACCATTTAGTCCAGTGAAGATCGGAACCCATAAACTCGATCCGATAGCTACACCTGCTAGTTGATCAGCACCTGAACGGCCGCTCATTACCGTATCTAAGAAATTCATGGCATATAAGCCTAACTGAGTGATCAATACAGGGATCACCAGTACTAAGAAATTTTTATATTTACTTCTTAACGAATACGTCTGTATCATCTGCATACTTCCTTTAGTAGTTAAACTGTCAATTCGAGACAATGCATTATATCATAAAACATAACTAATATACGTGAAGGAGAAACTATGAGTGTTCAATTTCTTTTTGAAGTTCAATCTGTTCTGCCAGGAGAGCAAAGCAACGAAAAAATTGTACTGGTTTCAACAGAGCTTTTATATAGAAGCAGTGGAGAAACAATCTATACAGGTGTAATACCGGTTAGAGTAACTGAGCATGGAGTGTTTGTATCGGTCCCAGCAGTTACAGCTGCCTTCAACTCAAAGTATTTACGAACGGAAACGTTATTTCGGTTAAAACGATACATTAAACGAATGAGAGATTACTTGGATTTTGATAAAAAGGAATAAGTTGACTTTTTGCTTTCACCTTCATATAATATGAAAAACTATATGTCAGAACATTTATGAAAAAGAGAGTAGTCTGTAAGGATGTTATATAGCGAGCAAGGGATTGGTGTAAGCCTTGCACAACTTTCAGACGAAGCGCACTTTGGAAATGTTTGCTTGAAAACGAAGTAGAGCAAACCGGGACTTCCCGTTAACAAGTCAAGTGGCCTTTAGGCAATGAGAGTGGTACCGCGGTTAATATCCGTCTCTTCTATTAATTTAGAAGAGGCGGATTTTTTTATTTTAGGGAGGTAAAAGAATGAACGGTAAAAAAGTATTTGCAGCTTATTTAAAAGAAAAGATTGGTAGTGAACTATCTTTCGAAGAAATTGATTCCGCTATTGAAAAACCTAAACAAATTCAACAAGGTGATCTAGCATTTCCTTGTTTTCAATTAGCTAAGATCTATAAGAAGTCTCCAAATGAAATCGCAACAACGTTAGCTGGTGGAACGAGTCAAGATGCGTTTGAGAAAATAGAAGTTGTTGGAGGCTACGTGAATGCTTTTTTAAATAAAAAAGTAGCTGCTGTATCGCTGTTAACTCAAATATTAAAGGAGAAAAACAACTATGCAAATCATAGTTTTGGTAATGAAAAGACAATCGTTATCGATCTTTCTTCTCCTAATATTGCAAAGCCTTTCTCAATGGGACACTTGCGTTCAACAGTAATTGGTTCCTCAATAGCCGCGATCAGTGAAAAATGTGGGTACACGACAGTTAAAATTAATTATATAGGTGATTGGGGTACACAATTTGGCAAATTAATCTGTGCGTACTTAAAGTGGGGGTTGGAAAATAAGGTAAAAGATAATCCGATCGGAGAGCTGACTAAACTTTACGTTCGCTTTCATGAAGAAGCTGAAAAAGATCCTTCGTTAAATGATGAAGGGAGAATGTGGTTTAAGAAATTAGAAGATAATGATCCCAAAGCAAAAGAATTATGGATCTGGTTTAAAGAAGCATCCTTAGACGCATTTCAGAACATCTATAAATTATTGGATGTCCATTTCGATTCTTATAACGGTGAAGCGTTCTTTAACGATAAGATGGAAGCTTCCGTAAAAGCCCTGCAAGAAAAGAATTTGTTGGAACTCTCTGATGGTGCCCAGGTTGTAAGAGTAGGTGAAGATCTACCACCGTGTTTGATCAAAAAAACGGACGGCGCCACTCTGTATGCTACACGTGACATTACTGCTGCCATCTATAGAAAGAAGACCTATGACTTTGACGAGGCATTCTATGTTGTCGGACACGAACAATCTCTACATTTTGAACAAGTGAAACGCGTATTGAAAAAGCTTGGACACGATTGGGCTGATCACATGCATCATGTTCCTTTCGGGCTTATTTTACAGAATGGTAAAAAGATGAGTACACGAAAAGGAAGAACTGTACTTTTAGAAACTGTTATCTTAGAAGCCGTGCAGTTAGCAGAACAAAATATTAGAAGTAAAAATCCTGAACTCCAAGATTTACAGAATGTCGCACGTCAAGTAGGGGTAGGCGCGGTTATTTTTCATGATTTAAAAAATGAGAAAGGAAACGATGTGGAATTCTCGCTTGATGCGATGCTTAAATTTGAGGGTGACACGGGGCCGTATGTGCAGTATACAGCTGCTCGAATACAAACATTATTAAATAAAGGGAATTTTAACGGAAGTGTTCCGAAAGAGTTGTCCATCGAATTAGAAAGCTGGGAGATTCTATCTGTATTAAATGAATTCCCTGAAGTTGTTGAACAGGCATTTCGCAGAAAAGAACCATCTGCTATTTCGAAATATGTCTTAAAGTTATCTCATAAATTTAATCACTACTATGCAAATGTGAAAATATTAAACACTAAAGAAACGCCGGAACGACTTGCGTTATGTGCAGCAGTTCAGATCGTCCTGAAAGAAGGGTTACGATTATTAGGCGTTCAAACACCGAATAAAATGTAAAGTTACCCGTTATTTGTTGCGAAGTTTATTTAGTAGCAAATCATCTAGAATCCGTTATATAATCTTATAACTTCATATAAATTATGGGATCGAGGAACGGACAATGAAATTAAATGAACATACGAAGGGTATATGGTATGCCGCTTTTTCTTATTTAATATGGGGATTCCTTCCACTGTATTGGAAACCACTTCAATCAGCAGGATCCGTTGAGATTTTAGCACACCGCATCTTATGGTCTTTTCTTTTAATGATCGCTGTAATGTTCTTATTAAATAAGAAAAACGCTCTTACAAGAGATGTAAAAGTGCTCTTTGGTAATAAGAAACAATTTCTATCTGTATTTACCGCTTCACTATTAATAAGCGGGAATTGGGTCATGTATATTTGGGCCGTCAATACAGACCATGTTGTTGAAGCTAGCTTAGGCTATTATATTAATCCACTTGTTAGTGTAATTCTGGGCATGCTTGTATTGAAAGAAAAATTAAACAGCTGGCAGCTCGTATCCTTTGTATTAGCCGCATGTGGAGTTTTTCTATTAACGTGGCAACATGGAGAGTTCCCTTGGGTAGCTGTTTCTCTAGCTCTTTCGTTCGGCCTGTATGGACTTGTAAAAAAACTTGGGAGTTTTGACTCGTTAACGGGCTTAACATTTGAGACGATGTTTGTCTTTCCATTAGCTTTCATTTATTTGATCTATCTTCAATGGAACGGGGAGGCGTCATTTATTTCTGGAGGCACTTCTACGACACTACTTTTATGGGGAGCTGGACTTGTGACTGCAGTACCATTACTTTGCTTTGCGCAAGGTGTAAAGCGGATCTCTATGACGATGATTGGTTTTCTACAATACATTGCTCCCACTATCATGCTCGTATTAGGTGTATTTTTGTATCATGAAACATTTAGTCAGATTCATGTCATTTCATTTACCTTGATATGGATCGCGCTCCTTATTTTTACGGTCAGCAAAACAAAATGGGCAAATTATCTCATAAATCGTAAAAAACAAAATTCACTTTCTGCGAAAATATAGTATAATGGCAATGACCATTGTTACAGTTGAAACCTTATCAATGATAAGGTTCTTTTCATTCATTGTTTGAGAGCGCTTTAAATAGGGAAAAATTCAATGGCGAGAAATGATGAATCACCTGTTAACAGCAACAGCACAATACTTACAAAGGGAAGCAGGAGGGAACAAAAGATGAGTCATCAACGTTCCAAATCAGAAAATCCTTGGCAGGGACTAAGTGGACCAAATATGGCCTACATCCTTGAACTATATGATCAATATAGTGTGGATCCGGAATCTGTTGACAGTTCATTCAAAGAGAAATTTGATGCTTGGGGGCCTCCGATTGAGGACTCTGTATCAAATCAACGTACTGCACAGAGTTTTGATGGATTGGATTTCGAGAAATTAGCAGCTGCATTAAAATTAGCAGAAAACATTCGCACTTACGGTCACTTAGCAGCTAACTTATACCCAGTAGGGGAATTTCCGAAAGACAACCACCATATTGACCCGAAAGAATTTAACTTAACAAAAGAAGATTTGAAAGCGATACCACCTTCCTTTATTTGGAAAGAAGCGCCATCAAGCGTTAAAGACGGCTATCAAGCGATCCAAATGCTTCAGGAAGTGTATACGAAAACAATCGCTTATGAATTCAGTCATGTACATGAGACTGAAGAACGCCAATGGTTAAACACCATGGTTGAAACTAGCCAACACTATCCTAAATTTTCGGCTGAAGATAAGAAGAACCTTTTAACACGACTGAGTGAAGTTGAAGGATTTGAGAAATTTCTTCATAAGACATTCGTTGGACAAAAGCGTTTCTCTATCGAAGGCGTTGATATGCTGGTACCGATGCTTGATGAAGCAGCTAAAGAAGGATGCCGTGACGGAGCAGAACATGCTCTGATCGGAATGGCACACCGTGGGCGTCTGAACGTACTTGCTCACGTTCTTGGCAAACCTTATGAATTAATTTTCTCAGAATTTCATCATTCTCCAAACAAGGAGCTAATTCCTTCTGAAGGTTCAAGAGGAATTAACTTTGGATGGACTGGAGATGTAAAGTACCACCTGGGTGCAAGCCGATTAGTTGAAACAGATCTATCTCATAAAATTAAAATCTCACTTGCTAATAACCCAAGTCACTTAGAGTATGTAGATCCAGTTGTTGAAGGATATACAAGAGCAGCTCAGGAAACGCGTGATAAGAAAGGTTATCCAGTTCAAGATACTTCTAAAGCATTTGCGATCCTAATTCATGGTGATGCTGCTTTTCCGGGTGAAGGAATCGTTGCTGAAACATTGAACTTAAGTCGCCTTAGAGGGTATCAAACGGGTGGAACACTTCATATCATCGCAAACAATTTAGTAGGTTTTACAACAGATAGCGGTGATTCTCGTTCAACGAAATATGCGAGTGACCTTGCTAAAGGTTTTGAGATCCCGATCATTCACGTTAATGCAGATGATCCAGAAGCATGTATTGCAGCTGTACATCTTGCTTATGAATATCGTAAAAAGTTCCAAAAAGATGTTCTGATCGATCTGATCGGATATCGTCGATTCGGTCACAATGAAATGGACGATCCATCTGCAACACAGCCTAGATTGTATAAACATGTAAACAGTCATCCGACCGTTCGTGACGTTTATGCAAAACAGCTTGTTAAAGAAGGAGTGCTTTCTGAAGAAGAAGTAAAATCCATCGAAGATGATGTTTTAACAAAACATCAGACTGAATATGAAAAAGTTCAAGGTCGCAAAGAAAAATTCAAATTGGAAGACACAAGACTTCCTGATCCGTTATCGAAAGCACTTCCTGATATCGATACCACAATTTCAGTTAGTGATCTTCAAGAACTTACAGAAAACATGCTGAAGTTCCCAGAAGACTTTAATGTATATCCGAAGATCAAGAGAATCCTCGAACGCAGACGCAAGTCTTTCCAAGGGGAAAAGATCGATTGGGGTATGGCTGAATCATTAGCATTCGCTTCTATTCTTAAAGATGGAACGCCGATTCGTATTACAGGGCAAGACTCTGAGCGTGGGACGTTCGCGCAAAGACACCTTGTATTAAACGATAGTGAGAGCGGAAAGAAGTTTTCTCCATTGCATGCCATGGATGACATCGATGTTTCGTTTGCGATTCATAACAGTCCACTGTCAGAATCATCAGTTGTTGGTTTTGAGTACGGTTATAATGTATTTGCACCTGAAACGCTTGTTATTTGGGAAGCACAATACGGAGATTTTGCGAACGTTGCTCAAGTTCTGTTCGATCAGTTCTTATCAGCAGGTCGTGCGAAGTGGGGACAAAAATCAGGTATGGTGATGCTTCTTCCTCATGGATATGAAGGTCAAGGACCTGAGCATTCAAGTGCACGTCTAGAAAGATTCTTACAGTTAGGTGCAGAAAATAACTGGACAGTTGCTAACGTAAGTACTGCTTCACAGTACTTCCATTTGCTACGACGTCAAGCTAAGCTTCTATCAATGGATGAAGTTCGTCCGTTAGTCGTTATGACACCTAAGAGCTTGCTGCGTGACACGAAAGTAGCATCCATGGCGGAAGCTTTTGAAAGTGACCACTTTATGCCATTGTTACAACAACCTGGTCTAGGCAAAGAAAAAGACAAAGTGAAGAAAATCTTGCTTTGCTCTGGTAAGATTGCGATCGATCTTGAAAAAGCTCTTGAACAAGATCAAGTAGCAAGAACGGAAATGCATATCGTTCGTGTTGAACAGATCTATCCGTTCCCAGAAGAAGAGATGAATGCACTATTAAAAGAGTATCCAAACGTTGAAGACTTGATCTGGGTGCAAGAAGAGCCGAAAAACATGGGATCGTGGTTATACATCGAACCAAAACTTCGTGCTGTAGCACCAAAAGCTCACGTTTCTTATATTGGACGTCAAGAACGTTCGAGTACGGCTGGTGGGGAACCAGACATCTATAAAAAAGAACAAGAACAAATCATCCAAACATCATTAGCACTAGACATTCAATCGCGAGAGGGAGGCCGTGAACATGTTTGACGTTAAAGTTCCGGAGTTAGCCGAATCAATTTCAGAAGGTACAGTAGCACAATGGCTTAAAAAAGAAGGCGACACAGTTGTTAAAGGTGAAGATCTAGTAGAGCTTGAAACTGATAAAGTAAACATTGAAATCAGTGCTGAGCGAGATGGCGTTTTAAAAAATATTAAAGTTGAACCAGGTGACACTGTAGCCGTTGGGGATATCATCGCTTCCATCGTTGAAGGCGGAGCTTCTGAGTCTACAGAACCTGCAGCAGAAGAAAAGACGGAAGAAAAAGCTGCTCCAACTCAACAAAAACAAGAGCCAGTCGTTGAAAAAGACGCGGCTGAAGAAGAACTGAAAGCTTCTGATCGCCCGATCGCATCTCCTGCAGCTCGCAAGCTTGCTCGTGAGAAAGGCATCGATCTATCTGAAGTGAATGCTCGCGATCCTCTAGGACGCGTTCGCACGGAAGATGTAAAACGTCATGTTGAAGGTGGAAGCACAGAGAAAGCTGCTCCGGCATCTAAGCCAGCAGCATCAGCTTCTAAACCAGCTGCTTCTGTTGAAGCGGTAAATCCTGAGAAACCTGTAGAGCGCGTGAAGATGTCCCGTAGACGTCAAACGATCGCTAAACGTTTAGTTGAAGCTCAACAAACTGCAGCTATGCTTACAACGTTTAATGAAGTTGATATGACGGCGATCAACGAAGTTCGTGCTCGTCGTAAGGACAAGTTCTATGAGCAAAACGGAGTTAAACTAGGATACATGTCATTCTTCACGAAAGCTGTTGTCGGAGCACTGAAAAAGTTCCCTGCCATCAATGCTGAAATTCAAGGCGATGAAATGGTTCTTAAGAAGTTCTACGATATCGGAATCGCAGTTGGAGCAGAAGAAGGACTAGTTGTACCAGTTGTTCGCAACGCTGATCGTCTAAGCTTCGCTGGTATCGAAAAAGAAATCGGAAACTTAGCTGAGAAGGCACGTTCTAAAAAGCTATCATTAGAAGACCTTCAAGGTGGATCATTTACAATCACGAACGGCGGAATCTTCGGATCGATGCTTTCAACACCAATCTTGAACGCACCTCAAGTTGGTATCCTTGGAATGCATACAATCCAATGGAGACCAGTAGCGATCGATAAAGAGCGTATGGAAAACCGTCCAATGATGTACATCGCACTTTCTTATGATCACCGTATTGTAGATGGAAAAGAAGCGGTAAGCTTCTTAACAACAATTAAATCACTTCTGGAAGATCCAGAATCACTTCTTTTAGAAGGTTAATGTTTAGTACGTAATGATGATATGGAACACCCCCTGCTTGCAGGGGGTGTTTTTTTGGTGGGTTTGAATAGAGGATAGGTCGTTAGTGCGGTGTGGGAGGTTAGCGAGTGTTTTGGAAGGAAGGTTGGCTGGATTTGTCGAATGGCCTTTATTTTTAATTTTCGGCTTAATTGTGGTTGGTGTCAGCTTAATTGGTAGGCTAAACGACTTAATGAAAGTCTTTTTTGACTTAATTTTTTCAATTTAGACTTAATTGTGCACAACCTAAATTCCGAGCAAAAAATTATTCATCAAACCATTGCTGAAAATAAAGGTCTTTTATCATTTTTTATCGAATGATATATGTACTAAAATAGCTAGAGGTGATACCTTGATAAAAAAACCACGTACCAAGCCCCTGAAACTATTAAAATTAGACGCCATCTTACAAAGATTAGTACACAATCATCTGAAACACGGTGAATTACAAATTGAATTTGCTAGATATTCAGCAGGTTATTGAGGTGAAGTGGCATTAGATTATTTTTTGCACGATTTAGATGAGAATTCATACCTCATTTTTCATGACTTGCGACTTCCAAGAGATAAAGAAAAGAAGTACTACTTTCAGATTGACTGTCTGGTTCTTCATTCTTCGTTTTGGGTTTTGCTCGAAGTTAAAAATCTCTCAGGCGATCTATATTTTGATCATCACTTCGATCAGATGAAAAGAACGAAAAATGGCATAGATGAAACTTTTCCTGATCCAGTTAACCAGGTCCAACAACAAAAATCATATCTGGATAGCTGGTTCACAAGAAATCAGTTGCCTAAAATCCCACTTTATTCCCTCGTTGTTCTAACAAATCATAAATCTTTTATTACACTATCACCGCATTATGGTAAAAAAGCAGCTCATATTATTCGAGCTAAGGGTCTAGCCAACAAAATTCAAGAATTTTCAACGATTCATCATTAAGAAATCCTCTCAAAGAAAGACCTCTCAAAACTTACTACAAAGCTATTAAAGCAACACGAAAAGCACAATCCAGACGTATTAAAAACATATAACATCAAGAAAACAGATTTTATTACTGGAGTCTTTTGTCCAGACTGCAATCATGTTCCTATGAAACGAGAGAGAAGTACTTGGGTTTGTACTAAGTGCAATGAAAAGTCCAAAGATGCTCATATAAGAGCAATCCAAGACTACGCACTGATCTTTGATGAGCCAGTTAAGAACAAAACGTTAAGACGTTTTTTACACATTGATTCAACTACTTGCATGAAAAATCTTCTAAAATCCATGAATCTTACCCCGAGCGGACCTACTAATTCAGCAACTTACCATCTACCAATTCCTGAATAGATCAACACAACATAATATTATTTTAGTCTAATAAAGAGTAGATATATGAACCTACTGTTTGCAAATTTTATATTAATTGCAAAATGCAACTAACTTTACTTGCAAAGTACGAATAATTAAATATTAATTTATTTGCATTTTGCAACTAAAACACAAAAAAGGCAGCTGTAACCAACAGCCGCCCTCAATTATATAACTTAAGGTATCAACAAAATCTTCCCTGTACTCTTTCTACTCTCCAAATACTCATGAGCTTTTGCTCCATCACGTAAAGAGAAAGGTGTTTCATTAATTTTTACATCTCCATCCTTAATCCATTCAAACAGCTCGCTTGAACGTTTTACACGTTCTTCGTGAGAGGTTAGAACGTTCCACAAGTCGCCTCCGGTCAACGTCTTAGAAGTATCCATGAGCATGCGGGGATCAATGGACACAGGGTCGCCGTCAGCCATACCAAAGAATACTACGGTTCCGCCAATCCTTGTAACTTCGAAACTGTCCATTATCGTAGAACCAACTGACTCGTAAACAACGTCTACACCTTTGCCAGATGTTTCACTCAACACGCTTTCTGTCCAATTATCATTATATAAGAATACTGAATCCGCTCCTGCTTCAAAAGCGACCTGACGTTTTTCTTCTGAAGATGTTAGACCAATAACCTTTCCGCCAAGCAACTTGATGATCTGAATCAATAGCTGTCCAACACCGCCAGCGGAAGCATGAACCAATGCAACATGACCTTGTTTAATCGAAAAACTGTCTCTAGTCAGATAGTGTGCAGTCAACCCTTGTAACAAAAGAGAGGCTGCTGCTTCAAAGGAAACACCTTCTGGAATGGGTATTGCTTTTTCATTAGGGACAACGACCAGTTCCGCGTTTGCAGCGGGTACATCTGCGAATGCGATACGATCTCCAACAGAAACACCATTAACAGCACTGCCAACTTCTTTAACGATCCCTGCTCCTTCATAACCTAGAATGTAAGGAGGCTTTCCTTCTAGATGATAATTGCCTTTTCTTCTATAAACATCAGCGAAGTTTAAGCCAATGGCTTTCATTTCTACCAAAATGTCTTGGTCACCAATAACTGGATTTTTAATTTCACGATAGTCTAAAACCTCGGGACCACCGAATGAGTCAAAAACTAATGCTTTCATATATGTAGATCTCCATTCTAATAATTATCTTCCTTATCATATTAACCGAAACAATCTGTGAAATACTAGGAAAGGAGCTCTAGAAAATGAATTTGACAGATAGAGCAAGGCACATTATGATTTAACAAAAGAATTTCTTAAAGGAGAGAGACTTCATGATTCATTTAGAGTGGGCGAACAGAGAAACAATTCGCGAGATCAAATGCGTACATACAGATGCAAAAAAATATATGGTTAACCGTGCTTTAACTGCCGGCAAAACATATGAACTAAAAAATGAAACAGAGGAATTTTATTTTGTAGTAGATAACACAGGGAAAATAGGCGGATACTACAAAGAATATTTCGAAGGCTAAGCCAAAAAGCGACCAAAGAATAAGCCTGACTCATTGAGCCAGGCTTATTCTATCTATTAAGAATGAATCTTCTTTTTTTCCTTGTTTAATAGAGCATCCATGAATTCATGGAATTCTGGAATGTTCATCTGTTGTGCTGAATCTGATAGCGCTACTGCTGGGTCAGGATGTACTTCAGCCATAACTGCATCGGCTCCGATCGCCATTGCCGCTTTAGCAGCAGGGAGGAGAAGGTCTTTTCGGCCCGTTGAGTGTGTTACGTCCACAACTACCGGGAGATGCGTTTCTTTTTTAAGAATAGGTACCGCTGAAATATCGAGTGTGTTACGAGTTGCTCTCTCGTAAGTACGAATACCGCGTTCACATAGAATAACTTGTGAGTTACCTTGAGCCAAGATGTATTCTGCAGCGTACATGAATTCTTCAATCGTCGCAGCTAACCCACGCTTCAGCAATACTGGTTTGTTCACAGATCCAGCTGCTTTCAATAGATCAAAATTCTGCATGTTACGTGCGCCGATCTGAATCACATCAACATAATCTAGCGCCATCTCAATATCGTTCGGATTAAGAATTTCACTTACAACAGCAAGCTGATGTTCATCTGCTGCTTTACGAAGAATCTTTAATCCTTCAAGTCCAAGACCTTGGAAGTCGTAAGGAGACGTACGCGGTTTGAATGCGCCACCTCGGATTAGTGTTAATCCTTTTTCTGCAATGACTTCTGCTACTTGCTTCACTTGTTCGTAGCTTTCTACCGCACAAGGACCCATGATGAAGTGGGGATTACCATCACCAATCTTTTCACCTTTTACATTTACGATCGTATCTTCAGGTTTCTTTTTACGAGATACGAGTAATGCTTTTCGGTTATCATCTTTTTGGAGCTCCAAGCTCGCTTTGAAGATTTGCTTGAAGATGTGCTGTACCGTTGATGTTTCGAACGGACCATCGTTATGAGAAGCAATCAGATCTAATAGCTCTCTTTCTCTTACAGGATCAAACCGTTTAACTCCTTGCATTTCCTTAAGCTTTCCAATTTGTTGTGCAACATTACCTCGTTCATTTAAAAGTTCTAAAATTTTTAAAGAAATATCATCCATCTGTTTGCGTAAGTCTGCTAATTCGTTTGACATGTGTGGTTCCTCCCCATATTTATACTACTGTCATTAGTTCCTATATCGCGGCCGCTCATAGGCTTATATATATACATCGTTACATAGACACTTTCGCGCTTTAAAGCGTGTGTCTCATAAAGTATTGTTTGTAACTTTAAAGGGATTTTAAAAGAATGTCAAGTACTTACACAAAAAAAGATAAAAATTATTTTTCAGCCTGTTTTACAAGCTTTTTGACATATAGATGAAGGTAATGTAAATTTTAAGAAAAATGAATGAATTTCCTTTACAACAGCGCTTCAACGTGCTAAAACTGTTTATAACTTTATAAAACAAATCGCAATGAAAGAACAGCAGTAGTGAAATGGTTCCCTGTTATTAGAGAGCTGATGGTGGTGCAAATCAGTACATAGCCTTTCACGAATTACAATTCTTGAGCATGCTTTGAAAAAGGCCGGAAAAATTTCCGTTAACAAAATGAAGGTGGCAAAGATATATTCTTTGCTGTCAGGGTGGTACCGCGATGATAATTCGTCCCTGCTTATTAGCAGGGATTTTTTTGTACTATCAGAACTATTTTTACAAGTGCAATAAGTAAAAAAGGGAAATGTTATGTACAACTAAGGCTGACTCAAAGATAAACGGTTCAGCAAAGATTTTTCTATAAATAAACAGGCAAACGGGAGGAATAGAACATGAGATATTTAACAGCAGGGGAGTCACACGGCCCTCAACTCACAACAATCATTGAAGGTGTACCAGCAGGTTTGCCTCTAGTAGCAGAAGACATTAACGAAGAACTAGCTAGACGTCAAAAAGGGCATGGGCGCGGACGTCGAATGCAGATTGAGAAAGATCAGGTTCAGATCGTAAGTGGTGTACGTCACGGAGTAACGCTCGGCTCGCCGATCACACTCATTGTTGAAAACAAAGACTTTACTCATTGGACGAAGATCATGGGTGCTGAACCTCTCGAAGACGACAACGCAGAAGTGAAACGTGTTATCTCTAGACCTCGACCGGGTCATGCAGATCTAAACGGTGCTATCAAATACAATCATCGAGATATGAGAAACGTGCTTGAACGTTCTTCAGCCCGAGAAACAACTGTAAGAGTTGCAGCAGGTGCTGTTGCGAAAAAGGTCCTTAAAGAACTTGGTGTTGAAGTTGGAGGACATGTGTTAGAACTAGGTGGTGTAATAGCTGAGAATACTTCCTATGAATCGTTAGAAGAACTTCGTGAAAAAACGGAGGTCTCTCCTGTTAGATGTTTCGATAAAAATGTTGAAAAGACGATGATGGATGCCATCGATTCGGCAAAAGAAAACGGAGACTCGATCGGTGGGGTTGTAGAAGTAATCGTAGAAGGTATGCCAGTAGGCGTTGGAAGCTACACCCATTATGATAATAAACTCGATGCCAAATTAGCAGCAGCTATTATGAGTATCAATGCATTTAAAGGTGCTGAGATCGGTATTGGTTTTGAAGCAGCAAGAAAACCTGGAAGTGAAGTGCATGATGAGATTGTTTGGGATATCGAACGTGGTTATACAAGAAGAACAAACAACGCAGGAGGCTTTGAGGGAGGAATGACGACCGGAATGCCAGTTGTTGTCCGTGGTGTGATGAAGCCGATTCCTACTCTATACAAGCCGCTAAACAGTGTGGATATTGAAACAAAAGAAGTCTTCGCCGCAAGCATTGAACGCTCTGACAGCTGTGCAGTTCCTGCAGCAAGTGTTGTAGCAGAATCTGTAGTTGCTTGGGAGCTTGCAAGTGCCCTAGTCAATCAATTTGGACAAGATAACATGGAAGTGATTAAGAAAAACATCGTGCAGCACCAAGAACGTGCAAGGGTGTTTTAAATGAACACGATACACATAACAACACCTTCAAAGAACTACCCGGTTTTTATTGGTGAAAAAGTAATTGATCAGCTTAAAGTAGTTCTTGAAAATCTGAATCCTTCACCTAAGAACCTATTGATCATAACAGATGAAAACGTTGGAGCCCTCTATTTAGAAACCGTACAAAAAGTGATCGGTGATGCATTCACTCATGAAACGATACAAATTCAGGCTGGTGATGATCAAAAGTCTTTTGAGAATTATATGGCTTGCCAAAGTTTTGCTCTAACTAAAGAACTCGACCGGTCATCTGTTGTTATTGCGCTTGGAGGCGGTATGATCGGAGACCTTGCTGGATTTGTCGCAGGAACCTATATGAGAGGAATTCGCTTTGTTCAAATCCCGACTTCTATACTCGCACATGATAGTGCAGTAGGTGGGAAAACGGGTATCAATCACCCTGAAGGTAAGAACATGATCGGGGTATTTCATCAACCTGAAGCGGTGATCTATTCCACAGACTTCTTGACTACCTTACCACTTAACGAAAAAAGATCTGGCTTTGCGGAGGTCGTAAAACACGCATTGATTGCTGATGAAAATCTATATCGTTCGTTAAGAGAAAACGTTAAAACCATTGATGATCTAAAAGGTGACTGTCTACAGCAAGCTCTTATAAAAGGCATCGAAATAAAAAATGCGATCGTCACACAAGACGAGAAAGAAAAAGGAATTCGGGCATATTTGAACTTTGGTCATACACTCGGCCATGCTATAGAAGGAGAGCTTCAATACAAAGGCATCACTCATGGTGAAGCAGTTGCATTAGGTATGCTATTTGCACTTTCACTAAACGAGGGCACAGAAAATTTAGGAAAAGAACTAAAACTGTGGTTAACATCTTTAGGTTATCCGTCATTTCCTAAGCATTTATCTTCTTCCTCATTAATCAATCGTATGAAAAAAGATAAGAAAGCTGAAAAGGGCATGATTCAAATGGTGCTGCTGAACGGTTTCGGTAAGCCCTATTTGTCACCTTTTACTTCAGAAGAATTAGAGCGTAAATTATCTTCTTTTATAGGAGAGATTTAAAAAGGAGTATGACTACATGAAGAACGTCTTACTAATAGGGGTTGGATTGATTGGTGGTTCAATCGCTCTTTCTATCAAACAAGAACACGAAGCAACAATCTATGGGTACGACGTTTATGCTGACAACAGTGTAAAGGCAGCAGAAATAGGCGTAATTGACGAAGTTGTTACAGACTTTACTGGGATTGCCCCAATAGCAGATCTAATCATAATTGCAACACCTGTTGAAGCAACGTTGCAGGTGATGGAGAAACTAGCTACCATTTCACCTGTAATTAAAGCGTTAGTTATGGACGTTGGAAGCACAAAAAAATCGATTATGAATAAAGCAGAGGAAATGGCCGTTTCTGGCATTCGTTTTATTGGTGGTCACCCTATGGCTGGATCGCACAAAACAGGAGTGGAAAGTGCAAAGGTACATCTGTTGGAAAATGCCTTTTATTTTTTGACACCAAACTCCTTAACTACTGAAGTAGATATCGATGAAGCAAAGACATGGTTAAAAGGGACAAGAGCAAAATTTCTCGTTACTGACCCAGATGAACATGATTTTCTTACTGGAATCATAAGTCACTTTCCGCATCTTGTCGCCTCAAGCCTTGTGAGGATTGCGCAAAATCATGCGAAGGAAAAACCGTTGATTCAGCAACTTGCAGCAGGAGGGTTTCGAGACATTACGCGTATTGCTTCAAGCTCTCCTAAAATGTGGAGTGATATTGTCAGTCAAAATAAGTCACATCTTCTTAAACTATTAAATGAGTGGAAAAATGAGATGGATACGGTGATTGAGTTCGTTGAAAAGGGAGATGAATCGGAACTCTATGATTACTTTGAAGGTGCAAAATCATTCCGAGATTCCTTACCTGTTCGGTCAAAAGGTGCGATTCATCCGTTTTCAGATCTATATGTGGATATCCTCGATAAAGTAGGTGCTTTATCTCACATTACTGCACTTCTGGCACAATCAGAAATTAGTATTATTAATTTGAGTATTTTAGAAGTAAGAGAAGGACTCAACGGAGTACTTCGATTGAGCTTCCAAGATGATAATGATCGAGACCAAGCACAAGACATTCTACAGAATGAGAATTATTTAACTCAAATTACTTTATAAGGAGGCACTATTCTATGACAAAACAATTGCAACCCATTCAACGACTAAAGGGATCTATTAAAGTGCCTGGAGACAAATCTATTTCACATCGAGCAGTCATGTTTGGGTCCATTGCAGAGGGTCGGACGACAATTGATGGTTTTTTAACAGGTGAAGACTGCTTAAGTACTATTTCTTGTTTCAAGAAACTCGGCGTTTCAATTCTACAAGAAGGTGAAAAAGTAACAGTAGAAGGAAAAGGACTTACTGGATTAACACCACCTTCAGAAGATTTGTACGTAGGGAATTCGGGTACTACGATTAGGCTGATGCTAGGCATTCTTGCAAACACACCTTTTGAATCGATCTTAACAGGTGATGATTCGATCGCAAAAAGACCAATGAATCGTGTTACCAAGCCTTTAAAAGAAATGGGAGCTACGATTGATGGGAATGATTTAGGAAACAAGGTTCCACTTCACATTAAAGGTGGCGAAACAAGAGGTATACATTACACCTCTCCAATCGCTAGTGCTCAAGTAAAATCGGCTATTATTCTAGCAGGATTAGATGGAGAAGGAACCACTTCTGTAAAAGAACCCTTCAAATCGAGAGACCATACAGAACGCATGCTAAAAGCGTTTGGAGTAGAAGTCGAAACGGATGAACTATCTGTTTCGGTCGCAGGTGGCCAGAAGTTAAAAGGAACTCATATTGAAGTACCAGGTGATATTTCTTCAGCCGCCTTCTTTTTAGTGGCAGGTGCGGTCGTTCCAAACAGTGAGATTACACTAAAAAAAGTAGGGTTAAACCCAACTCGTACTGGAATATTAGATGTGCTGAAAAATATGGGGGCAGATATAGCCTACCAAAATAAAAATGATGAAGCTTCAGAACCTTTTGGAGATTTAGTCATCAAAAGCTCTGCCTTAAAAGGAACGATTATTGAAGGCGATCTTATTCCTCGACTGATCGATGAAATTCCAATCATAGCTCTAGCCGCAACACAAGCGGAAGGAACGACGATTATAAAAGATGCACATGAACTTCGAGTGAAAGAAACAGATCGAATTGAGACCGTAGTGAACGAGCTTAAGAAAATGGGTGCAGATATTGAAGCAACAGAAGACGGTATGATCATCCACGGTAAGTCTTCATTACATGGAGCATCTGTACAAAGCTACGGTGATCACAGAATCGGAATGATGTTAAGTGTGGCCGCTTGTATCGCAGAAGGTGAAACAACACTTGCAAACAGTGAAGCAATAGCTGTTTCGTATCCTTCATTCTTTGAACAACTGAATGATCTTACAAAGTAAAGAAAAAAACGTTCCCAGTCATGAAAAGGGAACGTTTTTTTATATTATTGAACACTTGAAAATGTTCTTAGATCTTCAATGTCTGCCACCTTGAATCCATTCGCTTCTACTCGGTGAACAAGTTCATCGATCTCTTCACGCGATACACTTTCATTGAAAGTGATAACAACTCTGCGAAGAAATTGCTTACCCGCGTCTTGGGTGAAAACACCTTCAATATTGTATTCTTCATGAATAGCTGTAAATAGCTTTCTTAACGAACCTTTTCCTTCTGTGGTTGAAACCGTTAAAGAATAACCACCTTTCTTAATGCCATAAGAATCTTCTAGTATATCCATTACTTTTGAGTGAGTAATGATTCCTAAGAAGTTATGATCATCATCGACCACAGCCATAAAAGGTAAGCGTCTAATCGTGAAGAGCACTTTGAAATAAGCTGTATTCTCATGAATAAAAGCATCTTTCTCCTCTACAATTCTACTAACATGGTCTTTCACTGATCCAACATTATCAATAATATAATCAGATGTAGTCTCTTTAAAAAGAAGACCTACAAATTTTTGTTCTGATTCATCCAAAACGGGTATGCAGCGATACCCTGATTGGATAATAGTATATCGAGCTTCGCTGATTGACATGTTCTCTGTTACATACGTTACTTTAGATTTAGTTAGATAGTTGGATTTTACTTTCATAAGACACACCCTTTTCAGAATAATATAAATATTTAAAACTATTTCGACAAAAAAAGCAAATAACCTTTCTTTTTACTCAACTTTATTACTAATTGCATATTAAGCAATAATACCATATACTATTACTAGAATATTTAATAAATTTTTAAAAGGAGGTGTAAGGCATGCTTAAAGGTGTACAAATGTTTAACTGGTTGGTTGTTTTCCGTGCAATTACTTATGTATTTTCTAAAATTGGCGGAGTCTGTCCATTTTCAGTTAAAACATTAAAGTACATCACAAAGTAACCTTACCCTATCCTTTTTTATTGTTAGTAACCATGGGCAGGTATGTTGCTCATGGTTTTTTTGTATACAAAAAAGGGCAGTGGCATTGGATTAAAAGGAGAAAATGAAATGATAATATGCACTGTTCATAAAGTTAAGAAAATGTATGGCGGAAATGAGATACTAAAAAACATATCTTTTGAAATTCACGAACAAGACCGAGTAGGTATAGTCGGACAAAATGGTTCAGGAAAAACGACTCTGTTTAAGCTGCTAAGCGGAATTGACCATCCGGACTCAGGTTCTATAGCCATCAGGAAGGATGCGCAAATCGGATATTTGGAACAACTTCCTGAGCATACGGAGAATATGAGGGTATATGATGTGGTTTCTACAGCCTTTCAAGAAATCAATGAAATCGAACTTAAAATTCAACATGTTAATGCATTGTTAAGTGATCCAGATCAAACACACCGATTAAACAAAAATTTGAATAAGCTCTACAGACTGCAAGAAGAATTTGAAGAGCTTGGTGGTTATGCGATTGAGTCGAAGATAAATGGCGTTCTGGCTGGTTTAGGTCTAACTCAACTCTCTCAACACCTTTTTAAGCAACTTAGTGGAGGAGAACAAACGAAGGTCGGTCTAGCATGTTTGTTATTAAAAGAGCCTGAGCTTTTACTCTTAGACGAACCTACCAATCATCTTGACATCGAAACAATGAATTGGTTAGAAAATTATCTTCAAAAATATAAGGGTTCCGTTATTATTATCAGTCATGATCGCTACTTTTTAGATAGAGTTACATCAAAGACGATTGATATAGAAGATGGTGAATGTACCTTATATCATCAAAGTTACTCAGGTTTTCTCAAAGAAAAAGAGAATAACCTTCTTCTAGAATTTGAGAAATATGAAGAACAGCAAAAGAAAGTTAAAAAGATTAAAGAGTCGATCAAACAACTAAGAGATTGGGGAGCACGTTCAGGAAATGAAAAATTCTTCAAAAGAGCGAGGAACATGGAGAAAGCCCTTCATCGAATACAGAGTATGAAACGCCCTAAACTGGAACGTAAAAAAGCAGCTTTCGAATTTTCAGTAAACAAAAGAAGTGGCCAAGATGTAGCGGTAATAAAAGGGCTTAGTAAAGAAATCGAAGGTCGCTCCATATTATGTAATCTCGAATTGCAGATACGATATGGTGAGAAAGTAGCCCTCGTTGGTAAAAACGGTTCTGGAAAAACAACACTGCTAGAGACCTTGCAAACTCTTGAAAACTGCAGCGGCACGATAAAGCTTGGACCGTCCGTTTCAATCGGTTACCTTTCTCAAAAAGGCCTTATTGCTGAATCAACTCAATCCGTACTGGATATCTTCAGAGAAAAAGTACCGATGGAAGAAGGAGAAGCTCGGCATCACTTAGCAAAGTTTTTGTTTTACGGCGCATCCGTTTATAAAAAAGGAAATGAACTTAGCGGTGGAGAACGAACACGACTCAGACTTGCACAGCTTGTTTATGAAGGATTTAATTTCTTAATACTCGATGAACCGACAAACCATTTAGATATTGATTCACGTGAAGCCTTAGAACTAGCACTAGAAGAGTTTAATGGAACGATTCTATCAGTCTCACACGATCGATACTTTATGAACAAACTCTTTGAACGTACCATTTGGTTAGAAGAGGGAACCCTAGAGAGTTATAGTGGAAATTTTGATTATGCACTTGAAAAGCGGTTAAGTATTTAATTTCAACTTTTCTACTGATAAACAGGTTATTTTAAATAGCCTGTTTCTTTTTGGTTATATTTTGTTGTTTTTATAGTGTTGGTTTTCGTTCAAGGGGCGTGAACTCGAGGGGCTAGCCACTGCAACTAGACAGGTGAGACACTTATACGTGAAACGTACGAATGTGGCTCACCGCCTGCCCCGTGGAAAGCGAACAACCTGGAACGGAAATCAACTACTTCCAAAATATTCGAAAAACATTCCTTTAGAAAAGAGCCTTCTTTTATTCATTTTCTACTGATTGTTCTTTCAATGTATGGGGAATAATGGTGAGAAAACGTGTCTAAACAGGAGGGATATCTTATGAGTAACTATGAAAATAACATGCCGCAGTTTCCAGAACCGATTTGGAGGCAGCAATTAAATCTACCTACATACTCTGTATTGAATGAAGATAATCAAACGGAAGTAGTTGTTGTAGGAGCGGGGATAAGCGGTATTACTACAGCTTATCTTCTAGCGAAAGAAGGCAAAAAGGTTACACTGATTGAGGCAGGTAAAGTGATTAATGGAACAACTGGTCATACGACAGCAAAGATCACTTCTCAACATGATGTTATCTATGATCACCTTATTTCACATATAGGGTTAGAAAGAGCACGTCAGTATTATGAATCAAATGAACAAGCTAAACAGTTTATTGAGAATCTTGTTAAACAAAACAATATTCATTGTAACTTTGAGAAACACGATGCATTTCTATATGCTAACACTGAGGAAGGAATCAAAAAGCTTAACAAAGAAGCTGATGCTTATCAACAGTTAGAGATCGATGGTGAGTTGGTCGAACAAATTCCATTTAACATACCGCATAAAAAAGCACTTGTTATGAGAAATCAAGCGCATTTTCACCCTGTAAAATATTTAGCAGCGTTATTACAAGAAATGGAGTCGCTAGGTGTTGAGGTCTACGAAAACACGACAGCAACAGATATTATAGAAGAGAAACACAAAAAAGCTGTTGTGCAAACAAGTAACGGACACAAAATTACTGCCGACTTTGTAGCTTGTTGCACACATTTTCCGTTTTTTGATGGATTGGGTTTTTATTTTACAAGAATGATGTCAGAGCGTTCATATGTATTGGCTGTAAAAACACAAGATACATTTCCAAATGGGATGTATATGGGAGTAGATCAAACCTCATTTTCCTATCGGTCTATCTTACAAGATGGAGAAAAGATCGTACTGCTTAGTGGAGAAAGTCATCAGACTGGACAAGGAATCCCGACTCATCAGCACTATGAGGCTTTATTAAAGGAAGCAAAAAAATCGTTAAACTTAGATAGGGTACTTTATCGCTGGTCTGCTCAGGATTTAATCACACTAGATAAAATTCCGTTCATCGGAAAGCTTACGCATAAGCATGATCACATTCTTGTGGCTACAGGTTACAAAAAGTGGGGAATGACGACAGGCACACTTGCTGCTTTAATCATTAGAGATCATATCTTGGGTAGGAAGAATGCATTTGCTGAACTCTACAAGCCCCAAAGATTTCAAGCTGATCCCTCTGATATTAAACAGTTTATCAAGGAAAACGCAGATGTTGCTAAGCATTTTGTTTCTGGGAAGCTAGACAAACCGTCAAAACATCCAAGAAGTTTAAATAAAGATGAGGGTTGTGCCGTAACGGTTGACGGAGAGAGATGTGGGGCTTATCGAGATCAAAACGGAGAACTTCATATCGTAGATACGACTTGTACACATCTTGGTTGTGAGACAGAGTGGAACAGCGGTGATCGAACATGGGATTGTCCTTGTCATGGTTCGCGTTTTTCATACGATGGTTCAGTCGTTGAAGGGCCAGCGAAAAAGCCTCTCAAACGTGTAGAACTACAATAAACGAACAAGAATGACTTATTAAAGTGCTTATTTGCTTTAATAAGTTGTTTTTTTGGTTAAACATTAAATTTGAATAAAAATCTTTCATGTTTAATATAGTGCTAACTAAATATCAATGAATTTATTCTTATATTTTCAAAAAAATAACAAGTAAAAATAATGAAAATTTTATGAATTTAGTATAAAATAAAGTGCTTGAAAGCGAGAGGGGGAAATGAAATATGAAGCTTTTAAGAGAAACATTAAAGCACTTTAAGCCTTATTGGAGGGGACTTCTTCTTGCTTTGATCTGTTCGTTGATCGGTGGCGCATTTACGGTAATCCCACCCATACTAGCAGGAAAGCTTGTTGATGAAATTCTGCCGAATGAGATGACGGATATGATCGGTTGGTTAGTCGCAGGGGTTCTTTTCTCGTTTTTATTTAAGGTGATATTTGAATCCTTACAAGAATTTATTCAAATTCAGATCGGTTTAGATGTTATCACAGATATGCAGATGCGTGCATTTGGACGATTGCATAAAACACCGATGTCATTCTTCACGACTACACCTCGTGGAGATATGCTATATCGTCTCACTCACGACGTAGAAGCTGTACAGAACTTAAATAATACGGTCGTACCTCGATTCGTACAACAAGTAGTGAGTGCGGTCGCGGCCTTTATTGCAGTGTTTGCTCTATACTGGCCAGTAGCTATCGTTATGTTCTGTGTATTCGCTATCTATCTGTACCCATCATTTAAACTCGGAACGACTATGAGAAAAATGAGTGCTGTTCAGAGGGATATGCGTGCAGATATTTATCACCACCTTCAAGAAAGCATCGAATCAACAAGATTAGTTCGTACTTTTCAAACACAAGAAAGAGAAATACATACACAAGATAAAAAGCTAACAGATTGGAAGGGTTATTCCATACGTGCTGCTTTGATCGGAAAAGTAAACTGGCGTCTTGGTAATCTATTCAATATTGCTACACCCGGAGTAGTAATGCTTGTTGGAGGAATGGCGGTCTGGAATAATACCATTTCGGTTGGAACACTTGTTGCTTGTTTAGGGTTTATTCCTACGATGTTTTTTCCCATACGTTCACTCGCTGAGAATGCATTGATCATTCAGCAGGCTATCCCTGCTCTTCAACGAATCTATGAATATTTTGACTTACCTAAAGAACATGAAGATGACCTACCAAACATGCAACCGATTCGTGGAGATATTGATGTTGATAATCTTTGGTTTCGTTATCCAGGTAAAGAAGAATATGTGTTAAAAGGCGTTTCACTGAATATGAAAGCTGGGCAACATATTGGAATCGTTGGTACGAGCGGCGGTGGAAAATCAACGCTTATTCAATTGCTGCTTGGTCTTTATGAACCCGAAGCTGGTTCTATTGAAATCGACCAACAAAACCTGTTTGAGTTCAACAGAAATTCTTTTCGTCAGCAAGTAGGAGTCGTCTCTCAGGAAACGTTTCTTCTTAACAACACACTGAGGATGAACTTATTATATGGAAGAAAAGATGCAACACAAGCCGATTTAGATGCGGCATGTGATGCTTCAGGACTTACAGATTTTGTAGCAGCCTTACCAGAAGGCTATGAAACAATCGTTGGTGAGCGTGGACTTAAGCTTTCTGGTGGACAAAGACAACGCGTTGCTCTTGCAAGAGCTATTCTTCGACATCCTGCTCTATTAATCTTTGATGAAGCAACTTCTTCACTCGATGGGGAAACAGAAGAACGCGTTCAGTCTGCTCTTGATGAACTCATACCAGGCAGAACGACAATCACGATTGCACACCGGCTGATCACCGTTAGGGATGCAGATAGAATCGTACTCCTAGACAAAGGTGTAGTAGCAGAATCGGGTACTCATGATGAACTTCTTGCAGAGCGAGGACAATATTACGAACTTTATATGGCGCAATACAGTGAATTAGAAAAGGAGAGAGCGATATGAGCCAAACGAATACGAAACAAAAAAATCGAGATGGCAGACGCGTTCTAGCCTTTTTAAAACCACATAAAAAATGGGTATTTGCTGATGCGTTTGTTATCGCTATATCTCAAGTATTTTCCGCGCTAATTCCGACGCTTGCACTCGGTTGGCTTGTGGATAAAATTCTACCAGGTGAGTCCAATCAACTATTATGGGGATTGATGTGGCTATTGATCTTTGCCGCAGTTGCTGATTTAATCCTAATGGTTATCGATGAGTATTTTTGTCACCAGGTCGCGAAGACCGTAACGAACTGGCAAAAGTTAAGACTGTTTAAACATCTGCAGAACTTACCTTTTTCCTTTTATCAAAACAACCAATCTGGTGAGATGATGGCTCGTGTTTCTGATGATCCGGATACACTCCATAATTTCTTGGCTTGGGAAGGATCAACCTTTATGGCATCTGTGCAAGGTGTTATTTTATACAGCATCGTACTTTTGTGGATTCATCCTTATTTAATGATTACGAGTGTTGTGTTAGGTGTTATCTTTTATTTAACGTCAAACGCTGTCGGTCAACGCACACGACAATCTTCGGCGAATGCCAGAAAAGAAGCTTCTCGTTATCTTGAGAGACTTCGTGAGTCTGTAACCGGTATCCATCTTTCACGGGTTTTGGGCGTTTCCGATGGTGAGGTTTCAAGTGTTGCTGAGATTAGAAAATCATTCATAAAAGAATCTCGTCATGAATTAAAAGCAAGGATGCAATCCATCGTGGTAATCGGAAGCTACAATGGACTTGCATTAGCAGTCGTTTATGGTCTTAGCGCATACTTAATCTGGAACGATAAATTAACAGCTGGTCAGATGCTTACTGCTGCAGGTCTTGTGGCAATTGCTGCTAATGAGATGCAGAGAATGTTAAGAAACTGGCTTTCAGTAAGAAGGACCGGTCCTGCATTAGATCGCTCTGAACTTTTACTCAGCCAAGAAGTATCAAGTGCTGAAACAGAAAAAGGATTTATTCCACAACAAATTGAAGGGGAAATTGAATTTAGGGATATAGCATTCGGTTATCCTGAAAAAGACGATAAAGTTTTAAAAGGGTTATCATTTTCCGTAAAATCCGGAGAAGCAGTAGCACTTGTAGGGCCGAGCGGATCTGGTAAATCGACTGTAGTAGATCTATTGTTGCGATTGTATGAGCCTGAGAGTGGTTCCATCTTTATTGACGGAAAAAACGTATCAAAAATTGATGCAGGGTGGCTTCGCTCACAAGTTGCGATCGTTTCACAAGATGTACAGCTTCGAAATGGTTCTTTAGCTGATAACTTACGAATCGCCAATCCTGAAGCAACTGATGATGAATTGATAAGTGCGCTAAAAGACAGCGGTCTCGGTGAATTCTTACTTACTCTTCCGGATGGACTCAACACGCTAGTTGGAGAAAGAGGGAGTCTATTATCAGGAGGACAGAAGCAAAGGCTTTCATTAGCAAGAGCTCTTGTAAAAGATGCGTCTATTTTAGTTCTTGATGAAGCGAGCTCTGCCTTAGATCCCATCACAGAAGTACAAGTCAACGAAGCGATCAATAAAAGAAAATCAAAACAAACGCTCATTATTATTTCACATAGACTTTCAACCGTCTTAGCTGCCAATCGAATTATTGTCATAGAAAACGGAGTAATGATCGAGGACGGAGTTCATGATGAGTTGTTGAAGTCTGATAATGGCGTATACAGCAGGTTGTTTAAACGTGAAGCGGATATTGGGACACAAGCATTTAGCAGTTAAGAATGGTAAGGTAATCTAACTTAGATTGCCTTTTCCTCATAATTCCACTCTAATCTGGGTATATATGAAACTATATATCCAAAGGAGGGAACCTTCATGTCAGCAACAATTAGAGCTTTTCTGAATATCGCAGCACTCGCCGCAGTAATCTTTGTTAATTATTTGGCCAATGCATTACCTTTGAATGGAAGAACAACCGGAGAGTTATCAGCAAAGTACAATGTGTTGATCACTCCAGCAGGTTATGTATTTTCCATATGGGGACTCATATATTTGCTATTAACGTTCTGGGTGATCATTCAAGTGCTGCCTAAGAACAGAAATGAGACCGTGTATAGAAGCATCGGCTTATGGTTCGTTTTGAACTGTATCTTAAATTGTGCATGGATATTTGTTTGGCATTATGAACTTCTAGGTTTATCTTGGATTGTGATGATCGGTCTCTTATTGTCACTCATCATGATCTATACGAAGATCCAAAATCAAGATAACAAGTCTTCGTTCGTTCGACTTCCATTCTCGGTCTATCTAGGATGGATCAGTGTGGCAACAATCGTAAATACAGCGGTCGTGTTAAAGTATGGCGGTTGGAATGGTTTTGGACTTTCATCTGTTACTTGGACCGTGATCATGCTTATTGTTGGTACGGGATTGGTGATCTTTTTTACGATTCAAAACAAAGATATCATTTATCCGCTCGTCTTTGTTTGGGCTTTTATCGGAATAGGTGTTAGACATAAGGGTGAGATAGACGTTCTCACTTATACGAGTTTTTCACTAGCTATTTTACTTTTGATCTTTATAATTTGGAGAGCTGTCACTAGAAAAAATGGAGAAACAGCAATGAAATAGGAACTTCAGAGGGAGAGTTACGAATGGTTAAGTTATCGATGCCGGTAGGTTTGTTATTGGAGTCAGCATTAGCAGGTGGTGTTTCGGGGAAAAGACTACTAGAAGTGATTGAAACTAAGGATTACGAAGCACTCCGGCATGTTGGGAAAGAAGAATCAAGCTGGACTTTCTTTTTTGAGTTTGCAGAACAAAACCGGGAAACTGTTGTTTCTGCAATTACATCGGGTTATACCTTTAAATTTATAACAATTAGGGGATTGTTGAACTTATTGCAGACCAAATATAAACTGAAAGAAAACGACGACTTTTTAATGAATGAATCTGGTATAGACATGAACCTCTCAGATGAACAACTCGATTTTCTTCGTTCTCGAATACCTTCACAATGGGTCTTCAAAAAACAAGAACAATCACAGTACTGTGTTCAGGCTTATTTAGCACAAACCATTTCAACAAGTGTGTAGTTAAGACTAAAGCGCTTAAGCGAGAAACATATCCCGCTTAAGCGCTTTTTTAATCTTGATAGTTATTTCTTGCACTTAACCACGTGTTGATTCCGATCGCTTTACATACTGAGAAGTAATGAAGAAGCATCAATAGCACGGATCCTGCATTCATTCCAATGATGATGCCATGCATCCCTAATGATGGTTGTGACCCTAACATGTACATAAGGACAAACGATAACGTTGTTGACCAAACCGACTGAACAAATGCTGTTGTAATTAAGCCTAGACCGATCAGATAAGCTTGGAGAGGTATTAGGAAAAATGTAAATAAAAAACTAGGCCACAACAATTCTAAATACGTAGCTGCCGATTGCGAATGAAAGAACATTAAGGTAAGTTTTTCTGAAAACATTAAGAAGATGGCAACGGCCGGAAACCCATATAATGCAGTTATGCCCATCACACGAATAAGAAGGCTTTTTAATTTTTCTACATCTTTTTTAGCCGTAGCTTCTGAAACTGTGGGGATTAAGACGACTAAAAGGGAGTGAGCAATAAATGCTGGGAAGAAGCCGATTGATATTGCTACTCCTGCTAATAAACCAAACTCTTCTGTTGCGGCAACTCCTGAAAACCCTGCAAGTGACAGTGAATATTTGATCAAAAACGGCTGTATGGCGTTTGTAACAGCATGAAACAGACGTAAGCCGGTTGTAGGAATGGTTACAGCCATAAGGCTCCTAGTCACTTCGTTTGATGAAAGATGTTCATTGTTGTGATTTTGCATTCTTTTGTATTGAATTAAATAAGCCGTGAAGAGATAGACGAAAACGATGAGTTCACTGCCTACAAAAGTTGCTAGGGCTATAAGGATTGCCGTTTCATTATCAAACGAGAACAATTGATAGATGCCTGTTAATAAGATGAGCTGAGCCAATTTTCGAAATAAGTTTGAGAATGCCAGTTTGCCCATCTGTTGTTTACCCATAAAGAACCCTCTAGCAATAGATGTTAGGGAGATTAAAGGGATTAAAATGACCATAAGCCATCTAACTAAAGGATGATAACTATTGAATACGGGTATGAAAGGCAGGATCACTAAAGCGAGCACAATCATAGCTACAGTCAACAATATCGTCATCTTTGTAGCATGTTTCAACATGCTATAGTGTTGTTTCTCCTCTTTTTCTGCAACGAACTTTGAAATGGAGATCGGTAATTCCAAACTCGCTACAATTATGATTAAGATGACCGTTGGAAAGATCGACATATAATGCCCGAGTCCTAATTCACCTAGTTCTCTTGCTAACACCATGTTCACAATGAATTCTAGACTTTCACCAACTAATGCAGCAGCAGCAAGCAGCAATACTCCTCTAAAAAATATATTCATACGATGAGTGCATCTCCTTGTACACGTTGTCCTTTTATTCATATGCAAAAAAAAGGAAACAAGACCTCGAAGGACTTTAAACATTGAAAGAGAAAGATAAGCATATAGCAGAACAAGGAGAGATTATTGTGACATTACATACAGAACAAAATGCAAATCAAATTCTATCATTATCAGAACAAGAAAAGATTATGGATCAGTGGCTTTTTGAAAGGTTAGAGCATTTATTGCCTTTTTTAATGAAGAAGCATAACGTTGATATGTGGGTAACAATCGGAAAAGAATACAAGGAAGATCCACTAGGGAAGACTTTCTTTCCATCTGCGATCGATAGTTCAAGAAGGCTAACCATACTTGCATTTGTTAAGGATATCCATTCTGACGAAATTAAACGGTTTGTTATCTCTTCAAACAAAAACTTCGAACCTTTTTACTCATGCTTCCCAGTGAGAAATAGTGAAGACTCTTTTACCGGTCTAAAACGATTGGTTGATAAATATGACCCTGAATCCATAGCAATTAATACTTCATTTCATTATGCTTTTTGTGATGGATTAAGTCACTCAAATTATGAGGAATTAGTGAAAGTCTTAGGGAAGCGACATAAAGAAAAACTGATGTCATCTGAATCCATTGCAATTGACTGGTTTCAAACAAGGACAGAGTCTGAACTTAATTCGTATAAAACATTAGAAGGCATAACAAAAGAAATTGTGAAACAAACGTTTACGAACGAACTGATCAAACCTCATGTAACCTCAACAAAGGAAATAGTTGGGTGGATCAGACAATACGTTAGAGACTTAGGGTTGAAAACATCCTTCTATCCTACTGTAGATATTCAAAGAAAAGATGGATCTTCAGACAGATTGGAAGACGTTATACGTCCAGGCGATATTCTACATCTTGACTTTGGCATTGAATATCTAGGTCTTTGCACAGATACACAACAATTAGCTTATGTTCTTAGAGATAACGAAAAAGAACCTCCTGCAGGGCTAATAAACGCATTAAGTGAGGCGAACAAATTTGAAGATTTTTTCTTTGAAGAAAGTAAAGTAGGAATGACGGGTAATGAAGTTTTTTTAAGTGTACTAAAAAAAGCAAAACTAAATCATATGGACGCCATGCTTTATTCACATCCGATCGGCTATCATTGTCATGGAGCAGGACCGATTATAGGGCTGTATGATAAACAAGAATATATTCCTGTTCGGGGAGAGCTAAGGATTGAGAATAACACATGCTATGCACTAGAATTTAACATTAGACATTTCATACCTGAATGGAACAAAGCTGTTCCGATCTATCTAGAAGAGACGGTTTGTTTTACAGAAGGAAAAATGCAATTTTTTACAGGCAGGCAAACAGAATTTTATTTAATCGAGCCTAAGTGGTAATAAAATACATTTGAAATATCTATTCACCTCTAGTACAATGAGAAACTGTGTGTTTCAGCTTGTTGTAGGGGAGAGATTAGATTAAATGCTATTGCTTGGACAAGAACAAGACAAAGAAACAAAACTCGATCGCAACGAACTCGAGTTTCAATTATTGCGTATGCAGAACGATATGAAGCAAATTGCTAAAAGTTATGATGTGATCGGTGTGGATCAAACAAAGGACGATAACCTTGTGATCGTATATAAATCTGAACAATTGGATCAATGTAAAATTATGATTAATGACTGTGAATCAAGGTATGATGGATGGGACTTTTCAATTGATGCAGTTTATGAAGATGAAAACACTCTGCATATTGGTGATATTAAAGGACCTGCTAACAAAGGTTACGGCTCAATCTGTATGCATTATTTGAAAGAGACGGCATCAGATAAGAATATTCCAACAATCAAAGGCGATATTGCAAAAAGAGATTGGGGACATGTTGAGCGGCTTATTCATTTTTATGAGAAGCATAATTTTGCTATTGAACTTGATCCAGAAAACAAATGCGGAAAAATTGAATGGAACGATTTTTAAGAAAAAGACGTGTATCGTAGTGAACACACGTCTTTTTTTTTGTGCTTTTTTATTCATAAACATGAGAAAAATAAGAACGTAAGCATTTAAGCCTTGACTTGTTTTGTAACCTGATTTACGATATTAATCGTAATCATTACGATTTAAAAGGAGTTTTTAATACATGTTACATACACTGACAAAACGAGTTCCAGTTACCGTGTTGAGTGGATTTTTAGGAGCAGGTAAAACTACATTAATGAACCATGTCTTATCAAATAGAGACGGATTAAAAGTTGCTGTTATCGTTAATGACATGAGTGAGATCAATATTGATGCTGCATTGATAAAAAATGAGACGCAGTTATCTAGAACAGAAGAAAAGCTCGTTGAGATGACAAATGGCTGTATTTGCTGCACCCTAAGAGAGGATCTACTGATAGAAGTAGAAAGAATCGTAAAAAACGGTGATATTGATTATATTCTCATAGAATCAACGGGTATAAGTGAGCCGATTCCAGTTGCACAAACTTTCACTTATTTTGACGAAGAATCAGGTGTTGATCTTGCTTCTTTATGCAAGTTGGATACGATGGTAACAGTAGTTGATGGAAATCGATTCTGGAACGATTTTGCATCTGGAGAAAGCTTATGGGATCGACAAGCAGCATTAGATGAGACCGATACGAGAGAAGTGGTAGACCTGATAATTGATCAGATAGAATTTTGTGATGTTTTAGTTTTAAATAAGTGTGATCTATTGGAGAAAGAGGACCGAGAAGAACTCAAAAGAGTATTGAAAAAATTACAACCACAAGCAAAACTAATTGAAACAGAATACGGTAAAGTAGATCCGAAAGACATTCTATCTACAGGGCTGTTTGATTTCGAGAAGGCAAGTGAATCTGCAGGATGGATGAAGGAGCTTGAAACAGATCATATTCCAGAAACCGATGAGTATGGAATCTCTTCTTTTGTATACCGAAAGAAAAGACCTTTTCACCCAGCAAGACTTTTTACTTTTTTAGAGAATTGGCCAGCTGAAATTGTTCGAGCAAAAGGATTTATTTGGGTAGCCTCTCGAAACGATTGGGCAATTTTGTTAAGTCAAGCAGGTACGAGTATTATCTTCCAGCCAGCAGGTCAATGGGTGGCAGCACTGCCGAAAGAAGAACAAGAAGAAATAGTAGAAGAAGAAAAGAGTCATAATCCAAACTGGGATGAAGAATATGGTGATCGAATTACTGAACTAGTGTTTATAGGAATTGATTATAACAAAGAACAACTGTTAGAACAGTTAGATCATTGCTTATTAACTGACTCTGAAATGAATAACGAAGATTGGGGTGAGTTTAACGACCCGTTACCTAGTTTTCCTGAAAGTGAATAATATTAACAAACGAATCCATCCTGGGTTCGTTTTTATTCTGCTCAAAACTCTTTAAAGGATTAACAAAATGTTAGCATGAGCACTCTCCATAACTTTACATATTGACTAGAAGTTTTAGTTTAAAGTTGTTAAAAAAATGGGTAGTAAAATGGTATTGATAGATAGAAGGAGAGATCGATGATGACCGTCACTCATATAAAATCCAATACAGAAAACAGTCTTTCTGAACGATTTGAAATTGCTTTTAATCAGATACACAAATGTTTAATCGACAAAGTTAAAGATACGAAAGATGATCGGTTTAAAAACCTGGTGGAAACAGGAATGAAAAAGCATTCTCTTATCAGATCTTTTTATAATGAGCTGGGTCAGTTCGCGAAGCTTAGAAATGCTATAGTCCATGAAAAAGTTGATCATGATTTTTACATTGCTGAACCTCATTTAGAGATCGTAGAGAGAATAGAGAAAATAGCGGGTTATTTTATGAAACCTGAAACAGCGCTGAACATTGCAACAAAAAAAGTCCATCATTTTAAAGAAAGTGACCGTCTTGAAGATGTTTTAAGCTGTATTAGAAAAACATCGTATTCACGTTTTCCTATTTATAATGAAAAAGGAGAGTACCTTTGGCTTTTAACGGCTACATACTTATTGAATTGGTTAACTGACCGGCTTGCCGATCAAGTAATCGATCTAAACAATGCAAGAATATCAGATATTGCAGACAATGAGCAAAAACAGCTAGTTGCTTTTATTTCTAAAACTTCTAGTATTTTTAAAGCAGAAGAGATCTTTGAAAGCATCCATAAGGAAGGGAAAAAGCTTGAGGCAATCATTATTACTTTAAATGGAAGTGAGAATGAAAAGCCATTAGGGATTTTTACTTCTTATGATCTTATTGAAATTGATTTAGATGACTAAACAAGGAGGCACTCATAAAGAGTGTCTCTTTTTCTGTCAAGGAATGAAAAAAAAGCATTTGTTTAAGGAAATAACGATTAGGGAAACGGATGTTTGAGATGTCAGAATGTTTTGTATGTTTATCTTAGGAAAGGGTGAAGGTCATTTGAAAGATTTAACGATTAGAATAAACGGAACAAAAAGAAGTGCTAGTAGTGGAGAAACCGTATTAAATCTGCTAGATGGATCTCCAGATCAAATCCCTCATGTTTGTTATCATCCGAGCCTAGGACCAATTGAAACCTGTGATACATGTATCGTTAAAGTGAATGGTGAGTTTGTTAGAGCGTGTTCCACGACAGTTAATGACGGAGATGACATTGATACAAATTCTGATGAGGTAAGAGAAGCTCAAGTGATCGGAATGGATAGAATTCTTTTTAATCATGAGTTATATTGTACAGTTTGTGATTATAACAATGGCGGTTGTGAAGTACATAACACGGTTAAAGAAATGAAGATCAACCACCAGAGCATTCCTTTTGAACACAAGCCATATGAAGTAGATAACTCAAACCCATTTTATAGATACGATCCTGATCAATGCATATTGTGTGGGCGATGTGTAGAAGCTTGTCAAGATGTACAAGTAACAGAGACACTCACAATAGATTGGGAACGAGAGCGGCCAAGAGTAATTTGGGATAAAGATGTACCGATCAATGAATCTTCATGTGTATCATGTGGTCATTGCTCTACAGTTTGCCCATGTAATGCCATGATGGAAAAAGGCATGGAGGGTGAAACGGGTTATATGACGGGAATTAATCGAGAGACACTCCGTCCGATGATTGAGATCACAAAAGGCGTTGAGACGGGTTATGGATCCGTACTCGCTATCTCCGATATGGAAGCTGCGATGAGAGAACAAAGAATAAAGAAAACAAAAACCGTTTGCACTTACTGCGGCGTGGGATGCAGTTTTGATGTGTGGACAAAAGGAAGAGAAATATTAAAAGTAGATCCACAGATTGATGCACCGGCAAACGGGATATCCACGTGTATTAAAGGAAAATTTGGTTGGGATTTCGTTAACAGTGAAGAACGATTGACCAAACCTTTAATTCGTGAAGGTGATGTGTTTAGGGAAGCCACTTGGGACGAAGCGTATAACTTAATCGCTTCTAAATTTACTGAGATTAAGGAGAAGAATGGCGCGCAAGCATTAACGTTTATTAGTTCATCTAAATGTACGAATGAAGAATCCTATTTGATGCAAAAGTTGGCACGTAGTGTTATAGGAACAAATAATATCGATAATTGTTCGCGTTATTGTCAGACTCCTGCCACTATGGGACTATTTCGAACTGTAGGTCATGGTGGGGATTCGGGTTCTATTAAGGATATTGAAAAGTCAGAGCTTGTTATCGTGATCGGCTCGAACACATCAGAATCTCATCCCGTGTTGGCGACGCGTGTTAAGCGATCACATAAACTCCACAACCAAAAACTAATCGTTGCTGACCTTCGAAAGCATGAGATGGCTGAGCGTGCTGACCTATTTATTCAGCCACGGGCTGGTTCGGATCTCGTGTGGCTCTCTGCCGTTACGAAGTATATTTTGGATGAAGGATTAGCGGATCATGATTTTTTGCAAAACCATGTGAATGGATTAGATGATTTTAGAGAAAACCTTGAAAAATTCACATTAAAATATGCAGAAAGAGTAACAGGACTTTCTGGAGATATCCTTATCCAGTTAGCAAAAACCATTTCACAATCAAAAAGTGTTTGTGTTCTCTGGGCAATGGGAGTTACTCAACATACGGGTGGAAGTGATACGAGTACCGCCATATCCAATTTACTTTTAGTAACAGGAAACTATGGACGAGAAGGTGTAGGCTCTTATCCATTACGGGGACATAACAATGTTCAAGGAGCCAGTGACTTCGGTAGCATGCCAGATCGTTTTCCATCATATGAGAAAGTGGCAGACATCAAGGTAAGAGAAAAGTATGAGAATGCGTGGGGTGTAAAGATTCCAGAAGATCCTGGTCTTAATAATCATGAAATGGTACAAGGCATCCATGATGGACATGTAAAAGCGATGTATTTAAAAGGGGAAGACATGGGAATCGTTGACTCAAACATAAACCATGTTCATGCTGCTTATGAGAAGCTAGACTTTTTTGTGGTTCAAGATCTATTCCTTACACGAACGGCTCAGTTTGCTGACGTTGTCTTACCAGCAAGTCCAAGCCTCGAAAAAGAAGGTACTTTTACAAACACGGAGAGAAGAATACAACGATTGTATCAGGTGCTAGAGCCACTTGGAGATTCTAAACCAGATTGGGAGATAATCCGTGATATCGCAAATCGACTTGGAGCTGGATGGGATTACAAACATCCGAGTGACATTATGGAAGAAGCTGCTCAACTAGCGCCGCTATTTGCCGGAGTATCTTATGAAAGATTAGAAGGGTACAAAAGTCTTCAATGGCCAGTGGCTGAGGATGGAACAGATACACCTATTCTTTTCAAAGATGGATTTCCGTTTGAAGATAAGAAAGCGCGACTTTTTCCAGTAAATTGGACAGAGCCAGTAGAATTCGGTGAAGAATATGATATTCATGTTAACAATGGACGCCTTTTAGAACATTTTCATGAGGGAAATATGACATATCAGTCAGAAGGCATTACATCCAAGACGCCTAACACTTTTCTTGAGATCTCACCTGAACTAGCTGAAGATCGAGGAATAAAGGATGGGACACTAGTAAGATTATCTTCACCGTATGGAAATGTAAAAGTGCATTGTTTAATAACGGATCGTGTTAAAGGTAAAGAAGTATATCTTCCTATGAACGATAGCGGAGAAGCGGCTATTAATCTACTTACGAGCAGTTATTCAGATAAAGATACAGATACACCCGCATACAAAGAGACAAGTGCAAAACTTGAGATCTTGATGGAAGAGGGTGTGAATCCGTTGCCAAAAACAAATTTCAGGTATGGTAATCCACAACCTCAAGTAGGAGTTAACGTAAAGAAGAAATGGGCAAGAAAGGATTATATTTTCCCAGGCGATGCTGTGAAAAAGGAGAGAAATCAACATGGCTAAAGCGATTAAAAACGTTCGAAAACAAACGTTATCAGCTGAAGAGAAACGTTCTAATGACCTCCGAGAAGTAGAAGATGCTCTTATTCAGAACAAGACCGCGATTCTGCAAACACTAGAGATCATGAACCATATGAACGAAAAAGGAATTCTCCCTCTTTTAAATGGTTTGTTCGGACAAGGTGATAAGGTGATGGATATTGCTGTGAAAGCCATGGACAAGCCTGAGAACACAAACACACTAAAGAATCTTCTCTTGCTCTTAGGAACTTTAGGTATGATCAATGTAAAGCAGCTTGAACCTTTCCTATTAAAAATTGATGCAGGGATTGCCCGAGTGGCTGAATACAAAGATACGGATGAAAAAACAAGCTACTTCGATTTAGTACGTTCCCTAAAAGATCCAGAGATCAACAAAGCAGTTACCATTCTCATGCAGTTCTTAAAAGGCATGGGCCAAGAAACAGAACACTATGAAAAAACAACAGGGGACACACCTGAAAAACGAGCGAATCAGAGCAAGGAGAAAACCTTAGAATAAAACGTGTAGAGGAGTAGAACGGATGGCTAAAAAAGTAAAAAACCGTTGGTTGATTGCTGCAGCTGCTGTAGGTATACACATATCGATCGGGTCTGTCTATTCATGGAGTGTATTCACAAATCCACTCCGAGAAAAACACAATTGGGGGCTAAGTGAAATCTCTTTAACATTTAGTATCGCAATCTTGTTTCTAGGATTATCAGCTGCTTTTATGGGGCATTTTGTTGAACGGCATGGACCTCGTAAATCTGGTATCATAGCCTCAGTTTGTTTTGGTGCTGGTCTATTAGGTTCAGGCTTTGCTGATCAAATAAATTCTATTTATCTGCTCTACTTTTTTTACGGTGCCTTAGGTGGGATAGGACTTGGCATTGGCTATATTACACCTGTCTCTTCACTTGTAAAATGGTTTCCTGATCGGAGAGGATTAGCAACAGGTCTTGCAATTATGGGGTTTGGTTTTGCATCACTTATTGCTAGTCCTGTTATCGCAAGGCTGATATCAGGTATAGGAATTTCGAATACCTTTTACTTATTAGGTGCTGTTTATTTTACAATCATGTTTCTTTCTTCATTATATCTTACACCCCCTCCAAAAGATTGGCAGCCACATGGCATGAACGAAAATAGTAAGAAAGAAGAAAGTAACTCAAAAGATCTTGCGCAGTTAACTGCTAATGAAGCGGTTAAGACGATTCGTTTTTGGGCTTTATGGGGAATGTTATTCATAAATGTTACATGTGGTATCGCCATTATTTCTGTAGCATCTCCAATGGCACAAGATATTGCAAATCTAAGTGCTGCCTCAGCAGCCACGATGGTTGGAATCATGGGGTTGTTTAACGGTTTTGGCAGAATTGGTTGGGCGTCGATTTCAGATTATATCAGTCGCCCGAACGTTTACACCACGTTTTTCGTGATACAAACGGTAGCGTTCGTACTTTTACCGAATGTTACGAATGCCTTTTTCTTTCAGTTACTTCTATATTTAATCCTTACCTGTTATGGTGGAGGTTTTGCTTCCATACCAGCATATATTGGTGATCTGTTTGGCACGAAGCAGCTTGGGGCAATTCATGGCTATATTTTAACCGCATGGGCAGCGGCAGGACTAGTAGGTCCTTTAGTTGTTTCGTGGATACGTGAATCTACTAACAGTTATTCCTTGACTCTGTATATCTTTACAGGTGCCTTTGTTGTAGCGCTTGCCATCTCGCTGCTTATTCGCATCAACATTCGGAACATTAGAAAAGAAAACAGTCAATCTCATGTAGCTAGTTGATGTTAAAAGAATAAGATTTAGAAAAAGCTTGGCACTTTTTTGCCAAGCTTTTTGTGATAACTTTTATATTAATTTATCAAGAAAAACTAAGCTCTAATTCTCAACTTCTAGATATAGCATAAATCTATTGATATTGCTCTAAAACAGAGAAGAACTTAATCACAAATTCAAAGAACACTTGTTCAGCAGGAGCTAGTTCACGACTTCGAGGCGTAATGATTCCCACCGTGCGTTTTACATCTGGTATTTCAATCGGTATCTTCACTGTATAACGTGGTTTCGTTTCATAAAAGGAACTATCGGGTAAAAGGGTAACACCCATACCAGCTGTAACTAGTCCTTTAATCGCGTCTAGATCTTCACCCTCACATGCGATTTTAGGAACGAAGCCTGATTCTTTGCAAGCATTAACTACTACATCTCGTAAAATATACCCATCCGGAAATAGAACAAATTCATCATTTCGTAAATCGCTCAATAATAAACTTCGTTTTTCGGCTAAAAGGTGCTGTTCGGGTAATAGTGCTGATATTCTTTCAGTAAAAAGAATATGTCCTTCCAAATCAGGATCGTTTGTAGGTACTGGTCCTAAGAAAGCGAGATCAATATCACCGCTCTTAACACTTTCTGTAAGAAATCTGTAAGACCCTTGCCTTAAATGAAAGGCGATATTGGGATGTTCCCGTTTAAAGGCTGAAACGACTGTTGGCAGAAGGTGTCCTGCAAGACTAGTAGGGAATCCAATCTTAATCGTCCCTCTTTCGGGATCTAAGTACTCATCAATTTGTTTTTTTGCATGGTCTATCGCTTTCATTGCAGTTTTTGCATGAATTAAGAATAACTTCCCAACAGGAGAAAGTTTAATATTTCGACCTTCTCTTTCAAACAACTCTACGCCTAATTCGGATTCTAAATTTGCGATCTGTCGACTTACTGCAGATTGCGCAACATGCAAAGCAATCGCTGCTTCCGAAACATGTTCTCGTTCTGCAACTTCAATAAAATACTGTAATTGTCTGATTTCCATGCCTTGTCACAACCAATCATTCTCAATTTGAGATCGTTTTAATCTAAATTATATATTGTTTCGATTAATTATAAAACCTAAACTAAATGAAAGAAAGTTTCGAATATTTCGAGTTGAAAAACTTAAGGGGGAGTTCAAAATGACCTTTAGTCAATTTCCAGAACCACAAGGTTTATATAATCCGAAGAACGAACATGACGCTTGTGGAATTGGTCTATATGCTCATTTAAAAGGGCATGCTACCCATGAAATTGTTGAAAAAGGACTTCATATGCTATGCCAGCTTGACCACCGTGGAGGACAAGGAAGTGATCCTTTGACGGGAGATGGAGCCGGCTTAATGACAAAGATACCGCATGATTTTTTTACAAAGGTTACTGACTTTGATCTTCCTGAAAAAGGACGGTATGGTGTAGGGATGATCTTTTTCCCTAACGATATAGCAGCTCAACAGAAATTAGAAAATCAAATCAACCATTTTATTAATCAAGAAGGCCAAAAACTTTTAGGCTGGAGAACAGTACCTGTAAATGTTGAAACAATCGGAAAAAAGGCTCAAGAAACTTGCCCTTTAATTAAACAAGTTTTTGTCGCTTGTAATGATACTTATTCTGAAGGTTTAGCTTTTGAAAGAAAATTATTTGTGATAAGAAAACAAGCAGAGCATTGGGCAAGAGAAGAAGGACTTCAAACGTATTTTGCAAGTTTATCTTCACAAACCATCGTTTATAAGGGGCTTTTAACACCTGAACAAGTAGATGCCTTTTATTACGATCTACAAGATACGGATTTTGTGTCTCCATTCGCTTTAGTGCATTCCCGTTTTAGCACAAATACGTTTCCGACGTGGGAACGTGCTCATCCGAATCGATACATTATCCATAACGGAGAAATCAACACCCTACAGGGCAACATGAACTGGATGAAGGCACGAGAGAAACAATTTGTTTCAGAAGCTTTTGGGGAAGATATCGAAAAACTGCTTCCTATTCTTGATGCAGATGGCAGTGATTCTTCGATCCTTGATCAAGCCTTTGAATTTTTTGTACTGGCTGGGAGAAAGCCTTCACATACGGCGATGATGCTTATCCCAGAACCATGGAGTGAGAACCCTCATCTGGAAGAAGAGAGAAAAGCTTTTTATGAGTATCATAGTTGTTTAATGGAGCCATGGGATGGACCGACAGCAATCTCGTTTACAGACGGTAAACAAATTGGCGCGATACTCGATCGAAATGGTCTTCGTCCAGCGAGGTATTATGTAACGAAGGATGATTATATTATCTTCTCTTCTGAGGTTGGAGTTATTGATGTTGAAGAAGAGAATGTTCTTTATAAAGAGCGACTAAGTCCTGGTAGAATGCTTTTGATTGATCTCGAAGAAGGACGTATCATCACGGACAATGAGATCAAAACAGAAATGGCGAGTAAGGAACCATACGAACTATGGCTTACAAATGGGCTTCATCACCTAGATCAAGATAGCGAAGAGACGGAGATCATAGTAGAAAATGTAAGAAGGAAGCAAAGAGCTTTTGGATATACGTATGAAGATATTCATAAATATTTAATTCCTGTCATTACTGAAGGAAAAGATCCGATCGGTTCTATGGGTAATGATACACCTTTAGCAGTTCTGTCAGATAATCCTCAATCACTATTCAATTATTTCAAGCAGCTCTTTGCGCAAGTTACGAATCCGCCGATCGATGCTATTCGTGAGAAGATTGTTACTTCAACGATGACGCTGCTTGGGGCTGAAGGAAATCTCTTACATCCAGGACCGCAGAATGCTAAAAGAATTCAATTGAATTCTCCCGTGTTAACAACGAATGAGTTTAATCAAATCACAGACTACATGATTTATGAATTCAAAACAACTGTTCTACAGACTTTATTTTCGGAAGATTTGGAACTCGGTTTAATAAACTTGTTTAAAAGTGCAGAAGAAGCGATACAAGATGGGGCAACTTTATTAGTTTTGTCAGACAGAGAAATGAGTGAATCTTCTATTCCGATTCCTGTCTTACTTGCTGTTAGTTCTCTACATCATCATCTCGTAAAAGAAGGATTGCGCACCAAAGTAAGCTTGGTAGTTGAATCAGGTGAAGTTAGAGAAGTTCATCATTTTGCAGCGCTCATTGGATACGGTGCAGATGCTATCTATCCATATTTAACTTATAAAACATTTGAAGAAGCGATTCTTGATGAACATATTAAACTTTCGTTAACAGAGACAGTCAAAACCTATAAACAAGGAATAACAGATGGCATCGTTAAAGTGATGTCAAAAATGGGTATTTCAACCGTTCAAAGCTATAGAGGCGCTCAAATTTTTGAAGCAGTCGGAATCGGCAAAGAAGTGATCGATCGATATTTTCCAGCTACGGCTTCTCAAATCGATGGAATCACGTTAGCTGAGATCGAAAAAGAGGCTACCCTTAGACATCAACAAGGCTTTAAAGAGACCATTGATGACACTTTAGATTCAGGTAGTGACTTTCAATGGAGGAATACTGGTGAACATCATGCTTTTAATCCAAAAACAATTCATACCCTTCAATGGGCTTGTCGGAAGAATGATTATTCACTTTTTAAAACGTTTTCAAAATTGGCAGATGACGAGAGAACAACTTTCTTAAGAAACTTATTCTCATTTGCTCCTGAAACAAAATCTATACCACTCCATGAAGTTGAACCTGTAGAAGAGATTGTAAAGCGCTTCAAAACTGGTGCTATGTCTTTCGGTTCTCTCAGTCAAGAAGCACATGAGTCTCTTGCTATTGCAATGAACCGTCTAGGCGGAAAAAGCAATAGTGGTGAAGGCGGAGAAGATCCAGCGCGTTTTGTTCTAGATGAACTTGGCAATAACCGAAGAAGCAGCATTAAACAAGTTGCTTCAGGTAGATTCGGTGTGAAAAGCCACTATCTTGTAAATGCAGATGAACTGCAGATCAAGATGGCACAAGGAGCTAAACCAGGTGAAGGTGGACAGTTGCCTGGCAATAAGGTCTATCCTTGGGTAGCAGATGTCCGTGGATCAACGCCAGGAGTAGGTCTGATCTCCCCGCCGCCACATCATGATATCTATTCGATCGAGGATATGGCCCAATTGATCCATGACCTTAAGAACGCTAATCGCGAAGCAAGAATTAGTGTTAAGCTTGTGGCGAAATCCGGTGTTGGAACGATAGCTGCCGGTGTTGCAAAAGGCGCAGCTGATGTAATCGTTATCAGTGGTTATGACGGTGGAACTGGAGCTTCACCGAAGACAAGTATCAAACATACTGGACTTCCTTGGGAGTTAGGACTTGCTGAAACACATCAAACGTTGATGCTTAATGGACTTCGTGAACGTGTCACCCTCGAGACAGACGGGAAGTTGATGACAGGTAAAGATGTTGTGCTTGCTGCATTGTTAGGCGCTGAGGAATATGGTTTTGCTACAGCACCACTCGTTGTATTAGGTTGTATCATGATGCGTGCTTGTCATCTTGATACATGTCCAGTAGGTGTAGCTACACAGAATCCCGAATTAAGAAAAAAATATATGGGTGACCCTGATCATGTTGTCAATTACATGAGATTCGTGGCTGAAGAAATTCGTGAGATCATGGCTGAACTCGGTTTCCGTACGATGGAGGAAATGGTCGGGCGCACTGACGTTTTAACAGTTGGAGATCGTGCGAAAAATCACTGGAAAGCGAAGCATCTCGACTTATCAAAGCTTCTTTATCAAGCAGACGGTATTCGTACGAAACAGAATTCTCAAAATCATAAGATTGATCAATCACTCGATATGAATGAGATCTTACCGAAACTGAAGTCTGCCTTAGAAACGAAGAAGACTGTTTCATTCAACCTTCCAATTAAGAACACGAATCGTGTAGCAGGTACGATTGCTGGTAGTGAAATAACGAAACGATTTGGTGAAGAAGGTCTTGCTGAAGATACTGTAACGCTTAACTTTAGCGGATCTGCTGGACAAAGCTTTGGAGCATTCGTGCCACGAGGCATGACTCTCTATCTGAACGGCGACAGTAATGACTATTTTGGAAAAGGCTTATCAGGAGGCAAATTGATTGTTGCACCTCCTAAAATGGCTGAATATTTAGCTGATGATAATGTCATCTTAGGAAATGTTGCTTTTTATGGAGCAACGAGTGGTGAAGCTTACATTAACGGCTTAGCTGGAGAAAGATTTGCAGTTAGAAACAGTGGGGCTAACATTGTTGTCGAAGGAATCGGAGACCATGGCTGTGAATATATGACTGGTGGTCGAGTAGTTGTCCTAGGAGATGTTGGAAAGAATTTTGGAGCAGGTATGAGTGGAGGTATCGCTTATATCTACACACATCAGCCTCTTTTATTAAAACAATTGTGTAATAAAGAAGGTATTGAGTTTGAAAGATTAATGGATTCTGAAGAAACAGAAACAGTCAAGCAGATGATTATTAATCATTTTTCATACACTCAAAGTAAAAAAGCTTCAGCAATCCTTCAAAACTGGAAAGTGGAACAGTCACATTTTGTGAAAGTCATTCCACATGATTACAAAGAAATGATTAAGAAAATAGAAGAAGAGAAAATAGCTGGATATTCCGAAGATGAAGCGATTATGAACGCTTTTGAAGCAGGTTCAAGCGCAGCGAAAGCAAGTGGCAGACCTGGACCGACAAAATTAATCCTGAAATAAATTGAGATGAGAGGAGAGATTTTACATGGGAAAACCAACCGGATTTTTGGAATACCCGAGAGAAGAAACGATAGAGAGAAAGCCTCTCCAACGTCTTAAGGATTGGAAAGAGTATACAAAAAAACAACCAGAAGATATGTTAAAAAGGCAAGGCGCTAGATGCATGGATTGTGGTACACCTTTTTGTCATATTGGTATCGAGATTAATGGGGCTGCTGCAGGCTGCCCTATTAACAACCTGATACCTGAGTGGAATGATCTGGTTTATCGCGGAAAATGGAAAGAAGCGCTTGATCGTTTGATGAAAACAAACAATTTTCCTGAATTCACAGGACGGGTTTGTCCTGCTCCTTGTGAAGGATCATGTACAGTTGAATTAGCTGGACCTGCTGTAACCATAAAGAACATTGAAAAAGCAATTATTGATAAAGGGTTTGAAAACGGCTGGATCCAACCTAGGATTCCAGAAAGAAGAACAGGAAAAAAAGTCGCTATTGTAGGTTCAGGACCAGCTGGACTTGCTGCTGCTGACCAGCTGAACCAAGCGGGGCATTCTGTTACCGTTTATGAGAGAGCAGACAAAGCGGGCGGATTGTTAACGTATGGAATTCCCAATATGAAGTTGGATAAAGATGTTGTGGAAAGAAGAATCAAATTATTAAGACAAGAGGGTATTGATTTTATTCTTAACACAGAGGTGGGAAAAGATGTTACCTCTGAGGAACTAAAGATTCAATATGATTCTATAATTCTATGTACAGGTGCACAGAAACAAAGAGATTTAACTCTTCAAGGAAGAGAAGCTGATGGTGTTCATTTTGCTATGAACTATTTAACACAAGCAACGAAGAGGCTGTTGAACATCGAAGTTTCTGAACCACTTATTGATGCAGAAGGTAAGAATGTAATCGTAATTGGTGGTGGCGATACTGGTGCTGACTGTGTGGCAACGGCTCTTCGACAAAAGTGTAAGAGTGTAGTTCAATTTGGTAAGCACCCTAAACTTCCTGATGTGCGCAGTGATGCAAACATGTGGCCAGAGCAACCTAACATTTTCACAATGGATTATGCCTATGAAGAAGCTACTGCTCAATATGGACATGATCCAAGAGAGTACTCCGTTCAAACGAAAAAAATCGTATCAGATCATAATGGTCGATTAAAAGAACTTCATACGATTCAGATGAAAAGAACATCAGATGATGCAGGAAATATGGTTTTTGAAGAAATTCCTGGATCTGAAAAAATCTGGCCAGCTGATCTTGTTTTCATCGCGATCGGTTTTGAGGGTACAGAACTGCCAGTCTTAAAAGAATTTGGTGTTGAAGTTAAACATAACAAAGTAGATGCTGAACATGGTGACTATAGAACAAATGTAGATGGAGTATTTGCAGCAGGTGATTCTAGACGTGGTCAAAGTTTAATCGTTTGGGCGATCCAAGAAGGACGTGATTGTGCACGTCAAGTGGATCTATCGTTGATGGGAAGTACGATTTTGCCTTAATACTTTTTTCCATGCTACAATAAACTCCAAAAGCCAAAAGCTTTTTATATATGATAAAATAGGGCTTAGGCTAAAACAATTCTTTTATTTATAAGGAGTAGACGCATGGAAAAAGTACTTATTTTTGGACATAAAAATCCAGATACTGACACGATTACATCAGCTCTCGTTTACGCTGACTTGAAGACTAAATTAGGACAAAACGTAGAAGCTATTCGCCTAGGTGAGATCAATGGTGAAACACAATATGCATTAGATTATTTTAAAGCTGAACTTCCTCGTTTAGTTGAACATGTCTCTGCTGAAGCAAACGCGGTAATCTTAGTTGACCATAATGAACGTCAACAAAGTGCAAATGACATTGACAAAGTAAGAGTATTAGAAGTTATTGACCATCATCGTATCGCGAATTTTGAAACAAGCGATCCTTTATACTATCGTGCTGAACCTGTTGGCTGTACAGCTACAATCTTAAACAAGATGTACAAAGAGAAAGGCGTTCAAGTTGAGAAAAACATTGCCGGACTTATGCTTTCTGCCATTATTTCTGACTCATTGTTGTTTAAATCACCTACTTGTACAGAAGAAGATGTTGCCGCAGCACGCGAGCTTGCTGAAATTGCTGGTGTAGATGCGGAAAAGTACGGTCTAGAAATGCTAAAAGCAGGTGCTGACTTAAGTGATAAATCTGTTGAAGAATTGATTTCACTTGATGCTAAAGAATTTAACATTGGTGAAAACAAAATTGAAGTTGCTCAAGTGAATACGGTTGATGCTAGCGATGTACTAAAGCATCAAGAAGACTTGGAATCAGCGATTACTAAAGTGATTGCTGACAAAGGTCTAGACCTGTTCATGTTTGTTGTAACAGATATCTTAACAAATGATTCGACAGCGTTAGCTCTTGGTAAGAGATCACAATCTGTTGAAGAAGCTTATAACGTTAAATTAGAAAACAATACAGCCATCCTTAAAGGTGTTGTTTCTCGTAAAAAACAAATCGTACCTGTTTTAACAGAAGCGATGAGCAAATAAATGAAGATTTTAAAGGGTAATGCCATACTACGGCTTTGCCCTTTTACTTTGTTATACAAAGGTCGTGTTTCTTAAAAATAGTTGACAATCTAAAAGAGACTGCTATCATTTAAGACAGAAACCAACTATATAAAAACGAACCACTAGGGGTGCCTTTTATAAGGCTGAGATCAAAGTGCGACTTTGAGACTCTTAGAACCTGATCTGGATTATACCAGCGTAGGGAAGTGGTGTTGCGGAGTCTTTATTCCTGTTTTGAATTCTCCATATACAACCACTTTCTTAGCTGAGAGTGGTTTTTTTGTTGGATAAAACAAGGAGGATTCATATGAACACATTTACTGATATCTTGCGAGAAAGAGCGGCTTCTATTTGGGAAGCGAACCTTCAACATCCATTTGTGAAGGGAATTGCAGATGGTGACCTTTCTTTAGAACGCTTCAGGTACTATGTATTACAAGATTCGTATTATTTATCTCATTTTGCAAGAATACAAGCGATGGGGGCTGCAAGAGCTGAGGATTTGTATACGACTTCTAGAATGGCAGCACATGCACAAGGTACAAATGACGCGGAGTTAGGACTTCATGAGACATTTATGAAACAGCTTGGAGTGACAGAAGAAGAACTAGCTGATTTTGAACCTGCTCCCACTGCTTACCATTATACATCTCACCTTTACCGAGTTGCAGAGTCTGGAAGTTTGGGAGAAATTATCGCAGCCATTCTGCCTTGTTATTGGATCTATCAAGAGATTGGTGAAACATTCAAAGGGGCGACACCACAAGAACCCATCTATCAAGAGTGGATCGCTGCATATGGCGGTGAATGGTTCACAGAACTTGTACAAGAGCAGATTGATAGACTGAATCAATTGGCTGAAAAAGCAAGCGATGTGGAGAGAAATAAGATGATTCAACATTTCTTGATCAGTTGTCAGTATGAGTATTCCTTCTGGGAGATGGCTTATACATTGGAAAAATGGCCGATTCCATTCAGCCTGACCACGTCGACGATCGGGAGTGAAGGGTAGTATGCAAAAGGGGTTAAAGTTAACGGATATCCTTGTAACAATCGTAATCTCTATCGCATTTGGCATACTGTATAAGATTTGGGGACCTCTATATTATGCCGTAAAACCGTTTGGCCTTCACATCGATCAGTTGATATATGGGATGTGGTTCATGGCTGCGACCGTTGCATTCCTAATCATTCGAAAGCCTGGAGTTGCCCTATTGGCTGAAATTGCTGCTTCTTCAGGAGAATTTTTGATGGGTTCTGAATTTGGACTTGAAGTGTTACTATACGGACTCATTCAAGGATTGTTTGCAGAATTTATCCTATTCGCATTTCGTTATAAACGATTTGACCTTTTCATCATCTCACTTGCTGCACTAGGTTCATGTGCAGGATCTTTAATCATGGACTTTTACAAAGGATATATCGGTGATCTTTCAACATGGAATCTAACATTATTTATCGTATTTAGAATAATCGGTTCTATCTTGTTTACAGGATTGTTTGCCGTTTCTATCGCAAAAGCTTTAGAGGCTACAGGTGTGACGAATTTAGTACGATCTTCGTCAAAAAAGGATCATGAAGCGTTAGATCAATAACTGAGGTGGTTGGATGACAAGCGTAACTTCTGTGAGAAATCTGAGATTAAAGTTTCCGGGCGAATCAAAAATGCTGTTTAGAGATATGAGTTTGTCTATTAATCGTGGTGAAAAAGTGCTTCTTCTTGGCACCTCCGGATGTGGCAAATCCACATTGTTGCAGGTTCTTTCTGGACTAGTACCACGAACAATTGATATTCCTATGAAATGTGATGACATACAAATCCCTGATCAATGGGGATTTGTATTTCAAGATCCTGATACTCAGTTCTGTATGCCCTATGTTGATGAAGAATTAGCATTTGTTCTTGAGAACTTGGAAGTGCCTCGAGAAGAGATGTCTAGCAAGATTTGTTCTTTATTAAAAGAGGTTGGTCTTGAGCTTGAGAACATTCATACACCGATTCAACATCTATCTGGTGGAATGAAGCAACGATTAGCGATTGCATCTGTATTAGCACTGAAACCAGATGTCATATTTTTAGATGAACCGACTGCTTTTATTGATGAAAAGGGTACAGAACAAATTTGGGAAACGGTAAAAAGAATATGGAAAGATAAGACGTTGATCATTGTTGAACATAAAATTGAGAAAATCCTAGATTTCGCTGATCGTCTCATTGTATTTACTCCAGATGGAGAAATTCTTGCTGATGGAAACACTTCAATGGTCTTTACTCATTATAAGGAAAAGTTCAAAGAGTTTGGAATTTGGTACCCTGGTGCATGGGATGATTATAAACGAGAACCAATCATGAATAACAAGAAAGAACTACCAAACACCATGAAGTTACAGATTTTCAAAGGATATCGAAACAAAGAAGTTAAGATCGTGGTAGATCACTTAGTAGTCCATTCAGGAGAATGGGTCACAATAATGGGTGAAAACGGAGCAGGAAAGAGTTCATTATTATTGGCTCTGATGCAGCTCATAAAAACATCTGGAGACTATTTTATCAATGATGTACCTATTCGAAAAACGAAAGACATCTCTGGACTTCTTTACCTCGTATTTCAGAACCCTGAATATCAATTTTTAACAAATTCAGTTCACGATGAAATAATCTATGGATTAAAAAATGACCAAGAAATTGAATCCGATGTAAAAGAGATACTCTCTTCTCTGGAGTTGACAAGCAAAAAGGAGCAGCATCCTTATCAATTATCTGTTGGTCAGAAGAGACGTCTAAGTGTGGCCACTGCTTTTTTACAAAAACCAAATATTTTGCTTCTTGATGAACCAACTTTTGGTCAGGACTCTTTAAACACGTTTAAGATTTTGGAAATGATCGAACAAGAGCGTCAAAAAGGAACGATCATTCTCATGGTCACACATGATCATCATATTACCGAACGTTTTGCAACACGGTTATGGGAGGTACAGAACGGTAGAATTGTAACTGATCTTCAACTCAATAAAGGTGGTAACGTACAGAGGGGGATTCTGCATGAATTCATTATTTAGTGGGAAGTACACTTGGTTACACAGCATAAATCCATCTCTAAAACTACTAACAATATTGGGTCTGTTCATATTAGCCATCAACATTCATTATCTTAACTTCATGGTCGGTTTTTCTTGCGTGATCTTAACATTGTTTATATTTGGTACAGGATATTCTTATAAGCAATTACTCTTACTATCTCTGCCCTTTTTGTTTGTTTTTCTATCAACTTCTTCTTCCATGATTCTATTTGGAAAGGGAGAAACGATCTTGTTTAAATGGGCATATATTCAAATATCAGAGGAGAGTTTGATAAGAGGCATTCATTTAGGATTTAGAGCTTTATCATTTGCGATACTTGGATTGATATTTGCTTTAACTACCAAACCAGTTATGCTGTTTTATTCTCTCATGCAACAACTTAAACTGCCACCGAAGTTTGCTTATAGCTTCATGGCAGCCATTCGATTAATCCCTATCATGATTGAGGAATACCAAATTATTATCAATGCTCAAAGAGTCAGAGGAATCGAACAAAAAAATCACTTGCTTAAAAAAATAGAGAGGCTAGCGATTCCTTTATTATCACAAAGCATTCGTAGAGCTTATCGTATAGCCGTTTCAATGGAAGCAAAACGATTTCAATCGAACAGAAAAAGGACCTTTTATTATGAGGTCGGATTTTCAAGAAATGATCTAATATTCTTATGCTATTTTTTTGTTCTGATAGGACTCGCCTATCTCCTTTCTAACCACTATCCATTCCTACCAAACACGGATGTGAGATATTTATCTGATTGAGAGACTGAAACTATATTCCTTCAGTCTCTTTATTTCATTAAGATGATGTTATCATTTTGTTTCATCAGCACGGTATGTCTGCCTTCTTTTATCTTCATATATATAGCGTTAGATACACGAAGCTTCTTACCATTCTCAAAGAAAACCATGTAATGTGGTTCTGTTACGAATGAATCTCCAATGCTAATTACTTTATCCGTTCTTTCCTTTTTAACGATGAAACCTCGATACTCACTTATATTAAACTCATCCTTTAAATAACCAGACCATGCAAAGAACAACAGAAACCCCGCAATAAATGTACAAACGGTCGAGCTTACTTTTTGCATTTTCTCACCTCAGTTTTGTTTATGACGAAAAAAGGAAAACAATAGAAGGGTTTGCATCAAATTGATCTAATACTAATGAAACAATAAAATTACCTTTTTTCTTTTTTAATCAACTTGTTATGCCATGAAGTGAGCAATAGCAATGCGAGGAGTGAACCGAGTAGCGTAAGTGACATATCCCATTGAGCATCCCAAATATCTCCTTGAGCACCAACAAAGTCTTTTGTTTCACGTTTTGCTATCTTGCCCGCGATCCATTCAACAATTTCATAGAGTGCTGCTATTGCCAACGTAATACTAATTGCAATAAATTGGACCCATTTTCCTAAACGCAAAGGTGTATTTAAAAGCAGAATCTCGCGTATAACAATCGCCAACAAACCTTTCATAAAGTGGCCAAAGCGATCATAGTGATTGCGGTTCAAATCATAGTGCTGCTGCAGCCAATCGAAAAAGGGAACGTCATCATAGGTATAATGTCCACCTATGAATGTCAAAATCGATAATAAAGCAATGATGCAATATGTAAAAGAAGTGAACCTTAGCTTTTTATAAAGGAAGAAAACGAAGATTATAGCGATAACAGATGGAGCAACTTCTAGTATCCATATTGGATAATGTGCAGGTTTAATAAGTGACCACAGAAAAAAGAAGAAAACGATGATTAATAGAACCACATGGATTTTGTTAACTTTCATGATCTATCCCTCACAATCTAACATTAGTATTGATATGAAGTTAGAAACGTATTCTTTTGTTGCGTAAAAACAATTTTAAATAAGGATGTGATACATCATGACTAAAAAAATCGCAGTGGCTATTCTTCATGGAATCGGTAATCAAAACGAGGATTTTTCAGATTTGTTTATTGAAGTGCTTACTAAAAGATTCTCTCAACAGATTAAACCTTTTTATGCAACTCCTGAAAAAGAACTGATCATCCAACCTATATACTGGGGAAGTGTTTTTAACGAAAGGGAATCACACTTGTGGCAAAGACTTAATAAAGAAGACAATTTAGATTTTAAGCAGTTAAGACAGTTTGTCATCCACTTTTTTGGTGATGCCATTGCCTACCAGCCTGTAGCGGATCACAATCCGAACTATACTAAAGTACATGAGGTATATGCTAGGGGACTTCGAAAATTAAGTGAAGTGGCTGGTGAAGATGCACCACTCTTTGTCATTGCACATAGTTTAGGTACCGTGATTTCGAGTAATTATTTTTATGATCTACAATTCATTTCTGAAGAAATATCTGAAGATGTCTTGCGAAACATGAAAAAGACTCCTTTAGAAAAAGGCGAGACTCTAACCAGCTTTTATACATTAGGAAGTCCATTGGCGTTATGGGGTCTCAGGTATGCAGATTTCGATAAGCCCATACAAGTTCCATCGCCACATCTAAAGGATCATTACTCTGAGATTCAAGGAAAATGGGTAAATATGTACGATAAAGATGACGTATTCGGTTATCCTCTGAAAACGATCAATGACTCTTATGATCGAGCAATTGCTGTTGAGAAAGAAATAAATAGCGGCGGCATTATAAGCAGTTCTACACCTCTCTCTCACAATAATTACTTTAAAACGAATGAAGTCATCAATGACATTGGTGATGATTTAGCTGAAATATGGAAGCAGTTAAATTTAGCACCTCAGCGAAAATAACGTTTCTTCTCGTCCACGAATACATTAAAACATCTTATTAAATGGACGGTTGCCGAATGGATAATCAGCAAAAACAACAAATTGGCGGTGTTATACAGGCAATTGGAACAGTCATTTCGGCGATTGCCAACACGCCGATTTCGGTTTTGAGTGATCAGTTTCAGGAAGATCTTGATTTAATAGGAAATGTTCTGCAAGCTACTGGAAATGGTTTAATTGCTGATGGACAAATCCCGTTTACCCTCAAGAGAATCGGAAATGAAGTCCAAGCCATTGGAAATACGACGGTAATCGCAGGTATGGTCTTACCATTAGAAGATGATACTTCTCAAGTCTTGAATATTAAAGGGAACTTACTTCAAGCATTTGGGGCAGGGATTGTTCTAGGTGTTGAATTCGACAACGAACTAGGCGATTCACCCTCGAATCAGGGGATAACCATTATTTCAAATTTACTTCAAGTTGCTGGAAACTCATTACAGGCATTAGGTGGGAAATTTGAACTTGACCATCCGAATGAAGATAAAAGCTATAGTGAATCCTTAATATTTGCAGGAAGTTGGATCCAGGCTGCCGGTGCCGTGATTTCAGCGTTACCACGTCAGTAAAGGGGAGATACAAGTGGAGGAATTTCATAGTACTATTAATCGTTTTATAACCGAGAATAATATAGATGGCATTCATATGGTTTTAAGGGAATCATGTCATTCTGTACAGGATGCTGCTAGAGCAATAAATGTATCCCAACATGATTTCGTAAAAAACATTTGTCTTTTAGATAATAAAGAACAGCTCATCTTAGCCATTGTGAAAGGTGAAGACCGGGTGAGCACCACACGTGTTGGAAAGGCTCTGAATATTGAACGCCCTCGTCTCGCAACAGAGGATGAAATATTAGCTCATACTGGATTTCCTGCAGGAGGAGTCCCGTCATTTGGATTTAAAGCCATTTTTTTAGTTGATCCAAAAGTAACGGAGCTTTCATACATATACACGGGAGGCGGCTCTCAGTTGTCATTGATAAAAGTAGAAACAAATAGTATGTTACAAGCAAACAAAGGACAAGTCATTCGAATTAGAAAATAAAAAATCTTAATAATCCCCGAAAAAAAAACAAACATCCCATCATTCATCTATGGGATGTTTAAGTCTTTAATAAAGTGAAATATTAATCATTTTTTGAGATCATATGATGCATTTGAGCGCGCAATACCCATTTTAAGAGAGGAGGTACTGCAAAAAAGATAAAAAGAATTCGGAAAAGTTGATAACCTGTAATCATCGTAACATCCGCTTTCAGCTCATGTCCGATAATCCCCATCTGATCAGCTCCCCCAGGTGCCATACTCAGGAAACTAGTGATGAAAGAAAAGTTAAATTGATACATCAGCAAAAAACTTAGAAGAAGTGCGAAACTTACCAACATGATTCCGCTGATCAAGGCTATTGGAATCATACTAGCTTTTTTTCTAAGCTTTTCAGGCTTCAATAATAATCCAATATAGCCCCCGATTAAAAATTGAGAAACATCGAGTATTGAAGCGGGAAGAGGAGGTCCTTTGAAACCAACTATATTTAAAGCAGCAATTCCTAGAATTGGACCAAGCAGAAAAGCTGTAGGTAGTTTTATTTTTTTTCCTAACAGTGCCATTCCAACTGAAAATAGTCCAAATAGAATAATCTGTGGAAAAAAGGCAGAAGAGGTTCCTTCCGAGATCACATCAGGAATAGTAGCAGAACTTCCTGAGGAAAAAATGGGACTGAAAATCAGAAAGGGAACAGCGAATATGATAACGATGAGACGTGTCACTTGAAAAAACGTAACGGTTGTAATATCAATTCCCTTAGTCTCTTCTGCAAAAGTAATAATTTGTGATAGACCACCAGGAATTGAACTGGTAAGTGCAGTCGGGAAATTGATCGAGGTAGTACGAGATATTATAAAAGCCATCCCTGAACAGATTAATAATAATAAGATTGTCATGAATGCCATGGATGGCAAGTGAGTAATCATAAGTTTTAACGTATCTTTTGTAAACGTTAAACCGATTGAATATCCTACGATGATTAAACCCGTATTTCTTAAAAAAACTGGCCAGTATAACTGGGTCCAACTTAGTTGATTTACAATCAATACAGCAGTCATAGTTCCTAAAAGCCAAGGTATTGGCAAACTGAATCTGTTGAATAAGAGACCACCTACTAAGGCGGTACTCAATGTTACTAAAAGTTGAAAACTCTTATGTTGATTTAAACTATTATACTTCATTGCAAAACCTTCTTCTTATGTTTGCTTGTGTAAACTAACAAACTTCTTTATTTGTTCAAATCTATACATATACTTTGCGATCCACTTCTTACAAACCAAATAGGATCTTTGGTAGATGGGATTTTGAATGAAAGTATAAAAAAATGTGAAAATAAAAACTGGCCAACCCATCATGAGACCAATCAATAATACAAGGCACTCCATGGATATCCTTACTCTACTTATTGAAAATCCAGCACTTGAACCGTAATGGCGAAGATTAATTACCCTATAAAAAAAGAAGAGATTAATAGCATACTTCACCATAAACTCCTCTTTTCCAAAATAACCCTATAATTATCTTTGACTATAAAGTAATTTGAGAAAGAATGAAAAGAAGTTGCTTACTTTTTATCGCTTTATAAAAATGAAGGATTTCACATATGCATTTGTCGAAATAAGAATGTCTAACAAATATAACAGGAGTGTTGAATATGGAATACATTAAAGAAGCAAAGGAAGACGATCTTGATTCATTGACTGAATTGGCTTTAGCATTATGGCCAGATAATGAATTCATTGATCTGAGAAAAGAATTCAAACAACTTCTAAATTCTGATAAGGATAAAGTGATTGTATATTTAATGCATGCTAAACTCATTGCATTTATTCATATTTCCGTTAGAAGTGATTATGTCGAAGGATCTAAAGACAGTCCAACAGGGTTTATTGAAGGCATTTATGTAAAACCAGAGTATAGAAAGAAGGGCATATCAAAAAAATTAATAGAAAAAGGAGAAAGCTGGTTAAAGACAAAAGGTTGCAGTCAGATAGGTTCAGATATTGAACAGTCCAATGAAACGAGTTATCACTTTCATAAAAGTGTAGGTTTTAAAGAAGTGAATCGTTTGATTGCTTTCATTAAAGAGATAGAGTGAGTGTAACAGGCATAAGTATGAATAAAGGGTTTCTTAAGGCACATCTCTGTGTCTTTTTTATTTGGAGAGAAACGAAAGTATATATCGAATTAAAAAGGTTAAACCTGTTAATCAATGATATTTTAAGAAAAGTTGTAGGTTGTTTTAGTCAATTACTGTTTGAGATTGATTTCGTGAGGTGACAATAGTTTGAAACGAAAAATTCTGCTTATTATAAGTACTGCCTATGCCATATTTATGGCTTACCTATGTTTTTATTATTTTTCAAAAGGTGAGACACACAGTTATCAGGTGGCATTCGGTGGTATATTCTGCGGGCTAATTCCATTATGTTTAATTCTATTCACTAAGATTAAATTCAATATGCCTATTATGATATCATACTTTGCTTTTTTGTTTGCATCGCAGTATTTAGGTTCTATCTTAGATTTCTATCGGTTAGGGTGGTGGGATACCTTCTTACACCTTTTAAGTGGAGCATTATTAGCTTTTGTAGCCATTGCCCTTTATGAGAGGATGACGCACCAAGAAGCTAGGAAAGAGATTTCTTATTGGCTAGTTTTTTTATTTGTTCTGTCTTTTTCTGTATTTGGTGGGGTGGTTTGGGAGATCTATGAATTCAGTATGGATCAATTCTTTGGAATGACCTTACAAGGCGGAGGGAATTTTGACACCATGGTGGATTTACTTGCCGATACGGCTGGAGCAATCGTAATTGCAATAATTGCTGCTTTTAGGACGAAAAAAAGGTTTAACATGTCATAAAAAGTATTACGCATATTAATTAGATAATATGCGTTTTTCACTATGGTATAAACGGTTTGTAAATTAAGAGATGTTTTTCAGCCAACTAATTAATCTTATAATCTCAAAAGGTCTATACCAAGTGATGATAAAAATCACAAGTATAGAGAGAGCAAGGGTTATGAATTTTGTGTTTCCATTTTCATTTAGAAAAAATGCTGTAAAACATAGCATAGCCCCAAGCAGGATAATGAGAAATCCCCCTAGAACCTTCCATTCAGAATAACCTATAAAATCTCCATTAATAATAATTAAAAGTCCTAACATTAGAAAGACCAGTGACCACGTACTACTTTTTTTCATGGCATTTACCTCCAATCTCATTTTACCATTTTATGGGTAAGGGTGATATTCTTATTAAAATAAAAAATAAATGAAAAGCCCATTGACCTTCACGTGGCGTAAAGGTGTAGAGTTAAATGTGTCAGGAGGTGATCACATTGGAATACACCATACAAAAGCTTGGCCAACTAGCAGGAGTAAGCACCAGAACATTAAGATATTATGATGAGATAGATATTCTTAAGCCGGCAAGAATAAACTCGTCAGGATATCGAATTTATGGTAAAGCAGAGGTGGATCGATTACAGCAGATTTTGTTTTATAAAGAGCTCGACCTCCCGCTTCATCAAATTAAAGAAATCATCACATCGCAAAGCTTCTCACCAGCTGAAGCACTTCGTGAACACCGTGAAAAACTCCTGAACAAACGAGAACAGTTAGACCGTCTGATATTAAATGTAGAGCAGACGATCGCTGCGAACGAAGGGAGAATAACGATGAAAGATAAAGAGAAGTTTGAAGGATTTAAAAAACAGATGGTTGAAGAAAACGAACAAAAATTCGGTAAAGAAATCCGTGATAAATATGGAGATCAAGTTGTTGATCAATCAAATAAGAAAGTATTGAATATGACTCAAAGTGAGCATGACAAAGCTACACAACTTGCAGAGAAAATTCACACGGTACTTGCGGAAGCATTCAAAACAGGAGACCCTGCTGGTGATTCAGCGCAAGAAGCAGCTGAGCTTCATAAGGAGTGGTTGATGTTGTACTGGCACGAATATAGCAAAGAAGCACATGCGAATCTTGCGCAGATGTATGTGGACGACGAACGTTTCACTGCCTATTATGATAAAGATCAGCCAGGAACCGCTGCATTTTTACGAGATGCTATCCACATTTATACAGATTACAAATAAATATTAAAATGTTTCACCATCTCTAAGGGAGGAAACCATCTTGGTTTTCTTCTTTTTGTTTTATTCATCTCTTCAATTCGTTAAACTATGAATAATGAGTAAGAAGGGATGAACAGTTATGACTAAAAAATTATATTATTCTTCGCCTTATACAACAAATTGGGAAACAACTGTAAAAACAACTTTTGAGAAAAACGGAGAATTTTTTGTGATCTTAGAAAGTACCGCTTTTTATCCAACCGGTGGTGGTCAACCATTTGATACAGGTACGATTGGCGGAAATGATGTACTCGATGTTTTTCTCGAAAATGAAGAAGTGATACATAAGGTGAGGAGTCTGCCTGAAACTTCCTCAGTAACCTGTGAGTTAGACTGGGATAGAAGATTAGATCATATGCAGCATCATACCGGCCAACATCTATTATCTGCTGTTTGTTACTCTTTATATCAAGCACGTACCATTAGTTTTCATTTAGGTTCCGAAATCGCAACGATTGATATTGAAACAGACACACTGAGTCAACATCAAATGGATACCATTGAAAAAGCCGTTAATCAGGAGATTTATAAAAACAGAACAGTACATACATACTTTGTTTCCGATCAAGAGCTTCAACAATTGCCGCTATTAAAGATGCCGAAAGTGAAAGAGAACATTCGAATTGTTCAAATTGAAGGTATTGAGCATAATGCATGTGGCGGTACTCATGTTCGTTCAACCGGTGAGATTGGAATCATCAAACTTTTGAAAGCCGAAAAACAAAAAGGTGCCACACGATTGTATTTTAAATGTGGTCAGCGTGCACTAGTAGACTACAATGAAGCGTTAAAACTGCTTACGATGATCTCAGGCAAGTTTAATACGGGTCGAGATGAAGTGATGAACCGTCTTGAAAAATGGGAGAACAATCAAAAGGAATTAGAATTGGAGAACAGACGACTAAAAGAGGAGAACAATCATTTTCTAAGTAAAGAACTGATTTCTAAAGCAAGAGCAGGATTACTCATACATGTTTTTGAAGATAAAAGCTTTAATGATACAAAAGAGCTTGCAATAAAAATAGTGAGTGAGGAACCGTTATTGATCTTACTTGCTTCCTCATTAGAAAATCGTATCATCTTTATGCATGATGGCTCTACTCATATTTCTTGCGGTAGTTTTTTAAAAGAAAACCTTAGCTCTTTTAATGGTAAGGGCGGCGGAAATGATAAATCTGCTCAAGCTGGATTTGGTTTACAAGAGGACATGATTCGTTTTATTGAATTCGTACAGGAGACTTTTAAAAATAATTAAGTATTCATTGATACTCTTTGAAGATAGTTGAATTCCACTTCAACCAAGTTACACAAGAAAAGAAATAAACATCCAAAAGCAACAAAAAGAGGAGGAGGCAACCAGCCCACTCCTCTTTTTCTACGTATCAAATCAAAAAGATCGCCACGATGGTAGTTACAACTAATCCTATAAAAACAGGTTTGATGTTTCTTCTAGCGAGTTCAAATGGATCAACTCCGCAGATTGCAGCAGCTGGAATTAACGCCCAAGGGACGAGTGTACCTCCGCCGACCCAGATTGCCGAGATCTGACCAAGTGCTGTTAATGTTGCTGCTCCGGCTCCTATTGCGGTACCAAATATGTTTGCGACCGATCCTGCCAGTGAGATTCCTGAAAATCCTGAGCCATCGAGGCCGGTAATAGCCCCCACAGTAGTTAGTGTTATTGCCCCTACCTCTTTACTTAAAGGGACCACTGACGCAAGTGCTACACCTAAATCGTTAACGATTCCGTGAGATGTCTTTGGAAGGAAATCACCGATAATCTTAGCAAACCCTGAATCACCTAGATAAAAAAAGGCAGCGATCGGAATGACTGGACCAAACACTCTAAATCCAAACTGGAAACCATCAATCATATAAGAAGTTGTTTTCTCTAATCCTTTGTTCTTATGGCTGACCATCGTAATGAAAAGCAGAATCAATACAGAGGTTCCGCCAATAAGTGCAGTTGCATCTCCACCTTGAAGATTAAAAATGGACATCGCGGCTACATCCAGTGCAAACATGACAGGGATAAAGAGAGCAAAGAATTGTTTTTGTTTACTCGATAGCAAATTTAATTCCTGCTCATTTGAATTTTTTATTGGGTTAGCAGTAAGCCCTGTATTTGCGTTTAACTTCCCTGATTTCAAGTCCCGCTTTAAAAAGTAGAAAGCCGCTACTGTCGTTACAAGACCCATAACAAACACGAGTGGGAAACTCGCATGAATAACTTCACTTACTGGCAAACCTGCGGCATCAGCGGTTAGTTTAGGTGCTGCCTGAATGATGAAATCTCCGGATAGAGCAATACCATGGCCAAACAGGTTCATAGCCATAGCTACGCCAAGTGCAGGAAGACCAACCCGAATGGCAACGGGAAGAAGCACAGCACCCATGAGCGCCACTGCAGGTGATGGCCAGAAAAACCAAGAAATAATCATCATGAGAATACCTATCGTCCAATAAGCGAGTCCGGGTGTTCTAATGAGTTTCGAGAATGGAGAGATCATCACATCATTAATGCCTGTTGAAGTTAGAACTCTACTCATCGCAACGATTATGGATATTACAAGTATTGTAGGCAGAAGCTCGGTGATCGCATAAATAAAACTATTAAAAATACTGCTAACAGAACCCGTTAATGAACCAGTCGCAGTAATAGAGATTAAGAAGATACCGAGAATACTTATTAATGTAGTATCGCGTCTCTTAACCATAAAACCAATGATTAAACCGATAAACACAACATAAATCCAATGCAGCGCTGTTAGTTCAACGCCCATCTGTATTCCTCCCCTTGAAATGGGTATTTAGCCCTTTCGTGATGTAATACAGAGTATGATGAGAAAGAAAAGGGTGTGAGGAGAACTTTTTCACTAGTAGTTGTTAGTGACACATAAAGGTAATTAATGTAAAATAATGACGTTGATACAGAAGTTAAGAAAGAGGTAACTACATGTTATCTCTTTTCTTTTTGTTACATACATTCAACAAAGGAGAAGATTAGGGGGCCGTATGATGGACCAGTCCAGATTCATAAAAGATCTAAACGAATTAAGAGAAGGAGGGTATGTAAAAAAGAAGGATTATTTAAACGTGCTTGATGGCTATTACAGATATAGAGAAGATGTTAGAAATAAAGAAATCAATGAATCGATTTTACATACAGCAGAAGTTACGAATGATGAACCTAAACAAAATCCACAGCCAATAAAAACAATAACTCCACCACCAACAAAGCCGAAAGTGGTAATCACACCTGAACAGAGAAGAGAAAGAAATATTACAACCATTATGGCAGCGGGAGTGATTCTGCTTTTATTAGGAGGACTTACTCTAGCCACAAGCAACTGGGATGTTTTTAGCTCGATTACGAAAACAATGTTAGTTGGAGGGATTGCCTTATTATTTGGTGGCCTAGGCGTACTTTCGGAAAAAATACTTCAGATTAGAAAAACGGCGTTTACGTTCTTTGTTTTATTTGGTCTGTTTATTCCGATTACCGTACTCTCAGCGGGTTACTTTGAATTGTTTGGGAGTTTGCTCAGTTTTTATGGCGAGGGAAGATATATTCTAGGCGTTATGGCGGCTGTCGTCTGTACTCCAATCTATTATTATTTCGGGCAGTATTTTAAATCCAAGCTATTCAGCTGGCTTACTTATGTTGCGATCGCAATTGGATATGCGTATTTAATCCTATCGTTTGGATTAACCAAAGAAGCATTTTATTTTGTTTACGCATTAGGAAATGTAGGATTTATACTTTTATATCATTTCAAAAAAGCAAACCAATCGATATTTCTTCAAATCTTGCCTTTGTTTATACAAGCGAACCTGATACTATCGACGTTGTTCATTTTAATTCTATTTGAGAATCAACTTTATCAAAGTTTCAATATTATCTTAACCGCTGCATTATATTTGTCGATGAGGATGGTCAATCAAAGAAAAGAGTATGAGCTTTTCTTTATCGGGTTTATCACGTACGGACTTTATCAATTGATTCAAAACTCTTTGTTGATAGAATATCGTTTGTTTTTGATCGTCCTTATACCGATTATATTCGTAGTAGTTGCTAATTTTTCAGATGCTGGATTAAAAAAATATTATCAGCTTGCAAATGGTGCAATCTCTATACTTGCTTTTCTATATATAACCGTTGAAGGCGTGCTATTGTCTGTAGGAGAAGGCAGTGTGTGGTTGTTATTCGGGTATCTTGTTTTAGCAGGTAACTTTATATTCTTAAGCTACAACTCTACGTTTTTCTTCTTTAAATATTTGGCACCGTTCTACCTATTCTGTGGGTTTATGGAAGTGTATCATATGATGGGTGATCGCTTTGAAGATTATTTGACGCTAGCAATCGGTATCTCATGCGCATTATCTTATTCGATCGGACAGTATCTCAAACCACTGAGCAGAACAAGCCTGTTTGTGGGCGGTGGAGGATTACTTATTAGCTTTCTATTATCATTGGAACTTGCTCACTATAGGCAAGGAAGTATGATTTCTGTCATTCTAACGATACTAACTGTTCGTCATTTTTTAATCGAGAATGGAAAAGAAAGAATGGTAGCCACTTGGCTGGTACCCATTTTCACTTTTTTTACATTCTGCCTTTTTGGGATGAAGTACTTGCCCTCACCGACATTATCATACTCTTTACTTCTTGGAAGTGTCGTCACTTTAATTGTCTATCTGTGGCAAAGAAAGCAGAAGCAGCTTGCAACTTCATTTGTATCCATTACAACCATAATGACGACTGTGAATTTTCTGGTCATCTTAGTCGAAAGTGATTTTACGTGGATAAAGATTTCATCGTCCATATTTCTAATGATAGTGTTATGGTTTTTCACTAAACATTTTAATTGGGCGCTCGGGTTCTCTGGTATTCAGATTTCCTTATTCTTTGCACTAAGTTATGTTGCAGAACTATTTGGAGTTTCATTAGGTACTGAGGAATCCGTTTATACGTTCATCATCATTTCCTATTTGTTATTAATGAGTAGCGAGGTATTCCAGAAGATCGACTCAAGCAGTGAATATCCAATGAAGGCTGTTTCTCACTTCATTACTTTACTCATAGGTATTTATACTTTACTCGTAACAACTGCAGCAGTACCGTTCATACTACTTGCAACAGTGTATGGAGTTTACCTGTTTCGTTCTCGTAAGGAATATGAGATCAGATATAATCTTTACGTTAGTTTGATATTTTTAGCTATTGGTTTCCAATACTTTATTAGAGCATGGCTCACTCATGAAGGTCCTGTTGTTTACAGCATACTTCTAGCTGGTTTCTATTTTGTTGTTAACAATGAATGGAGAAAGCGATTAAGAGCTTTCATTGTACCTTTTTCTGTTATTTTCTTAGGAGAGTATATAACGATTAGAGGGTCTGATGAGGCGTTTCTTATTATCCATGCAGCAGTATTAGTCGGGTTTATAGTGTTCTATCAATCGTTAGAAAAATACTGGAAATACGCATCAGTATTCTTGTTGATCTACTTCATGATAGATTTAGAGGAATGGTTGTTAATAAATCGAATAACCAATGAAATGTATTCAATTGCTTGGTTTACCTCAGGCATACTCATTTCACTGGCAGGTATGTATTTCTATAAAAAGCTATACAGCCAATCTGATTTTCTTCAATTTGACTTCTTTGCAGTTTTTGGAATGATTTCTGTACTTATTGGATTGGTGCAATCGGAAAATTTCGTAACAACGTTTGGTCTGGTCATACTTGCTATTCTTTTCTATGCTCAAGGAAATCGATTATTGGATGTTCTGATCGGAAAGAGAATACTCCAAACGTGTTCCAGCTTGCTTGTCCTGTTCTCTTATTATTCACTTCTTGATCAATTTGAGATACCAGTTATTATTCAAACTGAACTCATTGTACTTCCATGGATCTTATTAAGTTATGTGATCACAAGAAAAATGTGGGGAATAACGGAACAAATAGCTAACCTTGTTCAATATGTGTTGCTTGGTGTAATAGGGATAACATTGATGATCGATGCGATAGAGAGCTATAAAGTTATGGATGCGATCATACTTGGTACATTATCATTTGCTAGTATCATTTATGGATTTATCTCAAAGCAAAAAAGTTATTTCTTTACTGGATTGATCGTATTACTTCTGAATGTTTTGGTCCAAACTCGCCCATATTGGGGGAGCATGCCATGGTGGGTATACTTATTGTTAACAGGTATCCTGCTTATAGGTTTTGCTAGTTTTAATGAGTTCAAGAAACAAAAAGGAATTGATTCTCCACCATTAAAGGATATAATTTTAAATAAATGGAAACATTGGTTTGGAGAGTGGAAATAACTTCTCTTCGAATAAGGGGGATTAATAAAGTGGAACAAGATCAAAACAAACCCAAGATCACAATGGGTATGCTTTTTCAAAACAAAGTCATTCGTACCATTCTTTTTTCGGTACTCTTTTTACAGATAGGGATATGGGTTCGTAACTATTCGATTCTATTGTACGTGATAGAAAAAACGAACGAAAATCCAATCGCGGTATCTTTAATATCTGTAGCAGAATTCGCTCCAATCTTTTTGTTTTCTTTCATAGGAGGAACATTCGCTGATAGATGGAAACCCAAAAAGACGATGATTTGGTGTGATCTATTAAGCGCTGTATCTATCTTTGTCGTATTATTAACGCTGCTTTTTGGAAGCTGGAAAGTCATATTCTTTGCAACACTCGTTTCATCGATCTTGTCTCAATTTTCTCAGCCATCAGGTATGAAGTTATTTAAGATACATGTACCTGAGGAGATGGTTCAGTTAGGGATGTCAATGTATCAAACACTTTTTGCTGTATTTATGATTCTAGGACCTATTCTCGGGACTTACGTATACCAGCAATTTGGTATTACAGCTGCGATAGCAATTATGGGAATCGCGTTCGTATTGTCTGCCGTAATTCTTCTATTACTTCCTCCTGATGAAGAAGTAGAAAAAACGGAAGAGAAACCATCCATTTGGTTAGAGATGAAAGAAGGTTTCAGCTATGTGCTCAACAGACGTTCTTTAACTTTACTAGGTGCATGTTTCGCCGTAGCCGGATTAGCTTTAGGTTTGACACAGCCGTTAACCGTTTTCTTAGTTACAGAGCAACTTGGTCTTCCAAAAGAAGAACTTCAATGGCTCATGGCTGCATTCGGTACTGGAATGATCTTAGGTGGAGGTTTAACCATCGGAATCGCGAGCAAAGTAAAGCCACAATTATTATTGGCTTTAGGAATGGGAGCAAGTGCGATCGGATTTATGATTATGGGATTCTCCGAACATTTTTGGTTAACCTTATCTGCCGAGTTCATAAGTGGTCTTTTCATGCCATGTGTTCACATTGGTATTAATACACTAATTCTCCAGAATACAGAAGCAAAATTTATAGGTCGTGTGAACGGAATATTAAATCCACTATTTATGGGTGCAATGGTTCTTACGATGTCCATTACCGGTTGGCTAAAAGAAACATTTTCACTTGTATTGATGTTTGAAGGAGCAGCACTTCTTTTTGCTATCGGTATATTAACGATGCTACCACTTATTCGACAAAAAGTTGTTCCAGTGGCTGAAGTTGAGAAAGCCTAAATGTAAAAATCCTCAAAAGCTATCTAAGCTTTTGAGGATTTTTTTATGCTTCTTGTAACCTTTAGCTGAATCGGAAAGAGGTGTGTGTCGATAGAAGTCGAGGATTGTAAACTCGCGGATAAACAGCAAAAACTCGTGGATTGATGTAAGAAACTTTTGGATTTACACCCTGAACTCGTGGATTGAGAGTCAAAACTTTTGGATTCACCACTTACATGCTTAATTTACGGCTAGATACAACCATCACACAGCACTGTTGACGCTTTTTCAACCTCATACTGTTTTTCAAATCATTTAAATGGGTATTATAGATATATTTCCATCATTGTTGTAATGAATATTGAATGTCTAAAAATATAAGGGGAATCTAACATATGTCTATCTCACCAGATCAACGAATAACATTACACGGATTCAATAATCTTACTAAATCACTTAGCTTTAATCTGTATGATGTTTGTTATACGAAAACAAGAGAAGAGCGAGAAGCTTACCTTGAGTATATTGATGAGCAATACAACGCGGAAAGGCTTACGAATATTTTGCAAACTGTCTCCGATACGATTGGAGCTCATGTGCTTAATATTGCGAAACAAGATTATGTACCCCAAGGAGCCAGTGTCACTGTACTTGTTTCAGAAGGACCCATTGTTGAAGTACCAACTGATACATTTGATGAGAATTCCACAGCCATGCCAGAGTCTGTTGTGATGCAGCTTGATAAGAGTCACTTAACGGTCCATACATATCCAGAATTTCATCCAGAAGAAGGAATCAGTACGTTTAGAGCGGACATAGATGTTTCTACTTGTGGAGAAATCTCGCCGCTTAAAGCACTTAATCATCTTATAAATTCATTTGATATGGATATTGTGACGATGGATTATCGAGTTAGAGGATTTACGAGAGATATTAAAGGTCACAAGCTATTCATTGATCATGATATCAATTCGATACAAAACTATCTTTCTTCTGATATTAAAGAGACATATACAATGATTGATACAAATATTTATCAAGAGAATATCTTTCATACAAAGTGCAAATTAAAGAATTTTGAACTGAATAACTATCTTTTCGGTTATACAAAGGATGAAATTGATAGTGAAACTCAAAAACACATCACAGGTTTGATCAATGCTGAGATGGACGAGATCTTTTACGGAAGAAACATTAACTCATCTAAACGTTAATAGCTTATAGGAAAATGGATCACTAAGAGAGTCTTAGTGGTCTTTTTTGCGTGAACAATATGAACAAAATGCATTTTATGCTGTTAAACTTCCATTTGAAAATCTGAATGTTAGGATTATGAAAAGTAAATGAAAGCGCTAACATTAAAAAGGGGATGTGAACATGATGAAAACAAAGAAATGGAAAAAATGGCTTGTAGCAGGCGTTATCTTATCTTCACTTACAGCTTGTAGTACGTCTGGGTCAAATGCTGGAGAATCCGATTATCCGAAAAAACCCATAACAGTGGTTGCTCCGTCGGGTGCTGGGGGTGGTTGGGATTTAACTGCGCGCTCACTGACCAAAATTCTAGGTGAAACGAAAACCGTTGATCAAACGATGACTGTTGAAAACAAACCTGGTGGAGGTGGAGCTGTCTATCTTGCAGAATTTGCAACACAGCATAAGAAAGATGATTACAAACTCTATGTAAACTCTCCGCCGATCTTGATCAATAACTTGAAAAAAGAGGGTAATAGTCCATACGGTTTTAAGGATACAACACCTCTTGCACAATTAACAAAAGACTTTGGAGCCATTGTTGTTAAAGAAGATTCTAAATACAACAATCTAAAAGAACTAATGGACGCTGTTAAAAAAGATCCAAAGTCTGTCACAGCAGCTGGTGGATCCGCACCAGGATCCATGGACCATCTCGTAGCTGTTCTACCTGCTTACAAATCTGACATTGATCCTAAAACAGTCAAGTATGTTTCATACGATGGCGGTGGTGAGGCGATTGCAGCTCTATTAGGTGGAAATGCAGATTATATTGCAACTGATGCTTCTGCGGTAGGTGAATATTTAAAAGCTGGGAAAGTAAAAGTGCTTGGTATTTCTTCAACGGAACGATTAAAAGGTGACCTGGCAGATGTTCCGACATTTAAGGAAGCTGGAATCGATGCAGAATTCACGATTTGGAGAGGTGTCTTCGGACCGAAAGAGATGTCTGATAGTGCAGTGTCATATTGGGATAAAACATTAAAGAAATTAAATGAAAGTAAAGAATGGCAGGACGAGCTAGAACGAAACGGTTGGGAATCAGAATTTAAGGATGGCAAAGAATTTGAAACCTTCTTAAAAGATCAAGAGAAGCAAGTTGAAGAACTTTTAAAATCACTAGGAATGAATAAATAGTTATGACATGGAGAAGTATTTGTGCTTCTCCTTTTTTCAAACAAGGAGGGAAGTACTTTGCAAACAGGAAAATTTGATCGTTATGCAAGCATCTTATTTGCTTTACTTGGAGCAGCTTTTTTAATTGAAAGTCGCAACATTTCGAAAAGTGCTTATGGAAGTGAAGTCGGACCTAACGTTTTTCCCTTTCTTTTAGGACTTATTCTTATCTTACTAAGCGTTAAACTCTTTCTTGAATCGTTTAAAAATATACAAAAAGAAAAAAAGAACAAAGAAAGCTTACAGATAAAAAGATTTATCATTATCTTGACCGCAAGTCTTCTGTACGCAGGTTTCATCGAAACACTTGGTTATATCTTAAGTACTTTCTTATTTTTGTTTGTTTCCTTTCAAGCGATGGAAAGAGGAAGTTGGATAAAAAATGGAGTCATTGCTTTGGCATTCTCATTCTTTGTTTATTATTTATTTGTTGTTGTTTTGAAAGGCTCGTTGCCTGGAATGCCAATTTGGTTTAGTTAGGAGGATTAATGATGGGTGTTATGGATTTTTTAATGCAAGGATTTCAGACGGCCATTCAGCCGCAAAATATATTCTTTGCTTTTATCGGAGTATTAATTGGAACGGCAGTAGGGGTTTTACCTGGAATTGGACCGATGAGTGGTGTTGCACTCTTAATTCCTGTAACCGCTACTTTCACGAGCGGAATGGATCCTTCGGCAGCTGCTACAAGTTCTATCATTCTTTTAGCGGGTGTTTATTATGGAGCCATGTACGGTGGATCTACTACATCCATTCTATTAAACACACCTGGTGAATCTTCATCTGTTGTTACAACGCTTGATGGTTATCAAATGGCTCGGCAAGGCAGAGCAGGAGCTGCACTATCGATCGCAGCTATCGGTTCTTTCTTTGCCGGAATTGTTTCCATCATCGGATTGGTATTATTAGCAGACCCGCTTTCAGAGATGGCATTGAAATTCGGACCTGCAGAGTATTTCTCTTTAATGCTGTTAGGCCTCGCCGCAGTTAGTGGCTTGGCGGGAGGATCGATCGCGAAGGCATGGATGATGACCGTAACCGGCCTTTTGATTGCAACGATCGGAATCGATGCGGTCTCTGGCGTTGCTCGATTCACCTATGATATTCCTGTTCTATTTGGAGGTCTTGAATTTTTAACGGTTGCTGTTGGCCTCTTTGCATTAGGTGAGGTATTTAAGACGGTTCTGCATAAGGAAGAAGAGGCTGAAAAGGTGGCGAAAGTTGGGAGAGTTATCCCTTCTAGAGCAGATCTAAAAGAAAGTGCCGGACCGATTGCCCGAGGTTCTTTTTTAGGATTCTTTATTGGTGTCTTACCAGGCGCAGGCGCAACACTTGCTTCTTTCTTCTCATATATCGCTGAAAAGAAGATAAGTAAAAATCCTGAAAAGTTTGGTAAAGGAGCGATTGCTGGAGTTGCCGCTCCTGAGTCAGCCAATAACGCAGCTTCAGGAGGAGCAATGATTCCATTATTAACACTCGGAATTCCGGGATCTGGAACGACAGCGATTCTTATGGGAGCTCTAATCATGTATAACGTTCAGCCAGGTCCTTTATTATTTAGTGATCACCCGGACGTAGCATGGGGGTTAATCGCTTCGATGTTTATCGGAAACTTGATGCTTCTCATCCTTAACATGCCGCTTGTTAAGGTTTTTGCGAAAATCATTGAAACACCAGCTAAATACTTGCTGCCTATTATTATTGCTATCTCTGTCTTTGGTGTTTACGCTGTACAAGTAACCACTTTCGATCTGTTTTTATTGATCGGCTTTGGACTTGCTGGATATCTTTTAGCACAGAATGACTATCCGATTGCTCCTCTTGTACTCGGCTTAGTATTAGGACCAATGATTGAAAACAACATGAGACGCGCATTAACAACATCAAACGGTGATTTTATGGTATTTGTTCAACAACCCATTTCTGCATTTTTCTTGGTTTGCGCGGTATTATGGATTCTCGTTCCATTCTTTCTGCGATTAAAAGGAAAAAATGTTGTTGTGAACGTTGAAGGATAAGAGTTGATACGTAGAGAAGACTTTCTATTCTAAGAAAGTCTTTTCTATTTTTACGGAGGGAAACTATGAAACTGCAAACAAAATTAATTCTCATCAGCTGTTCCCTAATTTTTATTGTGGTCACGATTTTAGCACTTATCTTTCAGAATATGTTTGAAGACACGATGAAGAGTCAAATTGGGGAGAGGGCACTAAGTGTTTCTTATGCAGTAAGTAACAATCCACTTGTTATTGATGCGTTTGAAAGTGATGATCCCTCTAAATTGATCCAGCCTTATGCAGAGAAAATCAGAAAGAAAACAAGGGCTCATTACATCGTAGTTGGAAACAAAGAAGGTGTTCGTTATTCACACCCCATCATAGAACGAATCGGTAAGAAGATGGTTGGTGGTGACAACCAAAAAGCTTTATCTGGTGAACCGAGTATCACTGAAGCAACAGGCTCACTTGGTCCAGCTGTACGAGGAAAATCACCCGTTATAAATAATGACGGCGAAATCATTGGATTGGTATCAGTGGGTTTTCTAACTGATCAGATCAAAGAGGACATTTGGCCGTATAAAATAAAAATAATCATTATAGGTACGATTACTTTGTTGCTAGGAACACTCGGTTCTGTACTGATTGCAAAAGGAGTAAAAAGAGCCACCCATGGATTAGAACCAAAAGAGATCGGATTGTTATACAAAGAAAAAAGCGCGATCTTAGAAGCGATTAGAGAAGGGGTCATTGCTGTTAATCGAGAAGGTGAAATAACCCTTGCCAATCACACTGCACTTCAGATGCTACAAACAGAAAGTGAGAGGTTATTAGGTGAAAATGTGTTAAAAGCTATTCCGAATACAAGATTACTTGATGTTATTGCTTCTGGAAGAAATGAATTTGACGAACAGATGAAACTCGGAAACACGAAAGTTATCGCGAATCGTATTCCAATACTAGATGATCATAATCAAGTCATTGGGGCGGTAGCGACATTTAGAAACAGAGATGAGCTTTATCGATTAAGTGAAGAACTCGCGCAAGTGAAAAGCTATAGTGAAGGCTTAAGAGCTCAAACTCATGAATTCTCAAATAAACTGTATTTAATATCCGGACTTATTCAACTGGGTTCTTATCAGGAGGCACAAGATATTATTACAAAAGAATCAAATGTTCATCATCATTTTACACAATTTATTATGAAGCATATTTCTGATCCTTATATAGGCGGTCTATTAATTGGTAAGTTCAATCGTTCGAATGAGCTAAGAGTAGAATTTTCGATTGATCCTTCAAGTCACCTAAAAGATATTCCAGACTCGATCGACAGACAATTACTAGTTACGATCATAGGTAATCTAATAGATAATAGCATGGAAGCTGTAATAGAGTCAGGAACATATGACCCAATAGTAACAATCAATCTTTCTGATTTTGGAGAACAGCTGATCATTGAAATTGAAGATAATGGAGAAGGAATTCCTGAAGATATCGCTAATATGTTATATAAAAAGGGATTCTCTACAAAAGGACAGGATCGCGGCTATGGTTTATATCTAATCAACCAAGCTGTGGAAGTATTAGACGGTCATATCTTTTTTGAGAGAACAAAAGCGGGAACAACGCTTTTCACTGTAATAATCCCAAAAGAATAGAGGAAAGACATCATGAGTTCATGGGAAGTTTTTATCGTTGAAGACGACATTCGAATTGCCGAGATCAACAAAAAATTCGTTGAAAAAGTAGAAGGTTTTTCGGTATGTGGCATAGCATTAAACGAGGAAGAGGCAAAAGAACAGATTTCGATTTTAAGACCTGACTTAGTAATCTTAGATATTTATTTTCCAGATATGAATGGACTAGATCTACTAAGATGGATTAGGAGTGAATTTCGAGGGATCGAAGTCATCATGGTAACAGCGGCAACAGAGGTGAAAACGCTAAAGGTTGCTCTTGAAGATGGGATTTTTGATTACATAGTAAAGCCCGTCATCTTTCAGCGGTTTAAAGATACTTTATTACAATTTACCGATTATAAGCGATCTATCTCTCAACTGTCAGCGGATAAAGAAGTCAATCAAAATATGATCGATTCTTTATTAAAACGCGAGAAGGTCGAGATAGAACCATACTTACTCCCTAAAGGAATCGATCCTATTACACTTGAAAAGATCTTGTCCATATTGATGCACCATCAAAAAGGCTTTACTGCAGAAGATCTTGGACAGCGTACCGGAGTTAGTCGAACAACGGCAAGAAGATACCTTGAATACCTCGTTTCAGAACAAAAAGCAAAAGCGGACATCACTTATGGGGGTGTAGGCAGACCAGAAAGAATCTATAAATATGGACTATAGTATAGAGCTACCTGTTTATCGGGTTGCTTTTGTTTTGATTCTTATACTACTAAAAATTAGTTAAGTTGATGTATAATGTTCTACATAGATTTAAAGTTGAAAGAGAGTGAACAATATGGGACGTAAATGGAATAATATTAAAGAGAAAAAAGCATCAAAAGACGCAAATACGAGCCGTATTTATGCAAAGTTCGGTCGTGAAATCTATGTGGCTGCAAAACAAGGAGAGCCTGATCCAGAATCCAATCAGTCTTTAAAAGTCGTTTTAGAACGAGCAAAAACATATAGCGTTCCTAAAAACATCATCGACCGTGCGATTGAAAAAGCGAAAGGCGGATCCGATGAGAACTATGACGAGCTTCGTTATGAAGGTTTTGGTCCGAACGGATCGATGATTATAGTGGATACCTTGACGAATAATGTAAATCGTACAGTAGCGGAAGTTCGTTCTGCTTTTAATAAAAATAATGGAAACATGGGTGTTTCTGGTGCAGTATCATACATGTTCGATGCAACCGCTGTAATTGGTCTAGAAGCAAAGTCTGCTGATGACGTATTGGAGCTGTTGATGGAAGCAGACCTAGATGTTCGAGATGTGATCGAAGAGGATGAATCTGTTATTGTTTATGCTGAACCTGATCAGTTTCATGCTGTACAAGAAGCATTTAAGAATGTGGGTATTACAGAGTTTTCAGTAGCTGAACTAACGATGCTCGCACAAAACGATGTGGAACTCACTGAAGAATCACAAAGTCAATTTGAGAAATTGATCGATGCTTTAGAAGATCTAGAAGACGTGCAGCAAGTGTATCATAACGTTGATTTACAATAATTCTATATAAATGAAGGGTCAGTTCCTATTACAGGACTGGCTCTTTTTTATTGTCAGAGCAAAAAGAAAAAGCAACCGATTAATTCGATTGCTTTCTCATCCATAGCATACAGATCGTGATGATCGTAAATCCAACGAACGCAAGGAGTGGAATCGTGATGAATCCTAGCCAGTTAATATACTGACCTGAACATGGAACACCAGATGTACACACTTCAAAAGCTTTTAATGCAGGAATTTTTTGAAGAGCATAATGATAGCCTGAAACGATGATGCCCAAAATGGATAAAGGAAGGACATAACGTGTGACTTTATGATCTTGTTGATAAAAGGCAACACCTAGAAGAATGACTAACGGATACATCAAAATCCGTTGATACCAGCAAAAATTGCATGGCACAAACTTCATGACTTCACTAAAAAACAGACTTCCTACCATGGAAACGATCGAAGCAAGCCAAGCGATCAATAAAGGTTTATTACCCACCTTTATTTACTCTCCTTTGAAGCATCATCAACCATTTCCTTTAAATCTTCTAAAGAGGTACCTTCAAACTTTTTACCATTTACAAACAATGTTGGCGTACTCGTTACACCAAGGTCACTTACAAGTGCTTCATCTGTTTTCAGCGCTTTTTCATTGTCCTTGTTCTCCCATGTTTCAGTAACTTTCTTAACATCTTCTTCTGAAGTTACTTCACCAAGTGTTTCTGTTAAGAATTTCTCTGTAAAGATGTCCTGTCGTTCTAGGCTCTGATCGTCAGGTTGCTTTTCATATAGCGTCTTATGAAACTTCCAAAACGTTTCATTTCCTAATTCCTTATAAACAGTTTCCGCAAATATAGCTGAGCGTTCAGAATCTACATTAATAAACGGATAGTTTAAAAAATAAAATTTCACTTTCCCTGTTTGAATCAGTTCTTTATCAATAAGCGGGAAAAATGATTCATTAAAGTTTTTACATGCGGGACACTTGTAATCTCCAAATTCAACAATGTTAACTGTCGCATCTTTCTCACCTAAGTAAGGCTGGTTTTCATAGGATATATCAGCTGTGGACGTATCATTATTATCAAGTGCACCGCTGAACAGAAAAATGATCAATCCTAGAGTCAAAATACCAATCGTCCAAAAAAGCCAAACAGGAGAAGAGTTGTTCTTTTTCTTTGAGCTGTTTACATAAGCCTTATTCTTTTTTTGTTTACCCATTGTTCACCTCGTAGAATTTTTACTAAATAAAAAGAAGTTACTTTTATCGTAAACAAAGTTGACGGTATTTACAATGAAGAAATATTGAACATTATGTTTTTATGTCTTTTTGATTATGCATAGCACCTTAAGGTTACAAAAACTAATTCTAAAAAAACTTGTATGCAAAAGCAGATTTTGGCAGTATAATTTTCTAGAAATTATATTAAACTAGTTTTCTGGGGGTCAGGGATGAAAAAGGTTGTAACTTTCTTATTGGCTATTACGATTAGCCTCGGCATCTTGCCGTTGTCAGCGTTCGCGATAAATGCAAACGACAAAGAGTATAAAGCGTTCTTACAAGAGATTGGTTGGAACTCGAAGGATTTTGTTGCTTATCTAGACAGTAAAGAGTGGGCATTAAGAGATTTTGATTCTGTCGATGAACTTGGTACACCCTTATCAGAAAAAGGTGTTCAAGCAGTGTTAAAAGAGTTTGCCATCAGTCGTGATAGACTCAATGAACTTCTTGTTGAATATGGAAATATAGAAGAAGGACAAGACGTTCTTGACGGAACTTATATTATCTTTGAAGAGGAATTGTTTGAGGAAGTTGATTTTATGATCGGCACACCTATAGATGACATTAATCTTCAAAAGTTATTAAGTGATTACGATTTAAAATCCATTGAAGAACTGGATGCTTTATTAAAAGAGAACGATGATTCACGTGACAACTATGAATATATCGAACACCTAGAATGGTCTGTTGATTATTATTTGAATGGAGATGACTGGGAAGGAACTCTTATTAATGATGAAAATCTTCAACAATTATTAAGAGATTACAACTTAGCTTCTCTTGCGGAACTAGACGCTTTATTAAAAGAAAATGATGATGCAAGAGAAAATTACGAATACATTGAAGATCTTGAAGGAGCCGTTGATTTCTATATAAATGGCGATGACTATATGGGTGATGATATCGAGGATCTATTTACAGAGATTGGTTTAACAGAGGAAGAAATAGAGAAGCTTTTAACTCATATGGAAACTCTTAATTGGGAAGATCCAGCATTTCTTGATCAAATGATGGTACTTGCCGAAAGAATGATGGCATTTGATGATTTTGAAACTGCAGACGAACTTACTTCTGAACAAGTTGCTGAACTATTATCCATCTTTTCTGAGATGAAGCAGCTGTTACAACTTGAAACAAAATACTATCTAATTGTAGATGGACAAAAACAAGCTGTGTCGATGGATACATTGATGACGATGGAAACGACAAATGGAAATGATCTTATCATGGAAATTTATAATCTAAATGGTGAGTTATTAGCTGATATTCGTATCACAGCTGAAATGTTTGGCTCTGAAATGATTCAAGAAACAGGTAAAGATATTCAAAAAGTTGAAAAGATTGTCTCTGCACCTCCGACTAAAGCGAGTCCACCTGTAAAAACAGTGAAAGGCGGAAAACTTCCAACAACCGCAACAAACCATTTAGAGAATACTTTAATGGGTCTAGGTATTTTAGCAGCAGGAGTATTCTTATTTAGAAGATTTCGGGTAAAAGGGATCTAATGAAAACGAGAAGTAGCATTCGAACGACACTTCTTATTTTTTCAGTTGTTTTAATATTGATTGGTTTTTGGTTTAGTACTACAAACGCTTATACATTTATTAAAGGATACATGCTCTTTCAAACGAGCCAGACACAGATCGGAAAGAGTTCAGAAAAGCCATCCAAAATACACATGAAGCATTCTGATCAGGAGGAAACACTCTATTCGGTAAGACCGAAAAAAGGTGAGAATATTGGTAACCTACTCATACCAAAATTAAATGCTACACTTCCTATTTTTCATGGAACAGATGAAGAAGAATTAGAAAGAGGTGTTGGTCATTTCGAGAAAAGTGTATTACCAGGAGAACAAGACAATGCTGTTCTATCTGGACACCGAGATACGGTTTTTCGAAAGCTTGGTGAAGTAGGAAAGGGGGATACGCTGATTGTGAAAACGTCAGCGGGAACCTTTACCTATAAAATTCGGAATGTGCGCATCGTAGACAAAGATGACAGAACAGTAATTGTACCTAAACCAAGAGCAACATTAACTGTTTCAACGTGCTATCCCTTTAATTTTATTGGTGCATCACCTGAGCGCTATATTCTTGTAGCAGATTTGATATCACAAAAGTTAACATAATCTACTTAGACAACATGAACTATTTATGTTGTCTTTTTTTAGTCCATTTTGCAAGAGGTGTATACATGTTTTGTTTAAAAGGTAATCAAAACAGGTATGAATACCAATAATGCCAAAGGGTCTAAAGAAATCCCCCCTGATACATACTTAGAATAAACAACTAGAAAGTCGGAGGTTGAAACATGAAGAAAATATCATTGATTGTAGCAGCGTGTATGATTGTCGTGTTAGGCGTTGCTTTTGGCGTATACTCCTTTAACTCAAAAGAAATGGAAGTAACGGCTCTTGGAGATTCACTCGCTTACGGATTAGGTGATACAAAGGATAATGGGTATATAGGAGATGTGGAAGAGCGGTATGAAGAAGATTTAAACAAACACCTCGTTGTACATGACTTTGGAGTTCCAAATGATACCAGCACAGATCTACTTAAGCGGCTGAGTAATCCTGAGATAGCAAAAACAGCTAAAAGCTCAGATGTGATTTTTATAAATATAGGTACGAATGATTTTTTGAAAAGTACGGATTTATTGACCAAATTTAACAAAGAAGAGCTAGCAGCCAACGAGGATATCTATAAAGAAAATTTGAACCAAATCATTCAAAATGTACAAAATCAAGAGTACCCGAAGACCATTTATATATTAGGTATCTATAACCCTAAAGCTGAATGGAGTGATATGTCTGTCGTTAACGAAGCCGTATCAAATTGGAATCAATCCACAATAGAAGTTACGAAGAAAAATAAAAATACTGCATATATACGCACTGATGACCTTTTTATCGACAAAAATAAACGTGATTATTTCTCGGACAAACTTCATCCTAACGAAAAGGGCTATGCGTTAATCGGAAAAAGAGTTTACGAAACCATCCGACAAAGTACGGATTATAAATAAGTCACTTCATTAAAGTAAAGTCACATAAAGAGGTTTTCATTTTCAGACCTTTATCGTATAATGTGAGTTAACTTCATAAAGCTCGTATAATCGCAGGGATATGGCCTGCAAGTTTCTACCAAGCCCCCGTTAAGGGTTTGACTACGAGTGACGCAAACTTTCCATGCATTTTGTATTTCAAGATGTATTGGGCTATTTATGTGTTCCGATTTTGTTATACCGGAGAATTGCTTCACTCGATCAGAGAGAAGGAGTTCTCCGGTTTTTTGTATTTAATAAAAAAGTATGAGGTGGGAAAATGAATTTTTTAGAAAAGAAAATTTGTGATGAAGGTATTGTTCTATCCTCGTCCGTTTTAAAAGTAGACTCGTTTTTGAATCACCAGATTGATCCTGAACTCATGGTTCAAATTGGTAATGAATTAGCGGATCGATTTATCAGTGAAGGAATAACAAAAATAGTAACGATCGAATCGTCCGGTATAGCACCTGCCGTTTTCGCAGGATTAAAACTTTCCGTTCCTGTTGTTTTTGCTCGTAAAAAGAAATCGTTAACCTTAACAGAAGGACTATTAACATCAAGTGTTTATTCTTTCACAAAACAAGAGCAGAACGAGATTTCCGTTGCAAAGAAATTTATCCAACCAGGTGACAAAGTGCTGATCATCGATGACTTTTTAGCACACGGTGAAGCAGCTCTTGGTCTGGCAGAACTGGTTAACCAAGCAGATGCTACAATAGCCGGTTTTGGGATCGTAATCGAAAAATCGTTTCAAGTCGGTCGTCAAAAACTTGAGGAAAAAGGATATCGTGTTGAATCGATCGCAAGAGTTAAAGAAATGAACACAAATGGGATAACGTTCATCCAATCTGAGGTGATGTCTTCATGAAGAAGGGTAAAGTGGTTTCTCTAGGTATACAACACGTTCTAGCAATGTATGCAGGAGCGGTTATCGTACCACTAATCGTAGGAAGTGCTTTAAAATTATCTCCTGAACAACTAGCTTATTTAGTTGCCATCGATCTTCTAACATGTGGATTAGCTACTCTTATACAAGTTTGGCAGAATCGTTTCTTTGGAGTAGGTCTTCCTGTTGTTTTAGGTTGTACGTTTACAGCTGTAGGGCCAATGATTGCGATTGGTGGACAGTATGGTATGAGTGCCATTTATGGTTCTATTATTGCGGCAGGTTTGTTCGTTGTTATTTTTGCTGGAGCGTTCGGAAAAATTCTTAAGCTGTTTCCTCCAATCGTTACCGGCACCGTAGTTACGATAATTGGAATAACTTTAATCCCAGTCGCGATCAAAGACATGGCGGGTGGAGCGGGAAGCGAAAACTTTGGCTCACCACAAAACTTAATTCTTTCTTTTGGCGTTTTAGCATTCATCCTTCTTTTATATCGTTTTTCTAAAGGGTTCATTCGATCCGTATCTATTCTATTAGGTCTAATTGCCGGAACTGTTGCTTCATCATTTCTCGGTTTAGTGAATTTCACACCAGTCATGGAGGCCTCATGGGTTCATATGCCAAAACCCTTTTATTTTGGAGTTCCAACCTTTGAAATTGGTGCGATCATCACAATGATTTTAGTTGCAATCGTAAGTTTGATTGAGTCTACAGGGGTGTTTATGGCTTTAGGTAAGATATGTGATAGAGATTTAACACCGAAAGACTTAACAAAAGGATATCGAGGGGAAGGACTTGCAATTATATTAGGTGGAATCTTTAATGCATTTCCTTACACGACATATTCACAGAACGTCGGACTTGTTCAGTTATCTGGCGTTAAAGCAAAGCAGGTGATCTATGTTGCAGGAGGTATGTTAATCTTCCTAGGTTTGATGCCAAAAGTTGCTGCACTTACAACATTAATCCCAACAGCCGTTATGGGCGGAGCGATGGTTGCCATGTTTGGGATGGTGTTTGCATCAGGTATCAAAATGCTCAGTGAAGTAAACCTTGCCAAACAAGAAAATCTTCTCATTATTGCTTGTTCCGTAGGTATGGGATTAGGCGTAACGGTTGAACCTGAACTTTTCAAAAGTCTTCCTGAGAGTATACAGATTCTCACAGAGAATGGAATCGTAGCTGGAAGTTTAATGGCTGTTACTTTAAATCTTTTATTTAACACCAAGTCTAAAAAAGTGATCGTTTCTCACGTGCAAAAAAGCCAGAAGGAAGCGGTATAAACGAAGAAGCGGCTATGATCCTCACTGAAACCAGTGGATGATAGCCGCTTTTTATGCTTGATGTGGTCTAATTTTTCCTTTTTCGATTTTGTTCTCTTCGATGTCATCAAATTATACATCTCGGGATGTGCAAAAGCACTTCTTTCCAGAATAGGATTTCGTTTACCTGCACGAACGCGTTTTTCTCTCATTTTCTTTGCTTTTGATTTTGCCATTTTCTTCATTCCTTTCAATTCACTAGATGGAAGTTAATGGATGATACAAGGTTACTATACTATATTTATACGATGAAAAGATACACGTTGTGTAGAAATGCACAGAATCTTGAAAAAACAAGCTAGCATTATCAGAAAAGGAAGATTATAATCTTCCTTGGGACCAAAATGTTAGGATTTTCGGATAATTCAAGTAAGTTGCTTTGAAATAGCTTTTGTTTTTCGCCTCATCCACAGCTGATTGAAGTGGAAGATGCTTCTAAAGGCACGTAGCTACAGGAGGCATATATTCGAAGTAGCAGACGATCCTCCTTGATCTGACCAGTTAGTCTCAATCATATGAAATAAAGGGGTTATTGTTGTGAATAAAAATGTTAAGAAAGTAGCTTCACTTACTTTAGCTATCAGTCTATTAAGTTCACCTTTAGCTGGCCAAGCCATCGCTAAAATGCCAGCAAAACACAAAAGTAAAGTTAACCTCAGAATCATGGAAACAACAGATATTCATACAAACCTACTTAACTTCGATTATTACAAAAATGCAGCATCTGAAAACGTTGGGCTAGCAAAGACAGCTACACTTGTTAAAACAGCTCGAGAAGATTTAAAGTACAGTCAGAACAGTGTGTTAGTTGATAACGGAGACCTCATTCAAGGTACACCACTCGGCACATATAAAGCAAAGATCGCACCGCTAAAAGACGGGGAAGTTCATCCGGCCATCGCAGCTATGAATCTTATGGATTATGATATGGCAACATTAGGAAACCATGAGTTTAATTACGGACTTGATTTTTTAGCAGAAACGTACGATGATGCTAACTTTCCTTTTGTAAACGCTAACGTGTACGTAGATGATCATGATAATAATCCTAAAAATGATGTAAACAAATACTCACCATACAAAATTGTAAAGAAATTCGTTAGAGATGAATACGGCAGACCGAAGCTTTTGAAAATTGGTTATATTGGTTTCGTGCCACCGCAGATTAACGAATGGGATAAATCACACCTTGATGGGAAAGTAATTACGAAGAATATCATTGAAAGTGCAGAAAAGTTTATCCCGCAGATGAAGAAAAAAGGTGCAGATATTATCATCGCACAAGCTCACTCTGGCTTTAACGGAAGTGAAGCGAACACAGAAGATGTTATCTATTCCCTCAGCAAAGTAAAAGGGATCAGTGCCATCACATTCTCACATACACATAAAATATTCCCAGCAGCTGATGAGAAATCATTAGATGCGTTGTTTAAAGATGCTAAGGGCAATATTCTTCCTGGGATTGATAATGCGAAAGGTACGATTAACGGTGTGCCAGCTGTACAAGCAGGCTATGGCGGAGGATCACTTGGTCTGATCGACTTAACCCTTCAACAAGATCGTGGAAGATGGAAAGTCGTTTCTTCTCAGTCTTCAGTTAGAAGTGCAGCTACCGTTAAACCAGACGAAAAAGTAGTGAAGACTGTAAAAAATGTACATGATGCAACGATCAAGTACGTAAACACACCAATCGGTTCAACGACAGACGATATTCATAGCTTCTTTGCACTCGTTCAAGATGACCCATCTGTTCAAGTCGTAACGAACGCACAAAAATGGTACGTAGAAAAATACATCTCGTTAAACAAACCAGAATACAAAGATCTTCCTATTCTTTCCGTTGGAGCACCATTTAAAGCAGGAAGAAATGGCGTTAGTGAATTTACTGAGATTCAAAAAGGACCACTAACGATTCGCAGTGCAGGTGACCTCTACCTTTATGACAACACGTTAAAAGCACTTAAAGTAAAAGGATCTGTTGTAAAAGAGTGGTTAGAAATGTCCGCTGGTAAATTTAAGACGATCGATCCTAACAAAACAGAAGCACAAGAACTCTTAGATGCAGGTTTCCCTGTTTATAACTTTGACGTAATCGACGGCGTTCATTATCAAGTCGATGTAACAAAAGCTCCTAAGTATGATAAAAACGGAGCAGTGATTAACGCTAATAGCAATCGTATCGTAAATCTATCGTACGACGGAAAAGCAGTTGATCCTAACCAAGATTTCATCGTAGTAACAAACAATTACAGAGCGGGTGGCGGCGGAAACTTCCCAGGAGTTAAAGGCAGCGAATATGTAGTTGACTCTGCTGATGAGAACCGTCAGATCTTAATGGATTACATTACAGAGATGAAAGAGATCACGCCAACTGCGGACAACAACTGGTCGATTGCTCCGATTAGTGAAAATGCTAACGTAACGTTCTTATCGTCACCGAACGGTCAAAAATATACGAGTGAGACAGGTAAGATTCAATATACGAACAAAACAGACGCAAACGGATTTGGAATTTATAGTATTGATCTAAAATAAAGAAGAGGAAAGAGAGCCTAAATGGTTCTCTTTTTTTATATGGAAAAGAAGGTGTAAATCAGTTTTAGTAGAAATATAAAAATTGTAGCAAAGATAAATAAAGTTTGATACAATAAAAACGAACAAATGTTCTTGTGTCGAAAAAATGAGACGATGAGGTGCTTAAAAATGATTGTAGCAGTGAATCCATATGTAGTAACAAATGGAAATGGAAAAGAAGCAGTAGAGTTTTATGTAGACGCTTTTAACGCAGAGCTTATCTCACTTCAAACATTCGGAGAGATGCCAGAGGATCCTAATCATCCACTTCCAGAAGAAGCAAAGGACCGCGTAATGAACGCTCAATTTAAAGTAGGCGATACTGTTATGATGCTTTCTGATAATTTTCCAGGGATGCCTTATACGATTGGAAATCAAGTAACCATCGCGATTCAAATCGATTCAGTGGATTCATCCAAACAAGTTTTTGAGAAACTCTCTAAAGAGGGTAAAGTTACAATGCCTTTACAAGAAACATTCTGGAGTCCATCATATGGCCAAGTAACAGATAAATATGGTGTAGAGTGGCAAGTTTCTGCCGTTCCTCAAGACTAAATACAAATTAAGCAGACCCTTTCTTTTACATGGAGAGGGTCTTTTTGTTTAGTTCTCTTTTTTAAAGGTTATTTAGTAATGTATCATTATAATAAATGAGAAAGTCAAAATGATTGACTACCTATCATAAACATATTATAGTGATTTCACTAATACATGTTCATAAGTTTAAACACTTAATTTTATGTTGTAGGAGGCGTAAAGCTTGAATCAGCCAAACACGATGAAAGATAACACAAAGGAATCAATTGATAAACTTGTACATGCTCAAAGAACTTACTTTCGAAGCGGCGTAACTCGATCATATGATTTCCGTATGAAAGCTTTAAACAACCTTTCAAAGCTTGTTAGAAACAACGAAGCGAAGATTCTTCATGCATTAAAGACAGATTTAAATAAATCTGAAGCAGAAGCCTATACAACGGAGATCGGCTTTTTATTAGAAGAGATTCGTCACACTCAAAAACATCTCAAAAAATGGATGGAACCTAAAAAAGTAAAAACAGCAAAAACCCATATTGGCTCAAAAGGGTATACCATCGCTGAACCTTATGGCGTCACATTAATCATCGCACCCTGGAACTATCCATTCCAACTGCAACTTGCTCCATTAATCGGTGCTATCGCAGCTGGTAATACGGCTATTTTAAAACCATCCGAACTTACGCCACAAACGTCAAAACTATTGGATGAATTGATCAAAGAATACTATCATCCTGACTTTATTGCAGTCGTAGAAGGCGGAGTTGAAACCAATCAGATCTTGCTCGATCAACCATTGGATTATATATTCTTCACAGGCAGCGTACCTGTAGGTAAAATTGTGATGGAAGCGGCAAGTAAGAGACTTATTCCTATCACATTAGAATTAGGTGGCAAGAGTCCTTGTATTGTAGATGAAACAGCAGACCTTAAGCTTGCTGCGAAGCGAATAGCGTTCGGTAAGTTCACGAACGCTGGACAAACATGTATAGCACCAGACTATATCTATCTACACAAAAACATACGTCAACCATTCATTGAGACATTTAAAGAAGTAATCAAAGAATTTTACGGAGAAAACCCACTGCAAAACGAAGAATTTGGTAAGATCGTAAATGATCGCCATTTCAATCGTTTAAAAGGTTACTTATCAGAAGGAGAAATACTTTTCGGTGGTCGATACGATGAAATCAGTGAAAAGATCGAACCAACTTTAATAGCACCATCTGACACTTCTTCACCTGTTATGACTGATGAAATCTTTGGACCCATCTTTCCTGTCATGGAATATGAAAACATCGATGAAGTGATTGAATTTGTTGTAGAACGTCCAAAACCACTCGCACTATACCTTTTTACGATTAACAAAGAGACTGAAGAAAAAGTAGTGAGTAACATCTCATTTGGTGGTGGATCGATCAACGATACATTGATGCACATCGCCACACCATATCTGCCGTTTGGTGGAGTAGGAGAGAGCGGGATTGGAAGTTATCATGGTGAGTCCAGTTTCGTTGCGTTTTCTCATAACAAAAGTGTGCTTAATCAAACGAATAAATTCGACTTTAGTTTTCGATATCCGAACGCAAAACTCGGCTTAAAAATCATTAAAAAGTTAATGAAATAGAGAACATTTTTAGACGCTATCATTTGAGATAGCGTCTTTTTTGTGTGCAAAAGTGCCAAAAACTAGACTAGAGAACAAGTGTTCGGTTTGATAAAAGTAAGTGAATAAAGGAGTTGATTGGCATGCGGAAAAAGAAGTGCACCATGAGTATTCCTACCATTATTGAACGTTTTCAGAGTGGAATGACCAGCAATTAGATCGCATTAGAGGCAAATGTGACAGCAAGATATATCAATTGTGTTCTGCAACAACATAACGCGGAAAGACAACCACACAGCAGTTGGTTGAGACGAAGATTACTTCAAAACATGGTCAGCTTCTATGGCAATGTACCTGAGAAGTATTTAAGTCATTTTGTTAGGGGTTCTTTGATGGTGATGGGAATATTAGTTATCAAAGAAAGATAATAACGTTAGTTGGTGGATCAGAAAAATTTAAGACGTCATTTAAGCTAATAGTTGAACGATACGACTTTGAACCAGTGATTAATAAACCAGCAAAACAAGAGAGAGATAGATGTATTATATTTTCGTAATTTGTTAACATAATATCTATTCTCGGCAACTATGTGAAACATAATGAAACAAGTCTCAAAACAAAAGATTACTTAAGATAGTGAGACAAAAACGAAAATTTCAAGGTGCTGCTAAAGCTATGTAATTGCTACATCTTAAAAATCACTTAAGACGCAGCAATATTTTATTATCTTTTTCTATACTGCGAATTTCTCTGACCACCAAACAAACTACTTTTCTTACAATGATGAATGCTTGATTCGATACAACAATTCGATGACTCTTCTCTGAACCCTTCAATGGTTGGTGTCGGTGAAATAAACAATGAGGCTGTATTGATTGTAATCGTCCCTGCAGAAATTAACGGCGTAATTGATCGTAAGACGATTGAAACTGATTCACCTGGAAACAACCTTGCATTTAGTGCCAGTTCTAGGTTTGTATTTGCTGAAAAACCTGCTACTGACGCCGCTGGGAAAAATTGAGTAGCAGTTGAGTCAGCAATTACCCTCCCTGTGCTTGTTACAAGTTCAAATAACAATGTATTTGCTACACCTGTTGTTGTCGTTACTGTAGAACTAACAATATAAGCAATATCATAAATTCCACCAGTTGTCGTTTGTAGTCCTGATGAGACACCATTTCTTAAGAATTCAATACCTGTAGTGGTTACAGCGTCATCTAGAGTGATAAGTACTGGAAAAGTTGTTGTTGCAGTCGTTAATGCTTGAAACGATGATTCTTTTACTGCAATCCCAGATCCCAATCCTGCTCTTTGTAAATCGTCATCGCAAGAAAAGCAATCTGTATGAAATCTATTTCTTCTTTTAGCCATTTTGCAGTCTCCCTTCATCCCTATTCATATTATTTAATGAAAGATCTCACTTTTTCGACATGGACAATAGTGGAATAAATCTAAATAACTTTTCATATTTATGGATTCATAGTATAATGCTTTAAATCCGACATAACTCATAGGATTTGGAGGTATTATAATTATGGAACAAAAAGAGACTTATCTTTCTTCAAATAAACAACGAGCATTTCAACCTACCACTGTTGTTGCGAAATTACAGCCTATGCAAAGGACTTACGTATTTTTTGGGATCCTTGCAGCAATGATTTTGCTTTTTTTTACAGTTCAAGTTGCGAACTGGACACAAGGTAGCCTTTTTATAATTGGGTTAGCACTTGGTGGAGCTTTGCTATATGCACGATTTGGCTTTACTTCTGCTTTTCGTAGATTGGTATCAGTCGGCAACGTTCAAGGACTGCAAGCACATATGCTGATGCTTGCCGTTGCAACCACTTTATTCGCAATCATTTTAAGCACAGGTTTTAGTTTTACTGGGACAGATCCTAAAGGATACGTTTCACCTGTTGGTGTAAGTGTAATCTTTGGTGCTTTTTTGTTCGGTATTGGTATGCAGCTTGGAAATGGCTGTGCATCTGGTACGCTTTATTCATTAGGCGGTGGCTCTTCATCAATGGTTTTGACTCTACTTTCCTTTATTGCAGGCTCATTATTGGGAGCTTATCATTTTACATTCTGGATGGAAGAAACACCTTCATTCAAGCCGATTTCCCTTGCTGAAACAACTGGTTTTGGATACTTTGGTGCTTGGATACTTCAGATGGCACTATTTGCATTGATCTATTGGATTACAATATTAATCTCTAAAAAGAAAAATCCTCCAATGATGAAGCCTCTTCCTACTACTGTTGGTTGGAAAAAGATTCTTCGTGGATCTTGGCCGTTGTTTACTGCTGCAATTGTTCTGGCTTTACTTAATGCTTTAGTATTAACGATCAGAGGAAATCCTTGGGGTATTACATCAGCATTTGCACTATGGGGTGGCAAGTTCTTAATGGAAACTGGCGTGGATGTTTCCAGCTGGGGTTATTTTGCTGGACCTAATGGCGAAGCTCTTACTAAGAGTGTTCTCACTGATTCTACGAGTGTTCTTAATTTCGGTATCATGCTAGGCGCGTTTATCTCGGCATCATTTCAAGGAACTTTTAAGCCTGGAAAAATCAAGCCAGGAGTAGCCGGTGCTTCTATTCTTGGTGGTCTATTAATGGGATATGGCGCAAGATTAGCTTTCGGTTGCAATATTGGTGCATACTTTGGTGGCATTGCATCATTTAGTCTTCATGGCTGGGTCTGGGCTGTAATGGCGATGTTCGGCACCTTTTTAGCACTGTTTATTAGACCTTTATTCGGATTGAAAAATCCTAAATCTACAGATTCAATCTGTTAATATAGAAAAAGCTAACGGATTACAAGCATCCATTAGCTTTTTTTCTTATCTTGAAACCTCAAATAGTAGTTGTCCGATTTTCCCCATAATCCGCTTTGGTTCAGTTCGGTTTGGAACGTTTTTACTCAATATAGAAATTGCGTATGTATGACCTGGAAAATAGAATAATCCTACATTATGTTCCACCCCTGAAACATAGCCTGTCTTGTGAGCTGCTTCCCAATTCGGAATCATTCCAATTGCACCTTCTTCATTTGGAAGTAAACACGGAAGTAAATCATTCATCTTCTGTTGTTTAAGAATCTTGATCATCCTGTCACATGCATTCATGGAAACAACTCTCCCTGATGCTAAATGGATTAAAAACTGATTTATTTCATTCGGTGTTATAACGTTGAATTCACCAGGTTTTCTGTAGGGTGAAATTTGCAGCTTGTGATTCAGCTGGCTCGTTCTGAATCCCCATCGTGTCATATGTGATGCTATGTTTTCTATACCTACTAAATCAATCAAGACATTTGTTGCAGTATTATCACTTTCAATAATCATTAGCACAAGTAGATCATAAATTGTCCATTCCATACCTGCAGATAAATGCTTCAAAATACCATCGCCAGGTACAAAGTCTTCTTCATGAATTTGAATTTTATCCTTTAAACGGCACTTTCCTTCATATGCGTGTGCAAAAACAGCAGCCATGATAGGAACCTTTATAATACTAGCAGCATAGAAGGATTCATTTTCTTGAAAAGCAAAGCTCTCTTTAGTTTCAAGATCATACAAATAACAACCATACATTCCTTTGCCAGAAGAAAATAATTCAGATATTGACTGTTCGATTTGATTTATCATACCCGCTTCCCCGCTTTCTTCAACACGCGTTCTTTTAATTTATACCTATATGAATTTAAACAAAAAGTCTCAGAATCAAAAATAGACTGAGAGCGTTACGAGTTCAATGAGTTGTCTACTAAAAATAAATAGAAGGAGCGATGATCTTGAGGAAACAGATTTGTATTGTCGGAAGCGGTACCTCTGGTTTACAGCTTGCTTATGCTCTTAGAGATGCTTTTCAAGTTAAGGTTAATCACTCTCATTCTCCAGAATAGATACGTACTGGACGAGTTATGACGATGTAAAGCACCTGAAACTTCAATCAGGTGCTTTATTCTAAATTAACACATTAAAATACCGTGCTTCGGGATGAGCAAAAACAATCGCAGAAACAGATGCTTCCGGCTCCATCATGCACCCATCCGTCAGTTGAATACCAATATCTTCTGGCTGTATTAGTTTAAATAACTTTTGCTGATCTTCTAGTTCTGGACAAGCCGGATAACCGAATGAAAACCTTTGTCCCTGATAACGAGCGGAAAATCGTTCTCTCATTGTAAAATCTACCGAGTCAGGAAAGCCCCAGCGATCTCGCATCTGTTGGTGAACAAGTTCGGCGAACCCTTCTGCCGTTTCTAAAGCTAATGCTTGAAGTGCATGGCTCTCAAGAAATCGTCCTTCTTTCTTATATTCTGCAGCAAGTTCACGAATACCTGTACCTGCTGTAACTGAAAAGAATCCAACATAGTCCATTTTCCCGCTTTCTTTTGACCGTAAATAATCTGCAATGCAAAGATAAGGCTCTTTGTTTTGTCTTGGGAATTCAAAAGTTTCTATGACTGTTCTTTGATCAATTGGATCATAGATCAGAATCTTTTCTCCATCACTTTGTGCTGGAAAGAATTGATATAGAGCTGAAGGTTGAATCAAATTCTTTTCTTTCGCTTCTTTTAACAGATGATCAATCAATGATTTCATTTCAAGGGTCCGCTCGTTCTTTTCTTGAAGCAATCTAGTTATTTTACCTTTTATGCCAAGATGATGTCCGAGCAACATCTGTAGATTGATATAAGGCTGAATATGTGAGAGTGAGTAGTTTTTTAAAATGTGTCTTTCCGTATCGTTCGGAACAAAAACAGGAGCAGTTCTTGAAACCTTTGATCGGACTCTAACAGCAGTTGCAACCCCTGCAGAGCTTTCATTGATTTCAGAGTTTAGAGCTATTGTTTTTTTTCTCTCCGCAAACTCCACAGCCAGTCGATCGAACTCTTTTGGTGTTTGAATCTGATTGGCAAACGAGAGACCTTCCATCGCATCTTTTGCATAAAGAACCATTCCTTCGTATTCCTTCGATATCTTAGTGTCTGTGAACTTTCTTGATAATGCAGCACCGCCAACCAAAATGGGTGTTGAGATGTTCGCTTCTCTCATATCGTTTGCCGTTAACACCATCTGTTGAGCAGATTTCACGAGCAATCCTGAAAGTCCAATAATATTTGGTTTTTCTTTTTTAATAGCTTCAATTAACGTTTGTGACGTTACTTTGATCCCTAGGTCTACCACCTTAAATCCATTGTTGCTTAGTATAATGTCTACAAGGTTTTTACCGATGTCATGAACATCACCCTTAACTGTCGCAAGTAACACTTTTCCTTTTGAAGCAGATTCATCATTTCTTTCCATGTAAGGTTCCAAATAAGCAACGGATGCTTTCATGACTTCTGCACTTTGCAGGACTTCTGCAACGATTAACTGGTTCTCATTGAATAGTCTTCCCACTTCTTTCATGCCATCCATTAATGGTCCATTGATGATGCTTAATGGAGTAGCATACTTTTGTAATGCGATCTCTAAGTCTGGAATTAATCCTTCCTTCGTACCCTCTAAAATATAATAGTGTAGTCGCTCTTCTAAACTCATATCAGGCAGCTGGGATTTTGTTTCTTTCTTCTTTCCTCTATAAAAGTCTGTAAAAGCAGATAATGCTTTTTCTGTTGTTCGAAATAATAGATTTTCTGCCATCTCAATTTCTTCCGGTGCAATGGAAGCAAAACGTTCAAGCTTTTCGGTATTCACGATGGCATAATCGAGTCCCGCTCCTGTGCAATTGTAGAGATACACTGCATTTAATACTTCACGACCTACCGGTGGCAATCCAAATGATACGTTACTGACTCCTAAAATGGTTAAGGATTGTGGAAAGTGTTCCTTGATCAGGCGAATCCCTTCAACCGTTGCGTTAGCTGAGCCGATGTATTGTTCATCACCCGTTCCAACGGGAAAAACGAGTGGATCGAATATGATGTCTGAAGGTGAAACGTTATAGTTATTCACTAAAAGGTCATACGATCTCTTAGCGATTTCCAGTTTTCGTTCTGCAGATACACCCATACCTGTTTCATCTATCGTTCCGACAACGACTGCCGCTCCATATTTATGAAGAAGCGGGATCACTTTTTCAAACCGTTCTTCACCGTCTTCTAAATTAATAGAATTGATGATGGCTTTACCCTGTGAATACTTTAAAGCGAGCTCGATAACATCCTCATCAGTAGAATCGATCACAAAGGGAATTTTAACCTTCTTAACCGCTTCTTTCATAAACGCTTCCATGTCGCTTAATTCATCTCGATCAGGGTCAGCTAAACAAACGTCGAGTACATGAGCACCGCCTTTTACTTGAGCCCTTGCAATTTCAGCCGCTTCTTCAAATTCCCCTTCAGCAATCAACCGTTTAAATTTACGAGATCCGATAACATTTGTTCTTTCTCCTACCATAATCGGTCTTAACGTTGGATCATCATAGATGAATGGTTCAATTCCTGAAACCATATGAGTTTCGTTTACTTGCAGGTCACGTGGTTGATAGTTCTTCATAGCTTTTGATAATGCTTTAATATGAGCAGGTGTAGTACCACAGCAACCACCCACCACATTCAGCCATCCTTTTTCTGCAAACCCAGATAGTTTAGTAGCCAATGAGTCTGGTGTTTCATGATAATTTCCTTCTTCATCTGGAAGTCCTGCATTCGGATAACAGCTCACTGCTGATGTTGCTAGACTTGATAGAGAGCGAATGTGATCTTGCATGAATTCAGGTCCTGTTGCGCAGTTCAACCCAACGGCAAGAGGATTCATGTGTTTTAACGATATATAAAAAGCCTCAATCGACTGACCCGCAAGTGTGGTTCCCATCGGTTCAATCGTTCCAGAAACCATGAGTGGGATTCTTTTTCCCGTTTGTTCAATAGCTTGCTCGATTCCTAGAAAGCCAGCTTTTACATTTAGCATATCTTGGCTTGTCTCTAAGAGAAGAAAATCTGCACCTCCGTCAATCAATCCTCGTGCTTGTTCAGCATAAGCATTTCTTAACGAATCAAACGTCGTTCCGCCCGTAACACTGAGCGTTTTTGTCGTTGGTCCGAGTGAGCCCGCAACAAAACGTGGCCAGTGTTCTGTTGAAACAGCATCAGCTGCTTTCTTTGCAATTTCTGCTCCCAGCTTATTGATCTCATATGCTCTATATCCTAGTTCGTATTCATCCAGTACAAGATTCGTGCCGCCGAATGTATTCGTTTCAATGATATCAGCGCCCGCCTCAAGATATTTATAATGAATGGATTCGATAACATGGGGTGCCGTTACATTTAAATACTCATTACAACCGTCATACGCTTCACCGCCAAAATCTTCTGGAGTGAGATTGGCTTCTTGAAGCATCGTTCCCATCGCGCCATCCATGATTAAAATCTTTGATTTTAGCTGTTTTTCTATTGATGACTTAGGCATTCTGTGACCTCCTGGTTAAAAGTGATGGATGGTTAGCTCGTGCATATTGTGCTAATTCTACGGTTAGCTCGTACCGCATAAATGGTGTGATCAGATAGATGCCGTTAAAGAGTTCCATAGCTGTGTCTAATAACGACTTGGCAATCAATAAGCCTTCTTCGCACGCCTGTTGTGGATCATCTTTATACTTGCCCATGCGATCACGTACAGAATCAGAAAGTTTGATGCCAGGAACTTCATGGTGAAGAAACTCTGCGTTTCGTGAAGAGGTTAACGGCATGATTCCAATATAGATCGGTTTATCAATGTGCTTTGTAGCCTCATACGTTTCAATTAGTCTTTTCTCTGAAAAAACAGGCTGGCTGATAAAGTAATCTGCGCCGTATGCGATTTTCTTCTCTAACCGCTCAACAGCTTTATCGATGGATCGGATGTTTGGGTTAAAAGCCGCTCCGACCGTAAAGGATGTTTTTTCTCCAAGTTCTTTCCCTGATAGAGATAATCCTTTATTAAACTGCTTGATGAGCTTGATCAGTTCAAATGAAGTGACATCATATACAGACGACGCACCTGGGAAATCTCCGACGCTTGCGGGATCTCCAGTTACAGCTAGTATTTCATGAATCCCATGCGTGTGAAGCCCCATCAAATGAGACTGAAGACCGATTAAATTTCTATCGCGACACGTAATATGAACGAGCGGACGAAGGTTAAGTTGGGACTGCACAATTGACCCTAGTGCAGAGTTACAAACACGGGGTGAAGCAAGCGAGTTATCAGCGAGGGTAAGTGCATCGATTCCCGCTTCTTTTAACGCCTTTGCTCCTTCCATAAAACGTGACGTATCTAATTTACGTGGTGGATCTAGTTCAACAATAAGGGATTGCTTCTTCTTTACTACTTCACTTAATGGTACATATTTCGGTTTTGATGCTGACTGTATGACAACTTTTCGCTTTCTTTGTTTCACTTCTTTTTCTGTTACAGGTTCTAAGTTTTTAAGTTCACTAGAGAAGGCATGTATATGGGCAGGCGTCGTACCACAACATCCGCCTAGTAGACGAACTCCTTGCTGCCTGAACAAATGGGCACATTCTTTAAAATAGTCAGCGTCCCCCTCATAATTAAAACGGCCATCTGTATAAGAAGGAAGCGATGCATTAGGAAACGCTGAAAGAATTGCCTGATTTGGTAATGCAACTTCTTCAAGCGTCATCAGCATGTGATAAGGCCCTAGACGACAGTTTAATCCCACAACATCAGCACCAATGTTCTCTAAAGAGGTCAAAGCTTCTGAAATGGGAGTGCGGTCCTGCATAAAGCCGACTTCCTGTAATGACACTTGAGCAATAATCGGAAGTGATGTTTCTTTTCTAGCAATCTTTAAAACCGTTTCTAATTCTTCAAGGTCATAATAGGTTTCTAATTGGATGCCATCTACATTCTCCATCAACAAACAATACAGCTGCTCGCGAAAACTGCGCTTGATCTCATCAAGAGAAATGCTATTTGGTTTTATACCGCGTATGCCACCGATCGTACCTACAACATATTCTTTATGAGCAGCTTTTCTGGCGATCTGAACAGCCGCTTTATTAATCTCTTTTACGTGATCTTGAAGCCCATAGCGTTCGAGCTTTGAATAGTTCGCTGCATACGTATTGGTTTGAATGATATCAGCACCTGCATCTAAATAAGCACGATGGATATTATAGATCTGCTCTTCTTGAGAAAGATTTAACTCTTCGTAACAAAAGTCGGATCCGTACGAATACAGAAGGGTTCCCATCGCCCCATCACCGATTAATATCTTGTTTTGTTTTAAGTCTGTGATTAAACTCATGACAGCCTCCTATATAAAAAATAAAAAGCCTTCTATAAAAGAAGACTTTTTGAGCGTCGGGGTCTTCTTATCTTTACAAGTTCAAGAATTGAACTTGCAGGAATTAGCACCTTTTCAGCTAGTAGCTGCTGGTTGCTGAGGTTTCATAGGGCCGCTCCCTCTACCTCTCTTGATAAGGATTTATTCATTTATTGGTTCGTTTACTAAATTGCGATCTATTTTCTTTATTAATTCCTGTTTATACGCGCGTTGCTTTTCTTCGTTATATAAAAAGGACCGATCTGTTAGCTTTGTTAATAAGTCTTTTCGATTTTTTTCCGGATATTCCTTCTTAATGATAGATCTACATTGAAATAAAAAATCTAAATACGTTTCATAGTCTTCACTGTATTTTTGTTGAAGCTCTTTTTTTATCGATTTAGATAAACTTGGACTAGCTCCAGAAGTAGAAACTGATAAAATGAGTTTCCCTCTCTTTACGACACTAGGAACAATAAAGTTACCCAGGTCTGGTTGGTCAACAACATTCACAAGCTGTTTCGAAGTTGTTTGTTCTGCAATCCAAGAATTCATCTCTTTACTATTGGTTGCAGCAATGATTAGAAACGCTTCTTCCAAATCTGCACGTTCCACTTCTCTTTCGATCCAAGTCAGCTTTCGTTCAGCATGCCATTCTTGAATTTCTTTAACAGCTGCTGGGCTGATTACTGTAATTATTGCCTCTTCATTCAATAAATCATTAATTTTACGATGTGCTACTAGACCACCGCCAGCTACTACAACCGTTCTACCAGACAAATTTATGTGAATAGGATACATAGCATTCCTCTCTTTTTAAGAACATGCATACTTCTTTGTTTCAAGTGTTTCATGGATACGCGTGAGTAAAACGTCTTTAAGGATAGGATGGTAGCCAAGTGTGTCACAAAGAGCTACGTTTTGTGTGGTCTGCTGCTGATAGCGAGTTATCGTATGTTTCATCCCATTTATTAATAGTCCTGAAAATAGAAGATAAGGCACAACGATAACCTGCTCATATGATTCGCTACTACTCCAGAGTGCTTCCTCAAAGCTTGGTTCTGAACCAGTTAGAAAACAAGCTTGAATACTAGGAATTCTATAATGATTTTGAACGTTAGATGCTATTGCTTCTAGGTCCCGCTTTACATCTTGATCGGTGCTACCTCTGCCCACTAGAAGGACATGTGAATTTTTACTTAACGTAACTGCGCTTTTGATGATCTTCTCCCATAACAAATGGGAAATGGCTTCATGTACACCGAAAGGGCGTCCGTAATTCACTTCAACTTCTGGATATGTAGCCTGCAGTTGCTGAAGTTCTTTCGGTATGTCTTTTTTTATATGGTTCGCACTTAATAAGAACACAGGAATGACAGAGATGCTTGTTGCTCCTTTTTCTATACAGGTTTCAAACCCTTGAGCGATAGAGGGTTCACTAAGCTCTAAAAAACAAATCTCCTTAATGGACACATCAACTTGAGCCATACAGAGTCTCACAAATTCTTCTGCTTCCATATGTCCTTTTTCCAATCTTGTACCGTGACAGATAAAGAGCAATGCCTTCATTTACAATGCCTCTCTAACGTCAGCAAGCTTATTCCGTTCATCGTTCAGCTGTTCAAACCATTTCAGTTCACTGCGAAGACGAACGACCTCACCAACAATGATCATACTGGGATTCTCAATATGTTCTCTAACCACAATATCTTCAATCGTATCGAGTGTACCTGTAACGGTTCGTTGACTTTCTAAGGAACCCCATTGAACGAGAGCAACGGGTGTTTCTTTACTTTTTCCGTTTTTCGTTAACTGTTCGCAAATATAACCTAGGTTGCCCACTCCCATATAGATCGCTAACGTATCAATACCGTTCGCTAGACTTTCCCATTTCAGTTCATCTTCTTCGCCTTTTTTGCGATGACCTGTAACGACTGCATAGCTTGAAGCGATGTTTCGATGTGTAACAGGTATGCCCGCATAAGCTGGTGCTGCAATCCCTGATGTTATCCCTGGAATGACCTCAAACGGTATGCGACTTCTGGCAAGTGTTTCTGCTTCTTCTCCTCCTCTTCCAAACACGAAGGGATCGCCACCTTTTAGGCGAGTTACTACTTTTCCTTTCTGAGCGTGTTTAACTAAGAAACTGTTGATCGTCTCTTGCTTCATGAAATGGTAGTTTGGCAGTTTACCGCAATAAATTAAATCGCAATCGGTTTTTGCATAAGAGAGCAGTTCTTTGTTTACTAATCGATCATATAAAATGACATCCGCTTCCTGTATACAACGCAAACCTTTTACGGTTATCAACCCTGGATCTCCCGGACCAGCTCCGACAAGATACACTTTTCCCATCATCATCACTCCTTAAGAATTTAATATTGTTTCACGTTCATAGAGCACAAATCCGTTCCCTGTACGAATACGTTTCTTTTCATAAAGAGAGATCTCATCAACTTCAGGCTGTTTCAAAAAGTACTTCTCGAGCTCGATGTCAACCAACTGAAAAGCCTGTTCGTCTGTTGAAGCGGCTATCACAACAGGAATAACCTCTGATTTCAAAATCACTTCAAAACGGTATAAATACATAGAAAGACCCCCTTTTATGAGACTTTTTCTTCTAACTCTTCTGCGATTCGGTCCAGTTCTATTTGAAGCTGTTGAAGTCCCATTCGGTCTATATAGTCAAAAAAGCTTTCGGATGGAAGTTTCTTTTCTTTAAATCCAGTAAGGAATCGTAAAAGTACCTCGTCAAGTGAATCTGCATGAAACTTTCCTTTTAGCTTTTCATTAAACTTTCCTCCATCATCAAGTGTGCCACCCACATAAATCTCAAAGGCTTGAACCATCTTCTTCTCTTTCGTTTTTAACAATACACCTTGAAGACCAATATCAGCGATCTGACGCTGTCCGCAAGAGTTAGGGCAACCTACCATATGAATGCGAACGGGAACATCGAGTGCTATTTTTTGATCAAGGTTCTCAGCAATTTTACGCATCCTTTCTTTCGTTTCAACGAGTGCTAAGTTGCAGTACTCGATCCCTGTACAAGAGACGGAATGTCCTATAAAAGAAAGAGGCTGAGTAGTAATGCGTTTGAAAATGCCTTCATTTAAAAGCAAGTCGACGTTTTCGTGTTTCACATTCGGAATAATTAAGTTTTGAGAATTCACCGTTCGAATTTCACCGTTTCCGTATTTCTTAGCAATTTCAGCAAGCTCTAAAACTTCATCAGCATGAAGTCGACCAACAGGTACGTTAAAGCCGATATAACTTAATCCGTCTTGCTTTTGAGGATGAACACCATAGAAGTAACCGCCGTTCCATTTTTTAAGAGCATCTCTTCCTTTAGAGTGAAGCGGTCCGGTATATTCTAATAGCTTTTCTTTGAATTTATCTGGTCCCCAATCTGCCATTAAGAATTTCAGGCGTGCAAGGTGCCGTTTTTCCCGATAACCGTAGTCACGGAAAATCGTAGTAATTGCGATCGAAACTTCTTTGACCTGATGCGGCTCAATAAACACATCAAGGGGCTGTGCTAAGAATGGTCTAGATGAAAGACCGCCGCCTATCTTTATGTGAAAGCCAGGAATCTCTTTATCTTCTATTTCCTTAAAAGCTGGAGTAAAGGCCACACAGTTGATCTCAGCATGGGCACTATTGTTCACATTTGAACTAATGGACATTTTGTATTTTCTCGGCAAATTAGAGAAATCTTCATTATGCTGAAAGAACTCATAAACTTCCTTTACAATTTCAGTGGTATCGAAGAGTTCGTGTGGATCGATGCCCGCGATTGGGTTCCCCATGATGTTTCGCGTAATGTCCCCGCATGCACCCGCGCTCGACAACCCAACTGCTTCTAACCGATTAAAGATATCTGGAAACTGTTCAATCGTCAGCCAGTGAAATTGAATGGCCTGTCGTGTCGTGATATCGAATACGTCTCTTCCGTAATCTTTGCAAATATGAGCCAATGCTTTTACTTGTTCATAACTTAAAATGCCAGATGGAACATTGACTCTCATCATAAAATAGCCATCTTCTTTAGGACGCTGCAGATAGAGTCCTGCCCACTTGAAACTATCCCATTCTTCTTTCGGGATAGAGGAGAAGCCATTTTCTGCGTAATAAGGAATATCTTCAAATATTTTTAAGCCGTCTTTTACGAGCTTTTTTTGTTCGGTCTTATTAATCTTCGGATTTTCTGCCCACTTCTTTTCATATGCCATTCTCTCATTCTCCTTTTTATTTAGTTAAATCAGCTTCCTTTTTTCCAGAAGATTTAAGATGCTCTCTACAATCTCAGAAACGCTTTGTTCGTTAGTATATATGGTGAAATCTGGTGAAATCGGTTCTTCATAAGGTGAATCAATTCCAGTAAAGTCAGGAATTTCACCTTTTCTCGCTTTGCTATATAAACCTTTTGGATCTCTTTTTTCACATTCTTCAATCGGACATGAAACAAAAATTTCTATAAATTCCTCTTCTGAAACGATTCTTTTCGCCATTTCCCGATCTTGTATAAATGGAGAGATAAAAGCTGTAAGTACGACCGTTCCGTTATCTACAAAAAGCTTTGATACTTCAGAAATGCGTCGTATGTTTTCACTTCGATCATCATCAGAGAATGAAAGATCGCGGTTTAATCCGTTTCGAATGTTATCTCCATCCAATACATAGTTTCTTATGTTTTGATCATACAGCTTTTGCGCCAATGCATTAGCTACCGTTGATTTTCCTGATCCTGAAAGTCCTGTAAACCAAAGTACAAAACTTGAATGGTTGTTTTGTTTTCGTCTTGCTTCTTTTGAAATTGAACTATCGTGCCAAATGATATTGTGCGGATTGCTCATTCGAATCTCCTATTCTATGATTTGCATCATTTCGATTTAGTCCATTTATTAATACCTCTACTACTTCTTTTCGGCTGAACGTACTAGGTGGAAGTTCTCCATTACGAAGGAGCTCTCTTACCTTAGTTCCAGATAAGATGACATGTTCTTCCGTTGGGTGTGGACATGTTTTCGAAGAAGCCATACCTTCGCATTTATTGCAATAAAAGCTATGTTCAAAAAACAACGTTTGGATGCCGATCTCATCTTCTGTAAACTGTGAAAAGATCTCTTGTGCTTCATACGTTCCGTAATAATTTCCTACTCCAGCATGATCACGACCTACGATAAAGTGTGTGCAGCCGTAATTTTTTCTGACGATCGCATGAAAAATGGCTTCACGAGGACCGGCATATCGCATCGATGCAGGAAATACAGCAAGAAACACGCGGTCGATAGGATAATAGTTTTTTAGAAGAACATGATAGCTTTCCATTCGAACATCAGCTGGTATATCATCAGACTTTGTTTCCCCTACGAGTGGGTTTAAGAAAAGACCGTCTACAATTTCAAGTGCAGCTTTTTGAATATATTCATGAGCACGGTGAACGGGATTTCTCGTTTGAAAACCTACTATGGTGCTCCAACCTAGTTCGTTAAATCGTTTTCTCGTTTCACTCGGATCGAGATGATACTCTTGAAACAAATTTTTCTTAATACGTCTAACTAGTGTAATCTCGCCACCTACATAAACAGAATGTCGTTCGAACAGCTTCTTAACTCCTGGATGATTTTGGTCGGAGGTCTTATAAACTCGCTCTGCTTCAATTTGTTTAACAGGAGTATAAACATCACCTACCTTAAGAATCCCGTAGGTTACACCATCGTATGTTAAACGAACTTCTTCACCTCTTATAAGTGTTGATGCTGTATCAGAATCTACCGGTAACGTGATGGGCAAGCTCCAAACCGTTCCATCGCTGAGCCTTATATCGTGGACAACGGATTGATAATCTTTTTGGTTTAAAAATCCTGTTAAAGGACTATAAGCTCCAATCGCGATCAATTCAAGATCGCTGAGTGCAGTTGCATCAAGAATAATTTCTTTTTTAAGGTTGTGATGTGGTGTATCAGGCAGGAACTGAGTGATTAATTGCCCTCCATGTGGTTGAATCGTACTCATAATGTCTCTCTCCTCCTAGTATTTCTCTATTTATTCTCGTGAAGCCCACATTCTAGTTTTCCTGTACCTGACCATCGACCAGCACGAAGGTCGTCTGCGTTAACAGCTGCCTGTGTACATGGCTCGCAGCCTATACTTGGATACCCTTCGTCGTGTAGTTTGTTATACGGCAAGTCATGTTTATGTGCATACCGCCATATATCCTTCCACGTCCAATGAATGAGCGGACAAATCTTGATGCTTTTAAATCGCCCGTCCCGATTAACAAATTGCGTGTTCTGGCGGGTAGGTGACTGTTCACGGCGTAGACCTGAAAGCCAGGCTGTTACTCCGTTCAGTTCTTCTTCTAAAGGAATCACTTTTCGAATCGTGCAGCATTGATTAGGATTTAATTTCCAAAGCTCTTCACCGTGCTTACTCGCCTGTTCTTCAAGAGATAAAGCCGGTGTTTTCAATTTGATGCGAAGAGAAGGATATCTTTTCTTCGCTTCTTCAATCACTTCATACGTTTCTAGAAAATGCAGATGGGTATCAAGGAAAACAATTTGAGCATCCGGCTTTACTTGATAAACAAGATCCACTAAGACGCTTCCTTCAATTCCGAAGCTGCACGCATAAACCAGATCATCTTCATACGTTTCATAAGCCCACTTCAAAGCATGCAGCGCGCCTTTTGTGGGGTTTTCACTATCAAAATCACGGGTTTTTTCGTCCCATGTTTCGTACGTTAACAATCTGCTACCTCCTTTTCGCCATAAAAAAAGCGGCTTTAACGTTTTTAGGGCTTTGCCCATTCGTTAAAACCGCCTCTAGTTTTCTAGTCAGCGAATTATTTAATTCTTACCTTCTCGTTCTTTTCAAGCTGTATCACTTTTCCATCTTGAACGACTAAAGTGATTGATCCAAATTTAATACTGCTCAGCATTTGTTGAAGCTGAGGAAGAAAATCGTTTGCACTATTTTCGTTCGCCACTCCACTGCCTCCCTTTCTAACATTCATATCTTTTCAAAGGCTCTTTCAAAAAGTTGTTGTTTTTTGTTGATTTATGTTTTGGCTTCATTGCAAAGTTGATTGGAGTGCAAGGTGCGAGACTCCTGGGGGCTCACCGCACGCCCCCCGGAAAGCGAGCATCCTGGAACGGATATCAACCACTTTCAAGAGCAACAAAAGCCAAAAAACAAAAAAACCTTCCCATTTCGGAAAGATAGTGGAGGTAAACATATTACCTTATCTTCCAAAATGTAAATACATTCTGCTGGAGTTAGCACCTTACAATCGCAGGTTGCCGGGTTTCATCGGGCCAGTTCCCTTCACCACTCTGGATAAGAGTTTAAATTTTATAAAATCATAACATATCTGAAGTGGATATCAAGACCTATTTTTTCATTTTTCTATTTTTACAAAAAATTTAAACAAACAGTTGACTTTTTATGTTTTTGAATCATATAGTATTAACTAAAATTTAATCCGTATCGCTGATCGGAAAACCGAAGGCTCTTAACACTACTTGTTAAGGGCCTTTTTATTTTGAGGAGGAAAAGTATGAAAAAGTTGATTGTATTAGCTCTAATTGGTCTTTTTGCACAGTTAATTGATGGATCACTCGGTATGGCTTATGGGGTTACATCTACATCTTTGCTCTTAGTAGCTGGAATTGCTCCTGCAGCTGCATCTGCGTCCGTACATCTTGCCGAAGTCGTAACCACTGCCGCATCCGGCGCTTCACACATTAAATTCGGAAATGTTGATCGGCAAGTTGTTACTCGATTAATTTTGCCGGGTTCGATCGGAGCATTTGTAGGTGCTTGTTTTTTAAGCAACCTTCCTGGAGATCTAATAAAGCCGTATATCTCTATCTTTTTAATTATCCTCGGTATATATATCTTATATCGTTTTCTGTTTAAACTTGGAGAGAAGAAAGCGAAAGCAAATGGTAAACCTTTTACAAAGAAACAGCTTATTCCACTGGGATTAGTAGCTGGTTTTTTAGATGCTACAGGTGGAGGAGGCTGGGGTCCGGTCACCACTCCAGTCCTAATGGCAAAACAAGACATGAAAACCAGGAAGGTAATCGGTTCTGTAGATACTAGCGAATTTGCTGTAGCTGTATCTGCTTCAATTGGATTTTTCATCGCACTCGGCTGGGAACAAGTTGAATGGCTATGGGTTGGTGCATTGATGCTAGGAGGAGTGATTGCGGCTCCTATTGCTGCATGGCTAGTGCGCCTCATTCCCTCTCACATACTCGGAGTATTAGTGGGAGGACTGATCATTATCACCAACACTAGAACACTTCTTCATACTCTTGGTGTATCAAATAACACGTTATTCTCAATCTACTTTGTTCTTGTTGCTTTTTGGGCAGTAGGGATTATCTATGCGGTAAAAAGCAATCCAGAAAATAAAAATCTGGAATTTTTGAAAAATTCAGTTGACTATTGAGAATGACCTATGTATTATAAACCTTAATTCAATATTCAAATCTTCTTATCCAGAGAGGCTGAGGGACTGACCCTATGATGCCCGGCAACCAGCGGAAACGCATGGTGCTAATTTCAGCAGAACAATGAATGTTCTGAAAGATGAGACTTCGATCGGGTGAAATCATCGGGACCTCTTCTTTTGGAAGAGGTCTTTTTTTCTGGGATAAGTTGAAACTGAATGCGATTGGATACAAAAAAATGACGTTGAGGAGAGATTTGAAAATGACTGATCAAAATGCAAAAAGACAGTATGGGTTTGAAACGATTTCTTTACATGAAGGTCAAAAAGTTGATCCGACTACAGGAGCTCGTGCTGTTCCGATCTACCAGACCACTTCCTATCAATTCAATTCAACAGAGCACGCAGCGAACTTATTTGCCCTAAAAGAGTTCGGAAACATATATACGCGTTTGATGAATCCAACGCAAGACGCGTTTGAACAGACCATTGCAAAACTTGAAGGCGGTGTTGGTGCTCTTGCTCTTGCTTCCGGCCAGGCTGCCATTACAAATGCTATATTCAATATCGCTGGCTCTGGTGATGAAATCGTCGCTTCCACCTCTCTATATGGTGGAACGTATAACCTGTTCTCTGTCACTCTCCCCAAGCTCGGCATCCAGACACAATTCGCTGAAATTGATAATCTTCAATCGTTTAAAGACGCTATTACAGAAAAAACAAAAGCCGTATACATTGAGACCATCGGGAATCCAAAAATCGATGTAGCCGACATTCAAGCGATTGCTGACATCGCACATGACGCAGGAGTTCCTCTTATTGTAGATAATACGTTGGCTACGCCTTACCTTTGTCGCCCGATCGAACATGGAGCGGATATCGTTGTTCATTCTGCAACAAAGTTCATCGGAGGACATGGTACTTCAGTAGGTGGAGTTATCGTCGATTCTGGAAAATTTGATTGGAGCAATGGGAAATTCCCAGGCTTGACTGAGCCAGATTCAAGTTATAAAGGAATTGTGTATACGGATGCATTTGGTCCACTTGCTTATATTCTAAAAGCACGTGTTCAGCTGCTTCGAGATCTAGGTTCGTCTATAGCACCGTTCAACTCCTTTCTATTTATTCAAGGATTGGAAACACTTGCTCTTCGTATAGAACGTCATGTTGAAAATACATTGAAAGTAGCGAAGTTCCTAGAGAGTCATCCATCGGTCGATTGGGTAAATTACGCAGGGCTTCCAAGCAGCCCTTACTATGAACTTGCCCAAAAATACCTCCCTAAAGGCGCGGGTGCGATTTTAACATTCGGGGTTAAAGGCGGTGTAGACGAAGGTAAAAAGTTGATCGAAAATGTTAGCATCTTCTCTCACTTGGCAAACGTGGGAGATTCAAAATCATTGATCATCCATCCAGCTAGCACCACTCATCAACAACTATCTGAAGAAGAACAAAGAAAATCAGGCGTAAGTCCAGAACTAATCCGTCTTTCGATCGGAATTGAAACAGTAGATGATCTAATCTATGACTTAAATCACGCATTAAAAGCGATCTCACTTTCTCCAAGTGGATTGTAGATTACAACGATTAAGCTGTTCAAGAAATCCTTTGAGCAGCTTTTTTGTTGCCAAGACTCTTCTCCTGTTAGCGAGCACCTTAAACGGAAATCAGCTTTATGAACAACCTTGCATACAAATACAGCTTTGTCATAAATCAGTTTCTCCTTACAAATACTATTGGTAACAAATTTTAGAATGAGGGCTCATGATGTCTACCATTGTAAAAATGATTGTTTCCATGTTTTTATGTCACATTCTTTTTTTCGGACCAAAAGTCAATGCAGGTGTAGTAAATCGTTTTGAAGTAGAGAAATATGGAGATGTAATCTGGGAAGTCCCTTCAAAAAAGAAACAAGTTGCGATTACATTTGACGATGGACCAGACCCCGTATACACCACTCAGATCTTAGATGTTCTTAAAAAGGAAGGTGTTCATGCAACATTCTTTCTTATTGGAAAGCGGGTTGAGAAGTATCCAGAAATCGTGAAAAGAGAGCTAAAAGAAGGACATGAAATCGGCAACCATACGTATAATCACCCTAGTTTCCACACCATTTCAAGGCATAAAGTTGTGGTTGAAACAAGAAAGACCGAGCACCTTCTCGATCCTGCTCATCATTCAGATTACATAAAATTGTTTCGACCTCCAGGCGGAACTGTTACAGAGAACAGTTTAAAAGTCTTAAAAAAAGAAGGATACAAAGTTATCCTATGGTCTTGGCATCAAGATCCCCGCGATTGGACAAATCCAGGATCTGAAAGGATCGCCAGACACATCCTAACGAATTTAAAAAACGGAGATATTATCCTTTTGCATGATTCTGGCGGTAATCGCAGTCAAACGGTTGCTGCATTAAAGATTATCCTTCCTAAGCTTAAGGAAATGGGTTATGAAATTGTAACGGTTGATGAACTATTAAAAATGCACCCACGATACAATGAGTTCCACGAAACTGAAGTGAAGAAAGAAGAAGCCCCGTTATTAATCGAATAAAGAGTGAAAAGAACAATTTTTATGATTATATTGTTCTTTTCTTTTTTATTTAAACCTCCCTACTGCTCACTTTGTTCAGACGCTTGCTCACTATTTGTTTTTAACATTAAATAAAAGCGCTTGCATTTTATAATCACTGTACTATAATACTACTTGTATACAAGTATACTCGTTCTACAAAAGGAGGTTATTAAGTTGAACGATTCTATGGAATTTCTTTATCCTGAAAAGTGGCTTTCCAAAGCTTCTACTGGGGAACGTGTCGCATGTGAACTAAGAATGAGGATTATCTCGGGACTCATTGAAAGCGGTACCACTCTTTCTGAAAATAAATTAGCTGCTGAGTATAATGTAAGCCGCTCTCCTATACGAGAAGCACTTAAGGTTCTATCGAATGAAAACTTAATTCGTTTAGAGCGAATGGGTGCAGTTGTGGTCGGCTTGACTGAAAAAGAAATTGAAGAAATTTATGATGTTCGACTTCTTATTGAGACGTTCGTGTTTGAACGACTTGTTAAAAACGACACGGCTCACGTTGTTAAAGAACTTACAAAAATTTTTGAGATGATGCAGATTGCAATTAAGTACAAAGATGCTGATGAGTTCGCTCTTCAGGATGTCTTGTTTCATGAAACAATTATTCGTTCTATCAACCATTCGTACATCACGATGATCTGGAACAATACTAAACCAGTTATGGAAAGCTTCATCTTATTATCCATGCGCATGCATTTCAATGAAAAGTACGATGACCTTTCTCGAATCATGAAAAACCATGAACTCTATATTGATGCGATTTCATCAAAAAATAGAGAAATTATGATTCAATCGCTGCACCAAAATTTTGATGATGTTCAAGGAAAAGTAGATGATTTATGGATGTCACAACAAATGCTATCGAAAGCATGGGAGCAAGAAAAGGAGTAAATAAATGATGGATATCGACGGTTCACAACATAGAAAAAGCTATATGGTAGGAGTCGACATCGGAACTACAAGTACTAAAGCAGTGTTGTTTAATGAAAACGGTGAAATTCTTTCACAAGAAAACATTGGGTACCCGCTTCACACGCCTGATATTTCTACAGCGGTACAAGATCCAGAAGAAATTTTCCGAACGGTTTTGCAAACCCTTACAAATGTTATCGAACGTTCTTCTATTCCATCCAGCGCTATTTCGTTCATTTCATTTAGCAGTGCCATGCACAGCGTGATTGCAATGGATGAAGATGATCAGCCCTTAACACCTTGTATCACTTGGGCAGATAATCGCAGTGAAGCTTTTGCACGAAAAATAAAAACACAATGTAACGGACATGAGATTTATAAACGAACAGGCACTCCTATCCATCCGATGAGTCCATTAAGTAAAATCGCTTGGATTGTAAATGATCAGCCTGAAATCGCAGCAAGAGCAAAAAAATATATAGGGATTAAAGAATTCATCTTTCAGCGCCTATTTAACGAATATGTTGTTGATCATTCTCTAGCCTCAGCGATGGGAATGATGAATCTGAAAAAGCTGGATTGGGATGAAGAATCTTTACGTGTCGCAGGAATTAATCGTAATCAATTATCAACCCTAGTCCCTACAACAACGATCTTCAATGATTGTCATCAAGATATAGCCAAGCAGATCGGAATCGAACCGAAAACAGCATTTATTATTGGAGCAAGTGATGGCGTGCTGTCAAACCTGGGTGTAGATGCGATCGGTAAAGGCGAAATAGCCGTAACTATTGGTACGAGTGGGGCGATACGTACAATCATTGATCAGCCAAAGACTGATGAGAAAGGCAGAATTTTTTGCTACGCACTAACAGAGAATCACTGGGTCATCGGTGGGCCAGTTAACAACGGCGGTGTTGTCCTGCGCTGGATACGAGATGAATTCGCAGCTTCAGAACTTGAAACAGCAAAGCGTCTAGGAATAGATCCTTATGAAATTTTAACTAAGATAGCAGAACGTGTGCGACCTGGAGCTGATGGTTTACTGTTTCACCCTTATCTCGCTGGTGAACGTGCTCCACTTTGGAATTCAGATGTTCGAGGATCATTCTTCGGTCTAACGTTGTCTCATAAGAAAGAACATATGATTAGAGCCGCACTTGAAGGAGTGATCTATAACCTTTATACCGTGTATCTAGCATTGATTGAATGTATGGATGAACCTGTAAGCCGAATCCAAGCGACTGGAGGCTTTGCTCGATCAGAAACATGGCGTCAGATGATGTCAGACATTTTTGATACAGAGGTAGCGGTGCCAGAGGTTTACGAAAGTTCTTGTTTAGGTGCATGTATTCTAGGGTTATATGCAACAGGAAAAATTGAATCGTTTGAAGCGGCTTCAGATATGATTGGAAGTACTCACAATCACACTCCAAATCAAGAAGCGGTTAAAGAATATAGAGAATTGTTACCCATCTTTATCAGTCTATCTAGAAAACTAGAAGAAGATTATTCACGTATTGCAGCGTATCAAAGAAGTTTAATCACTAGAGAAAATTAATATCAGGGGGATCTATCATGCCATTATTTATTGTAGCTTGTGGAATTTTAGCATTGTTATTATTGATCATGTATTTCAAATTAAACACATTCATTTCTTTAATCATCGTATCTTTCGGTGTTGCATTAGCACTAGGTATGCCACTTGGTGAAATTGTAAAATCAATTGAAGCTGGTTTAGGTGGAACACTCGGACACCTGGCATTAATTTTCGGTCTAGGTGCCATGCTAGGTAAACTAATTGCTGATGCCGGCGGTGCTCAGCGGATTGCTATCACACTCATTGAGAAATTCGGTGAAAAGAAAATTCAATGGGCGATTGTTGTTGCTTCTTTCATTATTGGTATCGCTTTATTCTTTGAAGTAGGTCTTGTTCTATTAATTCCGATCGTTTTTGCCATTTCAAAACAATTACGCGTTTCCATTCTTTATCTAGGTATTCCAATGGTAGCAGCTCTTTCAGTAACACACGGATTCTTACCTCCTCACCCGGGGCCAACGGTAATTGCAGGAGAATTTGGTGCTAATATTGGTGAAGTATTGCTTTATGGTTTTATTATTGCAATCCCTACTGTAATTCTTGCAGGACCAGTATTTACAAAGATTGCAAAAAAGATTGTTCCTGACTCATTCAACAAAACAGGAAATATTGCTTCACTAGGTGAACAGAAAGTATTTAAATTAGAAGATACACCTTCATTTGGTATCTCAGTGTTTACAGCGATGCTTCCAGTTATTTTAATGTCTATCGCTACTGTAATCACACTTGTTCAGAACACGATGGGTATTGCAGACTCAAAGACATTTGAAGTGATTCGCTTTGTTGGTGACGCATCTACTTCCATGCTGATCTCATTACTTGTAGCTGTTTATACGATGGGATTAGCTAGAAATATACCGATTAAAACAGTTATGGATTCATGTACGACAGCTATCACTCATATCGGAATGATGCTATTAATCATCGGTGGAGGCGGAGCCTTCAAACAAGTATTGATCAACGGTGGCGTTGGCGATTATGTAGCTGAGTTGTTCAAAGACACTACGTTCTCCCCGATTTTACTAGCATGGATTATCGCAGCCATCCTTCGAATTTCGTTAGGATCTGCAACAGTAGCTGCATTAACAACAGCGGGTCTAGTCATCCCATTATTAGGTCAAACCGATGTTAACCTTGCGTTAGTTGTCCTTGCAACAGGAGCTGGTAGTTTAATAGCATCACACGTGAATGATGCAGGTTTCTGGATGTTCAAAGAGTATTTTGGCTTAAGTATGAAAGAAACGTTTGCAACATGGACTTTATTAGAAACCATTATCTCAGTGGCTGGATTAGGTTTCATCCTTCTATTAAATCTATTTGTATAACAAATGTAAGAAATCCCTATCGAATGATATTCGATAGGGATTTCTTTATGTATTGTGCGTTGTAAGCTTTAATTATCATTCCGATAATTGTATATCGAATTCTTCTAGAAGATCTTTGAACGCTGGCCGTTCATTCCCGTCTCGGCCTTTGACATGTGTAGCTGTTACTATGGAGTTTAACACTGCTTCTTCTACAGCTTCTCCAACAGCACGAAATGCTAGATCCATATCTTCTTCATGTATCGTTGGAATCATAGTAATCTGATTCGGTTTATTATGAGGAATCTTAGTTGCTGTTGAAAAACCAATCACCACTTCCCCGCTGCCGTGCGTAATAATCGAACCCGTTCTTGACAAACCTGTCACAGATCTCTTAATAATTCGGTTCAGTTGTCTTTCAGAAACGGGTAGATCTGTAGCTACGATAATCATGACAGATCCTTTGTCCTTTTCTTCCCACGATTTTAGTAAAGCTTCCTTTAATTCTTGTCCGATAGCTCTACCGTTTATCAGCAGGTCGCTTAATATGCCGAAGTTTGACAATACAAGTACGCCAATCGTAAACGTTTCGTTGTCGATTGAAAAACATCTTGAAGACGTACCGATTCCACCTTTTAAGGAATAGCAAAGCATTCCCGCTCCCGCTCCAACACTGCCTTCCTTTACTTCCTTTCCGGCATTTTCTATAGCTTTTACGACATGATCTCTTTTTACAAATTGTGCTCTTACATCATTCAAAAACATGTCATTACATTCACCAACGATAGGGTTTACTGTACCTGTTATCTGGCCAATCTCAGGATTCTTATCTAACATATATTGAATTAAGGCATCTGCGGCGGTTCCTATACTCAACGTGTTAGTCAGTATGATAGGAGTTTCTAACACCCCTAGTTCTTTCATCTGAATGGTTCCCATCGTTTTCCCGAATCCATTGATCACATGACTCGAAGCGATAAGTTTGTCCATAAATGTATTTCCGTCATGAGGAATGATGCTAGTAACCCCTGTTTGCATATTCCCTTCGCTTAGCGTTACATGCCCTACTGTAACTCCTTCAACATCTGTAATTGAGTTAAAAGCCCCGGTTTCTATCTTACCAATCTTCACCCCGAAATCTCTAATCCGTTTCTGTGTCATGTAAGTAGCACCTCCTTATGTTTAGTTGAAATCTTGATTACGAAGATATTCTTCATATGCTGATATCTTTTTACGCAACATATCATCAATTTCCATTAATACTTGTACCTGATTCTTAACATGATCTTGGTGATTTTTTAATAATTTCAACCTCTTATGAGTAGTTTGATCACCCTGTAAAAATAAAGAAGCATATTCCTGAATCTGAGCAAGCGGCATTTTCGTTTCTTTAAGTTTGATAACAAAACGCAGCCATTGAACATGGTATTCAGAGTAACGTCGATCACCACGAACTGTTCGTTCTGGTGTGATGATCTTTTCTTTCTCATAAAATCGCAGTGTATGTGTTGATACGTTAAGAAGTTTAGCTACTTCTCCAATAGAATACATATTAATCACCCCAACAGTTATCTAGTTCCTTGACTTAGAGTTTACTCTAATCAGTATAATAAAACACAAGAGGAATTACCAAATGAATAAATTTGAGGAGTGATTTTAATGAAATACACAGTAATTACGGGAGCGAGCTCTGGAATTGGATACGAAACGGCACTTGGATTTGCTGCTAGAGGTAAGAATTTAATTATTGCAGCTCGGAGAACAGAAGAATTAGAGCAACTTAGAGCAAACGTATTGTCTATGTATCCAGATCTTGACGTTGTTGTTTACACAGTTGATCTATCAATAACCGCTAAAGTACATGATTTCTACGGAAGTCTAAAGGAATATGAGATTGAAACTTGGATTAACAATGCTGGATTTGGGAACTTCGCTTCAGTTGGTGAGCAAAATTTAGATAAAATTGAAACGATGATTCATTTAAATATTGAAGCATTAACCGTTCTTTCTTCTCTTTATGTTAGAGATTATGCTGAGGTTGAAGGTACACAGCTTATCAACATATCTTCTGGCGGAGGCTACACGATTGTTGCAGACGCTGTAACATATTGTGCATCCAAATTTTATGTGAGTGCCTTTACAGAAGGACTTGCACAGGAATTAAAGAGTAAAGGACAAGCCATGCAAGCAAAAGTATTGGCTCCAGCTGCTACTGAGACAGAATTTGCGAAGCGTTCCATGGATCTCGAAGACTTTCAGTATGAAGGAACTGTCCCAAAATTTCATACAAGTAAAGAGATGGCTGAATTCTTACTGAATTTATACGATAGTGAGAAAATAGTTGGTATCGTTGATGGTGAGACCTATGAATTCCACTTAAAAGACCCAATCTATCCGTATGCAGCTAGACAAAGAAAATAGTCGTACCACCTCTATATTATGATAGACTGAATCAAGAAGATTAAGAAGTCTCCTGTTGGAGGTATGCACATGTATTCAAGCGAGATAAGAAAAAAGAACCATGATCGAAAAAATGTAAATACTACTTTAAGCCATTCGTTATACACTGAGATTAAGATATTAGCTAAAAAACTTGATAAACCAGCGAATGAACTTATTGAAGAAGGTATGGTTCATGTATTGAATCAGTATAAAAAGAACAAGATGTAAGCAAGAAAACGCACAGGAATGATTCTGTGCGTTTTTTTTATAACTCTTAACAATTAAATCGACTTAAATCAAAATAAGTTGGATAAAAAGATAAGGTAGTATTTAAATTGTTGTTTCAGGGATGTGACCTACTTGAATCCTTATGTTGATGTAATTATTCGATCTATCATTGCCTTTTTTTCTATATTTTTTGCTGCTCGTATTTTAGGCAAACAAACCGTTTCAAGAATGACGATCTTTGATTTTATCGCTGTCGTCACGCTTGGTTCTGTCACTGCAAACTTAGCATTTGCCTTAGAAGTAAAAGCGCGTTATATCTTTCTCGTGTTCTTCATCTTTGTTCTTCTGATCTATCTTTCTGCATTTCTTTCCTTAAAGAGTAAAAGAGCTCGTAAATACGTAGCAGGAGATCCTACTGTCGTTATTGAGAACGGAAAAATATTAGAGCATAATATGAGGAAAATGCGTTACACCCTTGATTATTTAAATCAGCAACTTAGGCAAAAAGATATTTTCTCCATAGACGATGTAGACTACGCACTCGTTGAGAATAACGGACTTCTCTCTGTAAAGAAAAAAGAAGCGCACCTTGCTGTCACCCGTAAAGACTTACATATCTTTAAAGAAGAAGTGAAGCTCCCCATCGAGTTGATGATGGATGGTGAGATTCTACTGAACAACTTAAAAGAGAATAACATCTCTAAAGAATGGCTGTTATCGGAACTCAAGAAACGTAATCTTACAATTGAAAGTGTAGTTTATGCACTACTTACTAGCAACAATAAATTGTATATAGATATCCATGACGATAAACTACATTCTCCTATGGATGTTGAGTAAACACTTCCTGAATTAACAACGTGTTTTTATCGTTTTGACATATCAATAATTCTAATCGGATTTCCTGAATCATCTGTGAAAATCCCCTATTGCGAGCTGCATTGAAAAATGTATCAATTGGTATGTCTCCTGAGGATGCTAAGCAAGCATTGATATGGTTTCTTGAGAAAATATAATTATCTACTCAAATGTTCTTGCTTGTGTATCTCAAAAAAGAGACTTTCAAAAAAGTCTCTTTTATAAGTTTACATAATAATATTACAGTCCTCTTACTTCCAATTCTGCTCAATGAAAGTGTCTCTGCCTGAAGTTTCTCGCTCTTCTTTATATGCTTTTGGGTTTTTCTTATAAAAATCTTGATGATATTCTTCAGCTTCATAAAACACGCTTGCTGGTAAAATTTCTGTTACGATCGGCTTTTTAAACTTTCCGCTTTCTTCTAAATTCTTTAAAGATTGTTCGGCAAGTTCTCTTTGTTCTTCCGTATGATAAAAGATCGCCGTTCTATATTGTGTTCCTCGGTCGATAAACTGTCCTTCATCATCCGTTGGATCAATTTGCGGCCAATACAGATCTAACAATTTTTGATACGGAAAAACCTCCGGATCAAATGTGATTTGAACCGCTTCACGATGCCCGGTCTCACCTGTTTTAATCTGTTCATAGGTTGGGTTGTTAAGTTCTCCACCTGTGTAACCAGATACGATACCATGAATGCCAGGTAGCTCATCGAACGGTTTGACCATACACCAAAAGCAACCCCCTGCGAATGTTGCAAGCTGTTTATTATTCAAACTAATTCCTCCTAAAAACAAAAACTCAATTCATAAAAAGATTTTATCGTGATAATTCAAAAAAGAACAGTGATTGCACTTACCTGTTCATAGGATAACCTATATACGACATACACTGTAAGCACTATGGATAAAGTGCGGTGAGGAATTTGAATTTTAATTTTAATGAAATTGAATCTGAAATTTATAAACGGTGTAATGAGCTTCTTTCCCTCCAAAAAACGGATGGAACTTGGCGTTTTTGTTTTGAGAATTCTGTGATCACAGATGCGTATATGCTCATTTTATTACGAACCATAGACTACAAAAATGAAAACCTTATTAAAAGGATAACCGATCGAATCCTTTCCAAACAGTCTCACGATGGCTTATGGCGTATATATCCTGATGAGGAACCGGCGAATTTGTCAGCTACGATCCAAGCCTATACAGCTCTTTTGTATTCAAAGCTCCCTCCACACACTGAAGAATCACTTCAAAACGCCAAACAATTCATTATAAATAATGGTGGATTAAAAAATGCTGACCTTTTAACAAAAGTCTTTTTAGCTATGAACGGTTTATATCACTGGCCAGAACTACCAATCGATCCAGCCATTCTCTTTTCACTGCCTCTTACTTCTCCCATTAACCGTTATGATATCAGCAGTTATGCTAGAGCCCACTTTGCTCCTGTTCTGTTAATGATTGAGGGTAAAAAGAAACTAACTTCAAGCTACACACCTGATCTATCAGTATCATTAGGAAAATCAGATCAAGGTTCCAACATTGAAGATTGGATAAATCTGTTCTCGTTGTTGAACATTAGAGACTCATACATGAAAACGAAGAAAGAAAATATACTTTCATACATTCAAAACCATATCGAACCTGATGGAACACTTCTTAGTTATGGGTTAACCACTATTTTCATGGTGTACGGTCTGCTTTCAGAAGGATTTAATACATCATCACCGGTTATTAAAAACGCTCTGAACGGGTTGATGAATATGTTTTGTGAGGTAGATGATACGTTGCATCTGCAAAATTCACCATCCACTACATGGGATACGTCTCTCATGCTTTATACATTGCTTGAAGCGGGTGTTCCACATACAAACGCCCACGTATTAAAAGGAGCAAGATTTCTACTTACACAACAGCAGAATAAATATGGTGATTGGTCTGTTCATAATCCTGATGCAATCCCAGGAGGCTGGGGCTTTTCTATAGGTAATACGCAGCACCCAGATCTAGATGATACTCAAGTGTCACTCCGTACCACTGCGCAATACTGTCGTACCCACTCTTCTTATTATTCAAGCTATGAAAAAGGGCTTGGATGGCTTCTATCTATGCAGAACGATGATGGAGGATGGGCAGCCTTTGAAAAGAATACAAATCGGTATTTAATCGGAAGCCTACCCATAAAGCACGCAAAAGACGCTCTAGTTGACCCGTCCACCCCAGATATTACAGGCAGAACTTTAGAGTTCTTAGGAAATTACCATGGCTTGAATCAAGATCATCTCTCAATAACAAAAGGTGTGAACTGGCTACGAGCGAATCAAGAATTAGATGGTTCATGGTATGGACGATGGGGAGTTTGTTATATTTATGGGACATGGGCTGCCGTTACAGGTTTAATCGCCTGTGGCGTGCACAAAAATGATAAAGAAATTCAAAAAGCGAAAAACTGGTTGTTATCAATTCAAAATGAAGATGGAGGTTGGGGCGAGTCTTGTGAGAGTGATACGAAGAGAATGTATGTTAGCCTAAACAAAAGTACACACTCTCAAACAGCTTGGGCGCTTAACACATTAACGGCTATCTCGGACCAGCCTAATCTCAGTATGAAAAAAGCTGTTAATTGGTTGCTAACTAAAAAGAAAGAAGCCAGCTATCCAACAGGAGCCGGCTTACCTGGCGCTTTTTATATCCATTACCATAGTTATGATAAAATCTGGCCGTTACTTGCGCTCTCTCACTATTATAGAAAATACTATTGAGTGGAATCATCTGCATCCTGATCCATATTCTTATCCTTCTTTCGCAAAATACCTATACCTAACACAACAAGTAAGATCAGATATAAAGTAAACCACCATAATGACCAATTTCCCCCTACAAAATCTGTAAATTCCATTGTATTCGTGTGCATATGGTTACTCAACGCCCATATTAATAATCCGGCTGGAAGTAAAAAGGGATGATAGTTCGGAAACTTAGATAGATGTTGTAATCCCTTTAGTGCTGTAAATAGACAAATGACAATCTTAACAAGAATTCCAAATATCCATACAACACCAATGATGACCTCTACTCTCTCAAAAATATTGATGATTGAAATATCTCTCATCAACTCATAAGTAGGATAACTTTGCCGTTTAACCATATAAGCTCCTTCAACACCTACAGCAATAAATACGGTTAAGATAAGAGCTAATCCTCCAAACAAGATTCCTCCCAGATAGTTCTTAGAGAGTTTTTCTTTGTTTTTCACATATGTGAGAACACTTCCTAAAAGAATGATCTCTATGAATGGAAATCCAGTCGTCGTATATGCACCTTGTGAAATTTTCAACATCCCTTGTTCGAAAAAAGGCTGCAAGTGTGAAAATCTGAATTGATTCGTAGTAAGGGCTAACGAACAAATGAAAAAGAGAATCATAAATGGCGTTAAAAACTCATTTACACGACCAATGTTATTTAATCCATAAAAGCAGGAATATGCTGCAAGTAGAACGATCATAATCTGAAAAGTCCATGGACTTGACTCTGGTATAACATTTGAGATCATAAAGTTACTAAGGTTTCTAACCACATAGGAAGCTAAATGTAGAGCATAAAAGATGATGATAATATTTAATATCGTGCCAACTACCTTACCTCCAGCTACTTCGGTGATACGAAAAATAGAGCGAAACTGGTACCGTTTAAGAATCAATATCCAAATAATGTTTAGGGTCAAACCGATTATTACCGCAAATAACATAGAAATCCATGCATCCTGAGCAGAGAAAAAAGCGGTTAAGTTAGGTGCCATTAGCAAGGAACTACCCATTATAAAACTGATTACGATTAAAACAAGCTGCCATCGATTTATAGTATGGTTCATGTTTATCCTCCAAACATCAGTTTATATAGTGGTGAATATATAGCATCGATCCATTTTGAAAAAGGAAGCCATTGTCTATTGGAGAGGAATGCTGCCACATTCAACATTGAAAAGATCCAAAAAGTCGTAAGTGTAATACGATAGGGTTTATTTTTGCTCATGAATGGTTTCCACCCTCGCTCCTACAGATTCAAGTTTTATGGATACATTTGTTTCTAGTTCCGCATCGGAAAACTCTTCTTTCCAATTTTCTTTGTATTTCTTCCAGACTTCAGGATGCTTATTATAAAGTAACTTCCCTAATCCAAAAACATCCGTCTTTTCTTTCTGTGCCTTTTTCACCGTGCTTTTTATATGACGTGCTAGCTCCTCATTTACTCGTTTTTCCATCTCAATAAGGGTCCTTGGATCACCAACATCGACTGCACATGTCACTTCTTGTAGAATGGCTTTCCCTTTTACATTTACTACATATTTCAATTTTCCATTTGTATAATGTACATTTGTTTTCGAGTCAACGTCTTTTACCATAAATCCTACGTTACCTTTTTGACTATCACATTTGTGACTCAAAATAAAGATATCCTTTACTCTTTGATTGATAATAGACCAACCTCTCGTTTGATCATTGTTCAACCAGGTCACCATTTTTTCTTTGTTGAAGACAGCCAGTCCAGTAATTCGATAAGTTTTATCATTTGCATTTATATTTTCTAAATTGGATGTTTCGCTTTGACTATCATTTATCTGAACAATTTCTACGCCTTGAATGACCGGATCCCTAAATTCACCATATCGCCAACGAACGACATCTTTCTCCTTAATTCCATCTGATATACCAGTAGAGGTGGCAGCTAAGCGCACTCTGTTCTTTAATGATTCACCAGGGTTCTTAAAGATTGGCGTATAAATAGAGAGAATATTTTTGGCAGTCGAATTTCTTGCAACAAACATGATGAGATTATCCCGAACTTCATGGTTTCGCTCCATAAAATCAAATAATGGAGCTAACCCTTCGGTCCTTGCATATTTTTCACCAATAATGACACTTGTAATATGTGAAAAAAGCAATTTCCGAGGTAAAATGTTTCTTCCTTTTTCAACAGCATCATAAAGGGTCTCACCTGAAACTGTATACGTGTAAACCGATCCCCCCGATCCTCCTGATGGTGCACCACCTTGCCCACCTGCTGTGCCTCCTGGATTCACCACTTGAAAATGAACGATCGTTTTATTCTTTTTATAGTCCACACCAATAGAGGATACAATTAGGAGTTCATTAAGCTCTACTCGACCAGCACATCCAGATAGTATCAATGAGAATGAGATGATTACAGCAACTATATTCCATCTCCTCATGATTTTTTTACCCATTTTCTATGCAGTTTCGTTTGTGTCCACCATAAAGGTAGACGGAGTAGGCTGTCTTTTTGTTTTCCCGATTGAAACGGCGCTAACGGTGAGAAGTAAGGTTTTCCCATGGACGTTAGCGAACATAGGTGGATCAGTAGACCAATCATGAAAAAAATCATTCCAAAAATGCCTGTTGTTGCTGCTAAAATCATTAGTACGAACCTTAGCAAACGTGCAGCACCACTAAATCCATAATAAGGTGAGACGAAGCTTGAAATTGCTGTCAATGAAACGACAATTACGATAGCTGGGGAAACAAGTCCTGCGGCTACAGCAGATTCACCGATTACAATCGCTCCTACAATTGAAACAGCAGAACCAATTGGACGGGGCATTCGAATACCGGCTTCACGCAAGATTTCAAAGATTGTTTCCATAACAAGTGCTTCAACGAATGCTGGAAACGGTACACCTTCTCTTTGAGCGGCTAAACTGACTAGAAGATTAGTGGGAACCAACTCTTGATGAAAGGTAGTAACAGCAATATATGCCGCCGGAAGTGCTAATGATATCATGAAAGAAATCACCCGAATCACACGAATAAAGCTTGAAAGATCAAAGTGATGGTAATAATCTTCAGCCGCTTGGAAAAAAGATATAAAGGTTGTTGGTGTGATAAGGACAAATGGTGTACCCTCGAACATGATTACAACGTTACCTTCAGATAGTGCTGCAGCTGCTACATCTGGTCGTTCTGTAGATTGAAAGGTAGGAAACGGAGAGTATCCGTTCTCATCGATTAATTCTTCAAGCATTCCACTTTCAAATATTTTGTCAGTGTTTAGATTCGATACCCTTTTTATCACTTCTTGTAAGACTTCTTGATCGACCTGGCTTTCTAGATAGGAAACTAAAATCGTTGTTTTCGTTATTTTTCCTACTTCAAACGGCTTAAAGCGTAAAGTAGGGTTTGAGATTCGGCGTCTCAGCAAGGTTGTATTGGTCTGAAGCGTTTCAATAAATCCTTCACGTGGACCTCTTACCATTGTTTGTGCTTCAGGTTCTTCTACACCGCGTGTCTCCCACGTTTCAAGGGGAATAGAGTATGCCTCTGTCATCCCATCTACAAAAATAATGACCTGGCCTTTTAAGACAGGGGTTATGATCAAATCGAAATGAGGACATGGACTTATCATTGCGGAAACTTCTGTTTGATGAATAAGTTCTTTCGGTTGTAACGTTTTATTTGCTAGTTGTGTGCGTTTTATAGGCTCAATAATGGATAATTCAAGTTGTTGTTTGTTGATCAATCCTTCGATGTAACAAATGCCAAAAGGAATAGGCATCTCTAAAAACTCTACGATTTTTACATCGATACTCTCTCCTAGAATGTTCTTGATCTCTGCTACATTCGTCTTTAGATCAGAGGATACATGAAGATGGTCATAATTTTCAGTTGATGAAGAGGAATCGTGACGTTTTCTTTTGAAAAATTGCTGGCTCATCTCTTTCCCTCCTTCTAAATCATTGATGTTCTCAGCTTTTGTAACTGCCTTCTGTTTTATACAGTTTAGGTAAATCGCAAGACACACAAACCACCTGCATCTAAGGACAGGTGGTTTGTGGAATCATGATTGATTTTGAATAATGTCATGAAAATCAACTGCATTCATATATTTGGTAAGACCAGCATCAATAATTGGTATTACCATAAGAATGAGGTGTAACTTGCCATGAAGAAGCGTTCTTCTGAAATGATCGGCCAACAAATCATCCAATCCATTCTACAAGGAAAAATAGAAATTCATGAATCAATCCCTTCTGAAAGAGATTTATCATCGATTTACAATGTAGGAAGACCAACAATTAGAGAGGCTTTGCAGCGATTAGAGCGGGATGGCTGGATCGTTTTTCATAAGGGACTGCCAGCCACGGTAAATGAATATTGGAAACAAGGAAACTTAATGACGATCGTTACCATTCTTCAACTGCAAGACGAAATTCCTGATGAATTTATTGTGTATATGCTTGAACTTAGGGTTTCTTTAACCCCAACATATATAAAAGATGCGGTTAAACATAACCGAGTAAAACTAATATCTTTGTTTTCATCTCTGGATGAATTGAAAGATGAACCAGCTTCATATGCTCTTTTTGATTATCATCTGCAGCAAGATATGGCTCAATTATCTCCTAACCCGATCTATTGCCTAATCCTGAATAGCTTTAAAGATGTTTATTACAGAATGGCACTCCAATACTTCGATGATTCCTCTTCTCGATCGTTATCTAAACAGTATTACGTAGCCCTGTTAGAATCAATATTAATCGGTGACATTGAAGGAACTGAAAAATTAACGCAATCCATGATGGAAGATAGTCTAAGTCTTTGGAAGAAAAAGATGAATGGAGGAAAGAACAATGAAGAGTAAACGAATATATCGAGATTTTTTCTTGCATTTTGATATAGTAGTTATGATGATTATTTTCTTCTTAATAACCAGCTTTCTGTTTACGATGAACCTTACGACAACAGTTCTACTTTTCTTTCCACTAGGTATTTTGATTTACATGTTCAGCGAATATCTCACGCATCGTTTTTTCTTTCATATTAAAGCACCTAAAAATACAATTCTGTTCAAATTAATAAAGAGATTACACTATGATCATCATAAAAAGCCAAATGAATTAAAGTTGTTATTCCTGCCAATTTGGTATAGCATCCCTAGCCTCTTTCTTTTATCTACCCTCTTTTTTCTCTTCACACAAGCAATTCAGTACACCTTGTCTTTTTCTATCGGTCTTTTATTTATGTTTTTCGTCTATGAATGGAAACATTATGTGGCTCATAGGCCGCTGAAGCCGAAAACCAAGTTTGGCAGATGGATTAAGAAGACACATACTTTGCATCATTATAAAAACGAGAACTATTGGTACGGCGTTTCAACTCCCTTTATCGATGTATTGTTTGGGACGTTAAAGGATGAAAAAGAGGTGGAATTGAGCGATACTGCTAAAGACTTAGAAAAAAGAAGTAAAGAGTGAATAGAAAAAGTCCAATTAAACTTTTCCTTTAATTGGACTTCGTATCTGTTACTCAAGAATTCAACTGTACCTCTTTTAACTTTTGTCGCTGCTCATCTGGCCACCATGCTCCGCAATCATCAGAGACGACACACACTGAACATTTTTCAAGATCATATACTTTCATACCACTAATGGGTGGCGAATAGAGGTGGAGTGTGACAAGAGCGCTACTTTCTTCAGCCTTCATCTTATGGATTCCTCTTTTAGGTGCGTAGAAAATCTGGTCTTTAGTATGAGTCGATGTAAATAATTCAGAAGGCAACCCATTTTCACTAATCTCATAAACAGTATTTTTGGAAGAACCACTAAGCACTTTGATCCAACCTTGAGAAGAACCGTGATCATGCGGAGCACACTCTAATTGTGACCAATTCATTACCAATAATTCTACATCTTCGTTCTGGTATAACAGCTTTCTATAATACGGTTTACTCTCTGAAATTTTAAGTTCAGTTTGAACATCCTCTAGCTCTATATTTAAAGAAATCAACGCTGTCTTGAGATCTTCCTTTGAAGGATCGCTTAATGAATCGAGTATGGTCAATGACTTTTGAATCGTTCTCACCATGTTACCTCCTTCGATAATTTATTAAGAATGAAAGATAGCGAAGAACTCCTCTTATTGTATGAACATGTACTTGCCACTTATGTGAATGATAGTAAATTTTGTTCGCTAATAAAAAAATCGCCTAGCAGGTGCTAGACGATTTAAAATAAAGGATTTTGACGCACATCTATCCAATGTTCCGATTGTTCAAGCTCTCCAGCTAATTGCAGCAACAAATTCTCATGACCTCTTGCCGCAATGACCTGCACTCCTATCGGTAGTCCATCTTCTGTACGATGCATCGGAACGGACATAGCCGGTTGTCCAGTCAGATTAGCCAACTGAGTGAAAGGAGTTCTAGCTAGATTTTTTCGAGCAATCTGATCTACGATTCCTGCCTTTTTTAATAACCCACCAAGACCGATTCTACTAACAGTACGAATAAGAAACTGTTCAGAAGCGCTTGGCTGAAGTTCTCCAATCATAGCCGGGGGAAAAGCCGTCGTAGGCGTTATGTAAAGATCATAAGTTTCATGAAAGGTCTCCATCTGGAGAGCTGCAATATCCCATTCTCTAATACTGAGCACAAATTCTTCTGCGGAAGTTGCTTTTCCTAGCAAACCAAGCAGCCAAGTAGAAGGTTCTACATCTCGGTAAGTCACTTTCCGGCCAAGAATACTTTCTAGAGACGTCAAAGTAGCCGCCGTTTCACCAAAGTACATATTTAAATAACTTTTTGCTAGCTTTTCCCCATCAACAGGAGCATCAACTTCTTCCACATCGTGCCCCATAGACTCTAATATTCTCGCAGAATTAAGCACTGCATCTCGACATTCAGGATGAACTCCTGTTTTGATCGGCGATGTAACAGAAAAAGCAATTCTTAACTTCCCATCAATTGGAGTACTAGCAGCATCTAGGAAACTGCCTTTATATTTTGGAGTATAAAAGGCACCTGCTTTCTCATGACCATGCAATTGATCCAGCATGGCAGCACTGTCTCTAACGGTTCGTGTTAGGACGTGTTCAGCTGACGCTCCTTGCCAGGAACGGCCTAAGTTAGGACCGACGGGGGTTCTTCCTCTTGTTGGTTTTAATCCAAACAAACCACAATAAGATGCTGGAATTCGAATGGAACCACCTCCATCATTAGCACCGGCAAAAGGAACCATACCAGAGGCGACAGCTGCTGCTGAACCTCCACTTGAACCGCCAGGCGTATGTTTCAGATTCCATGGATTCCGGGTTGGACCGTATTGAACGGGTTCGGTATAAGCGACTAACGCAAACTCCGGAACGTTCGTCTGGCCGACTAATACAACGCCAGCTTTTTTTAATCTTCGTACATATTCAGAATCTATCTTTGACCGGTAAGAAAGGAAAGCTTTCGAGCCAGCAGTAATCGGTTCACCTTCAACCTCTTGTGAAATATTTTTTAACAGCGTAGGTACACCTGAAAACGGTCCACTTTGTTCATTGTCAGCCATCACCCGTGCCTTTTCATACATCGTATTTATAACAGCATTTATTTTTGGATTTAGAGTATCAATCCTTTTGATGGACTCTTCAAGCAGTTCAATCGGCTTGACTTCTTTTTTTCTAACTAACTCTGCAAGCCCTAATCCATCATAATCTTTGTAATTGAACCCTTTCATCTACTTCACTCCTGAACTTTGATGAGTATGACTTAAAAATCATTGTTTAATAGAATTTGTGCATCTCAAGGAATTGAAGTCATGTCATGCTTTTCGTTCATTACCCCTTTTGAAATTACCGGTTATTTTAGCCATAATCAGCTGTTCTGCCATTTCGCTGTCTGCTGCTTTTATTCTATTTAAAAACTTTTCTGCTTCCTTTCCTTTAAGAATTTTCACTTGTTTTCCGTAGTAATCTAAAAATACGTTGTGATCTTTTGTTTCTCGATAACTAAAAGGTTTTTCTTCTAATCGATTTCTTTTATCAATATGTTCCACGTTTCCTTGTCACCTTCTTGAGTTCTATTATTTACATATATTTCTTATGTGTATTACATGTATTTTCAACATACACGTTCATTAGTCCTTCTAAACTGAAATTCGATTCTCTATGGTTTGTATAAAAGATGACCAGACTACAAAAAAAGGACATTTTCTAACGTAGTAGAAAAATGTCCTTTCCGTATATTTCACTTTTATTAATTTTGCGATTCAACGATAGGATTAGAAGTAGAATTTAGTCGTTCTACAATCCTTCTCTTTTGGTAAAGCATGGTTCCTGTTTCTGCAAGATCACTGATCATTGAACGATTGGCAAATGCTCCAAATATAATTCCTGCTATAGGTACCATCTGAAACAGCTTTTTCCAACCAAATGACTCTGTAAATGTTAATGTGACCTCTCTCCATCCTTGTATTTGAGAAACGACTTCTCTTGATTTCATTTCATCCTTACTGATTGCAGCAAGTTCATTAAGAATCGCTTCTTTACCTACATAATCAGAAGTAGAAAATTGGAGGCATTTTAAGATATAGACTCGTTCTTCTTTATTATTTGGATCATATCCGTGTATGATCGCGATTTCTTGTAAAGTTTTTAAAGAGATGGCTAATATAGCAGGTATATCAATCGCTAGTGTGAAGATACCTCCAATTCCAGTACTGGCTCCTTGTAGAGTTGCAGCACTTTTTCGTTTGTTTGCAAGCTCCAAGGAAACGTTCTTCATTTCTTCAACGGGTATGGTTTTAAAGTCGGCTAATTCATGTATCGATCTACCTGTTTGTTTTTCGAAGAACTGAAAAACCGATTGCTCTTTTGATAGATATTGACCACCGTTTTGTATGTATCCACCAATCTCATCAAGCAGTGTTCCAATCTTATTTTGAATGAATTTTGGTGTCACTTTATCTAGCAGCTTAAACGGCAGGCGAGTAATTCGCTCCCAGAACCATAACCCTTTTTGATCTTTTTCCCATTTCTCGATCTGTTGAAGTTCTTTTAATAAATACTCTTTCGATTCCATCGTTCTTCATCCTATCTATATGTTCATACCTATTGTACGCTGTGTGCTAGATTTAGTTTCAACATTGAAAAACCGTCTAGAAGCTATTTCTAGACGGTTCATCTTGTATTAGCTTATTGTTGCAGGGCTTTTAATGACTCTCGAATAAAGGCAGGAATATCATCTGGTTGGCGGCTCGTTACAAGATTACCTCCACAAACGACAACCTCTTCATCCTTAACTGTTGCTCCAGCGTTTTTTAGATCAACATGAATGGACTTAAATCCGGTAATGCTTCTTCCGTTTAGAACCTCTGCAGAAATCAAGAGCTGCGGACCATGACAGATTGCAAATACAGGCTTCCCTTCATCAGCAAAATGTTTTGTAAACTGAACGAATTCGTCATCACCTCTTAAAATATCAGGCGAAAATCCACCGGGAATGAAAAGCGCATCATAATCATTAGGCGACACTTCTGAAATTGCGGCATTTGTCGTCACTTGAGCTTCCTTTTGTTTTCCTTCAAGTGTTGCCCCTTTTTCTGAGCCGATAACGGTTACCTCATGGCCAGCTTCTCGAAAAGCTTTTGCCGGTTCCGTATATTCTACATCTTCAAACATGTTTGCGAGTACTGTTGCAATTTTAGCCATTACTAAACCACTCCTCATTTTTTGTATACAATTGTTGTATTACCATTGAGGAAGTAAATTAAACCCTTTTTTTAAGTTCTTGCTTTAAAACAGGGACACAATATATAGATGAATCATCAAGACAGCGGCTAATAATCCGAGTAATGACGCTATGTTCGTTTCTGTTCTTGAGCCTGTTTTCGTGTAGAAAGGAAAACGAAAGCGAATAGGTAGCGGATAAAGAAGTTGAATACCCCTAGATGTCGCAGCATCTAGAATAAGATGCGAAAGTACTCCTACTACCAAGCCGATGCTTAAACTTTCTTCATAACGCCAATCTATCCATTGTGGCAACAAAAATAATACTAAAATCATCATCCAGCTATGAGTAATCGTACGATGCCCGAATGTCTTAGAAATTGTTCTTGATAAAAAAACGGTTTTCTTCCCTAAATATGATCCTGGATGACAAAGATCTGGAAGCAAGCTGCCAAAAATAGCCGCACCAAAAAAAGTCAGTTCATGCTGCAGAGTCTCTGGAGGCAAATCAGTGAAAGCCTTATAAAGGGCCCCTGCAACAACGCCTCCAAGTAAATGTGTGTTGCTCTTCATGTTATGTATCTCTCATTTCTCTCGTTGTGTCGTTTCCCTTACTGTTTTATCTTCTTCATTTACTAATTATAGAGGGTTCTTATTTACATGATTTTTAATTCTTGACTTCTTTGATAAGTTGATTGGAGTGCAAGGTGCGAGACTCCTATGGGACGAGCGGTCAGGTGGAGACTTCTAAAGGCGCAAAGCGGCAGGAGGCTCACCGCACGCCCCATGGAAAGCGAGTATCCTGGAACGGAAATCAACTACTTTCATGAACTACAAAGAATTAATACATTCAAAAAAGAAGAAAAGAGCAGCAAGCGCTACTCTTTTGTTTGTTCGGTTGAAACCAATGATTTGATTCTCGTTATAGGCCCTGTTTCTCCGGTATCCACTACGAACGAACCATTGTTATAACGATCAGCTGGTTTGTAATTCAATGTAGAAATTGTCTCAACTTTACCTGAGCTTGTTTCTAGTACAAACTGTACTCCATCTGCTGTAATTAACTTCATACCCACGATTCGATGAGGGTTCGATTTTAACTCCCTCACCATCACAAGACCACGTTTAGCACGCGATGTTCTTTCAAATTCTGAAATCTTCATCTTTTTAAGTGCACCACGCTGTGTAGCAATAACAACTTGTGCCTTCTCAGGGTCTTCTGGTAGTGCAAATCCACTAACCACATGGTCCCCAGCTTTTAAATTTATGCCTTTAACGCCAGACGCTCTTTGTCCAACGATTGAGATCTCATCTTCAGCAAACCATAATCCTAGTCCAAAATGTGTCGCAATGAAAACATCTTGCACTCCGTTTGTTAACGAAACGTCTACGACTTCATCATCTGCTTTTAGCTTAACGGCCATCAGTGGACGGTTATAACGTGTCGCTTTGTAAGACTTGAGTTCTGTTTTCTTCGCCATACCCTGCTTAGTAAAGAAGATTAGATATTGATTCTCTGCAAACTCTTTAATCGGGTATGCTTTAATCAGTTTTTCATCTTTATCTAGGCCAACAAGACTTGCTAAGTGCTGCCCCATGTCTTTCCAGCGGATCTCAGGCATCTCGTACACAGGCAGGTAAACGTAGTTTCCTTTGTTCGTGAACATAAGTAGCGTTTCTGTTGTGTTGAGCTGAGACGCCATTAGAAGTGAATCGGTATCCTTCATGCCTGGCGGTTCACCGTTAGAAGCACTGTATGAACGAACACTAGAGCGTTTTACATAGCCGTCTTCTGTAACAGTCACCATGACATCTTCAGACGGAATCATGACTTCCATATCGATCTTGATCTCTTCAATTTCCGCTTCAATGATTGTTCGGCGTGGATCAGCGTATTTCTTCTGAACCTCGGCCATCTCTTTTTTGATAACGTTAAACAGCTTTTTCTCGCTGTCTAATAGTGAACGAAGATACGTAATTTTTTTCGCTAATTCCTCAGCTTCCGATTGAAGCGTCGTGATATCTGTATTCGTTAAACGATAAAGCTGTAACGTAACGATCGCTTCAGCTTGTGGTTCTGTAAACTGAAATTTTTCAATGATGTTGTCTTTGGCGTTTCGTTTATCTTTAGAAGCACGGATCGTTTCAATTACTTCGTCTAAAATTGAAATAGCTTTAATTAAACCTTCAACAATATGTGAACGTTCTTCCGCTTTTCTTAGGTCATATCGTGTTCTTCGAGTAACAACTTCTTTTTGATGCTGAATGTAAGAATGAAGAATCGCCTTCAAACCCATCAGCTTCGGTGTCTTATTATGAATCGCTACCATGTTGTAATTATAGGAGACTTGAAGATCCGTATTTTTAAAGAAATAGTTTAGAATTCCTTCTGCATTACCGTCCTTACGAAGCTCGATTACGATTCTTAGACCCGTTCGATCCGTCTCATCGCGTATTTCAGCGATACCATCTACTTTTTTATCTAAACGCAACTCATCCATGCGCTTAACAAGGTTCGCTTTGTTCACTTCAAAAGGAACTTCAGTAATGACGATCTGCTGACGACCGCCTTTTAAGCTCTCGATCTCCGTTTTTGCACGAATGACAAAGCGACCTTTTCCTGTTTCAAACGCCTTCTTAATGCCATCTAGACCTTGAACGATTCCACCTGTTGGGAAATCTGGCCCTTTAATCACGGTCATTAATTCCTCAAGAGAAACATCCGGGTTATCGATCTGCATCGTAACTGCATCGATTACTTCACCAAGGTGATGTGGTGGAATATCTGTCGCATAACCAGCAGAGATCCCTGTTGATCCATTGACTAATAGATTCGGATAACGGCTTGGTAATACGACCGGTTCTTCGGTTGTATCATCAAAGTTTGGTGCGAATTCTACTGTCTCTTTATCAATATCACGGAGTAGCTCAGAAGCGATAGCTGATAGCCTCGCCTCTGTATAACGCATAGCAGCTGCAGGGTCTCCATCGATACTACCGTTGTTACCGTGCATCTGAATAAGCACATTTCTTACTTTCCAGTCTTGACTCATACGGACCATTGCTTCATAAACGGAAGAATCACCATGTGGGTGATAGTTACCGATTACGTTTCCGACCGTTTTTGCTGATTTTCTGTATGGTTTTTCGTTCGTGTTTCCTTCTGCGAACATCGCATATAAAATACGGCGCTGAACGGGCTTCAGGCCGTCTCTTGCATCAGGTAATGCACGCTCCTGAATGATGTATTTACTGTATCTTCCGAAGCGGTCGCCGATTACGTCTTCTAACGGCAGCTCTCTAAATTTCTCAAGCAGTGACAATCTTTAAACCTCCTCAGAATGCTGACAAGTTCTCGTTATCTAGTATGTTAGTTTCTTCGTTTATGCCAAACGCAACGTGTTCTTCGATCCACTTTCGTCGCGGTTCTACTTTATCTCCCATTAGGACAGATACACGTTTTTCAGCACGGGCAGCGTCATCAATTCTTACTCGGATCAACGTACGTGTGTCAGGATCCATCGTAGTTTCCCATAATTGGTCAGCATTCATCTCACCTAGACCTTTATAGCGCTGGATGATATAGCCTTTTCCGATCTTTTTCTGCGCTTCTCTAAGCTCGTCTTCATCCCAAGCATATTCGATGACTTCTTTCTTACCAGTCCCTTTGCTTACTTTGTAAAGTGGAGGAAGTGCGATGAACACTTTTCCTTCTTCAATAAGCGGCTTCATGTATCGATAGAAAAAAGTGAGTAATAAAACTTGAATGTGTGCACCATCTGTATCTGCATCAGTCATGATTACAATCTTATCGTAGTTCACATCTTTTAAAGTAAAATCAGAGCCCACTCCAGCTCCAATCGCATGAATGATTGTGTTGATTTCTTCGTTCTTGAAGATATCAGCAAGCTTTGCTTTTTCTGTGTTGATTACTTTTCCTCGTAGTGGAAGGATCGCTTGGAATTTACGGTCTCGCCCTTGCTTTGCCGAACCTCCTGCAGAATCACCCTCGACAAGATAAAGTTCATTTCGTTCAGGATTCTTTGATGTAGCTGGAGTTAATTTACCGCTTAACATCGAATCCTTACGTTTGTTCTTTTTACCGTTACGAGCATCTTCACGTGCTTTTCGTGCTGCTTCACGTGCTTGTGCGGCTTTAATACTTTTACGGATGAGCATTTCACTAATTGCAGGATTTTCCTCAAGGAAATACGCTAACTTAACCGCTACGACCGCATCCACAGCAGAACGTGCTTCACTCGTTCCTAGTTTACTCTTCGTTTGCCCTTCAAATTGCAGAAATTCTTCAGGAATACGAACGGAAACAACAGCTGTTAAACCTTCGCGGATATCAGATCCATCTAAGTTTTTATCTTTTTCTTTTAACATGCTCGTTTTTCGAGCGTATTCGTTAATGCTTCGAGTGATCGCCGTTTTCGCACCCGATTCATGTGTTCCGCCGTCCTTGGTACGAACGTTGTTTACGAATGATAATACGTTTTCTGCATAACCATCGTTATACTGAAAAGCAAAATCCACTTCGATCTCATTTTGTATGCCTTCAAAACTCACAACCGTGTGAAGAGAGTCTTTATCTTCGTTCAAGTATTTTACGAATGCTTCAAGACCTGTATCGAACTGAAACTCGTCTTTTTCACCGTTACGCGCATCTTCAAGTACGATCTTGATCCCTTTTAACAGGAATGCGGCTTCTCGTAATCGTTCGCTTAATGTTTCATAGTTATAGTTGATCGTAGAAAACATGGTCGGGTCTGGTTTAAAGTGTACGGTTGTTCCAGACTTACGCGTATTCCCGATCACTTCAAGGGTTGTTACAGGTTTTCCGCCATTCTCAAAACGCTGGCGATAAGTCTTTCCGTCACGATGGATTGTTACTTCCAACCATTCAGATAGTGCGTTTACAACAGAAGCACCTACACCATGCAATCCTCCAGATGTTTTGTATCCCCCTTGACCAAACTTTCCACCAGCATGAAGAACAGTAAAGATGATTTCTGGTGTTGGTTTGCCAAGTTTGTGCATACCTGTAGGCATTCCTCGGCCATCATCCGATACCGACACACTATTGTCTTTGTGAATTTTCACATGTATGTAATCACCGAATCCGCCTAATGCTTCGTCAACGGCGTTATCTACAATTTCATATACGAGGTGATGCAATCCTCTAGCATCCGTACTTCCAATATACATACCTGGACGTTTTCGAACGGCTTCTAAACCTTCGAGCACCTGTATGGCATCATCGTTATACTCCATTAATGACTTATTACTAGCCAAGTTGTGTTGCTCCTTTCACGTTGCTGCAGTACTACTATAATAGCAGAACGTTTGTTTCTATACTACTGTTGTCTGTATATTCTCCTCTTATTTCTCGGTATATCGACTGAAAACCTTTAGTGTCGAAAAGAATATTTTTCTAATAAAAAGTGATTACACAAGATAAGCATGGGAAAACCACCCGTATGAATGCGGGTGGTTCATTACTACCGTATCATAGCATGTTCCACTTTAATGCACTTATCCATAATATAAGGAATCGTCGCACTTTGCAAAATCTCTTCTGCTTCTGCACTATAAAGACCGAGCTGTGCCCAAAAGAAACCAGCTTTTATTTTCGCAGCAGAACGTGCAACTTCAGGCAAATATTCACTGCGTCTAAACACGTTAACAATATCTACATGCCCCTCGATCTCTTCGAGCGTCGCAAACGCCTTTTGCCCTAAAACCTCTCTGACATTAGGATTTACAGGGATAATCTCGTAACCGGCATTCTGCATATATTCTGAAACCATATAAGATGTGCGAAAGGGTTGATCAGATAGACCGACTACAGCAATGCGTTTTCTTAATTTTAACAGGTTTTGGATATCTTGTGTCGTTGCAGCTCCCATCTTTATGTCCTCCTAGTGTCTTTTTATATAGTTTTAGACAAATTATGTAGAAATGAAACCTTTTCAAAAAGAAAACTTGGCAGACGCCAAGTTATTCAAGACAGCCTTAGTTGAACTTATACTATCGTACTAAGTGAAAAAAACCGGCAATCTCGAATCTTGTTTTCGAGAACCGCCGGCTATAATTCATTATTTCTCTAAGCGGTAAATATCACTATACTTCTTTTCGAAGTAAGCGATCAGATGATCTGGGTTTAGACCCTCACCTGTTACGTCTTTTAAGATTTCAATAGGCTTCTTCATCTTTCCGTACTGATGCACATTTTTTGTTAACCATTCTTTGATCGGAAGAAGGTTTCCAGACTCCATAAGTGCATCGAAATCAGGAATGTCGTTTACCATCGCATTTTTAAGCTGTGCTGCATAAATGTATCCAAGAGCATAGGACGGGAAGTAACCAAAGCTTCCGCCTGACCAGTGTACATCTTGAAGCACTCCTTCCGCATCGTTCTTAGGCGTAACACCGATATATTCTTGCATCTTTTCATTCCAGATGCGCGGAAGGTCTTTTACTTCAATTTCGTCGTTAAACAAGCCTTTTTCGATTTCATAACGAACGATAACATGCAGTGGATATGTCATCTCATCAGCTTCAATACGAATGAGCGAAGGCTCGACAACGTTAATAGAGCGGTAGAAATCTTCAAGCTCTACTCCGTTAAACTGTGCACCCGAAACCGTCTTTAACATGTTGTATTGATTTTTCCAGAATCCAAAGTGACGACCGACAAAGTTCTCCCAGAACAGAGACTGAGACTCGTGAATGCCCATAGATGTTCCAGTAGCAAGTGGTGTTCCAACGAGTTCATCTGAAATGTTTTGCTCATAAAGTGCGTGTCCACCTTCATGAATGGTTCCGAATACAGCCGTACGGAAGTCGTTTTCCATATACTTCGTTGTTACTCGAACGTCTCCCGGGTTTAATCCGATTGCGAACGGGTGAACCGTTTCATCCAAACGACCAGAATCAAAGTCATAACCCATGTCTTTTAGAACATGCATGCTGAATTCTTTTTGCTTTTCTTTCGGGAAATGTTCGAATAAGAACTTCGTATCTGGCTGTCCTGCTTCTGTAACTTTTTGAAGAAGAGGTACGATTCGATCACGAAGTTTAGAGAACGTCTCATCTAAGATTTCTACTGTAACACCAGGCTCATACATATCTAAGAGTGTGTTATATTTATTCCCTTCATAGCCCCAATAGCCGATGAACTTCTTATTATAATCAACAAGTTTTTCTAAGTATGGCTGGAATAAGGAGAAGTCTGAAGCGTTCTTCGCTTCTTCCCACACCGTTTCTGCTTTTGATTGAAGAATAACGTACTCTTTAAATTCTGCTGGAGGAATCTTGGCATTACGCTCGTAATCTTTTTTTACTTCCTCTAGCGTCTTCTTCGTAACATCAGAAAGAGAGTCTTGTATATCAGACTTAGAAAGTTCTTCGATATAACTCTTCATTTCTTCAGAAGTAGACATCGCAAAAACATCCGAAGATAATGTCCCGATTACTTCAGAACGTTGCTCGACCCCTTTTTTAGGTGCGCCTGTACGAAGGTCCCAATACATGAGGCCGATGGCTTCATTGATGTGTACCATTTTTTTCACATAATCTAAGAATTCTTTTTCAACAGTTACTTTTGTTTGCGTCATTGCTATTCCATCCCTTCACGGTTTCATAAAAAACATACCGCTATATGAATTCGTGACGCAATAAAAAAGTCCTGCTGGTCGATTTTATTTTTTTTCTAAAAATCTTCTTTAAAAAGTTCTGCATACGTTGCAAAAGAAGGATCAATATTGTTTACGTGACCAATTGATTGATGTAGGACACTTTGAATTTCGGCTTTATGATGATCTTTCAGGTGTGGTTGTATGTTTTGTAATGCCTTTTGAATGCTATCTAAATGGCTGAATTGTGTGTACATAATATAACCTGCTTTCGTTTTATGGTTAGGCATAGTATGTACGTGTTTAAGAGGTCTTTAAACTTTGTTTCTGTAATTGGTGATGACCAATGTAGTAGTGAGTATGCATTGTGTTATTTAATTTCGGTTTAAAATTGCTATTTCCTAATGTTTTTTAAAATAAAATTTATTAAATGTATACGGTACGTGAAATTATTATGGTTTTATTGCTATTAAGGTGTATGATTCACATAAAAAAGGCTGACTTTTTTGATCGAGTCAGCCTTTTTTATTGGTTTGGGGGTAGAATCCAAAAGTTTTGTCCTTGAATCCACAAATTTTGTAGTTCAATCCACGAGTTTTGCTTCTCAATCCACAAATTTTCAGCTTTTATCCGCGAGTCTACAATTTTCGACATCCACAGCTACCCATACCATAAATTTAAAACACACTCACTAACTCTGGTGCTGTCTAGGCGGACGCTTTCCGAAGTATTGATAATAGTCGGTCTTCAAGTCACCGTTATAAAGCTTGCGTTTTTTCGTTGCTGAACGGCCATAATATTCTTCAAATTTCTCATTTGAAGTTATCACGTATACACTCCATGTATCATACGGTTTCATCGCCATACCAAGATCACGATACATCTGTGCTACTTCTTCTCTCTCACCTAGTCGCTCTCCGTAAGGCGGATTCGTCACAAGACAACCGAAATCTTTTCTAGTCGTGAAATCGCGGACTTGCATCTGTTTAAACGTAATAAAATCATCGAATCCAGCTTCGTTAGCATTATTCTTAGATAGTTCGATCATCTTATGATCAATATCAGATCCTTGAATCTCAAGAGGCAGATCGTATTTCGCAACATCTTGAGCTTCTCCAACTGCCTCATACCAGACCTTTTTATCAATCCAGTTCCATTTTTCTGAAGCAAATTCACGATTTAAACCAGGCGCGATGTTTTGGCCGATCATCGCAGCTTCTATCGGCAATGTGCCTGAACCACAAAAAGGATCAGCGAAAGGCTTGTCTGGCGTCCAATTTGTTAGCATAATAAGGGCTGCAGCCATCGTTTCTTTAATCGGCGCACCTGAATGCAACTCACGGTATCCACGCTTGTGTAGACCTGTACCACTCGTATCAAGAGTTAATGTCGCGATATCCTTATGAATCGCCACCTCGATTCGATACAATGCTCCGTCCTCAGGGAACCATGTTTTACGGTTATACGCCGTTTTCAAGTTATCCACTACTGCTTTCTTTACGATTGCTTGGCAGTCGGATACAGAAAATAGCTTTGATTTTACGGACCGGCCGATTACGGGGAATTCCCCGTCTTCAGGAATAAAATCAGCCCAAGGAAGTGCCTTCGTTTGCTCAAAAAGTTCATCAAACGTCTCTGCTTTAAACTCACCAACCACTAATTTTACGCGATCTGCCGTTCTTAACCATAAGTTAGCTTTTACTAAAGTTTTCTCATCACCATCAAAATAAACTTTCCCGTTTTCAACTTTCACATTCTCAAAACCTAGCGCGCGAACTTCATTGGCTACAAGAGCCTCTAATCCCATAGCTGCTGTTGCCAGCAGTCTTAATTGTGTCATAATATGAACTCCTTAATCTTCATCGATTTCTATAGTAATAAGTATACCCTTATTTGAGGACACTTTTTTATGTAAATAGAAAAAGCCCCGGTAAACGGGGCCCTCATTCAGCTTTAATTTAGGTACCAATAACGTTCTGTAAGCCATGTTCTGTTCCTTAGTACTACAAACGGCTGGTAGCCTCGTACACCGGTGGTAATCATCTATCTACAAAAAGCCTTGGCTTCTTGTTCTCCCAATCGTTCAATTCCGAAATGGGAAACTCCCCTACCATAATTTGGGTTTCTCGCTCGTGGGGTTTACCTCGTTCCACTCCCTTTGTTTCCATCGGGACTACGTCACTGTGGCACTTTCAAGGTATTAACACCATATCCGAAGACTTAGGTGCGTTCCCTGCCGTTAGTCCAGTAAGCTTTATACAAGCAAACCAATCTACCCTGGCTTATTTTTTGGCCAGGCACGATCATTACGGTCATCTCAGATCCGTGCGAGCATGGACTTTCCTCTAAACCAGAAAATCTGATCCAGCGATTACCCGAACGCTATTGATTTAAGTTTTAAAAGCAAGATTCATTATAGCATGCTGAATGGATAAAAACAAATGGATAATAACTGGAATCAATCGTACAATTTGCTGCCAAAAACATGTTTTTCCAAGTTAGACAAACGCTGAAGAATATCGGAGTTCGTCGTGCTTGAAGTTACTGAAGACATTCTGCGTGTTTGCTGATGATCAGTAGTATTTTGAGCTTCTTTACGCAGTCGATTGTTTTCTTGCACAACTGCATCATACTCTTTTTGGAAATTTTCATAATCCTTAATGATAAGATCTAAGAATTTGTCTACTTCGTCTTGATCATAGCCACGAAAGCCTTGTTTAAAGTCTTTTTCCAAAATTTCTTTCGCCGTTAAATGAAAACGCTGTTCACTCATGTGAATCACCTCACACAAAGATTCTAAAATTATTTTTTCACTACCTGACCTAAATGTCAATTTTTTTCGACTTTAGATTCATTTATTCATTACGATTGTATTGTTCCTCTTGTACAAGAACATCCAAGTCATAAGGAGTAATATAAAATATTTCGTACGAATTGTCCATTTCCTGCTTTTGTTTAGCTGCCTGTAAATAATACTTCGGTGAACCGTCTTTTTCTTCGTCGTATAAAAGCAACACGGCATCGCTTTTTTGCACAAGAAATTGATTTTTAACACGAAGCTGCCCTGGCGACTCGTATGGCTTTCGGCTGACTGAATCAACAAAATCGGCACCAGCTAAAATTTCATGATATTTTTCTTGAACGTTTTCTTTCCAACGAGCTTCTTGCTCTAAGAACGGTGTAAGAACTGCAAGTTTTAGATCGGGGTATTCTGCTTGAAGATCAAACACCACTTCTGCAGCCCACATTTCAACACCAGGCTGCCCACTGATGATCACCCATTCAAGTCCTTCATCAAGTAGCGAGACTAACTTTTGTCCAATCGCTTTCTTTATATAGTATACCCCTTCATGTTTGTCACTAAAAATCCCCAGTTCATGAGCTTTGTAGCCACTGACAAGCAGTGTTTGAAGCATGTGAAAATACCTCCTATTAATGAAAAACACCCGGCTCTGTCTATAGCCGGGGCTTCATTAAAAGTTTTGTGTTGTGTGACTGATTTGATTGCCAATCATTACTGTTAACCCGACGATTACAAAAAATAGAACAACAATCCACTGCTTCACGTACCATCTCTCCATAGCTTAAAATATATATTTCCCTATCCCTATTCCGGGTTATTTTGCGAAAACAATCGAATCGTCAGGAAATATGACGAAAACCTAGCAGAAATATAAGGTTTTATGACGTTTTTTGCGCTTACCCGGGGAATAAAAAAAGGGGGAATTTATTTTCTTAAGAACATTTTCATGTCCTCTTATATTCTACAAAAAACAATGCCGTTTGAGAAGAGATATTTTGCAGGAATTCATAAATTTGACGAATTTTTACGAATATTGGATGACGCGTTGTTCTAATCGTTCGATTCTTTTCAAAAAACGCTGTTTTTCCTGTTCTTCTTTCCTCTTTGTTAACCTTTTTTTGCCCTTCCACCTTGAATAGGCCATAACAGCAAAATGAAGAGCTTTATCGTAATCTTTTTGTATGTGCTCAAAATACTTAGAAAGTTCAACAGCTGGCTCTTCATCTAAATGATCTTCTTCAAGCAATTCCAACCAATACTGGACAGAGATTTCTATCTCATTACACTTTTTGTTTAGAGCAGCTAATGATTTTTTTGATTGAGATGTATGTGAATTTCCCGTTTCCAGAACCTCGTTATAAAGAGACATCGCATGTTCTTGTTCGTTTAAAGCTTCAAACCATCTCGCAGATTCATACGTTTCTTTTTCTGTACGAAAACCTTTACCTGTCACAATCCCAGACATATGAGTATATAGCGTGATGAGCGAAAGAACATCCCACTCGTTGTGCTGAAAAACTCCTTCAAGGAGCGAAGGTTCTCCTTCATTGCAATATTGAAAATAGAGCATGGGCGCAAGATAACCAGGTGTATCATGAATCCGATTCACGCCAAGTATCTCTTTTTCCACTACAGAAAGCTTAACCGCAGGTAACGTATCTTTCCAAAGCCTCCTAGCGCCATGAAGGAGATCAAAGTGACCAAACTCTGGCAATGAAGGTACAAAATCACGAATTAAAGTATGCCGCGTTTTCACTTGTGGCCAATCAAAGGATTTTCCGTTATACGTTACTAGATTCCTCAGTTCTTTCACATGATTTAAGAAGTAATGATAAAGAGCAACTTCAGATCCTGGTCCTGGTAGGAAGAACTGGTGCACTAAAACGTGATCTCCCTTGATCTGACTCATACCGAGCATAAAGATCGTATTCCCGGCTCCACCACTTAAACCAGTTGTTTCTGTATCAAAGAACAAAAGGTCAGATGCTTCTAAATCCCTTGCATGTAAAGGGTGCTCAGCATCAATATCCTGCCATTTCGACACAGCGTCCAAAGCGTCAGAAAACCGATAACGCCCCCACTTTGTGTCAAGAGGATATTCTACTTTTCGGATGATGCAATAATCCTCTTCGAAAAAATAAGCTGACGCCCCAAATTTCTCCCAATAATCCGCATGATCAATCCTTTTACCTGATGAATCCTCAAGTGGTTGCTTGCTCTGTACAGGAGGCGTTGAAACCGGATTTACCATATGTTTTTTTAGCCGATTTAGTTTATTTTGAATCGACATGCTCTGTCGCTCCTTTAATTTGAGAAATCAGCTTTACAGCTAGATTCTTGCTGTTATTTCCTTCTTCTAATGTACCCGTGCAAGACGGACAGCCACTTTCGCAAGGACAACGTTGGATCATAGAGAGCGCTTGGTCAAGAACAGTATCCCAAGAGCCATACACTTTTTCACTCAGACCTATTCCTCCTGGGTATCGATCGTAAATAAAGATTGTAGGCTGTTGATTATGTACCGCTTTAACTTGCGGTACAACATGAAGATCATTTGCATCACACATAACAAATAATGGAGCGACATGCCGCAGTACGTGTGCGATTCCAAGGAGGCCCGCTTCGAGTTTCTCTTCACTTAAATCGTTATTTTCAAACGTTAGCCAAGTGGCAGAAGTGTGCAACTCTTCTTCCGGAAGATGAATCGGTCCTGACCCAATATTGTCATGTGTTTCAAATTTAATCTTTTTAAAGATAGTTGCCTTTGCGACTACCATAACATCACCGTAGGCTTTTGCATTTTGCTCATCTGTCGTTTCTTTGTCTACTTCTAGTACATTTAGCGATACAGCAAGGTTTGCATCTGTAAAGTAATCAACATCCACTTCCCGAACGAAGGCTTTCTTTTCTTCATAATCGAGCTTCTCAACCTGATATTGTGTACCTTGATGAAGGTAGATCGCCTCTTCGTGAAGAAGTGTCATCGAACTAAAGCGATCCATCTCGCCAATCACTTTCACGTCAGCGACATTACTTTGATCGATGATTACAACATTCTCCTGTGATGCAGAGCGAAGTGAAATGTTATGAGCAGGAAAGGAATCATTCATCCAGTAAAAATGCTTTCCTCTTTTATGGAGCACTTGCTCATCAACTAAAAATTCTAAAACATCCTGTATCTCTTGATCACCAAATTTATCATTCTCTTGAAACGGAAGTTCATACGATGCGCATTTTAGATGATCCACTAAAATAATGAGATTATCAGGATTCATACGAGCAGACTCTGGTGATCGTTCAAAAAAGTAATCTGGATGCTGTATAACATATTGATCGAGTGGTGAGGAAGAAGCAACCATGATCACAACACTTTCATCCTGACGACGCCCTGCCCGTCCAGCCTGTTGCCACGCACTAGCGATCGATCCCGGATAACCTGTCAAAATACAAGCGTGAAGCTGACCTATATCCACGCCTAGTTCTAATGCATTTGTTGAAACGACTCCCATGATATCTCCGTTACGAAGTCCTTTTTCAATGGCGCGTCGCTGTTTAGGAAGATATCCCCCTCTATAACCTTGTATGGACTTTGTACCAAACTCTTTTTTTACAAGTTCTTGCAAGTAAGTAAGCAATATTTCCACTCGTACACGACTGCGTGCGAAAACGATCGTTTGAATATGGTTTTCTAAAAATAGCTTCGCAAGATTTCTAGCTTCAAGTGTGGCGCTTCGCCTTACGTTCAACGGCTTATTCACAACGGGAGGATTATAAAAGAGAAAATGCTTACGACCGGCTGGTGCTCCGTTGTTATTGATCAGAGTCATCGGGTTTCCAGTAAGTTGCTCTGCCAACTCTTTTGGATTCGCAATAGTTGCAGATGTACAGATAAAAATGGGATCACTGCCATAAAAGTTACAGATTCTTTTCAGTCGGCGTATTACATTTGCAACATGACTGCCGAAGACACCTCGATATGTATGTAGCTCATCTACCACTACATATTTCAGATTTTCGAATAGCGATACCCATTTCGTGTGATGAGGAAGTACAGCTGCATGAAGCATATCGGGATTCGTCATCACGATGTTTCCCGCTTTTCTGACCACTTGTCGAATATTTGCTGGAGTATCCCCATCATACGTATAACTTTTTATATCCAATCCCATCTCATCAATCAGTTCGTTCATCTCTGACTTCTGATCTTGTGCCAGAGCTTTTGTTGGAAAAAGATACAAAGCTCTTGCCTCGGGATTATTAGCGACCTCCTGTAAAACAGGAAGGTTATAGCAGAGCGTTTTTCCAGACGCGGTAGGTGTAACAGCTACAAAGCTTTCACCGCGTAAAGCAGCTTCATAGGCAGATAATTGGTGAATATATAAAGAAGAAATCCCTCTTTTAGAAAGAGCAGATTGAATAGTTGGATGCAAAGAGTCTGGAAGTGGCACTGAAACCGCCTCTCGTGGCTCAATTGTTTTCCATTGAACAATTTGTTTAGCTAGTTCTGGCTCTCGTAAAACGTCCATAACTTGCTGGATTGATTTTTTTTGAAACATGTTTACCACCTCACTTCTATTTTAACGAATATCTGTTCGTAATGAAACAGAGACTTAAAGGGAATGTTCAAGTCTTAATTGAGGCATTTCAACAAATTTGTATAAATTCAAATTTAATTTGTTAATTTTTGATGAAAAATAGACTTTTCTTGAAGGAAAATAGAAAATGATGAAGAATTTAATACTTTAATATTTCATAAGCATAACTATTTAAATAACGTTTATTGTAACGTAGTAAAGAATTAGTTTAGATTTCATAATACCCCATGCAAAACTTGTTTTGGAATAATGTGTTATAATTAATATATTAAAATAACTTAGGGCCTTTGACTTTTCTTAGTCACCCTCCGTTAAGGAAGGGAGTGCAAGAAAATGAAAAAGATTAGTGTTTTTATGGATGATTATCGGAGCCCGCCTGAAGGATATGTCTTCGTTGAAACAATAGATGAATGTTTGGATCTTCTGAGGAACCATGATATTGAACACTTATCATTAGATCATGATTTACTGAGCAGAACGAGAAACGGCATGATGCTTGTACAAATGATGGTTAATGAAAAGTTATTTGCGAACCGAATAACCATACACTCTGCCAACTCTGTCGGAGGCAAGAACATGTACAACTGCCTTAAACAAGCTCAAAAAGACTCAATCATGCCCCACACCATTACCGTTTCCTTACGCCCACTCCCACTAAAATATATTCCACCACGCGTGCTTCAGCATTATATTGATATCAAATAATAAATTTCAACACTAGAATAGGAGGAAACAGCTTTACAGATCACTTGGCAAACTAGCTGTTTCCTCAATATCAACAGACCATGCAATGATGGTCGTGCTATCTCTTACATTATTTCTTCTTATTTCATCTAATAGAAATCGAACGCCTTCTTTCATACCGTTATCGCTCAATACTTTTTGTACCTCTCCAGCATCTTCAAATGCAACACCCGGACATTCAGTCAACCCATCCGTTGTCATGAAAATTTGGTTAAGTCCCTTTCTCATTTCTTTCTTACCTGAGCTATAACAAGGTACTGGAAGTTCAAATGTGTTCACTTCACCGACCCACTCATAAAAACTACGCTGAACAAGCTGTCTTTCACCTAGTGCAATCAGCTCAGGATGAAAAAGATGAAGAATACAATCCCCAATTGAGAACCACCATAAATATTTTCCTTTTCGAACAACGATCAGACATGCCGTTTCACCTGTTGTTTTTCGACAAGAATCCATAAAATCAGGATCTTGAAAGATATTAAGTATAAGATAATCTAGCTTTTTAAGAGCTGCACTTGCAGATTCAGAGAGAACAGACTTAATTTCATTCTCATTCTTTTCAAAGTGATTTAAAACCAGTTCAACACTTTGTGCTGTTTTATGACCATCAAGTACCATTGTAAACTCCCAGTTTTCTGCTTCGTTCGCCCACACTAAGCATCCATCTTCATTTTTATATGAACCTGCTTTAGAATTACCTCCGAACCTGCCCAAGGTTACGTTTTGTACTTCTGTTATATCTAATTCATCTATAAATGTTTTATCGCTTCCTACCCACTTCATATTAGGACTATTCATCACTATTCTCCTCCAAATAATTTCTCACTCGTTCGCAAACTTTTACTATATCTTCATTCATTCCAAACGGAGCATCTGCCCAACTATAGACTTCATTCGGTCCCCAGTACTCTTCTGGTGTATTTGGATAACGTGGCACGATGTGCATATGAAGATGTGCAACAGAATTACCTGATACGAGTGCATAAATGTGCTCAGCATTTTCTGTCTCTTCCACTGCTTTGCTCACTCGAGCCATGATCTGGCCGAATGCATTAGCTTCTTCAATCGTCAGATCACCAAGACCTGGTGCGTGTCGTTTCAAATCGATCATGATATGCCCTAGGTAAGAAGGGCGAACACCTTTATCGATATGGCCCACATAAACATAATCATCTTCAAATATTTTTACACCAACTGTATCAATAGTGCCTGTATGTTTGTCACAAATAAAACAATCCTTACTCATTGCTATCTCCCCCTTAATACAAAAAAGCCTATCATCTCGATAAAGAGACGATAGGCTTTTCCTAACGTGGTACCACTCTTCTTTGTTTGCAAAGAATCCATGCAAACCTCAGAACCTGATTACGGGGGTTAACCGTACAGACTTCATTTTAGTCTGTCCACTCCTAGGCGAGTTCAGGATATATGTTGACTGCATTGCACCCAATCAGCAGCTCTCTAAACAACAAATAGATCCTTACTACTCCTAATCATCACGTTTAAACGATGGAAAACTTTTACTAATGATAAGATGATTAGAAATTTCTGTCAAGTCTGTCTTTTCTGATTTTATGTAAGCTGTTAGTGATGAATTGAATTTTCACAATTCCCTAATGTATTGATGAAAATAATAGATGTACGGATTATCTTTGTCCTGGATTCCTTTGACTCTAGAAACCTCTTTCCAATCACTTTCATTGAATTCTGGAAAGAAAGTATCTCCTTCAAAAGCATGATGTATTTTTGTAAGGTACATTTTAGTTACGATCGGCATAAACAGCCTATAGATTTCCTCTCCACCAAAAATTATGACTTCTTCATCGCCATCACACGTCTTCAACACCTCGTCAATAGAATGGACAACGATACAATCTTGAGGTGAGAAATCATTTTTTCTCGTAATTACAATGTTCTTCCTTCCAGGCAACGCTTTACCAATAGATTCAAAGTTTTTCCTACCTAGAACGATAGTTTTTCCCATCGTAATCTTTTGTACGTACTTCCAATCTTTTGGTAACCTCCAAGGTAAATCATTGTCTTTGCCTATCACTCTATTTTCGTCCATAGCAGCTATTATTGAAAAGTTCATAACCGAATCTTACCTTTCTTTTAAGGTGATCTCTAAACTCAGCATTTTTTCTATCGCTAACCCTGCCTCTATATAACTTCTAACTAATTTCCAGCTATCATTTTCCCATCTAAAAGTCTGGAAAAATAAACTAGCCGTTTCAATTGGTTTATCATCAATAATTAGAGATGCCCAAAGAATTGCCATCACTTCATCATCTTTTAAAGTTAAGATTACGTCTTCTTTTAGAATCCACGTTGCTTGCTTTTCACTTAATTCCTTAAATGCATGATTCCATCCATCAATCGATTCTTCATAACCAAAATCATAAACATCCTTGCCTCTAATTTCCCGAGCTGTGTATTCAGACGAGATTACATCCTCTATACCTTTGATAGAAAAGGTACTCCAACTTTTAATAAATTCTTTGTAATACTGATTAAAAGTGTCTCTCATCTTTCCTCCTAAAAAGGTGTTTCATATATTTACTATGATTATCAAACTCACCTATATATTCAAATCCATTTTCAACATAAAACTGGTTTAATTTAATATTATTTGCAACACAATCTAACTTGATATACTCTCTACCATGTTCAACATTTGCTTGAATCCAATTCACAATTTCTTTACCAATCCCCTTGTTCATAAAAGACGGACGCACAGCTAATCGGTGTAAATAGAGAGAAGCATGGAGTTCATCTTTGCCGAATATATGCTCGTCCCACTCTGTTTGTTCTGGTGATAAGGTAAATGTAGCAACCAGTTGTTCATTCCATGTAACCTTGTATGTATGGTTTCTCTGAATTGCAAGTTTGATCTCTGTATCTTCACCACCACCGAGCAAAAATCTCCATTGATCAATATTTCTATCTTTCAACCATTGTGCACAATCTTTTAATAGACTCATAATCATTTGTAGATCTTCTCCAGATGCTCTTTGAATATCTATTGATTTCAACGATTTCATTAATATTCTACCTCCTATCTATGCTCAGAGTAACTTCTTTATCTTTTATGTGATTCCTTCCAGATTCCCTCATGAATAATGAAAAGCAGCAACTCTAAAAGTTGCTGCTCGGTTCAATAACACATTATAGCTTACCTATACCAAACCTGACTCAAACGTTTTATTATCAATCAACGCAAGCTTGTTGTCAGCTTTATCTCGTTTTTCATCCATTACTTATCTCTATTTTGGTTCTCTATTACTCCTCCCAACTCATTCCCTAACTCAACAATGGATTGGTTGATGCGCCATATATAATAGAGGTGATGAATTAGATCACGCTGAGATTGCTTACGGCTAGGCGCAAGACGCTCGAACTTCTCTCGTTCTTCTTCTAATGTTTGAAGAACATATTCACCTTCATTCTCTGTTACAAGATTAGATAATGAATCAATATTGTTCTTTATCTTCGTCTCGATTTGAATAAAACCTTCGAGCAGTTCTTCAGGATAATCAAATCCTTTTCTGTAAGCAGAAGCGACCAAATGTTTTGCGTAATAATTGATAGCAGCTAACCTTGTCATCCAACTTACCATATCAGCGTAAATCGGTGATCCTGGACGTTGGAGAAAGGATTGCGCTTCATCCCTGATCGCCTGAAGTTTTAAATCCAGCTTAAACGCACTTTCGGACAAATTCTTAACATTTACATCTTCTCTAAATCCTCTCACGTACTCGGTCAAAAAAGGAGCAAGTTCTTCTAAGAATTCGTTGATCGATTCAGCTACTTTTACTTTTGTTTTCTTCGGAAAGATCAAATAAGAGACAGCTAACGCTATGGATGCCCCTGCAATCGTATCAAGAACTCTGGATCCAATCAGTGAAAACGTAATGCCACCTAATAAAAGATCGTACATAAAAGCGATCAACATAGTGATAAACACACTCATCAATGTGTACGAAACCGTCATTAAATAGAAGGCAAGAAAAACAACAACAAAGAGAAAGATGACTTCCAGAACGGTCTGTCCGGAAAGAAGTTTAGCAAGAACAAAACCGATAACAGCCCCTATGATCGTGCCTAAAGAACGCTGATATCCTTTCGTATAAATCCGTCCGATGGACTCTGTTCCAAGTAGAACGACAAATGCTGTAAGAAGAACCCAATATGGCTGTGCAGGTGAGATGATCAAACCAACAATAATAGATAGAATTGCTGCTACGAGTGCTTGATATGCTTTTTTAGTAGACGGCTTTAACGCTTTGTCCTCTGTTTTCGTATCTTCTTCGCCCACTTTATCGACGGTCTCTTCTTCTTTTTTTTCTTCCGATTGAGAATAGAGAGATTGCTGTATCGTTACAGCACCTTCTATCACGTGATTAGCGATCGATTCAATTCGGCGGATAAGATAGATCCACCCTTGTGGAGGCGCTTCTCGTTCAAAAAGTTTCATGATTAACATGCGAAGTTGCTGAACCGATTTTTCAGCAGGAAGAATATTTTGCTCTTTCACATGTTGAGCGAGTACTTCGACATCACGAACAGCTACCGTCACAGCAATGAGAAGTTGCTTAATCTCATCAACTTGAAGAGCATCTGCCTTTTTCAATCCTCGTACCGAATCCACTAACGTTTCAATCAACATACCCGTATCAAACACGTAAAGCCGAAGTTGACTTGGTAAGAGACCTGGCCATATTTTTTTTACATCATGCTCGGTGATATAACCAGAAACAATTAGTGCATAATCTCTTAGCTTGGAAACGTTCTTCTCTAATTCTTCCTTACGTTTAAGGCTTGATTCTTTATCTTGCATCGCTTCGATCAGGAGGTTAAGAGTCAGATTGCTTTGTATATGAAACGAATGAATACTTCTTTTTAAATTTTTCGCCGTATCTTGAAACAAGAAGAAATTAAGGATAAAGGCATAAGCTACACCGAACCATATTCCAACATAAAACCACGGTAACTGGTCACTGGATAACTTTAAAACAGAGGAAAAATAAACGGTCATAAAGAAGATCATGAACAAGGAAAAATAACGTGTACCAAATCTTGAGAAATAAAAACTGCTAAAGACACTTAACACTAAAACTGCATCTATGTAATACGCATTGTTTGCGACAAGAGAACCAATCGTAATGCCCAACATAGCAGAAACTCCGAGCCATAGCGTGGTTATTCGCATCTCTTGTTTTGTATCATCCATAACGACCATGATTCCCATCAGCCCTAGCATACCGGAAACAATAGCTGGTGTGATGTCTCCAGAGTGACCGGTGTATCGCATGATAAGAAGGGTCGTGAATACAGCAAGAATTAAACTAGCAGTCGCCCTTCCTGCTTTTTGCAACCGCACATATCCAGGGTCAGCTGCTACCATTTTCGCTAACCAATGGTGCTTGTTATATATTCGTTGCACGGTTCCCCTCCTTTTCTAAAACTATAATTGAAAATGATATCATGTAGATATTTTTTCACCAAATGAACTGCTTTAATCTATCCTTAACATATTTCTAATTCTAGTTATAGCATTCCCTTATTCGTCACTTTTTTTAACTTACTATCTATACTTTTTCTAGGACAATCCTTATATCTGTTTCTGACTGAGCTCGACTTAATAAAAGGTTTTAACCGACTATTCATTTCCTGCATACATTTATATAACTACAAATATGTCTTTGCCGGGAGTGGAATTAATGGGATCTACAGAGTTAACAGGAAGAATAATCTTTAAAGGTGACCCTGGCTATAAGGAAGCCGTTCGAAACTGGAACCCTTATGTCAACACATATCCTCTTGTATTCGTATTCGCACAAAATGCATGTGACGTCAGTAATGCAATTAAATGGGCTCGAGAGAACGATGTTCCTTTAAGGGTTAGGAGTGGCCGACATGCTCTAGACAAAGAGTTCAATGTTGTAAAGGGTGGAATCGTTATCGACACAGGTGATATGAATAAAGTGCACTTAGATAAAAAAAGGGGAATTGCTACTGTTCAACCTGGAATTCGAGTCGGACCTCTTGTAAAAGGTCTTGCTAAAGAAGGTTTTATGGCGGTGTTTGGCGATAGTCCGACTGTTGGAATCGGTGGTATAACAACCGGTGGAGGATTCGGATTACTCTCACGTACAATTGGTGTAATATCTGATAACCTTCTTGCACTTGAGACCGTTGATGCAAAAGGACGGATTCTTAAAGCTAGTCCAACTTGCAACGAAGACTTGTTTTGGGCTTCTAGAGGAGGCGGTGGTGGTACGTTTGGCTACAATACCGAATATACGTTTAAAGTGCATCGTGCACCTGAAACCGCAACGGTCTTTAACATTATTTGGCCTTGGGAACAACTCGAAACTGTATTCGAAGCATGGCAGAATTTAATGCCGTTTGTAGATTCACGATTAGGCAGTTATATAGAGATCTATAGCAAAGTAAATGGATTATGTCAGGTAACCGGCCTTTTCTTAGGTTCAAGACCTGAATTGATTCAAATCATACAACCTTTACTTAATGCTGGGACACCTTCGGAAGTAGTCATAGAAACGCTCTTCTACCCAGATTGTATTGATTTCCTTGACCCACCTGAGCCACCTTATGCTGATCAAAACTTTAAATTCTCATCTTCTTGGGCGACTAATCTTTGGCCAGAAGAACCGATTAAGGTAATGAAACAGTTTTTAGAAGAAGCACCTGGAACAGAATCTAATTTCTATTTTACCAATTGGGGCGGTGCGATAAGCAGCGTGCCTAAAGACAAAACAGCCTTCTATTGGCGAGATCCTTTGTTTTACACAGAATGGAACGCAACATGGGTTGATAAATCTGAAGAAGCGAGTAGTCTTGCATCAGTCGAATCTGTGCGTCAGCAGTTAAAACCTTATACAATAGGTTCTTATGTAAACGTCCCAGATGAAAACATTCAGAACTTCGGAAAAGCATATTGGGCAACAAACTTTGCTAGGCTGCAAAGAGTAAAAACAAAATATGATCCTGAGAATGTATTTAACCATCCTCAGAGTGTCCCACCACTTTTTTAAAAATTATCAATAGCAATAGTTATCCGTTATTTTGATGATCGGGTAACTATTGTTTTTTTACTTGGCTGGTTTCGTAAACTCTTTTGGAAGTGGTTCATTTCCGTTACAGGCACTTTCTACGCAAAGCAACGATTAAAATAGATGCAATAATCTTTAGGAAAATAGTGATTACATAAAAAACATAATAGGGTTTTACAAATTATGTTAACATGAAAAGATATAAATAATGCGAGGTGTCTTATGTATACGCCAACAGAGAGAGATTCTTATTTTCAGCGTACGATCGATATGTTAAATGTACTACCAATGGTTGAAGGTGCTGTTCAATTAGGTTCAGGTGTAACGAGTTATAAAGACGAATTCTCGGATATTGATTTAATGGTAGCTTCGTCCACTGAGGATGAAGTCATTGGAGCAAAAGAGAATATTCAACAATTTTACAAGGGTTTGAATCCCGTTATCATCAAAGAGAAGCAGTTTTCAAAAGATATTTATCTACTGATTGTTATTCTAGAAAACTCGTTGGAATTCAATATTTCAATTCTTCCGAGGAATTTATTAAGTGTAAGATCTCCGTTGTGGAGAGTAGTTTTGGACAAAACAGGCTTAGTCTCTGAGAAGATGGAAAAAGAGGACCGTACTTTTTCAAACAAAACGGTAAAGTATGCTACTTTCGAAGATCCTGTTTTCGAATTTGTTTATTGTTACATAAGATTAGACAAAGAGTTAAAGCGCAAGAATCTCGTATATGCACTAAAGATGCTAGAGTCGATGAGAGATTATACGTTAATCGTACAGGCATTGAATGAGGATAAAAAACTTCATCAGTTTAAAGCTTACGACTCGTTAAATAGTAACTTCCTAGAGAAATATCTTTCAACTTATCCAAAAGATATTACGTTTGACAATTTGGTTGAATCCGCTTCTTTATTAAAAGAATTGTTTATACATACCGTAATGCAGAGTTCAATATATACACTAGATGATTCATTACTTGAGTTGTTAAAACCAAAGAATAACGTTTAAACTTTTAAAAGCACTGTACATGCAGTGCTTTTAAAAGTTTCCTATAAGACTTCTAACTAGTAAAGCTTGTTCTTATAGCCTTCTATTAAGTCATTTGCAATTCTGTCTTCTGTCATTTCCGGTAGATTGACGTGAGCCGCTAAGATCTTAGCAGCCTTCGGAAGGGACTCTTTCTTTGCCCAACTTTCCGGGTTCCAAAGTCCAGATCGCTTAAAAGCTTTACCGCAGTGCATGTAGCATTGCTCTACTTTTACAAGAATTCCAAGACTCGGAACTTTTCTGCCCACTGCCATATTTACGAGTACTTCTTCATCCTTAATTATAAAAGCTTCTCCGTTGATCCGAAGCGTCTCATCCATTCCCGGTATTAGAAAAAGTAAGCCTACTTTCGGATTTGAAAGAATATTAAACATTGAATCTACTCGCTTATTCCCTGGTCGATCTGGAATAACGAGGTGATGATCGTCCATTACATATACAAATCCAGGTTCATCTCCTCTTGGAGAACTATCACAATTCCCCTCATGATCTGATGTAGCAATGGTAACAAACGGTGAATGGGCAATAAAGTCTTTGCAGTGTTCATCAATCTTAGAAATAACTTTATTCTGCCCTCTAAGACTTGGAGTTCCGAGCATAAGCCTTAGTTCCTCTTGGCTTTTCACATAATTTAAAGTTTTCACTTTCGTTTCATCCCCTTATTTTCTAAGAGCATCCGCTGCTAGATGTGCATCTGCTTTCTTGACGTAAATGTCGTATTGCGTGTTATCAATGATTGACCGTTCTCTATCACCAAATGCCTGCCCCGGTATCCTCACTTTATATGGCACACCATCTGCTTTGAGCTTAGCTGTAACATTAAAATAGTTTTCCTGACCAAACGCAGTATAGATGAGATTCATGTTACGGTAACGATGCTTTTGAACAAGAGAACCCACAATGATTCCGCCCAGCACGATTAAAAGAAAAACCCATCCAAAAACTGGCATGCACATCACCTCTTAAGAGTTGTTATCCGAATAAAAGATCCAGTACAGACCCCAACTGCCCTTTTTTTCCTTCAAGAACATTAGGATCATACACCTCTACAAATCCACAATTTTCACATGACACGAATAAAAAGTGGTTGTGCTGAATGTCGAGAAATTTACTTAAACTCGAACCAGTCATGGCTAGTTCTTTTGTTCTGCAGCGCGAATGGCTACACTTGTTACATTTAAATCTGCTCTTAATCGCTTCTTCTACTCTGCTCATTTAAACAAATCCTTTCTGCTCTTTACTTACATGGTTAAATCAATAATAGGTTGATGGAAAAATTTAGTCAACGAGTGAAAATACCCCCATAAATGAATGGTTCTCTCTTAATAGTGTATAGAGTACATAAAAAAGAAATGACAGAAGCACGAACACTGTAAGGAGGCAAAACATGGAGCCGTATGTAAAGGATGCTCTGCTTGAATGGAAAGATGAGATTGAGCAACAAAAGAAAGAAATAGACGAAGAATACGAAAAAGTCAAAACAGAACTTCAACTCTATTCTTATAAATTTGGAATCACCAAACAAGTCATCCAATCAACGATCAATGAAGAAATGATCAAGAACATCAAGAAAACTTATCAAGAGCCTTTTGAGGAAAAGTACAATGAATTGAAGCAACAGCTGAAAAAGCTTGAAGAGAAACGCAGCGTTTTCAACATGTTTGTAGAAAAGATCGAGATCGCTTCTGTAAAAGAATCCAATTTATAAAAAATCGAAGCTTGGAATGAATTCCAAGCTTCTTTTTCTATTCTTAATCTCAAGGCGCTTGTCAAAGTGTGTCGAAAATCGGATAAATAATTTTATAAACGGAATTAACTTGAATTTACCTCGTATTTATTGTAATTTACCTCGTAATTATTTGTTCTTACCTCGTAATAAATGATAGATGTACATACGAATCAAACATAGATTGATTTTGTTCAATTGTGGTGGACATTATTTGTTTAAGTTCCTGTATTCAACTATGCTTATTTTACAACTTGAGCTATTACCTCTTTTTTCACAGCTTTTTCTGTTACCTTTTCTCTCAAGAAAAGTCCAGAATACATGAAGAACGCACCGATCATGATAACTACTCCCATATATACACTCATCATTACTGGTACTAAAAACGCGCCAAGGATGATCGTCGAACGAGCTAGCATATCTGCTCCACTGAATGAAACATTCGCAAAGGCAGAGTAAGATCCTCTCTTATCGCTAGGGATCATGTTAGCTTTTTCAGCTTCTTTAATCGGAGAGTAGATCAACTCACCCATTGTAGCGATTACATTAAATAGAAGGAGAACATACCAAGCGTTCGCTGACGTAACGGTCACGTAACCGATCCCATATAACAACAACCCAATCAATAAGGCATTCTTCTTAGAAAAACGATCCATAATTCGGTTGATCAAGAACGTGAAACAAACAACCATCAACATATTTTGAATGTTTAGCATACTGAGCATGCGAACCCCAGTGATCTCAAAGTTACCAATATGAAAAGAGTCGAATGTTTCAGCCAAACGGATACCAATATAGCTATTTAGTGTAAATTCTGCAGAAAAGATAAATGTTCCACCAATCACGACTTTAACAAATGCTGAATCTTTTAAAGCCACTCTGTAGTTTTGAAACAAGTCCAGAAACACATTCTCGTGTGTTTTTTCCAGAAAACCAGTGAACTCATCACGCAGCCAAATTCCATAAGCAATAGGGATGCTGATTGACGTTACGGTCAACATCACGAAAAGTTCAATCTGATGGCTCACATAGAGCAATCCACCTAAAGCGGCTCCTATCGCCATTGACAAGTTAATCATCCAATAATCAAGCGTGTATACTTCTTTCCTATTTTCAGGAGTTGTCGAATCCATGATGATCGCATGCATGGCAGGTCTGCCTAAGCTGCTCGTAATGATGAATCCTATATAAGCGATCGCGAAGAGCAGGATCCAATTTTGATCAGGAAGTAAGCTAACGGTCATGAGTAAAAACATGATTGCATTTAAGCAAGAAGTCGTCATCAACACTTTCTTTCTTGGAAAACGATCAGATATGTAGCCACCTATTAAATTTACAACAAATCCGATGACAACCGTTAAAATTAAAAATGTTCCTGCCCAAACTTTGCCCTTTTCAGTAGCAAAGAATAAGGCCATAAATGGCATGACGGCCGATGAAACGGCACGATTAAAGAACGATGTAATCAACCGTACTTTAATATTTTGGGGGTATTCTCTCCATCCCATATTGTCCCCTCCTTCTCTGTATTGTAATATTAAACTAGACTACAAATGATAAAAATGGACAATAAAATAAAACATGTCCACTTTTAAACTGGAGGAGAACATGGATAACAAACTTCTCATTCTATGGAGATACTTTCCATCAGGTCATATACGAACAGAAGAGATTGCTGAAGTACTTCAGATCAGTCAAAAGCAAACTACCCGATATTTAAAGAAATGGAACGATGAAGGATGGTTAACTTTTACTCCAGGTCGAAGAAGAGGAAATGTTTCACGACTACAATGGTTGAAGAATATCGAAGAAAACTTTGAAGATGAAGTTCTTCTCAAGTTGGATCATGAACCGGTTGAAATCAGCAGTAAATATTTGATGTATGATTGGTCAACGGATACGAAGATAAGATTGATGAACAAATTTCATACCCAATTTGGTTTCGTACAGAAAGCGAAAGACAAACTCGTCGTTCCAAAGCGCTTTCCGTTTAGAACTCTACACCCTTTAGATGCAGCAGATGCACATAGCGCAAATATGGTATCAAATGTATTTAACCGACTCGTATCTTTAACCGATCAAGGAGATATCCTACCTGAACTTGCTCACAGCTGGGATGTTTCACCTACGAAACTACGACTTTATTTAAGAAAAGACGTCTGCTTTCACGACGGATCTGTTCTAACAGCAGCAGATGTAATCAACTGTTTAGAGAAACTAAGATTTCATGAGCAAAACAGAGAGTTATGGACACCGATAGAGGATATTGTTTCTAAAGCGCCACTCGTGGTCGATATTCTGTACCCTGGAGGCTGCAGCTATATTCTTCCATTGTTAAGCACAATGACTTCGAGTATATACAAAGAAAGCAAAGGAAGAATATATGGAAATGGAGGGTTCTTAGTCGAAGTGGACACCGACCAAAAAACAACGCTTGTCGCTTTTAAAGACCATTTTCAAGAGCGGCCATTACTCGATGCGGTTGAATTCGTAAAAGTTCCGAAAGATTTTCCGATCGTTTATCACTCATCTTTAGAACCTGATCATCATGAAACCTTTCAAGTAGAGAGTGATTCGGGATTTGGAGTACTTATCATGAATGCTTATCGTAAAGGGTCACAAATAGCTAAAACAGAAGTACGCCAATACATCCACCACATTGTCGCTATGAATCGTCATAGAATACCAGAGTATGAGGCAAGAGCCATTCCAAACGACAACAGCTGCATGATTGGAAATCGTCTACCCTATTCGATACCTAAAGCAGTCAGGCCCGAATTTACAGAGCCTCTCATTATTAGGGTAGCGGAGCATACAGAAGAAGTTTCCAGATGGCTTCTTGACACGTTTGCACAATATGACATCCCAGTTAAAGTTATAAAAGTATCGTTTGAAGACGCTATTTTTAATAAACAACTAACTGACCAAACAGACATGTTTATACATGGTGAAATTTTCGAGTTGAATCAAGATCTATCTTTCTATTTCTTCTTAACAAATGGGTTTGCTCCATTGCCTTTAATTTTAGGGAAAAACAAGAGGTGGCAAAAACGCCTTTCTCAATATGTTCATACACCATTTGAGAATTGGACCGATTTGAATATTGCAGTCGAAAAAGAACTTATTGATGAAGCCATTATGATTCCACTTTATTATCAAAAAAGGTATATTCCTTTTTCAACTGAATTGATGAACGTGAACATCAAGCATTTCGGATATGTTGATTTTTCTAAACTATGGTTACGGCCAACAATGGATTAGTAAAAGAAAAAAGGATCTGAGATTTCAGATCCTTTCCTCACCGTAATTTATGGTTTAGCGTTTATGGTCCACGATAATCCAAACATCAATCCAATAAATATGGGGATAAAAAGATTGATTCCTATTCCCCACCAAGCGAACTGTTTGGAACGATTCTTCGTAAACAATCCGACTACACCTAAGAAAACACCAAGAAAAGGTAAATGAAATAGAAATAAGTCAGGTATATCCATTGTTTCTATTAATAACCCAATATTTAAAACGGCTAGAGCGAGTAAGCCAATGATAAAAGAAATAAATCCTGTTAAAGTCTGCAGTTTTCTTTTACTTTTTTTCTTTATTTCCAATTCCATAATTTTACCTCCCCTACATTTATTGCTCGGACTTCTTTCACTTGTTCTAATTTTCTTAACTCTGGAACAGGTCCTGTTACTACTGCTCCATAAATGAGAATGCCTTTGTCTTCCACATACTTACGGCGATCTTGTATTTCAAGAGATTTTATCTGTGATACAATTTCAGCCGTTTGTTCATTTTTCTCTAATAATTTTAATATATCAAGAAATACTTCCTCATTCGTTTGATCCCCGTCAAAAGGTGACCAAGTTGTTGTATCGACCTGAGCTGGATAGCCAATTGGTGTGATCGGAACACCTTCTTTATCCAGCTGCTTTGCTTCTAATCCAGTATCAACTGCTAACCATCGTACCTCCATTTCTTTCGGTAAAGCTTTTTCAATTTCATTAGGCTTCATTAATTCTGAAAACGAAAGGTAAGCTTCGGCAACTGTACCGTCGGGAAGGTTATTCAACACATCTTCTGCTTCAATTGTATTGAATGAAATCATTGCATCGGGATGATACATCTTCTGGCTATCCTTCACCACATCAATTCCATAACCCATCGGAGGAAGCTGCTCTAAGAATGATATTTTATCAGGAAATTTCGGCTTTTCTAATCCGAAATATACATCCACCTTCTCAGCTAAATAATCTTCACTGCCAATACGCTTAAACGTATCAAAGGTCACATTCATGGAAAACAAACCAATCTCACTTTCTATTTCCATCTCTTCTAAACTGACATTTGGTTCAGTTACATAAATTGCCTTCCCTACTACATCGATCATCGTGTTTGCTTTACCACCAATGCCATAATACAAGTAAGTGATTAATGTCATGATGGGTAACATTAGAAGTAAGATTGCCAGGCTAATCATAACGGTTGCATTTCGAGCTGTATTTGACCCCACTCGAATAATCTCTCTTTGCTCTTCTTCAGAAAGAGATGGTGACGTATGAATGTCGTTTTTCGTTTTCATCATGTAAGCTTTATATAAACTTTCATCTTTATTTTGATCCTGTTTATGCTCGTCGCTCATCTAGGTTCATCCTTTCCTTAACACGTTCCACTAGCTTTTTTCTACCTCTTGAAATATGGCTTTTTAATGTGTTCAGCTTTATGTTTAAAATCTCAGCTGCTTCTTGATAACTAAGTTCATTCAAATCGCACAACAGAACAGCTTGTTCTTCAATCTCTTTTAAACACTTTAAATCCTCCATTAATAATAAAAATGATTCCTTTTCTAGCATCTTACTTTCTGGTGTATTTTCTCTCATATCTACATTTTCTTTAATCTCATCCGTAACAATCGTTTTTTTATTCTTTCTTTGGTGATCGATAAATGCATGATACGCAACTTTAAACAACCAAGCTTTAATGTTGTTAATCTCATAGTCTGCCAAGGTTAGATAAGCTCGGTAAAATGCTTCTTGCACCAAATCCTCCGCAACATGGTGATTTTTCGAAAGAGAGTACAAATAGCGGTACAGGTCATTCATATAGTGTTTATATACATCCTCCAGTTCCACAACCGCTCCCCCTTTCAAATCAACCACGTTTTAACCATAAAAAAAGTTGCAATATTTTACAATTATTTTCAATAAAAAATACTCAGATTGATTTCTGAGCATTCTCGGGTTTCAACTTTTCAATTATTTGTGCACATTCTTTCCTTGTGTCAGGATGTAGAATTACACGATCCGTTAAAAGATTGGCGATCAAGCGATCCGAAATGGTGGGTCCTGATCGTTTTCTTCCCCATCTTCTTGAGAAAGATTTGTAATCACAGATCATCTCGTATACATACTTTCGGGGAATCGGAACCGCTTCTTTTTTAAGCTGATCTACCACCCAATAATTCCAATGATGTTTATTGTGATGTTGATGATGAAGCCAAGCATATTGCCATTCCACTTCACTGGGCTTCTCATCTGAATAAAATTTCTTAGCATATGTAAAAAACTCAGCTGGATGAAGTTTAGATAGATCATGTGTAAATGCTTGAACATAAAGTCCTAACTTCCAGCATTCTATAAAGACATTCAATTTATGTTCAACAATATAAAGAAGATATTTTCCGTATGCCGGCATGATTTTTCACCCACTAATTGAATAATTTACTCCCATAAAATAGAATCAGCGTAAAAATAATAACTTCAATCATTACAAGTCCAGTTCGTTTCAATGGTGTTCCTTTGTACTTCATTCTTTCAAACAAATATTGTATGAACACAATTGCAATTGCCGTGAAAAAACTATTAAAAAGTGTTAATTTCATAGCGGATTTTCAAACATATTCACTACGAATACAAATACAAAAATTGTAACGAATGTGTAGCGGCTTCCTATAACTATGTTTTTATCTCCAAGGATCTTTTCAAAGAGTTCGTCAAGTATTCGATACAAGGTCCCACTTCCTAAAATGAAAATGAAAAAGTTAAGGGGCTCATCCCAAATACGTTCAAAATCCACAAATTGAATAATCGTTAAGATCACAATAAGTCCACAAAGCTCTCCGACATTGTTTTTGGATCGTTTAAAGAAAAAATGTTTCAGTGACTTCATAAGCTGTCCTCCGTTTATGTCTATAATTTGCGATTCATATTTCATTCCTTAAAAAACTCATTTTTCCTTCTTATACCTTCAAACTTATAAAGCATTTTTAATTCAATCATCAACATAAGATGAATAAACGAATTTAACAGGAGGTTCACTATGAAAGCTGTATTATGTCTGAAGTATGGTACGCCAGAAGTACTTAGCCTACAACAAGTTCCAAAACCATCGCCTAAAGAAAACGAGATACTGATCAAAATCCATGCTACTACAGTAACAACTGGGGACGTCAGAGTTCGTGGCTTTAATAGTCCTCTATTATATTGGCTTCCGATGCGCTTATTCCTTGGTATACGAAAACCGAGAAAACCGATTTTAGGAGTTGAATTAGCAGGAGTTGTAGAAGAAGTCGGCCAACGTGTTACTCGGTTTAAAAAAGGAGATGACGTGTATGCCATGACCGGAATGCGATTTGGCGCACATGCAGAGTATATTTGCCTCCCTGAAGACGGAATTGTCACACATAAACCACAGAATGTAACTTTTGAAGAAGCCGCTGCCATTCCCTTTGGAGGGACTACAGCGCTGCATTTTTTAAGAAAAGGGAAGATTCAAAGCGGACAAAAGGTTCTGATTTATGGTGCCTCTGGAGCTGTAGGAACAGCCGCTGTCCAACTTGCCAAGTTTTTTGATACTGAAGTAACAGCTGTGTGCGGTTCAACCAATCTAGAACTGGTTAAATCATTAGGAGCTGATCATGTAGTAGATTATACAAGAGAGGATTTTACAAAATCGGATAAAAAATACGATATCATTTTTGACGCTGTAGGAAAAACATCAACGTCTAAAAGTCAAAATGCATTAACAGCTAACGGTAAATTCGTAACCGTTGATGGGCAAGGTATTGCAAAAGAGCGTACAGAAGATCTAGAATTCTTAAAGAAACGAATTGAATCTGGTCAAATGATACCCGTCATCGATCGTCATTATAAGCTAGACCAAATTTCAGAAGCTCATGAATACGTTGAAACTGGACGTAAGAAAGGTAATGTTGTCATAAGAGTGGTTTAAAACCCAACCAAAAAACGCACTTCTCAATCTAGAGAAGTGCGTCTTTATGTATGTATTTACTCACTAAGTTTTTGAAGATCTGAATGGTATTTAAAAAGCTGTCTTGCATTTGACCATCTTCAATTGTCCAACAAGTTGCTAACACAGCATGTGAATAGGCTCTTAACAAAACTCGTTCTTTATTCAGATTCAATACATCTACAAAAATATCAATTCGTTTTTCTATTATCTCTTCCACTCCATGTTCAGGTAATTTATTCAGCAAATATTGAACAACCTCATATTCTCGGTCTCCGATTAAACCCTTTGGATCGATCGCAGTCCAAGAATCTCCATTTGCTAGTATATTGTAGTGGTGAAGATCGCCATGAAGTAAATATGTCTTCTCTATAGAAGTGTTTAATCCTTCAGTAATAAATAAAGCCTCTTCAATGGTTGCTTTTGAAACAGGTAGATAACTGTTGTAATTTTGATAGATTCGTTTCAAACTATTTTTACGATCAAGAACAGTCGGAAGGTTAGAATCAACTGGGGCAGGAATCATTAACTTCTTCATCACATTGGCAGCAATTATTGTAGCCTCATCATCATCTTCTATTTCTGCTAAAGTTTGTCCTGGCTGTATTCGTTCAAGAATCATAGTGCCTCGTTCCCTCTCGAACGCTAACACTTTAACTGTACTTTCACCTGATAAAAGCTGAAGTGCAAGTAGCTCGGCTTCGAATTCTTTCTGATCGATCACAATTTTTAAAACCACTTCACTTCCATCACTCCTTAAAGCCGGAGCAACGAAATTGTATGAAAGAATGAAAGGCTGTTGGATATGAAGATCATAGATTTTTTCGCAGTCAGTGAGTATCTCTTCAAAATGACCTAACCATTCACTAGCCTTTTCTCCATGAACACCTATAATCTGTTTAATGAATGTATCAGGAAGTTTGTAACTCATCACATCACTCCATTGTCATCTGTTCTTTTCTTTGTTTGGTATATTCGTGGTACAACAACTTCATAGATTCTACTATTCTTTCATCAGATAAAGCGTTTGAATAACGATTCGGGATATCTTTAACTCCTAGTACATAGAGCAACGGATCTTGATGGAATTCTCCTAAAATTCCTATATCCACCACTAAATTCTCTAAACCACCGCTCATGTGATTCAACATATGGTTTGGAATTCCGTCAAGGTGATCTTGAGGACGAACTAGACCGTTCATTACTGGTAACCACAATTGAGGTTCAGCGTGATATCCATTATATATCGCTTTTAATATATGAAGCACTTCACCGATTTCTCCGCTATTTTCAAGATCGCGGGGATTTGAAGTGAGATTGAAGTGATTGTACTCTCGACTAAGCTCTGCATTTAACTTCTTCCACCCTCCACAGTAATTCACAATGCTATCAGCAGCTTTACTATCGTGACATGTGATCATCACTTCAACGAGAGTACCTAAAGACAAAGACAGTATACCTTGAAAATGTGGAAATAATATGGCACTGTTCTCCTCTTTATCGAGTTGAAAATCCTCAATTAAGTCATTCCAATGAAACAAGCCTCTCTCCACCCATTTTGTTACGCAATATCCAATTACTACTTTTGCGGCCGAAGCTAGTGGAACAATCAAGTTAGAACTAAATGAACATACAACTTCTTGCAGTTTCGTTGAATAGATGATTATGCCTACTTGATCGGATTCAACAGTCTTTAGTGATGTTACAACTCTTTCCATATGTATTACTCCTTCCGTTAAATTTGTAATTTATATCCAATTGAACCATACCATAATTGAATTTTTCTGTAAAAAATTTAAAAGAAGCGTATAATTTTCTATATTAAATTCGTTTTACATAGTGAACGGTAAAAAAGGAGGGAATTTTTTAAAATGTCTCAAACAACAAAAACACTTCATGAGCAATCAAATGAAATAAGACAAAGACTTGATGAAGAAATATGTAATATTAGTGAACCTTTATGGAACTATTGCAGATATCTTACGGGTTCACCATGGGATGGTGAAGACTTGTATCAAGAAACGATACTAAAAGTACTTGGTGGTCTTTTTACAAGATGGCATCCTACTAACTTAAAATCCTATGTATTTCGCATCGCAACCAACACTTGGATCGACCAGTGTCGAAAAGAAAAAAGAACACTCGGCGAACTACAGGAAAACAATGAAGCTTTTGAAGAATTGTCGGACAATCTGGAGTTAGAAGAAGCTCTAGTAAAATTAGATGCCCTTTTTTCCCCACGACAAACAGCAGTGTTTCTTCTTTTGGAGATCTTTCGCTTTCAAGCTGATGAAGTTGCGAGTATCGTAAAAACAACGCCTGGCGCTGTGTATGCTTCAGTGAGAAGAATGAAAAATAAATTACAAACCAATAGAGATCATTCGATTAAACCCATGCTTGAAAATACACCTCAACAATCAAAGACGATACAAGCCTATTTGAAGGCATTTAATCATGGTGATCTAAAAGGAGTGCTATCTCTTATAAGTGATCAAGCACATTACGAAGCATCATTAGGTTTCCTAGAAGTAAACAAAGAGGAAATCATAAATGGGTCACTTTCATACGGCTTACCTGGACATCATGCTATTGAATGTGAGCTATGGGGTAAACATGTCATTGTGGTATTGGCTGAAACGGATCAAGGTCAGCTTGTACACGATATTCAATATCAAGAAATCGAAAATAACAAGATTGTATACCACAGAAGCTTCTTTTTTAGAAAAGAGTTCATTGTGGCTGCCTCAAAAGAATTGGGATACCAGCCACAATTAAATAAGCCTCCACTTAACTGGGAAGAGAAATGATACATTTCGGAAGTTAAAAGACTAAATATGCAACCTCAAGACACTTAAAATTCAAAAAAATGTGACTGGTATGTCCAGTCACACAAAGTTTAATAGATTTAATTAGGAAACAATCTCACACTTTAACGTATTTCGATTCACTTGGATATATTCACCTGTAGTTTTATTCATTACTTGTGACACTTGATTGGTGTGTGTAATTTCACACCAATCATTTTGTATATCTACCATTATTGTTATTTGAACATCAGCTTCTCCATACTTCAAACCGCTATAAAATAATTTTGTCATCGGCATAACTCCTTTCTTATTTTTTGTTAATTTAATGAGTCACCATCAATAAACGGTCTAGTAGCGCAGCCACTTCCAAATCTCACTTGGTGTCGCATTTTTTCCATAAAGTAATATACCTGTCTTAAACACTTTTCCAGCTAATTTCATCAACAGCCAAATACTAGCTAACAAGATAACTAATGCAATAATGATCTCGACCCACGGCCATTCATCCAATAAGGATAGGCGAAGGATAAGGATGCTTGGAGATGTAAGTGGAAAATATGTGGCAACTTGAGCAATGATTCCGCTCGGGTTTGCCAAAATAGGGCCGAGAAATATAAGCGGAAGAAACGGCAGCATCATGACGATTCCTTGAAAATTGCTTGTAGCTGTCATATCTTCAACCGTTGCACCAATACCAACGAAAATAGCAGCAAACATCAAGTAACCGGCTATAGAGATCGCTAGCAAGAGCAATAGTTCCGGTACAAAGAGATATTCCATGACTGGCAGCTCATATCTCCATGCTGCAATCGGAACAACGAGTAATAGCCAAGTTCCTACTTGAACAAGTCCTAATATGAAATAACCGATGATTTTCCCTTGCATTAAGTCTCCAGGTGTTACGGAGGATAATACAATCTCAGCTACTTTTTCCTTCTTTTCTTGAGAGGCACTCTGGAAGATCATCATACCTGTCATAACGATTGAAAAAAGGACGATACCAGCAAATGCTCCTGGGATGATGCGTTCCATTGAGCTGTCATCCGCACTCTGTTTATCTGACGGATTTAGAGAGCCTGAATCAGTTTGTGTTGAAGCTTCTTCTGACTTGATCTCTATCCCTTTTGTTATCGATTGAACGACTTCAGGAGAAAGGTTAAGCTGATCAAATTTCACCTGACGCAGTGGCTCTTGTAGAAACTGCACTTCACTTGAAAAGGTGTCAGGCATTTCATTACTTGTGAAAACCTTCACTTCTCCTGTTTTTACCGCATTATCTGTCAATGCCACATAAGCTTGGTTTTCGGATGATTCTATCTCTTTGAGTATCTTTTTTGAATCACCTGTCACTTCTTCCATCTTCCAAGATAAATCTTGAGACTTAACCAATGAATCAATATCATCAAAAAGGTTCAGTTCATCCTTCACATATACTGTAACGTTCTCTGAATCAGGTTCTCCTTCCAGCTTTTCAAGGAGTGTAGGGAAACTAGCGAACACGATAAATAATAGCGGCGTCAAGAGGAGTGAGATAATAAAAGATTTATTTTTCATGTTCCGCTTAAGTTCCCACTTAGCTACTTTCCAGCTGTTACGCATATTTCACACCTTCTTTCACAATCATGTTTTTATCAGAAGCGATATCAATAAAAATCTCATGAAGAGATACACGATCGATTATTAATTCATATACATTCAACTCTACTGGCAGCTCTCTAAGCCAGGTCGGGATGTGTACGTCTTGCTCTAAGTAAAGAATCGCTCGATCCTCTTTACTTTCAACGCGATGAACAGAGGGTATATTACGCAACAATTCTTCAGGGTTGTCACCAATAATCGTACATTTGAAGTTTGCGTATTCTCTCTTTACATCTTCCATCTCACCATAGATCACTTTCTTGCCTCGATGGATCATAAATAATCGATCACATAATTCTTCGACCATGTTCATCTGATGAGATGACAGGAGAATTGCTGTGCCATTGGCTGCAAGTTCTTTAATTTCTTCTTTAAATACTTCTTGACTTACAGGATCAAGACCTGAAAATGGTTCATCTAAAATAAGCAGTTCTGGTTCGTGAATAATCGCCGCGATCAATTGAACTTTTTGCCCCATCCCTTTTGAAAGCTCTTCTACCTTTGTGTTCTCTTTACCAGCAAGTCCGAATTTTTCTAAATACTCCAGAGCACGTTTCTTCGCCTTTTTTTGTGGATAGTCTTTAAGTTCGGCGAAATAAAGCAAGATATCCATCACATTTACGTTTTTATATAAACCTCTTTCCTCCGGCAAATAGCCTATCTTATGACGAGGAATCTCAGAATTTCCATGAAAATGAATAGATCCTTCGTCTGGATACATAATGCCCATAATGTTCCGGATCGTTGTAGATTTCCCAGCACCATTCGGCCCAAGAATCCCCATGATTTCACCACGATGTACTTCAAAAGAGATATCAGAAATAATTCTCTTATCTTTAAACGATTTCCCTAATCGCTCTACTTTCAATATGCGCTCATTCATCTTCTCTTACCTCCCCATTAGCATGTAAGTAATAATTTCTTCTACTTCTAAAACCTCTGATTGCATAATTTTTATTTCATTTTTCTTCAAGAATGTGTCTGTTTGATCTACATTATTAGAAATGAGCAAACGATCGTTCAAACGGTCGATCTCACCAGGAATCTTTTCAATCTCTAACCCATCTTCAAACCAATAGCGCTTGTATCGGTACACTAATTCTTCTTTTTCGTATTTACCTAATACTTTGCCTTCGTTCATGATCACGATATAATCTGCTAACTTCTTAATATCATCAACTTGGTGAGTAGCAATAACAATCGCTCTCTCATCTCTTTCCATCCAACCCACAAGAATGTTCATTAACTTTTGTTTTGAAGGAATATCCATATTGGCAGTGGGTTCATCTAAGATTAAAAGTTTTGTGTTCTTAGAGAGAGCTAAAACAATGTTAAGTTTTTGCTGCATGCCTTTAGACATTTTTCCAAAACGTTTATTAAGATCGATTTCAAAAATTCTTACAAGATTCATAAACATTTCTTGATCCCAGTTTTTATACCAAGGTGCCATTAAATCTCTGAGATGATTTCCAGTTAACAAATCACAACCTAGAACAGATTGTGGTTGATATGCAACATCTTGTTTCCAATGTTCACTGGTCTTTATATTTGTTCCAAAATGCAACAGAAGGCCGTTGTCCGGTTTAACGAGGTTCATCATCATTTTTATGAGTGTGCTTTTCCCTGCACCGTTGTTGCCAATTAGTGACGTAATCGTACCGAGTTCAATATCTAGATCTATTGGACCCACTGTGAAATCATCTACTGTTTTCTCTACTCTTTCAATTTGTGTACATAGCTTCATTCACTACCACCTCGATCGTTATCTTTAAGTCTTGCTAGCACTTCTTCAAACACTGATCGAATTTCATCTACTGAGTAATTGTGTCGAAGAGCGGTCTCTACACCTTTTTCAATCGCTTCAGAAACAGATGATACAGCTAATTTCTCCATCTTTTTTACCTCCACTTCAGCAACGAAAGTTCCCTTCCCTTGCGTTGTTTTGATAAAGCCTCCGTACTCTAAATCTTGATAAGCACGCCGAGTAGTAATGACACTGATCTCTAAATCTTTTGAAAGTGCTCGAATGGAAGGAAGAGGTGAACCTGCTGGTAACTTACCACTAACAATTAGTGCTTTAATTTGTCCTTCTATCTGGTGATAGATGGGAACCCTGGAATCTCTAGAAAGCTTAATAGGAAGTTCCATTAAAATGCTTCCTCCCTTCTTTACTGAAAATAATCCAATTTATTCATGTGTTTTTTCATATATCTCATCCAAAATTCAACACTTGCACCCGCTGCGATGACGGATATCAAAGATGAAACAATGGGCCATTTGCTTGCAAGCACAATGGTGAGTCCAACTAATCCGTAACTCGAGAGATAAGGAACAGCAAATAATATTAACGAGAAGCTTCCCAATAAAACAACTGCGTAAAACGCCATCTTCACGTTCGTGACTTTATCTCCTGAATCACTCGCCGGATATACACTTCCATAACAAATGCCAAAGCTAAGCCAGATGAGTGAAAATGCTATAAACTCAAGAGGCGGTAACGTTTGTCGCAATTCAGGAGCAAAGCTATACATGATCACTAATACTGCTAGATGGAACGGAAGTGAGTAAATAAAATAAATAATAAATCGGCTTCTTACCACAATCTCTCTTGGAATAGGAAGTTGGTTAAGAAAGACTGTAAAAGGTTGTGCCCACATATTGTCAGAAAGTTTTTGGTATTGATATTCCTTTGGTTTAGCCCATATGGCTGCAACACCAAAAGTAAGTAAAAAGAAAATATCATACAGCATAAAGTGCTCTTCTAAGTAAGAACCAATAGACATCGTCAAGAAAAACGAATATGGCGCTAATAAAAAAAGTAAAAATAAAATACTTTTCTTTGAATGTATTAATTCAAATTTTGATAGCCGAAATGCTTGTTGCCATCGGTTCATAAACATCATCCACCTTTTTGTAACTGTTATAGTGTTTATATCTATATACACACTATATAACATTGGTGATCATTTTACCACACTAATTACAAAAGATTATGTGAATCATTGTAAATAAAACTCTATAGAAGCGTTGTTCCTAATGACTAATTCTTCTATAATAAAATGTAATAAAACCATGGAGAAACGTATTAAGAAAAGGAGAATATATGAATAAATCTATTAAAACGAATCCTGTCGTACGTACAGAAATGCTTATTAGGAAACCAGCTAACCTCGTATTTGAAGCTTTTATAGAGCCTGACATCACCACAAAATTCTGGTTCACTAAAAGCAGTGGAAGACTATCAGAAGGAAAAAAAGTCTTGTGGGAATGGGAAATGTACGGAGTTTCCGACGAGATTTTAGTTAAAGAATTAGAAACAAATAAACGCATTTTAATTGAATCTTCCAATGGAACAACAGTGGAGTGGTCATTTACTTCTCGCAACAATAATGAAACTATGGTTAACATCACAAATGCTGGTTTTACCGGTGATGGTGATGAGGTACTAAACCATGCCATTGATGCAATGGGAGGATATACAATGGTATTGTGTGGGCTAAAAGCGTATTTGGAACACGGCATCCAATTAAACCTAGTGGCAGATAAAGCACCAGATTTTCACGTATAAGCAGCAAAAAAGGACCTCTTAGGTCCTTTTTTTATAAGTTAAATGTATATTTTATTTGTTCAGCTACTTCATCAGGGTTTAAATTTTCGTTGTTGATTCGCAGATAATTTTCTCTTTTTAACTCTCCCTCTTCAGAGTTCAAACGGTACTTTTCCATCGATGTCTTTACATCATTTTCCGACCACTTAATATTTCTTTTAGAAGGTTTATGGTCTAACCTATGAGAAGTCGTGTTTCTCTTAAGTCTTGTCTCTAGATCAGATTCAAGTTCGACAAAATAGATCTCTGCTCCTTCCTTCTCAAACACCTGGCACACACCTTCAACAAACTCCCAATCTTCCTTATAATTAAACGCCCATACATATGTAAATATCATTCCATACTGATCACTCTTCGCATATGTTTGAAAAATCTCTGAACGAAACAATTTCACCAGTCTTCTTCCCTCATCAGAACCATATTCAAAAAACGGTGTAACAAGATCGATCGTCATGTGATTATGAAAAAGCTTTAATTTTGTGACTTTCTCTAACTCATGCCCAACAGTCATCTTCCCAACCGCTTGCGGGCCAAATAATAATACGAGTTTCATCTCTTCACCTCTATATGTTAAATGTTTATTCTCTAGTTACACAAAAGAATGAAAAACACCTCTTCTTCAAAACAGCTTAGAAGACGTATTTTAAAAAGGCCGTTAAATTTAAAAGAAAGACCAGCTACGAAACATGGTCTTTCTAATCCTAAGATTGCAGATAATCTATGATAACTTCCTTAAACTTTTCTGACTCCTCGTAATGAGGAGTGTGACCACTTTCTTCAAAGATTAATATTTCTCCGTTAATAGCATCTCGCTCGAACACCTCAAAATGCTTTTCACACGTACAAGCATCATATTTTCCAACGAGTAACAACACCGGATTTTCAACAAACTTTATGTCATCTAACAAAGAATCAAATATCTTGCCTTCTTCTCTTAACAAATTGTAGTGGTGCTCTGAACGGTCATAGAATTCGTCCCATTCTTCCTCAGAATAAAATGAATAATAATCCGTTGGGTTATTATGATTATGCCGATAGATCTCCATACGGTTCTCACCTAACTCATCACTCAACTTCATATATTCTTCTGTTAATTCACGAATGGTATGATTCCCCTCAGCAAGTAACAAACCTTTCTCGTATAGTTCGTGTTTGCCATACTTTTTTAGTAAATGTGCAGTCTTTCTGATAAGACTTCTCGATGTTAGTTCAAAATCAAAAGTTGGTCCCTCGAAAATCACTTTTTCTATAGATTCAGGATGTTGCCGAACATAAGCTAGAGCTAAAAATCCACCAAATGAATGACCAATAAGTGACCACTTTTTTATATGTAAAAGTTCTCGAAGAGCTTCACAGTCATCGATTAAATCTTGAAAGCCAAAGGGTTCATTCTTTTCTATGTTTTCAGACCGACAAACTCCTCTTTGGTCTATTAAAATTAGATTGAAATGCTTTCCTAATCTTTCAGCTTGATGAAAAGAAAAATCATGACATCCTTCCCCAGGACCTCCATGAAGATAAAGGATAGCTGGTTTATCATCAGTACCGTAACGTTCTACATATAATTTTTTGCCTCTAATTTCAAATTCTTGACCGTTTAGTTGCTCTATCATTTTCTTCATCGCCTTTCTTTTTTCATGAAGTTCTTAATGTTTACTAGATTGATAGTACAAGTGAAGCAAATCTTCTACAGGAATGTTATCTATCTTCATACCGGTAATATCACTTTTTTCAATTTCAACATGTTTAAGGTCACAATTTACTAGTTTGGAACCAGTAAGATCGCACCTGTTAAATAGAAGAGGATTCCCTTTGTCACCAAGATTTGTGTCTATGAATTGGGCACCACTTAACGTCACGTAAATGAATTCACTATCAGATAAATTCAAATCGGCAAACATTGTATTTCTATAGTTAATATTTTGAAACTTTGAACGACTTAGATTGCAATTGCTCATATGTATTTGACTTACGTTACTGTTGCTTATCGAACAACATTCCATCGTAACTTGGTAATATTCAGAATGACTTAGATCAGAGTTTTCATATTGATGATGAGATAAGGTTTGATTTTTCATCATACTCTCATGTTGAAACGGCTGCTTAATATGTTTTACAAAACAAAACTCTTCTTCACCTTCAAAGGTCACAACATACCCCATCTTTTTATAAAAGTAATGGTTATTCAGCTGTCTACTCGACGTCTCAAGATCCCAAGCTCTTACATAAGGAAATTCTTTTTCAATTAAGTTTATAACTAAAGAACCAATCCCTTTACCTTGGTAATCTGGATCAATAAAAATTCGATCAATCCTGCCGTATGACTTTCCTGAGATGGTGGCTATGATTCCTCCAACAAGAATACCATCGTACATTACTTTGAAATATTCTAATTCTCTAATCATATATTTAGTCATTTCAACAGATGTGTATCCTGGTGGCTGTATATTGAAGTCGATGGTATCTAGATGCGTAAGCCATTTTTCTGCTTCGCCATCAAACGTTTTTTTCATAATGGCAGTTAACTGTACTGCATCGCTAATTGTTGCTTTTACGAGTGTAGTCTGATCTAACATGTAAGCGTTCTCCTTTATATGTATAAAAACACTGTGTTATTTCTTAAAAGACAGTCCTCTTTCATTGAGTGCAGCAAGAAGTTGTCCCATCGCTTTCGGACCTATTCCGTGTAATTTCTTAAGATCTGATTCCCTCCAATCTGTAAGTTGCTCGATTGAAGATATGCCTGCAGATGTCAAAGCTCTTTCAGCGGGTTTTCCTAATTTTGTGGGGAGATTTGTATTTTGCATACTTTCACCTCTTTACGGAATTAAATGTCTGGTAATCAGATAATCGTTTTTATGAACTTTATAGCTACCTCTTGAAGCAAAATACATAGAAACCAACCGCTTATACCTAAACCTAAACAGGTGATTAATGATAATGAGTGCTTTAATGAAATATATACAATCACTAATAAAACGGCAGTCGCCGGAAATCCCCATAGAACGCCAAGAGCAAATTTGCTTAACGCTTTGGTTGGCTCTCCTTGTACATAAAGCCAAATGATGCTTAACAAACTGACAAGTGGAAGAGCAGCCACCACCCCACCAAAACTAGGAAACCTTCTAGCAATTTCGGTAACAGCTGCTATAACTCCTGCAGAAATTAAAATTTTCATAACTACATACATGATTTTGCACGCTCACTTAGGAGTTTGAATGCCTTTGAGATTAACTCCTTTTCAACTTCATCCATACTACTAAAAATATGATTCAACTTTTCTTCATCAAGACTCGTGTTCTCATGAAGTACGATTGTGCCACAATCGGTTAACCGAAGAATGACTTTTCTTTCATCCTCCTGATCACGTTTCTTTTCTATATAATTTTTCTGAATCATCCGCTTTACATGCTCAGACGCGGTATTGTGAGAGATATCGAGATGAGTCGCTACATCATTTACAACTACCCTCTCTTTTTTATCAATCAATTGTAGAATCCGTACCATTTGATGAGTTATTTTCTCACCATGTGGATAATGTAAATGAAAATAGATGTCTGTCCAATATTGATTTAACTTTGACGGACTAAACAAGATAAGCACCTCTTTTTACATCGTTTATTAAGATTATATCTTATAACACGATATAAAAGAAGGGTTATATTACTCCGATGAAAGATAAAACTCCAAAAATAAAGATAATAAAGAACAAACCGATACCGCTGAATGCAGTTGAACGCCAGAAACCTTTCGTACTAATGAAAGCTGTTATAAATGCTAAAAGTACCCCGACTAAAAGGATGATAAAACCAATTTCACTTAATCGGTTCTCAATGACGAATTGTAAAATAAGTAAGGTGGTTAAAAGGATTAGTATAGATGCGATGCCCATATGTTTTCTCATTGTTTTGATTTACCTTTCCTTATCTATTATTAAGTTTTTCACTAAAACAATGTTAATGTTTTCATAAAAAATGATTCTCATAGTAAAAAAATTAGATCATTCAAATACATGAATGATCTATTCCTAGTAATATTATTCCCTACTGATTTACAGAGTTTAACACTAGCTGAAATTCTTGTTCCTCTTCGTTCTCATATCCTCTAAAAATGGTTAAAAACATATGTATGTTCTTCATTGATGTGTCCCTCAGGATAAGGAACCGAAATATAATCATATTGTACTTCTTTTTCATCAATAACAAGTTGTTTTCTGCCATAAATCATCATTAATTTTTTATTTCCACCTGAAAGTAATAGACTATGCCACTATATTCATAATTTAAGAGATTATATGTGAAGGTAAAATTGAAGTTTAATATCAGATTTTTTTTGCATTTAATTTTGAAGTCTTTAGCTTCGACAGCTTCACTAAGTGTATATTTGATTTCATAAACAAGTATCTATGGAAAAACTTCGCTGAAATATCTGTAAAAAATATCAAAAGCCCTGAGTACATAATTACCATATAAGTATGAAGCAAAACAGATGATTGGTTCAGTAGAATATGAACAATTATATATCCAGCTGGTACTGACCAATTTAGTGCTTTCTTCGAGGTCAAACTGTTTTTATTCTTTTTATCATCCATTTGAATAGTGGAGAACTTTTTATTTTTTTGATAAATGAAAACGAGAATTAAAAAAACATATGAAACAAATGAAATTACGTAATATAAAGGAGTATTAATATTTAATAACCAATAACTCATTTTTTGGGTTAGAACGAAATAGCAGAAAGATCCTACAGCACCTAAAAATCCTAAATATAGCAAACTCTCAAATTCAGTTTCAGATGTTTTTTTGATTAATAACCGTATTGCCCAAACATTAATAAGGAGAATTAAGGGAAGGGTTACAAATAACACCTCCTCAATATACGGGAAAAGCAAGGGCATAATAATTACTAAATCAAGCCCAATAAACGTGAATGCCCCTATTATTTGTTTAATTTGATATGATGCAAAGAAGCTTAAATGTTCTTTGAATGCATCAGGTAAATTTCTAAATTTAATCTTTTCATCAAGTTTCAGAATTAATCACCACACTGTCACAAAATTTAAATAACTATAATGTTTTTCATGTGAGTTTTTCTAAATATATCTTTTTAGACAGTTTAACCACATTTAAGTTTGATTTCATGAACAGATATCTATGAATATACTTAACAGCCATATCTGT